>NZ_SMAM01000004.1 GCF_004346205.1 Bibersteinia trehalosi | reverse complement strand
GCATTTGCAGTCACCACCGCTACGGTGTTGTTGCCGTTTACAAAGTTCACCACTTCGCCCGCAGTAATTTTCTCTACGTCTTCTCCGTTACCTGCGACTGTCCAGCTTACATTGTTAATCGTGTTAACAATATCACCAATCGTCGCAATATCGGTCGCATTTGAGTTTGGATCTACCGCCGCAGTACCGTTGGTATTGGTGATTGTAGTGCCATTACCCACTGTGATGGTGTTGCCTGCATTGTTCGTGATTGAGGTGATGTTGGTTAAATCACCTGCGACACTTACATTATAGGTAGTTAAGCCATTTCCATCCGTGCTACTGCTTAATTGAACGTTTGTGCCTGCTTCCACTACTGTGTGGTTTGCATTAACAGTATAGGTCGTTGAGCCATCAGCATTGGTTGTTGTGCTGATCGTGGTATGGTTACCGGCTTCTACCGCGACTTTACTTGCATTTAGCTGTGCTAAATTCACCGCATCTGTTGCATTTGTACCATTCGCTACATTGCTAACCGTTGCGTTGTTTACGTTAACAGTATTGTTACCTAAGCTAATGGTTGTGCCATTGTTGTTGCTGATTGACGTAATGTTCGTTAAGTCTCCCTCAACGTGGTAAGTCACATCCGCGCCACCTGTGGTTGCATTTGCAGTCACCACCGCTACGGTGTTGTTACCATCTACAAAGTTCACCACTTCACCCGCGGTAATGTTCTCTTTAATCTCGCCATTACCCGCTACTAACCAGCTTACGTTGTTAATCGTATTCACAAGGTCACCAATCGTCGCAATGTCCGTTGCGTTTGAGTTTGGATCTACCGCCGCAGTACCGTTGGTATTGGTGATTGTAGTGCCATTACCCACTGTGATGGTGTTACCTGCGTTGTTAGTAATTGATGTGATGTTGGTTAAATCACCTGCGACACTTACATTATAGGTAGTTAAGCCATTTCCATCCGTGCTACTGCTTAATTGAACGTTTGTGCCGGCTTCCACTGCTGTGTGGTTTGCATTAACAGTATAGGTCGTTGAACCGTCAGCATTGGTTGTTGTGCTGATCGTGGTATGGTTACCTGCTTCTACCGCGACTTTACTTGCATTTAGCTGTGCTAAATTCACCGCATCTGTTGCATTTGTACCATTCGCCACATTGCTAATTGTTGCATTGTTTACGTTTACGGTGTTGTTACCTAAGCTGATGGTTGTGCCATTGTTGTTGCTGATTGACGTAATGTTCGTTAAGTCACCCTCAACGTTATAAGTCACATCCGCGCCACCTGTGCTTGCATTTGCAGTTACCACCGCTACGGTGTTGTTACCATCTACAAAATTCACCACTTCGCCCGCTGTAATGTTCTCTACATCTGCTCCATTACCCGCTACCGTCCAGCTTACGTTGTTAATCGTATTCACAATGTCACCAATCGTCGCAATGTCCGTTGCGTTTGAGTTTGGATCTACCGCCGCAGTACCGTTGGTATTGGTGATTGTAGTGCCATTACCCACTGTGATGGTGTTGCCTGCATTGTTCGTGATTGAGGTGATGTTGGTTAAATCACCTGCGACACTTACATTATAGGTAGTTAAGCCATTTCCATCCGTGCTACTGCTTAATTGAACGTTTGTGCCTGCTTCCACTACTGTGTGGTTTGCATTAACAGTATAGGTCGTTGAACCGTCAGCATTGGTTGTTGTGCTGAGCGTGGTATGGTTACCTGCTTCTACCGCGACTTTACTTGCATTTAGCTGTGCTAAATTCACCGCATCTGTTGCATTTGTACCATTCGCTACATTGCTAACCGTTGCATTGTTTACGTTAACCGTGTTGTTACCTAAGCTGATGGTTGTGCCATTGTTGTTGCTGATTGACGTAATGTTCGCTAAATCACCCTCAACATGGTAAGTCACATCCGCACCACCTGTGGTTGCATTTGCAGTCACCACCGCTACGGTGTTGTTACCATCTACAAAATTCACCACTTCGCCCGCTGTAATCTTCTCAACATCTGCACCGTTACCGGCTACCGTCCAGCTTACGTTGTTAATCGTATTCACAATGTCACCAATCGTCGCAATATCCGTTGCGTTTGAGTTTGGATCTACCGCCGCTGTGCCGTTGGTATTGGTGATTGTAGTGCCGTTACCCACTGTAATGGTGTTACCTGCATTGTTCGTGATTGAGGTGATGTTGGTTAAATCACCTGCGACACTTACATTATAGGTAGTTAAGCCATTTCCATCCGTGCTACTGCTTAATTGAACGTTTGTGCCTGCTTCCACTACTGTGTGGTTTGCATTAACAGTATAGGTCGTTGAGCCGTCAGCATTGGTTGTTGTGCTGATCGTGGTATGGTTACCTGCTTCTACCGCGACTTTACTTGCATTTAGCTGTGCTAAATTCACCGCATCTGTTGCATTTGTACCATTTGCCACATTGCTAACCGTTGCATTGTTTACGTTTACGGTGTTGTTGCCTAAGCTAATACTCGTACTACCATTATTGTTGGTAATTGATGTGATATTGGTTAAGTCTCCCTCAACGCTGTAGCTAATCGTTGTGGTATTACCTTCATTAGTAACATTGACTTGCGTATTAGTGCCATTTGCAAACACAACATTATCGCCCGCTGTAACGGTATCTTTTAAGTTTGCATCTTCAGCTGTTTCTTGGAAAAGATTCCAACCTGCACTATTAATCGTTTCCACTAAAGTCGTTGCATTTACATAACTCGCCCCATCTGTTGGTGCTTCAACTTTACCATTGGTTACTGTAGTTGTGTTTGCTGTATTAACGTCATAACTTACAGAATATGATCCATCTGCATTCTGACTTACATTTGCTGTAGTACCCGTACCATTTACGTAATTAAGCGTGTCTCCTGGGTTAATTTGCGCAGAAGAACCATCACTTAAAGTGGTATTCCAGCCAGAATTATTAATTGCATTTGCTACATCTGTAACAGTAGCTATATTACCGTTTGTGGTATCCGCAACAACTGAACCATTTGCATTATTGTTTAGAGAACCTGTGTTTACATTAATAACCAGGCTACCATTTTCATTCGTACTAATTGTTGTTTCAGTGCCATTTTCAAAAGTTGGAATATCAACACTTAAATCATAATTTGTAGTGCCATTTGCATTGGTGCTAGCACTCACAAGCACTGTTCCATCCGTTGATGTCACACTGGCTTGCGTATTGGTATCAATTGCGTTTACGGTATAAACCACAGAACCATTGGTTAAGGTTGAGGTAGTTACGCTACTGATATTCTCACCCGCTGCCACAATGGATTTCTTCGCAGCTTCTTCCGCTACTAAGTAAAGCTGTGAACCGTTGATCGCATCGGTTGAATCTGCTGAGACTTGTCCTGCTGCTACATTTTGAATTTGGCGCTCTGCGCCAACTGATCCCACACTCACAACACTAACTGGGGAACTGCCTGCAAAACCACTATAACTAATACCATTTACTGTCGCCGAAGAAGTTGGCACAGCATTAGAAGTGGTTGAATTGTTACCAAGAGCAACAGAACCATCAATACTTGCGGCTGCTGAATCACCCACTGCTACTGCATTAACAGCCGTTGCCGTAGCACTTGTACCTAATGCAACGGAGCTATTAGCTGTTGCGGTTGCATTTGAACCAAATGCATTCGCTTCTGCCGCCGTAGCCTGTGCGTTAAAGCCTACTGCATTTGAGCGATAACCACTAGAAATGGCAGAATCACCCGCAGCTAATGCTGACTCCGCTGTTGCATTTGCATCGATCCCAAATGCAGCAGAACGTAAACCACTTGCAGTTGATGAATCACCAACAGCTGTTGAATAATTGCCTGTCGCATTTGCACTTTCCCCAATCGCTACTGCACTCTGTGCAATAGCATTAGCATCATTACCAATTGCAACCGCGCTATCCGCACTTGCTGTTGAACCCGTACCTACCGCTAATGAGCTCACTCCTGAGGCTGTTGTATCAGAACCAAATGCAGAGGCATTTTGGCCAGAGGCTGTTGAGTTATAACCGACAGTGGTTGCTTCTGCAGCGCTAGCCGTTGCCAAGCTACCAATAGCCACAGTGTTATTATTACTTGCTGTTGCTGCATACCCCATCGCTGTTGCAGCATAAGCAGTTGCAACAGTATTAATCCCAGCAGCAAGAGAATTCAATGCCGTTGCGCCAGCGCTCACGCCAACACCACCCAAGTTAGTTGCGCTATCGCCACCACTATTAGAACCGTTATTTACATGGAAATAATTATCTATTTCTACCGCACCTACCGCTAAATCATAAGTATAGGTTAGCGTACCATCTGCATTAGTAGTTGAAGTTGGTGTCACAGTGACGGAGCTATCTGCTGAAGTTACGATGATATTATCAGCATTCACAATATAGTTAGTTGAGCCGTCTGTATTGGTCGTACTGCTAACACTGGTGTGGTTGCCTGTTTGAACAAAGGTTTTACTTGCATTTAATTGGCTTAAATTTACCGCATCACTTGCATTAGTACCATTGGCAAGATTAGAAATCTTGGTATCACCCATATCAATACCTGCATCTTGCGATGAAATATTTGGGTCTATGGTAATGCTGTTAATCTGAAGATCTGGATTTAAGCCATAAGTAACACGGCGATCTGCTGATTGGCTAATCACCAAATTATTCCCCGCATTAAAGATCAATTGATCCCCTGGGGTTACCAAAGTTTGGTAAGAAGCTCCTTCTTGTGTACCGCTACCGCCCATAAAATCCGCAGTACCGGTTGAAACTTGGAAACCAGAATTGTTGATTGCTGCAGAAATTTGGCTCGCATTCATTAACTGGTTATTACGACTAGTCGAAACAGATGTCGCACCTGATTGTGAAATAATCAATGGTGTCGTTAGCACATTTACAGCATAGTTGGTTACGCCATCAATAACTGAAGTGGTCACATTGATTGGTGCATTTGCTGCACTTGAAGTATTGTAAGTACGGCCATAGCTTACGCTCGTCACGGTATCATTATCCGTAAACGATAAATCATAGTTAGTTGTACCATTACTATTTGTACTTTGGCTAATGGTTACTGAACCATCATCGGAAGAAATGCTGGCTTGAGTGTTAGTGTCAATCGCATTTACGGTATAAACTGTTGCGCCATTTGTTGCTGTGCTAGTTGTTACACTGCTTATATTCGCACCAGCTGCAACAACAGAATGTCTTGCCGCTTCTGCTGCCACTAAATAGAGCTGTGAGCCATTAATAGCATCAGTTGAATTGGCAGAAATATCGCCTGGTGCAACATTTTTAATTTGGCGTTCTTCACCAGCGGCACCAATACTAACATAGTCACCTGCAGCAATATTCGCATTACCCGCGAAACCTGTATAAGTAACCCCATTAACCGTTGCAGTAGTCACATTTGTTGCCGTAGATGCAGCAGAATTATTCCCCAACACGACAGAACCTTCTGTTGCTACACTAATATTCGAGCCTAGCACATAGGTGTTATTACCCATTACATTAGAATATGCACCAAATGCTCCTGCACTTGTTCCACTAACTGTTGCGCCAGTTCCCACTGCGCTAGCATAGTCGCCCGTTACGCTAGCACTAGCACCTACCGCACTACTACGATTCCCTTCCGTAACAGTTAACCAACCTAATGCAATAGAACGATTCCCCGTGGCGTTAGTACCCGCACCTAAACCAATAGCACGGTTACCTGTGGCATTCGAATTAGTGCCAATCGCGATGGCATTAGACGATGTTGCATTTGAATGTGCACCAATTGCAATAGAAGGAACTAAATCACCCTGCTCATCACCTGTAGCATCTGCAACGAAACCACCTTCTATATCAGCCAAATTTGTTGTATGTGTCGCATTTGCACCAAGACCAATCGCAATAGTTTCACGCCCTGTTGCAGTCGCATGCGCAGCAATGGCTACACTACCCATTTCTATTGCATTTGCATCAGAACCAAAAGCTATCGAATTGATCCCACTTGCTGTAGTAGAACAACCGATTGCAATAGACTGGCTTCCTGTAGCATTGGTATTATGCCCCATAGCAATAACAGAACTACTACCTGCATTAATATTCGTACCAATCCCAACTGAATTGGATACATACATTGCAGAAGCATTTGAACCCAATAATGTATTGCTTTCACCAAAAATATTTAAACTATTACCCACAGCAGTAGAGTTCGGAGACCAATTGTAAATATTATTCTGAGTACCTACGGATGTTGAACGATTACTACCTGTACTTATCTGATTGTTACTTCCTACTGCAGTACCACGATCTGCATTTACAGTATTATAAGCCCCTAACGCTGCACCATTTTCACCATTTGCTCTAGCCACCGTACCAATCGCAACGGATTGCACAGCTGTAGCACAAGAGTAACTCCCTAATGCAGTAGCATAAGTTGCTGTTGCATTAGCTAAACGACCAACCGCCGTACTCTCTTGACCAGATGCTGTCGTTGCATAACCAATTGCAACTTTTCCATAACCACTACCAGTAGTATTTGAATTATCGCCAATAGCTACATCCCCTTGACTCGCTGCTGTTACCGAAGTACCAAGTGCAGTAGCCCCAGCACCTAAAGCTTTAGCAACATAACCAAATGCTGTCGTTCTCGCACCTTGGGTTTCAGAAAGAATACCCACAACAACCGTTGTGGCTTCTGTAGTGGTTAAATTAGTACCCACCAATACATTATTCGCGCGACCACTTAAATCATGACCAATTAAAACTGATTCTCCAGCACTATTGTAGCCCGTTTGGTCATCACTCATTGCCGCAGCACCAGTTAAAGTAAGATTTCTACCAATAGCAACAGCTGGAGACTGAGCAAAACTGTCTGAGCTAATATTATTACCGTAGAGAATTTTATCTGCGCCAGTAGCTGAAATATTATTTCCTACGAGGGCACTCCAAGCAGGAGTAAATTGGCTACCTAAGCTAATGTCTGTACCATAAACTGTAAGATGACCATAGTTTGGTGGAACTGTCCCTGTTACATTCACTCCTTGGATAATATATGCAGGAATACTGCTACTCGTTCCATCAGCAGCCAATACATAATTTGAAGCTGTATCATTGACATGAACGGCTGCACTCACTCCACCAATCATTGTTGCCCCCACGCCAACAGCACTAATTGCCATTAATACGGGATTCGCTGACGATTTAGATTTCGTTTTGCCTTTTACACGTTGTAGCTCGGAAACCGCGACCCAAGTTTGAGTTGCAGCATTCCAAACAACCTTAAATACCTTATTCATAATTTAACCCTTTGGTTTGTAAAATACCTAGCAACAAAAAAAGTGTTGCTAACAACTAGGAAATACTCACCATTTCCCCACAAGGTTATTGTAATTTGCTCAAAAATAATCACTAATCACTTTGCTTTTATTTACTTTATTTACAATCAGCTAACACTTGTTCCTGATTTTTATACAAAAAAATGGCACAAGCGTCTTCGCTGTGCCATTGTGTTTTTAAAGTGTATTAAACGGAACACTCTCTATCATAACAAGCGGTAGATTTTGCGCATTTTTCTGCAAAATCCACCGCTTGCGCTATGCATTAATTTCTCTGAGTAAATTTTCTACAAATTCTAACCGCTTGCTATTTTCTTCGAGTGGCAATCTAAACTTGAATTTTACTGCCCCTTCAAAGCTATATACCGCAGGTTGTTTCTGAATCAAGGTGATAAATTTCATAGGATCAGGTGTTGCAGTTGGTTTAAATTCTAGGAAACCGCCATTGATGCCAGCCTCCACTTTTTTCAAGCCAAGTTTTTGAGCAATAAATCGCAATTGAGTGATTTGGAATAAGTTTTTGGTTGCCTCTGGTAATAAGCCAAAACGGTCAATCAGCTCAATTTTGAGATCTTTCAGTTGGGTTTCATTTTCACTGCTTGCGATGCGTTTATAGAAGGATAAACGCATATTGACATCAGGCAGGTAATCATCAGGGATTAACGCAGGAACACGCAGTTCAATCTCCGCTTGATTTTGGGTGATTTCATCAAGGCTCGGCTCTCGCCCTTCTTGTAAAGCTTTGACTGCACTTTCTAGTAAATCCATATAAAGCGAAAAACCGATAGATTCAATTTGTCCGCTCTGTTCCGAGCCAAGTAATTCGCCTGCACCACGGATTTCTAAATCGTGGGTCGCCAACGCAAAACCTGCCCCGAGATTATCAATGGTACTCATCGCCTCCAAGCGTTGCTCGGCATCTTTGGTGAGTGTTTTCGGGTGTGGGGTGAGCATATAGGCGTAGGCTTGGTGGTGCGAACGTCCGACTCGTCCTCGCAGTTGGTGCAGTTGTGCCAGCCCGAATTTGTCCGCCCGTTCGATAATAATGGTATTGGCAGTCGGCACGTCAATCCCCGTTTCAATAATGGTGGAGCAGACCAGCAGATTAAAGCGTTGATGATAAAAATCGCTCATCACCCGCTCCAATTCACGCTCACGCATCTGCCCGTGTCCGATCACAATTCTTGCCTCTGGCACAAGTTCTGCCAATTTCTCGGCACAGTTTTCAATGGTTGCCACATCGTTGTGCAGGTAGTAAACCTGCCCACCACGTAGAATTTCACGCAAAATTGCCTCACGGATTACCATTTCATCACTTTGTCGCACAAAGGTTTTGATTGAAAGTCGGCGAGCCGGCGGGCTGGCGATAATCGAGAGATCTCGCATTCCGTTGAGCGCCATATTCAGCGTTCTTGGAATTGGCGTAGCGGTGAGGGTTAGAATATCCACATTGGCACGCAGTTGTTTGATCTTCTCTTTTTGGCGTACGCCGAAACGGTGTTCCTCATCAATCACCAGCAAGCCAAGATCACGGAACGCTACATCGTCTTGCAACAATTTGTGCGTGCCGACCAAAATATCCACTTTGCCCTCCGCCACATTTTGCAAAATCGTTTTCTGCTCTTTGGCGGTTTTAAAGCGAGAGAGAACTTCCACATTCACAGGATAGTTGGCGAAACGATCTTTGAAATTCTCATAATGCTGTTGGGCAAGCAAGGTGGTTGGGGCAAGAATGGCAACCTGTTTATGGTTCATCACCGCTAAGAAAGTCGCTCGAATGGCCACTTCGGTTTTGCCGAAGCCGACATCGCCACACACTAATCTATCCATCGCTTTGGCTTGGCACATATCGCTAATTACGGCATTGATGGCAATTTTCTGATCGTCTGTTTCCTCGTAAGGGAAAGTGGCACTAAACTGGTCAAATTCCGCTTTGTCGTAGGCAAAAGCAAAACCGGTTTGGCTTTCTCGTTTGGCGTAAACATCGAGCAATTCTGCCGCCACATCACGGATTTTTTCCGCTGCTTTCTGACGGGTTTTCGCCCACGCCTCACTGCCTAATTTGTGCAGCGGTGCGGTTTCGTCCGCCCCACCGATATAACGGCTGATTAAATGGAGCGAAGCAACCGGCACATAGAGTTTGGCATCGTTAGCATAATGTAGCACGAGATATTCGGCTTTAATCCCACCGGCGTCCAGCACAGTTAAACCGCCGTAACGCCCCACGCCGTTTTCCAAATGCACCACCGCCTGCCCGATTTTCAGTTCGGCAAGGTTGCGAATTAGGGTATCAGGATTGACGGTTTTGCGGTTTTTCTCACGCCGTGTTTGCACCTTTTCGCCGAGAAGATCGGTTTCGCAGATGATGGCAAGATCTGAGGAGGAGAAGAAACTCCCCCTCCCGTTTACGGGAGGGGGTGGGGGGGAGGGGAGCAAATCGGAGATTTGCCCTGTGGTTGCAACGCTATTGCAATCCCCCCTCCCTAACCCTCCCCCGTGAACGGGGGAGGGGACTTGATTGATAACAAACCCCTGATCAAGCGGTGAAATTATCAAAGAAAATGGCAAATCTTGTGCTTCATCTAATGAGTTTACCTGCTTCGGCTTCACCCCAATCGGGGCAAGCAGATCCAAAAGCGTTTCTCGTCTCCCTTCGCTTTCTACCGAAAAGAGAATACCGCCTTTAAATTTTTGGCGGAATTGTTGCAATGGGCCAAAAGGTTCTTTTGTACCTGATTGAATAGCAATGTCGGGTAAATTTACGACGTTTGCATTCATTTTCGCTGCGGATTTGCGAATTTTCTCGCTGGTGAGTGTTAAACGTGGGTAGGCTTTAAGCCAACGTTGTACATCATCAATCGCAAACCAGAGATCGCTCGGTGGGAGTAGCGGACGCATTGGATCAACTCGTCTGCTCTCATAGCGATGATGGGTATCTTGTTGAAATTGCTCGGCTTTCTCTTTGATACCCTCATAAGTAATAAAGAGACTATTTTCAGGCAGATAATCAAACAGGCTTGCCATTTCATCAAAAAAGAGCGGTTGCCAGTATTCAATCCCTGCATTTAACACGCCTTTGCTAACCTGCTGATAAATATGCTCCGGCTCACGGCGGATTTCACCAAAGGTTTCACGGAATTTCGCTCTAAAATGCTCGATACCATTGCTATCTGTCGGGAACTCGTGAGCCGGCAATAGATTGATTTCACTGATTTCGGCAAGGGTGCGTTGGCTATCCACATCAAAAGTGCGGATAGAATCAATCTCATCATCAAAAAAATCTAAGCGGAATGGGGCTTCTGCACCCATTGGGTATAAATCCAAAATTGAGCCACGCACCGCATATTCACCGTATTCCAACACCTGCTCTACCGCCCGATAGCCAGCATTTTCTAGTTGTAAACGTAGTTTTTGAATGGAAAAACGGTCGCCTTTTTTAATTAAAAAAACGTTATTGCTCAGATAATTGGGCGGACAGACTTTTTGTAATAGGGTTGCCACAGGGAGCAAGATAATCTGTTTCTGACCTTGTTGCAGTTGAAACAGTGCAGAAAGCCGTGCAGAGATAATATCTTGATGAGGCGAAAAATTATCATAAGGCAAGGTTTCCCAATCGGGGAAAAGCTGTACAGGAAGCTGAGCAAATTGCGGTAGGGATTTTTCTAATCGCAATGCTGTACGAGTATCAGGGGTAACAACGATAGTTAAGCCATTAAACTCTCGGGCAGATTGGCTGATAGCAAGAACATCAGCATGCCCGATGAGGTTTCCAAGTGTTTGATGATCTTGAAATTTACCGCCTAGTTGCGGTAGGTTGAATTGAATGAGCGATGACATACAAGCGGTTTAAAATTGATGATTTTTTGCAAAATGGGGGTAGTTTAACATTTTGTGGAAAAATCAGGAAATTCGACCGCTTGTGACAGAAAATGTGCGATCACTCCCCTGCTCTAACCACTCCATTTGTTTGAGCTGATCGTGGGTAATTGCGGTAACGAAAACTTGTGAACCACTTTGGCGTAAGCGGTGAGCGAGTAACTCTCGTTTAACAGGATCAAGTTCTGAAGCAAAATCATCAATTAAAAACAGACATTGACGCTCTTTTTGTGCCACAAGATATTCGCCTTGAGCAAGGCGTAAAGCACACATTAGCAATTTAAGCTGCCCACGAGAAAGCACATCTTCTACAGGTAAACCATTCGCACGGAAACGAAAATCTGCTTTTTGCGGGCCAATCATCGTGTAACCAAGATTTTTATCACGCTCAAATCCTTGAGCAAGAATTTCCAGATAATCTGCCCCTTTTTCCCAGCCTTGATGAAAACTCACACTAATTTCCAACTCAGGCAAGAAAAAACGACAAGTCTTTTCAATTTCAGGGCGCAATGCTTCAGCATACATCGCGCGCATCTCGCTCACACTATGGGCGAGTTTTGCTAGCTCTATATCCCAAAATTTCAGTTCTGTATAGTCGCGCACTTGATTAAGCGCAGCATTGCGCTGCTTTAACAGGCGTTTGAGATCAGACCATAGTCGATGAAATTCGGTATATTGATGAAAAAGCCCCCAGTCTAAAAAAGCACGTCGATAAGTTGGTCCACCATTTAGTAGAGTGAGCCCTTCTGGGGTAATCACTTGCATTGGGAGTAAATGAGCAAGATCAGCAATTTTTTTGGCATCTTCGCCGTTAATTTTCAATTTGGTATCACCTTGGCGATTTTTCTGCAAGCCAACCGACCATTCATGCTTGTCTTCTTCAATTTTGCCAAAGAGCGTGAACTCATCATGATCGTAATGAATAATGCGATTGCTAATATGACTTTTAAATGAGCGCCCATGCCCGAGATAGAAAATCCCCTCCAGCAAGCTGGTTTTACCACTTCCATTTGCTCCCACTAAAAAATTAAAGCCGTGGCTTAAATCCAGATCCACTGCGGTTAAATTTCGAAAGTTGTTAATGATTAGTCGGGAAAGGGACATACAAGCGGTAAAAAATTAAAGTCAAAATACAAAATGGAGGGTACATGCTAGGAAAAGGCTTTATCCTAAAGTAGAAATTGCATGCCGGACGGGGATAACCCCGCCCTAGCAATGATTATCGCAATAATTAAAGTCGCATTGGCATCACAACATATTCCGCCGTGCTGTTATCACAATCTTCAATCAAGCAACTAGAACCCACATCAACTAAACTCATGCGTACTCGTTGGCATTTCAAGGTATTCAACACATCAAGTAAGTAGCTCACATTAAAGCCCACTTCCATTGGTGTGCTTTGATAAGCCACATCAAGGATTTCTTCCACTTCCTCTTGTTCTGGGTTGTTTGCAGTAATTTTAAGCAGATTATCGCTTAGCGCTAAGCGCACTCCGCGCAAACGCTCGTTTGAAAGAATTGCAGCACGAACCAGTGAGCGTTTTAGGCTTTCCGCATCGGCTTCTAAAATTCGCTCTGGGTTACGCGGGAAGACCCGGCGATAGTCAGGGAAACGGCCATCAATCAATTTTGAGGTAAAAACGATACCGTTCATTGAAACACGTAAATTATTGGTGCCAATTTCTAAACGCACAGCATCTTCCCCCCCGCTAATTAAGCGGGCTAACTCTACCACTGCTTTACGAGGCACAATAACAGAATGCGTTGATAGCTCTTGGCTAAGCGGCATAGTACAAACAGCTAAACGGTGTCCATCCGTTGCAACTGTGCGTAACAAATTACCTTCAGTTTCAAACTTCATACCGTTTAAGAAATAGCGGGCATCATCTTTTGCCATTGAAAATTGTGTTGCATCAATCAGGCGCGCAAGTGTAGATTGATCGATCGTAAAATCAACTTCTGGGCTCCAATCCATTAAATTTGGATATTCGCTAGCAGGTAATGTCGCTAAATTAAATTTGCTTCGATCTGCACGAATTAAGGCACGATCTTCCTCGAACTGGATCGAAATAACACTATCTTCTGGCAAACTACGACAAATATCTAAAAACTTTTTCGCGGGAATGGTAAATTTTTCTGCTTTTTTGACCGCTTCAAACAGCTCCGCCTGCGTAGTTAGCTCAACTTCAAGGTCGGTTGCCGTTAGTGATAGCTGTTTGCCATTCGTTTCTAGCAAAATATTGTTGATTATTGGCAGGGTTGGACGACTGCTCAATACGCCACAAACCTGTTGCAATGGTTTGAGCAACTGTTCTCGGGTAATGGTAAATTGCATAAACAAGTCCTTATGACGATAGTTTGCGGGTTAAATTGGTATAATCTTCTTGAATGCTGCTATCTTCAGCACATAATTCATTGATTGTTTTACAGGCGTGAATTACCGTTGTGTGATCTCGCCCAAATTCTCGCCCAATTTCAGGCAAGCTGTGTGTAGTAAGTTCTTTAGCAAGAGCCATAGCCATTTGTCTTGGTCGCGCCACAGAACGTGAACGACTTTTTGATTTAAGATCAGCTACTTTGATATTGTAATATTCTGCCACTGTCCGCTGAATATTTTCGATCGTGATCAAAGAATCATAGGCTGCAAAACGATCCTTTAATGCTTCTCGCACAAAATCGACCGTAATTGGGCGGCGAGTAAACCCTGAAGTTGCAATAACACTATTTAATGCACCTTCTAATTCACGTACGTTAGTCCGCATTTTCTGCGCAAGGAAAAATGCCGCATCTTCTCGCAATTCTAAAGGGAAACCATAAGTAGCCAAAAATTCTGCTGCTTGGTTTTCAACCTTTTTCATCAAAATTGCCACTCGGGTTTCTAATTCTGGCGGTTCAATCGCGGCACTGATTCCCCAACTTAAGCGAGAACGCATCCGTTCTTCAATATTTTCGATATTTTTCGGGAAAACATCAGAGGCCACAATAATCTGTTTATCCTGCTCTAAAAGAGAATTAAAAGTATGGAAGAATTCTTCTTGTGAGCCCTCTTTTTTAGCGAAAAACTGAATGTCGTCCACCATTAATACATCAATTGAACGGTAGAATTTCTTAAAATTCTCCATTTTATTGCTTTGTAATGCACTCACCATCGCACGGGTAAAACTTTCGGCTTGAATATAAAGTACTTTTGCCGATGGGTTCTGTTTCAGAATTTCATTTCCAATTGCATGTAGCAGATGGGTTTTTCCTAAACCCGTGCTTCCATAAAGTGAAAAGGGGTTATAGGTATTTCTTCCTGGATTATTCGCAACTTGCTGGGCAATCGCTTTTGCCAACTGGTTTGAGTTACCCTGTACAAAGTTGTCAAAAGTTAATGTTGAATTAAGATTAGTGCGGATCTGACTTACTTCTGGCTCCTGTGGCGCTCTAGCGCTAACCACTGCTGGCTTTTCTTCAACATCAAAACGATCTTTTACTATCACGCTCAAAGTTGGATCTTGTGAAAGATAACGAGCAAGATCTTGGATCTCTCCAAGAAAAGATTCTTTTACCCAATTAGCCACAATCGGATTCTGAGCATAGAGGATGAGTTCTCCCTTATTCATTGTTGCCTTTAGCGGACGTAGGCAAGCACTATAATCTGATGGTGATACTTTTGACTGCAAATGACTTAAACAATCAGACCAAAGGGAAGACACAATCTACTCCAAAATTATAGAAAAAAGGGTTGTTAATAATACCTGAAAAAGTATGGAAAAGCTTGTGAATTTTTTGTGGATCTTTATCCAATGATCGCTTCACCAACAACAAAAAACCCCCGACAAGCGGGGGTTTTTCTTCTTTATTTTGCCGATTAAGCTTGAGCTTTCTCAACAACACGAACTAAAGTATGTGATTTAGTTTTAGAGAGTGGACGACACTCTTTGATTTCAACTACATCGCCTAATTTAGCTTCGTTGTTTTCATCGTGTACGTGAAGTTTAGTAGTACGACGGATAAACTTACCATAGATTGGGTGTTTAACTGTACGTTCGATAGCAACTACAAATGATTTATCCATTTTGTCGCTAACCACTTTACCTTGTACTGTACGAATTTTATCAGTCATTATTCACCCGCCTTTTCGGTTAATACAGTTTTCACTTGTGCAATGCTACGACGCACTTGTTTTAACTGATGGGTTTGTTGAAGCTGACCGGTGGCTGCTTGCATACGCAATTTGAATTGCTCACCTAAAAGGTTCACTAACTCAGCATTCAGCTCTTCAACAGATTTATTACGTAGTTCTTGAGCTTTCATTACATCACCGTCTTAGTTACAAATGTGGTTTTGAACGGAAGTTTAGCTGCTGCTAATGCAAATGCATTACGTGCAACTTCTTCAGATACACCATCCATTTCATATAATACTTTACCCGGTTGGATTAAGGCTACCCAGTACTCAACGTTACCTTTACCTTTACCCATACGGACTTCTAATGGTTTTTCAGTAATTGGTTTGTCTGGGAACACACGGATCCAGATTTTACCTTGACGTTTTACCGCACGAGTCATCGCACGACGTGCTGCTTCGATTTGACGAGCAGTTAAACGACCACGACCAATCGCTTTTAAACCGAATGTACCGAAGCTCACTTCAGTACCGCCCGCGATACCACGGTTACGGCCTTTGTGTACTTTACGGAATTTTGTACGTTTTGGTTGTAACATTCAGTGATTCTCCTTATTTACGACCTTTGCGAGCTGGCTTTTTAGGCTGTGCCGCTGGTTCTTTTTCAGATTCAATCACTGCAGCCATACCACCGAGGATTTCACCTTTGAAGATCCACACTTTGATACCGATTACACCGTATGTAGTGTGTGCTTCAGCAGTGTTGTAATCGATGTCCGCACGTAAAGTATGTAGAGGCACACGACCTTCACGATACCATTCTGAACGTGCGATTTCTGCACCACCTAAACGACCGCTAACTTCAACTTTGATACCTTTAGCACCTAAACGCATTGCGTTCTGTACTGCTTTTTTCATCGCACGACGGAACATTACACGGCGTTCAAGTTGAGAAGCGATGCTATCCGCAACTAATTTTGCATCAAGCTCAGGTTTTTTCACTTCAGCAATGTTGATTTGTGCTGGAACGCCCGCGATTTTCGCAACTGCGTTACGTAATTTCTCAACATCTTCGCCTTTTTTACCGATAACGATACCAGGACGAGCTGTGTGAATAGTTACACGAATGCTTTTTGCTGGACGCTCGATAGTGATACGAGATACAGAAGCGTTCGCTAACTCTTTGTTTAAAAATTGACGTACTTTGAAATCGCCTTCTAAATTATCAGCGAAATCTTGTGTATTCGCAAACCAAGTAGAGCTCCAAGGCTTAACAATACCTAGGCGAATACCATGTGGATGGACTTTTTGACCCATTTTCTGTTATTCCTCTACTTAATTAACGATCTGATACTACCACAGTGATGTGGCTAGTACGTTTTAAAATACGATCTGCACGACCTTTAGCACGTGGCATTACACGTTTCATGCTTGGACCTTCATCAACGAAGATTTTAGCAACTTTAAGATCATCGACATCTGCACCGTCATTGTGCTCTGCGTTTGCAATAGCTGATTCTAATACTTTCTTAACAAGCGCTGCTGCTTTTTTGTTAGTGAAAGTTAAGATTTCTAGTGCTTGCGCAACTTTTTTACCGCGAATTAAATCAGCAACTAAGCGAGCTTTTTGGGCAGAAGTACGAGCGTAACGATGTTTAGCAATAGTTTCCATCTTTTACCTCTTATTTCTTAGCTTTCTTATCTGCGGCGTGACCGCGGTATGTACGAGTCGGTGCAAATTCACCTAATTTATGACCGATCATTTCGTCGGAAACATAAACTGGAACGTGCTGACGACCATTATGGACTGCGATGGTCAAACCAATCATTGATGGAATGATCATTGAACGACGGGACCAAGTTTTGATTGGTTTTTTATCCCCGCTTTCCACCGCCTTCTCTACCTTCTTCAACAAGTGTAGGTCAAGGAAAGGACCTTTCTTGAGGGAACGTGGCATTGGTGTTTACCTTTTAGTTAATGAATTAAATTATTTGCCACGACGACGTACGATGAATTTATCAGTACGTTTGTTGTGACGAGTTTTCTTACCTTTGGTTTGAACGCCCCAAGGAGTAACAGGGTGTTTACCGAAGTTACGACCTTCACCACCACCGTGTGGGTGGTCTACTGGGTTCATCGCAGTACCACGAACTGTTGGACGAATACCTCTCCAACGGTTTGCACCTGCTTTACCAAGAACGCGAAGCATATGTTCTGAGTTACCTACTTCACCGATAGTTGCAGTACACTCAGCTAATACTTTACGCATTTCGCCTGAACGAAGACGTAAAGTAACATAGTTACCTTCACGGGCAATGATTTGTACGTAAGCACCTGCTGAACGTGCGATTTGACCACCTTTACCAGGTTTCAATTCTACGTTGTGTACAGTTGTACCAACAGGAATATTACGCATTGGTAATGCGTTACCTACTTTAATTGGCGCTGAAGCACCCGCTTGAATTTGATCACCAGCAGTTAAACCTTTTGGTGCTAAAATGTAGCGACGTTCACCATCTTTATAAAGTACTAATGCGATATTCGCAGAACGGTTTGGATCGTATTCTAAACGCTCAACAACACCTGGAATGTCTAATTTATTACGTTTGAAATCAATTAAACGGTAGTGCTGTTTGTGACCGCCACCAATGTGACGAGTTGTGATACGACCTAAGTTGTTACGACCACCAGTTTTAGATTTAGTATCTAAAAGCGCTGCAAAAGGTTTACCTTTATGTAGCTCAGCGTTTACAACTTTAACTACGTGACGACGACCAGCGGAGGTCGGCTTACATTTAACGATAGCCATTTATTTTATCTCCTCTGATTACTCTGCCGCACCTTCAACGAAGTCAAGTGATTGACCTTCTTGAAGAGTTACATAAGCTTTTTTCCAGTCACTACGACGACCAACTTTCACACCACGGCGTTTAGTTTTACCTTTAACAACCACAGTACGAACAGAATCAACTTTCACTTCAAAAAGTTGTTCAACTGCGTTAGCAATTTCAACTTTGTTTGCATCTAATGCAACTTTAAATACGATAGTGTTGCCTTTTTCTGCGTTGTTTGTCGCTTTTTCAGAGATATGCGGTGCTTTAAGCACTTTTAGCAAACGTTCTTCTTGCATCATGCGAACATCTCCTCAATTTGTTTAACTGCATCAACAGTGATAACCACTTTATCAAAAGCGATTAAGCTTACTGGATCGATACCTTGAACATCACGAACGTCCACTTTGTGTAAGTTACGTGCAGCTAAATATAAGTTATCGTTCACTTCTGCAGTGATGATAAGCGCGTCTGTTAACGCCATATCTTTTAATTTTTGAACGAGAGCTTTAGTTTTTGGTGCATCTACTTCAAATTTTTCAACTACCACTAAACGTTCTTGACGAACAAGCTCTGAAAGAATGCTTTTAATTGCACCACGGTACATCTTCTTGTTCACTTTTTGGCTGTGATCTTGTGGTTTTGCTGCGAAAGTTACACCACCAGAACGCCAGATTGGTGATTTGATATCACCTGAACGAGCACGACCTGTACCTTTTTGACGCCAAGGTTTTTTACCTGAACCAGACACTTCTGCACGAGTTTTTTGCGCACGAGATCCTTGACGAGCACCTGCTGCATAAGCAACAACTACTTGGTGGATTAATGCTTCATTAAACTCACGTCCGAAGGTAGTTTCAGAAACAGTTAGTGCGTTTGCACCTACAACTTGTAATTCCATCTCTATCTCCTAGACTTATGCTTTAACTGCTGGTTTAACGATAACATCACTATTAGTTGCACCTGGTACAGAACCTTTAACTAATAATAATTTACGCTCAGCATCTACACGAACCACTTCAAGTGATTGAACGGTTACACGCTCAGCACCTAAGTGACCTGCCATTTTTTTACCTTTAAACACACGACCTGGAGTTTGGTTTTGACCAATAGAACCAAGTACACGGTGTGATAAAGAGTTACCGTGAGTAGCATCTTGGGTACGGAAGTTCCAACGTTTAACACCACCTTGGAAACCTTTACCTTTAGAAGTACCAGTAACATCTACTTTTTTAACATCTGCAAAGATGTCAACATTGATTTCCTGACCTAAAGTGAACTCTTCACCTTCAGTACGGAATTCCCATAAACCGCGACCAGCTTCAACACCTGCTTTCACGAAATGACCTGCTTCTGGCTTAGTTACACGACTTGCTTTTTTAGAGCCAGTAGTAACTTGAACTGCAGAATAGCCATCGTTTTCAAGGGTTTTCACTTGAGTCACACGGTTGGCTTCGATTTCGATAACGGTAACTGGTACAGAAACACCGTCTTCATTGAAGATACGGGTCATACCAACTTTACGACCGACTAAACCAATCATTGTAATAACCTCTTAATTAACCTAGGCTGATCTGCACGTCAACGCCGGCAGCCAAATCTAAACGCATTAATGCATCAACAGTTTTTTCTGTTGGCTCTACGATATCTACTAAACGTTTGTGAGTACGAATTTCGTATTGGTCACGTGCGTCTTTGTTTACGTGTGGAGAAATCAACACGGTGAAACGCTCTTTACGAGTTGGTAAAGGAATTGGACCACGAACTTGTGCACCAGTACGTTTAGCTGTTTCTACGATCTCCGCAGTAGATTGATCAATTAAACGATGATCAAAAGCTTTTAAGCGGATACGGATTCTTTGGTTCTGCATTAGACCAGAGCTCCATTAACAAAAATTAGCTAATAAAAAACCAAACCACCACTAATTCTTTTGAAATTAGGGGGCTCAGCCATACCTTGTTATAGCTCCCAAATCGGGAACATTTTACAGCTGCCAAATCGGCAGCCCACTTAGTAAATGATTACACTAAGCGACTCTTACATATCGTAAAAGCGCAGGGATTCTACCTTAATCACGTACATATTGCAAGCAAATTTAGCAAAAAAGATGAATGCCCATATCAATAGCAAGCGGTAAAATTGGCAGAAAAATTTGCAAACTTACCGCTAGCTTGGCTTCTAAGCATTTGAATACTCTGTTTTCTCTTCCAACCAGCGTTTAATTAGCAAATCTGCCAATAATAAATTACTGCTAATAATCTGCCGTGCGTAGTTTTGTACTAACGGGATCATTTTTCGGTCACGCATCAAATCCGCCACCTTAAACTCCGCCATACCTGTCTGTTTAGTGCCAAGGATCTCGCCTGTGCCTCGAATTTCTAAATCTTTTTCCGCTATATAGAAACCATCTTGACTGTCTCTCATCACTTGCAAACGCTTAGACGAAATTTTACCTAGCGGCGGTTTATAGAGCAAAACACAATGCGATGCCGTTGCTCCCCGTCCCACTCGCCCACGTAACTGGTGAAGTTGTGCTAAACCTAAACGCTCGGAATTTTCAATAATCATCAAGCTCGCATTTGGCACATCTACGCCAACTTCAATCACAGTAGTGGCTACCAGCAAATCAATATTTGCCGCCTTAAATTCCGCCATAATTGCTTGTTTTTCTTGCGGTTTCATTCGGCCATGTACTAAGCCAATACGCAAATCAGGTAAGGCTCGTTGCAAATCTTCGGCAATAGCTGCCGCTGCTTGTGCTTCTAACACCTCGCTTTCATCAATTAAAGTACAAACCCAATAGGCTTGTCGTCCTTCATTTTTACAGGCTTGATAAACGCGTTGCACAATCTCATGACGGCGATCTTCTGAAATCGCTACCGTTTTAATTGGGGTTCGTCCTGGAGGTAATTCATCAATAATTGATGTATCTAGATCAGCATACACTGTCATCGCCAATGTTCTTGGAATTGGCGTTGCGGTCATAATTAACTGATGGGGATACACATTTTCTTTCGCCCCTTTTTCTCGCAAAGTGAGCCGTTGATGTACACCAAAGCGGTGTTGCTCATCAATAATGACTAATGCTAAATCATGAAATTCTACGCTTTCTTGGAACAAAGCGTGTGTACCAATAATCATCTGCACATCACCGTTTTTAATAGCTTCAAGCTGTGCGACTCTTGCTTTTCCTTTTACTTTGCCAGCCAACCAGCCAACCTCTATCCCAAACGGCTGTAGCCAATTTGCAAAGTTATTCGCATGCTGTTCAGCAAGAATTTCGGTAGGTGCCATTAGTGCAACTTGTTTCGCATTATCTATTGCCAACAATGCAGCCAAAGCTGCCACTAAGGTTTTTCCTGACCCGACATCGCCTTGTACTAAACGCATCATGGGGTGTGGTTGGGCAAGATCTCGTTCAATATCCGCTGTGACTCGGCTTTGAGCATTGGTCGGCTGAAAAGGCAAACCAGCAAGAAATCTGCTTTTGATATCTGTTTGATAACGCAATACCTGCGCTACTTGCCGTTGAGCCCCCATACGCACTTTCTGCATCGCCAAATTATGTGCCAGCAACTCTTCAAAAATCAGCCGCTTTTGCGCAGGATGTTCGCCATTTTCTAACTGTTCAAGTGAAATAGACGGTGGCGGATGGTGCAACAATTTCAATGCCTCTTTCAGGCTATATTGGTGCGGGTTGAACTCATCGGGTAGCAGCTCAGCGACTTGAACCTTATCCAATAACGCAAGTGCTTGATCGGTCAGTTTACGCAAAGAGGCTTGTTTTAGCCCTTCAGTAGTGGAATAAATTGGCGTTAATGTTTCATCCAGCACCAGCGGTTGGTTATCTCGGATAATTTGGTATTCTGGGTGGTGAATTTCCGCCATATAGCGCCCACGCTTAATCTCACCAAACGCTTTTACCCGTGCGCCTTGGTGCAGGCTGTTTTTCATTCCAGCATTGAAGTTAAAGAATTTGAGTGTGATCTTACTTGTGCCATCAGAGAGTGTGGTCGATAAAATTGGACGTTTGCCGAACTGTACCTCTGTCAGCTGTACTACGCCCTCAATAGTCGCGTAACTATCGGGACGTAGATCAATCATTGGCGTAATCCGTGTGCGATCTTCATAACGATACGGTAAATGAAACAGCAGATCCTGTACATTATTGATACCGATTTTAGTCAGTTTTGCCGAGACTGCAGCCCCCACACCAGAAAGTGCGGTGAGCGGTACACCATCTAACAATTGTTGGGTCATTTTGCAAAAAATTTGGAAATAAAGACCGCTTGATTGTACAAAAAAGGGAGAAAGCTTGCACTTTTAATTTAGCGCAATCTAGGGTGTGTTGATGTTTAGCGATAACAACACGCCATTTGAAACATCAACATCCCTAGTAAGAGAATAGTTTTCTATTTGTTTTTGATAAGGCGTACTGCCAAAATAAATAGGGTAACACAGCCTACTACAATAGGAGCAATAGTGAGGCTTTTCACTGACCAATAATAGTGTATTGCCGCTGCCGCCAGTGCGATATAGCTCCATTGATGTAAACTAAACCAGCGTTTGCCTAATTTCTGTTTTAAGCTGGGTAACGAGGTTATCGCCATCATGGCTAAAATCAAAAATGCCACCGAGCCTAAAATCAGATAAGGGCGTTTGATTAGCTCTTGTCCGAATAGACGTACATCCAGTGCGAGTTCCAACCATAAAAATGCACTTACATGGAGCACCGCGTAGCTAAATACCCAAAGCCCTAATGCGCGGCGCAAAATCTGATACTGGTTAAGCTGACGCCATTGCAAAAAAATGCCAAGTAAAAACATTGCGCAGAAAATAACAATAGCGTTGTAGCCTAAGAAATGAATCAGTTCTTTACTAGGATCAGCACCAAAAGCGCTTTCATCGCCAGAAACCAGCGCCCAAGTCAGCCACATTAACGGCAAGCTACAACCAAGGTGAATAAGTGTTCGAAATAATCCTAACATTAGAAATTTACTCTCAAATCCAAATCTTTATAAAGATGAGCAACCTCTTTTTCATAGCCATTAAACATTAAGGTTGGCTGGCGTTTTACTGATAACAAGCCTCCACTACCAATAACCCGCTCAGAGGCTTGTGACCAACGAGGATGATCAACTTCTGGATTCACATTGGCGTAAAACCCATACTCATGTGGGGCAAGGCTTTCCCATGTAGTGGTTGGGCGCGTTTCTGAAAAGGTAATTTTGACAATCGATTTAATGCTTTTAAAACCATATTTCCATGGCACAACCAAGCGAATCGGCGCACCATTTTGTGGGGGGAGGCTCTTGCCATATAAGCCGACAGCAAGCAATGAAAGAGAGTTTAACGCTTCATCCAGACGCAATGCTTCCACATATGGATACTCAATACCACCACCAAATAAGCGATTTTTTTGTCCTGGCATTTGTTTTGGATCATAAAGCGTATGGAATACCACATATTTTGCTTTTGTAGTTGGTTTGGCTCTTTCAACTAAACGCGCAAGTTCAAAACCAACCCAAGGAATGACCATCGACCACGCCTCAACACAACGAAAACGGTAAATCTTCTCACTTAACGGAAAAGTGCTAAATAGTTCCGCGTAATTGAGTGTAAACGGATTTTCGATCTCACCACCAATTTCTACGTGCCATGGCTCAAGTTTTAGATCTTGTGCAAATTTTGCGGGTGCACTTTTCTCTGTACCAAATTCATAAAAATTATTATAACCAGTGACCTTATTTTCAGGCGTGAGCATCAACTGGGTTTCATTTGCTTTATGAAAATCCAGAGTTTTTTGTGTGCTTGCTAACGAAATATTTGGCAATAATGCTGCCGCAGAACCAATACCCAGCGCTTTAATAATTTGGCGGCGTTGACGGAATAGATGTTCAGGTGTGACATCAAAGCGAGTAAAGCTCATAAACTGTTCCCCTTTAAACTAAAACAGAGACATATTCTAATTAGACGACACCGTTTTCTTTTTCTCACAAAAAAAGTGCCGCTAAGGCACTTTTTTGTAAATTATTCTGCAATTTGCACCGCTTGTATTACCGCTGAAAGGCTATTTATTTTTGCCAATAACATTTCTAAATGACTTTGGCTAGTCGCCGTAATACGCAAGCGTAGCTGGTAGCCACCTTCAATCGGCTGGCTTTGAATATCGTTGATATTGCTATTTAAGGTGGAAATGGTCGTAATAATTTCAGCTAAAATGCCTTGTTGATCGTGCAAATCCACTAAAATCACACTTTCAAATTCGGCTTGATTTACCACTGTGTTTGTCTGCATTTTGCCCCGTAATCGCTCTGCCACTGCCGAGCTCAACAGATGCCCTAAGCCAATTTGTGCAAGTAACTCATCAACAGTGTCAATTTTCAGTTCAACAAGTGCTGTTTCCAGTGCAAGCGGGTCAATATCTTCAAAATATTGCAAATTGAGCGCAAGCAGCAACTGGCGACGCCCAAGCGAAACCGCTTCGCCATATTGTTGGCGTTTAAGGATACTACGAATGCTAGAGCGAGCCTTAGCAGTCACCACAGAATTTAACCATAATGCATTAAGACGCACACTATCTGCCGTTTGAATTTCTATGGTTTGCCCAGATTGTAGCGGCTGAGAAAGTGGATATGGTTGATGATCAACAACGGCGCCAATACAGCGATCACCAATATCGGTATGCACCGCATAAGCAAAATCCACTGCTGTTGCATTGGCTGGTAACTGCACAATTCTGCCTTTTGGCGTGAAAACATAAATATCGCTGGAGAACAAATCTGATTTTACATTTTCGATAAATTCTGCTGAGTTTTCTGCACTCTGCTGCATTTCAACAATGCTTTTTAGCCATTGTTGTGCGCGTACTTGCACACTCGTTTCGTGATCTTTATACCCCCAGTGCGCAGCCACACCAAAACGTGCCGCTTGATCCATCTCTTCGGTGCGAATTAGCACATCAATCGGTACACCTTTATGCCCAATCATCGCTGTATGCAATGACTGGTAGCCATTCGTTTTCGGCACGGCAATATAGTCTTTTACTTGGAAGGGGCGTGGCTTATAGAGTGCGTGCATCTGCCCTAGCACTCGATAGCAAGTATCAACGTTATCCACTACCACTCGGAAAGAATAAATATCCAGAATAGAATAAAAATGCTGTTCTTTTGCCTGCATTTTTTGATAGAGATAGTATAGTGGGCGTTCTCTACCATAAATGCGGCAAGCAATGCCTGCACTATTAAGCTTAGCTTGGATCTCATTAGAAATACGCTCAATTAACTCTTGTTTATTGCTACGCGCCATCTCTATCGCCATTTTCATGACACGATAGCGGTGTGGAAACATTGCCTCAAAACAGAGATCTTCCAATTCATTTTTAATATGTTCAATCCCTAAACGGTGAGCGAGTGGCGTGTAGATTTCAAGCGTCTCTTTCGCAATACGACGGCGTTTATCTGGGCGAAGCGAACCCAGTGTACGCATATTATGTGTGCGGTCCGCAAGCTTAATTAGCACTACACGAATATCTTTGGTCATTGCCAAAATCATTTTACGAAAGTTTTCAACCTGTGCTTCTTGGCGAGTACGGAATTTTAATTTATCTAATTTAGATACCCCCTGTACAATCTCGGCCACATTAGTACCAAATTCAGCAGCGATTTGCTCTTCAGTATAAGGCGTATCTTCAATCACATCATGCAGCAATGCAGCCATTACCGCTTCATGATCAAGTTCCATCTCTGCAATAATGCAAGCAACGGCAACAGGATGCGTAATGTAGGGCTCACCGCTGGAACGAAATTGCCCAGTATGCCCATCTTTTGCCATCAAAAAAGCGCGTTTGATGATCTCAATCTTATCTTCCGGTAAATAGTGACGAATAACTCGTTCTAAAGGCTCAAACAATTCCATATCGCACCCCACGCATTTCAAGTTACCAAATAGAAATGGGCAAAGAATATCACTATTCCTTGCCCATTCTCAATAATCTATTGTATTAAGAGTTTGCTTGCACATCTGCCAAGAAAGAAATGGCTTCTTTCTCAGCAACTTCTTGTTGCATTGCTTCAAAGTTCTCTTGCTGATCCATAATTTGGTTATTGATTAAACCTTCTTCAATTTCACGTAACGCAATCACTGTTGGTTTATCATCTTCTTCTGCCACTAATGGCTCACGGGTATGAAGTTGTAATTGTCTTGCACGACGTGCCGCAGTTAAAATTAAATCAAAACGGTTGCCGATTTTCTCTACTGCATCTTGTACGGTTACACGAGCCATTTATATTCTCCGAATATTGCAAAAATTCAAACTTAAAAAAGGTTGCGAATTATACAGAATTTGCCAAAAGCTGGCAATGGGGAAGCCAAATTTCAGGTATAAAAAAAGCACCTCGTGGTGCTATCTTTAAGATCTTGCGGAATTAAAATGGTGCCCGAGGCCAGACTTGAACTGGCACGCCCCGAAAGGCGAGGGATTTTAAATCCCTTGCGTCTACCGATTCCGCCACTCGGGCAAAATGGAGCGGGAAACGAGGCTCGAACTCGCGACCCCGACCTTGGCAAGGTCGTGCTCTACCAACTGAGCTATTCCCGCATCGTTATCGCTTAGCAGCGAAAACAGGTGCGTATTATATAGATGACATTTTGCTTGTCAAACAGATTTTTTTATTTTTATTTCAAGCGGTTAAAATCTGCTCTAAGACCTGCCAAACTTGCGAAACTTGAATATTTTGCATACGGTTTGCCTGCAAGTAATGCTGATTTTTACCATAAGCCCCTATTAATTTCGGGTTTGTTGCGCCGTATAAAATAATATTTGGGGTATCTAAAGCAGCCGCTAAATGGCTCAAACCTGTGTCCACCGACACCACGGCCTTAGCATTTGCCAATTCTGCTGCTAATTCGGTTAAACTCATTTTCGGTAACACTCGGATATGCTCACCCTGTGCGGCTAATCGCTCTGCTCTAGCTTTTTCTTGCTCGTTCCCCCAAGGCAGACGCACTTCAAGATGCTGCTGATCGCATAAAGCAAATAATTCCGTCCAATAATCTTCCTCCCAATGCTTATCATCACGAGTTGTGGCATGAACAGCAATAATATAAGGCAAACAAGCGGTCTTTTTTTCTCTATTTTTTACAAAATGACATGCGATACCATAATCGCCCATTTCTTGCGTTAATTGATAACCTAGTGCACGGGCAAAAAGCTGGCGAATTCGCTCTACTGCATGTTGCTGATAAGGAATATTAAAAGTCTGATCGTAAAATAGACTGCTTAAGCCTTCTCGAGCTGAACGGCAGTCATAGCCATATTTTTTGCCTTGAGCAAGACGAGTAGCCAATAGTGCACTTTTGAGCAGCCCTTGTGCGTCAATAATGGCATCATACTGCACTGCCTGCAAAGTAGCTTTATAGGCTTGCCACTCCTGCCACGTTTTTGCTTGGCAAAGATTTTTCCGCCAACGGCGAATTTCAAGTGGAATAACACGATTTACCGCACTATGCCAATTTGGAATTTCACTAAATGCTTTCTCAACCACCCAATCCACTTGCAAATTAGGTATTGCTCGTTGTGCATCGGTTAATGCGGGCAATGTATGAATTACATCGCCCATTGATGAGGTTTTAATTACACAAACTTTCATTTTGCATTTTTTTCTAAAAAAAGACCCGCTTGTGCGGGTCGAGATTATTCCATTTCAGTGGTATTCTCATCTTTCGGCACATAAAAACGTGCAACAAGTACTCCCACCTCAAATAGCAAGACCATTGGAATCGCAAGCAACGTTTGCGAAAAAATATCTGGTGGGGTTAGGAACATACCGATCACAAAGGCAGCCACAATAATGTATGGGCGTTTCGCAGTTAGATCAGCTGGAGTGGTTACCCCTGACCAACAAAGTAAAATAATCGCAACAGGTACTTCAAAACAGATGCCAAAGGCTAAGAAAATAGTCAGCACAAAATCTAAATAACTGCTGATATCCGTTGCCATCATCACACCATCAGGGGCGGTACTCGTTAAAAAACCAAAAACGAGCGGAAATACCACATAGTAAGCAAAGGCAACACCAATATAGAACAATAAAGTACTTGAAATGAGCAGTGGATAGACTAAGCGCTTCTCTTGCTTATAAAGCGCAGGCGCAACAAACGCCCAGATTTGGTACAAAATATAAGGAACGGATAAAAATACCGAAGCAATCAAGGTTAATTTGATTGGGGTAAAAAATGGGGTTGCAACATTGGTTGCAATCATCGTTGCCCCTTCAGGCAAACGCTCAGTTAAAGGGCTTGCGAGTAATGAATAGATGTCATTCGCCCAATAAACGAGTAAAACAAAAACAATCAAAACGCAAATAACCGCTTTAAGTAAGCGGTTACGCAATTCGACTAAATGGGAAATAAGCGGTTGGGATTCTTCAACTGACATTCGATTTTTCCTGCTCTAGTGTCGGATTTTCAGCCGTATCTAATGGCTCATCTGGTGGATAATACGCATGCAAACTTTCGGTATCCATATCGGGATGCTCTTCACCCTCGTGCAATTCTGCCAGCTCGACTAATTCTTCAGGTGTTTTACCCTCAGCTTGGTGCAATTCAGCAACTTGTTCACTTGATAGTGCTTGATGCTCCTGCTCAATGCGATTTTGAATATCCGCCACTTGCTGATCACTTAAGCCTTGAATTTCACCTTTGGCAGAATTGAGCGTTTCCTGCATTTTTTGTGCCGACTGTTTTAGCTCTTCCACCGTTTTGCTCAACTCTGGAGAAAGATTGCTAATATTCAATGCCTCTGCTTTTTTAATGCTCTCTTGCAACTCTTGCAGTTTAAGCTCTTGAGCAAGTTCAGTTTGGACATTATGTGCCAAACCACGAATGGTACGTACCCACCCCATTACGGTGCGGATTGCCACTGGCATACGTTGGGGACCTAGCACCACTAAGCCCACCAAAAAAATTAGCACTAATTCAGAGAAACCAATATCAAACACGGATTATGCCTGCTCTTTATCTTTTGCGGTTTGTTCTACTTTTTCTGCGGCTTTTTGTTCCACTTTTTCAAATTCAGCATCTTTTGGCTTATCATCATTCATCGCTTTTTTAAAGCCTTTCACCGACTCACCCAAATCCGCCCCTAAAGTACGCAATTTCTTAGTACCAAATAATAAAACAATGATTGCAACCACGATCAGAAGCTGCCAAATACTGATACCACCCATGTAATGTCCTCTTAAGTTAAAAATAAAAACTGCGTACGATTATACGCACTTTCTTCTTGAATTTGCACAGAATTTTTTTGATCTATTTCACAAAACGGAGCAATAATCCAAATTCAATCATAAACATTGGAATACTGCACCATAGTGGCAATATATCAAATTTCAAAAACGTTCCTGCTATTGCTATGCCTAGCACCACAAATTTTGCAAAATTTCCCTGTGTTTTACCCGCTTGTAAGCTTTGGTTTATTTCAGACAAACGCAAATTAATCTGCTTTTGTTGCTGTAGTGCTTGAAATACTGCTTCAGGAAATTCGGCAAAATGCTCACGGAATTGGGGTAAACGTTGTTTCACTTGGCGGAACATTGCTTTTACGCCAACTTGTTCATCAAGCCACTCTTGTAAGAATGGTTTTGCGGTTGCCCACAAATCTAGCTGCGGATAGAGCTGTCTGCCTAAGCCTTCGATATAGAGCAGGGTTTTCTGCAATAGCACGAGTTGCGGTTGCACTTCCATATTAAATTGACGAGCTACATTAAACAAATTGAGCAAGAAATGTCCGAACGAAATTTCCGCCAACGGCTTAGCAAAGATCGGCTCACATACTTCACGGAAGGCTTGCTCAAAAGCGTCAATATCGGTATCCGCTGGCGTCCAGCCCGACTCAACGTGCATCAAGGCTACTCGACGATAATCTCGATTGAAAAAAGCTAAGAAACTCTCAGCAAGATAGCGTTTATCATTGTTATTCAGCTGCCCAATGATGCCACAATCAATCCCAATATATTGCGGATTTTCAGGGTGATTAGGGTTGACAAAGATATTTCCCGGGTGCATATCCGCATGGAAAAAACTATCTCGAAAGACTTGGGTAAAAAATACCTGTACACCACGTTCGGCAAGCAGCTGCATATTCGTGCCATTAGCTTCTAGCTCGGCAACATTGGAAACTGGAATGCCGTAAATCCGTTCCTGCACAATCACATTCTTGTGAGCAAATTCAGGATACATTAACGGCACATAAAGTTTCTCATCCTGCTCAAAATTAGCACGCAAACGAATCGCATTTTGCATCTCTTTTCGCAGATCAAGTTCATCTAACACCGTTTTTTCATATTCACGCACGACTTCTCTCGCTCGTAGGCGTTTGCCTTCTGGTGCAAGCTTCGGCACAAAATCCGCAAGCTGATACATTAACGCTAAGTCGGCTTTAATCATGGGCTCAATATCGGGGCGAATGACTTTCAACACCACTTCTTGTCCATTTTTTTTGAGCTTAGCGGTATGCACTTGTGCAATAGAAGCGGAGGCAAGCGCTTGCTCATCAAAATCCGTAAACCACTGTTCAAGGCTGCCTCCTAGAGCTTGCTCAATCAATTGGCGAGCTATTTTGCCATCAAATGGTTCAACTTTATCTTGTAGCAGTGCAAGTTGATCAGCAAGTTCTGGTTCGAAGAGATCTCGGCGGGTAGAAAGCATCTGCCCAAGTTTAATCCAAACCGGCCCGAGTTCTTGTAAAGCAAGACGTAAACGTGCGCCAAATTGCTCATTGGGATATTGGTTTTTCACCCAAAATAACGATCGACGAACAGCCCGAACCATACGCGTTTTAGGAATGTCTGGGATAATTTCATCGATTCCATAACGTAGAAAGGTTTGAGTGATTTGGTAAAAGCGTTTGAGATTTTTGATGTTCATTATTTTGATAAATTTGCCATTTTTTGCTCTAATTCGACCGCTTGTTTTGCTAATTCTCGTACTTGATCGCAAAAATCAACAACTTGCAAACGATGGACTAAAACTGGGCGCTCCACCATCAAGTTATCCACGATATTTGCGCTGTTCGTTTGAATTTGAGTTTTCAATTTAGCCAATAACCCTTTGGCAAAATCTGTGCTGGCTTGAGCCACCACATCACCGAGCAAAGGCGAAAGCAACTCAGCAGGATTTTTTTCTAAACCATCAAGCAGTACGGTAAAATGTTGCAATACCTGCAAATCGCCGTGTAGCACTAAAGTTTGATTGTTAATGAGTTCCGTTAAACGGCTTTTATCCGCAAGTTTTGGTAGCGCATTGGCAGCAAGATTCACTTGGCAGTCTATCTCACCTTCATAACAGCCAAGCCAATCTATACGTTGCTCACTAAAAAATGCAAAGAGCGTTAAATCTGGCTGTTTCAGGCAAATTTGCAGGTTTTTCCCTGCTAATTTGCGTAAGATCGGCAAAATATGCGGAGAGCGTTTTATTAAGCCATTTAATGCGGTTTCTAGCCCAGCAATGGCAAATTGTGGCAGCATAAGCTGTTGCTTGAGTTGATGTAACATTAGAATTTATATCCACGATGTAAAGCCACAATCCCTGCACTCAAATTGTAATAGCTCACACTTTCAAAGCCAGCATTTTCCATCATTGCTTTGAGTTCGTCCTGTTTAGGGTGCATTCGGATAGATTCGGCAAGATAGCGATAGCTGTCGCCATCATTGACCACCACTTCGCCCACTTTGGGCAAAATGTTAAATGAATAGAAGTTATAGACTTGGCTAATCGGGTCAATAATTGGCTTAGAAAATTCCAACACCAGCAGACGGCCACCGGGTTTTAATACACGGAACATTGAACGTAGTGCTTTATCTTTATCAGTCACATTACGCAGCCCAAAACTAATTACAATGCAGTCGAATGTGTTATCGGCAAACGGTAAACATTCTGCATTCGCTTGCACATAACTCACATTTCCTACCACGCCAAGATTACGCAATTTTTCACGCCCAACTTGCAACATAGAGCTATTAATATCCGCCAATACCACTTCGCCTGTTTCGCCCACAATGCGAGAGAATTTTGCAGTAAAATCGCCTGTGCCACCTGCTAGATCAAGCACTTTTTGCCCGCGGCGTACACCCGAGCAGTCAATCGTAAAGCGTTTCCAAATACGGTGGATACCAAAAGAGAGCAGGTCGTTCATTAAATCATATTTACCTGCCACAGAATGGAAAACATTGGCAACCAGTTGCTGCTTTTCTGCTTTGGCAACGGTTTTAAAGCCAAAATGGGTGGTTTCTTTTTGTTCGCTCATGGTTAGATTCCGTCAAAAAAATTGTGCGTATCATAGCAAAAAGCGGTCAATTTGCCTTAAAATTTTGCAACTATTTGAAATCGTTTTTGGAAGTATAATGAAAACCGCTATTCTCTATTTAACCCGTGATGGGCAAACGAAAAAAATTGCTGAACGTATGGCATCGCAAATTCCTGACTGCCAGCTAATTTCTCTGCGTGATCAAGCGGTCGTTTCTGCAACAAATTTTGCTAATTTCGACCAGATTATTATTGGTGCTTCTATCCGCTATGGACATTTTGACCCTTTATTGGAAAAATTTATTGCTCAGCATTATGCTTTGCTCAATACGAAAAAATCAGCATTTTTCAGCGTAAATCTCACCGCACGTAAAGCAAATCGCAACACCCCACAAACGAATGTTTATACTCGAAAACTGCTGGCTCGTATTGCTTGGCAACCTAGTTTGGTGGAGGTGTTTGCCGGTGCGTTACTTTATCCTCGCTATAATTGGTTTGATCGTACGATGATTCGCTTTATTATGCGAATTACCAAGGGTGATACCGATATTTCGCGAGAATATGAATATACAGATTGGCAAAAAGTAGATCTCTTTGTTAAGCGTTTCGTAAATTAAGTTAAATTTGCTATACAAATGTCACGATTAAATTATAATCAGGACTCTTTTTCTCGGTAGGGCTGGCATTTCAGCCCTATTTTTTGTTTCATTTTAAGGATATTTCCATGAGTATTTTAAAAGAGTTCCGCGAGTTTGCGGTAAAAGGCAATGTTGTTGATATGGCTGTCGGTGTGATCATTGGTGGTGCATTCGGTAAAATCGTTTCGTCTTTAGTTAGCGATGTTGTTATGCCACCAATCGGTATGTTAATCGGTGGCGTAGATTTCAAAGATTTAGCCATTGTGTTACAAGAAGCACAAGGCGAAGCAGAAGCTGTTACCTTAAAATACGGTGCATTTATTCAAAATATTTTTGATTTCTTAATCATCGCCATTGCAGTATTTGGTATGGTAAAAGCAATTAACAGCTTGAAAAAAGCACCAGAGCCAGAACCAGAAAAACCAGCTGAGCCAAGCGCTGAAGAGAAATTATTAACTGAAATTCGTGATTTATTGAAAAAATAATGCTGAATAAAAGAAGGCATAAGTTTAAACTCTTATGCCTTTTCTTTTGCAAAATCTTAGCGAAAACCGACTGCTTGCAAACTATAACAGCAAAGCGGCGCCCCATTTGATAATATCAAAGAAAAATTTGTTATCATTGGTCGCAACCCCCTCGCCATTTTTGCTGTCGTTTGGGATATCATCCACCATTCCACTCTTATATTGCCCTTTTACAACTGCCAAATCATCTTTTGCATTGAGCCTTAATGTAGCACATTGTTTATCCGTAAGCTTAGGAATTGATTCAGGGTTCTGTTTAAATCGCTTAAATTGATATTGTGCATAACCCATTGATTTTTCATCATTTTGAATAAATTTTACATACTGCTCACCAATCACACTTTCTAGCGGGTAGAAAAACACATATTGCGAATAAATATAAGCATCTTCCTTGGAAAAATGAGCCTGTTGGATACGAGTTAAATTGGGGTAAACACATTGAGCAGTTTGTTCACTTAATACAACCCAACGGCGGGCATCATCATCAGATAATACATAATCTGCATTTGCAAATTCACCAGGAAAAGCAACACCATGTTGGGTTGGAGATTGCAAAATACTGCATCCGACCTCAACGATAGTCAAACTTATTAACAATACTTTCTTTAACATCATTTAATCTCAATTATTCCAATCTAAGTTGCTGTAAAAAGCGCTTAGTCCGCTCATGCTGCGGGTTCTCAAACAGTGATTTAGCTGAGCCTTGTTCCACAATTTTGCCGCCATCCATCACAATCACAATATCAGCTACATCTAGTGCAAATTTTATTTCGTGAGTAACCACAACCATTGTCCAACCTTCATTTGCCAATGATTTCATTGTATTCAACACATCTTGCACTAACTCGGGATCAAGCGCTGAAGTTGGTTCATCAAACAGCATTAATTCTGGCTGAATTGCCAATGCACGTGCAATCCCTACTCGCTGTTGCTGACCACCTGAAAGCTGAAATGGATAGAGATCGACTTTATCCGCTAATCCCACTTTAGCCAGCAATGCTTTTGCATTTTTTTGTGCGATTTCAACCGCTTGCTGCTGTACAAAAACAGGGCCTTCCATCACATTCTCTAATGCTGTTTTATGCGGAAATAAATTGTAATTTTGAAACACCATGCCTGATTTTCGGCGCAAATTTAAAATAGTCTTTTTGCTTGGTTTTGCAGAAAAATCTACCATTAACGGCTCAGCCCCTTCAAATTCAATGGAGCCCTGTTCAGGCATTTCTAACGCATTTAAACAGCGTAGAAATGTTGTTTTACCAGAGCCTGAAGGCCCAAGAATCACAACAACTTGCCCTTTTTGAATATCTAAATCAATCCCTTGTAAAATGGCGTTATCACCGAAGGTTTTGTGAATATTGCGGATTTTTATCATAACAATTACTTTATTGTAAGGTGCTGCTTACACCACTATTTATGACCAGAGACACAGTAAATTGCCTCTGACTTTTTATTTCGAGACATATCTGTCAAAGCGTTTTTCTAATCTGGCTTGAATGAAGAATAACACCCAGCAAAAGCACCAGTAAATCAAACCAGCCTCAATATAAACGGGCAAGAAATCGTACGACATATTCGCCACTTGCTGTGCGACACGAAACATTTCCGTCACTGTCACAACCGAGGCTAACGAGGTATCTTTAAATAAACCGATAAACGTATTACTCAGTGGCGGCACTGCGACACGAAATGCTTGCGGTGCAATGATACGTCGGAAAGTCTGGATATAGCTCATCCCAATAGTATAACCCGCCTCCCACTGCCCTTTTGGCACAGAAAGAATAGCGGCCCGAATCGTTTCTGAACCGTAGGCTCCGATATTCAAAGAAAACCCGATAATTGCGGCAGGTATAGGATCGATATACACGCCAACCGCAGGTAGGCCGTAAAATACGATACAAATTTGTACCAACATCGGCGTGCCACGAATAATCGAAATATAGCCTTTGACAAACCAAAGAAAAATACGATGTAGCCAGCTATTTACTGGTGTCACTCGCACCAGCGCAACAGCAACCGCTATCACCATTCCGATAACAAAAGAAGCAATGGCTAACGGAATAGAAACCAAAAATGCCGCTTTAACCATTGGAAAAAAGCCATTTATCACCAAATCGACACGCGCTTGAGTCATAAAAGGAATAGAAAGTAATAGATCGTTTAACACGAATAATCCTTAAAAATGAAGGAGGCTTTGCCTCCTAGATAAATTTAGCTAACTATATCAGCTTTAATCAAAAATCAAAACCGCCAAGCTGTTAAAGCTGGCGGCGATTTTATTTAGGTTTATTAATAATGCAAATTCCGAAACCCTACTTATACATTTTCTCAATCTGCGCTTTATAGCGTTCTAAAATCACTTTGCGGCGCAATTTCAGTGTTGGCGTGATTTCTTCCATTTTCGTACTAAATGCTTGCGAAAGTAAGGTAAATTTTTTCACTTGCTCAAAACTTGCCAAATCCTTTTGTAACTCGTTAATACGCTGTTCAAACATTTTAACGACTTCAGAATTTTTAATCAGCTCCATGCGATCTTGATACGTAATATTGAGCTTTTTAGCATATTCTTCTAGGCTGTCAAAACACGGAACAATAAGCGCTGAAACATATTTTTTTGCATCCGCAATAATCGCAATCTGCTCAATAAATTTATCCTTGCCAATTTTGCCTTCAATATATTGTGGCGCAATATATTTGCCATTTGAGGTTTTCATCAGTTCTTTGATGCGGTCGGTAATATAAAGGTTGCCTTCCGCATCTAATTCCCCTGCATCACCTGTTTTTAAAAAACCATCTGCAGTAAAGGCTTTTGCTGTCTCTTCTGGTTTTTTATAGTAGCCGCGCATTACCGAACCGCCACGCACTAGAATTTCGTTTTCTTCTCCAATTTTCACTTCCATGTCGGGCATTAAAACCCCAATTGAATTTGGATTAAAGCCTTTTTCTTGCCAGCATGAAACCGTGGCTGTCGTTTCTGTCATGCCGTAGCCTAATTTCACATTGACACCTATACTTTGGAAAAATAGCCCAATTGAATGATCGAGTTTTGCCCCACCGCACGGCATCATACGAATTCGACCGCCTAATAAATGGCGTAACTTAGAGAGCACCAATTTATCCGCGAGACGATATTGCAAGCGGTGAAAAATCACATTTTTTTTACCAAGAAATTCATTTTCTGCAGTGCGAATCGCCCAGTTAAATAAAGCGCGGCGGTGCACCGGTGCATGGTTTACTTTATCCCACACCGCAGTATAAATTTTTTCATAAAAACGAGGCACTGCACACATTAACGTTGGACGAACCGTTGCCATCGCTTCCCGCACTTGATGAGGATCTTCTAAATAGCAGTTCACCGCTCCACGGTGCAATACATAAGAGATCCAAGCGCGTTCAAAAATATGTGAAAACGGTAGAAAAGAGAGCGATACGTCATTTTCATCGACAGTTGGCAGTGCTTTATCATGTGCTTGTAATTGATGCCCTAAGTTGGCGTAATCAAGCATAACTCCTTTTGGCTCACCCGTTGTGCCTGAAGTGTAAATAAGCGTGAAAAGATCATCTAAACGCTTTTCTGCTAGACGCTGTTGCAAACACGATTCATCAGCTTCCACTTGTATAAAATCAGCCCAATGTTGTGCAAGGGGAGAATGATGCAATTCAATATTTGCTTTCATCGCAACAATTTTTTGTAATTGTGGACAGTTGTGCGCTATTTCGAGCGCATGGTCAAACTGCTCCTGATCACCAACAAACAGAATTTTAATATCACCATCATTGAGTACATATTCCACTTGCTTTGCCGTATTCGTTGCATAAATCGGCACAGCTACAGCGCGAATTTGCATCGCACCAATATCTGTGATCGTCCAACGTGGCATATTATGGGCAAAAATTGCAATTTTATCTTGTACACCAATACCGTTGGCAAGCAAAGCATAAGAGAGTTGATTAACCTGATTTTGTAACTCAGCCCAACTCATATCTACCCATTGCTGATCTTGCATAAAACGCAATGCAGGGCGTTGAGCCAACTTTTCTGCTTGGTGACGAAAACGATTGATAAAATGAAAATCGAGAGATGACATAGCCATTTAAACCTGATTATATTCAGCGAACAATTTTTCGCTAATATAATCTTTTCGACTCAAAAAAGCCAGAAAAATAAACAGATGTACGCTGAAATTCTAGTGACTTAGCATCGTCCCATACAACATATATAACGCTAAACCGAGAAAAATAATGCCTACACCTACATTAAATTGTTGATTATACCGATGAAACAGTATTGTCATTTTATTCATTAATGCGCTGTAAATAAGATGAATCACTAAAGTGCAAAGCAATAAAATAAATAATAACCAAATATTCTGGGCTAAAATAGGTTGATTACTATCTAGGAATAAGGGAAAAAAAGAGGTAAAAAAAAGTAAAGTTTTTGGGCTGGCAAATGTTACAATCGCGCCATGGTAAAAATTCCCTTTCCCTCCTCTATCTCGTATACTCGCCTCAATATTGCTGCTTTGTTTCTGACGATAAGTAGCAAGCAAACTTGAAATCCCAAGCCAAGCGATATATCCAGCCCCGAGATACTGTAAGGCAATAAAGAGTATTGGTGATGTAGTAATCACTGCACTAATACCAGATAAAGCCAAAATGGCCATAGCAAACATACCCACCTGAATCCCGAAAATAACAGGTAAAGTCCTTTTCCAACCAATCATTGCTCCATATACAATAACACTGAGTGTACCAGGACCAGGTGTACCCGCTGCAACAAGACAAGTGAGAATATAAGTAAATAATGTTTGCTGTTCCATCTAAATTTCTCCATCACATATCATTAATGTCATATCCCAGTTCAAATATATTTTATTGCCATAATAAGTTATACCTAAATACTTCTTGACCGCGTTTAATGTTTCTTGCTCTGATGTACTTTCATCTATTCCCAGTAATAGATATAAGAACTCTATCATCTCTTTTTCATGATGGAACACCCATCTCAATGAAATATCATGAAATTTAGGCACTCCCCATCCAGTTAAGTGACATAGACTATCTGCAAATTCTTTAGTTAAAAAAGCAACTTCATGCCCAGTAATACAGACTTTAGATATAAAAGCATCAAAAAATTTAGCGGTATTATTGTGAGTAAATATATCAAATATATACATCTTAGCTGAGTCTTCGCTATATTTTCTCCAGCAAAGAAATGCATCTGTCTTATTTCTTATATGGTGCACCGCCCCCCCTACTCCATATTTTGTGAACCTTCTTGTCTAGAATAAAATTTTCAGCGGAGGAAATCACTGGCTTAATATTGCTGATTTTTTTATCGAAAAAAGGCTCCAATTGTTCTTCAGATGGATCTAATGCATATAAAAAACCATCGCTCCCAATTCTTTCTGCAATAGGAAAAGAAAAAAATCCAGCTCCTGCACCAATTTCTAAAATAATATCTGACGGCTGGGGAGCAAGATAAGAATACATAATAAGTAAATCATCCTACCAGACATCTTTACTACGCCTTGTAGCTTCTTTGTATTTTAAAGCTCTATCAGCAAAGAATTCGCATTGAGTATCTTTTAACATAATTATCCTCACTATTTTTACGCTCAACAAACCAAGACGCATTCTATGCAGAGCAATGCAAAAAATCAAATTTTATTTACACCGTAAATAAATAATTACAACAAGTTTACAAACAAAAAAGCAAGCATATTTACTATGCTTGCTTCTTATATCAATAGGGATAAATTACTCACTTGGCGCAATTTCTTCTGCCGGAACCGCCATATCCTCGGAGACTTCTGCTTTAGTGTTACTATTCATGCTATCTTTAGTCAGCGACAATGCATCCCATACACTTGGTTTGCCCACTTGAACAGTTTGACCTCCTATACAATAACGCTGTCCTTTATCACGCCATACAGGAATTTTTCTCGCACTGCTGCAATCCCAAGAACCAAAACTACTGATACCAACCCACTGTAAATTTGAATTTGCGGGTAAGCGATATGCGGTTGGCTGCGAGCGCTTCAAATACTCTTTGTAAACCTGTAATGCACCACTTGAGCCGGTTAAATGCGTGTTGGTATTATTGTCTTTTCCAAGCCAAACGGTCGCAATATGCTCACCATCTACGCCAACATACCACGTATCTTTTGCGCCATTAGTTGTCCCTGTTTTTCCGGCTAAGCGTAAGCGGGCAAATTCATTCTGTAGGCTACGTGCTGTACCACGCTCAACAACTTGTTGCATAGCATACATGGTTTGAATGGCTGCTTCCGCTGGCAATACCTGTTTCGCACTTTGCACAGGGTTTGGCTGATAAATTACCTCGCCATTTGGTGCAATAATCGATTCCACCGTCGTTAAAGGAATACGTACTCCTTCATTGGCAATGGTTTGATAAGATTTGGTAAGATCATACGGCGAAATCGAGTAAGAACCCAGTAAGGTTGATGGGTAAGGCGGAATATCAACGCTGTCCCAGCCCATCTCTTTTTGTTTGGCAATCACATTTTTCAGACCGACTTTCATCCCAATATTGACGGTTGGAATATTTAATGAACGCACTAAAGAGTCCATTAACATCACCGAACCACCTGTGCGTCCATCATAGTTTTTTGGTGTCCACCATGTACTTCCCACTTTAATTGAGCGGGTTTTGTTCTCAATTGGGGTATTTAAGCGGAAATTTTTCGGATCAGAGAGTGCAATGGCATAAATAGATGGTTTTACCGTTGAACCAATTTGACGCTTAGTCTGCGTGGCACGATTAAAGCCCGCAAATTGCGTATTTCTGTCACCAACTATGGCGCGCACTTTACCTGTGCGATACTCCGCCACCACAATAGCACTTTGTAAATCTTTAATTTTCTTACTGGAATTTTCTAAATCTTCCAATCCTTGAATAACCGCAAGCTCAGCAGAACGCTGTAATTTGCGATCAAGCGTGGTAAAAATCTTTGCCCCTTTCGACAATAACGCTGTTCGGTTTTCACCTAATTGCTGTTTAAGCTCCATATTCAAGGCTTGCATAAAGGCTGGCTGCGGCACATAAAAACCCCCTTTATCGATCACCGCTAAAGGTTGCTGCGATAAAAAGTCGTACTCTGCTTGGGTAATTCTGCCATTTTCCTTCATGACGTAAAGCACCACATTGCGTCGTGCTTTGGCGGCCTCGGGGAAACGCCATGGGTTATAGTTAGATGGTGCTTTCACCATACCCACCAATAACGCCATTTGATTTAGCGTGATTTCATTAATCGGTCGCCCAAAATAGAATTGACTCGCCAAACCAAATCCATGCACTTGATATTGATGATTTTGCCCTAAATAGACTTCGTTTAGATAAGTTTCCAAAATGGTATTTTTGTCGTAGCGGAAATCTAAAATCAACGACATCAGAATTTCATTGATCTTACGCTCGAAGGATTTCTCACGAGTGAGAAACAGATTCTTCACTAATTGCTGTGTTAAAGTACTCGCACCTTGCACGCGTTCGCCAGCTTCGTAGTTTGCTTTTAAAGCACGTGCAATACCGATTAAACTGATCCCGTCATGTTGGAAGAACCGTTTATCTTCTGTTAATAACAGAGCATCAATTAATAATTGCGGATATTGATGCAAACGTAGGGCTTGACGCTCTTCATCATTATCCGAATGGATCATAGAAATTAATTTCGGATCAAGGCGGAACTCTTCAATTTCACGCAGTAAGTTTAAATCTTCAATGCGTGCTAAATACCCATTGAGAAACGTTAAACGCAACACTCGCTGGGTTTCTGGATTTTCAGGAAATTGAAAGCCTCGACGCAACACCACTAAGCGGTTTTTCTCATCAAATTTAAAATCCCCAGGCGTAATAATGTTATTCACCTCGCGATAGCCGTAATCAATCAGCATTTGGCGCACTTGGTCAGTGGTGAGGTTATCTTCAATTCGAATACTTTCAATTCGGCTATATACTTCCGCAGGCAACTGCCAAATTTGGCCGTCCATTGTGGCTCGAATTTTGCCATCAAGATAAATACCATAAATACCGATGCAACAAGCGCCAAGCAGGGATAATTTTAACAACGTCGGAATCCAATACGCCTTTTTCTTTGGCTTTTCTTCAACTTCGTTTTCAACAAATTCTTCCGCCATTTCTTCTTCGTCAGAGGCATTTTCCAGCTCGTCTGTGTGCCGAGGAAGAACCGGCTCTGCAACAAAAGTGGTTGATTTTTCGGTTTCGTGGTTGTTCGACATTTTCTTTACCATGGTTTACAAGCGGTGCATTTTTACACAAATTTTGCAAAAATTTAGCCAATTTTTACCGCTTGATAGCGGCTTTGCGGATGAACAATCAACTCGCGGGCTTGAATAATTTGTAGCTCATATTTGCCACTTTGCTGGGTAACGCTCATTACATCATTAACCGCATTGGCAGTATGTTCAAAAGCTTCCACATCAGATTTACCATTGAGTAAGTTGGCTAGAAAGATACCACTGGTTAAATCACCCACGCCAACAGGATCTTTTGCCTTAAATTCATGCAATGGACGGCTGATATGCCAAATCCCCTCTTGAGTCGCAAGTAGCATCTCGAATTGGCTTGGATCTTTGCCCACTTGACTTAAATGCTTAACTAGCACCTTTTTTACACCTTTGCCCAGAATTGTTCGAATAGCTTCAATTGCTCCGTCAAAATCCAAGACTGGTAAACCCGTTAGCTCTCTTAGTTCGACTAAATTTGGTGCAATAATATCGGCCTTTGCCATAGCTTCATCACGTAAGAACTCGGCAACCCCAGGAGCAACAATACACCCTTTATCTGGGTGTCCCATAACTGGGTCGCAAAAATAGATCGCATTGGGATTTAACGCTTTAATTTTCGCTACCACCGCTAAAATTTCTGCCCCTTGTTCTGCCGCACCAATGTAGCCAGAAAGAATGGCATCACACTCGTGTAGTGCCTCAATTTCCGCAATACCTTGGGCTATCTCCCCAATCTGCTCTTTTGGTATCACCATTCCTTTCCATTTGCCATATTGGGTGTGATTAGAAAACTGTACCGTATTCAATGCCCAAGTATCTACACCGAGTAATTGCATTGGAAAAACAGCAGCCTTATTTCCCGCGTAGCCATACACCACATGAGATTGGATAGAGAGAACATTTTTCATAAAAACTTCCTGAAGCTAATTGTATTTGGTAATAAATTGATTAAGTAACGGATTCACCAAATGGCGTTGCATAGGCGGCAGACTCACTTCGGCTTTCCAAAAGGGAATTTTTGCAAAGGGATCATAAAAGGCGATACCATCTAAACGTAAGTAACCTGATTCTGCATAATAAGAAACCAAATCTTGCTTAATCTTCACTACATTCAGCGGTAAATTACTTTCAAAGGTATTAAAATCGTGATCTTTTGCATGCTTTGCTGCTTCACTAAAAAATAGCGAACCATTTTCCATGGCACAACTTAAGCAACTGCCGTTGTGATAAAACGTGAGATAACCATCATCACCATGCGGAGGGACAAAGGTATAAAAAATGCCGCCGGTACTAGAAATACCCCCGTAAACCAGTTTCCAATCCTTTGGGACAAACACCACACCATTTGGCATAGCATACAGCTCAAAATGCTTTAAATACTCGGCTTTAATCTTCGCGTTGATTTGTTTGGCATAGTTAGTCTTAGGCCCTGCATTGCGAGGGTCTTTAAAAATGGTATTAAAGCCTTTCATCTTCACGCCATTTACCGCCACAGTACCACCATCTTGCACGATAGGCTTATACTCGGTGAGGTCTTGCGAACGATCTTGATGGTTGAACTTAAAATGGTACACTTCGGCAGACAGTGTGCTACTTATTATCAGCAGACTGCCTAATAAACCGAATAATCGACCCAACTTTCTCATTCTATTCCTTTCATGGCAATACAAGCGGTCGATTTGTACAAAAAATTTGCTTTGCAATTTTTTAGACAAAAACGACCGCTTGCCATTAAACATAACCGTAAGTCATCAAGCGTTCATATCGACGATCCAGCAGATTCTCGGTATCCAATGGTGAGAGATCTTCTAAATCCGCAAGAATTCGCTGCTTCAAACTTGCTGCCATCTGATCAAAATCACGATGTGCCCCACCTAGAGGTTCTGGCACGATATTGTCAATCAGTTCTAATTCTTTTAGACGCGTAGCGGTTAATCCCATCACTTCTGCTGCAGTTGAAGCTTTTTCAGCACTTTTCCATAAAATGGATGCACAACCCTCTGGCGAAATAACTGAATAGGTACTGTATTGCAACATATTGACCTTATCACCCACACCAATCGCGAGTGCTCCGCCTGAACCGCCTTCGCCAATCACCGTACAAATCACAGGCACTTTGAGTAACGACATTTCTCGCAGGTTACGGGCAATCGCTTCAGATTGTCCTCGCTCCTCCGCTCCCACGCCTGGATATGCCCCCGGAGTATCAATAAAAGTGATAATCGGCATATTAAAACGTTCAGCCATCTGCATTAAACGCAATGCTTTACGATATCCTTCTGGTGCCGGCATACCAAAATTACGTTTGACTTTGTCTTTCACAGAGCGTCCTTTTTGATGACCGATAACCATCACTGGTCTGCCATCAAGGCGCGCGATACCCCCTACAATTGCCTTATCGTCAGCAAATGCACGATCACCTGCCAATTCATCAAATTCAGTGAAAATACGTTCTATATAATCTAATGTATAAGGACGGCTTGGATGACGTGCCATTCGTGAAATTTGCCATGCATCCAAATTAGCAAAAGTTTTTTTGGTTAATTCTTCGCTTTTCTTCTTAAGGCGAGCAATCTCATCATCAAGATTAATTTCTGCATCGCCACTACTTGCCGAACGCAACGCTTCAATCTTGGCTTCCAGTTCTGCAATCGGCAGTTCAAAATCTAAATATTCAGTAGTCATAACGTTTCCTATATCAGTACAAATCTCTATTTTCCGTTTAGTGCTGCGCTCAAAACATAAAAATAGGGACTTGCCCTATTATTGCCTGAAATAAACTCGGGTTATTCTAACAGTGAATGACAGCATAATCGCAAGATTTACATTTTTTTTCGTAAAAAAATGTACAGATCCGACCGCTTGTATATTATTTGACAATAAATTGCCCCATCAAACCTTTATCACGTAAGCTAAAATCGCTTGCGCCAAAAGTAAATGGTAAATGTGCTTCCGCCATTTTTTCAAATTTGACTAGCAATGTTACCTCCTCATCTTTTTCAATACGTACGGTATCTCGCCATGCCAGCTGTTTATGTGGCTGTGGTTTACGGTTGCGTGTTTCCAATACAAATTTAGCCCCTTGTAGGGTAAAACCAATAGTTTCCGTAGCCAAAATATACCAACGCTCTACACTACCAAGTTTCACTTCGGCATCAATTCGTTTCGGATCAAAACGTTGGCGATTAATTAATGCATCTTGTACACGCAGTTCAAATTTTCGTTCTTGCGCAATCTTTAAATTAAATGCGCTTAAATCAAATTCTGGCAGTTGTGGTTCTATATTTAGCGCCGAAGGTAAGCCCTCTGGCTGCATCTCAAGTACCACATTATCAACCAATTCATGGTTGTCTTGAAAAAATTGCCCCACGGTGTGCAAAATTGAACGCTTTTCACCTGTCAAAAGTGCTACGCGTTCTCCCTCATTGAGATCCACTAATAATTCAACCCGTTCACTCGGTGCTAACATAACAACAGACATTTCAAGTGGCTCAGCAAGCATACCGATACCGGTTGCAATAACATACAACGGCTTACCATTATCCAGCTGCAAAGCATAGTGACGAGACACCGAAGCATTCACTAAACGCAAGCGCACCCAGCCGCGGGGAAGCGTGACTTTAGGGTTCTCTTTCCCATTAACAAATAGCCGTTTAGCCAAGAACGGAGCATTCGCACTAAACACCGGCTTGCCATTTTTATCCAATAACTGATCTTGTAAAATCAACGGAATATCATTAATCCCGTATTTATTCGGTAATTTTGCCTGTTTACTTGCTTCATCATCAATAATCCACAGTCCAGCAATGCCACGATAAAGTTGAGGTGCAGAATTGAGCATCGTATCAGCATGATACCAGCAGGTACAAGCCGCTTGCTGAATATTGACAATAGGCGACCAACTACTATTTGGCTTAAGCTGACGGTGATTCGACCCAATCATCGCTGTTGGAGCTAGTAGGCCTTGGATGTTAATTGATAAAACTTGTGGCAAGCTGTTTGCATAGGTTAGCTTAACAAAATCTCCTGATTTTACTTTCACCGTTGGCGCAAGATATTGCCCATTCGCGCCCCAAACATCTGCCCATTTCCCTGCTTCAAATTGGGTTTGCGCAGGATGAAAATCTAAACGCACAGGGCGCCCTCTCCCGACTTCTATTAATGGCGGAATACTTAAATTCGGGCGTTCCTTCGCTAATAAAGGTGGAGGTAACAAAGTGAAAGCGCTACCTAAGGTGGCTCGATGTAAAAATTGACGACGGGAAAGTTTCATACTACTTTTGTTCTAATCTCGCTACTTCTTGATCCAATTGTGCAATTTTAGCTGCCATCACGCTGTGGCAGCGCTCAATCAACTCTTTTAAATTCTCTCGGTTGTAACCTTCTGTTGAAATCGGATCAAGCTGTTCGCAGATCACAATACCATTATCTTTACGATTAAGATCTACCTTATTATGTAAACTCGAACACACAACTGGTACTATCGGCACACCTGCAGCGATAGCAGTATGAAATGCCCCTGTTTTAAATGGTAATAGCCCCCGCCCGCGACTGCGTGTGCCTTCAGGGAACATCCAAATAGAAACCTGCTTGTCACGAATGATTTCGCCCACTCTATTCATGGTGCTGATTGCACTGCTACGCTTTTCACGGTGAATAAAAATGTTGCCTGTTGCCCAATATACCAAGCCAAAAAATGGAATCCAAATCAGACTTTTTTTACCGACACTCACCGTGCGCTCCGGCACCATAGCCGCAATGGTAAGCATATCGTAGTTGTTTTGGTGATTGCCAATATAGATCGCTGGCTGATTAAATTCTGGTTTTTTGCGAGTAATCACCTTTAAGCCAACTAATGGGTGCAATGCCCCAAATAGGCGTGCAACCACGCCAACACTACTTGGATGACGCCCACGTAATAAAGCATAGATTGTCCCGAAAAGACAAATAAATATTGCTGCGAATACCACAGCAATTACACGCAAAACCTTTAACATAGCCTGCTCCTGAATAAACGGAAAAAATGGGGTTAAGTATAGCTGAGATCCCTTAAAATGCCTATTGCTTAAATTAATATGTCCTCGTTTTCAGCATGACGAAAAAACGCTATAGTAGCTAGGCTGTTATTCGTCAAATAAATAAATTTGAATAGGTAACAGCTCCTCATATTTTAACTTCACCAAAAGGAACATTCCTATGACAACAATTACTCTCGCAGGCACACCTATTGAAATTGCAGGCACTTTCCCTACCAAAGATAGCCAAGTGGCTGATTTCACCTTAGTCGCAAACGATTTAAGCGATGTCTCACTAGCCAATTTTGCTGGCAAACGTAAGGTACTAAACATTTTCCCAAGCATTGATACTGGTATTTGCGCAACTTCTGTGCGCGTATTCAACCAGCAAGCGGCTAATTTGAATAATACGGTGGTACTCTGCATTTCCGCCGATTTACCTTTTGCACAAGCTCGTTTTTGTGGCGCAGAAGGCATAGAAAACGCTAAAACGTTGTCCTGTTTCCGAGCAAATACTTTCGCAAAAAACCTTGGTGTAGCAATAGTGACAGGCCCATTAGCAGGTTTAACCGCACGTTCTGTGATTGTATTAGATGAAAATAACAAAGTATTACACAGCGAGCTTGTACCTGAAATTAAGCAAGAACCAAATTACGCAGCAGCGTTAGCCGCTCTTGCTTGATCCCTCACCTTCTTCCCCTATCTTGGGGAAGAAATTATGTTGGACAAAAAACAACCATACTTATCCTTCTTTTTCCACAAACACATAACCATTTGTTTTTATTGAATTTTATTATTTATTTCAATAGTTATTCTGAGTTATACACGATTTCTTTCAACAATTATCACAATTTTATCCCCAGCCAATGGGGATAAGATCCTGCGCTGATCGCTCATTTAAATGATTAATGCATCTACTTTGATCTTTTTGCCAGCTTTTCCGCTGTTTTTTACCACTTTTCTGGTGATTTATCCAGAGTCTGACGAGCTTGTCTAGAGCGTTATACCACAAAAAGATCCTTTTCAAGATCAATTAGTTACCACCGTTATCCACAAACCAATTTCTGAGAATACTCAACTTATCCACAGATTTATCCACTTTGGTAAATTTTTAAGCAAAATTAACCGCTTGTTTTGGGCTTCCGCCTTGTTCTAAAGGGCGAATTATGAAACAATCAACGCCATTTTGAATTTAAAAAAATAAGGCGGTCTAAATTGATCGATTTCGATGGTTACCGCCCAAATGTTGGTATCGTCATCTGTAATAAACAGGGGCAAGTTCTCTGGGCAAAACGGTTTGGACAAAATTCGTGGCAATTTCCACAAGGAGGAATTCACGAAGGTGAAAACATTGAATCTGCAATGTACCGTGAGCTTTATGAAGAAGTTGGTTTATCTAAAAAAGATGTGCGCTTACTTTGGGCATCGAAGTATTGGCTAAAATACAAATTGCCAAAACGCTTAATTCGTCATGACGCCCCTAGTGGGCAGCCGGTCTGTATCGGGCAAAAACAGCGTTGGTTTCTGCTACAGCTGACAGGCAAAGAGAGCGAAATTAATCTCGGCACAACCAAAACACCAGAATTTGATGGCTGGCGCTGGGTGAGTTTTTGGTACCCTGTACGCCAAGTGGTTTCATTTAAACGAGATGTCTATCGCAAAGTTATGAAAGAGTTTGCTCAAGTGCTAATGAATGAAAGCAAACGCGCCGAACTAGAGAGAGGGCGGGAAGAACGTGGTGAAAAACGGCCTTTTCGCAATGAAAAATATGACGGACAAAAAGCCCGTTTTCATAAGGGGAAAAAATGATTTTTATCAGCTTTTTAATTCTTGGCGCAGTCGCGGGCTTTTTAGCAGGGCTATTTGGTATTGGCGGCGGTATGATTATCGTACCAACATTGGTCTGGTTATTACCCAAAATGGGTGTGGCAAATGAATTACTGATGTCGATTGCACTCGGTACCTCTTTTGCCACTATCGTATTCACGACTTTCTCCGCAGCACAACGCCATAATAAATTAGGCAATGTTGAATGGTCTGTCGCAAAATTTTTTGTGCCTGCATTGATGACAGCAGTATTTATCTCTGGTTTGCTGGTTAGCGATTTACCAAAAGAAATAATGACCAAGATCTTTGGCACCTTGGTGCTCTATATGGCAATCAAAATGTTCTTGGCACTGAAACCAAAGCAAACCGAAACCAAACCAATGACAACACAATCTATGCTTATTGGCGGAGGAATAATAGGTGTGCTATCAAGCTTTGCCGGCATTGCAGGTGGTGCCTTTATTGTGCCGTTTTTAAATAGCCGTGGCGTGGAATTAAAACGAGCGATTGGCACATCTTCTTTCTGTGGCTGTTTGTTAGGCGCTGCGGCAACTATTAGCTTTATAATCAGTGGCTGGAAAAATCCAAATCTGCCGGAATATTCACTTGGCTATGTTTATTTGCCCGCACTATTTGGCATTGCCGCCACCTCAATTTTTACTTCAAAAATCGGTGCTAGCATGGCAAATAAATTACCGGTTGCGACACTGAAAAAAGCCTTTGCCATTATGCTCATGTTAATTGCATTAAATATGTTTTTGAAATAAGGAATCGCATGAACCAGTTTTTCGTTTTCCCTAAAATCGATCCTATTATCTTTGAAATCGGTCCAATCGCATTACGTTGGTATGGCGTGATGTATCTGCTTGGTTTTGCTTTTGCTTACTGGCTTGGCACAAAGCGTGCCAAAACCTCTAACGGTGTATGGAGTGTTGAACAAGTTGATCAACTGCTGTATAACGGTTTTTTCGGTGTAGTACTGGGCGGGCGTATCGGCGATGTACTATTTTACAACTTTGAGCAACTCCTTGCTGATCCGCTGTTCCTTTTCCGCATCTGGGAAGGTGGAATGTCATTCCATGGTGGCTTAATTGGGGTTATCGTCTCCATGATTTGGACAAGCTATCGCCAACACCGCAGTTTCTGGCAAACCGCCGATTTCATCGCACCACTAATTCCTTTTGGATTAGGCTTAGGGCGTATAGGTAACTTTATCAACAGCGAATTATGGGGACGGGTCACCAATGTACCTTGGGCAATGGTAGAACAATATGCGGACGGTTCATTTAGCCCGCCTCGCCATCCATCACAGTTATACGAAGCCTTTTTAGAAGGTTTAGTATTGTTTGTTATTCTAAACTGCTTTATCCGTAAACCTCGTCCAACAGGCTCGGTCGCAGGGCTATTCTTAATAGGCTATGGCGTGTTCCGCTTTGTGGTGGAATATGTACGAGAAATCGATCCAACCGTAAATACCACAGCAGATTTAATCACCCGTGGGCAAATGCTCTCATTACCGATGATTATTGGTGGCGCAGCGATAATGGTTTGGGCGTATAAAAAGCGATAGTTTTACGGCAATAATTTACAAAATAACCGTAGGGGCGGATACATCGTGCCGCTCTTAAAAATAAAATTCAAAAAAGGATAAAATATGACCATATCTCAAACCCTATTCGAACAAGCGCAAAAAGTTATCCCAGGTGGGGTAAATTCACCTGTACGTGCTTTTAAAGGTGTAGGCGGTACGCCTGTGTTTATTGATTCTGCCAAAGGGGCATACATTACTGACACTGACGGCAAAAAATATATTGATTATGTTGGCTCTTGGGGCCCAATGGTTTTAGGGCATAACCACCCTGCAATTATCGATGCGGTATTAGAGGCCGTGCCACACGGATTAAGCTTTGGTGCACCAACGGCAAAAGAGATTGAATTAGCAGAACTCGTTTGTAAGCTCGTGCCAAGTATTGAGATGGTACGTATGGTAAGCAGTGGTACAGAAGCAACAATGTCAGCAATCCGTTTAGCGCGTGGTTACACTGGGCGAGATAAAATCATTAAATTTGAAGGCTGTTACCACGGACATTCGGATAGCTTACTCGTTAAAGCAGGTTCCGGTGCTTTAACACTCGGGCAACCAAGTTCACCGGGTGTACCAGAAGATTTTGCCAAACATACACTAACTTGTGAATACAATAATTTAGATTCCGTCAAAGCTGCTTTTGAACAATATCCAAATGAAATTGCTTGTTTAATCATTGAGCCAGTGGCTGGAAATATGAACTGCATTCCACCAAAAGAGGGATTTTTGCAAGGTTTACGTGAACTTTGCACGCAGTATGGCACAGTATTTATTATTGACGAGGTGATGACAGGTTTCCGTGTCGCACTCGGTGGCGCACAATCTTACTACGGCGTAACCCCTGATTTGACCACGCTCGGCAAAATCATTGGTGGCGGTATGCCTGTGGGAGCATTTGGTGGTAAAAAAGAGATTATGGAATTTATCGCACCAACTGGCCCGGTTTACCAAGCAGGCACACTTTCAGGCAATCCAATTGCAATGGCTGCAGGGCTAGCCTGTTTAACTGAGTTAAGTAAAGATGGCAATGAGCAACAACTTGCAGCAAAGACCGAACGCTTAGCCAAAGGCTTTAAAGCAGCGGCAGACAAACACGGCATTCCACTTTGTGTGCAGTATGTCGGCGGTATGTTCGGCATTTTCTTTACCGAGCAAGAAAACGTGACAAGCTATGCCGACGTAACAAAATGCGATGTACAAGCATTTAACACCTTCTTCCACAAAATGCTTGAACAAGGCGTTTATCTTGCCCCTTCGGCATTTGAAGCCGGCTTTATGAGTTTGGCTCACACAGATAGTGATATTGAACAAACGCTTGTCGCGGCTGATCGTGCTTTTGCACAGATGAAATAATTAACCAAGCGGTCTAATTTGCTTATTTTTTTGCAAAATCATACCGCTTGTCACTGCCGATTGAGCAGTTTATCTGAAATAGAGAGCAACAATGAACAACACAGTAACTTTTAACCGAACTTGGGCAAGAGTAATTTTAAATGCAGTAACCCGTTATGGTGTTAAGCATTTCTGTATCGCTCCCGGTTCACGTTCTACCCCATTAACTTTAGAAGCCTTGCATTTACAAAAGCAAGGTATTGCTGAATGCCACAGCCATTTTGATGAACGTGGGCTCGGCTTTTTCGCACTCGGTTTGGCAAAAGCAACGCAAGATCCCGTTGCCATTATTGTCACCTCTGGCACTGCTGTAGCCAATTTATTGCCAGCGGTAATAGAAGCATCAATCACGCATCATAACCTGATCGTTCTAACCGCAGACCGTCCGCCAGAATTAATTGGTTGCGGAGCTAATCAAGCGATTGAGCAACAGCATATTTTTGCAAAATACCCAGTTGCCAGCCTCAATTTACCTAAACCGAGCCAAGTGTTTAGTGCAAATTGGTTAGTTGCAAGCGTAGAACAAGTTTGTGGCCAACAAGCCAATCAAAAAGGGGTTGTGCATATTAATGTACCATTTGCAGAACCATTGTATAACGCCAATGAAGAAGTGATTGGCAGTGATGCATGGCTTGCGCCAATTACACGTTGGCTTAGCCAACCTCAGGCAAAATGGCTCGATCATCAACCCACCCAACAAGATGTGCTTATGCATGAAAATTGGGACTACTGGCGCACGAAACGTGGTGTTGTCGTTGTAGGTAAACTGCCATTAGAGCAAGGAATGGGATTGGCAAAATGGGCAGAAACCCTTGGTTGGTGCTTAATTAGTGATGTTCAATCCGGTATTGAAGCCACTCTACCTTATGCGGATATTTGGCTTTCAAATAAAACTGTTGAGCAACGTTTACTACAGGCTGATATTGTAATCCAATTTGGCTCACAAATTGTCAGCAAACGTGTCAATCAATTTCTAGAACACTTTAAAGGCGAATTTTGGTTGGTGGATGAAAGCCAAGATTACCTCAATCAATTTGCTCATCATCAAACCCGTTTTATTGCTAAAGCACACCATTTTACGCGTGTACACCCACCATTACGCCAGAAACCTTGGTTGCTTGAGCCATTGGCATTATCTAACTTCTGTGAAACCTTTATTGAGCAACAGGTTGGAGGCAATTTGAATGAAGCTTCACTTGCACACCATATTGAGCGAGTCTTACCACCGAATAGCAATTTATTCTTAGGTAACAGCTTATTCGTACGCTTAGTTGATGCTTTATGCAAATTACCCGAAGGGCAAGCTATTTATACCAACCGCGGCGCAAGTGGTATTGATGGCTTAATTGCAACTATAGCAGGGATTGCAAAAGGTAACGGCTTACCAACCATTGCCGTGATTGGCGATGTTTCAGCGCTGCATGATCTCAACTCTGTGGCTCTATTACGTCAAATCAGCCAACCGACTATTCTGTTTGTTATCAACAACAACGGCGGGGCGATTTTTGATATGCTGCCAGTCGAACCAAGCGCCAAAGATAAATTCTATCGTCTCTCGCATAATTTAGAGTTTTCTCAAATTGCAACCATGTTTGGTTTAGAATATCTGCGTCCCTACACTTGGGCAGATTTAGGCACAAAATTAAAACAAGCATATGCACGTAAAGGGGTGACGATTGTGGAGGTAAAAGTAAACGATCAAGAAGGAAGCAGTCTATATAAATCCTTACTTGAACAAATTTCTCGAGCGTCCATAGACTAATGCTTGCGTATCAATGGTTGGCGGCGCATGGCACGCCAGTGGTTTTTTTACACGGCCTACTCGGTTCTCGTGAAGACTGGGCTGAGGTTTTTTCCGTTTTGCAAAATATCTCTGAAATTCGCCCGCTTGCCATTGATCTGCCGTTTCACCACCACAGTGCAAATATTGCATGCCGTAGCTTTGCTGAGGTTCGTCAGCAACTGCATCAAACACTACAACATTGCCTTGGCAATCAGCCTTTCTACCTTGTGGGTTACTCACTCGGTGGACGACTGGCGCTGGATTACCTCTGCCATATGCATAATCCTCATTTACAAGGCGCATTGCTAGAAGGGGCAAATGTCGGCTTAGCCAGCCAACAAGCACGCCAACGCCGCTGGCAAAATGACAATGAGTGGGCAAAACGCTTTCAATATGAGCCGATAGAGCAGGTGCTAAAAGATTGGTATCAGCAAGCTGTCTTTGCCGATCTCGATGCCCGCAAGCGGGCAGAATTTCTACAAAAGCGGCAAAAGAATGACGGCAAACTCATTGCGCAGATGCTACGCGCTACCAGCCTAGCCAAACAGCCACTACTGCTACCACCTGCACAAGTAAAATATTGTTTTGTGATTGGTGAAAAAGATCAAAAATTCCGCCAGATGGCAACACAATATCAGCTACATTATCAACTGATTGAACAGGCTGGGCACAACACTCATCAAGCAAATCCGCATGCGTTCGCACAAATGTTAATTCAGTTTGTACAAACGCCATAAGCAGAAACAAGCAAGCGCCCCATTTTCAACGATTTTTTGCAAACCGCGAAAATAGAGCGCTTAATATTAGGGCGTGTTGATGTTTCAAATAGTGCAATTACTCTGCCAGCTCAACAATTTCTTTTAGCCAGCTATAGCTACGGAATTGTTTTTCTTCGTCAAAAATATAGCTTACCGCCATAATTTCATCAAAATTTACCCGCGCTTTAAGTGCTTTTAATTGCTGTGCAACACTTTCTTTGCTACCAATCAGAGAACATGCTGTCATCTGCTCCACTACAGCACGTCCTTCATAGTAAGCTGGGATTGTAGCTAATTCTAACGGGCCAAAATGCGTATTACGCCCAGCATATTTTTGCTGCCAAGCAGCATTATCATTTTCCAACGGAGGTTGTAATGGTTGCTGCCCGTTGGTTACCACGTTCATAAAAAATTGCGTTTGCGTTGTGGCAAGCTGCTCAGCTTCTTTATCACTTTCGCCAATAATAGCATTCACGCCGATAATCACATATGGCTGAGCTAACACTTCTGACGGTTTGAAATGCGAACGATAAATCTCAACGGCCATCTCAAGCATGCGTGGTGCAAAGTGTGAAGCAAAAGCATATGGAAGACCTAATTCAGCAGCTAAAAAGGCACTTTCCGTGCTTGAACCTAAAATATAAAAAGGTAAATCCATTCCCGCAGCAGGGTAAGCTGAAACCTCATTGGTATTTTCAAAATAGCCTTTGAGTTCTGCGATTTCTGTCGCAAAATCCGCATGCTGACGATTTTTGCGTAATGCAAAAGCCGTTTGCATATCCGTTCCCAGCGCTCGCCCTAAACCAACTTGCACACGATTTGGGTAGAGTGTGGCCAACGTACCATACTGTTCAGCCACAATGTAAGGGCTATGATTAGGCAGCATCACACCACCAGAGCCGACTTTTAAGGTCTGAGTATTGGCAAGAGTATGTTGAATTAACAACGCAGTCGCAGAACTAGCAAGATTTTTCATATTATGATGCTCTGCAATCCAATAACGCTCTAACCCTAATTTTTCTGCATGTTGCGCAAGACGCACCATTGATGCTATAGCGGCATGATAATCTTGACCTTCTCGCACTGGCACAAGATTAAGTAACGAGAGTTTCATATGCTTTCCTCATTAAATTAAAAACCACCTGATTATATCTATAAATTTAGATTTGTGAATCTATTTTGCTTAAGCAAAACTATTCCGCCACTGATTCGGGCTGACGCAATGTTTGGCTTTAAAATGTTGCCGAAATGACACCGCCGTATGGAAACCGATTTCCGCTGAAATTTGTTCAATACTCAAATCACTGCTTTCTAACAACTCTCGCCCACGTTGTAGGCGTGCTTCAATCAGCCACTGCCCGACCGCCATGCCCGTTGCTTTGCGAAAATGGCGGGTAAAAGTGCTGCGACTCATGGCTAATTTAGTAGCCAGTTCATCAATGCTGTGGGAATGTGCCAAGTTTTCCCGTAAATACGCCAACAATTCATTGATATTCTGATTATTGGTACGTTGAGCGATAGGTTGTTCAATAAACTGCGCTTGCCCGCCTTCACGATGGGGGGCAGAAACCAGCAAACGAGCCAAGCGATTACTGATTTTTACCCCATAAAATTTCCGCACAATCGCCAAACAACAATCCACCCCAGCCATTGACCCTGCGGAGGTGATGAGATTATCTTGTTCCACATACAATGCATTCATATCTAACTGAATTTGCGGAAAACGCTGGGCAAAATCAGGCTCGGCAAGCCAATGGGTTGATGCTGTTTTACCATCTAACAATCCAGCATAAGCAAGGGCGTAAGTGCCGTAACACAATCCAACAATCGTCGCCCCTTGTTGATAGCGTTGTTGCAGTAATTTTTTTAACGCAGCCGAAGGTGGCGTATCCAAATCTGTCCAACCAGCGATCACAATTAAATCCGCTTCTTCCGCCCAACTGAGATCAGCATCAGCACAAATGGCAATTTTTCCGCCCATTCCCACCGCTTGCGAGCGATTTTCTGCCACAGTTTTACACTCAAACAATGGTTCACCTTCTAATTCCATCGTAAAAATCATTTGCGGCGGAATAAAAACCAACGGATTAAACTCGGGGTAAAGGACTAGGGCGATTTTGGGGAGATTCATCTTTGTTTCCAGAAAATTTTTGACCCAATTCTTTCGTTTATTGCCTTTAAAGTCAATTTTTTTGTTTGTTATTGTTTGAAATAATGCACACATCGTCACAAGCGATCTATTTTTCTCAATTTTTTACAAAGGAATTTTCAATGAAATTAAAGGCACTGATTACCGCTTTAAGCTTAGGTTCAATCATTTCTGCAACGGCAAATGCCGAGATCAGCTATCAGCATATCCGCAATGCGACGGCTAAAATTCAATATGGTGATGCGACTTTCTTAGTTGATCCTTATTTAGCCGAAAAAGGGGCATATGAAGGCTTTGCAGGCACACCAAATAGCCAGTTACGCAATCCGTTAATTGCGCTTGCCGAGCCTGTGGAAAGTGTATTGAAAGGCGTGGATGCGGTAATTGTTACCCACACCCACGATGATCACTGGGATAAAGCCGCACAAGAGCTAATTAGCAAAGACTTGCCAATTTTTGTACAAGATGCCAATGACGCTAAAATCATTCGTGCACAAGGCTTTAAAGATGTGCGAGTCGTCGGCAAAAACACCCCGTTTAAAAATGTGAAATTATCTAAAACTGGCGGTCAGCACGGTACTGATGAAATGTATGCTAACCCAATGTTAGCGGAACTTTTGGGCGAAGCGATGGGCGTGGTGTTCCAAACTGAGAATGAAAAAACACTTTATATCGTGGGCGATACCGTTTGGAATGGTGAAGTGGAAACAGCATTAAAACAATATAATCCAGAGGTCGTTGTGATGAATACTGGCGGAGCAGAATTAGAGAATTTTGAGCCAGCGGGCATTATTATGGATACCAACGATGTGGCAAAAATGGCTGAAACCATGCCAAAAGCCAATATCATTACCGTGCATATGGATACGGTTAATCACGGCACCGTTAGCAAAGCGGATATGCGTGAATTTATCAAAGGTAAAGCGTTTGAAAACCGTGTTGCCGTGCCGAATGAGAGTGAAGTGTTAAAATACTAATATTATTCAACAAACAAGCGGTGGATTTTGCAGAAAAATATGCAAAATCCACTGCTTGTCTCAGCTATTAATTAAAACTCGTAGCGGATGCCCACATTAAAGTTTCGTCCTGGCGCACTATAACGATCGGCATTACTTGCTGTGATAGCAAGCGGAATCCCATTCGTGCCACGTCCTTGATCTACACTGGCTTTGCTTAATAGTGCAAGATAGGAAATATCATTCCAATTCCAATATTTCTTATTAAACACATTATTTAAGTTTGCACTGATAGTTAAATTTTTCACTGGGCGAATATAAGCGCCAATATCCACCAAACTGTAGCTACCGCTTGGGTTATAAAGATAGCTTGAGGACTGTTCAATATCCTTATCAGCCTTACCACGAGAATAGCTCCAGAGTACATTGGCACCAAATGTCTCACTTTCATAGCTAAGCCCCAGTTTTGTTTTCAGTGGCTGTACGCTGTTAATTGGTGTCTTTTCTCCATGGTTCTCGGCTTTACCACGCATATAGGCAAGTCCACCAATCAGGTAATAATCCGCATAGAATTGCCATTTTGCATCAAAGGTAATGCCGTACACCTTGGCTTTATCGAGGTTTTGATATTGTACAAAGCTAGTATATTTACAACCACTCATACAACCTAGCGAGCTATCAGCTTGCCAATCAATAAAGTTTTTATAATGGTTATAGTAGCCCGTCAGCAAATATTCCAGATCAGCCGATTTCCCCTTCACACCAATTTCGAAATTATCCGCCGTTTCCGCTTTTAAATTTGGATTTCCAATAACCGCCACCGTCCTAGAGCCTGTTACCATTCTGCCTAATGCTGGCATATAATAGCTGTAAGTTGGGTTTTCAAAGAAATATGAGGTAAGCTGTTGTGGCGATGGTGTACGAACACCACGTGAATATTGTAAATACGGATTAAACTCAGGGCTAGCTCGCCATTCTAAGCTGATTTTTGGGGTAAATTTCGAGGCACGCTGTTTGCGCGGGCTAAATTCTTCAACCTGAGATTGATCAGCGGCTTTTGGGCGAATACGATAATGTACAAAACCAATTTGTGGTGTCACAAATAAAGTACCAAATCCAATTTCGTCTTCAAGATATGCTGTGAACTTATCTTGGCTCGTATCCGCAGTTGGCCTGCCGTCAAAATAAGCATTACCTGTTGTTAAACTCATATAAGCAGGGCGCTCATAACGCAAGTGGTTCGTTGCTTGGGTATGGTTGTAGCTCACGCCATAACGTAATACCTGCGGCACGTTGCCATCAATGTAGCTCATTAAATCACTATTAAAACCAAAGGTTTTATGCCCTGATGTGGTATGCTCTTGACGATAATTTCTGCTACCTTGGCGGAAACGTTCATTTTCCGTATGCGCTGACTGATAATAAATTTGGTTAGTCGCAGTCTGCAACCAGCCCTCATCATTACTATAATCGTGCCCTAACGAAATTCGATTACGGGTAACTTTATCATTGCTCGTACCATACAGTTGAGTGCCACTACCAGAGTCAATGCTTGTCCCTGTCTGCGCTAACAAATTGGTATCGACTTTCTTATGCAAATGTTCAAAAGCCAAACGCAATGTGTGCTGATCATTAAATTTATAATGGTGTTTTGTTAGCACATACTGGCTTTTTGATTCAGCAGGGTTAGGCTCGGTACGGCTATCACCGATTCCACGATCTTTACCTTGGTTAATGGTCTGATCGCCATCGCGTAACGTTGTCATCAACATTCCTTGATAATCGCCCAGCGCAACGGCTCCACCAAGCGTACCATATACAGAATTATCTACACTGTTGTAGCCCGTACCTGCAAAGCCACCGTACGTCTTATCCTTAAGTAAATCAGCAGGGTTGAGTGTGGCAAAGTTTACACTGCCCGATAAACTATTTGCTGAGCCGGCATACTGCACTGCTGTACCGCGTAACCCCGTCACTTCAATATAATCACCACGCCCAAATTCTGAGCCATACGCCATAAAATGTTTAGCTTCTTGCGTTTCTGGTAATGGAATATCATCGACTGTCGTTGTCACACGATTACCTTGCAAGCCACGAATATTGACGCCTTCACTGGCACGCGTCATCTGCGCCTGCGTACCATATACATCCATTTTGTTTTTAAATAACGTTTTAATATCATGTGCCTGTTTTTGTTGGAGCTCCTTCTGCTTAACAGTAGTATTGACAAGCGTATCGCTGATCTCTAAAGCGATAACATTGACCTCATCCAGCACTGCCACGTTTTGAATCTGCTGTGCCCAAGCCGGTGCACAAGCTAGCACCACTAACATTGCCGCTTTACTTGGCATAAAATGAGTATGTAATTGCATCATAACCTTTCCTTATTGATAACGATTTTTATTAATTTAACAAAAATAAGCCTGAAACCGCAACCGTTTCCTTTTGATCAACTTCACAAAATCCGAAATTCTTTGCAAAAAATCATTGCTTATTCACCGCTTGTATTGCGACAATCTCAACGCAAGTCATCACTCAATTAAGGAGTTAAAAATGTCAGAAGTATTTCACTTAGGCCTAACTAAAGCGATGTTAAAAGGCGCTACTGTTGCCATCGTCCCAGGTGATCCTGCAAGAAGCGAACGTATCGCCGCTAAGATGGATAATCCAGAATTTTTAGTCTCTACCCGTGAATTTACCTCATGGCTAGGCTATGTTAATGGCAAACCGATTGTGGTCTGTTCAACAGGTATCGGTGGCCCATCAGTTTCTATCTGCGTTGAAGAGCTTGCGCAATTGGGTATTCGCACCTTCTTACGTATCGGCACTACAGGCGCAATCCAAGAGCATATTAATGTTGGCGATATTCTCATTACCACTGGTGCGGTGCGGCTTGACGGCGCGAGCCAACACTTTGCTCCGTTAGAATTCCCTGCGGTAGCTGATTTCCACTGCACTACAACGCTGTTTGATGCGGCACAAAAACACGGTGTCAAACCTTATGTGGGCATTACCGCCTCAAGTGACACTTTCTACCCTGGTCAAGAACGTTACGACACTTATACAGGTCGCGTTACCCGCCGTTTCCAAGGTTCACTCAAACAGTGGCAAGAGTTGGGTGTAATGAACTTTGAAATGGAATCTGCCACCTTATTTACTATGTGTTCTGCCCTAGGCTTAAAAGCGGGTATGGTTGCAGGTGTGATCGTTAATCGTACACAACAAGAAATCCCGAATGAAGAAACGATGAAAGATACAGAAGACAAAGCTGTCACTGTTGTCGTTGAAGCGGCAGGAAAATTGGCAAGCGAATAATCTCAAGCTAAAATAAAAAAAGCAAACCAGCGGTCAATTTTGCAATTTTTTCTGCAAAATTGACCGCTGGTTTGTTATGATCTGAATGTTCATTTCCATTACAAGGTGCAACTATGCTCACCGATCAAGCTATTTTCCAGCGTTATCAAAGTAAACAAGCTGAATTTGAAAAACAGGCAGAGGTTTCCCTTATTGGGCATTCGCTATTTGATATGTGGAGCGATATGCCAGCCGGTACACCATCTTTAAACGGGCAATCGGTAGCAAATCTGGGGCTTTCTGGCACAAGTACCCGCCAATATCTTGATGTAATTATCAAACCTCAGCGCATTCGCTCGCTGGGTAAAACCGTATTTATCTTTTTAGGGGTGAACGATATTGTCAAAGAGCCTGATTATTCGCCTAAACAAGTATTGGCTTGGATTGAAGAGATCGTGGCAAATTTACGCCAAATCGCCCCCCATTCTCGCTATTTTCTGCTTGAAGCAACGCCTGTGAATAATATTGCCACAACGGACAACCCCGCTATTTTGCAACTAAATCACTATTTTGCCGAACACTGCCCAACAGACATTGGTTATATCCGTACTTGGGCACAATTTAGTAATGCAGAAGGCAAACTTGATCTTGCGCTCTGCCATGATGGTTTACACTTTACTGAGCAAGGCTATGAAAAACTTGCTGCTATTTTAAGCCAGTATTTATAATCTATGTCACCACAAGATTTACGCCTATATCGTTCGCTACTATCGTGCTCTGCATGGCAACAGCACAAGAATAATCTGCCTGTAGAGGTGGCGAAATGGCTGCTGCATACCAGTTCACTTACCGAAAAACTACAAGGCGTTTGCCACTGTTTTCAGGTAGAAGTACTGCAGGAAGGCTGGCAACACATTGCACAACGGGGACTCTGCTGGGTGCGGGAGGTTGTGCTAAAATGCGGTACAACCGAGTGGATTTTTGCTCAAACTATTTTGCCGCAAGCAACCATTGATAATGTTGCTCAGCCAGTATTAACGCTGGGAGAGAAAGCTATTGGTTTATGGCTATTTCCACAAAATCCTGAACGGATTAGTCTCGAATGGCAGCGTAAAAACAGCTTGTATGCCCGTCGTTCTGAGCTTCTTTTAAAGGGCTATCCAATTGAAATTAAAGAACTTTTCTTAAGAGATTTTCCATTTGCCTATGAAACCAACCATTCTGCTGTATGATTCAGGTATGGGCGGGCTGACCATCTATGACGCACTCCGCCAAGTGCTACCAAGCGCACATTATCTCTATTGCTTTGATAATGCTTATTTCCCGTATTCAGAAAAACCAGAAAAGGTGCTGATTGCTCGTGCAGTCGAGATTGTGCAAAAAATTGCGCAAAAATACCCGCTTGATCTGGTCGTTGTCGCGTGTAATACCGCCAGTACCGTAGTATTACCTGCCTTACGGCAAACGTTTGATCTTCCCATAGTAGGCACCGTGCCGGCAATTAAACCGGCTGCACAAATTTCACAAACCAAAACGATCGGCTTACTCGCAACAAAAGGCACCGTCTCTCGCCCCTATGTGGATGAGCTCATCGCTAAATATGCAGCCGACTGCCGAGTTGAAAAAATTGGAACGACCGATTTAGTAGAGATTGTGGAAGAAAAGCAACGCACGGGTAAAGTGGATATGGCACGTTTGCAAACCGTGGTGCAAGCATGGCAACACCATCCGACACTGGATACCGTCATTTTAGGCTGTACGCACTTTCCGTTAGTCAAAAATGAGTTGCAACAGCTGCTACCCAAAGTGCCATTCTTTGTCGATCCCAATAACGGTATTGCCCATCGCGTGCAGGCACTCTTGCAAGGCAAGCGGTTTGAAAATAAAGAAAATTTGCAAAATGTTGCGTTTTGCACTGCACATGATGCAGATTTCTTAAGCCAAAACCAGATTATGCAAACATGGGGCTTCGCTAAATTGCAGGTTTTAGATTAATACCTCTGCATTAATCAAACAAAATCTCCTGCAAAAACTCCACAAAACAGCGAATTGTTGGTACTGCGCCTCGATTTTTATAATAGATTAATGAAATTGGCACGCTTGGCAATTGCCAGTCTGGCAATAAGCGTACCAAATCCGAATGCTCATCAAGGCGAGGCATTGGCAAAATACCGAGCCCATTACCTTGCCGAATTTGGCATGCAACCAACTCAAAATCATTACAACTCACGCGGCTCACTGGGGCAATTTCTACCGTCCGATTCTCTTGGCTAAAACGCCATGGCAACGTATGCATCTGGCTAATAATTTGATGCCGATAAAGTTCATTCGGGCTTTCTGGCATGCCATGGCAAGCCAAATATTCCTCACTGGCAAATAAACCAAACTGCATTGTCAGCCATGCTTTTGCGACCACATTATCATTATCAATCGTCCCCGCTCGCACGGCTAAATCAATGCCATCTTGAATCATGTTTATTTTCTGCTGGCTTAAATTAAGCTCCAAATTTACATCAGGATAGCGCGCTAAAAAGGTACTTAAATGGGGCTCAATAAGGCGATGAAAAATATCCGCCGCCACAGAAATTCTCAGCAATCCTTGCGGATTTTGCAGGCTATTTTGCACACTTTCTACGGCAAACTGCGCCTGTTGTAACATGGTTTGTGCCTGCAGAAAAAAGCGTTCACCCACTTCATTTAAAGTAATACCTTTCTTACCTCGACTCATTAATTTTGTGCCTAAAGCGAGTTCCAAGCGGGTTAAACGACGGCTTAGTTTGGAGACAGGCACATTGGTCAGTTCTTGAGCATGACTTAAGCTCCCAGCCTGTACCACCGCAACAAACAACCGCATATCATCAAGACTAATGTTTTCCATCTTATCTTTCTATTTATGCAAAATATGTTTGAAAAATTGTATCTTGTTGCATTTTTGTTTTCAATTACAATGCAAATATTCAAACAAAACAGGAATAGTATGATGTTACAAATAAGAAAAGCCAATGAACGAGGATATGCAAATCACGGTTGGCTAGAAAGCTGGCACACCTTTTCATTCGCTGATTATTATGACCCAAAGCATATGCACTTTTCTCATCTCAGAGTGATTAACGATGACTACATCGCGCCAAGCATGGGCTTTGGCATGCACCCACACAAAGATATGGAAATTTTAACCTATGTATTAAATGGACGTGTGGCACATAAAGACAGCATGGGGAATCAAACTGAAGTAAAAGCGGGCGAATTTCAGATTATGTCGGCAGGTACAGGCATCTACCATTCTGAATTTAACCCCGATGCGCAAGAAACGCTACATCTTTACCAAATCTGGATTATGCCTCATACCAAAGGGATTACACCGAGGTATAGCCAAGGCAGCTTTGCCGAAAAACAAGGCGCGACTTTAATTTTGTCACCAAATGCAGAGCAAGGCTCGTTTAAGGTTTACCAAGATATGAAGCTATGGCGTTATCAATTTTTGCAAAAAAATGGCGAAAATCTAGCGCTTGATCCAACCCGCCGTTACTGGCTACAAGTCGTGAAAGGCTCTCTTTTAGTGGAAGACCATCTGCTTTTTGCAGGAGATGCCGTGGGTATTAGCCAACAAGCAACATTATCAATTGAAAATAGTGAAACTGTAGAATTTCTATTATTTGACTTGGTATAAATACATTAACTTTTCCGTAGGGGCATGCTATATATCCCCTCACATTTCTTTTTAAAAGGACATTAACATGAGTAAACAAATCGCTGTACTTATCGGCTCTGCAAGCCAAACTTCATTTAATCATCTCGCGGTGAAACATTTACAAAAAATCGCGCCAACTTCACTGCAATTAAACATTGTAGAAATCGGTGATTTACCCCTTTATGACCGTGATTTAGAAAGCCAAGATATTCCCGCCTATAACCGCGTACGTGAAGCGATAAAACATGCCGATGGTGTTATGTGGGTTAGCCCTGAACATAATGGCGGTTATTCTGCCATGCTAAAAAATGCCATTGATGTGATTTCTCGTCCAGCTGGACAAAGCCAATGGATTGGCAAACCACTAGCCTTAATGAGCGTAAGTGCCAGCGGCAGCCCACGAGTGACCGACGCACTTCGCACTATTGCAGCTGGCGCTTATATTAATATGCCAGTCCTGCCATTTGCTGCCAATATTGGTGGTATTTTTGCTGGTGCGTTTAATGAACAAGGCGAACTGGTTTCTGAACCGGCAAAAGCAACGCTTGAAGGCTTTATCAATGCCTATGCGGAATTCGTTGCGAAATTTTAATACGCTATAGTGTCACCAAGTAAGCGGCTGAATTTGCGAAAAAATTTGCAAATTCAGCCGTTTGCTTTTGGGCAATCAATGCTAGAATTTGCAAAATTTTCTTAAATTTGCACCGCTTGTATGAAACCGCTTGATCCAATTATTGAACAATTCCTTGATACCCTGTGGCAGGAACACGGTTTGTCAGACAATACTGTGGCTTCCTACCGTTTAGACTTGGAGAGTTTTAGTCAATGGCTATCCGAGCCTCGTGCATTTTTAACGCTGGATAAGGTAGATTTACAAACCTTTTTAGGCGAACGCTTAATGCAGGGCTATAAAGCAAGTAGCTCAGCGCGGATGCTAAGTTGTTTACGCAAGTTTTTTCGTTTTCTTTATTTAGAAAACTACCGTTCAGATGATCCTGCCGCGCTACTTTCATCACCCAAGAAAGCCGCGCGTTTACCAAAATCTTTGAGTGAAGATCAGGTGCAAGATTTGCTGGATACACCAAATACTCTCGACCCAATTGAGCTGCGTGATAAAGCCATGCTGGAATTACTCTATGCAACGGGGCTGCGAGTTACCGAGCTGACCTCACTAACGCTAGAAAATCTAAGCCTAAGGCAAGGTGTGGTACGCGTAATCGGGAAAGGCGATAAAGAACGGTTGGTACCAATGGGAGAAGAAGCGGTGTATTGGATTACAGAATTTTTCAATTACGCGCGCCCATTATTGCTTAATCACAAACAATCTGATGTAGTGTTTCCAAGTAAACGTGGTGTGGAGATGACTCGCCAAACCTTTTGGCACAGAATTAAACATTATGCCGTGCTAGCTGGGATTGACTCTGATAAACTCTCTCCCCACGTTTTACGCCACGCCTTCGCGACCCATTTGGTCAATCATGGTGCGGATTTGCGTGTGGTGCAAATGTTGCTAGGGCATAGCGATCTTTCCACTACACAAATTTATACCCATGTCGCCAAAGCGCGTTTAAAATCTATTCATCAACAATTTCATCCAAGGGGTTAAAAATGCAATCAGAAATGCAAAAAGGCTTTTCTAAATTTAGCTGGGCTTTAGCGCTGTTTTGCCTACCATCGGCACTATTTCCACTCGCATGGTTTTTATCACCACATTTTTCGCACCACCCAGATTTAAGTGCTGAGCAAATTAATTTTTTCTCCATCGTGTTTTGGATCTATCCGCTTGCTCTGCTGTTCATTGCGGCTCTTTTATTTAAGTTACACCGCGTACAACCTGCTCTCGCAAAGCTGTTACTTGCACTCGGTTTTCTCACTTTTTACGCTTTACTCTGGCACATTGTTAGCTATTTTTAATCATTGGCTTGATCCGCGTCGATTTATCGGCAGATGGAATATGCTAGAATTTGTTATCTTTTTTCGGAGCCATAATGAATAAAAAACTTTTTCTCCCATTAATTGCGTTTCTTACTTTAGTCGTTGCTTTTGTCGTGCAATTAAATTGGAATGCAAATGGACACGATCCTAAAGCGCTAGAATCCGCATTGGTTGGCAAAAGCATGCCAAATTTCCAGCTTGAAAGTGTGCTAGATGAAAAACAAATACTCACTGCCGATGTAGTAAAAACAGGCAAACCCAGATTACTCAACGTGTGGGCAACTTGGTGTCCAACCTGCTACGCAGAGCATCAGTATTTAACCGTGTTGGCAAAACAAGGCGTAGAAATTGTTGGTGTCGATTATAAAGATGAACGCACCAAAGCACTCAAATTCCTTGCCAGCTATGGTGATCCGTATAAAGCGATTATTTACGATCCAAAGGGCGCATTAGGCCTAGATTTAGGTGTTTATGGCGCGCCAGAAACCTTTGTTATTGATGGCAATGGTATCATTCACTACCGCCATGCCGGTGATGTGAATGAAAAAGTGTGGCAAGAGGTTCTACAACCAATTTATCAGAAATTACAGACACAATAAGATGAAAAAAACATTAATTTTACTTTGTGGATTGGCTCCTGCGGTTTTCGCAGCCCCAATTGAGGTTCAACAATTTGATACGCCACAGCAAGAATCGGATTATCGCGCATTAATTCAAGAATTACGCTGCCCACAGTGCCAGAATAATAATATTGCCGATTCTAATGCAACCATCGCGACCGATATGCGTAATAAAACCTTGGAGTTACTTAAACAAGGTAAAAGCAAAAATGAAGTGGTTGATTACATGATTGAACGTTATGGCAACTTCGTTACCTACGATCCGCCATTAACCCCTGCAACAATTTTCTTATGGGTGATGCCTCTCGCGCTTATCTTATTGGGCTTTGCTGTCTTGTTCCGCCGCCGTAAAACAGCTCAACAAGCGGGTAAAATTGCAGAAAAAAATGCAAAAACGCTTGATCAAGCACGCTTAGCAGAAATTTTAAAAGAGAAACAATAGTATGAGTTTTTGGATTTTAATTGCGTTGGTTACACTGATAGTAAGTACTATCGCTTTTTACCCTTTGCTAACCAAACACGTTGCTCGCAAGGATAATAAGCGGGATAGTTTAAACAAAGCATTTTATTTTGATCGCTTAAAAGAAGTCGAACAGGAAGCAAACGAAGGTGTCATTGATGATCCTGAGCGCACCAAGCAAGAACTACAACAAAGTTTGCTTGATGATATTCCTGAAACAGCAGAACCAACCTTGGTGGCACACAACCGCTTTGGTAAAGGCTGGTTTATCGCACTGATATTATTAGTCACCACAGCGAGTATTGGCTCTTATTTAAGCGTTGGTTCATGGTTTAGCGGCAACATGTTAGATATGAGCCATCAAAAATTAAACTACTTTTTTGAGCGTATTAAGCAAGAAGAAGCCAATCCACTTTCTGAGGCTGAAATGAACCAATTTGCTACGGCGTTACGCGTAGAATTACAGAAAAATCCAAGCGACCATGCTAACTGGTTTATGCTTGGACAACTGGGTATGGCAACGGAAAATGGGCAATTAGCATTAGATAGCTTTGCTAAAGCGGTAAACTTACAACCTGAAAATATGCAATACAACTTAAGCTATGCACAGGTATTGATGTTCTCTGCCGATCCAAAAGACAAAGAGCAAGGCATGGAAGTGCTGAAAAAAATCTTACGCACTGATCATACAAATCTAGATGCTTTAAGTATGATTGCCTTCTACTATTTTGAGCAAGAAGACTACAAAATGGCCGCGATGACATGGGGAATGATGCTGAAATTTGTTTCAGATGATGATCCTCGTAAACAAACGCTAGAGCGAAGCATGAAATCTGCCTTATCAATGCTAAAAGAATCGCAAGACGCTGAAAAATAAAGCCATAAGAAACGCTGGCCTTGCTTTAGCAATTCCAGCGTATATGTTAGAATTTCCTTATATTTACATACCCAAACAAAATGTTATGAAAGATGTTTCAATCTCGACAGCACAACTCGAAAATCTCACTCCTCCTCCTTCCATCCACGATCCGGCTGTCGAGTGGTTTTTGAGTCATTGTCACATTCACCGTTATCAAACTAAACACACGTTGATTAACGCTGGGGATTCAGCAGAATCTCTATTCTATATTGTGAAAGGTGCCGTTTCCGTTTTTGTAAAAGATGATGACGGCAAAGAAATGCTACTGACAAACTTAGGACAAGGCGAGTTTGTGGGTGAGCTACTCTTGTTTGAAGAAAAAGCTCAACAACGCACCGCTTGGGTACGCACTAAATGTGATTGCGAAATTGCTGAAATTTCTTATAAAAAATTCAAACAGCTGGTGCATTTAAATCCAGATATTTTGATGTATCTCTCTGCTCAAATGGCACGGCGCTTACGTATGACTTCTCGCCAAGTGAGCAATTTAGCCTTCCTTGATGTTACGGGTAGAATTGCACAAACGCTACTGAATTTAGCGAAATTGCCTGATGCAATGACACATCCACAAGGAATGCAAATTAAAATTACCCGACAAGAAATTGGACAAATGGTAGGATGCTCACGCGAAACGGTTGGTCGAGTGTTGAAGCTATTAGAAGACGAAGGCTTAATTTCTGCTCATGGTAAAACTATTGTAGTGTATGGCACACGTTAAAAGATAAGGCTAAATAGCACGTCCTATTTAGCCTTATTTATTATTTTGCTCGCGCAATTTGCTTTTTCAGCTTCAACATTTTCTCTTTTACCCGCTGGCGCTTCAACGTTGAAATATGATCGACAAACAACACACCGTTTAAATGATCAATTTCATGCTGAATGCAGATTGCTAACAACCCATCCGCATCTAACACAAATTCCTCACCTTGACGGTTTAATGCCTTCACCTTCACCTTTTCTTTACGTGGTACTAAAGCTCTGCAACCAGGAATAGATAGGCACCCTTCTTCAATGCCCGTTTCACCACTTGATTCTAAAATCTCAGGGTTAATGAGCACGATTTGATTGGTTTTATCGCCTTCAATATCAATCGTAATCACTCGTTTTAAGACATTCACTTGCGGTGCAGCAAGTCCAATGCCTTCGTGATCGTACATAGTATCGAACATATCATCGATAAATTGATTTAACGCTGCATCCACTATTTCAACTGGCTCGCAGACTTTTGCCAGATTCGCTTCAGGGTAAATTAATACGTCTAAAACTGCCATTTTTGTGATCTTTCTCCCAAATTTACAATTTAAGGTTTGGCTATTCTAACGGTTTTCTTATGATTATGGAAAAAATACCTGACTTTTCTTAAGGTTTATTGATAGCTTTCTGGAGGAAACATGCTCGAAAAACTTTTAACGTTATTACAAATCCCCCAGCTTGGCGCGCAAAAAATCAATCGCTTACTCACGGAAATCGATTTTGCCACCTTCTGCCAATTTGATAAAACGCAACTGCGCCAAATAGGCTGGAATGAAAAACAAATCCAACGCTGGTTTCACCCAGAACAACGTTGGCAGGAAGATGCATTACGCTGGGTAGAACATGCCGATTGCCATATTCTCACGTTATTTGATGAAAATTATCCTTTCTTACTAAAACAGATTGCAACTGCACCACCCATCTTATTCGTACACGGTAACATTGAAAGCCTCTCTTTGCCACAAATTGCCATTGTTGGCAGCCGTAATTACTCACATTACGGCGAATATTGGGCTGGGCATTTTTCTGCGGAATTAGTCAAACATCATTTTGCGATAACCAGCGGCTTAGCTATTGGGATTGATGGCTTCTGCCATCAACGAACAATTGATGAAGGCGGCATAACCATCGCGGTATTAGGTTCTGGTTTAAATTGCCTATACCCTGCACGTCATCGCAAGCTTGCTGAAAAAATTGTTGAAACAGGCGGAGCTCTAGTTTCAGAGTTTTTTCCAAAACAGCCGCCACTTGCTGAAAACTTTCCGCGCCGCAACCGTATTATCAGTGGCTTATCGCTCGGTACATTAGTAGTAGAAGCAGCTTTAAATAGTGGCTCACTTATCACTGCACGCTATGCACTCGAACAAGGGCGAGAGGTCTTCGCCATTCCCAATACCCTCCAAAACCCCTATGCCGCAGGTTGCCATAAATTGATTAAAGACGGTGCAATACTTGTCGATAACATACAAGATATTTTAGAAGCGATCGCTTGGCAATACCAACCACAACAAGGCGAATTATTTGAACTAGAAACCAAACAAGCGCTACAAAAACCACAAAATTTTGCAAAAAATATCCCCGAATTGACCGCTTGCCAAGCCGCTATTTTTGCCCAAATAACACTCAACCCAATTAGCGCTGATGATTTAGCCAAAGCGGTAGAATTGGACATTGCGAGCGTTTTGGTGGAATTACTTAATTTAGAATTGCTCGGCATTATTAAACAAACCACTGGAGGCTATACGAGAATATGATCCATATCACAAAAATAGAAAAAAGCCCTCAATAAAAGCGCTTTAACATTTCTTTCAATCTTTGGCAGTGCTACTATTTGGGCAATTATTTTTGTTAATTGAGGAGTAAACAATGGCATTCCGTATCGAAAAAGACACCATGGGTGAAGTGCAAGTCCCTGCGGATAAATACTGGGCAGCACAAACTGAACGTTCTCGTAACAACTTCAAAATCGGTCCTGAGGCTTCAATGCCAAAAGAGATTATTGAAGCCTTTGGATACTTAAAAAAAGCCGCCGCTTATGCTAACCATGATTTAGGCGTATTAAGCCAAGAAAAACGCGATCTTATTGCGCAAGCCTGTGACGAAATTTTGGCGAATCAATTAGATGACCAATTCCCTCTCGTTATTTGGCAAACAGGTTCAGGCACGCAATCTAATATGAATGTGAACGAAGTTGTTTCTAACCGCGCTCACGTACTGAATGGCGGTAAATTAGGCGAAAAATCAATTATCCATCCGAATGATGATGTGAATAAATCCCAATCTTCTAACGATACCTACCCAACCGCAATGCACATTGCTGCTTATAAAAAAGTGGTTGAGCATACCCTTCCAGCAGTAAAACGCTTACAAAAAACCTTAAGTGAGAAAGCAGAAACCTTTAAAGATGTAGTCAAAATTGGGCGTACTCACTTAATGGATGCAACACCATTAACACTAGGGCAAGAATTCTCTGCTTATGCTGCACAATTATCCTTTGGCATTAAGGCCTTAGAAAACACACTACCGCATTTGGCAGAATTAGCATTAGGCGGCACAGCTGTAGGTACAGGTTTAAACACGCCAAAAGGCTATGATGTAAAAGTAGCAAACTATATCGCCCAATTTACTGGCTTACCATTTGTTACTGCACAAAATAAATTTGAAGCCTTGGCAACTCATGATGCAGTAGTAGAAACCCACGGCGCATTAAAACAGCTTGCCGTTTCACTCTACAAAATTGCCAACGATGTGCGCTTATTAGCATCGGGACCGCGCTCTGGTATTGGTGAGATTTTAATCCCTGAAAACGAACCTGGCTCATCAATTATGCCTGGCAAAGTAAACCCAACACAGTGTGAAGCAATGACTATGGTCTGTGCGCAAGTGTTAGGAAACGATGTCACTATTTCTTTTGCTGGCACACAAGGTCATTTCCAATTAAACGTGTATAAACCTGTGATGGCGTTTAACTTCTTACAATCTGCACAGCTTTTAGCCGATGCGTGTATCTCATTTGATGAACACTGTGCGATTGGTATAGAGTCAAATCACCCTCGCATTAAACAGCAATTAGAGCAATCATTAATGCTGGTTACCGCGTTAAATACGCATATTGGCTACGAAAACGCCGCAAAAATTGCGAAAACTGCACATAAAAATGGTACAACCCTAAAAGAAGAAGCGATTAATTTAGGTCTATTAACTGCAGAACAATTCGATGAATGGGTACGCCCAGAAGATATGGTGGGTAGCTTAAAATAATTCCCCCAAAAAATTGTAATGCCCTATCAGCTGATAGGGCATTTTATCACTATGGCGATAACCGCTCTTTTTTCCACTCATTATTTTCCAACCAATAATGAATACGGTCGTGTAATCGGCTGCTTCTGCCTTGCCAAAATTCAATGCTGTCGGGAATCAGAATATAGCCACCCCAATGTGGTGGACGAGGCACTGAAAGTGGATATTTCAATGCAAATTGAGCTGATTTTAGCAACAAAGCCTTGTAGTTTTCGATAGGCTGGCTTTGCTCGCTCGCCCAAGCCCCCAAACGGCTGGTGTAAGGACGTGAGTCAAAATAGGCATCGGATTCTGCTGCCGGAATTTTTGCTATTTTCCCTTCAATCCGCACTTGGCGTTGTAATTCCGCCCAAAAGAAGGTTAAACAGCCAAACGGATTATCGGCAATTTCCCGTCCTTTACGGCTTTGGTAATTGGTAAAGAACACAAAGCCTTGTGAATTGACCTCTTTCAACAGCACCATTCGGCTACTTGGTCGCCCGTTTGCTGCAACTGTAGCAATATTCATTGCTGTCGGCTCATTCACTTTGGCATTGATTGCCTCACTCAACCATTGTTCAAATTGGGTAATTGGGTTTGGGTGACAATCTTGGATTGAAAGCACTTTTTTGGTGTAATCTTCTCGAATGTGGTGCAGATCCATAAGGATTCCTTTATCTTACTCTAAATAATCGGACAGGCACAGTCTGCCCTACCAAAATTAATATTCCAACATCTCAATCAACTTATCAAACTCCGCGACCGAGCGTAAATCCAACCAAAATTTCTGCTGAGCGAAACGCCCGATAATCGGGTTTGGGTAGGTTTTAAATTGTTGTTCCAATGCAATTAAATCACTCTGTTTTTCAGCGGAAATAGTGACAGCCATCGAAGGTAAGGTGTCTGTGGGTAACGCACCACTGCCGATTTGAGCGAGGCTTGGCTCAATTTGCAAAATATAAGCAGAATTTAACCGCTTGTGTAGTGCCTGTTTTAATCGCTCTGCCTTGTGTTGCAAGGTTTCAAGCGGTTGAGTGAGTAAATGAAGAGTCGGCAAGTTATCGGTTAATTGCTCCGGAAATAAGTAGTGGCGTAGCGTTGCCTCAAGTGCCGATAAAATCACTTTATCGCAACGTAGCACCCGTTTCAGCGGGTGTTGTTGCAGTTGGCTAATCATCGCTTGGCTACCGACAATAATGCCGGCTTGCGGCCCGCCTAACAATTTATCGCCCGAGAAGGAAACCAAATCTACCCCTGCTGCCACCTTTTTCTGAACCATTGGCTCAGCAGGCAAATTAAGGGTTTGCATATCAGTTAGCGAACCACTGCCTAAGTCGGTAATTACAGGTAAATTAAATTCTTTTCCTAGAGCGACCAATTCCTCTTCCGATACCGAACTGGTGAACCCCTCAATGTGGTAGTTACTGGTGTGAACTTTCATTAAAAAGGCTGTATTTTCGGTGATCGCGTTGCGATAATCCTTTAAATGAGTGCGATTAGTCGTACCGACTTCCACCAATTTGCAACCGGCTTGAGCCATAATATCCGGAATGCGAAATGCCCCGCCAATTTCCACCAGCTCACCACGGGAAACGATCACTTCCTTGCCCTGTGCGAATGTCGCTAACATCAACAACACCGCCGCCGCATTATTATTCACAATGCAAGCTGCCTCCGCTCCGGTAAGTATTTGCAACAGCTCGGAAATGTAGTTGTCTCGGTGCGAGCGTTTGCCTGCTTCAATATCAAATTCCAACGCCACATTATTCCGCATTGCATTGGTTGCTGCCTGTATTGCCTTTTCCGACCATAACCCACGCCCTAAGTTGGTATGCAATACTGTCCCTGTGAGATTGAATACTTTCTTCATCTGCACCGATTGCAAGCGGTCTAAATTTGCAGAAATTTTGCCAAAAAACACCGCTTGTTCCAGCCAATCTGGCAGGGTTTGCGTTTGCTGGATATAGGTTCTAGCTTGTTCTAACAATGTGCGAGCTTGATGAACAAAAGCAGTATGCCCAAATTGAGCAATAAGCTGTTTGGCTTGTTCGCTATTAAGCAGTTTATCAATGGAAGGCAGTTGGCGGAAAAGCGTATTCATGGGTGATTTTACTTAAGAAAAATTTGGCTAATTCTAATCAATTCGCTACAATATCGCCACTTTTTCGGAAGGTAGTCGTATCCGGTGATGCGGCAGGACTTCAAATCCTGTTAAGGACGCCAGCGTTCTTGGGTGGGTTCAACTCCCATTGCCTTCCGCCAATCAAATAATCCATTCTCATGAATAAACCAAAACGCCCAACTCTACAAGATATTGCGACGCATCTCGGCATTACCAAAATGACGGTGAGCCGTTATCTACGTAATCCCAACACCGTTGCGAAAGAAACCGGTGAAAAAATCGCTGCTGCCATTGAGCAATTTGGTTATATCCCAAACCGTGCGCCAGATATTCTCTCTAATGCCAAAAGCCGTGCCATTGGGGTTTTAGTGCCTTCGCTGACTAACCAAGTTTTTGCTGATGTGATTAAAGGGATTGAGCAAATTACTGATAAAGCAGGCTATCAGACGATGCTTGCTCACTATGGGTATAGTGAAGAGAAGGAAGAACAGCGGATTGAATCACTGCTTTCTTACAACATTGACGGGATTATTTTGTCGGAAAACCATCATACGCCTCGTACACTGAAAATGTTGGAAGTGGCAAACATTCCTGTGATTGAAATTATGGAAAGCGGTGAAGGCGGTATTCAACAAGCAGTTGGTTTTGACAACATTTCTGCGGCTCAAGCAATGGTAGAGACGATGATCAGTCGTGGTTGTCGGCAGGTGGTCTATTTCGGGGCGAGAATGGATAAACGTTCTAAACTGAAAATGCAAGGGTATGAGCAAGCGATGCGAAAACACGGCTTAACCCCTAATAGCATTACCACAGAACAGCACTCTTCTTTCACGCTAGGCGCAACTCAGCTCAAACAAGCGTTACAACAATTTCCACAAATAGATGGTATTTTTTGCACCAATGACGATTTAGCAATCGGGGCATTATTTGAGTGCCAACGCTTAGGCATTACCGTGCCAACACAGATCAAAATTGCGGGCTTTCACGGGCACGATGTGGGGCAATCGCTTACGCCACAACTAGCCAGCGTGATTACTCCTCGCTTAGAGATGGGTAAAATTGCTGCCGAAGAACTGCTTAACCGCATTCACGGTATTCCACAGCAAAGTGCCATTATCAATCTGGGTTATCAAATTCATTTAGGGGAGAGCATCTAGGAAACGGCATGCCTCAGAATCTTTGATAAAACCTATTGCTCAATACAAGCGGTTAAATTTACCCAAGAAACAGCTCGATGAGTATATTTGGTTTGTACTGACTTAGTCGACTTTTTCTCATTGGGTTATCTTAACCTAAATAGAGGTTTTAGCCGTTATCTACATCCCCTTTCATAAAAATTTAACCGCTTGTCATAAATCACGCCATATACGGCTTGGTTTGTGCTAAACACGAATAACGACTATTCATCTCTATCGCCCAGTCGGATAATTTCGCTAAGGCAGAATAATTTGCCGAACCACAAGCTTCAAAGCGGAAATTCAAAAAATCCACTAAACAAACCACATAAAGCGTGGCAATATTCAGCTCAAAACCAACCGCTTGCACCGCTGCCCATACCATATTTAACGAACGTTCATTACGCTCTACTACCTGCTTGTGGCGTGCTGTCCACCACTCATTCTCAGGGCGAAACATTTTTTCTGGCAACATCAAGGCAGTAGCGTTTTCCAAAATGCCCTCTGCGAGTTTATACAGATTCAGCCAATCCCAACGATCTTCACCCAGTGGAAACAGAGATTGGCTGCCATTTTGCACACCTAAATCGTCCAAGTATTCCGCAATCAGCGAACTATCAAACAGCCATTTGCCATTATCTCGTTGCAGTGCTGGGATTTTCCCTAACGGATTAACCGCATTCTGCCCAGAATCCAACGCAAATGCTTTGGTGGTTTGCAGTAATTCAATTTGATTCTCTAAGCCGTGAAAATGTGCCACCGCCCGCACTTTACGCACAAACGGGCTAGTGGTGGAGTACCAGAGTTTCATAGTTATTACCTCAGAAGTGAGAAAATTTCTAAGCGGTGTAAATCGGGAATTTTATTGCCATAAAACAAAAAGGTGCAGATCGACGAACATCACACCTTTACACTTCTTTTTTGGAGTAACGCCGAGTTATCTTAATAGGCTAAAGCTACTTTTTATTAAACCTACCACTGATAACGATAGTTCACTATCGCCGCCAATAGCTGACGAACCTGATTACCATAGGTTTGCACTACTTCGATACCAATACGATGCGATCCGTTACCAGCATTCAGCCCCAGAGCCGCTTGCAATCTGCCCTTGCTTTCTGGCACATCAAACAGATACTGATTCACACGCACTTTCGCATTATTACTTCTTTCAGCAATACCATTCACTTCCGCATAAGGTTGTACCACCCAGCCATTGGCAAATTCAAAGCCTTTTGCTAAACGAAAACCAGTTCGAGCCGTAAACAGATTTAAACGTTTTTCATCATCTTTGCCTGCAATGGTGTGATAAGACAGTTGAGCTTGTGGCGTCAGTGTCCAGTTCTGCCCAAAGATCATACGTTTACCAATTTCATTAGATAAGCTAACTGCGTGATATTTGCGTTTTTCACTTGCTTGAGAAGTTAAACGTTCATATTTTACAACATTGTCCACATACCAGCCGTCAGCATTTGCAAAAGTAGCGTATAAACCGACTGCTTGCGAACGCAATTTGCCTTTGCCATATTCACCATTGAAATCCACATCAGCACGACTTGAACCAACAAATCCACCTAAGCGAACATTCTCGGATACCGCACGATCTGCACCAATTTGCAAATTGTGATAATCCATTTCAAAGCCCGATGAACGGCTATCAGCCGAAACGGCTTGAGATTTCGCTTTATGGCGACCATTGACATTTTTCACCCAAACACTATTAGCTTGCTCATTTTTTAGTTCACCTAAACGCTGATGAACACCTTGTAAATTTTGGCTAATCAATAAACCTTGTGCTTGACGTAGGGAAACCAGTGCATTCGATTTTTCACTTAATGCTTTCATTGCTGGCTGTTCGTTTGGCACGTTGTCAGTCGCTATTTCTACAATTGCAGGCACAACAGGAGTAACCACTACTACTGGCGAAACCGTTTCTTCTGCAGATGTTTCAGGAATTGGCTGCTCGATCTGTGGCTCTAGCTGAACTTCTGGCTCAGTAATGACCACCTCAAGTTCTGGCTGAACTTCTGGCTCGGTAATAACTACTTCAGGTTCTGGCTTAACTTCTGGCTCGGTAATAACTACTTCAGGCTCTGGCTGAACTTCTGGCTCGGTAATAACTACTTCAGGTTCTGGTTGAACTTCTGGCTCGGTAATAACTACTTCAGGTTCTGGTTGAACTTCTGGCTCGGTAATGACCACTTCAGGTTCTGGCTCAGATATTGGCTCAATTCTATTAGAAAGTACCCAATTAGTCCCATCTTTATTCAGAAAATACCGATAAGCACCCGCATCAACAAATTCTCTATCTTTTAAAGCAAAATTTGCGATACCGTCTTTAGTTTCAACCAAAGTAACTTTTCCACCAGATGTTTTTGGCTCATTACCCGAATCTTTCACTGTTAAAGTATGTTCACCACTCGATGAGCCATTAACAACAATTTTATCACCTCGCTGTGAAGCAATATCTGTATTTAGCCCAAAATGCAAATTCCCACTCAGATTTCCATCAATAGTTAAAGTTGAAAAATAACTTGCTTTATCTACTTCTATAGTAGAATTTGCTCCAGATAAATCTTTAACTTTTCCAGAATAATCTGAAGAATACTTCCATGTAGAATCGTTTAATGTTACCGCCATTTTTCTGTCATGAATATAACCAATTAATGTCGAATTTCTGGCGATTAATTGATTTTCTTCTGCATTATTCCAAAACCCTTCCTTTCTAAAAGCTTTAGTATTTACAGTACTATTTTCAATTTGAACATTTAACCCTGTATTAAATCGCCCATCAAACGAAGAAATTGCAGTATCTGCACTTAAATGGCTATTTCTAATAGTAATATTATTCTGACCATTACCTTCACCAAAAAGAATAGAATTAGTTCTATTACTAACAGATAAAGTTGAATTATCTACAGAAATAGTCGCATTCGTCATAGAAAATAAAGCATCGCCCTTCTCACTTATTAATTGGCTGTCTTTTAATAACATTGTTGAGTTTGTTAAACTCACTAAACTCGTAAAAAAAGAAGATGTACTGGCAATATTTTTAACATGGGAAAGATTAGATGAAACAACATTTAATTCAGAACCATTCAAATAAATGAAGCCTGCATCATTATTTGATGATAATGTTGAATTAGAAATATTGATGGTAGAGCGATTAAGTCCATTAATTTGAACAACATTCGAATAGAAATTCGAACTTTCTTCATCCGTGATAGATGATTTTAAAATACTATCATTAATATTAACTGTTGCAGCATTATCCGCATATAAAATTTTTGCATGTTTCGAAGAAGTATGTGTGACATTACTATTATTCAGTGTTAATGTTGAATTATCTACATTTAAAAGGTTATTTAGATTATTAGATAATGTATTTAATTCTAAAGTTGCATTATTAAAAATCACTGAAGAATTTTCACTTGCCGAAAAGAGATCTATATTTCCACCAAATCGCCAATACCTCTTAGATCTTTTCTCCCCATCACCCAAAATAGTCACGTGATTAAAGGTTGCATTCGTATTTCTTAACTCAATTTCGGGATCTTCCGTATTTGTACCCGATAAATCATATGTACAATAATTACGTAAAACAGTCTGATCTTTTAATAAAAAACCTTCTGTCACAGTATGCTCGCAGGTTTCTGCGCTCGCCAAATTAGAAAAGCCTGCATAGACTAACAACATCGCAATAGGCGTTAATTTTAATGACCTTTTCATAGCATTTCCTTCAATTTAAGAATAAATACAATAATCCCTTAGAGGCACTATCTCGTTTAATACGGTTTCGTTCCTCAAATGCACCAGCAACGATTCATTTCTACTCACTCGTTAAATAAAAACAAGCGGTCAAATTCTAACAAATTTTTGCAAAATTTCAGCCAAAATTTACCGCTTGTTTCAAATAGTAAAAAAGGGGCAAAAGCCCCTTTCAATATTACTCATTAACCTTGCGAAGAAATACGTTTCATATCCGTCATATAACCACGTAATTCTTGACCGATGTACTCGATTGGGTGGTTACGGATTGCATCGTTTACATCACGCAATGTTACGTTGTCAATTTCAGTCGCTGGGGTTGGTTCGCCTAAATCGCCACGTTGTAAAGTTGGGATCACTTTTTCACGCAAAATTGGGGTCGCCACGTTTGCGAATAGGTAGTTACCGTATTCTGCGGTGTCTGAAATAACTACGTTCATTTCGTACAAGCGTTTACGAGCAATGGTGTTGGCAATTAACGGTAATTCGTGGAGTGATTCATAGTATGCTGATTCTTCATAGATGCCGCTTGCTACCATTGTATCAAAGGCCAATTCCACGCCAGCTTTTACCATTGCCACCATAATTACGCCGTTATCAAAGTATTCTTGTTCAGAAATTTTGATATTGTCGCCTTTTGGTGCGTTCTCAAAAGCGGCTTTACCGGTCTCTTCACGCCATTTTAATAGGTTTGCATCGCCGTTTGCCCAGTCTGCCATCATGGTTGATGAAAATTCGCCACTGATGATGTCGTCCATATGTTTGTGGAATAAGAAGGTTAATTCTTCTTTAATTTGCTCAGAAAGTTCAAATGCACGGAGTTTCGCTGCGTTTGAAAGTCTGTCCATCATTAAGGTGATACCGCCTTGTTTTAACGCTTCGGTGATAGTTTCCCAACCGTATTGGATCAATTTTGCAGCGTATGCTGGGTCTTTGCCGTCCGCCACTAATTTTTCATAGCACACGATAGAACCTGCTTGAAGCATACCGCAAAGAATAGTTTGCTCGCCCATTAAGTCCGATTTTACTTCGGCAACGAAAGAAGATTCTAACACGCCCGCACGGTCGCCACCTGTGGCACTCGCCCACGCTTTCGCAATCGCTAAGCCTTCGCCTTTCGGATCGTTTTCTGGGTGAACCGCGATTAAGGTTGGCACACCAAAACCACGTTTGTACTCTTCACGTACTTCTGTACCCGGGCATTTTGGTGCAACCATTACCACAGTAATGTCTTTACGAATTTGTTCGCCTTGTTCTACGATGTTTAAACCGTGAGAGTAACCTAATGCCGCACCTTGTTTCATTAACGGCATAACGTCCGCAACCACTTTACTGTGTTGTTTATCAGGGGTTAAGTTCACCACTAAATCTGCGGTTGGGATTAACTCTTCATAAGTGCCCACTTTAAAACCGTTTTCGCTTGCACGCACGAAAGATGCACGTTTTTCATCAATCGCCGCTTGGCGTAATGCGTAAGCGATGTCTAAACCAGAATCACGCATATTTAAGCCTTGGTTTAAGCCCTGTGCACCACAGCCCACAATCACGATTTTTTTGCCTTTTAAGAAATTGCAACCATCTGCAAATTCATTACGATCCATAAAACGGCAACGACCTAATTGATCTAGCTGCTGACGAAGATTTAAGGTATTGAAATAGTTAGACATTGTGTTTTCCTCATTGTGAAATGTAGGGGCGAATCACATTCGCCCATTTAATGAGAAGCAGTATACTGAGCTTTTTTTGTTGCGTAAAATGATATTATCAGAATATATAATTGCATTTTGAGCAACATTATTTGCAAATTTCTGCTTAAAATCTACCGCTTGCTTTTCGCTTTTTACAATATCCGCTATAATCAAGCGAATTTTCACTCCACTATTTTAGAAGGAAACCAAAATGGGCTTAGAAAACGTACCTGCTGGTAAAGAGCTACCAGATGATATTTATGTTGTAATCGAAATTCCTGCAAACTCAGATCCAATCAAATACGAAGTGGACAAAGAGAGTGGTGCATTATTCGTTGATCGCTTCATGGCAACAGCAATGTTCTACCCAGCAAACTACGGTTATGTAAACCACACTTTATCTTTAGATGGTGACCCTGTGGACGTATTAGTGCCGACACCATACCCATTACAACCTGGTTCGGTTATTCGTTGTCGTCCAGTTGGCGTATTAAAAATGGAAGATGAGTCTGGCGTAGATGCGAAAGTGATTGCCGTACCACATACTAAATTAAGCAAAGAGTACGACCACATTCAGGACGTAAACGATGTACCAGCACTATTAAAAGCACAAATCCAGCACTTCTTCGAAAGCTATAAAGCGTTAGAAGCGGGTAAATGGGTAAAAGTATTAGGCTGGGAAGATGTTGCCGCAGCACGTCAAGAGATCTTAGAATCTTTCGAACGTGCCAAAAAATAATCCTATTTAATTTTGTTAAATGCCAAAGTTTACTTTGGCATTTTTTCTATGGAGTAGATAATGAAAAAATGGACTAAAGTTGCCAGTACTCTGTTTGTCACGGGTGCTTTAAGTGCCTGTGTAACCACAGAAGGCATTAATCAAGAGGCCGCCAGTAGCTATGCACGAGTAAAACAACAAGCCGCTGCCCAAGGTGTGATTGATACCAGCTCACAAACTGCGAAACGCATTTATTCCGTATTTAATACGATGAAACCTCATGCAGAGCGCGAAAATAAAACCGGTGTACCCTTTAATTGGGAAATTACCGTTTTAAAATCGAGTGAATTAAATGCATGGGCAATGCCAGGCGGTAAAATGGCGTTTTACACAGGATTGGTGGAAAAACTGAATTTAAATAATGATGAAATTGCTGTTGTAATGGGGCATGAAATGGCTCATGCACTACAAGAGCATGGTAAGTCAGACCGTACCGTCAGTGCGGTAACAGGTATTGCCGCAACCGTTGGCAGTATCGGATTACAAGCAATGGGCATTCAAACCAATTATGGTGGTATTGATTTAGTTGGTACTATCGCCGATCTTGGTGTAAATAAGCCCTTCTCCCGCAGCCAAGAGACGGAAGCAGATGAAGTTGGCTTAACCTTAATGGCAAAAGCAGGCTATAACCCAGAATATGCACCAAATTTATGGAAAAAAATGAGCCAAGCAACCGGTGGAGGTAGTTCCATTTTCTCAACTCACCCATCGAATGAAGCGCGTCAAGCAAATTTAGCACGCCTAGTGCCTGAAGCAATGAAAGTATATCAAGCGAATAAAAAATAGCTTATTGCCTTGAGAGAATATAAATATCAAGAGAGAGATATTCTGATTAAGTTTCTCTTAAGCTTTCAATGCTTTAATAATTTTAGGGCTGTTGATAATTCAAAGTAAACAGCGTTATCACCGAAAAATAGCGCAGGCAAGGAAGCCTCTGCATTATTGACAGACCCTAGCAATGTTATTTTTACACTTTTATTGACTTAAAAAAGGAATGGACTCAATGAGAAAATTACTTTCATTCGCAACACTCCTCACACTCTCTTCGGTTGCTTTTGCCGGTTTTGATGCGGGTCATCAAACAGGCGGTTTTAATGCTGGCACAGGCAAATCAGCAACGGTTGCGCAAGCACTTAAAGCTAATCAAGATGATATGCCAATTCAATTAACTGGAAAAATTATCCGCCAAGTAGATGGCGATGAGTTTATCTTCCGCGATGCCACAGGAGAAATCAAAATTGAAGTAGAAGATGAAGCATGGCAAGGTCAAAATATCACTCCAAATGACACTATTACTATCTTTGGTAAAATCGATAAAGAGCGTTTTAAAAGCAATACGGTTGATGTTTACCGTATCCAAAAACATTAATCTTATATTGCAAGCGGTTGAATTTTGTAAAATTTCCGCCAAATTCAACCGCTTGCTTAATAAAGGGATAAGCTTATGCGAATTTTATTAATTGAGGATGACAACCTAATTGGTGAAGGTTTAAAACTGGGTTTAACTAAATCTGGCTTTAGTGTCGATTGGTTTCAGGATGGCAAAACAGGTGCGCAAGCAGTTAATACAGCAGCTTACGATGCGGTAGTTTTAGATCTCACCCTACCACAAATGGATGGACTAGCAATCCTTAATTTATGGCGTAAAGCAAATAACGATGTCCCTGTATTAATTTTAACCGCACGCGACACACTGGATGAACGCATTGCCGGTTTACAACACGGCGCAGACGATTATCTCTGTAAACCTTTTGCGCTTGCCGAAGTTGTGGCTCGCTTACAAGCACTTATTCGCCGTCGTTATGGGCAAAGCAACCCTATATTGCAACATGAAGCCGTTAAATTTGACCCAAATCAGCGTAAAGTCTTTTTAAACGAAAATGAAATTGCGCTAACTACCCGAGAATATAATTTGCTTGAGTTGTTTATGCGCAATAAAGAACGAGTTTTAACCCGCTCAGCTATTGAAGAAAAACTCTATACTTGGGATGATGAAGTCAGTTCTAATGCATTAGAAGTCCATATTCATAACCTACGCCAAAAACTGGGCAAACAATTTATCCGTACGGTACACGGTGTTGGTTACACGCTGGGGAAAACCAAACATGAGCCTGTTTAAAAACCGGAGCTTACGCTTTCGACTCATCTTAGTTATCTGTGTTGCCTCATTATTTATTTGGCTACTCTCTACCACCGTTGCTTGGTTTCAGGTACGCAAAGAAGTGGATAAAATGTTTGATACCCAACAAATTTTATTTGCACAGCGACTCGCCTCTTCCAATCTACATTCACTACTTATCGAACGCCGCCCACCAAAGGAGCTGCGCCGTGAATTTCGTAAAGAAATTGCCGGCAGAGGATTCTTAAAAAGACATTTCAAAAAAGTGGGCTTTGATGACGATGCCCTCGCTTTCGCCGTCTTTAATCGCCACGGTGAAATGTTATTGCACGATGGCAGCAATGGCGAATTTTTCCCCTTTGCACCCAAACCCAACAACTTCTCACGCGACTATCTCACAGACGGTGATGATGATCCATGGCAAATCTTCTGGCTGCCTGTTGTAGATGGCAATCTAATGATTGCGGTTGGTCAAGAAATCGACTATCGCGATGACTTAATCGAAGATATGGTCATTGGACAAATGTGGGTGTGGTTTGTCAGCCTGCCACTTCTACTGATTTTAATCGTATGGGTAATTAACTATGAACTCAAAAGCTTGCGACAAGTAAGCGATGAAGTACGCCGCCGAACGCCTGAAAATAGTCAGCCAATTACTACTGAAGTACCACAAGAAATTGCACCATTAGTAAATAGCTTAAACCAATTTTTCGATCGTACTTCCGCTATGTTATTAAGAGAGCGGCGTTTTACCTCCGATGCAGCTCATGAACTGCGTAGCCCGCTTGCTGCACTTAAAATTCAAACAGAAATTGCACAAATTGCCGGTGAAGATCATGAATTACGCGAAAAAGCATTAAATAACCTCACAAAAAGTATTGATCGCGCAACACAACTTGTGGAACAGCTGCTGACACTTTCGCGCTTAGATAACTTACAACAACTTGAAGATTTAGAGCCAATTGACTGGGAAAAACTCATCCCATCACTCATTGCTGAGCTCTACTTCCAAGCAGAAAAACGCCATATTGATTTGCAATTTTTCACCAAAACTGCACCGCTTGTACGGCAAGGACAGCCATTGTTACTTTCTTTAATGTTACGTAATTTGCTGGAAAACGCGATAAAATATTGTTCTGAAGGCTCACAAATTCGCGTCACACTTGATAACGATTGCATCATTATTGAAGATAATGGTGGCGGAGTAGAAGAAAGTGATCTTATGAAACTAGGGCAACGTTTTTATCGCCCAGCAGGACAGAATGAAAAAGGTAGTGGTTTAGGGCTTTCCATTGCATACCGTATAGCGGAGTTACATCACTACAAAATTATGCTCAGCAATGGCTTCGAGCTCAAAGGTAAAAAAGGGTTAAAAGTAACCGTCTGCTATAAAGAACAGCAATAAATTTTGTAAAATTTAGTACAAAATTTACCGCTTGCCACACTCGCAATTTTCTGAAAAAAGCGGATAATACTGCTTTTTCCTGACTTTATTTGCCAATGTCTTTAAATACTGAAAATAGTTGGAAAAATGCTTTCCGGCTAACCAGCCCAATTTTCATGGGCTACTTTGCTGCCGGAGTAGCTTACGGTATGCTCGCCACCAATGCCGGTATGCCGGCATGGTTTACTATCGCAATGTGCTTTACCGTTTTCTCCGGTACAGCTCAATATGCTGCCATTCCCTTTTTTGCTTCTGGTGCGGGTGTACTCTCGGTTTTTCTCAGCACATTACTCATGAGCCTACGTTTTATTTTCTATACGCTAAATATGCATGATGCATTGCCTAAAGAAAAACTCAAACGTATTTTCACATTAAGTTATCTTACTGATGAAAACTTTGCGCTACTCTCAACATTCTCGGCAGAAAAACGCCAAGCCTTGATGTTCAAAACCAGCATTTTAGGCATGTCGTACTGGACCTTTGCCACCATCGTTGGGGTTGTGCTTGGAGACAGCGTGGCGAATTACATTCCAAATTTAGACTTCGCTCTCCCCTGCCTATTTACCATTCTCGCTTTTGAACAATACAACAGCCAAAAGCAGTGGAAACCGATCGCCATTGCACTTATTGGCTTTCTACTTGCTCGCCAAATTACCGACACCAGTGTCTTACTCGTCGCGATTTTGCTCGCAATTATTATCGTCTCCTTATTGCCACAATCATTAAATCATAAAGAGAAAAACAATGCCGACCACTGATATTCTTGCCATGTTTGCGGCACTCATTCTTGGCACTCAACTCTGCCGTTTTATCCCCGAATTTCTACCGAAAAAGGTACTTGCTCACCCAATTTTGCAGAAATTAAATAAAACCTTACCGCTTGTGATCATGTTGCTGCTGGTACTGACAAGTTTAACTATCCCTCACAATAACAGCGACATGCCCCTTCTCTACGCCCAACTGCTCGCGCTTATTTGCGTAATACTCAGCTACAAATGGTTTAAAAACACCCTGCTCAGTGTCGCACTAGGCATTGCAAGTTTAAATGGCATACTGTGGGTATTCGGGGCATAAGCCATATACGGTAGCGCTAAGCGGCTGGAAAATTAATCCTGCGTTGCCAAACCACAAATTTCAGCAAGTGCGGCTAAACGAGATTCAGATTTCGCCACAAACGGATTATTTTCGTCCCACGCATAACCTGCAAGGATTGAGGAAATCATTTGGCGGATTTCCGGTTGCGGATTGCGGGCGTAGATCACATCTTGGAATGCGCAGTCATACCAGCCGTTTACATAGGTACGGAAGGCGTTTACCCCCACCATCAGCGGTTTGGTAAATTCCTGCTCCCAATCAACCGCTTGCCCATTGAGTTGTTGAGTAACAAGACGGGCGGCAAGTTGTGCCGAGTGTAGCGCAATCGTCACACCAGAGGAGAACACTGGATCTAAAAACTCAGCCGCATTGCCCAGCAGGGCGAAATGTTTACCGTATAGGGATTTTACATTTGCCGAGTAGCCTTGAATGTTACGGAACGGAAATTCGTTGTTCCAGTTGGCATTGGCAAGAATGCGGTTTAGCATTGGGCATTCGAGGGCAAATTTTTTCAACACGGTTTCGCTGTCGCCTTCCAGCACATCAGGCAAGCCGACCACGCCGATAGAACAACGGTTATCCGCAAATGGAATTAACCATAGCCAAACATCACGATGGCTTGGGTGCGTGGTAATCAAAATTTTATTGCGGTCGAAGTCTTCGGCGGTAATGTTGTCGTCAATATGGGTAAAATGTGCTAAACGTGCCGGCAGGTGAGACGGTGTATCCAACTGCATTAAGCGAGGCAATACACGCCCGTAACCACTGGCATCTAACACAAATTTGGCTTGAATTTGATAGGCTTCACCGGCTTCGGTACGAGCCGAAATTACCGCCAGATCCCCCGAATTATCCAACGCTAACACCTCGTGCCCGAATCGCACTTCCACGCCTTTTTTGGCGGTTTCATCGATCAAAATTTTATCGAAAATCCCACGGCGGACTTGATAAGTCGTTCCCGGCCCGGCGGTAAATTTATCGGTAAAATCAAAATAGGTGTAACGATTCCCCCAAGTGAAAGCCGCCCCGTTTTTGAACTGGAAACTCGGTTCAGCGTGAACCGCCTCGACCAACCCTGCATCCTCTAAAATTTCCATACAGTGTGGTAGCAGGCTCTCGCCAATCACAAAACGTGGGAAATGCTGTTTTTCCAACACGCACACTGAAAAACCCTGTTTTTTCAGCAGCGAGGCAGACACCGAACCTGATGGGCCGGCACCAATAATCACGACATCAAATTGTTGCATACTCTTTTCTCCGTTGGGTGCGTTTTAAAGCACCGCTAAACATAATCCATTTTATTTGATGGTGCGTTAGCACAAATGATTGTATTTGAGCGCAGGTACGAAGTGCCAGCCAAGCGAGTAAACGACTCTAATTAAAAATTTTAAAGGTAAAGATCACACTAAATACGATACCGAGGCTAACACTTAAACCGAAACTTGCCACTGCTGGTGTATGGCTCTGGCTGAGCAGTAAAAATGAAATCAGCGTGGTAGTGGCGGCAAGCAATACCGCAATCCGTTTTGCCGCCAGAGGCTCTTCGGCAGTTTGCATATAGGCGGTATAATCAATGCTGATTGCTGAAACCAGCAACAAGCCAAACATCGCAAACAGGCTAATCGGCAGCCCCAGCCAGCCGAACAGTGCCATGGTTGCCAAAATCGCCCCGAACGGCACAAGCAACATTCGAGCAGTGTGGCGTAGCCCAAAGAAATAGCCTAGCAGCAAGCCAGCCAGCCCGAAAGAGACCACTTTCAGCCACGCCGCTTGGTTGCGGCTCTGTTCAAAGGCTTGGTTGAGGTAAGCACGTTTGTCTTGCCAAAAAATATCAACGCCGTTTGCAAGCGGTGTCATTTCCGCAACATTTTGCAAACCGCTGATTTTCACCACGCTCGCCACTTGCCCCTGTGCCAGCTCGCCCAAATAGAGCGAACGCCAAGCCTGCCCGAGTTCGGTCTGCAACGCACTTTTCAAGGAAATCGGTTTTTCTTGGGCAAATGCTTCAATCGCCTGTTGAATATGAGCTTGCTCAATGCCGATCTCGCTTAAAACCGCATAATCCTCAGGCTGAATTTGCCTTGCCAGTTGTTGCGTAAACGCCTTTTGTTGTTGCGGTGACATTATCCACTGGCTCAATGCCTGAAACGAGTGAATTTTGCCTTGTTGCTGTAATAAAAGCAGTTGTTGTGTCAAATTTTGCTCTTTATTGAGCAAATTATCATCATTTTCGGCGATCACTAAAAAATACTGACTACCGAGATCGGTTTGGGTGATACGGCTGATTTGTTGTGCATCGGCAAGCAAATTTTCCGGCAATGCAACCCAATGGCGAATATCGTCTTGCCAGTGGGTTTGGGCTAAGCCACTTATGGTGAATATGCCCAATATCACATAGCCTAATTCAGACCAACGAGAGAATGTAGGAGCGTACTGCGTACGCCCGTCACAATGTTTATTCCAACCAATGAACGTCAATAATGTTTTGAACGGGCGTAGGCAGTACGCCCCTACATTTAGAACCTGAGCTTGTTTATGCCGTTGAAATAACATCGGCAAAAACAACACCGTTGCCAACATTGCCGTCACCAACGCCACAGCAGAGAAAAGTGCGGTCTGTTTTAGCACCGTTAAGGGCGTGAAACCTAACAGCAGATAGCCCAGCAATGTCACCAGCAGGCTAATCAAAAAGCTGAACCGCAGGCGGTTCATCGCCTGTTGTGGCTGCCAATTTGGGTTGGAAAGTGCGCCGCTCAGCCAATGGAGCGGGAAATCGATTAACACCCCAATCAGGCTGGTGCCGATAACCAAGGTTAAAATATGAATATGCCCAAAGCCCAGCACCGTTGCCGTTATGCCACACAACATTCCCACCGCAATCGGCAAGAACAGCCACAGCACTCGCAACGAGCGGAAAACACCCAGCAGGAGCAGCAGAGTAAAGCCAATGCCAAGACTACTCATCAGCACACTTTCTGTTTCCGCTTGTTGTTTAGCGTGAGCCGCAAACAGCGAAGTGCCGGTAGCGAGTAATTTGCCGTGTTGAGCTTGGATCTGTTGCTTGCTCTCTTCAACCAGATTTAACAACGCCAGCGAGGGGCTAACCAAATCCGCCTGAGCTAATTCGGCGTGAATGGCAACCCACGTCATTTTTTCGCTTTCTTGATAAAGCATTCCGTTTTCCGAATGCCATTTAAGCGAAGACAAGCCCTGTGCGGCACTCAATGCAAAACGCCCAAAGCCAAGCCAATCTTGGTTCAGCGGTAACAGATTTTGTTGTTGGAAAGGGTTCGCCAGTTGCTCGGCATAGGCTTGAAAATAGCGGTTTGGCTGGCTGAGTAGCTCTGCTCGCACGGTTTCCGGCAAGGTTGCGACACGCAGTTGCTGCAATTGTTGGCGAAGAGTGGGCAAATTAGGTTCAACCCGCCAATTTACCACCGAAAAATGACCGCTCTTTTGCCATTTTTCGCCCAATTCAGCAGTAAGTTGAAAGGCGGATTGTGCCTCAGAATGCCCGACAAGGGCAATGAATTGGCGGTTAAGTTGCGCCTCTTGGTGGCGGTCGGCTTGTCGTTGTGCTGCCGACCAATGGCTTTCAGGGAGTAATGCTTGCAGTTCGGTTTGGAGCCAACCGCCTTGGCGCAACTGTACGCCAAAGACAATCAACACGCCCAATAAAAACAGGGCGTAAAGCCAACGGCAAGCGGTCAATTTTTTCATTCTTTTTGCAACGCAGATTGGGCAAATGCCGATAACGGCTGATCTTGCTGAATTTGCTCGAAACGGATCAGTGTGCGATCCCCCTGTTTTTCCCGAATTTCGATGCTTTTCACCACCAGATCGCCTCGGATTTCAATATTGTCAAAAATCTGTTTCATCAGCAAACTGTTCGGCACAAGGCTGAGTTGCCACGCTTTTTCGGTGCCGTTCAGTTGCAGATCAAATTGTGAAGAAAGTGCCGCCACATCGCCCGACAACAGCCCTAAAAACAGCTTAATCTGTTCCGACTGCCCGAGTTGCTGGCTGCTTACCCACTCCGAACCGTTCCACTGGCTAATGCCGTCTGCTTTCACACGCAGTTGGTTTTCAAACGGCTTTTTCATCTGCCACAGTAAGCCCTGATTTTTCAGCAACACAAAATCACCCTGTGTCGTCATCGGCTTGGTTAGCCCGTTTAAAAAACGTTGCTGGCTAAACTGCCCTTGCAAATTGCTTGGCTTTTGGAGTTGCAAAACTAAATCTTGTTGCGAAAATGCCACAACAAGTGGTGAAAATAGGCTAAAAATCAGCAAAAAGATCAATTTTTTCATTCTATATTCTCTGCCACAAAGCCCTGATAATTTTCCACCGCACTTCGCCAAGACGGAGGGGTTTGGAACTGCATTTCTTGACTGGCAATTTCCACCGCCACTTGCGTGGTGCTGCCGGTGGTTAATTTCTTGCCGGTGGCAAGATCGACAATAGTGTAATCAAAGCGAATGGAGCTTTCATATTCCACCAACGCCACATCGACCCGAATTTTTTGGCGAAACAGCGCAGGGCGGACATATTTTAAATTCAGTTGCACAATCGGATAGCCGTAGCCGTGGGCTTTCATCACGTCATAGGTGTAATGAATTTGCTCCAAAAAGGCACAGCGAGCCATTTCCAGATATTTGACATAATGCCCATGCCACATAATGTCCATCGAATCCACATCAAAAAACGGGATTTCATATTCGGAGGAGTGGCGGGCGTAAATGTGTTTTTTTATTCGCATAATAGTAGGGTATGTTTACCAATGCGCCGTTTTAATAAAATGAAAGAATAAGGTGCATTAACAAATGCACCTTAGGAATTATTTAGTAATGTCACCTTTTAATGCAACACCTGCCATAGTGCGGCCGGCATGGCATTCAAATTGTGTTGTGCTACTAAATTCTTTGTGATTGTAGTTGCTCACAATATTGCCAACTTTAGTAACGCCAGCTCGTCTAGCGCCTTCTTGCATTCGTTTTACTGCAGATAAAAAGACCCAGTTACAAGCTTCAGCATCTGTTTTGTTTAAAGCGTTGGTGCGCTGACTAGTGGTTGCACCAGCTCTAACCACCTCCCCTGGTGCTGGTGTACCAAAATAGAGTTTGATATTTGGATCTAAAACTTCTTTCGCTTTTGACGAGTTAAGTACTTCTTGAATAGAATAATATTGAGTATCATTGCGAGGAGCACAAGCAGAGATCGCCACAACTACAGCCGCAATAGCAGCTAGTCTAATAAATTTCATAAGTTCTCCTTATTAAGATTGTTGATGCCAAAAATCATAGAAATTAAACCACAAAAGCGGATTTTTCGCACACGCTTTTTCAAGCAGTTTGGCATAGTTTTGCATGGCTTGTTGAATGTTCTGCTGACGAACTGTGCCTCGTCCGCTAATCGGTGGGCTGAATTTACGCAACTGCAAGCGGTATTTTCCATTCTCTTTTAAGCAAAAAACCGTGTTGAGTTCCGCTTTTAGCAGACTTGCCAGCAACCACGCCCCTTCGGGGAAGTTTGCAGATTTTCCGAGAAATTCAACCGCTTGGGTTTTATCCCCCCGTAGCGGAACACGGTCAGCAGCCAAGGCAATCCACTCGCCTCGTTCAATCCGTTCGCTTAATTCCAACATTTTTTGTGCGTCCAACTCGTCCACTTGAATTAACGAAAGCTCACTCGCACCAGCTTTTGTCAAGGCTTGATTAAACACCTCTGCATTACGACTATGCACCAACACATTTAGCTTAAAATGCGGGAGATGACCACTACCCACCAATGCTCGGCAAATTTCCATATTGCCAAAATGGGAACAAACTAAAATCTGCCCTCTCCTTTTAGGATTGCCCATTTCTGCATGGAGATTATCTGCATCATCCACCACTAAATCTGTATAGCAAATTTTACGTTGCCACACGGCAAAACGGTCGGTTATTGCCTCGCCAAAGGCAAGAAACTGACGAAAAACCGCCTGTTTCGGAAGTCTAAGATGAGGAAAAGTCGCCTGTAGATGAGTGTGATATTCGGCAATATGCGAGCGGGCTTTTTTTGAGGTAAGGTAAAAATAAAGCACCACCCAAAAGGTAACAAAACGAATGCCTCCCAGCGGAAAGTACTTCACAATTAAGGTGGTTAAACGTAGAAAAAACGGCGAGCCACGCTCTGCTTGTTTTGCCCAGTGGGTTGATTTCATCGCATTTTCCCCATAAGCCAGCGCCTCAACATCTTGAAAAACAGCCGTGCATGCATTTTGCTGATAAGCCAATTATCCGCCCAACCTCGAAAGTGTGAAACACCGCCGGCTTCATATTTCACCTGCGTGCCCACCCAAACCAGTGGAATTTTACGCCAGTGGCAGTGAACAAGAATTTCAATGTCGAAATCCATTCTGTCGCCAAGCTGCTCGCTTTGTAAAATCAGCATGACTTCGGCAAGCGGATAGAGGCGGAAGCCACACATTCCGTCCGCAATTTGGGTGGAGTGAGTGTTTACCGCCAGCCAAAAGTTGGTGATTTTCCGCCCATAGAGCCGTGCTTTTGGCGCATCCTCGCCATAAATCGGTTTACCGCAAATGCAAGCGGTCGGATTTGCCCGAGATTTTGCAAGCATTTCAACCACGTCTGCCAAGTTGTGCTGACCGTCCGCATCCACCTGCACTGCGTGGCTAAATCCCAGCTCAAAGGCTTTTGTTAAACCGGTTTTCACCGCCACCCCTTTACCACCGTTTTTCTCACGAAAAACCAACTGCACTTTGTCACTTTCCAGCGTTTTCAGCACCCTTTTATGCTCGATTGAGGAGCCGTCATCGACAATCAATACCGGCAAATCAAGCGCAAGCAATTCTGCCACCACCTTGCCTATAGTGGCGGAATGGTTGTAGTGGGGAATGACGGCGGTGGGCGTGAAGTTCATTGTTCTTGTTTCCTAAATCGTGCTTTTAATTTTTCAATCTCTTCTCTTGTATTATATCGTTAAATACACATTCTATATTTATTATACTTTTTCCAAACACACCCTCTCAAAATCCGCTCGGCTGATTTTCGATTGGCTGTTTCTTGGCAGTTTGTCGCAAAAACGCCAGTAGCGGGGCAGGGCAAATTTTTCTTGGGTTGGGAGCAAGTGCTTTCTCAATTCGGCGATCAGACTTTTCCGCTGTGCTGCCAGCCCTGCTGAGTTGAGGGCAACCCATGCCACAGGGCGTTGATGTTCAGGGTGTAAGCCAAGATAGCAATCGCTCACCCAAGGGTGTTTCAGCAAATCTTGCTCAATTTTTGCCAATGAAACCCGCTTGTCGCCCAGTTTGACGATGCGGTCAATCCGCCCGAGTAGTTCAAAGCCGTTCTCAGCAAACTGCACGCTGTCGGCGGTCTGTTCACGTTGTGCCAACCACGGGCTTTCTACCCACAAGGCTCCGTCTGCATTTAAGCCAAGCCGGCTTTGTGGCATTGGCTGCCAACCGCCTGCTTGGGTGCGATGGGCAATCACACCGGTTTCGGTGCTGCCATAGATTTCAATGATCGGGCAAGCAAGGGTATGACGCAGTGCCGAAGCGGTCTGTGCCGGCAATGCCCCGCCGGAAGAGAGAATGCCAGCAAGGGGGAGCGTAGCAAATTCAGGGTTAGCCAGATGGAGGTTCATCAGCAGTGCCGGACTGCTGATCCAGACTGCTTTTTGACGGCGGGTTTCGGCAATCAGAAATTCGGGGTATTGCAACGCTGCCCCGCCCAATTGCCAGCCCATTTCTAATGCCAAGAAGATGCGAAAGGTTAAACCGTAGAGGTGCTGAGTGCTGACACTGCCGAGCAGTTGCACAGTCCCGCCTTTTTCGAGTGGTAACACATGCGAAAGTGCGGCTGCTTCACACCACATTTGTGCAGCGGTTTTGCGGATAATTTTTGCCTCGCCACTGCTGCCCGAGGTTTTCAGCCAAATCTCGCTTTCACTCTGTTTATCCACAAGCGGTAGGATTTGCTCGATTTCTTGCAAATCGCCAACCTCGGCAAGATTATCATCACAAATAAACAGATCGGCGTTTTCGTCCAGCCACGCCCGATTTTCCGCCAATAAATTCGGCGGTAAAAGCAACCGCACGTTGGCGTGCAAACAGTGAAGCAACACTTGGGCGAACCGGCGACTGTCTTCCAGCCACAGCCCAACAGATTGGATATTATGTTCGGTTAAATAATCGGAAAATTTCATTGTGTTATCGTTGTATCACTATTTTTCGGTACAACCATTCGCCCCCCATCACCACGCCCATAATGACATAGGCAATCACGCCGGTGTAAATCGCCCACCACGCAAATTGTTCGGCAGCGATAAGCAGGGTTGAAATCACTATATTCAGCATAAACACGCCACACCAAAGTTGGGTCACTTTTCGGGTGTAACGCACGCCCTCTTCGGGCAAATTCGGATCTTGCAAACGGGCGAGGCGTTCGACTATGGTTTGATTTTGCCACAAACTGCCGCCAAACATCGCCAGCATAATGCCGTTGATGATAATCGGATACCAATACATTGTTTCAAGGCTTCGGCTAACCCCAACAATCAGTAAAATAATCGCCATTAAAATGGCAAAAAATTGCTGAAAATCAACCGCTTGCAGCCCCGCTTTCGCCCCCCAGCAAAGCGCAAGCAGAAACGGCAGATAGCCTAATATCGAGCTATCCTGCCCCTGCCACAGCCAAATAAGGGGGTAGGCGAGGCTTAATAGCGTAAGTAAAACGGTTATCAGCACAGTCAATTTTTTCATTGTCTTTAAGTAAGGGGTATTTACTCATCCACAAACACCACTAACCCGCTGCCGCACATTTCGCCACCGGTTTTGAGTTGGAATGCCATTCGGTTTTTGCTTTCTTCCCATTTGAGGCGGAGTTCCAGCTCGTCGTTCGGGCGGAGGAATTTTTGGAATTTGAGGTTATCAAAGCGTGCCACGGCTTTCTCTTCGCCAAAGTAGCTGTGGATTTTATCCATCACCCACTGCATTTCTACTACGCCGGGAACGAGCGGAAAATTAGCGAAATGTCCGCCGAAATAGGCAAGATCAAGCGGGACTTTGCCGTGAAAAATCTGCCAATCCGCTTCCACGCTTTCTGCAAGCCAAATCGGGTCCGTGGCAAAGTGCAGACAGATTTTCTCAAATTCCACACAGCTGATTTTCGATTGGCTGTTGCGTGGCAGATGGTCGGTAAACCGCCAAAAATGGGGAACCGCCGAGCTTTCTTGGCTGGCACTTAGGAAGCGTCGCAATGCCTCAATCACCGCCTTGCGCCCTTGTTCCCGAAAAGCGGTAATGCCTTCGTCATTCAGCTCCACCCACGCCGCCAAGCGAGGATGGCTCGGTTGTTGGGCGATATAGCAATCGTTCAGCCAAGGGTGCTGATTTAACGCCGTTTCCACCCCCACCAATGAAGTGCGTTTGTCGCCGATTTTGACAATACGCTCAATCCGCCCAAGTAGTTCAAAACCATTTGGGTAAACTTCCATCACAGGCTTGTTGAGGCAGTGGCGGATTTGCTCGAAAAGCAGGGTATCCAATGCACCATCGGAGGAAATCACGCCGACCAATTGAGGAAAATCAAGCTGCTGCCAAGCCATTCGGCTCAACATTGCCGGACTGCTAATCAGCACACTTTGACGGGTTGCGGCACTTTCCGCCTGTAAATTTTCCGGAAAGAATTGCTGTTTGCGCCCGATGATCCAGCCTTGCACTAGCGACATCATAATCTGCACCGTTAAGCCGTAAATGTGCTGGGCGCTGACGCTGGTGATGGCGGTAATCTGATTTCCCTGCGCAAAAGGCAGTGCATTTGCCAGCACTTCGGCACTGAGCCACAGCTCTTCGGCGGTTTTCTCGATGGTTTTCGCCTCACCACTGCTGCCGGAGGTTTTCATTAAAAGTGCGGTCTGATTTTGGCGAGAAACAAGCGGTCGATTTTCGACATTTTTTTGCAACATCGCTCTGGCAGAAAAATCGGCAAATTGTACCGCTTGCGGGTGCGAAAGCGTGGTGTCGGTAAGCCAAATATCGGCATTGGCTTCCACCCATTCACGGCTTTCCGGCGCGTCATTCGGCGGAAACAGGGTTTTGACACCGGCATGCCAACAGGCAAGCAGGGTACAAGCCAGTTTTGCACCGTCCTCAAACCAAAGAGCAATCGAACGAATTTGTTCAACTTGCAAGTGTGCCGAGAGTTGCAGAGCGTGGCGTTCAAAATCGGCGAACGCCCAGTTGGGGTGGGTGGCAATTAAATCGGTTGGGGAATAAGGTAGTTTCATCATCATTGTAGGGTGCGTTTGCGACAGCACCATTTTTCGTTATAGCAGGGCAAGATCGTATTTTACGAAATATGTTTTCATTAAAAATCAATCAGTTATATCATGTTTGTCTTATAAAGAACAAACTCCCCTCTTTGAAAAAGAGGGGAATTTGATCGTACACTAAATAAACAACATATGCGCTTGCCCTGCTCATTATAGTGCGTTAGGCACACACTATTTTTCATTGCGGTGCGTTGGTAAACGCACCCTACTATATTACTGTGCAGAAATTTTCTTCACCGCCTCAATCACATCAGCCACGGTGCGTACGTTGCGGAAATCGTCCGCTTGCAGTTTGTAACCGGTTTGGCGTTTGATGTGGTCGATTAAGTCAATCGCATCAATGCTGTCGATTTCTAAATCTTGGTAGAGATGCGTTTCGGGCGTGATTTTGCTCTCGTCAATTTCAAACAAATTCACCAACGCTTCGGTTAAGATTTTCTGAATCTCTTGTTCGGTCATTTTATGCCCCCTGTTGGCTACGAATAAAGGCTGCCAGTGTTGCCACGCTTTCAAAGTGGCTACGCAGATTTTGGTTTTCGCTGTCGAGCTTTAAGCCGAAGGTTTTTTGCACCGCCAAGCCAAGTTCCAGCGCATCAACAGAATCTAAACCTAAGCCGTCATCACCAAACAGCGGCGCATCGGTTTCAATGTCATCAATGCTAATATCTTCAAGGGCAAGACTATCAATAATCAGTTGTTTAAGTTGTTGTTCTAATTGCATTTTTATTCCTTCGAGTAGGTATTAAAATAGGTTTCCAAATCTGCATTCAGGCGGCGTGAGGCAATCGGCAACGGCTTTTCTGCCAAATAGGTTTGCGGATCGATGTCCTCGCCCACCCTGAGCGTATAAATCATTTTGTGCTTGGCAATGTCATACCACGGCTGCCCTTTTTTCAAGGCACGATGTTGCAGTTGAATCACAATCGGAGTAATCACTTTCGCACTGCGTAGCCCGATAGAGACCGCCCCACGGTGCAATCGCACCACGCCGTCATCTTTGGTTCTCGTGCCTTCAGGGAACAGCAGTAACGGCTGGGTTTGCAAGATTTGGTGGCTAATTTCAAGCAGTTCTTCACTTTCGGTGTTCGGCACAAAACCGCAGGCTTTAATCGGGCTGACCATTGCCGAATTTTGCATTAAATCTTGCTTTACAATGCAGTTAAAGCGGTGTTCTTGGCTGAAAATCAGCACCACATCCAGTAGTGAAGGGTGATTAGCAAGCACTAATTGCCCTGCTCTGCCGAGTTTTTCAAAGCCGTGATAATGCACTTCCAGCACCCCACTCCATTGCAGATACCGCACAAAATAGTACCAGGTTCGGCTGACGATTTTTCGCCCTTTGAGTTGGGTGGCGAGCGGGTTATGCGGGTAATTTTTGGCGTAAGGATAAAGCAGCGGGATAAACAGCACCCCCACCACGCCGAAAATCACAAAACCAAACAGCGTGGCGACAAAGCGTTTCAGCCAGTTTAGTTTTTCACCCATCGCCACACACCTCCACGGCTTGCCGAGGTTTGCCACGCTCGGTTGCCCAAGTGCTGTTGTTGCACAAAGATCAGGGCATTATCCCCATTTGTAACTTTTTCGCTGTTTTCGACCGCTTGTGAGTTCAGTTCAAGCTGATACTGACTGCCTTGCTCCACCACCAACGCCAAGGCATAAGCAAAGGGTTGGCGATAAACCGGCTCGGCGTTATACACTTTCGCCAGCGGATCTTCCGCCACCACGACCAGCACTTTCTGATGCCCATCATTGAGCAACAAATAGGCTTCCAGCAGGGCAGTTTCCAAATTATCGTGTTGAGCGGCAATCGCGGTGGTCTCCGCTTTCACCCAACGCATTTCCGACCACTGCCCCACCAGTGCATTATGCACCGACAGGCTAAATGAAGTCGGCGACACATCGCCCTCTTTCAACAAACTTTCCCACAGGGCAAAACTACGATTGATTTCGCTGTTTTGTGAGGCATACACCACCGGCAGATTTTCGCCCTCTGCCGTTAATTCCCACGCACTTTCAAAGAAAAGGCGAGCGGCATCGCTTAAACGGCGGCGTTTGAGCGGTGGCAGAAATGCCAATTTCGGCGAAACCGTTTCCCAACGCTCAGCATTTGCCTGCCAAAACGCCTCGCCCTGTTGCCAATCTTCAACCGACAAGGCTTTATTGGCAACTACGTTCCATGCTGAAATATTGAAAGAGAAGGTGCAGATTGGGTTCATCACTCTTTAGCTTGTTCCGCTTTTTGGAAAATTTTTGCTTTATGAATACGAGTTGCAACAGCAATAGCATTTTTACGGATTAAATTATCCAAACTTCCGCCAAAAAATCCCATTTTTAGTGCAGATTCAGTTGAAATATTGCCAAGCGATTTGCCCGATTTATCTTTTAATGCCGTAGAAAACTCCATTGTGCCTTTCCCTACACCAAAGCCAACAAACATTCGAAGCGCGCGGTTACCTTGATCAAAAGCATCAACGCTATAACTGATCGTTACATCATCGCCTTCTTTATAGCCAAATTTACTCAACTGTGCGCGAAGTTCTGCACCAAAAAGGTTAGCGACTTTAGGATCAATAGAATGCTCCGAAGTCGTATTCACCACTTTAAATGAAGCATATTTAGTTTCAGGGTTTCTTTCTAAGTTGTTTTCGGTCTTAAGAGAGCTACAACCTGTTAAGATAAGTGATAATCCTAAAATAAAGAGTGATAAAAGTTTTTTCATTGTTGTTCCAATGAATAGATAAAATTTAACTTATTTTACACGAATGCGATAAGCTTTTCTAATATTTGGGGAAGAGTGCGGTTAAAATTGTTGATCTTTTCCATTTAACTCAGCTATAGGTAATAGAATTTAAGTGCCCTGCAGACCAATGCCTATGACTTCGGTTTTAACACCAACCCCACTTACTGTAGAAGTTACTAAAAGCTAACAAGGACAGTGAATACGGATGAGAATGTTAGCCAATTAGTTGAAAAATTAAATACCAAGATGAAAAAATAAGAGGTAAAAATGAAAAAACTGCTTCATCTAAAATAAATTAACGAGATTGCATATCTATTTCAGCAGGAATTAAGCAGAGGTTTTCCCACCCCATTAAAAGCGGATAAAAAGTGAAATCCTACAGCGCAAGGGAAATTGGATGACACTCGGCACGGCTTAATTGCTCAAACGGCACACCATTAAGCAAAATCTGCCCCGATTGCACCGCTTGCAACCCCGTCAGCAACGACATTAAAGTCGTCTTCCCCGCCCCATTTTCACCGAGCAAACCAATAGCGGAGGCCGGGGGGATATGCAAATTGATATTTTGCAGGGCAGAACTATTGGCATTTGTATATTTATGCTTTAAATTTATAATTTGAATCATTTACTTTTTTTTGCCTTATCAAATATTTCTACAGCAAATAAATCATCTCCTAAATGAATTTTAATATTTTTCAACCATGGTCTAAGTTCATCGCCAGGTAGAGCATTAATGACAAGGCGGATAATAGCTCTTTTTTCCCATAAATCAGCACGATTAAAATACTGTCTAATTTCCAATGCTTCTGTTCTTGAGACGTTATTAAAAAGGGCATCTAATACAGCACGACCTATATAAACCCCAGAGTTTCTTTTTAAATTTCTAAAATACTCCATTAATGCAGGTATATTTCTATAGTGTTCTTTACCTAACAAAGATATTATAGAGCTCATAATATACTCTGGATAATTAGCATTACTAGTTATCTTTTCTGTAAAATAATTTTTAATGTCATCCCTAATATGTGGACTTATTAAATCAGCTTTCTTTATGAAGACGTCGATTACTAGTGGAGTAAATTGAGGAAATTTATCAATAAAATTAGTAAGGTAAAAAATTTTATCAAACTCCTCTCTAGCAATTAGAGTCCTTATAAATTTTTTAACATCATCAGGGCTTAATATTTGCTCATTATCTATCTTTTGTACTAATAAATCTAGGGAGTCATCTTTTAAATTCCTAATTTCCTTTTCGGAAATTTCTCTAAATTTAGTTGGTATTGTTCCTGAATACCCAACAACTATCCTACTATGTTTCTTTATGCTATTAGAAATTACAACCCCTTCATTTTTATTTATGCCATCCATAAGGGATACATCCTCGATAGTTGTCTTGAGAGGATTAATTGTGAGTCCTTCAAGATGTAATCTTTCAATAAACATTGTTAGCCATTCATGTGCGACTTCTATACTAGGAGCAAAAAATCTATAATCATCAACGAATCTGCAAAATTTAACTTTATGCGATAATAAATAGTCATCTAATGATATAAGAGCTGACTCGGCTAATATTCTACTAGCATTTCCTCCAGTAGGTAGACCATAAGAATCACGATTAGCCCAGAAAAGCAATAAATTATTAGTTAAATTAATTAGCTTACTATTAATATTAGGAAGACTTAGGAGTGTAGATTCTAGCCTATGTAGATTAAGTCTATCATAGAAATTTGATATATCACATTTTACCAAGACTTTAGTATGTTTCTTTTTTATTTGCTTTGAAACCTCATGGTTAAATGAGGTATAATTATACTTTGCATCGAATAAATAACCGTCTTTAGGTTTAAATCTATATGAAAATACAATCTTTTTTGATTTTGGTATTCTATTTTTTTCAATTTCATCTGCAAATTGTAAAATAATAGCCAAATAAATTATAGTATCAAGAGGTTGTAAAAGAGCTGCTTTTCTAAAATCATAAGCCTCCTTTTTAGGGAAAAGAACATGACCTAATGGATGAATTTTCAATTTTCCTAACTCATTAGGCATAAGTCTAGATTTTATTTGCTTGAATACCTCATTTTTAAAATCATCATTATTCTTTAATAAAGAGACCTCAAAAGGAGTAGGAAAAATATCAGTTATCCCCTCCTTCTTAACATTATCAATAGCTAACATTATTGCCTTTTCTATATTCATTATTACTCCTAAATAACTTTATAGATTCTTTTCCAAAAATGATTCTCATATTCTGAGATTATCTTTAAAAAATCCGCCACTTCCCGATATCCTTCCGCTGTCGGTTTTCGGCACTATTTGACACAGAGACTTGCAAATTCCCGCCATTGGTCGCCGATTTCGGTCATTTGCTCGGAAGCCTGTTTGAAATTTGGCTCTTGGCAAATTTCAGCCGCTTGTTCGAGAAAATAGGCATAGAGATAGCGGAAACCTGCGCCGCCGGTGCTGATTTCTTCCTGCATTCGTACAATATGCCCTAGGTACAAGCGGTTATATTTTTCGCCTTTTTTGCAACGGCTCAGTTTTTCGATGGATTTTGCCACCGTGCGAATACCTTTCCCCCCCACAAAAAACAGTGGAGCGAGCATCTGTTTTGCCTGTTTGTACACGGCTTGGCGAATGAGGGTCGGCAAATCAAGAGCGCTCAAATCCGGCGTGCTGTCGAAATAGTACATCAGTCCTTTCGCCGCCAATGCGCCTTTGGCAAAACGAGCGCGTTGCAGGTCGGCAGCGGAGCAGCGTTGCACGTTTTCAAACACGGGATCGCTGATTAAATACTCCTCGCCCTCTTTGCCATACACCAACAAATTATGGGCGTTGAAATGAAAACGCATTTCCGGCGGGAAGTAGGGTAGCCAGAATACGGAAGTCTGTAGCCCGACTAATTTACCCTGTGCCAATGCCTTATCTAACGCCTGCTGCCCTGCCATTTCATTGGAAAACTTCTGCATTTTCAACCGCACTTTCAGGCGTTTTGACAGGGTTTTGATAATCGATTTCGGCGGCATTCGGTAGGAAATCAGCGGCATTCCGCTCACTTTAATCAAGGGCAGATAGACAAACGTCAAGGCGTGCGACAGCCCAAAAACCATCGCTTCGTTAAAATCAACACCCTGCGATTTCAGCAGGGTACTCATCACACCACTCTCGCAGTGGGCAGTGTGTTGGTGGGGGAAGTTGTTCATTGGCAAAAAATTTCTGTTATTTGAGCGCTTGTTTGTTTAGCTAAATAGAGGCGAGCTTCGGCCCGCCCCTACAAGTATGGTTACATAGGCAATAAACGCGGTCTGCGATATGGGCCAAAGCTAATTCTAAATAAGTTGTCTTGGTCTTTACGAATTTGCTGTGTTTCAAATACAGGATTAAAGCCATCGACCCCGCATAATGCTTTACCATTAGGATCAGGAACTATTGCAAATTTCCATTCCCCTTCCGGAAGATAGAAAATCCCTTTTTCAGCCACATCAAATCTGCCTAAGATCGTTTGGCGATACATTACCCCAATATAACAAGCACCGCCTAAATTTCCGCTGTCTCGGATAATCTGAACTTTTGCATAGTCTGGTTTAGGTTCTGTATAAGCTAACATCCTTTCTTTAGGCATAGGAATAGCTTTATCCGATGACACAGGTGTTGTTGCACAACCTGTCACACCTAAAACAGCAAGTAATAATACAGCGAGTTTTTTCATTTGATATTCTCCGTTGTGATAAATAATTCGTTGAGAGAAAGGCTAAATACTGTTGCATATCTCCCCAAAGTCTTTTCACTTAACTTCGCAAAAACCTCCGGTCTAAAATGCCTTCTCACCTGCCACTTCCTGAACCCTGTTGCCTGTGCAAGGGTGGTTTCGTCGAAGCGGTATTTGTACATTAAGTAGTAAATTGCAGATTTTTCGCCGTTTTTGACCGCTTGTAGAGCCTGTTCGGTGAGTTCGTCCAAGGCTTGTACCGCTTGTTGGGTGGCGAACTCTTCTTCTACCCAGCCGTTGGATTTGCCGGCTTCAAATTTGCCGTTGCGGGCAGCGTAGACCACTTTGCGTTCGCCGTTGGAGATTTTGCTGTTGTATTGGGAAATGTCTTTTATATCTAATAATTTGTAGTGGCATTTGCTTGCTATACTCGCACTTAGTGCCGTTGTTTTGCAAATGTAAGCATTTATCCAACGTACAGCTAAAATTTTGTTACATGGTGTATTTACTAATACCGTTAAAAACTCTTGGTATGTAGCGCACCGTCCTCCCACCGTTTAAAAATCAGCGAGGTATTCACACCGCCGAAGGCGAAATTGTTGTTCATCACATAATCGGTGTGGATTTCCCGTCCGTCACCTTGAAGGTAATCCAAGTCGCCACAGCGTTCATCGACATTTTCTAAATTCAGTGTTGGGGCGAACCAGCCATCTCGCATCATTTCAATGCTGAACCAACTTTCCAACGCACCACAGGCACCGAGTGTATGCCCTAAGTAGCTTTTTTGCGAGCTGAGCGGAATTTTGCCGAACACCGCTGCGGTGGCTTGAGTTTCGGCAATGTCGCCCTGCTCGGTGGCCGTACCGTGTCCGTTTACATAGCCGACTTGGTTCGGTTGAATACCGGCATCTTTGAGGGCGAGTTCCATACAGCGTTGCATTGTGGTGGCTTGTGGGCGGGTGACGTGGGAACCGTCACTGTTTGCACCATAGCCCACCACTTCGGCGATAATGTTTGCCCCTCGTGCCAACGCGTGTTCCAGCTCTTCTAACACAAACATCCCCGCTCCCTCGCCGATCACTAAGCCGTCTCGGTCTTTGTCATAGGGGCGTGGCGTGCCTTTTGGGTTGTCGTTGCGGCGGCTGGCAGCATAGAGGCTGTCAAATACATAGACTTCGGAGGCACAAAATTCTTCTCCACCGCCGGCAAGCATCATCGGGATCATACCGTATTTAATGGCTTCGTAAGCGTAGCCGATACCTTGGCTGCCCGAGGAGCAAGCGCTGGAGGTGGGGATAATCCGCCCTGTCAGCCCGAAGAAAATGCCAATATTGGCAGCGGTGGTGTGGGGCATCATTCGCACATAGGTGTTGGCATTGAAGCCGTCTGATTTGCCGGTCATCAGCAATTCAGCGGCGTCTTTGATATCATTGGTAGAGCCTGTGGACGAGCCACACGCCACCCCCATTCGCCCGTCTTTTAGCCAGTCGAAAATCACGCCGTTTTCGTCCAGCAAACCGGCCTGTGCTAAAGCTCGCTCGCTGGCCTCCACCACAAATTGCGACACTCGTCCAAGGCTGCGCAACTGCTTGCGGTTCCAATGTTTCGGCGGTTGATAGCCGTGAATTTCCGCCCCTAATTGTGCCTCTAATTCCGGGTAACGTTCTACCCAATCGGCTTTATGTTGAACGGCATTTTGCTTGCGTTGGAAGGCAGCTTTCACTTCCGCCCACTCTTTACCAAAAGCGGTAACCGCACCAATGCCAGTGATGACGACTCGTTTCATATTTATCTCTTTTTGGCTTCGGGCGGGTACTGGATCCGCCCCTACGAATTATTATCCTAAATTTAACACAACCCACCATTAACGGCGATGACTTGGCGTGTGATGTAAGCGGCTTTTTCATCCATTAAAAACGCAACGGCGTGTGCTACTTCTTCCGGATCGCCCATTCGTCCGGCGGGAATCATTTTGAGAATTTCTTCGATTGGGACGTTTTCGTCCAGAATATCGGTATCAATCAAGCCGGGCGCCACGCAGTTTACCGTGATTTTACGTTTGGCAAGCTCGATGGCGAGTGCTTTTGCCGCACCAATAATGCCGGCTTTTGAAGCGCTGTAATTGACCTGCCCACGGTTGCCAATCAAGCCGGAAACCGAAGTAATACAGACAATCCTGCCTGCTTTACGGCGGCGGATCATCGGCATCATAATCGGGTGCAGGACATTATAAAAACCGTCTAAATTAGTACGCAACACGCTATCCCAATCCTCATCGGTTAAAGCAGGAAAGGCGTTATCACGGGTAAGCCCTGCATTTAGCACCACGCCGTAATAGGCACCATGTTGTTCCACATCTGCCTCTAAAATCGACCGCACTTTTTCACGATCCGCCACATCAAACTGTAACACTCTGGCATTTTTTCCGAGATTTCTGACCGCTTGTGCCACCGCTTCCGCCTCTTCCACACGAGAACGGCAATGCACCACAATATCAAACCCTTGTTGTGCAAGGGTTAAAGCAATCGCTTTACCGATACCACGGCTCGAGCCGGTGATTAAAATGGTGTTATTCATTTTATTGTCCTACGGTTTTATACGCTTGTTTAGGGTGATTTTTAGCCGTTGGGTAGGCTAACTCTAACTTGTTTTCTTTGACTAATGGATTTAAGTAATTCTTCCGGAGCGTATCCGCTTTTTTATCTAGCAGCAAAGCAAGATCAGCAATCGTAATATAGCCAAATTGGCAAAGTTTCAGAATCCCTTCAATAAAAGGCTCTTTACCAATTCTTCTAACATCTCCTTGCAGCTCACTCGCGATCAATTTCAATGCTTGCCACCTCTGGTTATCACCAATATCTGCTTTGGATTCCAGAGTTAAGTCCGGATCCAACTCCGGATTATCCGGACTTAGCTCCGGATTTTTAATAAAGTCCTGAGCAAGTGCTTTGCCTGTTTGGTTATCAGGTGTTGGTATTTCAAACTCAGGACGATGATAAATTTTGTTTCGTTGCTCACCACTTGACGAAATCATACTGAGCTTTTCTAATTTCACTAATGCAATTGTTACATCTCGAGAATGTACCGAAATATGTAGACAAATTTGCTTATGAGTTAAAGATTCATTCGTATAAATTTCAATCAAAATTATTCGCTCTAATTCTGAAAGCTGAATAAATCGCTCACCATATTGTTTTGTGAGGAAATCAATAATCTCTTGTGGATATAAAGAGAGCATTTTGAGTTCTAAAATAGTTTGCTCATTGGGTTCTCTCACCTCTTTCAAATATGGCATACGCCAATGTTGCGTTTTCCAACCGCTTAAAATTCTTGGTAGACCAGACCCTGCCTGATCGCCAAAACGAATATAACGAAACATTTGAGCCAATAAGCGATTACGGCAGTCAGCCTCTCCCCCTTTCAGCGCAATTTCAATCGGGATTCTCATTAAGCCAGGGTTACGAAAATAAAAAGTATCTGGTTTTTTGATAATTTGGATCGAGGCTTTATTACTATAATCCGCATGAATAAGCGAATTTGCTAAGGCTTCTCTTAATGCGATATGTACAGGGGTATCTTCCTGTCGTAAACCATCTTCTACCCTGAAAGGCACTTTAATATTTTCAACTAATTTACGATAAACTCGCTGAGAAAAATCATATAAATTACCTGACCATTTGCCGTCTAATGTGACTCTATCAATCCAACGTTCTTCCGGATTATTTGAATGCTCTTGATAATCTAGCATATAAAAAGGAAATTTCTCTTGAATAGCCGTATGATTACCAAACATCAATAGCCCTGCAATGGTTAGCCCTTTATTACCTGTTTCACGCTCAACTTTATAAGCACCAATTTTCTCTAAAAATGCTAAATCTGATAATTCATTCCAAGGATGGGTAGGATCTAAATTAGCATAACGTTGCCGATAATTGTGTAACGACTCTAAGTTTAAATCGTTAATTTGAAAGTGCTTTAATACCTCAGAGTCCAGTGAATCTGATGTTTGCTCTGCCAACATTCTTTTCACTTGCTCATCAGTTAAACGTTGATCTGATTCATTCAAACGATGATAACTATTCCCTAACGGATTTCCTTTTAAATAAACAGGTCTTTCAGCTCTCTTCGCTCTTGGAACATAAATGATAAGCAAGGATTTTTGATCATCAAGCGGCAATTCTTTGATAAAAGAATTTGTCAGTAAGTTGATACTGACTTTTTGAGGGTTGTTTGCAAGGTCAAATATTTGTTTTTTTACTTGTACTACGTTTGTAATACCCTTTGCAATAAAGCCATTTCTCTTTTCTTGCACACCAAGGACAATATAACCGCCATCCGTATTCGCAAAGGCACTATATGTCTCCCACATATCAGAAGGTACTTCACCTAATCCATCTTTCCCTTGAGCCAGCTTGCACTCTAATTCAGAAGATTCTCGCAACAGCTTTAAATCATCAATACTTTCCAAATAGTCAAAAATATCTTTCATAACACAACTATTTCTCCAAATATTCTTCCTTCGGGCTAAACACATTCAGCGTACCTTCCAAAATCACTTGGTTGTCGGCTAAATCGATCAGTTGGCAGTCGAATACGCCGAAGCCGGTGGCATCTTGAATAGACATTTTGATCTGAATTTGTAGCTGTGAGCCAATCGGGATTTCTTGGCGGTGGAGGTGCAGTTTGCGAGTACCGAGCAGATAGCCTAAGCGAACCGGTTCGCCGGCTTGTGTGGCAATACACCCAGCCCACGCAGCCACGCCTTGAGCCATAATTTCAATGCCGGCGTAGGTGGCAAGTTTGCCGTGTTTGATCAGCGGATTATCAGGGCGAATGTTGGCTTCAGCGGTCAGAAAATCCTCGCCGAATGCGGTAATGCGGTCGAGTAGGATCATATTGCCACTATGCGGAACCAATGGTGCAATTTGTTCGATAGGGAAGGTGAATTTATGCATCGCTTTCTCCCAAAATCAGCACGCTGTTGTTGCCGCCAAAGGCAAAAGAGCTGCTTGCGCCAATTCGTCTGCCTGCTGCCCAACGGCTTTGTTCATCGGTAATTGCAAGGTTCGGCAGGTTTTCGTCCGCTTGTTTATCCCATAATTGCGCAGGGAGCTTGCCAGTCGGGTTGTGTTGGCGACTGAGCATTCCCCACAAAATTGCCGCTTCCACCGCACCGGCAGCCCCGAGCGTATGCCCTGTGTAGGGTTTGGTGGTGGTGCAAGCGGTCTGATTACCGAAGATTTTTGCCACAGCGAGGCTTTCCATTTGATCGTTGTGAAGCGTCCCTGTGCCGTGCAGGTTGATCCAGCCAATGTCGGCTGCGTCTAAGTTGGCATTGTGCAGGGCATTTTGGAAAGCGGAAATTGCCCCTTCCCCTTCGGGGTGAGGCGAGGACATATGGTAAGCGTCCGAGCTGGAACCATAGCCCAGTAACTGAATGCGATGTTCGTCCAACGGTTCACGGCTCATCACACACACCGCTGCACCTTCGCCGATGTTAATGCCGTTGCGGTTGGCGGAAAATGGGTTGGTTTGTTGGTTTGATAGCACTTCCAGCGAGCTAAATCCGCTGATAGTTAAAGGCGAAAGGGTATCCACACCGCCGCAAATTACCGCATCGCACAAGCCGGTTTTTAGTAAGCGGGCGGCAGAAATTAACGCTCTTGCTCCAGAAGTGCAAGCAGTGGAAATGCCATAACTCAGCCCCGTTAAGCCATACACTTCGGCAACAAAGTCGGACGGCGCAGAGAAGAGAATTTGCTGTTGATTAAACCGCTCGGCGGCATAATCGCCCTGCACACCGGCTTTGAAGACGGGAATATTTTCATCGGCGCCGGTAGTGGACGTGCCGATGATCACCGCAATCCGCTCACGCCCGAATTGCTCGATACAAGCGGTAATTTTCGGCTCAATTTCTGCAAGGACATGCCAAAGTAATTGGTTATTACGGCTACGATGTACCGCTGATAAATCTGCTGGAAATTCGCGTAAAACCGTGCGAACCTCGCCCAACATTTTAGCTTCACTTGAAATTTGATGCTCAGAAAAGGGATTATTTGTTAATGATAAAGGCGAGCTTGCATTATTGAGTAATATATCAATATGTGCATTTATACCATCACCTAGCGAAGTTGTTATTGCCGGCCGAGAGAGATATAGCATCATTTCATTTCCTAATTTATTGCTGTTTCACTTAACTCTTCCACTTTCCACCATGTATTATCAGGCAAACCGATCAAAAAATACGATGCATTCTTTTCTGGTTTTGCTATTGCCCATTTTTCATCTAGCTTAAAAGGGGGAGTATTTGGATTAAGAGCAACTGCGAGTGCGGTAAACAACGCTTTTGCTTGAGAATTTGGCATTACAAATCCATCATTTTGCCAACCTTTCGGGGTTAAAATGAGCCGAGCTAATGGACTACCTAATGGATCGGTCAGTATCCAACGCCAATGTTGCGATTCAAATTGCACAATAAGTAAGGAAGTTTGATATTTTGGCGTTTGTTGCTCAATTTTAAATGACTTTATAGACTCAGTTTGCGAGGGAAGTTGTACAGGTTCTGGTAAAGTCTGACAAGCGGTTAATAAACCGCAAAAAATTGCAAAAAAGAAATATCTCAGCACCATATAACCACCATGTTTTTTTAAGCTAGTATAGCGTAATTTAATATTTATGTGCGAAAAAAGCCCTGAACAGCTAAACCATTCAGGGCTTTTCTATTAGAGCGTATGACATACGCCCCTAGATTTTGCCAGTTAATGATTACTCTTCTACTTCATCCATACCTGCATTTAACAATGCGGCTAGGCTGCTAGTTGCATCATCAGCGACAAAGCTTTGAGTTTCCGCTTCAATGTCTTCTGCACTTGCAAAAGAAGAAACTGGCGTCGCTGCTTCGATATTCAAGCTGAACTCTTCACCCGCTGCACGGCGTTTTGCTCGCTCTTTGTGGTAGGCAAAGCCTGTACCTGCTGGGATTAAGCGACCTACGATGACGTTCTCTTTTAAGCCACACAACATTTGACGGACGATCACTTCGATGCGCTTGTCGTTAATTTTTACCCCTTGTAAGCGGTAAACTTCTTGCACTTCGTTTACGATGTAGTCAGTTACAGCGTGAACGCCACGTAAACGTAAGATGTCGTGTGGTGTTTCTGCACCATCAGAGATCACATCACCACGTTGAACCATCTCGCCTTCAAATACGTTGAGCTGACGCCATTTTGGAATCATCTCTTCATGTGCTTCGCCTTCTGCTGGAGTGATCACCAAGCGGCGTTTTCCTTTGGTTTCTTTACCAAATGAGACAATACCTGAGATTTCCGCCAAGATGGCTGGCTCTTTCGGTTTACGAGCTTCGAAGAAATTTCATCCTCACAAAGCAACAACACAAAGTAGCTTACTTTCTATAAAATATCTTTATTAAGAAAACACTATTTTCTTCTTATAGATAAAAAATAATGACAGGTATAACAATATAGTAATAATACCATACGAAAAGATCAAACTAGAAAATTCAAAATATCTAGATAAAATTCCAATAATCATAAATGAGGCTGTCATTACGAATGCACATAATGAATTTGTTATTGAAAGATATGTTCCTCTTATCTCTGGTGTAAGCATATGATTTAGAATTACACCTAATGATGTATCAATAATCTCATAGCAAATCAATACAACAAAAAACGTTACAATAAGCAAACCTATATTTAAAGATAGAGATAAAACAAAAGAGAACAACAATAAAAGTGAAAATAATAAAACAGCTTTTACCTCTCCTATCTTCTCTGAAACAAACCCAGACATAACTGAAGAAAAAGAGCTAAAAACAAAAGATAATGAATAGAGAATAGAAATATAAAAAATTGAAACTCCAGCATAATCTAAAACTTTCTGATAATATAAGACAACAGAAGAAAAAACCCCTTGAAATATACCAAGTATACAGATAATAAAAAGCACCTTCCCATCCACTCTTAAAATACCTATCCCAAAGAATGACTTTTTCGCTTTATTATTATGGGGTAGTAGTTTATAGAAATCCTTAATAAAATATAGAAATAGTAATGACATTAATTGGAAAAGCACACCAAAATAGAAAATAAGCTCCCAATATTTATTTTCAGCAAGCCAACCTCCCACTAATGCACTCACAGCTAGGGCAGCAATTGATATTGCATTATAAAAACCTATTGTTTTATGGTATATTTCTTGTTTACCATAATAATCTAATTGCTCATAAATAAGAGATTGATCTACTCCAGATAGCAAAGATATCCCTATACCATATACTATAAATACTATAACTAGATAAAAAAACTCATTTAAATACAACATTCCAATAAGATATATGATCGAAAAAGATATACCTAAAAAAGCAGGAGGTTTTCTTCCAAACTTATCTGACAAAATCCCTGAAGGAACTTCAAACAAAAACATAGTGATATTTAGAGCCATCTGTAAAATGGAAATTTCATACATAGACAATCCTTTTGCTTGTAAAAAGATCATCCAAATACTCCTTTCAAAGAAAAAATTTCCTAGAAAACCAAAAACCATTATCTTTTTAAGATTACTTATTTTCATTTTTCACATCTATAATATTTATTAAAGACTCGTCACCATCGTTATACAAATAATCAGAAACACCAGATATAAAGTCTAAGTAACAGGAAAAAATTGTCTTATTTCTTATCTGATATAGTAATGTATTATATACATCTGTAGATGTAAGATAATCACTATTAGACCATCTTAGATCATTAAAAAATTCTAGCTCAAGATATCCATCACGCAAGGAATACTTCTTAATATAATAACTATTGTATTCTCCATTCACCTTATTAAATAATGGTTCATACATAGTAGAAAGTATAACTCTTGATGAAAAACCCTTGCATAAAAAGGGAAAACACTCTGCAAACTCAGAATCTAAAATAATATTAATATTACTCATTAAATGACCTCACAATAATTACTATGGAAATTAATTATCTTTCTTTTAAAGAGATTATTATTCGGATTCACCCAATATAACAATATATCATTACACATTAGACTTGCTATAATCATATTTGTAGTTGATACAGAACCAGATACTACAGCATTACTAATTCTATGACCTATATGATGTAATTCTGAGTTTGGATAAATAGGCCCCCAAAAACCACTATTAATACCAACTCCACAGCTAATACTAGGTATATTAAACAATCTTGAAACATTAAAGACTATTTCCTCTATATTCGCTGGAGTATCTAAAGCATTCACGATAAAATCAGGTCTATACTCCATACATATATCATTTAACTGCTCTATTGTATTCAAATACACATCCCTAGGTATAATATTAACATCTTTATTTTTATACTTAACAACATCAACTTTTTTTATTCCAATATCAGCTTCTGAAAAAAATAATTGGCGATTAAGATTTGTACAATCAACATAATCGCAATCCAAAACTATAAAGTTCCGTACCCCTATTCTCAATAAGTTATCCAAAACAACACCACCAACCCCCAATAACAATATTCTTTTATTAAAAATATTCTCTTGAATATCAATAGGGGTTTTTATATAACTAAATTCCATCAAAGACTCAAATAAAATAATATTCTTCTCAAATCTAGTATCAATATAATAATTATTATATTCTCGAATAATTAAATTATACTCAACAAGCATATCCCACAATGAGATTTCCAAATCATGCTTATACCATATTCTCTTTTCTAAAATAAAAAATAGTGCATATTTTCATCTTCGATATCAACACAAAGAGTACCTAGTGTTATCTTAGTTACCCCATCTAAATGATGTACCATTGCATCAGATTTTAATTTATATCTATTCTCCATAGGAAATCTCCTTGACATAACATATATTCTATAGTATAGGCACAAATGGTTATCATTAGCAATAATAATAGAGATTAAAAACTAACTATGAGGGCACTCAAATGAAACAACATAATGAATCAAGAAAAACTATGAAAATTACAGCTAAGCATGTAAGAGAAAGTACAACTCGCTGTTGATTACAAAAAAATAGCCCTCTAGTATGTCTACTAGAGGGCTAGTCTTATTAATGAGTAATTATCTACTCTTCTACTATGAGTAATTATCTACTCTTCTACTTCATCCATACCTGCATTTAACAATGCGGCTAGGCTGCTAGTTGCATCATCAGCGATAAAGCTTTGGGTTTCCGCTTCAATGTCTTCTGCACTTGCAAAAGAAGAAACTGGCGCCGCTGCTTCGATATTCAAGCTGAACTCTTCACCCGCTGCACGGCGTTTTGCACGTTCCTTGTGGTAGGCAAAACCTGTACCTGCTGGGATTAAGCGACCAACGATAACGTTCTCTTTTAAGCCACGCAATTCATCACGTTTACCTGCAACTGCTGCTTCGGTAAGCACGCGAGTAGTCTCTTGGAACGATGCCGCAGAAATAAAACTTTCTGTTGCAAGTGATGCTTTGGTAATACCAAGTAGTTCACGTTCAAATTCTACCAGCGGTTTGCCTTCCGCTTCGCGTTTGCGGTTAACGATTTTAACTCGTGCAACTTCAACTTGTTCGCCTTCGAGGAACTCGCTGTCGTAAGCATTAGTGATGATCGCTTTACGCAACATTTGACGGACGATCACTTCAATGTGCTTGTCGTTAATTTTTACCCCTTGTAAGCGGTAAACTTCTTGCACTTCGTTTACGATGTAGTCAGTTACAGCGTGAACGCCACGTAAACGTAAGATGTCATGTGGTGTCTCTGCACCATCAGAGATCACATCACCACGTTGAACCATCTCACCTTCAAATACGTTGAGCTGACGCCATTTTGGAATCATCTCTTCATGTGCTTCGCCTTCTGCTGGGGTAATCACTAAGCGGCGTTTTCCTTTGGTTTCTTTACCAAATGATACGATACCTGAGATTTCCGCCAAGATGGCTGGCTCTTTCGGTTTGCGAGCTTCGAATAAGTCTGCAACGCGTGGAAGACCACCGGTAATATCTTTCGTACCTGTACTTTCTTGTGGAATACGTGCTAACGCTTCACCCACAGACACTTCCGCACCTTCGTTCAAGCTTACAATCGCTTTACCCGGAAGGATATATTGTACTGGAGTATCGTTGTGCAGAATGTCATTACCTTGCGCATCCACTAATTTTAATGCTGGGCGTAAATCTTTACCTGCGGTTGGACGCTCACCCGCATCTTGTACCACGATAGAAGATAAACCTGTTAATTCATCGGTTTGACGAGTAACAGTTAAGCCGTCCACGATGTCTGCAAATTTGATGAAACCAGATACTTCCGAGATGATCGGCATGGTATGTGGGTCCCAGTTTGCGACCACTTCACCAGCGGTAACTTCTGCACCATCGTTTTTGCTTAATACTGCACCGTAAGGCACTTTATAGTTCTCTTTGGTACGACCAAAGCTGTCGATCACGGTTAATTCAGTATTACGTGAAGTAAGCACAATCTTACCATCTTTGTTAGTTACAAATTTCGCATTGGCTAATTTAATCGTACCTGCATTTTTCACTTGTACGCTAGATTCTTTAGCTGCTGCAGATGCCGCACCACCGATATGGAACGTACGCATCGTTAGCTGTGTACCCGGTTCACCGATAGATTGTGCTGCGATAACACCCACTGCTTCACCTTGGTTAATCAAGTGACCACGAGCTAAGTCACGACCGTAACATTTCGCACACACACCAAAGTCTGTGTTACAGGTTACGACTGAGCGTACTTTGATGCTATCGACAGAGTTTTGGTCGATCACATCACACAATTTTTCATCGATTAGTGTATTACGTGCAATTAAAACTTCGTCCGAACCCGGTTTTAATACATCTTCTGCAACCACACGACCTAATACAAGCTCACGTAATGGTACTTTCTCATCGCCACCTTCAATATGTGGTGTCATGACGATACCTTCCTCGGTGCCACAGTCGTCTTCAACGATTACTAAGTCTTGTGCTACATCCACTAGACGACGAGTTAAGTAACCAGAGTTCGCTGTTTTTAATGCGGTATCCGCAAGACCTTTACGCGCACCATGGGTTGAAATAAAGTACTGTAATACGTTTAAGCCTTCACGGAAGTTCGCGGTGATTGGCGTTTCGATAATCGAACCATCTGGACGTGCCATCAAACCACGCATACCAGCAAGCTGACGAATCTGTGCCGCAGAACCACGCGCACCAGAATCTGCCATCATAAAGATGCTGTTAAATGAGGCTTGTTTTTCAGGGTTACCTTCACGGTTGATTACTTCTTCCGTTGAAAGGTTTTCCATCATCGCTTTTGCTACACGCTCATTAGCAGCCGCCCAAATATCGATCACTTTGTTATAACGCTCACCTGCGGTTACAAGACCTGCGTTAAACTGTTCTTGAATTTCCGCAACTTCTGCTTCTGCTGCTTCGATAATTGAGTATTTTTGCTCTGGGATCACCATATCATCGATACCTACCGATGAACCAGAACGGGCTGCATAAGCAAAACCGGTGTACATAATTTGGTCTGCAAAAACAACTGACTCTTTCAAACCTAAACGGCGATAGCTTTCGTTGATCAGTTTCGAGATCGCTTTTTTACCTAAAGTTTGGTTAAACAGTGAATATGGCATACCTTTTGGTGCGATCATCCATAAAATAGCACGACCAATAGTCGTTTCCACTAATGAAGTTTTTGCTTCAAATTCACCAGCTTCATTCTTCTCATATTCAGTGATGCGCACTTTAACACGGGCGTGTAATTCCGCTTGACCGGTACGATATGCTTTTTCCGCTTCACGTGGGTCAAGGAAATACATACCTTCACCTTTGCCGTTCACTTTATCACGGGTCATATAGTAGAGACCAAGTACAACGTCCTGAGATGGTACGATAATCGGATCACCGTTCGCAGGAGATAAAACGTTGTTGGTAGACATCATTAACGCTCGTGCTTCTAATTGTGCTTCAAGGGTTAATGGTACGTGTACCGCCATTTGGTCACCATCGAAGTCCGCGTTAAACGCCGCACACACAAGTGGGTGTAACTGAATTGCTTTACCTTCAATTAACAATGGTTCAAACGCTTGGATACCTAAACGGTGAAGAGTTGGTGCACGGTTAAGCAGAATTGGGTGTTCACGAATCACTTCCGCAAGGATATCCCAAACGATTGGATCTTCACGCTCCACCATTTTCTTCGCTGCTTTGATGGTTGATGCAATGCCACGGCTCTCTAATTTAGAGTAAATAAACGGACGGAATAATTCCAATGCCATTTTTTTCGGTAAACCACATTGGTGTAGGCGTAAGTATGGACCTACGGTGATTACCGAACGGCCTGAGTAGTCCACACGTTTACCGAGCAAGTTTTGACGGAAACGACCTTGTTTACCTTTGATCATATCTGCCAAAGATTTTAACGGACGTTTGTTTGAACCTGTAATCGCACGACCACGACGACCGTTATCTAATAACGCATCAACAGATTCTTGCAACATACGTTTTTCGTTACGCACGATAATGTCTGGTGCAACTAAGTCTAATAAGCGTTTTAAACGATTGTTACGGTTGATTACACGGCGATATAAATCGTTCAGATCTGAAGTCGCAAAACGACCACCATCAAGTGGTACTAATGGACGTAAATCTGGTGGAAGCACAGGTAATACAGTCATTACCATCCATTCTGGTTTGTTACCAGATTGCATGAATGCTTCTAATAATTTCAAACGTTTAGTGATTTTTTTACGTTTGGTTTCAGAGTTAGTTTCTTGTAACTCTTCACGCAATACTTCACATTGATGCTCTAAATCTAAGTCTTTCAACAATGCCTGGATACCTTCTGCACCCATTTTTGCTTCAAACTCATCACCCCAACGCTCTTCCGCTTCCCAGTATTGTTCTTCGGTTAAAAGTTGGTTTTTCTCGAGATCAGTCATACCCGGCTCGATAACCACATAGCTTTCAAAATAAAGCACACGCTCAATATCACGCAATGGCATATCTAAAATCAAACCGATACGGGACGGTAGTGATTTTAAGAACCAGATGTGCGCAACAGGACACGCCAATTCGATGTGACCCATACGATCACGGCGAACTTTAGTTTGCGTTACTTCAACGCCACATTTTTCACAGATTACACCACGGTGTTTTAAACGTTTGTATTTACCACACAAACATTCGTAATCTTTTACCGGCCCAAAGATACGCGCACAGAACAGACCATCACGCTCTGGTTTAAAAGTACGGTAGTTGATGGTTTCTGGTTTTTTCACTTCACCGAATGACCAAGAACGGATCTTGTCTGGTGATGCTAAACCGATTTTAATCACATCAAAATCATCGCTTGATTTAGATTGTGCTTTTAAAAACTTAACTAAGTCTTTCACTTTTTTGCCCCTAGTGTAGGTTTTAGGTTCGCCCTATTTTTAACAAGGCGAGTAAATTTGGTTGCAAGCGGTCGATTTTTGCAGATTTTTTGCGATTTTTGACCGCTTGTTTTGTTTCTTCTCCGAACTGATCCCCCTCTTTGAGCTGCGAGGGGTTAGGGGAGATTTGGCAGACGAGAAACCGAAGTGAGAGAGCAATCAGTCTTTCTTATTCGTGCTTTTCGTGCGTTTAATTACTTATTTTCTCCGTAATTTACTTCTGTCAAATCTCCCCCCACCCCTCTTTTCTAAAGAGGGGAGTTTGATCGAGGGAAAATCAACTATTACGCCTCATCCAACTCCATATCGATACCCAGTGCACGGATCTCTTTGGTAATTACGTTGAATGATTCTGGCATTCCCGGTTCCATATAGTGTGTACCGTCCACGATGTTTTTATACATCTTCGTACGACCGTTCACGTCATCGGATTTCACTGTTAGCATTTCTTGTAAGGTATAAGCTGCACCGTATGCTTCTAATGCCCAAACCTCCATCTCACCAAAACGCTGACCACCGAACTGTGCTTTACCACCCAGTGGTTGTTGGGTAACAAGGCTATAAGAACCTGTTGAACGTGCGTGCATTTTGTCATCAACTAAGTGGTTCAATTTGAGCATATACATATAACCTACGGTTACAGGACGCTCGAATTTCTCACCTGTACGACCATCGTAAAGGGTGATCTGACCTGAAGTTGGTAAGCCACCTAGCTCCAATAAGCCTTTAATTTCGCTTTCATGTGCACCGTCAAACACTGGCGTTGCAAGTGGTAAACCTTTACGTAAATTTTGTGCTAAGCGTAACACTTCTTCATCAGAGAATGTGCTTAAATCTACAGATTGTGCACCGTGACCTAAATCGTACGCTTTTTGGATATATTCACGCAGTTTCGCCACTTCTTGTTGCTGTTTGATCATCTTGTCGATTTGATCACCGATACCACGAGCCGCTAAGCCTAGGTGGGTTTCTAAGATCTGACCGATGTTCATACGAGATGGTACGCCCAGTGGGTTCAATACGATTTCAACTGGCTGACCGTTTTCATCGTATGGCATATCTTCAACTGGGTTGATTTTCGAGATAACACCTTTGTTACCGTGACGACCTGCCATTTTATCACCCGGTTGAATTTGGCGTTTCACCGCGAGGTAAACTTTCACCACTTTCATCACACCCGGTGCTAAATCATCGCCTTGAATGATCTTATTGCGTTTAATTTCTAATTTACGCTCAAACTCTTTGCGTAATTCTTCGTGCTGTTCCGCAAGTTGTTCAAGTTGGTTTTGTTTCGCTTCGTCATCTAAGGTTTGTTCTAACCATTTTTCACGAGGTAAGCTATCTAATACCGATTCTTGTACGCCACCTTCAATCAATAAGTTACGAACACGGGTAAATAAACCTGCTTCTAAGATCTCTAACTCTTCGGTTAAGTCTTTTTTCGCTTCACGCAACTGCATCTCTTCGATGTCTTTCGCACGTTTATCTTTCTCTACGCCATCACGAGTAAAGACTTGAACGTCGATAACTGTACCTGAAGTGCCGTTTGGTACACGCAGTGAGCTATCTTTTACGTCGGACGCTTTCTCACCGAAGATAGCACGAAGTAATTTTTCTTCTGGGGTTAATTGTGTTTCGCCTTTTGGCGTTACTTTACCCACTAAGATGTCGCCACCTTTTACTTCCGCACCAATATAAACGATACCAGATTCATCAAGTTTGCTTAATGCAGCTTCACCTACGTTTGGAATGTCGGCGGTAATTTCTTCCGCACCCAGTTTGGTGTCACGCGCCACACAAGAGAGTTCTTGAATGTGAATTGTGGTAAAGCGGTCTTCTTGCACCACACGCTCAGAAACCAACATGGAGTCTTCGAAGTTATAACCATTCCATGGCATGAAGGCAACACGGATATTTTGACCTAATGCTAATTCACCTAAATCGGTTGAAGGGCCGTCTGCAAGGATTTCGCCACGCTCCACAGGTTCACCCAATTTCACACAAGGAATTTGGTTGATACAGGTGTTTTGGTTAGAACGGGTGTATTTGATTAAGTTATAAATATCAATACCCGCTTCGCCTGCAACGGTTTCATCTTCGTTTACTTTCACTACGATACGAGATGCATCAACGTATTGGATAGTACCACCACGTTTTGCCACCACCGCAACACCAGAGTCGAGTGCGATTGGTTTTTCCATACCTGTACCGACTAATGGTTTGTCCGCACGCAATGTTGGAACTGCCTGACGTTGCATGTTCGCTCCCATCAACGCACGGTTCGCATCGTCGTGCTCAAGGAATGGAATTAACGCAGCTGCAACAGAAACAACCTGCTGGGTTGAAACGTCCATATAGTGAATTTCTTCTGGACGGTATAAACCAGATTCACCGTGTTCACCACGACAGGTCACATAAGTATCAGTAAAGCGGAAATTCTCATCTAAGTTTGAGTTCGCCTGTGCGATAACGTAGTTACCTTCTTCAATCGCAGATAAATACTCGATCTCTTCGGTTACTTGACCATTTACCACTTTACGGAATGGGGTTTCTAAGAAACCGTAGTTGTTAGTACGTGCGTAAACAGAAAGTGAGTTGATCAAACCGATGTTCGGACCTTCAGGGGTTTCAATTGGACATAAACGACCATAGTGAGTGGTGTGTACGTCACGTACTTCAAAGCCTGCGCGTTCACGAGTTAAACCACCCGGACCTAATGCTGAAATACGACGTTTGTGCGTTACTTCTGAAAGCGGGTTGTTTTGGTCCATAAATTGCGAAAGTTGTGATGAACCAAAGAACTCTTTTACTGCCGCAGAAATTGGTTTCGCATTGATTAAATCTTGTGGGGTTACGCCGTCTAAGTCGCCTAATGAAAGACGTTCACGTACCGCACGCTCAACACGCACTAAACCAATACGGAATTGGTTTTCAGCCATTTCACCCACGCTGCGGATACGACGGTTACCTAAGTGGTCGATATCGTCCACTTCGCCACGACCGTTACGGATTTCGATCAATTTTTTCATCACGCCGATGATGTCATCATGGCTTAAAATGCCAGTACCCACGCCTTCAGGAATGTCTAAAGAGCGGTTGAACTTCATACGACCTACCGCGGATAAATCATAGCGGTCGGTTGAGAAGAACATATTGTCAAATAAGCCTTCTGCCGCTTCTTTTGTTGGTGGTTCACCTGGACGCATCATACGGTAGATTTCCACTAACGCACTTAAACGGTCGTAAGTTGGATCAATGCGTAAGGTTTCAGAAATGTATGCACCGTGATCTAAATCATTAGTGAATAACACTTCGATTTGGTTGTAACCTGCTTGAGCTAGTTTCGCTAATAACTCAAGGGAGATTTCCATATTCGCAGGGCAAACGATCTCACCAGTTTCTAAATCAATATAATCTTTTGCTGTGACTTTACCTACGATGTACTCAGTTGGCACAACGATTTGAGTAATATTATCTTTTTCTAATGCTTTGATATGGCGTGCTGTGATACGACGACCACTTTCAACATAGACTTTGCCGTTTGCTTCAATATCGAACGCTGCAGTTTCACCACGCAGACGTTCTGGTACTAAGGTCATCAGTAGTTGGTTATCGCTGATTTCAAACAACACTTTATCGAAGAAGAGATTTAAAATTTCTTCAGTAGTGTAACCTAAAGCACGCAAAATAATGGTGGCAGGTAACTTACGACGACGGTCAATACGTGCGTATAAGTTATCTTTTGGATCGAACTCAAAATCTAACCAAGAACCACGGTAAGGAATAATACGCGCGTTATAAAGCACTTTTCCTGAAGCGTGAGTTTTACCTTTGTCTGAATCGAAGAATACACCTGGACTACGATGTAATTGCGAAACGATAACACGCTCTGTACCGTTGATCACGAATGTACCGTTATCGGTCATTAATGGGATTTCGCCCATATAAACGCTTTGTTCTTTAATATCTTTTACTGTGCCAGCAGCAGCTTCACGGTCGAAAGACACCAAACGAAGTTTTACACGTAATGGAGCAGCATAGGTTGTGCCACGAATTTGACATTCACGCACATCAAATGCGGGCTCACCTAATTCATAAGAAACATATTGCAGTTCAGTTGCGCCGTTTTGGCTCACAATTGGAAACACAGAACGGAATGCCGCTTCTAAACCTTGTTGTCCTTCTGGATCTCTTTGGATAAATTTATCGAAAGAATCGAGCTGAATGGTTAATAAATAAGGTACGTTCAGAACTTGTGGGCGTTTACCAAAGCTCTTACGAATACGCTTTTTCTCGGAATATGAGTATGCCATTTTGAGATAGCCTCTGATTTTTTATGGTTGAGATAATTACAATTCTGCACAGACTTCAGCAGAAGTGGCATTAAAAAATAAGGATACGGGATTGTCGTTTTCCGAACAGGGATCAGGGGTCAAAAATCACTACCGCACTGGCGTTTGTTCAGGAAGGATAGCGGTTTAAAATTTGCATTTTTTTACAAAAAGTAGCCGCTTGTATTGATTTCATCATTTAACAAAAAATTTTAACAAATGTTATCTGCAGATTAACACTCATCAAAAAATCACTTTGAAATCAATCAATTAGGCAAGATTAAAACGACTCAAATCTAACCTAAAGTTTAAAGCACAAAAGGCAGGCGGAAAATCCACCTGCCGTTTAGCTTTCAAAGCTAGAAAAGTATCATCAAAAATTATTTGATTTCTACTTTCGCACCAGCTTCTTCTAATTCTTTTTTGAGTGCTTCAGCTTCAGCTTTAGAGATGCCTTCTTTTAAGTTAGCTGGAGCAGATTCAACTAAGTCTTTAGCTTCTTTTAAGCCTAAGCCAGTTGCACCACGTACTGCTTTGATTACAGCAACTTTGTTCGCACCTGCGTCTGCTAATACTACGTCAAATTCAGTTTTCTCTTCTGCTGCCGCAGCGCCTGCTGCTGGAGCTGCTGCTACTGCTGCCGCTGCTGAAACACCGAATTTTTCTTCCATCGCAGTGATTAATTCAACGATTTCAGATACTGATTTAGAAGCAATCGCTTCAATGATTTGTTCGTTAGTTAATGACATAACAATCGATTCCTAAAATAAATAAAGTTAAACGAATAAAGAAGAGCGCTCAAAATTAAGCTGCTGCTTCCATTTGGTCGCGTAATGCTGCAAGAGTGCGAACAAGTTTTCCTGCCGCAGCTTCTTTCATTGTGCCCATTAAACGTGCAATTGCTTCTTCGTAAGTCGGTAACGTTGCTAAGAATGCAACATCTTGTGTTTTACCTTCAAAGGCTGCACCTTTAATTTCAAACTCTTTGTTTGTTTTCGCAAATTCAGTGAACAAACGTGCTGCTGCACCTGGGTGTTCAGTTGAGAATGCGATAAGAGTAGGACCAGTAAACGTATCGGTTAAGCACTCGAATTCAGTGCCTTCTACCGCACGACGTAATAAAGTATTACGTACAACGCGCATAGAAACGCCCGCTTCGCGAGCTGCTTTACGTAACTCAGTCATTTTTTCTACAGTAACACCACGAGAATCCGCAACTACCGCAGAAAGTGCACCTTTGGCAGCTTCATTTACTTCAGCAACAATCGCTTGTTTGTCTTGAAGATTTAATGCCATTGGTTTAGCTCCTGATACACTCCACTTGCGTGGAATTTACAAAAAACCCCAAAAATAGAACCGCTTACACGATAATTTTTGAGCCTAAGGTGTCCAGAAGCAGAAAATTCTGTCTGTTCACCATCTACGTAGGTTTAATTAAGAAATCTAGATATGATTTCGCCTACGGTCTTGGACGGGGCTTGAGAGGCAAGCACCATCATTGGCTTTTCAGCCAAAAAGAACTGCGGATTATATAGACAACCCACAGTCTTGTAAAGTTTTACATCAATTATAGTGTTGATTGATCAACCGCAACACCTGCACCCATAGTGGTAGAGATGCTTACTTTCTTGATGAAGATACCTTTTGCAGTAGTTGGTTTAGCTTTGTTTAATGCCGCTAATAACGCAACGAGGTTCTCTTTTAATTGCTCTGGTGCAAAGTCTGCTTTACCGATAGTGGTATGAATAATACCGTTTTTATCATTGCGGTAACGGATCTGACCAGATTTTGCATTTTTAACTGCTTCAGCAACATTTGGAGTAACGGTGCCTACTTTCGGGTTTGGCATTAAGCCACGTGGGCCTAATACTTGACCTAACTGACCAACCACACGCATTGCATCTGGAGAAGCGATAACAACGTCAAAGTTCATTTCGCCTTTTTTCACTAATTCAGCTAAGTCTTCCATACCAACTAAATCTGCACCCGCTGCTTTTGCTGCTTCTACGTTAGCACCTTGAGTGAAAACAGCAACACGAGCAGTACGACCAGTACCGTGTGGTAATACAGTTGCACCACGTACGTTTTGGTCAGATTTACGAGGGTCAATACCTAAGTTTACTGCTACATCTACGCTTTCAACGAATTTAGCGGTTGCAAATTGTTTTAATACTGCGATTGCTTCGTTGATCTCATAAGCTTTAGTAGAATCTACGCCAGCTTTAATTGCTTTCATTTTTTTAGTCAATTTAGCCATTGTATTATTCCTCTACGATTAAGCCCATTGAACGAGCAGTACCAGCGATTGATTTCATTTTGGTTTCAATAGTTGCACCAGTCATATCCGCTGCTTTAGTTTCAGCGATTTGACGGATTTGATCTAAAGTTACTTTACCAACTTTATCTTTGTTTGGCTTACCAGAACCTGATTTGATACCTGCAGCTTTTTTCAATAATACTGCTGCTGGTGGAGTTTTGGTCACGAAAGTGAAAGAACGGTCTGCGTAAACAGTGATAACAACAGGAATTGGTAAACCTTTTTCTAAGCTCTCAGTACGAGCGTTGAATGCTTTACAGAATTCCATAATGTTCACACCTTGTTGACCTAATGCAGGACCAACTGGTGGTGATGGGTTAGCCATACCCGCTGCTACTTGCAGTTTAACGTAGGCTTGTACTTTTTTTGCCATTTTAAAGTTTCCTTTGTTGTGGGTGATAACGCTAATTACTTAGCTCCCCTGTGGTTTTTACATAAAAATACGAGCCAATAGGCTCGTAAGGAACGCGATTATAGAGAGATTATGATCGTTTTTCAAGCACATTTTCGTTTTTGTAAGAAATTCCCCAAAACTTACCGCTTACTTAAAACAAAAGGCGGAAATACCCGCCTTTGAAATATTAAGACTGTTTTTCAACCTGATTAAATTCAAGCTCAACAGGGGTTGCACGGCCGAAAATAGAAACCGAGACTTTGAGTCTGCCTTTTTCGTAATCCACTTCCTCAACCGTACCAGTAAAGTCAGCAAACGGTCCCTCAGTAACACGTACAATTTCACCCGCTTGGAATTCTTTACGGTGACGTGGTTTATCTGCGGTTTCTTGCACGCGGTTTAAGATACGATCAGCCTCTTTCTGTGTAATTGGTGCAGGCTTATCTGCAGTACCACCGATAAAGCCCATTACACGTGGCACGCTTTTCACCAAATGCCAAGTTTCATCATTCATTTCCATTTGAACTAATACGTAACCAGGAAAGAATTTACGCTCAGTTTTACGGCGGCGACCAGCCACATTTTCTACCACTTCTTCCGTAGGAACAAGCACTTCACCAAATTGGTCTTCCATTTTATGCAATTTGATGTATTCACGCAGTGTCATCGCAACACGGGCTTCAAAGCCAGAAAACGCTTGTAACACATACCAACGCATTCTTGTTGGCTCTTTTACTTCTAGTTCTGTTTCGCTCATCTTTAGAATCTCAAATTAGTTAGGAAGTTGATTACTGCAACGATAATAGAATCGATACCCCAAAGTGCTAACGCCACAACAAGGCACATTGCACCAACAATCAATGTCGTTTGTGTCGCCTCTTGACGTTTCGGCCAAATGATTTTACGCAACTCTTGGCGTGAATCTTTCATAAAACCAATCGCTTTTTGCCCCTGATTGGTCAATGCTGCAAACACAACTGCACCAACAAGCAACACGACTAATAAGAGTACACGAACAATTAACGAAAAGTGTGTTGCAAAATATGCATTACCGATAGCTGCAACGGAAAATAGTACGATCGCAATCGCCCATAATACGCCATTTAGCCCTTTACTTTTTACGCCTTTCTCAACTGTTTCGGCGTTTTTATTTTGAATTTCTTTTGCCATAGCTAACCTAAAAAATATAAAAAATGAACGTTCGAATTTTTTAAAGCGTGGAATTCTAGCATTTGTAGGGATTTCTTTCTATGCTTTTCGAAAGTTTTTCAAGAATTTCCCATTTAGCATTTATGGCAATAATCTCTCTAAACGCCATAAATCGGCAAACTCTGCCCGCTGTTTAATTAAATGGGCATCTGCACCATCCACCATAACCTCCACGGCCTGTGGACGGCTGTTGTAAGTTGAAGACATTGTTGCGCCATAAGCACCAGCAGAACGCACGGCAATTAAATCGCCTTCAGCGATCATCAGTTCACGCTGTTTACCTAAGAAATCCGAGGTTTCACAGATTGGCCCAACGACATCGTACACCGCTTTTTCTCGGTTAAGTGATAAATCAACTTCAATAATTTGCATATAAGCTTCGTATAAAGCAGGGCGAATCATATCATTCATACCAGTATCGACAATGGCAAAATTACGATCTTCATTCTCTTTTAGGTATTCGACTTTAGTCACCAAAATCCCAGCATTTGCTGTAATCGCTCGCCCTGGTTCTAAAATGATTTCTAAATTTGGATAATCCTTTAATTTTGCCAGCAATGCTGTTGCATATTCGCTTGGATGCGGAGGAGTTTCATTGGTATAAGGCACACCTAATCCCCCTCCCAAGTCTAGGTGATGTAGCTCAATACCGTCCTCTTTTAATTGTTCCATTAATATGATTAAACGATCTGTCGCATCTAAAAACGGTTGTAACTCGGTTAATTGTGAACCAATATGGCAATCCATTCCTACGATTTGCACATTCGGCAAGGTTTTAGCTAAACGATAGACATCACGCGCAACATCAACACTTACGCCAAATTTATTCTCTTTTAAACCAGTGGAAATATAGGGGTGAGTATGCGCATCAACATCAGGATTCACACGCAAAGAGATTGGGGCTGTTTTTCCTATTTCACCGGCAACTTGGTTAATACGATGTAATTCAGCAATACTTTCCACATTAAAACAACGAATACCAACTTCTAACGCACGTTGTATTTCGCTATGCGATTTTGCTACGCCAGAAAACACTACTTTGCCGGCATCTCCACCTGCAGCAAGTACCCTTTCTAATTCACCTTGTGAAACAATATCAAAGCCTGAACCAAGCCTAGCCATCACATTTAATAACGCAATATTAGAGTTTGATTTCACCGCAAAGCAGATTAAGTGAGGATGATTGCCTAACGCGTTGTTAAAGGCATGCCAATGGCGCTCAAGGGTTGCACGAGAGTAAATATAGGCTGGCGAACCATATTGTTCAATAATGTCTGCCACAGCAACTTCTTCTGCAAAAAGTTGTTGGTTTTTGTAGTTAAAATAATCCATAAATGTTCCACGTTGTGTTTGTTAGCAAAAACAAGCGGTCGATTTTGCAAAAAATTTTGCAAAACTTTCCAAAAAATAAACCGCTTGTTAGGGTTAATGAATATGAGTTTGTTCACTTTCTGCAGGGAAATAGAGGGGCCCTTTTACGCCACATGCTGTTAATCCCAAGAGAGAAATGAGAGCTATCAGGAGAATTTTTTTCATTTTGTAGTCCTTGAACAAATAAGCGTAAATTCTACCGAAGAACAGCTCAGAATGCACGAGCAGAAAACAAAAAGCCGCTTGAATTTAGATTCAAGCGGCTAGACATTACATTGGATTTATTTACCAATTTGGCTACCAATTACGCCACCTAACGCGGCGCCACCTAAGGTTGCTCCCGTGGATTCACCAATCACATGCCCTGCTGCTGCACCAACGGCAACACCAATTGCGGTATTTTTTTGCGTCTCACTCATACCAGAACAAGCTGCTAGGGTGGCAGCTACAGATAATACAGCGATTGTTTTTACAAATTTTTGCATAAAAATTTCCTCAATATTTTTTTGTGAGTGCGTCAAAATGGATAACGCAGCAACTAAGAGCTAAAAAAACACAATAAGTTCGCCTCCAAAAACAGAGTGATTTATTTTTAAGCAAAAAGAGCCGCGTTATACGGCTCTTTCACGCCTTATGCTTTTTTCTTTGACGTCTTTGCTGCGTCTTTCGCTGAGCTTGTTTTTTTCTTCTCCGTTTTACTTTTAGTTTTTGTACTTTCTTTTGGCTGTGCTGATTTCTTTACTGTCACTTTTACTGTTTTCTTCGCAGCCGTTTTTGCACTTTTCGTTACTTTTTTACCCGATGACTGTGCAAAAGCAAAATCACTAACATCAATGTTATGCAATCCTGCCCACTCATTAAGTTTTTGTACAAAAACTTGTCCCATTGGTTTTGGATCCCCCGTAAACAGGGTTTGCAACCCATTATTTTCAATAATATGACGACGTAAAGCCAAACGCTCAGCATGATTTTCTGCTAAACGTACAGCTCGTTCAACATACTCATCAACCGTATTCGCAATCAACCACTCAGGCAAACCTAAACGCTTAAATAAACCTTCATCAATATGTTCATGCACTTCTGGCCCTGTTTTGCAGATACCGACTAAACCTAGAGTGACCATATCAATAATGCCGTTTGTATTCCCAAATGGGAATGGATTAACCAACATATCGCAGTTATGTAAAATCTGCATATATTGGTGATAAGGTGAGTGCGGATGTGCTGTTGCTGAATCGCCTAAATGACTCTTAATAAAGCGTTCAACGTAAGGATGAGTAATCCCACTAGACTGTCCCAAAGCAAAATGGAAATGTACTTTTACTTTAGCGCGATCTCGGATAGCTTTCAGCGCATCTAAGAAATATGGGTTTAATTTCATTGTCGTTGAGGCAATACCAATGTTCACAACCTCCGGATTCTCTCGTAAGCGATACTCAACAGAAGCAGGGGCTAAAGCAGATGGTACGTAAGGTAAAGCATCTTTTGGTAGGCGTAATAATTTCTCACTAAAACATGCTTCTGACCCCACATAATCATCTTCTACCACAACATATTCAATAAATTCTGAATGTGTTGTACCTGGGTGCCCTAATGCAATTGCTTGGATTGGCGCAAGGCGGGTATTGCTAGCAAAGATTGTAGTGAGATCCATACCAATACTTGGCATATAGAAAATAGCCGCACCATATTCTTCACATAAACGTTTAACAAAACTTAATTTTTCAAAGATTGTATTCCCTTCCACCAATCTAAAGTCGTCAAACACTTCTTGCCCCGCTTTATCTACAGCCGAACCACCAATACCAATTAAGTGGAAATGTTCACGTGCCGCTCGCATAGAAGTTGAGTGTGTACGGTAAATTGAATGCGCTGAATGGAAATGTTCTAACAGCACCACCATAACAGGTTTGCTGTTTGTTTTACCAATTTTGCTGATATCACGATCAACCCAGCCGCTTGTTACCAAATGACGACGCATTACTTGGTTCAAAGCGCGTTTAACATCATGTTTATTCGCAGCAACATCATAACTACAATGCATGTACACATCATGTGAAATGCTAGATGGTAAATTATCTAAATTTGGCAATTGTGCTAATTTTTCTGGGAACCACTGCAAAATCGCTCCCCGCTTACCAAACGCTTCTTTTGTCCCAATAAAGCGCGGAGACTGCAATGCAAAACACATTGAAGCACATAGGGTCGGATTTAATTGCCAAATCGCATCTAAATTTAATGAGATATTTGATTCTGGCAGATACATAATGCAGAATTTCACTAAGTCATTTGGATTAGCCGACAAATGTACGCTATTTGGATTACTCTTATCTGGGTTACGATTATATACCTGTAAGATATGATCGGAATTTATATATGGAGAGCAGGCAAACAATAACGCAATCCAACGTTGGTATGAAAAGAAGCGAACAGCTCCCCCTACAGTTAATGATAAGCTCTCATCACTAAATAACTCAGTGATTAAATCTGCCATTCTCGTTGAGAAATAGATTGTTTTTTCCTTTGATAAATTTGGATTATTTAATTGCTCTGGACAATTGAATTCAATACCATTGATACCACCAAAATTACTGTCAATTTGGGACAAGATATCTAATAACTCATTACATGCAGACTCATACTGCTTTGCTTTAACCGCTTGTTCAAAACGGATTACGCTTGGTGTTTTTTGCTCTTGCGACATATTTTTCCCCTTTACGTTAAAAATTAACAGGTTCCCCACAGATCATATTCATCTGCATTGGTAATTTTGACCGAAATAATCTGACCGACCGCAACATCTGTTCCTGAGAGATTATCTACATATACGACACCATCAATTTCTGGTGCATCAGCTTGTGAGCGCCCAATAATGCCTTCTTCATCAATTTCATCCACAATGACTTGCAAGGTTTTTCCCACTTTGGCTTGCAGGCGAGCAGCTGAAATCTCTTGTTGCAACGCCATAAAACGATGGAAACGAGCTTCCTTCACCTCTTCTGGCACTTGATCCGGCATATCCGTTGCCACTGCACCATCTACTGGACTAAATTTAAAACAGCCCACACGATCAAGCTGCGCTTCTTTTAAGAAATCCAACAACATTTGGAAATCTTCCTCTGTTTCCCCAGGAAAACCAACAATGAAAGTAGAACGCAACGTCAATTCAGGACAAATCTCACGCCACTTTTTAATACGTTCTAATGTACGCTCTATACTCCCTGGGCGTTTCATTGCTTTAAGAATTTTTGGACTAGCGTGTTGCAATGGAATATCTAAATACGGCAGAATTTTCCCTTCTGCCATAAGAGGAATTAAATCATCTACATGCGGATAAGGATAAACATAATGCAAACGTACCCAAACGCCAAGAGAGCCGAGCTTTTCACATAACGTCCCCAAATCGTTTTTAATTGGCATACCGTTCCAAAATACGGTTTTGGCAGAATTTTCTTTCTTCTTATCCAAGGCATAAGCTGATGTGTCTTGTGAAACCACCAAAATTTCTTTTACGCCTGCATCAACAAGGCGTTTCGCCTCATCTAACACTTGCACGATAGAACGACTATCTAAGTCGCCACGCATTGATGGGATAATACAGAAGGTACAACGATGATCACAGCCCTCTGAAATTTTCAGATAAGCATAGTGTTTCGGTGTGAGTTTAATGCCTTGTTTCGGCACAAGACTAGTGTAAGGGTTATATTCTGGTTTTGGCACATATTTATGTACGTGCTGCATGACAGCTTCGTAGCTGTGCGGGCCTGTGATTTCCAACACCTGTGGATGAACCTCACGAATTTGGTTCTCTTTTGCTCCCAAACAACCTGTTACAATAACTTTGCCGTTATTTTCTAAGGCTTCACCTATACTTTCCAGTGATTCTTGTACTGCGCTATCAATAAAACCACAAGTATTTACAATGACTAAATCCGCGCCTTCATAGGTGGGGATAATGTTATAACCATCCGAGCGCAATTCCGTTAAAATTCGTTCGGAGTCCACTAAATTTTTCGGGCAACCAAGGCTCACAAAGCCGATATTCGGTGCTGAACTCATAAAAATCCTAAAAAATAAAAATAGGTAATGACATAAAACACCCCATTCATAACAATGGGAAAAATAGAGGGGAATTGTACAGAATTTAAAGACAAAAAACGACCGACAAGCGGTTTATTTCAGCAAGAATTTTGCAAATTTTGTAAAGAAATAGACCGCTTGTCGTGAAAAGCGAGGGAATGAATGTAAAGAAACCTTTAACGATACCAATAAGGGACGTTTTTAATTTGTGATAAATCTCTCTCTTGCTCGCAAACTTATTGCAAATTTTTTAGCATAGAAAGCACAATTTGAGACGATTTCTCAGCCGCTAATGGTAAAAACTCATCAAAAGAAAGATGAGATTCTTTGTCGGCAACATCCGAAATTGCGCGTACTACCACAAATGGTAAATCAAAAGCGTGGCAAACTTGTGCAATAGCAGCTGCCTCCATTTCTACTGCAGCAACTTGCGGGAAATGTTGGCGAATTTGGGCGATACTTTCCGCACCATTAATAAATTGATCACCACTGCAAATTAAACCTAATACTGCATTTAAGCCTGCTTTCTCTGTCTCTGAAGCGGCCAAGTCAATAAGTTCACGATCAGCAATGAATGCCGCAGGGTTAGCAGGCAATTGTCCTTTTTCATAACCAAATGCCGTTACATCAACATCGTGATGGCGAACTTCACTTGAAATAACAATATCACCTACATTTAAGCGGCTATCCAAGCCACCTGCAGAACCCGTGTTGATCACCATTTCAGGCTTGGCAATTTGCAACAAAAGTGTGGTGCCTACCGCTGCCGCTACCTTACCAATTCCGGATTGCAATAGTGCCACATTAGCCCCATTGATTTTGCCTTCATAAATTTTACAACCTGCAATCTCAATTGTGCGAGGATCATCCATCTTACTTAATAAAATTTCAACTTCTTGTGCCATCGCACCGATAATGCCTATCTTCATTTATTGTCCTTTTGAGTCATTTGTTTATCTTGCTTAGGTGCCACATAGCCTAGCACCGCAGGGTTATTTTGGTTATCAAATAGATGATCAAGTACGGCATAAGTATAATCATCATTAAATAGTGTGCTATTTACTAGTACATATTTACCATTGATACTAACAAAAGGTGCTGTGATTGGTCTATACTTTCGATAATATTCTGTATATTCATCAAGTTTGGCTTTTACCTGTTCAGACCGAAGCAACTGCTTAAAACTAGCAATATCCACTTGATGTCGCTCAAGCCATTTTTCAATCGCTTTTTCACTTTCAACTAGGCTAGCTTCCCCTTTTTTACCTTCACTTTCAAAAAGATAAAGATCACTTAACTCCGGTCTTCCTAATACTTCAAAAGCCGCATGCAATCGAGCCACAAAAATTTTGCCATTTTTGAAATAAGGATAACGTACTAACTCGATCTTTTCAGGATGATACTTAGCATATTGCTTGAGATAATCATCTGCTATCACACAGCTGGCACAGTCATAATCAAAGAAAGAAACGACTTTAAGCTTGCCATTAGGCAATATTTCCTCATCAACAGCTTGGCGATAAGTAAAAAAACCTTTGCCATCGTAAAATAATGGTGCAGTTTCATTCGCCCAAAGCTTGCTATTTAAAGCGACAACAAGCAATAAAAAAAGTTGTTTAAATTTCATAAGCTACTAGACAAACAGTGCATCTTGCAAAATTTTCAGCAAAATGCACCGCTTGTTTAATTTAAATTACAAGATAAAACGGCTTAAATCTTCGTTTTCAACCACTTCACCTAAGGCTTCGTCCACATATTTTTCATCAATCGTGATTTTCTCGCCTTTACGTTCGCTAGCATCAAAGGAAATGCCGTCCATTAAGCGTTCAAGCACGGTGTGTAAACGTCTTGCCCCGATATTTTCGGTTTTTTCGTTCACACGGAATGCACTTTCAGCAATGCGGCTAATACCATCTTGGGTAAACTCAATCTCAACCCCTTCGGTTTTCATTAGCTCACGATATTGTAAGGTTAAAGAGGCATTAGGCTCGGTTAAAATACGCTCAAAGTCCTCTTTGGTGAGTGATTTGAGTTCCACACGAATCGGCAAACGCCCTTGTAATTCAGGCAGTAAATCCGATGGACGAGCCACTTGGAATGCCCCCGAGCAGATAAAGAGAATATGATCGGTTTTGACCATACCGTGCTTCGTGCTTACCGTAGAACCTTCAATAATTGGCAGTAAATCACGTTGCACCCCTTCACGAGACACATCGCCACCACTGTGTTCACCTTTTTTACAGATTTTATCAATCTCATCAATAAAGACGATACCATGTTGTTCTACGGCTTCAATCGCTTCTTGTTTGAGATCATCAGGATTAACCAATTTTGCTGCTTCTTCATCAATCAACACTTTCAACGCATCTTTGATTTTCATTTTGCGTTTTTTGGTTTTATTTGGCGACATTCCCTCAAAAATAGATTGCAACTGTGAAGTCATCTCTTCCATTCCTGGTGGGGTCATAATTTCTACCGAAACCTGCTGTGCCACATCAATTTCCACTTCTTTATCATCAAGCTGACCTTCACGCAATTTTTTGCGGAAAATTTGACGAGTAGAAGCGTTATCGCTTTCTTGCACATTGCCCCACTGATCTTTGGCAGGCGGCAATAAAATATCTAAAATGCGATCTTCGGCGGCTTCTTCGGCACGGAAACGATTTTTTTCAACCGCTTGGGCTTTAACTAATTTCACCGCTACATCGGTTAAATCACGGATAATCGAATCTACTTCTTTACCCACATAGCCCACTTCGGTAAATTTAGTGGCTTCTACTTTGATAAATGGCGCATTCGCCAATTTTGCCAAACGGCGAGCGATTTCGGTTTTACCCACACCTGTCGGGCCAATCATTAAAATGTTTTTTGGCGTAACTTCTTGACGTAGATCTTCGGGTAACTGCATTCTTCTCCAACGATTACGCAGGGCAATTGCCACTGCACGTTTTGCATCTTTTTGTCCAATAATATGGGCGTCTAATTCTGAGACGATTTCACGAGGGGTCATTGACATAATTATTCCTAAAATTCTTTTATTTTTAATTCATTGTTACCCCTTCCCCATCGGAGAGAAGGGAAAATATCACTACACTTCTTCAATCACATGATTATGATTGCTGTAAATATCAATATCGCCCGCAATTTTTAACGCTTCAGCGACGATTTCTTTGGCGGATAAATTATTTTCGGTGCGAAGCAGGGCAAGTGCTGCCGCTTTGGCATAATTACCGCCCGAGCCAATGGCTAATACATCTTGCTCAGGCTCAATCACATCGCCCGAACCTGACACGAGCAAAAATTCACTCTCATTTGCCACAATCATCATTGCCTCAAGTCGTCTAAGCGAGCGTTCGGTACGCCACTCTTTGGCAAGCTCTACGGCAGCACGCACTAAGTGCCCTTGATGCAGTTCTAATTTTTTCTCAAATAGATCACGTAAAATAAACGCATCGGCGGTTGAGCCCGCAAAACCTGTTACCACTTTGTCTTTATATAAACGGCGAACTTTACGCACGGTGCCTTTCTCAATGCAATTACCAAGCGTTGCCTGACCATCACCACCGATAGCGACTTTACCATCTTTACGCACACAAACTATCGTTGTCATTTTTAATCCTTAATTTTGTGAAAAATTGAGGCATTATTTGGGGGCAAAAATCCACAATTCAAGCGAAACAATAGAAATTAAGAGCCTTTTGTTTTTTGATTTAAATCAAATTAAACGACTTTATACATATCCTATCAGGCAGATATTTTGCTAAGATTTCATCAATTTTGATAATTATTTCAAAATAAAAAATAATTCTTTTCACTTTTACTTGGAGTATTTATATGGGACTTTTTGAGCAAACCAATCCAGCACGTCGTCGCTATGGCGTAGCTATTTTTGTCGGTATCATTGCAGGGATTATTTCTGCATTCGTAAAATGGGGGGCAGAACATCCCTTCCCACCACGTAGTCCAATCGATCTTTTCACTAGCGCCTGTAAAGATCCATCACAGGCATTAGAAGTCTGTTCTCGAGCGTTCTTAAACCCACCACACGTTTTCTTGCGTGATTATATCGGCATTGATCCAACTGAAGCCGTATTCACCTTTGCCGATCATGCGTTTAATTGGATTGGTGTTACCCATATGCTATTTTCATTAGTCTTTGCTATTGGTTACTGCGTTGTCGCAGAGCGTTTTCCGAAAATCAAATTTTGGCAAGGAATTGGAGCGGGTATCATCGCAAATATCTGTGTTCACTACATCACGTTCCCATTATTAGGCTTAACCCCGCCTGTTGCAGAATGGCCGTTCTATGAGCATGTTTCAGAAATGGTTGGACACATTTTCTGGTTTTGGACAATTGAAGTAATCCGCCGTGATTTACGTAACCGCATTACAAATGAGCCAGATCCTGAAGTTGCTCAATAAACCTATTCTTTATTGATTACCCCACAAAATCCGCTCTTGCAATTTCTTACGCTTGGGCGGATTTTTTTAATGCTATTCCTACAGGTTTACCATTTTCCATGTCTACTTGAGCGTAATAGCACAGCGCTTCTACCCCACAAGCGGTCGCTTTTTCTAATAAATCTGCATAATTTGGGTCAATCTGGCGAGCTACTTCAAAGCGTTCAATTCCCGTATGCAAAATAGCAAAAAAGATTACAGCTCGCTTACCTTGTTCTCTTACTACGATTAATTCTCGCAAATGTTTTTGTCCCCGCTCGGTTTTAGCATCAGGGAACATTCCAACACCATTTTCAGTTAAAAGTGTGGTCGATTTCACTTCCACAAAGCAGTCAGGTAATCTCTTATTTTTTAAGAGAAAATCAATGCGGCTATTCTCTTCACCATATTTTTGTTCAGGCAAAATTTCAACATAATCAGCAAGCTCAATAATCGCCTTATTTTGCAAGGCTTCTTGCACTAGCTGATTCGCTCTATTGGTATTCACACAGATAAAATGCCCTGCTTGTGTTTGGGTTAGCTCCCAAGTATGGGCATATTTGCGTTTAGGGTTATTCGATGTGGAAAACCACACTGTATCACCGACATTGGCACAGCCCGTCATCGCACCAGTATTCGGGCAATGAATGGTAATTTGAGTACCATCAGCAAGCTGAATGTCAGCAAGAAAACGTTTATAACGGCGTAGCAAAATGCCACTGTGTAGTTCAGGAAATTTCATACAACTCCAACGGTAAATCATCAGGATCACGGAAAAACGTAAATTTTTTGCCAGTCAGTTCATCAATGCGGATTGGTTCGCAGGGAATGGCAAATTTTTGCAGATATGCTACCGCTTGTTCTACGCTTTTTACTCGAAAAGCTAAATGGCGTAAGCCACAGGTTTCTGGCGTAGTAAAGCGTGGTGGAGTAATTGGAAAACTAAATAGTTCAATCTGAGAACCATCTTGAAAACGTAAATCAAGCTTATAACTTTGACGCGCTTGGCGATAAGTCTCCGCAATAATCTCTGCGCCTAAAATTTCTGTATAAAAGTGTTTCGATTTTGCATAATCGGAGCAAATAATTGCAATATGATGAAAACCTTGAATGGGAGACACTGTTATTTCCTACGATAGATAAATTTTTTCCATCTTATCAAACCATTTTTCAAACGGTACTTTTTTTGAAAAATTTTGCAAAAAATTCCCCAAAATTAATCGCTTGCGGTAGTATGCCTGTTTTTGTATTTGATTAAATTTATATGAAGAAATCCGAATTTCCTCTTGCTCAATCTCGTCCAGATGCTCCCTTTGCTCACTCTGTATTAGCATGGTTTGAACAATATGGACGAAAACATCTCCCTTGGCAGCAAGACAAGACTCTATATAAGGTTTGGCTGTCAGAAGTGATGCTACAACAAACACAGGTTGCGACGGTTATTCCCTATTTTGAACGATTTGTCGCACGTTTCCCGACCATTATTGATTTGGCAAATGCCGAGATTGATGAGGTTTTACATCTTTGGACAGGGTTAGGTTATTACGCTCGAGCAAGAAATTTGCACAAAGCCGCAATGCAAGTACGAGATCAGTTTAATGGAGAATTTCCCACACATTTTGATGATGTTTTAGCACTATCTGGTGTGGGGCGTAGTACAGCTGGTGCAGTGCTATCTTCAGTATTAAATGCTCCACATCCCATTTTAGATGGCAATGTGAAGCGAGTACTTTCTCGCTATTTTGCTGTTGAGGGCTGGGCTGGCGAGAAAGCAGTAGAAAATCGACTGTGGACATTATCAGAAAGTGTTACACCAACCGAACAAGTAGCGGATTTTAATCAAGCAATGATGGATTTAGGTGCGATGATTTGCACTCGCACTAAGCCTAAATGTTCACTTTGCCCATTAGAAAATAGTTGTAAAGCAAATCAACTGAAAGCGTGGGCAGATTACCCTGCCCAAAAACCGAAAAAGACATTGCCTGAAAAAGTAGGCTATTTTGCAGTATTAAAACAGGGAAATAACGTTCTATTACAAAAACGCCCCTCTGCAGGCATCTGGGGCGGATTATTTTCATTCCCACAATTTGAAAGTTTTGCTGAATGCAAGCGCTTTATTTCGGCAAAAAATTTGCAAATTTCGCAACAATTAACCGCTTTTCGCCATACTTTCTCACATTTTCATCTGGATATTGTGCCAATTCTGGTGGAAATCCCAACAAATTCTGTGCAAGAAAAATCAGGAAATTATCAGGCGAACGTATCATCAACGGGCGATTATTGGTATGATCTACATCAGTTAAACCAAGTCGGGTTACCAACACCGATTAAACGAATTTTAGACGAACTCTCACACCACAAGGGGTAAATTATGGCAAGAACCGTATTTTGTGAATATTTAAAGCAGGATGCTGAAGGTTTGGATTTTCAACTCTATCCTGGCGAACTTGGTAAACGAATTTTTGATTCCATCAGCAAACAAGCATGGGCAGAATGGATGAAAAAGCAGACAATGCTGATGAATGAGAAAAAACTAAATACGATGAATCCAGAACACCGTAAATTATTAGAAACCGAGATGGTAAATTTCTTATTTGAAGGCAAAGACGTTCATATTGAAGGCTATGTTCCAGTTGAGAAATAAAATGAAAAATTTTAAAAAATTCGGCAAATTTATGCCTCTTCTACTCATTGTGCCATTTTTGGCATCATGTTCTAGTTCGCCTAAAAAGAAAAGCAAAGGGACTAAAGTCCGTCCTGATTATACGAAAGACACTCGTGGTTTAGATATTCTAACCGGACAATTTTCGCATAGCATTGATGAAATTTGGGGAGTAAACGAACTACTCAAAGCCAGCGAAAAAGACTACGTAAAATACACCGATAAATACTACACCCGTAGCCATATCAGTTTTGATGATGGTCAGATCATTATCGAAACACTTGGTGATCAAAACCGTCTACGTAATTCTATTATTCATACCTTGTTGATGGGTTCAGATGCTTCAGGCATTGATTTATTTGCCTCAGGCGATGTGCCAATCAGCAATAACCCATTCTTAGCGGGGCAGGTCGTTGATCATTTCGGACGCTCTGTAACCAACATTGCCATTGCAAATGATTTTGCAACCTATCTGATTCAGCACAAATTACAAACTCGCAAACTCAAAAATGGCCATCGAGTGAGCTATGTCACCATTCCAATGATTGCAAACCACGTTGAAGTGCGTGCAAGACGCTATCTCCCAATGGTTCGTCAAGCCTCTCGTCAATATGGTATCGATATCAGCTTAATTTTAGGTATTATGGAAGTGGAATCTTCCTTCAACCCTTATGCGGTAAGTTATGCCAATGCGATTGGTTTAATGCAAGTTGTGCCAAAAACAGCTGGGCGAGATATTTTCGTCCGTAAAGGCTATAGTGGTCAGCCTGATCGTGCCTATCTCTATGATCCAAAGAAAAATATTGATGCAGGAACCATGTATCTCACCATTTTGCGTGACGAATATTTGGAAGGAATCACTAATCCAACCTCAAAACGTTATGCAATGATTTCAGCGTATAACAGTGGTGCCGGTGCAGTATTAAGAGTGTTTGATCGCGATAAATGGGATGCGATTGAACGTATTAATAATCTAACACCTGATGCGGTTTATCGAATTTTAACCACAGCTCACCCTTCTTCTCAGGCAAGAAATTATCTTGTTAAGGTAAATAAAGCACAGCAGAAATATTTAAAAGTTCGTTAATTTGTTGCTTTTTAATCCGATACGTATAAAAAGCGATCTATTGAACGCATTTTTTTAAATTTCTGAAAAAAAGATTTGACGAGCACGACTGAAATCAGCATAATGCACCCCGTCAGCAAGACGCTGCCTCGATAGCTCAGTCGGTAGAGCAGGGGATTGAAAATCCCCGTGTCGGTGGTTCGATTCCGCCTCGAGGCACCATCAATTCCTCCTTAGTTCAGTCGGTAGAACGGTGGACTGTTAATCCATATGTCGCAGGTTCGAGTCCCGCAGGAGGAGCCATATTCAGAAGCCCTGATGAGAAATCATCAGGGTTTTCGCTTTTCTGTCCTATCAAAAATAAAAATTTCAAAAATGTGATCTTGCTCCAATTTTTTAAATTTTGTTGAAATTTTCCTTCGACTATTTGTAACAAACAGCGTATTATATTTTGCAACATAATAACAACAAAAATGATTCCTCAATATCGTCAAATTTTGCGACATTACCCCAACCCGTAATGTCGCATTTTTTATTTGCTTAACCTTAGCAGTTATATCCCAACTCTTTTGAAATTCCTTGTGCCGCAATTTGTAGCTCTTTCAAAAAGTTTTCCTGCGTGTCTTTATTCAGACGATGAGTAGATGCGGAAACTGACAGGGCATATTCAATCTGCCCTAAATGGTTAAAAACAGGTACAGCAATACAACATACACCTAATTCATTCTCTTCACGATCCATCGCAAAGCCAAGTTGCCGAATTTCTTCAAGTTCTATCGCCATCTTAGACTTCTCAGTAATAGTATAACAAGTCAGCTGCTGAATATTTGCCTCATTGATATGCCAATAATGTTGTAAAGCGGTTTCATCAGCATCATACGCCAAATAAAGTTTCCCCATCGCTGAACAATAAAGTTGCTGATGTTGCCCAATATAAGCTCGCGTACGCATCATACCAACTGTTGGTTCAAGCTTATAAATCAAAATAGAATGCCAACCTTCTCGCTTAGAGAAATTCACCGTTTCACCTAAATTTAAATTTACCTGTTCCAAATAAGGCGCAGCAATATTAATAATATTCATTGAAGCCAGTGTTTTTTGTCCTAAGCTTAAGCATTTAGTACTCAATCGATAACTTCCTGCTGTTGCTGCCGGTCGTACAAATCCTTCGCTTTGTAACCCCTGTAATAAGCGATGTACCGTACTTTTATTTAACTCCGATAATTCAGCCAATTTTGCCAGCGGGCAACCATTCGGGAAATTTCCTAATAAAGTTAGCAACTTCAACCCCCGAATAAGACTCTGATTACCACTCTGTTTTTCTTCCATTCTTGCTCCTATTTTGTAAATTTTGTGAATTTTTATACCGCTTGTATTTTTCACGTTATGTTTCAGATAGTGAAATTATATTCCTAAAAATGAGACATTGATCACAAATCCAGAAATAAAAAAATAACCATTTGATTTATAAAGACTTTTATTTTAAGCAACGCATTGACATTTTTTCGCCATAACATTAATTTATGAAACATAATTTTACTATATGAAATACAAATAAAAAGGAATCAAATGAAAGTCTCTTATGCGGAATTGAAAGCGGAATTTAAACGCGTACTTTTAGCTCGCCATGTTCGCGAAGAACTTGCCGAAGAGTGTGCCACAATGTTTGCCGACACCACGGAAAGCGGGGTCTATTCTCATGGCGTAAACCGTTTCCCACGTTTTATTCAACAATTGGAAAAAGGCGATATTGTGCCTGACGCAATACCAAGCAAAGTGCTTTCTTTAGGTGCTATTGAACAATGGGATGCTCACCAAGCCATCGGTAATCTCACCGCAAAAAAAATGATGGATAGAGCAATGCAAATTGCCGATCAATTTGGTATTGGTGTTGTAGCGCTTAAGAATGCTAATCACTGGATGCGAGGCGGTGGCTACGGTTGGCAAGCGGCAGAGAAAGGCTATATTGGAATCTGCTGGACAAATTCCATTGCAGTAATGCCACCTTGGGGGGCCAAAGAGTGCCGCATTGGAACTAATCCACTTATTATTGCCATTCCTTCAAGCCCAATCACGATGGTAGACATGTCCTGCTCAATGTATTCCTACGGAATGCTTGAGGTCAATCGTCTTGCGGGTCGCCAAACTGCGGTAGATGCAGGTTTTGATGATGACGGCAATCCAACTCGAGATCCTGCAATTGTAGAGAAAAATCGCCGCCTAATGCCAATGGGGTTCTGGAAAGGTTCTGGCTTATCCATTGTACTGGATATGATTGCCACCTTACTTTCCAATGGGTTATCTGTGGCTGAAGTGACAGAAGAAAAAGATGATGAGTATTGCGTTTCTCAGGTTTTTATTGCCATTGAGGTAGAGAGATTAATTGACGGCAAAAGCAAAGACGAAAAACTCAATCGTATTATGGAATATGTGAAAACCGCAGAACGAGCCGATCCAAATATTGCAGTAAGACTCCCAGGACACGAATTCGAACGAATTCGTGCCGAAAACCGAACCAATGGCATTCCCGTAGACGATACCGTTTGGGCGAAATTAAAAGCACTTTAGTTATCTTTCGTTCAACAAATACAAGCGGTAAAAATTTAGCAAAATTTTACAAAACGGAAAATCAAAATGGACAAAGTTATTCACTACACTAGCAAGACACTCGAGTTTTTCGTGGTTGCTATTCTTGCCACAATGTCTTGTTTAGTTTTCCTTAATGTTGTTCTACGTTATGGTTTTAATAGCAGCATCAACATCACCGAAGAAGTCTCGCGCTATCTGTTTGTATGGCTCACATTCCTTGGTGCAGTGCTTGCTTTTAATGCTAATCAGCATGTTAAAGTGACCATTCTGACCGCGCGCCTTTCTCCTAAAAAACAACGTGTGCTACAACTGCTCACAGACACCTTAATGCTATTTTGTTGCTATTTAATGGTACAAGGTAGCTTTGTGCAATTTCAGTTAAATTTAGACAATATTGCACCTATTTCTGGTATCCCTACCGGTATTACCTATCTTGCAGGCTTGATCGCTGGTGCTTTTATCGCGTTGCTGTTAATAATACGCTTGGGCTCAACGATGCGCCAAATCATGCAAGGAGAAATATTATGACTGTGATTATTTTCCTTTTTGCACTATTAGGCGCAATTATTCTTGGAGTTCCGGTTGCCTTTTCTCTCTTACTCTGTGGCGTAGCACTGATGCTTCACCTAGATTTGTTTGATGCTCAAATCCTTGCCCAACAGCTAATTAGCGGAGCGGATAGTTTTTCGCTAATGGCTATCCCATTTTTTATTCTAGCTGGCGAAATTATGAATGAGGGTGGATTATCCAAACGAATTATTGATTTACCGATGAAATTAGTCGGACACAAACGGGGTGGACTAGGTTTTGTGGCAATTATTGCCGCGATGATCATGGCAAGTCTTTCCGGCTCTGCCGTTGCTGATACTGCAGCCGTTGCCGCAATGCTATTACCAATGATGAAAACAACCGGTTATCCGCTTGATCGCTCCGCTGGATTAATTGGCACAGCTGGCATTATTGCTCCAATTATTCCACCTAGTATTCCGTTTATTGTATTTGGCGTAGCAAGTGGCGTATCGATCACAAAATTATTCCTTGCTGGTATCGCCCCAGGAATTTTAATGGGGATGTGTTTAGGGCTACTTTGGTGGTGGCAAGCGAAACGCCTCAATTTGATGACATTCTCGAAAGCAACCAAACAAGAACTCTGCATCTCGTTTAAAAACAGTATCTGGGCGTTATTACTGCCTGTAATCATTATCGGCGGTTTCCGCTCTGGTATGTTTACCCCAACAGAAGCAGGAGCCGTTGCCGCATTCTATGCATTAATTATTTCGCTTTTTGTTTATCGTGAACTGAAATTCCGTGATTTATATAAAGTTATCTTAAATGCAGGAAAAACCACAGCGGTAGTGATGTTGCTGGTAGCCGCAGCGAATGTGACAGGTTGGTTAATTACCATTGCGGAACTGCCACAAATGATGACAGAGCTATTAGAGCCACTAATTGATAGTCCAACCGTTCTGCTTATCATGATCATGCTTGCTGTCTTTATCATTGGTATGGTGATGGATTTAACCCCGACCGTGCTGATTTTAACCCCTGTGCTCATGCCATTAATTGAAGAGGCAGGAATTGATCCTGTTTACTTTGGCGTACTATTTATTCTGAATACTTCCATCGGCTTAATTACTCCACCTGTAGGCAATGTGCTGAATGTTATTACTGGTGTATCTAAGCTGCCTTTTGACCAAGCTGCAAAAGGTATTCTGCCCTATCTATTTATGATGATCGCTCTGCTTTTTGCGTTCGTCTTTTTCCCACAACTTATTCTCACACCACTTGCGTGGATGCAACCTTAACCAAGGAGAAACTATGAAATTATTCAATTTAAAAACCTTAGCCGCATTAATCGCTGGTAGCGCTATTTTTGCGACATCCGTACAGGCGGCAACAACATTGCGCTTTGGCTATGAGGCTCCTCGTTCAGATACGCAGCATATCGCAGCCAAAAAGTTCAACGACCTGTTAAAAGAAAAAACCAAAGGTGAAATCAAACTTAGCCTTTTCCCAGACAGTACTCTGGGTAATGCCCAAACAATGATCAGCGCAGTCCGTGGTGGAACAATTGATTTAGAAATGTCTGGTTCACCAAATTTCTCTGGACTTGAGCAAAAACTCAACGTGATTGATATTCCGTTCATTTTTAAAAATCGTGAACATGTTTATAAAGTGCTGGACGGTGAAATTGGACAAAGCCTACTCTCTGCATTAGAGGATAAGGGCTTAAAGGGCTTAGCATTTTGGGATGTGGGGTTCCGTGCATTTTCTAACTCGAAAAATCCAGTGAACAGCCCTGATGATATTAAAGGATTAAAAGTCCGTACCAATCAAAACCCAATGTATATTCAGGCATTTAGCCTATTGGATAGCAATCCTGTGCCAATGCCATTGGCTGAACTTTATACTGCTTTGGAAACCCGTGCGGTGGATGCCCAAGAGCACCCGATAGGCATTTTTTGGTCATCAAAACTCTATGAAGTGCAAAAATATCTGAGCTTAACGAATCATGGCTATACCCCATTAATAGTGGTGATGAATAAAGCAAAATTTGATGCTCTTGCTCCTGAATTACAAACCGCATTGATAAGTGCTGCACAAGAAGCTGGAAAATATCAACGCGAATTAAATGTACAAAACGAACAAGAGATTATTGCTAATCTACGCAAAGCTGGGATTGAAGTTATCGAAGAGGTTGATAACACACCGTTTAAAGCAAAAATTGAAGCAGATGTCCGTAAAGCGTTTATTGATCAAAATGGCGATGAATTGATTAAAGCAATTGATGCCTTAGCTGAATAGGAAAATTAAGTATGAACTACACTCTCGGCATAGACTGCGGTGGCACTTTTATCAAAGCAGCTCTTTTTGATAATCAAGGTAATTTACACAGCTTACACCGTGAAAATCTGGCAGTAATCAGTGAACAAGCGGGCTATGCCGAGCGTGATATGGCTCAACTTTGGCAGACTTGCGCCAAGGTAATCAAACAAGCGGTCGAAAAAAGCGGAATTTCTGCAAAAAATATCAAAGCTGTTGGCATTTCAGCACAGGGCAAAGGCGCATTTTTACTAGATAAAAATAATCAGCCTCTGGGGCGGGCAATTTTATCCTCTGATCAACGTTCGCTAGATATTGTAAAAAAATGGCAAACGGAGGGTATTCCCGAAAAACTCTATCCTATTACCCGCCAAACGCTCTGGACTGGCCACCCTGTCTCTATTCTACGTTGGATTAAAGAACATGAACCCGAACGTTATGCTCAAATTGGCTCAGTGCTAATGTCCCACGACTATTTGCGTTTTTGCTTAACGGGTCAGCGACATTGCGAAGAGACCAACATATCGGAAAGCAATCTCTATAATATGGAAACGGGGCAATATGATCCTCAACTTGCAGAACTACTGGGTTTGCAAGAAATTATTGAAAAACTCCCGCTTGTCATTAAACCAAATGAAATTGCAGGCTATGTGAGTGAACAAGCCGCTGCTGCATGTGGCTTAGCAGTGGGAACACCTGTAGTTGGAGGCTTATTTGATGTGGTTTCTACCGCTCTCTGTGCTAATTTAGAAGATGAAACAACCTTAAATGTTGTACTCGGTACTTGGTCGGTCGTCAGCGGTATTACGCCACAAATAGTGCAAAATTCAGCTATTCCTTTTGTGTATGGAAAATATGCTGAAACGGATAAATTTATTGTCCACGAAGCTAGCCCTACTTCAGCAGGTAATTTAGAATGGTTTGTGAAACAGTGGAAATTGAATTATGCTGAAATTAATCAAGCAATATCCCTTCTAGCACCTGCATCAAGTTCCGTACTATTCGTGCCGTTTTTATATGGTTCAAACGCGGGCTTAGGAATGCAAGCGGGGTTCTACGGCATTCAAGCCCACCATACCCAAGCACATTTATTGCAAGCGATTTATGAGGGGGTGCTGTTTAGCCTGATGCACCACCTCAACCGTATGCGAAAACGATTTCCTCACGTAAATACACTAAGAGTAACGGGAGGCCCTGTAAAATCTTCTGTTTGGATGCAAATGCTTGCCGATCTAACCGGCATGAGGCTCGAAATCCCACAAATTGAAGAAACGGGTTGCTTTGGTGCAGCAATGATGGCGTGGCAAGGCATTGGCGAGCCAATGGTACGGCAACATATAAATATAAACGTTATCCAACCCATCGCTGAAAATTTTGCCCTTTATCAAGCCAAATACCAGCAATACACCCATCTTATTCGCGCCTTTCAAACCTTAATTTAGAGATAAAATGCCACCGAAACAGTATCGGTGGCATCATTGTTATTTATGACCATATTTTTCCGTGTTTACCCATTGATGATCTTTTTCCCAAGTAAATTGCCATTTACGCACAGGTCCTGCCATCACATTTAAATAATAGTTATCATAGCCTGCGATTGTTGCAACAGGGTGATAACCACGAGGTACTTTAACCACATTTTTATCATATACAGCCATACATTCATCAAGGCTACGATCATCTGTATATACTCGCTGCATTGCAAATCCTTGAGGAGGATTAAAGCGATGATAGTAGGTTTCTTCTAGATAAGTTTCATGTTCTGAATGTTTATCATCGTGTTTATGACTTGGGTAAGAACTTGTATTTCCTTCATCAGTAAATACCTCAACGACAAGTAAACTATCCGCTGGCTCAGTCTCTGGCAAAATATTATGAACAAGCCGTTTATTATTACCGAATCCTCGTTTTTCTACACCAACATTCTCTGGTGAAATGAGTCTCACTGGGTAATTCCCTTTCCCTGGAGCGCTACATACTGCTAATTCTAGCGATTCTGTCGTTTTCACTTTAAGTGTTTTATGAGGAGGAATATACACAGAATAAGGTGGGACTTTTTCAAAAGGCGACATCCTATTACCAAGATTCTCAAATGCGATTTGATCCACATAGACAGAACCTTTTCCTGCAACAAATACTAAACAAAGCTCATTTTCACCACTTTGTAATTCAAGCTCTTGGTTATCTAATAAATAAACCTCAAATCCAACATATTCCCACTTCGCATTCTCTGGCGTAATCTGCTGGATTTGCCCATTTTCATTAGACACATTAGGTTGGGATAACAATGGACTCATATGGAACTCCTATCTGCATGCAACTAACTGTTTTAATGTACTATACAAAATATAACCAATATTTTGTATCTCCAAAAATAAAACTTTCTAAGTAGATCACAAAAATGAAATAAAATTTCTATTTTTACATTTATTGCATTGCAGTTTTTCATTTTTAGGCGTAGCTTATCACAAGATTATTGTTTTTCTATACCTAGTCTGAATAAGGAGCCTCTCAATGAGTCAATTTATCAAAAACTTCATTAATGGTGTGGCCGTTGAAAGCCAAAGCCAACGGATAACTTCTGTCTTCAATCCGGCAACAGGTGAGGAGATCAAAAAAGTGAAATTAAGCACAGCAAACGAAGTCGAGGCGGCCATCACCGCAGCAGATGAAGCTTTTAAAAGTTGGTCACAGCAATCTCCGCTACGCCGTGCTCGTATCTTATTCAAATTTAAAGAATTACTCGAAACCCATTTTGATGAGCTCGCTCGTTTAATCAGCACAGAACACGGGAAGATTTACTCTGATGCGATTGGTGAATTGACTCGCGGTTTAGAAGTAGTTGAGTTTGCAACCGGTATCCCACACTTACAAAAAGGCGAATTTTCAGCAAATGTAGGCCGTGGGATTGACAGTTATTCCGTACAACAACCATTAGGTGTTGTTGCCGGTATAACACCATTTAATTTCCCTGCAATGGTGCCAATGTGGATGTTCCCAGTCGCTCTGGCTTGCGGTAATACCTTTGTGTTAAAACCATCAGAAAAAGACCCATCGGCATCTATTCGTATTGCCGAATTGTTGAAAGAAGCCGGCTTACCTGATGGTGTATTCAATGTAGTTCAAGGAGATAAAGAAGCGGTTGATATTCTATTAAAAGACCCTCGCATTCAAGCAGTTAGCTTTGTAGGTTCAACACCTATTGCACAATATATTTATGAAATAGGCTGTGCACACGGCAAACGAATTCAAGCCTTAGGTGGTGCCAAAAACCATGCACTGATTATGCCAGATGCAGATATTCCTAGCACAGTAAATGCTCTTTTAGGGGCGGCATTTGGCGCTGCTGGTGAGCGTTGCATGGCATTATCAGTTGCAGTTGTTGTGGGCGATGAGCTTGCCGATAAAATCGTTGAAGAACTCACACCAAAAGTGAAAGCATTGAAAATTGGTGCAGGTATATTACCGGAAGGACAACCTGAAAACGATATGGGACCTGTAATATCCAAAGAACATAAAGCGAAAATTGAAGGCTATATCGATCAGGGTGTAGCACAAGGTGCAAAACTGGTAGTTGATGGTCGCGGATATAAAGTAGCAGGTAATGAAAACGGCTATTTCGTAGGTGGTACGCTATTCGATAATGTGACTCCTGAAATGACTATTTGGCAAGATGAAATTTTCGGACCAGTGCTTTCTGTCGTGCGAGTAAACAGCTATGAGGAAGGCTTAGCGCTAATCAACCGCCACCAATATGGTAACGGTAGTGCCATCTTTACTCGTGATGGTGATGCAGCACGTCAATTCACGCAAGAAGTGAAAGCGGGTATGGTAGGTGTGAACATTCCAATCCCAATCCCAATGGCATTCCACTGTTTCGGTGGTTGGAAAGCCTCTATTTTTGGACCCCTAAATGTTCACGGACCAGATGGTGTGCGTTTCTATACTCGAATGAAAACAATCACTACTCGTTGGCCAGATAATTCTGTTCGCTGTAGCCAAGTAGCGTTTAATTTTCCAACAATGTAATCTGTTAATTTCCTTTTTTGAGTATTTTGCGGTGATAAATTCACCGCTTTTTTATGCCCTAAAATGTGATCTGTATAACAAATTTGAAACAAACAAGTTGAGCAAAAATCTCATAATGCTATATTCATAATTGAAAAATTTATTTCATAATTAAATATAATGAAATAAATAATATTCTTCGCTGTTTGAAGGTTCATCGGCAATCTTGCCATATTTCCATCTAACCCGAGGATTCTACGATGAAGATGAAAAAGCATATCAAATTTGTATTAAGTACTTTAGCACTAGGTTTAATGGCTAATAGTTTTGCAAAAGATGAATTAGTGGTTTTCAGCTTGCCAAATTTATCTAGCCCATTTGAAGTTCAACTTCAAAAAGTTGCTGTAGAAACAGGTAAAAAATTAGAAGTTAAATTGCAGGTACTTGATGGACAAAGTTCATCAACGAAACAAGCATCAGATTTGGAAAATGCAATTACACGTGGGGCTAAAGGAATAATTATTTCTCCAAATGATGTAAATGCAATTTCAGCAGCCGTTGAAGAAATCATCCACGAAAAAATTCCTGCGGCCACTCTCGATCGTAAAGTCGAGAGTAGTAAGCCTGTGCCGCATTTTGGTGCAAATAACTATACAGGTGGTCAAGAAGTAGCAAAAGCTGTAAAAAATAAATATCCAAATGGCGCAAAAATCATTTTATTAACAGGTCAGCCTGGCTCTACCTCAAATATTGAAAGAACTAAAGGTATCCGTGACGAACTAGCTGTTGGCGGCGATACATACAAAATCGTAATCGATCAAACAGGTAACTGGCTGCGCTCTGAAGGTCTACGTATTATTGAAAGCATACTACCTACATTAAAAGAAAAACCTGATGTTATTATTTCGGCCAATGATGACATGGCACTTGGTGCAATCGAGGCTTTACGTAGCCAAGGCTTAAAAGCAGGAGATATTCTTGTAACAGGTTTTGATGCCACACCTGAAGCATTGGCGCGCGTAAAAGATGGCTGGTTATTTTTAACCGCAGATCAACGCCCAGGTTTTGCAGTTAGCACAGCTTTAGAACAAATTGTTGGGAACATTCGCAATAATCAAGAAGTGAGAGGTGCCGACTACCCACCAAAAATTATTTTACAAGAGAATTTATCGGAAGCTGAACGTTTTGCTGAAGTTAGCGAATAATCTTGTATGCCTTCTGGCTAAAGCTGGAAGGCTTTTTATTACGGAGGTTGTATGTCCACTACTCCCTTACTTGAAGTAAAAGCATTAACCAAAAGTTTCTCTGGAGTGTTAGCTCTCAATAACGTAAAACTCACCGTAAATAAAGGTGAAGTTCATGCATTATTGGGAGAAAATGGCGCCGGAAAATCGACTTTATTAAAGGCTCTTTCTGGTGCACAACCACAAACCAGTGGTGAAATTATTTTTAATGGTGAAAGCTTAAATCCAAATGATTCACCATTTGACCGCCAATTAAAAGGCATAGTGACCATTTATCAAGAATTTAATCTGTTACCTAATATGACCGTGGCAGAAAACTTCTTTTTAGGTAGAGAGCCCACGAAAGGCTTATTTGTCAATGAAAAAGCCGTCAACGATGAAGCACAACTAGTGTTGGATAATCTCGGCTTAAATATCAAACCCGATACCCAAGTTTCCCGCCTGAGCGTTGCCCAGCAACAGATGGTCGAAATTGCCCGAGCAATGACATTAAACGCTAAGCTGATCGTTATGGACGAACCGTCCGCTGCATTGAGCGATAAAGAGGTGGAAACACTGCACCAAATCGTTCGAGATTTAAAAAGCCGTGGTATCAGCGTGATTTATGTGACCCACCGTTTAAACGAAGTGTTTGCCTTGTGCGACCGCTTTACCGTTTTCCAAGATGGTTGTTATTCTGGAGAAGGTGAAGTGAAAAATGTGAATGTCGATCAAATCATAAAAATGATGGTAGGACGTGAAGTTGCCTTTACTCGTCGTCCATCGGAAGAAACCCATCATACTCACCGCCCAGTTCGCCTTGCTGTAAAAAATCTGCACCGAGAAAAACCAGCACTTGATCCGCATGGTATTGCTCTGCACGGTGTCTCTTTTAACATTCACGAAGGCGAAGTATTAGGGATTGCAGGCTTAGTCGGTGCAGGACGAACAGAAATTGCCCGCTGCCTGTTTGGTGTGGAAAATTACACTGCTGATGAAATCATCTTAGATGGCAAACCATACTCCGCAACATCACCATTAGATGCTCTAGAAAAAGGTGTAGCGCTCGTGCCAGAAGATCGTAAAAAAGAGGGGTTAGTACTCGGCTTGCCGATTAAAACCAATATGACCCTGCCGATTTTAAGCAAATTGCTCAAAGGCAATCTGTTTGTGGATCAACATAAAGAAGACAATCTAATCGAAACCTACCGCCAAGCGTTACGTATCAAAATGGTAAGTAGCGAACTGGAAGCTCGCAAATTATCCGGTGGTAATCAGCAAAAAGTGATTTTAGCTCGCTGTATGGCGTTAAATCCAAAAGTACTAATTGTTGATGAGCCGACACGAGGTATTGATGTAGGGGCAAAATCTGAGGTTCACCAAGTGTTATTTGATATGGCAAAACAAGGGGTCGCAGTATTGGTGATTTCTTCTGATTTACCGGAAATTATGGCGATTTCTGACCGCATTATCACCCTTTCCGAAGGTCGGGTAACTGGCGAAATTCATGGCGATGATGCCACCGAAGAAAAATTAATGTCAATGATGGCTGTTGGCGTCCAACGTGAACAACAGGCTGCGTAAGAGAGGTTTGTATGGCAACGCAATTTTTAAAAAATTTGGGTATGATCGATGATAAAGGAAAAATCGATTTTATCGCCTTTTTTGAACGCTTCGGCGTACTAATTTTCTTAATTTTATTAGTAATTTTCTTCACTTCACAAAACGGGGCATTTTTATCGCAACGCAATATCTATAACGTTTTAACCGAAGTGTCGATTTTTGGCATTATGGCGGTAGGAATGACTTTTGTGATCCTCACCGCAGGGATCGATCTCTCTGTCGGCTCAATCCTTGCTGTGACCGCAATGTTCGCTGCTTACATTATTAAAGGTGATAATACTGTTACCGTTGAGCATGGAGCGTGGGGCGGCATGAGCTGGTTAATAGGCCTGAGTATTTGTCTGGCGATGGGAACCGTTATCGGTTGGTTACACGGCTTGGGTGTTACTAAATTAAAATTGCCACCGTTTATCGTTACCCTAGGTGGTATGACAATTTGGCGTGGTCTAACACTCGTGTTAAATAACGGCTCGCCAATTGCCGGATTTGACGAAGGTTACCGCTGGTGGGGACGTGGCGATATTTTAGGTGTACCGGTGCCGGTAGTGATTTTTGCCGTAGTCGCCATTATCGGTTACTTCGCATTGCATAAAACCCGCTGGGGACGCTATGTATACTCCGTAGGTGGTAACCCAGAAGCAGCACGCTTAGCGGGTGTGAATATCAACCGCACCTTAGTCAGTGTTTATGTGGTGATTGGTGCATTGGCAGGCTTAGCAGGCTTTATTCTCTCCGCCCGTTTAGGCAGTGCCGAATCCGTTGCCGGTGTTTCTTTTGAGTTACGTGTAATTGCCTCAGTGGTTATTGGTGGAACGTCCTTAATGGGCGGTTACGGACGAGTCACAGGTACCATCATCGGCTCCATTATTATGGGTGTATTGATTAACGGTTTAGTACTAATGGACGTTTCCGCTTACTACCAACAAATCATTATGGGCTTAATCATCATCCTTGCTGTTGCCTTCGACACTTATGCGAAGAGCAGACGAGGAGCGTTATAGATAGCTAACACAAGCGGTCTAATTTTGTAAAAATTTTGCAAAACCAGACCGCTTGTTTATTACTCCCCTCTTTAGAAAAGAGGGGGTTGGGGAGATTTGACAGGAGAGATTAGCGTAGAAAATAATCCAAAAATTCAATGTATTATCCTCTTTCACTATCCGTCACTACTGCCAAATTTCTCTTACCCTCGAGCCGTTCAAAGAAAGGATATTACATATTCTTAAAGATTAAGGATACTTTATGAAAACCATCAAAATCGGCTTAGTTGGCACTGGCTATATCGGTCGTTGCCACGCCATTGCCTACGCTCAAGCCCCTACCCTCTTTCCACTTAAAGGAAAAATCCAACTGGAATACCTTGCCGAAATCAACCAAGCATTAGCCGATCAAAAAGCCCGAGAATTCGGCTTTCAGCGTGCCACAGACGATTGGCGAAAATTGGTTGCTGATCCGAATGTCGATGTGGTGGACATTTGCACGCCAAATTTTCTGCACAAAGAAATTGCCTTAGAAGCGATTAAACACGGCAAACACGTCTATTCAGAAAAACCGCTTGCACTCACCGCCCAAGATGCCAAAGAAATGGTGATTGCCGCTCAACAAGCAGGAGTTAAAACCTTGGTCGGTTTCAACTATATCAAAAATCCAACCACCCAACTGGCTCGCCAAATTATTCAAAATGGCGAAATCGGCGAGGTGGTGCATTTCTACGGCACGCATAACGAAGATTATCTCGCCAATCCTAATACCCCGATTGATTGGCACTGCTATAAAGCCAAAGCCGGACTTGGTACCTTGGGGGATTTAGCCGCACATATTGTCAGTATCGCACACTATTTGGTTGGTTCAGACATTGAGCGTGTTATCGGCGATATGCAAACAGTGATTGAAGAACGCCCTAGTCCGCAAAATCCGGCAGAAAAAATCAGAGTAGAAAACGAAGATCAGGCAAGTAGTCTTGTGCGATTTGCTAATGGGGTAATGGGCACGCTCGAAAGCTCCCGCATTGCCTGTGGGCGTAAAATGGGGCTGACCTATGTCGTAACCGGCACCAAAGGCACGCTCAGCTACACCCAAGAACGAATGGCAGAACTCAAACTCTACCTGCACGATGACGACAAATCCCGCCAAGGTTTCAAAACCATTTTAGTCGGCCCGGAGCACCCCGACTACGCTGCTTTTTGCGTGAGTGCCGGCCACGGCATCGGTTTTAACGACCAAAAAGCGGTGGAAATCCGTGATCTCATCAACGGCATCGTCGCCGATGACCCAATGTATCCCGATTTTGAAGAGGGCTATAAAATCTCCAAAGTATTGGAAGCGATAGCAAAATCGGCGGAGGAGAAAAGGTGGGTGGATGTGAGTGAGATTTAATAATTACATTAAAATCGAAACGTATCTCAAATTGATTGAGATACGTTTTTTACATTTAAGGAAAAATTATGAGTTCAATTAAAGAAATTTTTAGCACAAAAAACAGCCCTATCAATGTTCTTATGCAAACAGAATGGTTTTTAGGCTTCATATTGATGGTTGTTTATCTGGATGCTTACTTCCAACTTGTTCATCAAGTGCCTATCTATATTGCAATACAGCAAAGGGAAATATATCTCACAAATGCCATTGATTATATTGCAACAATTTCTTTCTTCTCAATCACATTTACGGCGTTGTTTACACTAATGCGTTTCTTGCATATTTTTTACTTTCAAATTTATTGGATAAAATAGGCTGCAAAACCTATGAATTACCTAAATCGGAGGAAGCTAAAGATTTTAAGAGAATCTCAGACTTAAAAATACAAGCTGCTAGAGAGAATAATAAAGAACTCAGATACTATTGTGAAAAAGCAGAAGAAAAAATTAGAATGAGAACATCAATATCTCGCCGTTTTTTAGGTATTATTTTTTTCACAATTATTCATATATACTTTGCAAAAGAGTGGGAAAATTATCCTCTTATGTTCAGATTTATTTTTGAATATCTAGAAACTCAACCAGAGGATTTTAGATCTTTTGTTCATTTTGTATTAATTCTTTTAATGATTCCTGTTTTTTATTTGCTTGAACAATCAATCAAAATTGAAAACGATTATATTTATTTCTCAAGTGATAATAAATAAAAAATCAAGCGGTCAGTTTTGCAAAATATTCTGCAAAACCGACCGCTTGTATTTATGATCAATTACGCCACTTCGCTCAACTTAACCGGTCGGTTTTCTTCCAGTGATTTTTTCGCAGCTAAGGCAATAAGTACCGGTTGTAAGCCGTCATTGCCGTTTACTAGCGTTGGTTTGTCGTTTACCACAGAATCTACGAAACAGCTGATTTCATCGGCGAAAGATTGCATATAACGTTCTAAGAAGAAGTATTTTGGTTTTTCCGCCACTACGCCGTTTTCACCTGAGAATACAGCAGTTGATCCAGTATCGTTAGTGATATGGATTGCCCCTTTCGAGCCGAACACCTCCGCACGTTGGTCGTAGCCGTAGGCAGCTTTGCGACTGTTGTCGATCACGCCGATTGCTCCGTTTTTCAGTTTCAATGTGATCACGGCAGTATCAATATCGCCCGCTTTGCCGATTTCAGGGTTTACTAACACGGTGCCGACTGCAAACACTTCTTCCACTTCGCTGCCTGATAAATAACGAATCATATCGAAGTCGTGAATGGTCATATCAAAGAACATTCCGCCGGAGACTTTCACATATTCGATTGGCGGGGCTTCCGGGTCACGGGAAGTGACTCGGATAACGTGCGGTTCGCCGATGTCGCCTGCCGCCACACGGTCTTTAATCGCCTTGAAGTTATGGTCGAAGCGGCGGTTAAAGCCTACTTGGAATTTCACACCGGCTTTTTCGACTGCACTCAATACTTCACGGATTTTAGCTGGGTCTGCATCTACCGGTTTTTCACAGAAAACGTGTTTGCCAGCCTGTGCTGCCTCAATCGAAATCGGAGCGTGAGTGTTGGTGGAGGAGCAGACCAATACCGCATCAATTTCCGGATCTTGCAGGATTTTTTTATAGTCATCATAAACTTCCGGAATGCCCATCGATTTTGCCCAAGCGGTCAATTCTTCGGTAATTTTTACATCAGAGATTGCTTTGATTTCAGCACCTTTGACATATTTGCTAATACTTTCAGAATGCACACGTCCAATACGACCTGCACCAATAATACCTACTTTTAACATATTAAACTCCTGCGGTTTCACGGATATATTTTCTGCCTTTGAGGGCGTATTCAAACGGGTTGGCAAGTGCCGGATCTTGTTCAGCTTCTACAACCATCCAGCCTTTGTAGTCGTGTTTTTCTAAAATATCGAAAATTGGACGGAAATCAATGACACCATCGCCCGGTACGGTAAAGGTGCCTTTTTTCACGCCTTCTAAGAAACTTAAATCTTTTGCTTTTACTTCCGCCACGACTTCATCACGCACATCTTTTAAGTGAACGTGGATAATACGGTCGATATATTTTTCCAGCACGCCGAGCATCGCTTTTTGACAGCCTTCGGAATAGTACAAATGCCCTGAATCAAACAACAGATAGACATCATCATTCACTTCCGCCATATAGCGATCGACCTCTTCGGGCGTTTGAATGCCGGTTCCCATATGGTGATGTAGGCAGACTTTCATTCCTTTTTCGGCGGCAAGTTTCGCTAATTCGTTATAGCCTTCCGCCATACGTTTCCAATCTTCATCGTTGAAAATCGGTTTTTCTTTGAACACAGATTTGGTTGTGCCTTGAATACTACGACTCTGTTCGGAACAGCCGATCACTTTTGCACCCATTGCGTGCAGGAAATCACGGTGTTTGATGAACTCGGCAATGGTCTCTTCCCGTTTACCGTCCACAAAGAAGGTGCTGAACCACGCATTGCAGATTTGAATGCCACGCACGTCCAGTTTGTGTTTTAACACGGCAACATCACGCGGATATTTATTACCCACTTCGCAGCCCGTGTAGCCGGCAAGAGCCATCTCACTCACACACTGCTCAAAAGTGTTTTCCGCACCCAGTTCCGGCAGGTCATCGTTCGTCCAACCAATTGGGGCAATACCTAATTGAATGTTTTCAGCTTTCATAGAGAAACCTCGTTTGATTTGTAGAGATAAATTTGGATACAAGCGGTTATTTTTACTCGCTACACTCGCACTTCGTGCCATCGGCATAGCCGATGTTCAAACGCAAGCGTTTGTGTAAAAAATTTTGCAAATTTGACCGCTTGATATTCCCCCCTGTTTGAGCTACGAGTGGCAGGGGGAGATTTGGCAGCAGTAATTGACGAAGTGAGAGAAAGAATAAAGTGTAAAATCATCATTCGAACCATTACTTTTTATCTTATTTTCTTCGTTTATTTCTTCTGCCAAATCTCCCCCAACCCCTCTTTGCTAAAGAGGGGAATTGTTTTTTTAACTAATACTTCCGAGCCTTAGCTAACTGCTCTTCGGAGCGTTGGCGGGCTTGTTGAATACGCTTGCTCTCTGACACTTCCGCTACACCAACGTGCCACCAGCAGCCGTAGCCGTGAGCCATCGTTTTCGGCAACACTTTAATATCGATTAAGGTAGAAACGGTCTGCTTTTTCGCATCGTCAAGGGCAGCACGCAATTCGGCTTCGTTGGTTACCTGATAGGTTTTACAGCCGTATGCTTCAGCGTTTTTGGCAAAATCAATCGGTACTAAACCACCGTTGAGTTGGTTAGTTTCGCCATTGCGGAAGCGGAATTCCGTACCGAAACTATCCATACCGTTGCCAATTTGTAGATTGTTGATACAGCCGTTTGCCATATTATCGAACAGTACCACATTGATTTTTTTGCCCTCTTGAATTGAGGTGACTAATTCGGTGTGTGCCATTAAGTAAGAGCCGTCACCGAGCAGGGCATAAACCTCTTGTTCAGGGCGGGCAATTTTCACGCCGACCGCCGCACTCACTTCATAGCCCATACAGGAGTAGCCATATTCAAGGTGGTAAGTCTCTTCACCTTTACTTAACCACGTGCGTTGTAAATCACCCGGCAAACTTCCAGCTGCGGCAACAATAATCGCATTGTTATCAATGGTTTCATTCACAATACCCAGCACTTGGGTTTGGGTGAGCTGGGAACCGGTGAGCTGAATAAATTCATTGTGAACCGCTTTATGATCAAGGTTATCGTTAATTTCAGGGGTGAAATCAGGGTGATATTGCACCGCACGCAGACGTTGAATTTCATCAGCAAAATCCGCTTTCGCCTGTGAAATTTCATTCCCCCATTGAGCTTGATAATCAGCAGGAATGGCTTGGCTTAACGCCTCTAATGCGGTTTTTGCATCGGCAACCAGTTGCACGCCGTCTAATTTATACGCATCAAAACGTGCAATATTAATGTTCAAAAACTGCACGTTCGGGTTTTGGAAAATCCATTTGGAAGAAGTCGTGAAGTCGGTGTAGCGTGTACCGATGCCAATCACTAAATCCGCTTCTTTTGCCAGACGGTTTGCCGCTAAACAACCGGTTTCTCCCACTCCGCCTACATTCAATGCGTGCTCGGACACCACCGCACTTTTACCCGCTTGGGTTTCAGCAAACGGAATGCCGAACTGTTTAGCAAATTTTTGCAGAATTTGACCCGCTTGCGAGTAGCGAACACCTCCGCCACAGACAATCAACGGTTTTTTCTTGGTTTGAATTAATTTTACCGCTTGCTCAATCATCGCATTTGTCGGCGGTGTACGCTCCAAGCGATGCACTCGTTTTTGCAGGAAACTGTTCGGGAAATCAAAACTCTCCGCTTGTACATCTTGTGGCAGAGCAATAGTGACAGCACCGGTTTCGGCAGGGTCAGTCAGCACACGAAACGCATTGATACAAGCACTCATTAACTGCTCAGGGCGTTGCACTCTATCCCAATATTTACTGACAGCACGGAATGCATCGTTAGTGCTGATGCTTAAATCGTAAGGCTGTTCGATTTGTTGCAGTACCGGATCCGGCTGGCGAGTCGCAAACACATCGCCCGGTAATAAAAGAAGAGGAATACGGTTCGCTGTTGCTGTTGCCGCAGCTGTAATCATATTTGCCGCCCCCGGTCCGACCGAGGAAGTACAGGCAATAATTTTTTGACGCAAATTTTGCTTAGCAAAGCCCGTTGCTAAATGCGCCATACCTTGCTCATTTCTACCTTGGTAGAGCGTTAAACCACCGGCATTTTGGGCAAGTGCCTGACCGATCCCCAGCACATTGCCGTGCCCGAAAATAGCAGCAACACCGTGAACGAATTTAATCTCTTTGCCGTCCACTTCTAAATATTGATTGTCCAAAAATTGCACTAACGCTTGTGCAACCGTTAAACGAGTAGTCTGCATAAAGCCTCCTATATAGTGCTGTTAATTTTTAAATCAAATCAACTAAAAGCATAAATGAAAAATTCATTTCATTTATTCTAGCAATAAAAAGTAAATAAAGATGTGATCTAGGTCGCATTTCTTCTAAGTCTTATAAAGCATTAAAATGAGATACATATCACATAAATCACAATTCAGAATAGAACATATTTGAAATAAATATTTCACTTTGTATAATGTACTGAGTTAATTTATTTCACCAAAGTAAGGAGCAGTTATGGCAACTGTAAATCATCAACATCGTCCTCTAGATCTCATCTGTTTAGGGCGAGTGGCGGTGGACTTTTACGGGCAACAAATCGGTTCCCGTTTAGAAGAAATGACCACATTTTCAAAATACCTCGGCGGATCATCAGGCAATGTGGCTTACGGTACGGCGGTGCAAGGTTTACGTTCTTCAATGCTGGCAAGGGTCGGTGATGAACATATGGGGCGTTTTCTGCGTGAGGAGCTACAAAGCGTGGGCGTGGACACCAGCCATTTAATTACGGATAAAGAACGTTTAACCGCACTGGTTATTCTTGGTATTAAAGATAAAGAGACTTTTCCGCTGATTTTCTATCGTGATAACTGTGCGGATATGGCAATCACTAAAGAAGATTTCAGCGAATCCTATATTGCTTCCAGCCGTTGCTTGGCAATTACCGGCACGCACTTGTCAAACCCCAAAACCCGTGAAGCGGTGCTGACCGCACTCGAATATGCGGGAAAAAATGAGGTAAAACGGGCGTTAGATATTGATTATCGCCCCGTATTATGGGGATTAACCTCACTCGGTGATGGCGAGACCCGTTATATCGACAGTGCCGAAGTCACCAAATCGCTACAAGAGGTGTTGCACCATTTTGATCTGATTGTCGGTACAGAGGAAGAATTTCATATCGCAGGCGGTTCGACCGATACACTCACGGCACTCAAAAATGTGCGTAAAGTCTCCAATGCCGTATTAGTGTGTAAACGTGGTGCATTAGGCTGTTCGGTGTTTGAAGGCGAGCTGCCGAACGATTTAGACGGCGGTTTAAATGTGTATGGTGTGCGGGTTGAAGTGCTGAATGTGCTGGGTGCAGGCGATGCGTTTATGTCGGGCTTACTGCGTGGCTACTTAAATAACGAAGGTTGGGAACAAGCGTGCCGCTATGCCAATGCGTGTGGAGCGTTAGTAGTGTCTCGTCACGGCTGTTCGCCGGCAATGCCGACCAAACGTGAACTTGACGATTATTTAACCCGTGCAGAGAGTGTACCACGTCCGGATTTAGATGAGCGTTTAAACCACTTACACCGTGTCACCACCCGCAAAAAACAGTGGGAAAATCTCTGTATTTTCGCCTTCGATCACCGCAAACAGTTGGTGGATATGGCAAATAAAGTCGGTGCAGATCTTGCTCGCATACCGAAACTAAAACAGCTGCTATTAAAAGCGATGGAACAAACCGCAACTCAATCCGGCTTACCACAAAATCAAGCAGGGATCTTAGCTGATACTACTTTCGGGCAAGATGCACTTAATGAGATTACCGGCAAAGATTACTGGATTGCCCGCCCGATTGAAGAGCCATCTTCCCGTCCGCTGGAATTAGAGTATGGCGATTTAGGTTCTCAACTGGCATCATTCCCCCGCGATCACGTCATCAAATGCTTGGCGTTTTACCACCCGAACGATGAAAGCGGTTTAAAAGCCCGCCAAGATCGCAAACTAAAAGAAGTGTATCAAGCCTGTTGCCGTACCGGTCACGAGCTATTGTTGGAAATTATTCTGCCTGCTGATATGCCGCAGGACGAAGCATTCTATAACCAAGCGATAGCACATTTCTATCAGCTTGGCATTAAGCCGGAATGGTGGAAATTGCCGGGTGTTTCTCACGCACAATGGCAAGCGATTTCCGCTACCATTGAGGCAAATGATCCGGACTGTCGTGGTATTTTAATTTTAGGTTTAGATGCCCCGTTAGAGGTGTTTAAAGCCACCTTTGAACAGGCAAAAGGCTGTGAGAAAGTGAAAGGCTTTGCAGTCGGTCGCACCATTTTCGGTGAACCGTCCGAAAAATGGCTTGCCGGTGAATTGGACGACAACGCCTTAATTTCAGCGGTGTCGGAAAAATATCGCACGTTAATTGAGCTCTGGCAGCAGCGTTAATCATCTAACCCCTTGTAAGTACAAGGGGTTTTTATTTTGCAAAAAATTTACAAAATCCGACCGCTTGTCTTGGGTAGGTTGATTCGTCAAATTAAATTATCAACATACCACACAAAAAGAGGCGTATAATGCTTTCAAAATTTAGCAAAAAATTAACTATGAACACCTCAACTCAATTAGCCAATTTCCAAGAAGAAATCCGTAAACAATATGATGGACTCAGCAAACGTTTAAAACAAGTTGCTCAATATGTTTTGGATAATAGTAATAGTGTTGTCTTTGATACTGTATCAACCATTGCCGAAAAAGCTAATGTTCCTCCATCAACACTCATACGCTTTGCAAACGCATTCGGTTTCAGCGGTTTTAATGAAATCAAACAGCTATTTCGTCAGGATATGATGCAAAGCACCTCACGTTATACAGAGCGGGTTCAGCTTTTTCGTCAAATTGAGCCAGATATAGATGAACAAAATAATACCTTAGATAATATTTTGAGAATTTTCATCCAAGGTAACACGCAAGCTCTCCAACAGCTTGCTAATCAAGTAACAGAAGAAAAATTAGAACTAACGAGTAAACTCTTACATGAATCTAACCGAATTTTCATTGTCGGTTTAAAGCGTTCATTTAGTATTGCCTGTTATTTAAACTACGCATTACACCATCTAGATTATGACGTGTTTTTAATTGATGGCACAGGGGGTATGTTTGAAGAGCAACTTAGCCGTATTCGAGAAGGAGATGTCGTTATCGCCATTAGTTTTTCTCCCTATGCGAATGAAACAATAAACGTGATTCAAGCTACTGCAAGATCTGGTGTTAAACATATCGCAATTACAGATAGCCAACTTAGCCCATTACTTTCATTTAGCGATGTTTCATTTATCATCAAAGAAGCACAGGTAAGCGGCTTTAGATCTCAATGTGCAACAATGACTTTAGCCCAAACAATAGCAGTATCATTGGCTTTGAAAAAAGCATAAAAAATAGACCCTTTCGGGTCTATTTTTTATTGGGTAAGAATTAAGTTAATTGCATCTCGGTATTTTGCTGATTCTACGCCGAAAATAATCTGAAAAGTATCCCCTACTTTTACCACATCAACCGCCCCTAATTTTTTCAAGGTCGATTTATTTAAAGCATGGTTATCATTCAATTTTACGCGCAGACGAGTTAAACATGCATCTACCTGTTTAATGTTGTTTACGCCACCAAGTGCATAAATAATTTCTTGTACATTTACAGACATTGTCTACTCCTATTCATTATATAATAATTCTACTCATTAACGCCCAAACATGTTACCTAAACCACCTAATCCGCCGCCCATTAAGCCTTTCATGCCACGCATCATTTTTGCCATACCACCTTTACGCATTTTTTTCATCATACGCTGCATATCATCAAACTGTTTAAGGAGTTTATTGACATCTTGCACCTGTGTGCCAGAACCAAGTGCAATACGGCGACGGCGTGAGCCTTTGATAATGTCAGGGTTAGCACGTTCTTTTAGGGTCATGGAATTGATGATCGCTTCCATTTTAATGAACATTTTGTCATCTACTTGATTTTTCACGTGATCAGGCAGATTTTTCGCACCGGGGAGTTTTTCCAGCATAGACATCATTCCGCCCATTTTTTTCATTTCAACAAGCTGTTCACGGAAATCATCAAGAGTAAAGTTGTCGCCTTTTTTGAATTTTGCAGCCATCTTTTCGGCTTTTTCTTGATCAACATTGCGTTGCAAATCTTCAATCAGCGACATGACATCGCCCATTCCCAAAATACGGGAAGCAACACGCTCTGGGTGGAATGGCTCTAATGCGTCCGTTTTCTCCCCCACGCCTAAGAATTTGATCGGTTTGCCAGTGATTTGACGAATAGAAAGTGCCGCACCACCACGTGCATCACCGTCCACTTTGGTTAAGATAACCCCCGTCAGCGGTAATGCTTCATTGAATGCTTTTGCCGTGTTTGCCGCATCTTGACCGGTCATCGCATCTACGGTAAAGAGGGTTTCAATCGGGTTTAAAACAGCGTGAATTTGTTGGATTTCGTCCATCATTTCACCGTCCACGTGCAAGCGACCTGCGGTATCCACAATCAACACATCAAAGAAATTGAGTTTAGCGTGTTTTAGGGCAAGCTCTGCAATCTCCACAGGTTTCTGAGTGGTTTCTGTTGGGAAGAAATCTACTTTAAGTTGATCAGCAAGGGTTTGAAGCTGTTTAATCGCCGCAGGGCGGTAAACGTCAGCAGACACCACCAACACCTTTTTCTTATGGCGTTCTTTTAAGAACTTTGCCAATTTCCCGACAGAGGTTGTTTTACCCGCCCCTTGTAAACCTGCCATTAAAATGACTGCTGGTGGTTGGCTGGCAAGATTGAGTTCTTCATTGGATTCCCCCATTGCGGTTTCCAACTCTTTTTGCACGATTTTTAAGAACTCTTGCCCAGGGGTTAGGCTTTTATTCACCTCTTCGCCAATTGCTCGCTCTTTGACTTTATTGATAAATTCACGCACCACAGGTAAAGCAACATCGGCTTCCAGTAAAGCCATACGCACTTCACGCAGGGTATCTTTGATATTGTCTTCGGTTAAACGTCCCTTGCCTGTAATGTTACGCAAGGTTTTGGAAAGTCTATCGGAAAGGTTTTCAAACATTGTTTTATCTCAATTTTGCAAAATTTTCTAGAAATTTAACCGCTTGTTTACGGTAAATAATGGCTATTATACAGAAAACTAAAAGAAAGAGCCGCCTATCTTGGCAGCTCTTTGAATTATTTCACTAATTCGCCTTTTGCTTGTAAATCGGCGTGGTAAGAAGAACGGACAAATGGCCCACAAGCAGCGTGTTCAAATCCCATGGCCTGAGCTTCCTCGCGGAACATATCAAACTCACTTGGATGCACATAACGTTCCACTTTTAAGTGGTGGCGACTTGGCTGTAAATACTGGCCAAGTGTAAGCATAGTCACACCATTTGCACGCAGGTCACGCATTACTTGTAAAATTTCTTCGTTAGTTTCACCCAAACCAACCATAATCCCAGATTTAGTCGGAATATCTGGGAACTCCTCTTTGAAGGTTTTCAGTAATTTGAGCGACCATTCGTAATCTGCTCCAGGGCGAATTTCGCGGTAGAGACGAGGCACGTTTTCCATGTTATGGTTAAATACATCTGGAGGATTTTGTTTAAGAATTGCTACCGCCTGCTCAATACGTCCACGGAAATCTGGCACTAAAATCTCAATTTTAATTCCTGGATTAAGCGCGCGGATCTCTTTGACACATTCAGCAAAGTGCGCTGCACCACGATCAGGTAAATCATCACGATCCACAGATGTTATCACTACATATTTGAGTTTCATATCTTGGATTGTTTCCGCCAATTTTTTGGGCTCATCTTTATCAAGCGGAAGCGGCTTACCGTGCGCCACATCACAGAATGGACAACGACGAGTACAAATTGCCCCCATAATCATGAAGGTTGCTGTCCCATGATTGAAACATTCATGTAAGTTTGGGCAACTTGCTTCTTCACACACCGAATGTAAACCATGACGACGCATACCATTTTTGATGGAATCTATTTTTGCTGAGTTGGCTGGCAACTTAATTTTCATCCATTCTGGTTTTTTGAGTAATTCTTGATCTGGGTCGATGGTTCTAGTTGGAATAATGGACGTTTTTGCGGCATCACGATACTTTACACCGCGCTCCATTTTAAAAGGTGTTGTCATTATTTTTCCTATTGTTCACAAATTTGATCGGCATTATATCCGACAATTTCAGTAAAGTATTTGACTAATTGTGGTGAAACTAAAGCACACTGTGCTTGCTCCTCGCCAATAAAATCTTTGAGCTGACACATTTCTAACCCCGCATAACCGCATGGATTAATATAGAAAAAAGGTGTTAAATCCATATTAATATTCAGCGCCAAACCATGAAATGAGCAACCTTTACGAATACGTAATCCAAGTGAGCAGATTTTTTTGCCATCCACATAAACCCCTGGCGCATCTGGCTTAGCATAACTATCAATACCATAATCAGCTAACGTTTTTACCACACTTAGTTCTAATGCCGTAACAAGTTCTCGTACGCTGATCTCTTTGCCAGCAGCTTTTAGGCGTTTGATATCCAGTAAGACATACATAATCTGCTGCCCTTCACCGTGGTAGGTAATTTGCCCTCCTCGATCCGATTGTACAACTGGAATATTGTGCGGATTAAGCAGATGTTCTGGCTTGCCAGCTGAACCTTGCGTAAACACTGACGGATGTTGTACTAGCCAAATTTCATCGGCGCTATTCTCATCCCGAGTGTCAGTAAAGGTTTGCATTTTGTGCCAAATATCTTCATAAGGCTGAATGCCGAGATTTTTGATAATAAGTTTAGGCATAGACTTTCTCATTTATCTTTTCGAAGGGCGAGTCCCTACATTCATTTTGTAAAAATGAAAAACTATAACACCATTCTCACCCCTTGAATTTTCGCTAATTCCACATAGAGCGTCTCAATCTGATCAATATGCTCAGCGAAAATATCAATAGATACAGAATGGTATGTTCCTTTACTACTTACCGCATGGCGTGGGTTGTAATCACCTTTTGCATACTGTTGTACTACCATAACTACATCATCAATTAAATCATGACGAGCGGCGCCAACAACTTTAAAAGTAAAATCACACGGAAATTCTAAAAGATCTTTAAGTTTTTTATCTTGGCTTAAATCTGCAAGATTTACGGTTCTTTGAGTGGTCATTACTATTCCTTTCAAATGCAAGCGGTAAGATTTTGCAAAAAAGTTGCGAAATCCTACCGCTTAAAAATCAATCCCCCAAAGATGGGGATAGTTCGTTTAAATTACAAGTTAATCAAATAAGCTTTTAATTGTTAGCATTAGCCAGTCCCAGCCTTTGCCAATAAAGCCTGCCTCTTGTACATCCTGCATTACTTGTAAATCAATGCTCGCAATGTCTTTATCATTGAGTTGATAAATCACTTTACCAACTACTTGTCCTTTGCTCAGTGGTGCTTCTAGATTTTTACTATCAAGGGTGTAACGCGCCTTCAGCTCGCCTGATTTACCCTTTGGCACAGTGATAAAACTATCTTGTAATACGCCAACTTGTACTTTATTTAAGTCACCGTAGTACACACTTTTTTCAATCACACTTTGTCCAGCAGAGAGTGGTTTCAACGTTTCAAAGTTCGCAAAGCCCCATTGCAATAATTTTTTACTTTCAACTTCACGCCCTTTGTATGTTGGTACACCCATTACCACGGAAATTAAGCGAGTATTGGTATTATATGCAGAGGCAACAAGGTTATAACCCGCTTTATTTGTATGTCCGGTTTTTAAACCATCTACATTCATTGATTTATCCCACAATAAACCATTACGATTTGGTTGTGGTTTTTTAATGTTATATTGGAACTCCTTTTCTGCGTAGAGTTTATACTCTTCTGGCTGATCGCGGATAATGTGTGAACCAATAATTGCCATATCACGCGCAGATGAATATTGATTAGGATCATCTAATCCATGTACTGTTGTAAAATGCGTATTTTTCAATCCAAACTGTTGTACATATTTATTCATTGTTTCAATGAAGTTTTGCTGCGTGCCAGAAACATGTTCTGCAAGAGCGATTGAAGCATCGTTTCCTGAAACAATGACTAATCCCTTTTTCAGATCTTCAACTGAGACTTGAGTATTGATTTCTAAGAACATCAGTGAAGAACCTTTTAGGTTTTTATTACCAGCCCATGCATCTTCAGAAACGACGACTACATCACTATTTTTGATTTTTCCTTGTTTTAGTGCATCCCCGACTACATAGCCAGTCATCATTTTGGTCAGGCTAGCTGGGTATTGGCGTTGATCCGGATTAAGAGCCGCCAGCACTGCACCGGAGTTATAATCCATAAGGATATAGGTCTGGGCATTCAGCTGAGGAGCCGTAATACCGTAATCAAAATCTTGCGCGTAGCTTATATTTGATACAGCTAAAGCACATAAACTAAGAGATTTTAAGATCTGTTTTTTCAACTTCATTTTATTGTTCCGTTATTTTGATGAATAGTGAATAGATTGATAGTGAGCCAATTTTTTAACCTGCTTTTGCACTTTATCGCATTCAACTTTATTAGCCACTTTAATTAAGACACGATAGTTACTACCAGACGGCTCTACCACTGCTTTTTGTTTAACTTGCAGAGCTATTTTTTTTGCCTCTTTAAGCGTTTTAGTTGTCACAATAACTTTGCTTCCTGATAATTTTTCTACCGGAGCAGAATGGTTTTTCCCTTTTTTTAAGTTACTGTCTGCTTTTTTACTCTTTACGCCTTCATCCGCTTTAAAAGCAAGTGTTGAACTCCCCTCTTTTAGTTTCAGAGGTAGCCCTTCTTTTTTAGCTAAACGATACAGTGACTCTGCGCCTTTACCAGAAATATAGCCTCGACTATCAACATGTAACGCTTCAACTCTTACTTGCGCCACACCAGAATGAATCATTCCTATTTCTCGAGCAGCACCTTTAGATAAATCGATAATTCGAGCTTTACTAAAAGGCCCTCTATCATTAATTTTTACGATAACTTTTTTGTTATTGCGTAGATTTGTCACTAAAGCGTAGGAACCTAATGCTAGTGTCTTATGTGCTGCGGTGTAAAGGTTTTCATTAAAAATCTCGCCATTTGCGGTTTTACGCCCATTAAACATACCGCCATAATAGCTGGCTATCCCTGTCTGACTATAATTACGAGAAGCTTCTTTGCTAATGGTTTTGTGAGTTTTGCCTTTTTCACGGTACGAATAAGTCGTACTACTCACTTTGGTTGGTTGTAATTTGTGCCCTTTCACGCCATAGTGAGTTTTACTGTGATTCGTACTCGTTTTAGTGGTACTTTTCTTTGTCGTTTTTGCAGCTGCAGGCTTGGATGCCGTCTGTTTTTTTACTATCGCCATGCTATTTACCGAGCTTAATGCAAAAATACTGGCAAATAACAGTACGACAAGTCTATTCAATTTCATGCTTAATCTCCTTTTTCAGGACAGAAATTTATTTTCTGTTATAAGGATTATTACGATCTTTTCGCTCACGATATACATAAGACGACATCACTAATCCGAATGCAGCCATGAGCGTAACATATGATGTTCCACCATAGCTGAATAACGGTAACGGCACTCCTACCACGGGTAAAATACCACTTACCATACCAATGTTCACAAAAACGTAAACGAAAAATAGCAATGCAGTACCACCAGACAAAATACGTCCAAAAGCATTACTCGCCTTTGCGCCCACAATTAAAGTGCGAGCAATAATAAAAAGGTATATTGCAAGTAAAATTAACACGCCAATCATGCCATGCTCTTCGCTCAATACCGCAAAAATAAAATCTGTATGAGGTTCTGGTAAAAATTCCAGCTGCGATTGCGTGCCTTCCATCCATCCTTTACCGTCAATACCGCCAGAACCAATCGCAATCTTAGATTGGATAATATGATAACCTGCACCAAGCGGATCTTTCTCTGGGTCAAGCAGTGTCATTACGCGAGTTTTCTGATAATCTTTCATTAGATAAAGCCACATAATAGGAATAAAGCCCGCAAGAAAAATTATCCCAGCGCTAATTAATTTCCAGCTTAACCCAGCTAAAAACAGCACAAAAATACCAGAGGCACAAACTAGAATAGAAGTGCCTAAATCAGGCTGAATAACGACTAATAGAGTAGGTACAATAATGATAACTAAAGTAATAAATGTATCTCGAAAATCTGGTGGTAAAGGGCGATTTCCAAGATAAGTAGCGACCATCAATGGTACTGCAAGTTTAGCAATTTCTGAGGGTTGAAAACGCACAAAACCAAGATTTAACCAACGTTGAGCACCTTTACTGGTTTCCCCCATCACATCCACTAATATTAGTAACACAATACAGCCTAAATAAAGATATGGTGCAACTCGCTGATAAAAACGAGGTGGAATGTAAGCCATCACCAACATAACACTCATACCTAGAGCAACTTGAACGACCTTATTAGTAAACATCCGCTCGCTACCACCGCTGGCACTATATAATACCAGCATGCCATAGGCGCTAATAATCAATAGTCCAGTTAATAAGACAAAATCAATCGCAAATAGCCGCTCAAAACGAGTCCAAAAAGATTTTTTACTCACTATCACTCTCCGTTGCAAGCGGTTGATTTTCGCTATTATTTTGCAAATTTGGTTGGTCGTTTAAATGTCTTAAGGTGTAATCCATTACTTTTCTTGCCATCGGGGCTGCGGTGCTCCCGCCCCCACCAGCATTTTCTAAAATAACTGAGATAACCATTTTAGGGTTCTCATAAGGGGCATAACCAATAAACCAGCCGTGGTCATGTAGCTTTTTCGCAATCGTATTTTTGTTGTAATCTTTCCCTTTTAAACTGAAAACCTGTGCTGTACCTGTTTTGCCTGCAGATTTGTAAAATGCACCAGCAAAAGCTTTTCTCCCTGTACCATTACTTGCATGATTTACGTTATACATACCCAATTTTGAAATCTGCCAAAAACGTTGGGGGACACCTTGAATATCATCGTACAGTTTTGGATCTTGGTAAGGCATTATCTCTCCCGACAACACCTCTTTCATTAAATGTGGCGTATTTACCTTACCATCGTTAATTAATACTGCCGTTGCTTTTGCCAACTGTAATGGTGTAGCAATCCAGAATCCTTGCCCAATCCCTGTATTAACAGTATCACCTTGTAACCACGGTTTTTTATGACGTTTTTGTTTCCATTCACGGCTAGGCATGATTCCAACAGATTCTTCATGCAAATCAATACCAGTTGGCATGCCAAAACCAAACATCTTCATCCACGCCGACATTTTATCAATGCCCATATCGTAGGCGAGCTGATAAAAATAAGTATCTGCCGATTCGACAATCGCCTTATTCACATTGGTATGCCCATGTCCACTTTTTTTCCAATCGCGGAAACGCTGGGTTGTCCCTGGTACAATCCAATAACCAGGATCAAATACACTAGACGTTGGTGTAATTTTACCTTCGGTTAGCCCTGCTACAGCCATAAAGGGTTTAATCGTAGAAGCTGGCGGATAAGTTCCTTGCGTTGCTCGGCTCAACAATGGGCGATCTTCATCTTCAAGTAAGAGTTTATAATCTTTGCCAGAAATTCCCCCTACAAATAAATTGTTATCGTAGGTAGGGTTGGTTACCATTGCGAGAATACTGCTATCATTAGGATCCAATACCACAATGGCCCCTTTCTGTCTGCCGAGCAAATTTGTAATATAGCGTTGCAGTTCTATATCAATCGTCAATTTGACACTACTACCATCCACCGCAGGTTGATCGCGCAATTTACGAATAACCTTGCCTCGGTTATTAATTTCTACTTCTTCAAAGCCCGTGATACCATGCAGTTGTTCTTCATAATATTTTTCAATACCTAGCTTTCCAATATCGTGCGAACCTGCATAATTACCAAATTTACCCTCTTCAATTAATCGCTTTTTATCCTTGTCATTAATCTTTGCGACATAGCCGATAATGTGCGTCATCATCTCGCCATAAGGGTAATTTCGCTTAAAATAAGGATGAACATCCATACTTGGAAAACGATGCTGATTTACCGAAAAACGTGCAATTTGTTCCTCATTTAAATCAGGTTTAAGCAAAATTGGCGTATAGCGAGAGGCTCTTTTCTTCTCTTTATAAAAATGTTCAATATCCTCATCGCTCAATCCAATCAAAGCCTTGAGCTCATCTAGAGTTTGCTCTAAGTTATCCACTTTTTCGGGAATAATATAGAGCCCGAAATAGGTGATATTTTCCGCTAAAACCTTACCATTACGATCATAAATTAAGCCTCGAGTAGGTGGTACGGGCAATAATTTAATACGGTTTCCGTTTGAACGAGTTTCATAGGATTCATAATTGACCACCTGTAAGTTATACAGGTTAGTTAGCAAAATCCCAGTTAATCCAAGCACCCCTAAAAAAGCGACCAACGCACGACGGATAAACAGGTTTTTCTCTGCTTGGCCGTTGCGAACTTTTTCATATTTTTTCGGTTTAACCCATTTGGAGAGCAAACTAAACATATAGAAGCACTATTCCCGATGATAAGGATGATTCGCGGTCAAAGACCAAGCACGATAAAGGCTTTCAGCCACAACAACACGAACCAAAGGATGCGGTAACGTTAAAGGTGATAATGACCAACTCTGCTCCGCAGCAGCTTTACATACTGGCGATAGACCTTCTGGCCCCCCAATAAGTAAACTGACATCACGTCCATCATTTTTCCAAGCCTCAAGTTGTTTAGCAAGTTGCTCAGTAGTCCAAGGCTTCCCTGGAATATCCAATGTGACTATTTTACCTTTCCCTGCCGCGGTCAACATTGCTTTGCCTTCTTGTTCTAAAATACGTTTAATATCCGCATTTTTTCCCCGCTTACCCGCAGGGATTTCAATAAGTTCAAATGGCATATCTTTAGGAAAACGGCGTTGGTACTCCTCAAAGCCTTTTTGAACCCAATCAGGCATTTTGGTTCCAACTGCTATGAGTTGAATTTTCATCGAAAATTACACCCAAAGTTTCTCAAGTTGATACATTTCACGGCTATCTTGTTGCAAGATATGTACAATTGCTTGCCCAAAATCAACCACAATCCAATCTGCTACAGATTTACCTTCTTCAGCAAAAACTTCAATACCTGCTTTTTTGCTCTCATCCATCAAATTTTGTGCGGTTGAAGCTGCATGGCGACTTGAGGTTGCAGTACAAACAATCATGGTATCAGTAATGCTTGATTTACCTTTTACATCAATAGCTTGAATATCTTGCGCTTTTAATCCATCTAAGGTTTCGGTTAAAAAAGTAACTAAATTTTGACTCATTTTTGCTTTAAAAATCTATAAAAGGGGCGAATTATAGCACAATTTTGCTTAGCTGATGGACTTTGCCGTAAAAACAAAAATTCGTTAAAATTCGATTTTATTTTATTCAGACCATTTAAATCATGTTAAACCAAGTTTCCCAAAGCTTGCTTGCCCCAAGTGGCTTGCAGCTTTCTGATTTAGCCAATGTACTAAACCATTTTTCCTCTCGTCAAATTGACTATGCCGATCTCTATTTCCAATTCAGCCAAGATGAGAGCTGGTCGCTAGAAGATAGCATTATTAAAGAGGGCGGATTTCATATTGATCGTGGCGTTGGTGTGCGTGCTGTTTCAGGCGAAAAAACAGGATTTGCCTATGCAGATCAAATCTCTCTTGCTCAATTGGAACAGTGTGCAATAGCCGCTCGCAGTATCACCCAAGAGAGTGGTTCATTAATTATCCAGCCGTTTAAGCAGAGCCAAGCCATTGCTCGTTATCCGGCAATTAATCCGCTTGATACGTTAAGCCGTGAACAAAAAGTGGAATTACTCCATTTGGTGGATAAAGTAGCGAGAAGCGAAGATCCTCGTGTAATTCAAGTAAACGCAGGACTATCTGCCGTGTATGAAGAGATGCTGATTTCAGCAACCGATGGTACTTTAGCAACGGATATTCGCCCAGTGGTGCGCCTTTCTATTTCCGTTTTGGTTGAACAAAATGGTAAACGTGAGCGTGGTAGCTGTGGTGCAGGCGGACGAGTGAGTCTTGAATGGTTTTTTGAGTCTCATTCATCTGGTGAGCAACGTGTGGTTTGGATGGCAAAAGAAGCAGTTCGCCAAGCGATTGTAAATTTAGGTGCAGTGGCAGCACCTGCAGGTTCTATGCCGATTGTACTTGGTGCCGGCTGGCCAGGTATTTTATTGCACGAAGCTGTTGGACATGGTTTAGAAGGCGATTTTAACCGTAAAGAAAGTTCACTTTTTACTGGACGAATTGGTGAACAAGTTACTTCAGAACTTTGCACTATTGTTGATGACGGAACAGTAGCAAATATGCGAGGCTCAATCACAGTAGATGATGAAGGTGTGCCAAGCCAGCGTAATGTATTGATCGAAAATGGTATTTTAAAAGGCTATATGCAAGATAAACTTAATGCCCGCTTAATGGGTGTTACGCCAACAGGTAATGGCAGACGAGAGTCCTACGCTCATTTGCCAATGCCTAGAATGACCAACACTTATATGACCGCCGGCAATCATGAATTTGATGAAATGATTGAAAGTGTCGATTTTGGTATTTACGCGCCGCATTTTAGTGGCGGGCAGGTAGATATTACCTCAGGTAAATTCGTGTTCTCAACCGCCGAAGCATACTTGATTGAAAAAGGCAAAGTAACTAAACCAGTTACAGGGGCAACCTTAATCGGTTCAGGTATTGAGGCAATGCAGCAGGTATCAATGGTCGGCAAAAAAATGGAACTGGATTTAGGAATTGGCACTTGTGGTAAAGAGGGACAATCTGTACCAGTAGGTGTTGGACAACCTTGTGTGAAGCTAGATAAGATTACAGTTGGTGGTAGAGGCTAACAAGCGGTCTCTTTTAACAAAAATAGTTCAAAATTAAGGAAACATTATGGCGTGGGTACAAATTCGTTTAAATAGTACAGACAAACAAGCAGAACAAATTAGTGAATTTCTAGAAGAGATTGGGGCGGTTTCCGTGACATTTATGGATAGCCAAGATACCCCTATTTTTGAGCCTTTACCGGGGGAAACTCGGCTTTGGGGCAATACTGATGTCGTTGCACTTTTTGATGCAGAAACAGATATGAATATCATCGTAGAAGCCCTAAAAATCAGCAAATTAGTGAGTGAAGATTTTGCCCATAAAATTGAGCAGATTGAAGATAAAGATTGGGAACGAGAATGGATGGACAATTTTCACCCTATGCAATTCGGCAAACGTTTATGGATCTGTCCAAGCTGGCGTGAAGTCCCCGATCCAAATGCAGTTAATGTTATGCTCGATCCGGGCTTGGCATTTGGTACGGGTACGCATCCAACAACAGCCCTCTGTTTACAATGGCTGGATAGCTTAGATCTTAAAGGTAAAACTGTGATCGACTTTGGCTGTGGCTCAGGCATATTAGCTATTGCAGCACTCAAGCTGGGGGCAAAATCCGCGATTGGGATAGACATTGATCCACAAGCAATTCTAGCAAGTAAAAGCAATGCTGAAGCTAATGGTGTTGCCGAACGACTACAACTATTTCTAGCCAAAGATCAGCCAGAAAACTTACAAGCCGATGTTGTGGTTGCGAACATTCTTGCTGGCCCACTCAAAGAGCTTGCTCCAAATATCATTACGCTAGTAAAACCGCAAGGTAGCCTAGGGCTATCAGGCATTCTTGCAACTCAAGCAGAAAGTGTTTGCGAGGCTTATCATACAGATTTTACTCTCGATCCAGTCATTGAAAAAGAAGAATGGTGCCGAATTACAGGTATCAAAAAGGCGTAATAGAATTAAGTTATCCTCTTCTTTGATTTTATCTAACCCATCATAATAAGATCCTCTTTTTAGGGGATCTCTCTTAATTTATCCTGTGGATAACATTGTGAATGATCTGTTTTTTCATCGGTAGTGAGATCAGCATAACTTTTTAAGAGACAGAGCCTGTGGATAAGTTACTTTTTTATTCACAATTTAGATCCCGCTTAAAATCACGATCTATACACTTTTTTAAATATTTAACATACTGTTTTCATTAGCCTTTTTTAGGTTATCCACAAAGAAGCTTGAATTAATAATAACAATAATAATGATCTATTTATATAAAGATCTTTAATATTACTTAGCGATCCAATTCTCCCTCGATCCCTTTAAATTTCTTTAGTGCGATCAGCTTTTAAGGTAAAATAACTCTTTTCTTAAAAATGAAGATCTTTATTTGAACTGAATTCTCACTTAGGTTATCAATATGATTTATAACGAAATATATGATGTCATTGTAGTTGGTGGTGGTCATGCTGGCACAGAAGCAGCACTTGCTCCCGCTCGAATGGGCTTAAAAACCCTACTTTTAACCCATAATGTGGATACATTAGGGCAAATGTCTTGTAACCCTGCCATCGGTGGGATCGGCAAAGGCCATTTAGTCAAAGAGATCGATGCCATGGGCGGTTTAATGGCAAAAGCGACTGACGTTGCCGGGATCCAATTCCGTACTCTAAACAGCTCGAAAGGGCCGGCGGTGCGTGCTACTCGTGCGCAGGCTGACCGTGTGCTTTACCGCAATGCAGTGCGTACAGCATTAGAAAATCAACCGAATTTAGATATTTTCCAGCAAGAAGTAGTCGATATTTTGGTGGAAAACAACCGTGCAGTGGGTGCAGTCACCAAAATGGGCTTAACCTTTAAAGCGCGTGCGGTAGTTTTAACCGCTGGTACGTTCTTAGCAGGTAAGATCCATATTGGTTTAGATAACTATGCAGGCGGTCGAGCTGGCGATCCTGCGGCAACAATGCTTGCTGATCGCTTGCGTGATCTTAATTTGCGTGTTGATCGCCTTAAAACCGGCACTCCACCTCGCCTCGATGCCCGTACCATCAACTTTGACGTACTTGCCAAACAGCACGGTGATGAGGTATTACCAGTATTCTCTTTTATGGGCGATGTGTCACAGCACCCACGCCAAATTCCGTGCTACATCACCCACACTAACGATCAAACTCACGATTTAATTCGCAACAGTCTTGATCGCAGCCCGATGTACACCGGCATTATCGAAGGGGTTGGCCCACGTTACTGCCCGTCTATTGAAGATAAAGTAATGCGTTTTGCCGATCGTAACAGCCACCAAATCTATCTTGAACCGGAAGGCTTGAATACTATTGAGGTTTACCCGAACGGGATTTCCACCAGCTTACCGTTTGATGTGCAAATGGGAATCGTAAACTCAATGAAAGGCTTGGAAAACACCCGTATCATCAAACCGGGTTACGCGATTGAGTACGACTACTTCGACCCGCGTGATTTAAAACCAACCCTTGAAACCAAAGCGATTGACGGCTTATTCTTTGCCGGACAAATTAATGGTACGACCGGCTATGAAGAGGCTGGCGCACAAGGCTTGCTGGCTGGGATTAACGCCGGTTTACAGGTTCAAGGCAAAGAGAGTTGGTATCCAACCCGTGATCAAGCCTATACTGGCGTATTGGTTGATGACCTCTGCACACTAGGCACTAAGGAACCATACCGTGTGTTCACCTCTCGTGCTGAATACCGCCTGCTACTGCGTGAAGACAATGCTGATATCCGCTTAACGCCAAAAGCCCACGAACTTGGTTTGATTGATGAAGCCCGCTGGGCAAGATTTAATCAAAAAATGGAAGCGATTGAGCAAGAAAGAGCGAGATTAAAAGCGACTTGGGCGCATTTACAAATGCCAAATCTGGACGAACTGAATGCGTTACTCAATACTCCGCTGGCTCGTGAGGCAAGCGGTGAAGACTTAATCCGCCGTCCGGAAATGAGTTATGAAAAACTGACCCAAATTGCCTCGTTTGCCCCAGCGATTGAAGACAAAGAAGCGGCAGAACAGGTGGAAATTGCGATTAAATATCAAGGCTACATTGAGCATCAATACAACGAAATTGAACGCCATAAACGCCACGAAAACACGCTCATTCCAGCCGAGTTTGACTACGACAAAGTGGAAAGCCTTTCTAACGAAGTGCGTGCGAAGTTAATGCAACATCGCCCAGTTTCAATCGGGCAGGCAAGCCGTATTTCCGGCATCACACCGGCAGCTATTTCTATTCTGCTGGTGAATTTGAAAAAACAGGGAATGTTAAAGCGTGGGGAACTTTAAATAGTAGGGGCGAGCATCGCACGCTCTACCCCGATATAAAATAAAAGGGCGTATGACATACGCCTCTACAGCAAGCGGCTGATTTTACAAATTTTTCTGCAAAATCAGCCGCTTGTTATTGAACTAGAACGGTATATCGTTATTCTACAATAAGAGTGTTATTACGATATGGATGTAATCCCATAATTCGTGATTTAGCAATGAATGATAACTCCCTCTCTTTTGGAAGATTGCGAACAAGATAATAATAGGTATTGCAAATATCATCATTGAGAGCAAGTTCTTCCAACGATACGAAATCATCATCTAATGTAATAATATCAAAGTCATAAATATCATTACGATGAAGTGATGTTCGCTCTTCTTCCATTAGATTGTAACTTGCATTAAGTACAAGTCTTCTTTTTCTTTCTACTCTCATTGTCATATAGACTCCATTAGTTTGTTAAAAAAGTTTTAAAAACAAAAGGATTATTTACACATAAGAGACAAATTATGTCGCATTTAAAATCTTTTATGTTTGTTTGAATGTTTTTTAAACGAATAGGCGTTTTTGATTGTTTTTTGTTCTACTGGAGTCGTTGAATAAGAAGAATAACTTACTTGTTATACTTTCTTTTTTTTCAAAAATGATATTTCTAATAGATTTTTTTCATAAAAATATATCAAATATAATATAAATTTTGCTTTATGTTTTATTTATGATATTTTTATAAAAAATTTTTCCTAGATTAATCAGATATGAAAGATACTATTCACTACTTGGAAGAACAGATCCAACTACTCAAAGCACTACAACAGCAACTTATGCTCGCGGAAAAAGCCCAAAATGAGCAGAAGTTGCAAGGGAGAATTGATGATCTGTCGGTATTTGGAAAATTGCTGAACGATAAGCGTAAGGCATTGGGTATAGATCTTCACACTCTTGAATTACAAACAGGCATTTCAGTCTCTACTCTGAACCGTTTGTTTAGCGATCCCAGCCAAGTACGATTTAACACTGTGCTAAAAGTGGCGAATGAGCTGGGGATTACGCTATGTACGTTATGAGAAAAGCGGACGTGCTGCTTTATGGCGATAAAATTGGGGAATTATCACAGGATCATCGTGGCTTTTGCTTTGCCTATTTGCCTGAATATCAGGGCATTCCGCTTTCAATCAGTTTCCCTATTGCTCAAAAAGCATTTTATGCAGAACAGTTATTTCCCTATTTTGCATCGCTTGTGCCAGAGGGTTGGTTAAAACAGAAATATGTCGATCTGCAAAAAATTGATGAGCAGGATCTTTTCGGCTTATTGCTGAATAATGGCGAAAATTTACTGGGGGCCGTGCAAATTGTGCGGAAAGATGTATGAGATTTTGTCGAATTTTATTAGAACCGCTAGCAAATCACTCAAGTGAATACAGTAAAAAAGGAATTCGTTATTTAACTGGCTTGAATGACTTTTTGCCCGTTTTACCCTTTGCTCGCCAAGATTTTGTATCTGAATTACCTCTCACGCAGCAGGGAATGAGTATTTCAGGTTATCAGCCAAAATTGCAGTTGGTGATTGAAAACGGGCAGTTTGAAACTATCGGCAACCAAGGGGAATTTATTCTTAAACCATCGCCTGAAGATTATTCTTTTTTAGCCGAAAATGAACACGCTACAATGAGCGTAATGCAAGCGTTGGGCTTTAATGTGCCACCCAATGGGCTTTTTGCTTTTCAATCTGAAAACGTCGAATTTGCTTTCGTGATTAAACGTTTTGATCGTCAAAATGGCGTACCGATTCATCAAGAGCAGTTGGACGGTGCGATGAATATCTCGGAAAAATACGGAAAAATCGGCAGTGATAATGAGCAATATGTGAGCTATGAACGGGTTGCGAAATTTATTCTCGCTTACACCGAGGATAATCTTGTGCAACGACAAGAACTCTTTAGACGTGTAGTTTACGCCTATTTGCTCGGCAATAACGACCTACACTTACGCAACTTTTCACTGATTTATCATAAAAATGGCAAAATAGAACTCGCTCCTGTTTATGATTTTGTTTCCGTTGTGCCGTATAAAGCCATTTTTAACAGTGCGTTACTCGCCTTGCCGTTATTGGAAAGAGAAGAAGGCGGGGTGGAATTAGCTCACGGATTTCAAACTCAATATGGCGAATATATCGGGCAAGATTTTGTGGAATTTGGCGAAAAGATAGGTTTAAATCGAAAATTGATTGAACAGCGTCTATTACCACAATTATGGAAAGAACAAACGATAGTAGAAAGTGTTTATCAACGCTCATTTATGCCAAGCGATCACAAAAACAGCGTGCTGGATAACTATCGCAGACGGTTGAAGTTGATGAATGTGATTGATGAGCCTGTGATTTAGATTGCAAGCGGTGAATTTTGCAAAGTTTTCTGCAAAATTCACCGCTTTATTATTGTTTATACCACTTGTCTAAATCATCGTGATTTCTAAATTCTTGGTAATTTTGACAAGCTTTTTTACTTCCTTTTTCACAACCAAGCTTAAAGTAGTCAAGGGCTATATTTAGATGCTGAGTAACCCCATTTCCAGAAAAATATAATCTACCTATCTGATTATAGGCATCTGCAATACCTTGATTTGCTGCTTTTTTATACCAGTAAAAGGCTTGTTTATAATCTTGCTTAATTCCTTTTCCAAATTCATATCTTAACACTAAATTATATTGAGCATCAGCAAAGCCTTGTGATGCTGATTTTTTAAACCAATAAACTGCTTGTTTATTACTATAAAATTTACTTTTCCCTTCAATACACATTAAACCTAGATTATATTGAGATATTGAATGTCCTTGTTCTGCAGCTTGTTTCCACCAATAAATTGCCATTGCATTGTTTTTAGGAACTGATTTACCTTCGTAATAAAAACTAGCGAGCATATGTTGAGCATTTATATGTAGGTGAGCTGTGTTGTAGAACCAATAGAACGCTTTTTCATATTCTTTCATCTCATTATATATACAACCAAGATTAACTTGTGATTGTGTTATACCGTGATCTATTGCTTTTGTATGCCAAAAGATCGCTTGTTGGAGATCTTTCTGTATACCAACGCCATATTCGTACATCTGACCTAATTGATGATAAGCATCATCTAAACCTAGATCAGCAGCTTGTTTATACCAAGAAAATGCCCGCTGAATATCTTTTTTTACACCTTTGCCTTGTTCATACATAGATCCAATAAAAAAGTAAGCTAATGGTTCTTGTTGCTTAGCTGATTTTTTTAAGTAATACATTGCTTTTTTATTACTTTTAAAAACACCTTCGCCATTAACATACATTACCCCTAGTATTAGTTGAGCTTTTGAGTTATTTTTTTTCAGCAAGCTCTTTAAGGATAGGAAAAACATCAATAAAATTATGTTCATTGTAGAGAAAACTTGCTTGCTCAAACTTTTCGCTATCTGTTTCGTTACTTTGTTTAACGCAATGAATACCTAAATAGTTTAATGTTTTTAAAAATAGTTCTTTAAGGCTCATTTATAGTATCCTTAGTGAAATACTGAAATAGCAAGATTTGTATAAATAATATCCAAATTAAATCTATTTTAGCATAAATTATTAAAACAAGGATTTTGCAAAATGTTAGAAAAACTGAACCGCTTGTTAGCCCAAGCAGAAATAAATTTGACCGATCAACAAAAAGAGCAGTTAGTTGGTTTTGTGCGACTATTGGATAAATGGAATAAAGCCTATAACCTCACTTCTGTTCGCAATCCTGATGAAATGCTGGTAAAACATATTTTGGATAGCCTCGTGGTTAGCCGCCATTTACAGGGCGAAACGTTTATTGATGTGGGAACAGGTCCCGGCTTGCCGGGCATTCCGCTTGCGATTATTAACCCTGATAAGCAATTTGTGTTGTTGGATAGCTTGGGCAAACGCATCACTTTCATTAAAAACGCTCTGCGTGAGCTTGGGATTAAAAATGTCACGTCTGTGCAAAGCCGAGTGGAAGAATATACCGAGAGCCAATTTGACGGCGTATTAAGCCGTGCTTTTGCTTCACTTAACGATATGGTGAGCTGGTGCTACCATTTACCGACTGAAAACGGTAAATTTTATGCATTAAAAGGCGTATATGACGAACAGGAAATCGCTGAAATCAAACAACCGATTCAGTTGGTGGAGGTGATTAAGCTTGAAGTGCCCGAGTTAGTGGGTGAACGTCATTTGGTGGTTTTGCAAAAAAAATAATAATCTAGAGCGCTTGTCATAAAACGTGTGGTTGTTACCACACGTTTTTTATGCTTATAACTTAAATTCATTTTTATCTATGCCATATTTTTGCATTCGTAGATAGAGCGTTTTCCGAGGAATCGCAAAATAGTTTGCGACGGGATTAATACGACCCTGAAAGAATAGCAATGCATCTTCAATAAGTTGTTTTTCATATTGTGATAATTGCTTAGCAAGAGGGTTTGTTTCTTTTAGTTGGATTCTGTCTGTATCTAATGTCGGAGTATTTTGGGGAGTAAACAATCCAAGTGCATAGAGTTCTGCAGTATGAATTAGCTCAGTAACATTGCCTATCCACCGTTGAAGTCCAAGGTGTTGTAATAATTTTTTAGTTGGTGGAAAGTAGGTCTTATTAAGCTGAGAACAGCTTTTTTGTACATAGTGGATAAAAATTGCAGCGATATCGGTGGGGTGTTTATATAGTGGTAATAATTCGATTTGTGTGTGCAGAAAATGAGCATAAATTTCAGTGCTTAAATACTGTTGCTGAATAATTTGCCAAAGAGGAATATCGCTAATAACAATTAAGCGGAATGATTTTTCTTCACTATGCATCGCTGATGCAAGACGTTGTTGTTCATTTATTGATAATTGGTGCAAGTGTTTGATGACTAATGTACCTCGTTCACATTGTGTCAGTAGGTCTTCGATAGGATTAGGAATATTTTGTATGCATTCATGCAGAATGAAAGGCGCATTTTTACGAGAGCTTAATCGATGAAGATTGCTGGCTGAAAGGTACCTCCCTGTACCATTTTCACCCCATAAAAAAACGGGTAAATGGCTATTGGCTAATTTTTGTAACTGCTGACGGTGTTTGTGTAACCATTCACTTGAGCCTATAAACGTTTGATTAAGTTTATTTAATTGCCATTGGCGTTGAGATATTAATTGACGACGCTCTGCTAAAGCATTTTCTATTTGGTAAAGAAGCGCATCAAATGATATGGGCTTTTCTAGAAAATTGATTGCCCCGATTTTCATTGCATTTACCGCCATTGGTACATTGCCGTATTCTGATAGCATGATAACGGGAATTTTTTTATCCAATAGCATAATCTCTTTTAATACACTTAATCCTGAGTGATTGGTTAATTTGGTATTGCAAAGCACTACGCCAACCCAATTTGGGGGAATTTTTTGTTGAATATTTGTTGGATCTGTAAGCAATAATGGAAGGTAGTTTTTGTTTTGTAATAGTGCTTGAAATGATGTAACACTATTTGATTCGTCATCAATCAGTAGCACATTGTATTTTGTATCAAACACAGTGATAGTCCTTAATAATCAAATGGTAAAAGGGGAAATACTATCTTGGCGTGAGCGGTATCTTACTTATTTTTGATGAGAAAAATAGTATTGAAATGTGATCTGAATCACGAAAGAGAAATTTTTTGTTGAAAAATGCTTATACTCTTATGTGTTACTTTTTACTCAAATTTTATCCTCTCTAAATTTATCTCCTTTGAACTCATGAAAATGGGTTAATTTATCCTCTTGCTATCACTCAAAATGAGTCATTTTTCACTCATAAATATGCCTAACAAGCGCCCTTTTTTTCTGTTTTTTTCTCAGTATGATGCTTCAAATTTCATTTTTTAATGAAATATTTCTTGGTACTTATTCCTATAGAAAAGGAGTTCATTATGAACAAAAAAATCTCATCTCTTGTTATGGCGTTAGGTTTTGGTTTCAGTATTGCAGGATTTGCTTCAGCAAATGAAAACCTGATTGTTTACACATCAATGAAAGAATCTCTGATTGGTGCATTAAAAACAAAATTTGCAGAAAAACACCCTGAAGTTGCGATGGACTATCAATCTGCTGGTGCAGGAAAATTGATGGCTAAAATTGCAGCTGAAAAAGAGTCTGGCAAGATTATGGCAGACATTATCTGGACGAGTGAAGTGCCAGATTTCTTTAAAATGAAAGAAAATGGAATGCTAGAGCCTTATATCTCTAAAGAAGTAGAAAATATCGTAAATCCATTACCTGATTTTGACGGCTCATTTACCCCTATTCGCTTAGGTACATTAGGATTGGCTTATAACACTCGCTTTGTGAAAAATCCGCCAAGTGAATGGGCAGATATTGTTGGCAAAGAATACAAAGGGGCATTTGGTATTGCAAACCCTGCATTATCAGGTACTTCTTATATGAGCGTTGCGTTATTGAAATCGACCTTTGGTTGGGAATTCTTTGAACAAATCAAAGCAAACAAAGGTAAAGTGGGTAAAGGCTCTGGTCAGGTAGTGGATGATACCGCATCAGGCGACTTATTAGTTTCTTTAGCGGTGGATTACATTACCAACGATAAAATCAAAAAAGGGGCTCAACTAAAATTAGTTTATCCGAAAGAAATGCTGGTAATTCCAAGCCCTGCTGCGATTTTCAAAGGGACAAAAAATCTCACGGCTGCACAAAAATTCGTGGATTTCTTGCTCTCTGACGATGCACAAAAAATTGTGGCAAATGAAGGTACATTGCCAGTTAGAAAAGGTGTCGCCGTAATGGACGGTATGCCATCTGTCGAAGATGCAATGCAACGTGCAATTCCGATTGATTACAACGCTATCTTAAATGAAAAAGAAGAGACAGTGAAAAAATTCAGTCAGATTCTACAAAACCGCAATTAAATCAGTAAGGGTTTTATTATGGCAACAATTACATTTGAGAACATTAGTAAAACCTTTGGCTCGAATGAAGTGTTGAAAAATGTATCACTCGTCGTTAATGACGGCGAGTGCTTTACGCTTCTCGGTCCATCTGGTTGCGGAAAAACGGTATTGTTACGACTTTTAGCTGGATTTGATGTGCCTAATAGTGGTCGAATTTTAATTGATCAAACCGTCGTTGCAGATCCAGCCACTGGCGTAGATGTTCAGCCAGACCAACGTGGCTTGGGTGTCGTATTTCAAGATTATGCGGTGTGGCCGCATATGACCGTGTTCGACAATATCGCTTACCCACTTAAATTAAAAGAGCTAGATAAAGACACTATTTACCAACAAGTGATGGAAGTTGTTGAATTAGTTAATCTTACTGGCTTAGAAAAACGTTTACCTTCTCAACTTTCTGGCGGTCAGCAACAACGTGTGGCGCTGGCTCGAGCGTTAGTCGCTAAACCATCTTTAATGTTGTTAGATGAGCCGTTAAATAACCTTGATGCTAATCTGCGTGAAGAAATGCGTTTTGAGATCAAAGAGTTACAGAAAAAATTAGGCATTACCATTTTATATGTGACTCACGACCAAGAAATCGCTCTCGCTATTTCAGACCGACTTGCCATTATGGATAAAGATGGCGCAATTCAACAAATTGGTACACCTTGGGAAATTTACGAAAAGTCAGAGAATGAAATGGTATTCAAGTTCATGGGCTTGGCGAATTTTATTCCTGTACGTTGCGAAAATGGACAACATTTTGTTGGAGAGGGCAATCAGCAAATTTTTTGGAAAAATATACCGCTTGTAAATGGCAAATTTGGTTGTCGTCCTTCCGATATTATCCTTGCTAAATCGGGCAATGGATTAAACGGCAAAATTGCTCGTGCAAGTTTCTTAGGTGCGGTAATGGATTATATGGTGGATATTGATGGCGTGACAGTTCGTACTGAAATTTCGACTAATTATGCCTTACAAAATAATTTGATGTTTGAAGAAGGCGAAAACTGTGTGGTGAATTTCCACGATCTGCTTTGGTTCGCCGAAAATGACACACTTTCTGAAAATGATCAGAGGGGGTAAATATGTCAGCGGTTATAGAGAAAAAAAGCCCATTTAATGTGGCAAATGCGATTTTAGCTTTATCCATTGGGATTTTGGTGATCGTAGTTGCTGTTCCTGTGTTGCTCATCTTTATTAACTCATTTTGGGTTGATGGGCAATTCAATTTATCCGATGTGGTACAAATTTTAAAACAACAAGAAACCTATGAAGCATTATTAAATTCATTATTTATTGCTTCAGGGGTTACGATTATGAGTACCATCATTGGTACATTCTTTGCGTGGTTGGTGACTCGTACCGATTTACCATACAAAGGCTTTATGAAAGTGATGTTCCTTGTGCCGTTTATGTTGCCATCTTTTATCGGTGCATTGGCGTGGAAAATGTTGCTTTCGCCTCGTGCGGGGTATATTAACCGCTTCTTTATGGATACCTTTGGCTTGGAAGAGCCGTTGTTTAACATTTATAGCTATGCTGGAATTATGGCGGTTGAAACAATGTATCTCTTCCCATTTGTATTCATTCAAGTCTGCGGTGCATTGGAACGTATGGACCCGACATTGGAAGAATCTGCACGTATTTCAGGTGCAAGCCTGTTTACGATTACCCGCAAAATTACCATTCCACTCGTTATGCCAAGTATCGTGTCTGGTGCGTTATTGATTATGCTCTACTCAATGGCTCACTTTGGTACTGTTGCGGTGCTCGGGGTTGAAAATGGTATTTTCAACATTCCAACCTTAATTTATGAACGTATCCACCAAAGTGCAGGGAGCTTTGATGCAATTCGTACAGGTACAGTGTTAGCAACAGTACTTGTAGCAACCGCAGCCTTGATTATTTGGCTACAAAACAGAATCTTAAGTAAAGGTCGTTTCCAAATTATCGCAGGTAAAAGTTTCCGCCCTGTGGAAGTGAAACTACGTGGTTTGCGTATGCCGTTATTGATTATCTGCTTGTTCTACATTGCTTTCACTATCGTACTTCCTACTGCAACCATCTTCCTTGTTGGTGGCTTAAAAACCTACGGTTTACCAATTACGTGGGAAAATCTCACACTTGAGAACTACAAATTTATCCTATTTGATTGGCAACTTACTAAAGATGCTATTCGCAATAGTGTCACTTTAGGTTTAGCTGCTGCAGTCATTACCATGTTTGCTGGTGTGATGATCTCTTATGTGATTGTGAAAATGCGTGTAAGAGGTAAAGGATTCTTAGAATTTTTAGGAATGTTACCGTTCTCTGTGCCTGGATCTGTGATTGCTTTAGGGGTGATTCTTGCTTGGAGCGGTAAATTTGGTATCAATCTATATAACACCGTTTGGATCATCTTAATTGCCTATATTGCTCGCTATATGGCGTTCTCGCTCAAAGCGAACTCTGCGGCATTAGAGCAAGTCCACGATTCATTGGTTGAAGCATCTCGTGCTTGTGGGGCAAGTATGTGGCAATCCTTAAAAGATATTGTTATCCCATTGGTTCGTCCAGGTATGATCGCCGCCTTCTTCCTTATCTTCTTACCAGCGTTGCGTGAATTAACTGTATCCGTAATGCTTTATGGTCCATCAACTCGTACTATCGGGGTGGCGATCTATACCTTAAATGAAGATGGTGAAACGGTATATTCTGCGGCATTAGCAGGTATCGCGTTGATTATTATTGTGTTCGGGCAAACGGTGATTAAACGTTATGCCGAGAAAAAAACACAAAAATAACTGAAGGGTAAGGAGTAAAAAATGAGCTATATTCAACTTACAAATGTGATGAAACGGTTTGGTGATGTGATTGCTATTCCAGATCTAAACTTATCCATTGAAAAAGGCGAATGCTTTTCTATGTTAGGCCCTTCGGGTTGTGGTAAAACAACAACGCTACGAATGATTGCTGGCTTTGAAGATTTAGATGGCGGTGAAATTCGTGTTGGTGATAGATTACTATCGGCGAAAGCAAGTAACTACTATCTTCCCCCTGAACAACGCAATTTTGGTATGGTTTTCCAAGCGTTTGCAGTGTGGCCGCATATGACCGTATATGACAATGTGGCTTTCCCACTTGCATTGAAAAAACTGTCTAAACAAGAGATTGAAAAACGTACCACTGATGCGTTACGTCATACCAATTTACTGAGTGTCGCACAAAAAAGCCCTGATGATCTTTCCGGTGGTGGAAAACAACGTGTTGCTTTAGCAAGGGCGTTAGCGTTAAACCCAGATGTAATGTTGCTTGATGAACCTTTATCAAGCTTAGATCCACATCTACGTGAAGAGATGCGCTTTGAAATCAAAGCATTACAGCGTAAATTTGGTTTTTCAATAATCTACGTGACACACGACCAATCTGAAGCAATGGCGTTATCCGATCGCATTATGGTAATGCGTAAAGGTGTAGTAGAGCAGATCGATACCCCGCTGAATGTCTATAACAACCCAGCGAATAAATTTGTGTTCAATTTTATTGGGTTATCCAATCAATTAAGTGTCAATCTATCTCCACAAGGAGTTCGTTTTGAAGGATTGGCTGGTACATATGATATTCAACCCGCGCCAAGTACAGAATTGGTCAGTCAAGGTAAAGCGATTCTCGCTACTCGCCCATCAGAAATTGATTTTGTTGTAAGCGGCGGAGTTAATGGTATTGTAAAACGCCGTTCCTATTTAGGCGAAGTTGTGGATTATAGTATTTTTCTTGGCAATCAAGAATTGCGTGTGCAAAAAGGACGGCGTGATCCTGGTCCACAAGAAGGTGAAGCCTGCCAAGTTGTTTTTAATAAGCTGCATTGGTATTCCGCGGTATAATTTCTGCAACGATATGAATAGATAGGTGTTATAAATGTAGTCAGTCTTTTATATAAAAGGCTGACTATTTTTTAGCAAGTGACAAATTTTAATTTTTTTTTGTTTTTTATAAAAAAATGTTAAAAAAATATTATGCTTAAGCGCTTTACGCAGTGATATCTGTTTTAATCAATAGTTCTATAGTGTATAATCGACCGGATTTTTATAGCCGAAAGTGAAAACTTTCAATCGGAAAAGTCGGGACATGTCAGCGGTTATTTTTCAAGCTAAACAGTATTATGCGAAAGCAATTTTTATTTTTTCGTTAATTCTGTGTGCCGTATCAAGTGTGATTAGTTTGATACAAGGAAATATAGGTCTGTCTTTTTTATGCGGTTGTTTGGCTGCGTTTTTGCCTTTTTGCTTATCCGTATATTGGGTGTTTTTTCGACATCGCTCAAATAGTGTGAATGTAATGTCTGTCTTTTACCTTGCTGAAGGACTGAAATGGTTGGCAACTTTAGTCATTATTGCATTAATGTTTCGATTTATTCCTTCGCTACGCTATTTAGCTTTTTTTGCAGGCTATTTTTTTGCTTTGATGGGCAATGTTGTATTGCCATTTTTAATGAAGCGTTCAAAAAACTAGAATTTTTCATTTCTTTCATTAAGGGATAATTTATGGCTGGTCAAACTACCGCAGATTATATCGGTCACCATCTTACGTTTTTATCAACGGGAGAGGGTTTCTGGAATGTTCATTTAGATACGCTGTTTTTGGCTGTTTTTGCAGGCGTACTCTTTCTCTTTTTCTTTTATCGTGCGGCAAAAAAAGCAACACCAGGAGTGCCAGGTAAGTTTCAATGTTTCGTTGAAATGCTGGTGGAATGGGTAAATGGTGTAGTGAAAGACAATTTCCATGGTCCGCGAGATGTTGTTGCACCCCTTGCCTTAACCGTATTCTGCTGGGTGTTTGTGATGAATGCTATCGACTTAATTCCTGTCGATTTCCCTCCTCAATTTGCTGAAATGCTGGGTATTCATTACCTACGTGCGGTGCCAACTGCTGACATCAGTGCAACGCTAGGTATGTCTATCGGAGTGTTTGGTTTAATCATTTTCTATACGATCAAATCCAAAGGTTTTGGTGGTTTTGTTAAAGAATATACTTTACACCCGTTTAACCATTGGGCATTTATTCCCGTAAACTTTTTATTAGAAGTGGTAACATTATTGGCAAAACCGATTTCATTAGCATTCCGTTTATTCGGTAATATGTATGCTGGTGAGTTAATTTTCGTGTTAATTGCAGTAATGTATATGGCAGAGAGTTTTGTACCGCAAGTATTGGGCGTGCCGCTGCACTTAGTGTGGGCTATTTTCCATATTCTTGTGATTACATTACAGGCGTTCATCTTTATGATGCTAACGATTGTGTATTTGAGTATTGGCTATAATAAGGCTGATCACTAATCCTGCAAGCGGTTGTTTTTCAACAATTTTTTGCAAAAAAGTTTTATTTATTCATCTTTCCATTTTCACAGGAGAACTCTTATGGAAAACATTATTACTGCAACAATCTTTGGTTCAGTTATCCTTTTAGCTTTCGCAGCATTCGGTACTGCAATTGGTTTCGCATTATTAGGCGGTAAATTCTTAGAATCTTCTGCTCGCCAACCAGAATTAGCGGCTAGCTTACAAACCAAAATGTTTATCGTTGCAGGTCTTTTAGATGCGATCTCAATGATTGCTGTAGGTATTGCATTACTATTCATCTTTGCAAACCCATTTATCGGTTTAGTAGGCTAATTAAAGTTGGGCAAATAACTTTCGTTACTCGTAAGAGTGATAATCCAACTTTAAGGAGGCTGTTGTGAATCTAAATGCAACGTTAATTGGTCAGCTCATTGCTTTTGCCCTATTTGTGGCATTTTGCGTGAAATATGTTTGGCCACCATTTATCAAAGCGATTGAAGATCGTCAGGCAAAAATTGCCGATGCGCTTGCTGGGGCTGAAAAAGCATTGCAAGAGCAGGCTGATTCTAAAGCTATTGTTGAGCAAGAACTTGCAAAAGCTCGTGAAGAAGCACAAAAAATCATTGATTTAGCAACAAAACGTCGCAATGAAATTTTAGAAGCTGTGCAAGCAGAAGCAGAAGCAGAAAAAGCGAAAATTATTGAACAAGGTTATGCTGAAGTAGAAAGCGAACGTAAACGTGTTCAAGAAGAACTTCGTAGCAAAGTAGCTGCTCTTGCTGTGGCTGGTGCAGAGAAAATTGTGGGTCGCTCCGTTGATGCTGCGGCAAACAATGACATCATTGACAAACTAGTTGCAGAATTATAATTAAGGGGGGCAGATGTCTGAATTAACTACAATAGCTCGCCCCTACGCTAAAGCAGCTTTTGATTTTGCTTTAGAGAATGGTCAGTTGGACAAATGGCAGGAAATGTTAAAGTTTGCTGCATTAGTTTCTGAAAATAATCAAGTGAGTGAGTATTTAACATCTTCACTTTCAAGCAATAAAATCGCAGAGATGTTTATAGCGATTTGTGGTGAACAACTGGACCAATTTGGGCAAAATTTCATTCGTGTAATGGCTGAGAATAAACGCCTAAGCGCTTTATCTGCTGTATTTGCAGAATTTAATGCCTTGCGTTCGGAATATGAGTCTGTAAAAGATGTATTTGTAACATCAGCAACAGAATTGACCGCTTCGCAGGAAGATAAAATTGCAACAGCAATGAAAGCAAAATTAGGCAATGACATTCGTATTATTAAAGCAGTAGATCCATCTCTACTCGCTGGCGTGATTATCCGCTACGATGATACGGTAATTGACGGCAGTAGTCGTGGTCAGCTTAACCGTTTGAGCCAAGAGCTGAGCTTGTAAGAGGAATAGAAAATGCAACTAAATTCAACTGAAATTAGTGAATTGATTAAAAAACGAATTGCCCAGTTTAATGTGGTATCTGACGCACAAAGCACCGGGACAATCGTTTCAGTAAGCGATGGTGTAATTCGTATCCATGGCTTATCTGATGTAATGCAGGGCGAAATGATTGAGCTTCCAGGCAATCGTTATGCGATCGCTCTTAACTTGGAAAGAGATTCTGTCGGTGCAGTAGTAATGGGTCCTTATGCGGATCTTGCTGAAGGCACTGAAGTGAAATGTACTGGTCGTATTTTAGAAGTACCAGTTGGTCGAGGTTTATTAGGTCGAGTAGTAAACACCTTAGGTCAGCCTATCGATGGTAAAGGCGAAATTGAAAACGATGGTTTCTCGCCAATTGAAGTTATCGCACCAGGTGTTATTGACCGTCAATCGGTTGATCAACCCGTTCAAACTGGTTATAAAGCAGTGGACTCAATGGTGCCAATCGGTCGTGGTCAGCGTGAGTTGATTATCGGCGACCGTCAAACTGGTAAGACAGCTTTAGCGATTGATGCAATTATCAACCAACGTGATTCAGGTATTAAATGTATCTACGTTGCAATCGGTCAAAAAGCTTCGACTATCGCCAACGTAGTGCGTAAATTAGAAGAACATGGTGCGTTAGAAAATACTATTGTGGTAGTCGCTTCTGCATCTGAGTCTGCCGCATTACAATATCTTGCGCCATATGCAGGGTGTGCAATGGGTGAATACTTCCGTGATCGTGGTGAAGATGCCTTAATTGTTTACGATGATTTATCTAAGCAAGCGGTAGCTTACCGTCAAATTTCGTTGTTGTTACGCCGTCCACCTGGTCGTGAAGCATTCCCTGGTGATGTATTCTATCTCCATTCTCGCTTACTTGAACGTGCTGCTCGAGTAAATGCAGATTATGTTGAGCGTTTCACTAACGGTGCTGTAAAAGGCCAAACTGGTTCTTTAACCGCATTACCTATTATCGAAACTCAAGCTGGTGATGTTTCTGCTTTCGTTCCGACTAACGTGATTTCTATTACCGATGGTCAGATTTTCTTAGAATCAGGCTTATTCAATGCCGGTATTCGTCCTGCGGTAAACCCAGGTATCTCTGTTTCCCGTGTAGGTGGTTCTGCACAGACTAAACTGGTTAAGAAATTATCTGGCGGTATTCGTACTGCGCTTGCTCAGTATCGTGAATTAGCGGCATTTGCACAGTTTGCATCTGATCTTGATGATGCTACTCGCAAACAACTTTCTCACGGTCAAAAAGTAACAGAATTGCTAAAACAGAAACAATTTGCACCTATGTCGGTTGCTCAACTAGGGTTATCTCTAGCAGCCGCGGAATATGGTTATTTGGATGATGTTGCAGTTGAGCGAATTGGCTCATTTGAAGCGAACTTATTAGATTACGCACAAAGCAATTATGGTGAGTTTATGCAGGATTTAGCAAAATCAGGCGATTTTAATGACTCAATTAAAGATAAGCTGCATGAAATTTTAACCAATTTCAAAAAGAACAGTGCTTGGTAATCTAACTTTTTAGCGGAGAAATAATATGGCAGGTGCTAAAGAGATAAGAACCAAAATTGCAAGTGTTCGTAATACGCAGAAAATTACCAAAGCGATGGAAATGGTTGCTGCATCTAAAATGCGCAAGACTCAAGAACGTATGGCTGCGAGCCGTCCATATTCTGATACCATTCGCAAAGTAATCAGCCATATTGCCAAAGGAAACATTGATTATAAACACCCTTTCCTTGAGCCAAGAGATGTGAAAAAAGTAGGGTATTTAGTTATCTCTACTGATCGAGGTTTGTGTGGTGGCTTAAATATTAACTTATTTAAAACGGTATTAAATGAGTTAAAAGCTTTTGAAGACAAAGGCGTTCAGTGCGAGCTAGGCTTAGTCGGTAATAAAGCCGCTGGCTTTTTTGGTTCGATGGGCTTAAAAACAAAGGCACAAATCAATGGTTTGGGTGATGCTCCAACAATGGAAGATTTGCTTGGTATTGTTAATACAATGGTAAATGCCTATCGTGAAGGTGAATTGGATGAAGTTTATATCGTCTATAACCGTTTTATTAACACTATGGCTCAAAAGCCAACTGTGCAAAAACTACTTCCATTGCCAGCGTTAGATGATGACTCGCTAGAGCAGACAGGTTCTTGGGATTACACCTATGAACCAAGCCCACAAGCGTTATTAGACAGTCTATTGGTACGTTATCTGGAATCCCAAGTATATCAAGCGATTGTTGATAATCTCGCATCCGAGCAGGCAGCCCGAATGGTGGCAATGAAAGCAGCAACTGATAACGCAGGTAATCTGATTAAAGAGTTACAGTTGGTGTATAACAAAGCCCGTCAGGCAAGTATTACGAATGAATTAAATGAAATTGTTGCGGGTGCCGCAGCAATTTAACAAAGACATAGAGGAACGGTAATGGCAACGGGAAAAATTGTACAAATCATCGGTGCGGTAATCGATGTTGAGTTTCCGCAAGATGCAGTACCAAAAGTTTACGATGCATTAAAAGTTGAATCAGGATTAACCCTTGAAGTTCAACAACAATTAGGCGGCGGTGTGGTTCGTTGTATCGCACTTGGTACATCAGATGGCCTAAAGCGTGGCTTAAAAGTTGAAAATACGCATAAAGCGATTGAAGTGCCAGTTGGTACAGCAACGCTTGGTCGTATTATGAATGTACTAGGTGAACCGATTGATGAAGCAGGTCCAATTGGTGAAGAAGAGCGCTGGGCAATTCACCGTGCAGCACCAAGTTATGAAGAACAATCAAACAGTACTGAGTTGTTGGAAACAGGTATTAAAGTTATCGACTTAATCTGCCCATTTGCGAAAGGGGGTAAAGTTGGTCTATTTGGTGGTGCGGGTGTAGGTAAAACCGTAAATATGATGGAGTTAATCCGTAACATTGCGATTGAGCATAGCGGTTACTCAGTATTTGCAGGCGTAGGTGAGCGTACCCGTGAAGGTAACGACTTCTACCACGAAATGAAAGACTCTAACGTATTAGACAAAGTATCACTGGTTTACGGTCAGATGAACGAACCACCAGGTAACCGTCTACGTGTCGCATTAACTGGCTTAACGATGGCGGAGAAATTCCGTGATGAAGGTCGTGATGTATTATTCTTCGTGGATAATATCTACCGTTATACCCTGGCGGGTACAGAAGTATCTGCATTATTAGGTCGTATGCCGTCTGCAGTAGGTTATCAGCCGACACTTGCTGAAGAGATGGGTGTACTTCAAGAACGCATCACTTCAACCAAAACGGGTTCTATCACTTCTGTGCAAGCGGTTTACGTACCTGCGGATGACTTAACAGACCCTTCACCTGCAACTACCTTTGCACACTTGGATTCAACCGTGGTATTAAGCCGTGATATTGCATCACTTGGTATCTATCCAGCAGTTGATCCATTAGATTCAACATCTCGTCAATTAGATCCATTAGTAGTTGGTGAAGAACACTATAATGTGGCTCGTGGTGTACAAGGTACATTACAACGCTACAAAGAGCTGAAAGATATTATCGCAATTCTTGGTATGGATGAGCTTTCAGAAGAAGATAAATTAGTGGTAGCACGCGCACGTAAAATTGAACGTTTCTTATCACAACCATTCTTCGTGGCAGAAGTATTTACAGGTTCTCCTGGTAAATATGTTTCACTGAAAGACACCATTCGTGGTTTCAAAGGCATTTTAGAAGGCGAATACGACCATATTCCAGAACAAGCGTTCTATATGGCGGGTTCTATTGAAGAAGTGATTGAAAGAGCGAACAAGATGTAATTGTTCTTAAAAAAAGGAGAACAACATGGCATCTCAATTTCAACTCACAGTGGTGAGTGCAGAACGTCAAATATTTAGCGGTGAAGTCGTTAGTGTACGTGTATCTGGTGTAGAAGGTGAACTTGGCGTGTATGCAGGGCATACTCCATTGCTTACGGCGATTAAACCTGGAATGGTGAAGTTTACCTTTGCGGATGGCAAAGAAGAATTTATCTATGTCTCGGGTGGTTTCTTAGAAGTTCAACCTAAAACAGTTACCGTGCTTGCTGATGTTGCAATTCGTGGTGATGAACTTGATGAACAGCGCATTCTTGCAGCGAAACGTAAAGTGGAAGAAACATTGAGTAAAACTCATGATGCAGATATGACAGCAAAACTGGCTAGAGAAATTGCGAAATTACGCGTTTATGAACTCACTAAAGGCAAATTAGCGGTAAATCGCTAATAAATAAAATGGTTAAACCCCATGCATGCTATGCGTGGGGTTTATTTTTGCAAAAAATTATTCAAAATCAACCGCTTGTAAAGAGAAATTTTTCGATGGACGATCTTCTTTATTCAATCACAAGAACCTTAGCGAACTTTGATTACAATACATTAATTAAGCTTTGTCTTGCTTGTTTTTTAGGAAGCCTAATAGGCTTAGAACGTGAGAAAAAACGTAAGCCGGTCGGAATTAAAACCTGTATGATTATTTCCGTCACTACATGTTTGCTCACTATAGTATCTATTCAAGCTGCAGAGTATTATGCGGCGTTGTCAGATAATATTAGAACCGATCCTATGCGGCTTGCTGCTCAAGTTATTAGTGGTATAGGCTTTATCGGCACAGGTGTAATTATGCATCGCACCAATGATGTCGTTTCAGGTATTACCACCGCTGCGATGATTTGGGCTGCCGCCGCAGTTGGAATTTCTATTGGCGCAGGTTTTTATCAAGCCGTCATTATTGTGACTGTTGCTATGTTTTTTATTTTGAAATACAGCTCAATGATTACACGACATATTCGTAAGCAAGATAAGATTGAGCGGCTTCGAGTACAATTAGAATTGAAAGATCTTGATCATCTTCAACCTATCTTAGATACACTTGATGCAAATGATTGCACAGTAAGTTCGCTGAATATTAAAGAGCGAGAACAAGACAATATATTAAGTATTACAATTAATGCTAAAACGCCAGAAGAAAACTCGTCTTATCATATCTACCGAGATCTAAAAGTATTGGAAGGCTTACATAATATTGAAGTGAAATACGTTATGGATTAAGCGGTTTAAAATTAGCATTTTTTTGCAAAAAAATTGAAAAATCGAACCGCTTGTATTTTATTGTGAACTTGAATGGAAACGAGGGTAAAAATGGTGAACAAAACAATAGGCTTAGCACTTTCTGGTGGTGGGCATAAAGGTTTAGCTCACGCAGGCGTGTTGAAATTTTTGCAGGAACAACAGATTGATATTCAAATCATATCTGGGACAAGTGCCGGAGCGATTGTAGGTAGCTTGTATGCACTTGGTAAAAGCCCTGACGAAATTTTGGCATTTTTTCGTTCGGTGAATCTATTTAATGTGAACCATTTATCTCTGGTAAAAAGTGGGTTATTTAATGCCGATAAATTTATGGTGTATTTAGATAATATCTTTGGTGAAATGTGTTTAGGGGATTTAGCGAAAGAGCTCTATATTTCTGCAACTAATATGGAAACAGGGAGAAGTAAAATTTTTGGACGTCATACCAAAATAAAAGAAGCGGTAGTTGCTTCTTGTGCTTTTCCTGGAATCTTTTCTCCAGTTAAGGTAGAAGGCGAGATATATAGTGATGGTGGTATTTTGAATAATTTTCCAGTAAATGTCATTCAAGGGCGGTGTGATTATTTAATTGGTGTCAATTTAGATAGAGGGGCGGATTATAAATCAGCGAAAGAGTTTGCATTGTTACCGCAAGTAGCGTGGCGCGCGATTGATATTATGATGGCGCAAAATGCGGCTATGCAAAATCGCTTATGTGATTGGCTTATCAATCCTGAAAAAATCGTACAATATAATACCTTTGAAATATCTGATAAACGCCAGCAGGAGATTTTCCAGATCGGTTATCAAGCAGCAAAAAGAGAATTTCATAAAGTAAAAGATGGATTAATGCGTAATAAAAACCACCAACCCGAATTTCCTTCAAGTTGGTGGTAAAAACTCTTATCGTTTTCCGCTACGCAAAACGAAAATTAATATTCCAATGGAATATACTCAATCGGCACCCAAGAGAAGCCTTTGGATTCTTTGCGTAAATGCCCCAATCCCGGGAATGGCAAGTGTGCCCCTGCAATCCATACTTTGCGTTCGGCTAATTGAGGTAGCATATCAACACGTGCTTTTCTTGCCGCTGATGAATCTACGTCAAATTCTGCTGCAACGTCTGGCTCTGGCAGTTGCAATGCGTGATTATGTAATAAATCACCCCAGACAAACAGTGTTTCACCTTTTGAGCTCACTTCTACACTGCTATGCCCCGGTGTATGCCCAGTTGTCGCAACGGATTTGAAATTCGGAATGATCTCATCACCTAAATCATAGTATTTCACTTGTCCTGCGGCGGCATAAGGTGCAACGGCATCACGTGTCCATTGTGCATATTTTTGCGTATGCTCTGGCATCTCTTTGATAGGCGTATCTAACCAAAATGCTTTCTCTTGGTTAGCGATATAGACAGTGGCATTAGGAAATTCCATTTTGTCATTGCGAGTAACCCCACTGAAATGGTCAAAGTGTAAATGCGTTGGAATAATAGTATCCACTTGCTCAGGGCGATAACCTGCTTTAATTAAGCTCTCTGTTAATTTCCCCACTTTATCATCAAACACATCGCCCGAACCCGCATCAAGCAAGACTAAGTTTTTGCCTGTATTGATTAAGTAACCCGTTACCGCAGTTTGCACACCACCATCAGCCAACATTGGGCGGAATTGCCCTGAAATTAAATCATCTAACTCTTGTTTAGTCAGTTTGGTAAATTCTTGGTAAACAGGTGCACCGATAGAGAGATAGCCATCATAAAGTGCGGTAACTTCATAATCGCCAATCATCATACGGTAGTAACCATCTACTTGAGTACGTTTTTGTGCCACGATATTTTCTTTTGGTTGGTGTACAGCGTGTGTACCGTGTGCAAAAGCCACAGGGCTTGCCATCACAGCGGCTGCAACTAATGCTTTCATTACAGTTGATAATTTCATAATTTTCTCCAATAAAGAAACGCCCTATGCGTTTCGTTGGGCGGCATTATAGGGAGAAATTTTTTCTGAAAAATAAAGAAAACAGCAAATCAGTTTTGCTGATTTTGCAAGAATAGCGAGCTTGCTATGACATTCGCATTCAATCTCCCCTTGTTAGCAAAATGTCGTCTTTTGCTAAATACTTGTCGCTTTCTGTGTAACACCCTGTAAAAAGTTACCCTAAAATACCACCACTTTTATTATTAAGGACTTTTTATGAACAAAACATTATTAACTTTGGCAATCTCTGCCTGCATTTCTTTTATTACCCCGAACCTCTCTGCACACCCTGTACATATTCCTGCGAAAAATCCTGTACCTATGCAATTAACCCAAGTTCCTGGATATTTCCGTGTGATGTTAGGGGATTTTGAGGTAACCGCACTTTATGATGGAGCGGCATCGCTTGATAGTACTTTATTTGCAAATTACTCAAAATTAAGCAAAGCAGAACTTGATACCTTAATTGAGCACAAATTTAGCCCTAAAACCGCTACTGGTGGAGTAGATACAGCAATCATTGCGTTTTTAGTCAATACTGGGGACAACTTAATCCTTATTGATGCAGGTAAAGGTGATGTGCAAGATCCAATTTTTGTTGATGAAAAAGGAATGCTGATTGCCAGCCTTGAAGCAGCTGGCTATAAAGCTGAGCAAATTGACACTATCCTACCAACTCATATGCACGCTGATCATTTTAGTGGTGTAACCGTAGAGGGTAAAAAAGTCTTTCCAAATGCAACAATTTATCTGTCTAACCAAGAAAAAGCATTTTGGCTTGATACCCCAGAAGAAAAACTCTCTGATAATGCTAAACCGTTTGTCGCTTGGGCAAGAGAAGCAGCAGCGCCTTATTTAGCTGATAATCAAGTGAAATACTATGATTCTGGCGAGGAGGTCATTCCAGGCGTTAAATCCATTCCATTGCATGGGCATACCTTAGGACATAACGGTTTTGAGTTTACCTCAAAAGGCGAAACAATGTTGGTATGGGGAGATTTAATCCATAACCACGCTATTCAAATGGCTCACCCAGAGGTGGCAGTAGATTTTGATGCAGATTCTATTTCTGCTCGTAAAAGTCGTTTAAATGCGCTACCTGAAATTGCAAAACGTGAAATTTTAGTGGCAGGAGCTCATTTGCCGTTCCCTGGATTAGGTCATCTACGAGTAGAAAAAGACGGTGGTTATCGTTGGATTCCCGTAGAGTATCGCCCTATTCGTCAATAGTTTTTACCGCACTTTTCTACGGGAAAGTGCGGTAATTTTTAAGGAATGTTTATGATGCAAAAATATCATGGTGAATGGTTACTTTTACTAGCTACCCTTACCGCAGCATTCGGTTGGTTATTTTCCAAGAATGCCATAGTAGAACTGCCCGCAGTGGCTTTTATTGCTTTACGTTTTTCTTTCGCTACCCTACTTTTTCTGCCTTTTGCTTTACCACAACTTAAATCTCTCAATCGCCAACAATGGCGATATGCTGTATTCGTCGGGCTATCATTTTGTTTATATCTATTCTTTTGGGTGATGGGAGTCAAATACACCACAGAACTCGGAAAAGGTGCATTTTTACTGAGCTTAGCAATGCTTGCCGCTCCCTTAATTGCATGGGGATTATATCGCCAACGCCCAATACGACGTTTTTGGTTTGCATTACCATCGGCAATTATCGGAATGTATTTGCTTGCCAATAATGGTACAGAGCAATCGGGGTTTCAGTTAGATACCCTCTTCTTTTTATTTACTGCATTTTGGGCAGCTGTGCAATTTGTGCTAAATAGTCGTTATGCACAACATCTTCCCGTATTGGCATTAACGACTATTCAACTCAGTATGGTAGCAATATCTGCCAGCATCTATTCTGCACTATTTGAAACATTTCCCACTCAAATTAGTTCACCAACCTGGCTTTGGCTCACATTAAGTGTACTTATCGGGACGAATGCTCGCTTTTTATTGCAAACATGGGGACAAAAGCTTAGCGACTTAGGCAATGGGGCACTAATTATGATTTTAGAACCTGTATGGACGCTATTGCTCAGTACGCTCTTTATGGCAGAAAACTTATCTACAACGAAAATAATGGGAAGTACTTTTGTTTTATCCGCTTTGCTCATTTACCGCCTAAATGTGATGAGACAAAAATAACTACTCCACATTGGGGCCACGGCTTAAGTTAAAGCCTTTACCAATTTGATAGAATTGTCCACCTGCAACATAGTGCAACGTTTTTAGATCATCGGGCAGTTCATCAAATTTCCACCGTCCATTATCAAACATTTGATCATCAGCCCAAGCCGAAATTACTTCTCCAATAAATAAATCGTGTACTTGCTGATTATGTGGTTCATCAATCACTCGGCAGATAATCCAAGCCGCACAACCTTCAACAAGCGGAATATCAACATTCTCTAAATAAAATAGTGGCACATTATCCAATTTATGTGGATTTTCCTTACGGCTTTCGCCCATATCTAAAACCAATTCTGCTTGAGCAACTGTTGGAACCTGTACAGCAAAATAGCCACTTTGTTCAATTAAAGTTCGGGTATAAGCAGCTTTATCCACCACAATCATCATTTTCGCTTGCGGTGCAAAATCTAATGCACACACCCACGAAGCGGACATAACATTTTCAATACGGTTATGTTTGGCTGAAATCATTGCTGTTGGCCCATGATTTACCAAACGATAGAATTTTGAAATTTCAACAGGTTTAATTGCCATATCTTCTCCTAGAAACGTAACAAGCGGCTATTTTGCAAAAAATCTGCAAAATTTACCGCTTGTATAATGATTAATAATGAGTGTGGAAAATTTTACTCACAATCGTCCATTTACCATTTACTTTCAACAAATTGAAATAATCGGTAAAACCATAGCCACTGAGATTATCTGTATCCACACGAGCGGAAGCCGCTGTGCCTGTAATATCAATATAAGCAATGGCAACCACAGGGTTTTCTGATGGTTTAAAGTGATCATCAATAGTTGGGAAAAGAGTATCAGTTACTGCACCTCCTGCCAATGTGCCTTTTTCATCTACACTGTACATTGTAGCGACAGCATCAAAAGCGGGTTTCATTATTTCACTGTTTGCTTGTTTACCACCTTCACTATATTGATTTAATAATAAATCTTCAATGGCTTTGTAATCTTGAGTATAAGTGGTTTTTGTCATGATTGTTCTCCTATAAATTATTTTTTCGCTTGATTACGATGGCGTGCAGTATAGATTGAGATTGGTTATAATAGAAATTATGAAAAAGAATAATTATTATAAGGATTTGTGATAATGGTAAATTTGAATAACCTTGACCTGAATTTACTTAAAGCATTAAATGCCCTGTTAGAAGAGCGTAATGTGACACGAGCGGCAGAACGATTAGCTTTAACTCAACCAGCCGTGAGCGGAATGTTAGCCCGCTTGCGTCTCTATTTTGCCGATCCATTGCTCATTCGCACATCAAATGGCATGATTCCGACTGACCGTGCAATGACACTTGCCGCTCCCCTTAAACGCATTTTGCAAGAATTAGAAAGCTTAGTTCAACCCAATGAATTTAATCCCGCTGAATTAGCTATCACATTAAAAATTGGTGCTACAGATAATGCATTCCGAGCCATTGGCGTACCATTTATACAACAATTACAGCAAATTGCCCCTAACGTAAAAACGGCATTTTTAACCTTACAAAATCACGATATGGAGACAATGCTAGAAAAAGGGGAATTAGATTTAGCCCTATTATCCAGCCTTGCTGTACCTGAAAAGCTACATTACAAACCGCTCTATCAAGAAAATTATGTCTGTGCAATGCGACAAAACCACCCTATTTTGCAACAAGCGTGGACATTAGAAAATTTCTGCCAATATCATTTTATTTTAGGATCATTTTTCGGAGGCGGATTTTCTGGTGCAACAGATAGAGTATTACATTCATTAGGTTATCAACGAAAAGTAGCTGTTTCTGTACAAAATTTTGCATTGATTCCCGAATTACTGCGCCAAAGTGATTATTTAGCCGTTGTTCCCGAACATTTAATCCACGTAGAAGATGACTTAATTATCAAAGCACCACCTTTTGAAGCAGAACATTACACCAAAGTGATGGCTTGGCACGAGCGAACTCATCAAGATCGCATTCAAAAATGGCTACGTCAACGTTTATTTGATACCGTGCAAATGCTTGAAGCCAAAAGAAATAAAGTATAATGTCGTCTTTTGCTAAATTATTGTCGCTTTCTGCCTAACTAAGTAACCAAAACCGTCCTAAAATAGTCGTACTTTTCCCCCATCAAGGACACAAAATGAAAATTGAAATGTATTCCGATTATGCTTGCCCATTTTGCTATATTGGTAAGCGTTATTTAGAACAAGCGTTGGCCGAGTTTGAAAAGGCTGAATCGGTTGAAATTGAGCATAAAGCCTTTGAACTCTATCCACACGCAGGACAAACAGTCACCAATACCACACAAGGGCGAATTGAGATGAAATATGGCAAAACACCTGCTGATGCAATGGAGATGATTCGCCATATTGAGCAATTAGCCAGCGGTGCAGGTTTAGCGATGAACTACGAAAAGGTGCAAAATACGAATACCTTTAATGCCCATCGTTTAACCAAATTAGCCGAAAGTTTGGGTAAGGGGGCAGAAATTAATGAACGCCTGTTTCACGCCTATTTCACTGAAAATCTGCCCTTAGCAAGCCGTGAAAATCTTATCCAATTTGCAACAGACATTGGTATTCCTGCCGAACGAGTCGTACAAATGTTAGATACTGATGAATTTGTCGATCAGGTTCATGCAGATGAGCAATTAGCCCGCCAAATTGGCGTAACGGCAGTGCCGTTTTTTGTCATTGATGGCAAGGTAGCTGTCCCTGGATCACAACCACCTGCCCAATTTTTAGCAATCTTGCGTGAACAATTTGCAGAAAATCACGCAAAACCGACCGCTTGTGGAGTGGACGGATGTTATTAATTCCTCGTGCTGAGCCACTGATAATCCGCCCTGAAAAAGCGGATTCTGCGGTCATTTTTCTACACGGCTTAACCACCAGCGGTTTGCATTTTGAATCAGTCGCACGTTATTTTGCTCAACATCTACCTAACACGATGTTTATGCTACCCCACGCCCCAATTCGCCCAGTTACGTGGGCGAAGGGAAATGTCTCGGGCTGGTATGATTTACGAGGCGATAATTTTTTGGAGAATGAAGATCATCAGGGGATTTTGAGTGCGGTTACCTATGTACAATCCCTCATTGATGATTGCATTAACGAAGGGATTGAAAGCAAGCGGATCATTTTGGGCGGTTTTTCGCAAGGGTGTGCCATTTCGCTTTTGGCTGGCACGCAATATCCGCAACCATTGGCAGGTATTTTTGGCTTGTCGGGTTACTTACCACTCGCTGAAAGCTGGCAAAGCCACACTCAAAATACCCACACGCCAATTTTTCTTGCTCACGGAGAGGAGGATAATTTGATTACCCTTGCTCAAATTGAACAAGGGGTAGCTAAATTGGCACAAGAAAGATCTCTACACTTTCAACGTTATCCAATTGGGCATACGTTAAGCAATGCTGAAATAGCAGATTTAAAGCAGTGGCTTGTTGCACAATTAGCATTTTGCTCATTAAAATAGGTAATAGTCTCGCCTTTAACCGCTAATAAAATGTCTGCACCTGATAAATTTCCATTATTTCATAACGTCCTATTTCGCCTTGCGGAACTGGGATTTAACATTCCCCAGTTGTTAAAATCAGTGGGCATTTCGCCTATGGTGTTAACGGAGCCACAAGCCACACTCAATACCGCCGACTATTTTGCCTTTTGGCAAGCGGTGGAAAAAGTCAATCACGATCCCTTACTGGCATTTAAACTCCTTGATGGTAATAATCAAGCAGGCAATGAGTTTATCTTACTCGCAATGCTCCATTCAGGCACATTTAAAGAAGCGTTACAACGCTTAGCGCGTTATAAAGCGATGGTTTGTCCGCAATCAGTCATATTGCACGAAACAAGCGATAACATTCGGATTTTGTCGCAATGGCAATATAGTCAGCAACCTGAACCGCATATTATTACCGATATGTTTTTTGGGGCGGTACAACATATCTTAGATCGCAGTTTACCGAATGCACCTAAACCAAAGCGAATCGAGCTACAACGTCCTCATCTTGTCGCGGATTACAGTGATTATTTTGGTTGTGAAATTCAGTTAAATTGCCGTGAAAATGCGTTAATTTACGCCAAAAGTGATTTAAATTTACCGCTTGCCCATAGCAATCCTGAATTAATGTTGCTATTTGGGGAAAACAATACGTCCGCACTGACCACTGATTTGAACAGCCAAATAAAACAAGAAATTCGCCAATGCCTAAATGGTGAAAAACCCACGATTGAGCAAGTGGCAAAACAGCTCTTTATCACCCCTCGTACACTCCAACGGCGATTAAAAGCAGAAGGCATATCATTTGCAAAATTATTGGAAGCGGTACGTATTGAAAGTGCAGAAACATTATTAACCAAAGCGGACATTACTATTGGCGAAATCGCTTTTTATCTCGGCTATCAAGATATTCACTCTTTCAGCCGAGCATTTAAGAAATGGACAGGAAAATCACCTATGCTGTGGCGAAAAGAAAGAAAATATGCTTAGCAACATTGCAGATTTTAAGGAAAAAAAGACCGCTTGTTAGCCATATACTTCACTATATTGAACTAACCTCTCTCGTAATTCTGCCATATTGATATATCTCGCACTGCGGAATATCTCTTTACCTTCGGCAAAAAAAAGCACCGCTGGTGCAGTAAGAATATGGTAGTAAGCCGCAATTTCTGGCACTTGGCGAATATCCGTTTCAATTCCTGCAATCGTAGGTAAAGCCGCCACGATTTCACCAACTTGTTTACGAAAAACCGTACAAACCCCACAATTCGGTGCTTTAACATAAAGTAGGCTCAATTTATTTGCTTGAATATGTTGTTGAATGGTTTGAATATCATTGGCAGTTTTCATTTTATTTCTCCATTTTCGTGCGAAAACGACAAAGGCAGGAGACCCTGCCTCTGTCAATTTAAACATTAAAGTTCATCATAAGCATCAACAACGTGGCTAGAATAAACATACGCAGCCCCAGCGTTGAGTGCAATTGCCGTCCCCAGTGCCGCTGCAATTTCCTCTTTGGTTGCACCGACTTTTTTCGCTGCGTGAACGTGGGCAGAGATACAGCCATCGCAACGAGTAGTTACCGCCACCGCAAGTGCGATGAGTTCGTGCGTTTTCGCATCAAGCGGGCTATTTTTCTGTGTAGCTTCTTCTAATTGATGAATCGCCTGAGCCACATTAGGATTTGCTTTATTAAAATTCCCAATCCCTTTAACTAATTTAGAGAGTGTTTCTTTCCACATTTTTTTGCTCCTTTCATTATGCTATACATCATCACGACGAGTCATTGCACCGCCGTCCACATTCCAAATTGCCCCTGTTACCCAAGCGGCTTTATCCGACAGTAAAAACGCTGCGGTTTCAGCCACCTCACGAGGTGTACCATTTCTCCCCAGTGCGTGATATTTTTTGAAGTTTTCCAACGTAGAATCTACTTGTTCCGCATTGGCAAAACGCTCAAAAATACGAGTTTCAATAATCCCTATCGGTAACGCATTCACACGAATTTGATGTTCTGCAAGCTCAGCAGCTGCATTTTTAGTGAGGGCTTCTAAGCCAAATTTTGCCATTGAGTAGGCTGCCATTGGGGTTGATTTCACTGGCAACTGAGAAAGTGCAGCGGTAATGTTCACAATAGAACCGCCTCTTTTCGCAGAAATCATCAATTTTGCTACCTCTTGTGTAATGAAAAAGACCGCTTTATTTAAATTTAAATAACCATCGTAGGCTTTTTCATCAGTTTCCAAAAAGCGATTTGGGAAATAAACCCCAGCGGAATTGACCACTAAATCAATATCACGATGTTCTGCGGTTAATTTTTCAATTAAGGCATTGACGCTTGCCATATCTAACAAATTCGCAGTTAATGCGGTAATCTTGTCGCTACCTGCAATCTCCACTAATTGTTTACGTGCTTCTTCGGCTTTTTCAGGGCGATTGCCGACAATGACCGCCGAACCACCTTGTTCTAGCACTAATTTTGCAGTTTCAAACCCGACACCGCTAGTGCCACCAATGACTAATAATTTGTGATTTTTAAAGGTACTCATTTCTTCTCCTACTACATTGCATTTTGAATAAAACTTGCCAGTTGCGATTTTGGCATTGCCCCTGCTGAGCGTTGTTGCATTTCACCTTTTTTAAAGGTTATTAAGGTTGGAATGCTACGCACATCATATTTCATTGCTAAGGATTGGTTTTGATCTACATTGATTTTGACAATCTTCGCTTTGCCTGCAAATTCTTCTGCGAGTGCATCTAAACTTGGTGCAATCATCTGGCACGGCGGACACCAATCTGCATAAAAATCCACTAATACTGGCAACTCAGACTGCAACACCTCTTTGCTAAAATCAGCATCATTTGAATAAATAATTTGACTCATTTTGTTTCCTTAATCGGTTGTTTTGATGGCGTGTATTATAGGAAGAGAGAAAGAATGAATCTTGCCAAAAGAGAGTTGATTATTGCCTAAAATGACAAGCGATCTTAAAATAAGGAAAAAAGGATAAATGATGAAAAAGCAAATCTGCCAAGAACTGGCTGAACTCATACAACAATTTACGCAACAAACAGGCAGTTTTTCCCCAACAGAACTAACATCGTTACAACTCTGTCGCCGTAACCACTCCACGAATCCCATGCCTTGTATTTATCCATTAAGCCTCGTTTTAGTGGTGCAAGGTTCGCAACACTTGAATTTTGGTGAAACCGTGATGGTATTAGAAGCAGGGCAAACTGCCTTGACAACCGTTGAATTACCCGTAGTGTCCAATGTATTAGAAGCCAGCCAACATAAGCCTTATTTAAGTTTACGCATTGAACTTGATGTGATGTTATTGCGAGAATTAGATGAACAAATCCAATGGCAAACCGACCGTTCAGCTCTATCTGACTCCCTCTCTGTTTTTCCTGCTGATGATGATTTGCTTGATGCTGTGCTACGCTATGTGAAACTTTTACAACAACCCAAATTACAACCTTATCTTGCCCCTTTGATTGAGCGAGAAATTGCCGTGCGTTTATTAACTAGTGAGCATTTACCGATGCTACGGAAACTACTCACCAACGGAACAGTAGAACATAACATTGCAAAAATCATTGCCTATTTCAACGAGCATTATGCAGAAAAAATAGAGATTGAGCAGTTAGCCAAAATGGTGTTTATGAGCCCATCATCACTACGGCAACATTTCAAAAAAATCACTGGCGTTAGCCCATTGCAATATCAAAAACAGCTCCGTCTGCAACATGCTAGACGTTTAATGTTCAAACAACATTTTGATGCGACACACGCTGCTTTTGAGGTAGGTTATGAAAGCCCAAATCAATTTAGCCGAGAATACGCCAGAATGTTTGGTTTACCCCCTCTAAAAGATATTCAACGTCTAAAAGAAGATGAAATGTACTATGGGCGGATTGTGTAGATTTTGAGGAAAAAAAGACTGCTTGCTGATCACAAGCGGTCATTTTTCTTTAATTTTTTACCAGCGTAAACACCTTATTTTTCAGGCGATATTCACTTTTCTCATCATGGGCGAATTGCGTGATAGTCGGTTTTCTTTGGCAGAGTTCACGCATTTTCGCTGTACTTTGTTGATGTAATTTGCCATCAATACACACGCCGTCAATGTTGCCTGCGAGCATATCCGCTTCGCTGTAAGAGGCATCACCACCAATTAAAATATAGTGATCAGTCATATCAATAATCACCGCCATATGCCCCAGCGTATGTCCTGCGGTTGGTACAAGACGGATTTTGCCATCTTGGGTAAGTTTATGGCTGCTCTCAAAACTTTCAAACGCCCCATCATTAAATTGTATGCCCTGTGGTTTAAACCAATCAGGATAGTGCATTTTCAAATAGCCATTGAATACCGCATCGTTTGCTTCAATTGCCTGTTTTTCCTTTTCCGTTAAGATAAATTGGCTGTTTGGAAAGTGGGGAATACCGCCTGCGTGGTCGCCGTGCATATGGGTCATCACCACCTTATCAATCTTTAAAGGATCAAAGCCGTTTACCTTTAAAATTTCGCCCACTTCTTCGTGTTTTTTAACCCCACGTCGTTCACAAAACTGCATAAAGGGATGCCACCATGGTTGATAGCCCTTGTCGTTAGCTCGGCTACTTTCCCCAGTATCCACCAAAATCAACCCTTCATCGTGTTCAATCAGCCAGCAACCAATCGGCAATTTAGGCGACCATTTGCTATCGGTTAATACATCAAGTACACGGGCAGGACGGGCAAAAAAGCGTGCCACTTGATGATGAATTTTGATTTGTACCCAACCTGTTGTCAGACAATGTACTTTAATCATTTTGTGTTCTCATTAAAAAATCGTGGGCATATTGTAGAAAGTGCGGTTACTTTTCACAAACATTAAAAAGCTCGTATTTGGTAGGATATACAGATAAAATTACAAAAATGTATGCTTATTTTGAAAAAAGATGAACGATTTAAGAGTAATCAAAACCCATCTGGCAATCCAAAACGCTTTGATTGAATTATTAGATGAAAAACCGTTTGAAAAAGTGCAAGTACAAGAAATCATTGAAAAAGCCTTGATTAACCGCGCCACTTTTTACCGCTATTATTCGGGCAAAAGCGATTTGGTTGGCAAATTGATAAAAGAAGTGAAGGCGGAATATCAAGACCTGCTCAAAAAGCGTTTTGAAAGCGATGATTTACTGCGATTTATGCAAACCATCGGCAACCGCTTATTGAAAAAAAGACGGCTGATTTTGGCACTTTGGCAAATTAAAACCCCACGCCATCATTTGTATGATGATATGCACGCATTATTAAAAGATGCCTTCATTGCTCACGCCCAAAAAGTGAAATCTGTTGAGAAGGATTGGGATTATCAAGCCACTGTCTTTGCCACCATTGCCCTAACAAGCCACTATTACGTTTTTAAAAAAGGTGAGATTTTGCCTATTCCACAGGTGTTTGGTGAATGGGCGGAGATGATTGATATCTTGGGGGCTCGTTAATCTTTGCAGATTTTACAAAGAAAACAACCGCTTGCGTATAACAAGCGGTGTTTTTTCAGTTTAGTTTTGCAAAATCTTGTTGCTGATAAATCAGAGTTGCTAATTTGGCAATAATGGATTAGTTACAATATTCTTTAAATGTATTTAACAGCCATTCAATAAACACTTCTAGCCGTTTTGGAATAAATTCTCTTTGTGGATAGACCAACCAGACAGGACGAGAAGGCTTATGATAATCGGGTAACACTTTTACCAGTGAACCATTTTCCAAATAGGGATCAGCAAGCATACAAGACATATAGCTAATGCCAAATCCTGCTAACACCGCTTGTAATAACACATTAGAATCATTCACCGACATCACACAAGGAATTTTCATACCAACATCATTCCCTCCTTGTTCAAATCGCCACGGCATGATTTTACGGTGTTTATCCGAAAAATAGTGAATAGCACGATGGTGCTCTAAATCGTCTAAGGTTTTCGGCGAACCAAACTCAGAAAGATAGCGAGGTGCGGCACACAATACCATCGGTAAATCCCCTAAACGGCGTGCAATATACCCCGCATCATCTAACTCTCCCATACGAATCGCACAATCTAATCCTTCATCAATCAAGTTTTGAACTTTATCACTGGCACTCACGACCAACTGAATATCAGGATATTGGCGATGAAATTCAGGCAAACGGCTCATCACAAAATTAACCAATGAAGGTGGCATATCAATGCGAAGTTTGCCAACTGCTTGTTGGGCAGAGCCCGAAAGATCTTGAAAGGTATTTTCTAATTCAGCAAGTAAGGTTTGGCATTTTTCATAAAATACTTCCCCTTCGGCGGTGAGGGCTAGTTTACGGGTGGTACGATTCAGTAAGCGTGAACCAAGTTGCGTTTCCAGATATTTGATCCCTTTGGAAACTACCGAAATATGTAAATTGAGTTGATCTGCCGCTTTGGTAAAACTGCCAGATTCTACCGTACGAGCGAAAATTTGTAAGGCTTGGATTCTGTCCATATTGTGTAATAAGAAAAAATGAGTGTAAGAATTATAGGCAAATTTGCATAAAATGCCCATTACCAACTCGCTTGAATGGGATTTGGGCTTGTATGAATGCCTGCAAAATCTGATTTTCATTTGAAAATCCAAAGGCATATTGCAATTCAATCAACGAAACAAGCGGATGCTTTTGCATAAAATATTGCAAAATTTCTGCATTAAATTTAGGCAGTGTAGGTTGAATGTTTCCTTGTGTGAATTGCACGATGATGCTCGCTAAATGATCGTAGGTTAGCACACCTGAAACCAACCTTTGCTTGCCTTGATATTCAAATAGGTAAGCGGGTAATCCTCGTACCCCTAATTCCGCTCGCCATCGCCAATCTTGCGCTAATGCTTGTTGGGCTGATCCGTCATGAAAATAGTGTTTAAAACACCGCATATCTAATCCCGTTTCTTGGGCAACCGCAAAAATTTCCGCTTCTCGATTGGTTTCTCGTTGCTCGACAATGGTGGCATAGCGTAAACGGTAAAGAAATTGATCCGCTTTTAGGCTGTCGGTGAGTTGGGCAGCTTTATAAGCAAGATTCAACGGCGTGGACGAGCGTCTTTCGGCTGAGAACAGATTTAATTTATCCATTTTAATCTGCATTCCACTAATTTCTTGCTCACTTTCATAAATTTTTGCCAAGCGTGCGTTATAACGAATAAATGCTCTTTCCTCTCCTTCACGAAAATCATCGGCAATCATAAAATCTGCCACATCTCGTACCAGCCCTCCCATCACGAATTTCAACACGACCTGATCGCCAAAATAGGTTTCAAGCTGACGAAAAAACGGTTCACTTTCATAAGTCAGTCCCATCATCGGATCGGTAAAGTGGTAAATAGTAACTTTATTCATTATTACCCCCTGCGTTCAATATACTGCCCAGCCATGCCCCACGCTGTAATATCATCAAATTTGATAAAAATCCGTTCAGGGGCGATAGATAAGGTTTTATGGATTAAGCGAGTAATTTCCGCTGTAAATTCTGCGTAACCAGAATGGTGTTCATTGGCAAAAATACTCACTTGAATATAAGCAGAGGGGTGATTATCGCCAGCTAGCCACAAGTGTGCATCTTGTTCAATCTCTAATAAAAGTACTGATTCAGATTTATACGGTATAAGTCCAATTGCTTGACCAAATCCATTTTTTAAAGCAATTTCCTGTGCTGGACTGACTGGTGTACTAAATTTTGCTAAGACAAATGGCATTGTTTTCTCCATTGCATATGAATGGAGAAAGTGTAGGAGAGTTTTATTAATAGAAAAAGCAAGAATAAATTAAGAAAGTTTTGCTAATTTGGCAATAATCTAGATGAATAAACGAGTTTTGCTTTCTCATTAATTCGTTCAGGAAATTACAGTATCCGCCCATCGTTATTTTCAAGCATATAGGTGCCTTGATATTACATTAAGCCTTTGTTTGCGGGGTTATTAACTAAAGGCTTTGTGTATTTTATTTTAGAAAACGTATAAGACTGATGGGCATTAATGATTAAGATCTGCTGAACTTACCCTTTCAACCCATACTGATAACCCACGCCCAAATGCTCACGCAAGGTATTTCCTTCATAATCAAGATGATAAATGCCTCGCTCCTGCAAAATCGGCACGACTTTTTCCACAAAATCACTTACCCCTTTTTGGCTGTCAGGCGCAAGCGAAAAGCCGTCTGTTGCCCCAGCCTTAAACCATTCTTCCATAAAATCCGCCACATCGGTTGCGGTGCCGACCACCACAGGGTGATAGTTAATCACACCATTTGCCAGCACTTCTTTGGGCGACATTCCACGCTGGATCAGTTCCACCGCTCTTGGCGAACGCGGGTCGTGGGGGTGTGGGCTTGCCTGATTTTGTAGATATTCTGGCAAAGGTTCATTCACATCTCGCCCTGTCAAATCCACCCCAATCATTGCTGATAAATAGCGAATTTGCCCATTAAATTCCTCATCACTCATAAAATCAAGGAGCTGCATACGGCGAGCGAGTGCTTCTTCATAACTGTCGCCAATGGTAAACATAAATCCGCTAAACATATTGATTTCATCAGGATTTCTACCGTGGGCAATGGCACTTTGTTTGAGCACATTGCGGTAACTTCTTGCCTCATCAATACTAAACGGATTGGCATACACACCACTGGCAAAGCGTCCTGCCAACTCTACTCCTTCTGGGCTTGGACCTGCCTGAAAAATCGGTGGTTGTCCTTGTGGTGTGGCTGGAATCGGCAATGCCCCTTTGACTTGATAATGCTTGCCTTGATAATTGGCTTGTCTTATTTGGCTCATATCGGCAAATTGTCCTGACACTTTGTCGGTGATGTAGGCATTTTCGCCAAAAGTGCCCCACAGCGTTTGCACTGCTTCCACCATTTCGTGTGCCATCTCATAACGCGTGGTGGTGTCAGGCAAGGGCTTATTGCCAAAATTGTAAGCGGTCAAAGGCGTGCCTGTGGTAACGGCATTCCAGCCCATACGCCCTTTGGATAAAGTATCCAGCGTCTTCAATTGTCGGGCAAGGTTATAAGGCAAGTTGTAAGTGGTAGAAAAAGTCGCCACCATTCCGATTTTTTGCGTAGCATAGGCAACGGCAGAGAGCATTACCATCGGTTCAAGGGGAAAAGCAGGTGAGCGAGTGGCAATGTCCGTGCCACCGCCAGCCCCACCAAAGGACGGCGTATCCGCAATAAATAGCGTGTGAATTTTGCCTTTTTCAGCCGTTTTTGCCATTTCCACATAATAATCAATGTCGGTATAGGCTTTCTCATTGCTATCGGCAAGTCGCCACGATTGAAATTCGCCACCATAGCCAGAGACAAGTTGCAGGGCAAGTTTGATTTTTTTATTTGAGTTATCAAGATAATCGGTCATTTTGTTTCTCCTATAAAATAGATTGAAAGTATTATAGGATTTTGAAGTTGATAAAATAATGGCGATTTATGGGAAGATTATTTCTGAAAATGGAAAGATTTTTTTGTAAAATTTCCAAAGAAAAACACCGCTTATCATCAGAATAAACGGTGTTTTTGTTTTGGGATTAAGTATTCAAAATCCGATTGGCTTTAATTACCTTATCGTGCGAAAAATCGCCCCCTGTCAGTTTGGGTAATTCGCCCACCGCATAGGCTCGGTTTTGGCGGATGCTGTTTGGCGTTTGGGCAGAATTTGCACGGCTTTGGCGTAATTCATCGGCGGTATAATCACAACAATACCCTGCTGAATTGGGTTGTTGTTGCCACGAATTTGCTAAATCACCAGCATCTAGCGGTTCAAATCCGCATTCATCAACTAAGCTCATCACAAGCTGTTTTTGGCTTTCATTATCGCCAGCCACCCACATTGCAAGACGGTTTAGCTCTCCTTTGGTTTTGCCTAAATGGGCAAGTGAATGAGCAAGCAGCATATTAAACGCCTTGATCACACCACGTCCTACCATATCGCTTACCCACAGGCTTTCAGGCTGTCCGTTGTCAATCTCGCTAATGGCTTTATCACGAAATTCAGGGTAATAATTGCTCGTGTCCACAATCACCGTATCAGGCGACAAATTCGCCCACAAATTTGGGGGCAAATCGGCAATCGCAGGCGTGGGAATGGATAAAATCAGGACATCAATATCCACACCTACGCTGTGTAAATCCGCAGGGATTGCCCCAATTTTTTCGGCAAAATCTGCGATGCTGTCAATGCCTTTGGAATTGGCAACTTTAACCGTATGCCCCACTTGGGCGAATTTTTGGGCAATTGTGCCGCCAATTTGTCCAATGCCAATAATACCAATGTTCACCATCGCTCCTTATTTTGCTCGTTCCTCAATCCAATTCACAATATCTTGGGTGATCAGTTTGCCATTGCTATCCAACATTAACATATGCCCGATATTGGGGTAAAGACGCAGGCTTTTATCAGTCGAGTTGGTTTCATTATAAAAATCGATGGCATCTTTCGGCACAACGTACAGATCCGCATCGCCGCTGACCAATAATACTGGGGCGGTGAAATCGTAGCTGTGTGCTTTGAGATATTGCACGCCTTCTTTGAAACTGTTTGGGAAAGATACCGAGAATTTTTCCAACATCAGCGGATCGTTCGGTAGGGATAAACCAGCCCCCATATCAGGTATTGGCAAATTCAAGGTTTTGTGTGCCGCTTCAAAGCCATTCACAAAACTCTCCGCAGGCTCGGGGCGTGGCAAATACCCAAAATTCATCTGGTTATACCGCAACACACCTGCCGCCAAAATAAAGCCGTCCGCCCCTTGTGGGTATTTTGTGCCGAAAAGTGCGGTGATGTGTCCACCCATTGAATGTCCTAATACAAACACAGGCGTATTTGGGTTTTCCGCTTTGGCTTTTTCCACTACAAGACGTAAATCTTCCACCATTTCAAAATAGCTTTTGATGTGAATGCTGTCTCGCCCGTCCGATTTGCCGTGCCCACGATGGTCAAAGCGATAAACGGCAATGTCGTTTGCGTTCATCGTTTTGACAAAATCGCCAAACACCCCCGAATGGCTCGCCAAACCGTGCGAAATCACCACAACGGCTTTTGTTTTGCTTTGTGGAATGTCTTTTTGCAGGTGCAGAGTTAAGCCGTCAAGGGTTTTGATTTGGCTGATAGTTGGCTGAATAACTGTGTTAGCATTCGCTACGCCTGCAAATGATAAGGATAATGCCAGTGCGATGGCAGTGGTTTTTAAAAACATTTTCATTGCTATGCCTATTGAGTGATTAAAATTTTCAAGTCTCTTAATATTATTTTGCAAAAAGTTAATCAAAAAATACCGCTTGAATTTCTTCAAGCGTTTTCTTGCTATTCGCCCATCAACTCCTCAATCAACCCTTTCACCGATTGCACTTTGTTGATCGCTGAAATACCATTGCCTACCGACACATAACCATTTTCAAAATCGCCTTCAAGCATACCTAAACGCATTCCTGTACCGGCATTCATTACCTTAGCAATCTCCGCACGAGTTGCGCCATTTTCACTCATTTCAAAGCATTTTTTAGCCAGTTCTGTCGGCAGTGAACGGTAGTAATGGGGTTCTGTACGGAATAACAGCAGATCATTGGCATTCGCTCTCACAATCCAATTTTTCACGTTTTCACTCGCACGACATTCTTCAGTAGCAATAAATGCAGTGCCAACCCATACCCCTTCTGCACCTAAATTTAACGCTGCTTGTACCGTGCGTTTATCCGCAATGCCCCCTGCTAACATCAATGGTAAATCCACTTTCCCCACATACTCCGCAAGCACCGAGAAGCTACCGTTTTCTTTGGCAGGTAATGTACCGCCTTCATCAAACCCTGTCAGTACCAAAATATCCGCACCTAATGCTTGGGCTTTTAAAGCGTCTGCTAAATTTGGATTTGGCAAACGGCAGATGATTTTTGTCCCCGCTTGTTTGAATTTTTGATAAATCGCTTCATCAAGTAAGCCATTATCTAGCACCACAGGCACTTGTTCTTCAATAAAGAGTTCTACCATTGGTTCAATCAGCGAAAAATCGTAAGACACAATAAATGGCACACCAAAAGGTTTATCCGTCAGTGCTTTCACTTTACGGATTTCTGCACGCATACGATCTAAGACTTCCTGATTAGAGCTTGGATTGGTATTTTGCCCAGCGTGTGGCGCTAAAAAGCCTAATCCACCCGCTTCTGCAACAGCAGCAACCAGTTTTGCATCGGTCAGCCAAGACATCGGCGCTTGAACGATAGGGTGTTTGATATTCAGAATTTGAGTAATGCGGTTCATCATTTTTTCCTATTTGAATTGAAAATTTGAGCGTAGTGTAATGATTTTGGATTTGGGAGGGAATGAGTGGAAATGGGAAGCTGGTTTTCGGATTTGGAAAACAAAGTCCTGTTTATACTTAAAACTTAGTCCCTTTTAAGGAAAAGTTTTAAGTATAATGAAAACATTTTCTTACTATTTAAAAATAGGGATTGAAAACAATGAACCTCAACACCCTCCGCCTTTTCGTTGCCGTTATCCAGCACGGCAGTTTGTCCAAAGCCTCCGAACGGTTAAATGTGCCGATTGCGACCATTAGCCGTCAAATTGCAGAATTGGAGAAATCACTAAATATACAGCTGTTTGACCGCCAGAAGTCAGGGGTTAAGCCCACAATGGCAGGGCAAAGGCTCTATGAGCAAGTGCATTTAAGCATTGAAAATTTAGTGAATGCCGAGCAACTCCTTTTTTCCGAGCAACAGCAGTTGCAGGGGAAATTACGGATTTCTGCCAGCCCAGCTTGTGAGCCTGTACTTGACTGGATTGCACAATTTCAAACGCAATACCCTCAAATTCAAGTGCATTGCACAATAACCGACCGAGTATTGGATTTAAGTGCAGATGGTATTGATGTCGCATTTCGTATTGGTGATTTGCACGGTGATGGTTTTATTGCCAAAAAAGTAAGGCAACTCAGTAGCAAATGGGTCGCACACCCTGATTTATTGGCGCGTTATGGTACGCCGACTACGATAAAAGATCTTGCGTATTTTCCTCTTGCCGTGTGGGCAAAAAATGATGAAAGCACCATCAAGCTTGGCACAGGCAAACAAGCGGTTGAAATTCCTTATTTTTTTGCAAGCAATGACAGTTATGCGTTGGAATGTATGGTAAAAAGAGGTAAGGCGATTGCTCAACTTGCCGATTTTACCGTAGAGAGATTGGTGGCGGAAAATGGATTGGTAGAAGTGTTGAGGGATGTACCTAATCCGCATTTTGATTTAACGATGATCTATGCTGCTCATCGCTATCCTTCTACGATTGTGCGAACATTTGTAGATTTTATCAGCAAGCAGATGAAGCCGTAGCTTGCCATTTTTGCACTAACGCCAACAACCGATCCGCCACTTCCTGTTCCTTTTGCTGATAAGTATGCCCTGTGCGTTCAATAAAAATCAGCTCATTTTGATGAGCATTGGGGAAATGGCGGTTGATATTTTCCAAGAAACCGCACGGATCGCCATAAGTAAAACGGTCTAATGTCCCAATCAATAATGCGCCACTATGTTGTACGTTTTCCACCTGCGAAAAATCCCGTTCTTGTTCCACATGCATATTATTGAGAGTATCGGTGAACAACCATTGATACGCCATCTCCGCCGTACCACCGAGCCAGCCAAACAGTTCAAACGGCAGGACTTTTTGCCCTAATCCCTGTTCTACATACTGTTTCACCACCGCTTTTTCCTGATCGCTCACAAAATTGGTTAAATGAGTAACATTAGCAGGGCTGAGCAAAATAAATTTACTGACTCGGGGATCATGGTGGCGAGAAAGGTAATACACCACCTTGTTCGCCCCAAGCGAATGCCCTGCAAGAATAATCCGCTGATAACCAAGGCGTTCGGCAAAATCCAAATAAGCAGAAATATCGTCATCGGTCTTAGTAAAATCTTCATTCCACGAACCAATTAACTCTTTTTCGCCTGTTTTCGCATTCGTTATCGGTATTTGCCCAAACGCATTGCGAGTTTGAGCATAAATAAAATCAATGCCATTTGCCGAAAGCGTTTCACCGATATTGTAATAAAACGGATTGGAATAAAAATTGCCGTGAATGCCCGTAATCGCAATCACTACCGTATCGGCTTTATGGCGACTTTCAAATAATGCACCGTGTAAGATGGTGCCAGTGTGAGTTGGAATCGCTAATTCTTGCATCATTTTTCCTTATTTTTTCGTTGTTACGGCAAATTATAAAGAATGATTTTTGCTGAAAAAGCGATAGATTTTTAAATGAGTTTTGACTATCTGGCAATAATTGAGAATAAATAAGCGGTTTGTTTTTCAACATGTTTTGCAAAATAAGTCAAATAACGGGGAAAATTGCCTGATGACGCAATTTAACCATGAATATATTTGGCAAAAAACAAATTGGCATAAATGGGAATATGACCTTACCCGATTATCCTCATTGCTCAATCAAACCCATTATCAACAAGGCTTATTACTCGGGAAAATGAGCACGCTGGGCTTTGAACTTTCGGAACAAGCTCGGTTACAAGTGCTGACCCAGTCAGTGCTTAGAAGATTTTGAAGGCAAACTCACCAATAAAAAATATGCCGCTCTCACCAAAGTTTCTCGGGATACCGCTTTGCGGGATCTCACCGATTTGGTGGAAAAAGGCATATTACAACGCTCAGAAAGCGGCGGGCGAAGTGTGAGCTATAAGATTGTTGAAGAAACGAAGTAAAACAATAACAAGCGCACCATTTTGCAAAATTTTCTGCAAAACAGAGCGCTTGTTTTAATGGCTAAAAATGCTCCGATTTATAACGCACGCCAAGTTGTTTGCTGGGTGGATAAAAATCGTGTCCCATTCTGGTGCCGTGTAACATCGCTGGGGTATAGCGGTAAAAATCGGCTTGTTCCCAGTCAAAGGTGGTTTGGATTTCAGCTTCTAGTCCTGTTTTGATCAGTTCCACTAAATTCGGGTTAAGCATAATGCTTTTGCCGATGGAGACGGACTCCACCCAGCCTGTTTGGTAGGCGTTGAGCATATCATCTGCGGTGTAAAGGTTGCCTGAGCCAAAGAACGGTACTCGCCCTGCGATGCGGTCGTGCACAACTTGCATACGAGTTAATGCCGTATCTGCACCACGACGGACTTTTTTATAAAAATCCCACAGCGAAATGTGCAAGTATTGAATTGGCATTTCTAACAGTGTGTCCACCAGTGTCAGCGTTTCTTTCATGGTAATGCCTCGCTCGCCCGGTTCTTCGGGGGAGAAACGATAACCGATGATAAAATCAGGGCGGTTGTGTTTTTTACGCATTTCATCAATGGCTTTGACAATTTCCAGTGGGAACTTTAAGCGTTTTTCTAGGTTTCCGCCCCAAAAATCAGTGCGATAGTTTGTCGCTGCTGACACAAATTGCTGAATTTGCCAGCCATTCGCACCGTGAATCTCCACGCCATCAAACCCTGCTTCCATCACTAATTCTGCAGCACGAGCATAGCTTTGCACCATCTCCCACACTTCACTTTCGCTCATTGTACGAAAACGCCCATAGGCATCGCCTGTTGGTGCAACCACATCATACCCTTGTGTCATAGCAGGATCAGCACGTAAACCGCTATGAGCAATTTGCACCACGGCTTTGGCACTTTGTTTATGGGCAATTTCGGCGTATTCACGCAAGGTAGGTAAATGGCGTTCATCAAAGGCATTTGGGCTTTCAAAGCCGATACCGCTCGGGTGAACATTGGTAAAGGGCATAATGTATAAGCCAAATCCATTAAAGCGATCTTGCCAGAATGTGCGCCCTGCTTCGGTCATCTCGCCGTCTTCGCCTGAATCATAAATCGTTAAAGGGGCAACGGTGAGGCGGTTAGGGATTTCTACGCCATTGTTTAAGGTATAAGGTTCAAATAAAGGGGTATATTTTGGATTCATCTTTGCTTTCTCCATTAATTTCTATACGACACAGCAAGCCACTGCTTGCGATTGATAGGCACAGTATAACGATTTATTTTTGCTGAAAAATCAATGGAGCGTTAAATCACTTTTGCTTATTTTGCAATAATCTATTAGTCTCTAGAAGGCTTAAAATGGCGTAAGTAAGTAAGGAAGAATATCAGCAAAGAAGTTTGGACTTCATTCTGTTTTCTTCTTTGTTTGCACCATTTTTAAGCAATATCGTGAATAAATTTGAATTATTAACAGACCCTCAGTAAACTACTTTTTTATTCTTATTCTGTTGTGGAGAATGGATGCCCATACTGATTTTAATTTTTAAATATTTAGTTTGCATTGCTGCGATGTTTGCGCTGAGTGGCTATATTTTTATGGTTTTTCACCCTGTGTTTGGGGGTAAGCCTGATGCCCAAAGTCTAGTAAAAATTCAACGCTCGCCAAATTTTAATGGTAAGAAATTTATTAATCTGGAAGAGACGACTATACAAACCGGTGAAGAAGAGATTTCTTTATGGCAATGGACAAAAGATAAACTCATTGCCTCATCTCATAACACGCCGCGTCAGGCATTGCCAAGTGTGCCTTTAAATTTGAGTTTATTTCGAGATGGCAGCGTTGTTTGGTTTGGGCATTCGACAGTGCTCTTTCAAACACATGGTAAGCGTTTGATTACCGACCCTGTTTATTACCATGCCTCTCCGCTACCGTTTGTGGTGGAACCGTTTAAAATGCAACATACGCCAACGGTGGAGGAATTGTCTGCGTTAGATGCGGTATTGATTTCTCATGATCATCTAGACTATAAAACCATTTTGCAAATTGATGCAAAAACGCAACGGTTCATTGTCCCTCTCGGGGTAAAAGCACATTTACAACGTTGGGGGGTAGCAAGTGAGAAAATCACCGAGCTGGATTGGGATGAAAGTGTCAATTTAGATGGAGTTGAAATTACCCTCGTTCCTTCACGCCATTTTAGTGGGCGGGCGTTGAATACCCAAGATAGCACCCTGTGGGGAGGCTATGTGGTCAAGTCGCCGGATTTATCACTCTATTTTAGTGCAGATACAGGTTATGGCTCTCACTTTGTTGAGCGTGTTGCCAAATATGCTCCTTTTGATTTTGTGATGATTGAAAATGGGGCTTACAACGATAAATGGGCACTAATTCACGAATTCCCAGAGCAAGCGGTTCAAGCCGTGAGAGATGTACAGGGTACTAAGGTGATGCCTATTCATTGGGGGAAGTTTGATCTTTCCGAGCACCATTGGACAGAGCCTGTTAAGCGTTTTTTAGCCGATGCCAAACAGTATAACTTACAAGTAGCTACACCTAAAATAGGCGAGGTATTCCATATCTTTGAGCCTTTACCGCATGAAAAATGGTGGGAAAAAGTAAAGTAAGCATATTATGAAATAAAGTGCGAAGCACAATCTGCGGCATTACTGGTGAGTGCTCGTAAGCAAGCGGGTTAAAATCGGAAATTTTCTGCAAAAATAGGGGCGAAATAATCATTTGCCCCTATTTTATTTACGCGTTATTTTGTTTGCTTGGCTTGGAATACGCCGATAGCATTTTGTTGTTTAAGACTTTGCTCTGTACGCGTATAATCACCGATTAATTCTTCTGCATTTTTTCCAAAGAAGCCACCTTGTACACTAACCCCGTTTGAGCTACCTGTGAAGGTATTATTGGTAATGCTTGCCTTAATCGCAACAGGTATGAAATCGTTATCCGTAGCAGCGCTTACGGTGCCTGTTAAGGTTTTTTGATTAAAGTCTGCGACAAATTCTGCAGAACCTTCCACCAAGGAGTCAATCCCTCCAGTATTATCTTTAGCATAAATATTGAGGCTATGTCCTTTATAGCTTACAGCGCCTTCCGTTGGCATTGTTTTTGTAATATTAGTGCCAGATGTAAGTAAATATTGGTTGGTTAAATCAGTTTGTTTTACAAAGCTAATCAGGGTGTTTTCACCTTTTCGAACGACTAATTGACGGTTTGCATCTTGAATATTGATATTGTTGCTTTGAATACCTGGTTGAGACAGAGGGATACTCTTTCCTTCAATATCGAGGCTTTGTATAAGTTGGCTGTTTTGTGAAGTTAACGATGCAAATTTAATCTTATCTTCTATTGGGATAATAAATCCGCCTCCTACACTTGGAAAGTTTTTGGTGTAGGGGGTTTCTTCTTGTGGCAGAGGATCATTGGTTGCCGGTTTTGGCGCTTCTACCGGTTTTTCTGGTTCAATAGTCGTGGTTGGCTCGGCTGGTTTTGCTGGTTCAGCTGGTGTGGTTGGCTCGGCTGGTTTTGCTGGCTCGGCTGGTTTTGCTGGTTCAGTCGGTGTGGTTGGCTCTGCTGGTTTTGCTGGTTCAGTTGGTGTGGCTGATTCTGTCGGTTTTGCCGGCTCAGTTGGCGCCGTTATTTCCGTAGATTTGTCAGTTGTGCTTGCTTGATTATTGCTTGGAGAAGATGAACCGCCTCCGCTACTACAAGCCGCTAAACCGAGCGAAATTAAAATAGCGAGTGCAACATTTGTTCTTTTCATAAGAAACCTCGTTTAAAGTAGGATGAGCTAAGTTGAGTTAAAAGATGCAAAATGATCTTTAACTGGTTAAAAACCACAATAATTGTATGCACTTTTTAGTATGATATTCAAGCTAATTTTAATGATAATGAAATACTGAGTATGGGATTCGTTCTTTTGTTTGGTAGAAAAAGGCTCTAGTTGAGACTAGAGCCTTTGTGGAACGAGCGTATACAGTGTTATTCTACTTAATCCATCTCACTCATCAAACTGGCATTGCCCCCTGCGGCGGCGGTGTTGATGCTGATCGCTTTTTCGTGAACAAGCGGCAACAGTGAGAGCGCTAAATCCAGTCCTTCGAGGTAAGTCAAAATCGCCCCTTTGCGTTCGGCGTGATGTAATTTCTCATCAGCGGAAAGTGGGTCAAGCACAATTAGGCTACTGAGCTGATTTAAACTATTGAAGTCGTTCACCACTTGCAATTTCTCGCTGAAAACAGCGGCGTGTTTCGCCAGCTCGCTCGATTTTTCAACTACCGCTTGGCTTCCTACGGTCACAATTGCAATCAAGGCTTGTACCTGCGAGACCAAATCGCCTTTGCCAATCGCAATCTGCGGACGAGCCACAAACGTCATCTCGTTTTTCTCGCCGGTAATGCCCTGCATTGGGTAGGTTTTGCCGAGCGGGGAGAGACGGGCGAGGCTTTGGGCAAGATCTAATGCGGTTTGCTGTTCAACGCCGTTCAGTACCTTGCGAATTGCAGAATTTAAGTCAAAATCGACCGCTTGCGTACTGCCCTGCAAGCCGTTTAGCGTCCATTCTTGGCGGTTTACCAAGCGTTGCAGGTAAAGCGGGCCGCCGGCTTTCGGACCGGTTCCTGACAAGCCCATTCCGCCGAACGGTTGTACGCCCACCACAGCACCAACGGTGTTGCGATTGACATAGAGGTTGCCGGCGTGGACAGATTTCAGCCATAACTCAACGGTTTCATCAATCCGGCTGTGTAAACCACTGGTTAAGCCAAAGCCGGTGGAGTTGATGTCCTTGATCACCTGTGGCAGTTTGTTGGCATCGAAACGGATAACGTGTAATACCGGCCCGAACACTTCGTGTTTAAGTTGGCTGATGTGATCGATTTCCAGCACGGTCGGCGGCACAAAAATGCCATTTTCGGCAATTTCAGGTGAGATCGCCACTTGATAGCAACTTTTCGCCGATTTTTTGAGATTTTCGATATGATCGAGCAAGCGTTGTTGTGCCACTTTGTCGATTACCGGCCCGATATCAGTCGTGAGCTGCTGCGGACGCCCCACTTTCAGCTCCGCCATTGCCCCTTTGAGCATCGTGAGAATATGGTCGGCAACGTCCCGTTGCAGATATAGTACCCGCAAGGCAGAACAGCGCTGACCGGCAGAGTCGAACGCCGAGTTCAGCACGTCTGCCACGACTTGCTCGCCGAGTGCCGAGCTATCAACAATCATTGCATTCTGTCCACCGGTTTCAGCAACAAGCGGAATAATTCGCTTATTTTTCTGCAAATTACGGTTAATGCTCTTCGCCGTGTCGGTTGAACCGGTGAAAATCACGCCGTTTACACGGCTATCCGCCACCAATGCCGAACCGATCACTTTTCCGCTTCCCGGCAAGCATTGCAACGCCGCAGTCGGCACACCTGCTTGGTGGAATAAATTCACTGCATAGTGCGCCATTAGCGAGGTCTGTTCCGCCGGTTTTGCCAGCACCACATTGCCTGCCACCAATGCAGATGACACTTCGCCCACGAAAATCGCCAACGGGAAGTTCCACGGGCTGATTGCTACCACAATGCCACGAGGATTTTTATACGCATCGATGTTGTTGCGTACCTCTTTGGCATAATAACGGCAGAAATCAACCGCTTCCCGCACTTCGGCAATCGCATTGTTCAACGTTTTACCTGCCTCACGCACTGCCAAATCAAACAGTTGTGGCATATTGGCTTCCATTAAGTCTGCCATTTTTTCAAGGCTCTCGGCACGCACCGCAGGGGAAGTATTCGCCCATTCACTTTGGAACGCCGCCGCACTTTCAAACGCCTGTTCCATATCGTTTTCGGTGGCATCAATCACTTCGCCGACTAATTCAGCTTGGTTCGCTGGATTGTAAATTTTTCGGCTTTCTTGACCGCTTGTATTATCATTTGCCAGCTGTGGTTCAGCACGGTAATGCTGTTTGGTAAGTTCATTGAGGGCATTTTCTAAATTTTGTAGGCTTACTGCATCAGTTAAATCATAGCCTTTGGAATTAACACGATTGTCGTCAAATAAATCGACTGGCAATGGAATTTTCGGGTGCATAGTGCCATTGGTCAGTTCTGCTTTTTGAACAGGGTCTTGGGCGAGATCGTTCACACTTAAATTTTCATCGACAATTTGACTGACGAACGAGCTGTTCGCCCCGTTTTCCAGCAGACGGCGCACCAAGTAAGCAAGTAGAGTTTGATAAGTGCCGACAGGGGCATAAATGCGGCACTGCACATTGAGATTATCACTGCCGACCACTTGGTCATACAAGCTTTCGCCCATTCCGTGCAGACATTGGAATTCAAAGCGTTTGCCCTGCGCTAAGTGATAAATAGTGGCGAGGGTTTGGGCGTTATGGGTGGCAAATTGCGGATAGATCACATCTTGCGCCGCCAACAGTTTTTTGGCACAAACGATGTAGTTCAAATCGGTATGCACCTTACGGGAGAAGACCGGATAGCCCTCTGCACCATCGGTTTGGGCACGTTTTATTTCTGTGTCCCAATACGCCCCTTTTACCAAGCGAATCATCAACTGGCGGTTGTGTTTACGGGCGGTCTCAATTAAATGCTCAATCACATACGGGCAACGTTTTTGGTACGCCTGCACCACAAAACCAATGCCGTTGAACCCTGCCAGATCAGGGTCGGCAAGCAGTCTGTCCATCAAATCAAGCGACAATTCGAGACGGTCGGCTTCTTCGGCATCAATGTTCAAGCCGATATCATACTTTTTCGCCAGCAAGAACAGTTCTTTCAGACGTGGATAGAGTTCGTCCATCACACGTTGGTGTTGGGAAAGGGAATAACGAGGGTGAATGGCGGAGAGTTTGACCGACACGCCCGAGGATTTATACACGCCCAAGCCTTTCGAGGTGGCACCCACAGCGTGAATGGAAGCAACATAGTCGTTGTAATAACGTTTGGCATCTTCGGCGGTGAATGCTGCTTCGCCCAGCATATCGTAACTGTAACGATAACCCATTGCGAAGCGTTTTTCGCCGTTTTTAATCGCCTGTTGAATGGTTTCGCCAGTCACAAATTGCTTACCGAGCATACGCATTGCCACGTCCACGCCTTTTCGGATCAATGGCTCACCGCCTTTGGCAATCAGGCGTGAAAGGGCAGACGAGAGCGAGCTTTCGCTATGGGTTGAAACCAGTTTACCGGTAATCACTAAGCCCCACGCTGCGGCATTCACAAACAGTGACGGGCTGTTGCCGGTGTGTGAATGCCAGTCACCTTTGGCGATTTTATCTCGGATTAGCTTATCCGCCGTGGCAGTATCAGGAATACGCAACAACGCCTCGGCAAGGCACATTAACGCCACCCCTTCTTGGCTGGAAAGCGAAAATTCGTGCATTAACGCATCGACCCCGCTCGCTTTCTGGCGTGCAGTACGAACTTTGCCAACCAGTTGAGTGGTCAGCTGTTTAATGCTGTCGGCGTGCTCATCGCAACGAGCCTGTTCCAGCAGGTTTTGCACAAGGGTTTGCTCATCAAAGCGGTAATGACGGCTCAGTTCGGGGCGGATAGTGGTGTTAGGTAAAAGTTGGTATGACATTGTTTTTTCCTTTTGTGTGCAAGCGGGCGGATTTGCAGATTTTTTTGCAAAAGAGACCGGTTGTGTAGATTATTTATTGGATGCGTTCCTCTTTTTGCTAAAGAAGAGGGCGCTAAAAATTGATATTTATCATTCTATTCAACATAAAAAAACAGCCACCCCACAGGGTAGCCGTTTAATTTTATTTGCTCATTTCAACATCATAAGCTTTATCTGCTTTTTCGAATGTTGCTACAATCTCTGAGCGAGGTGCTGGAGTAATGAGAGAAACCACAATAATGGCGACCATCGCTAAGATAAAGCCAGGAATCATTTCATAGATACCACTATTGGGTACGACATCATTCCAAAATACGACAACCAGTGCGCCAGTTAGCATACCAGCGAGAGCACCTGCGCTATTCATGCGTTTCCAAAATAACGAGAGAATTACAACTGGGCCAAAAGCACAACCGAAACCTGCCCATGCATAAGAGACTAGACCGAGCACTTTACTGTTTGGATCTTGCGCCAGCACAATTGCCAATACGGCGATAGCTAACACCATTAAACGCCCTAGCCAAACGAGTTCTTTTTGGCTTGCATTTGGACGGATAAAGCCTTTATAAAAATCTTCAGTAATTGCGCTAGAGCAGATTAATAGTTGGCAACTGAGTGTGCTCATGACTGCAGCTAAAATAGCAGAAAGTAGTACGCCTGCTACCCATGGGTTAAACAGTAATTTAGAAAGTTCAATAAATACTTGCTCGTGGTTTTTATTCACGATCTCTGAAAGTTCAGGATGTGCAAAGAAGTAAGCTTGCCCGAAGAACCCAATTCCTACTGCACCAAATAGACAAACAACCATCCATACCATTGAGATTCGGCGAGCGTTTGGAATTGATTTTACGCTGTCAGCGGCCATAAAGCGTGCCAGAATGTGGGGCTGACCAAAATAGCCTAGTCCCCATGCGGAAAGACTGAGTAAGCCGATAAAGGTTGTGCCAGTGAAAATATCCGTGAAGTCTTTATTCACTGCTGCACCGGCTTGTACGATAACAGCGTGAGTTTCTTCTACACCGCCAAGTTGGATGAGAACAAAAATAGGGGTAAGAAACAGAGCGAATAGCATTAGGGTTGCTTGAATGGTGTCTGTCCAACTTACCGCAAGGAAACCACCAATAAAGGTATAGATAATAGTGGCAAGTGCGCCGTACCAAAGCGCTGTTGCATATGGCACATTAAATAAATTTTCGAATAAACGTGCACCAGCTACCACCCCAGAAGCACAATAGATGGCAAAGAAAAATAGAATGATTGTCGCAGAAGCGATTTTTAGCACTTTAGTTTTATCACCAAAACGGTGGTGGAAATAGTCGGGGAGGGTAAGCGCATTGGCATTGAATTCAGTATGTACCCGTAAACGTCCCGCTACAAATAGCCAGTTTAGATAAGCGCCAATGGTCAAACCGATCGCAATCCAGCCTTCCACTAGCCCTGCAGCATATATCGCTCCTGGTAAGCCCATCAATAACCAGCCGGACATATCTGATGCACCCGCTGATAAGCCGGTTACAAATGCGCCTAAGCGCCGCCCGCCAAGAATGTAGTCAGAAAGGTTATTGGTAAAGCGGTAGGCAATAAAACCAATGGCGATCATTCCGATAATATAAATAAGGAATGTCGTCGTTGTAGGATCAAAACCGAACATAGGTTCTCCTTAGATGAAATAAAATAAAAGGGGAGATTATAAGCAAAAAACTTTTAAAAGACTAACGAGATGCAACATGCAATGAAATTATCATAAAATAACCAAAATGCAACATTTTTTTAACAAGTTAATAGAAATGGCAATAATTATTATTTGTAAAATAGAGACATTAGTATAAAATGTAAATTCTCTTAACTTACTTATAACAAATATAGAGGTTTCTTATGATCATTGCTTCAGCCAAAGATTATCAACGTGCGGCACAACGCCGTGTTCCCCCATTTATGTTCCACTATGCTGATGGTGGTTCTTATGCTGAGCAGACTTTGCGTCGTAATGTAAGCGACTTGGAGGATATCGCTTTACGTCAGCGGGTGCTAAAAGATATGTCACAGCTAGATACTAGCATTGAATTATTTGGCGAACGTTTATCTATGCCGGTTACGCTTGCTCCTGTAGGGGCATTAGGTATGTATGCTCGTCGTGGTGAAGTGCAAGCTGCTAAAGCAGCGGATAACAAGGGCATTCCTTTTACGCTTTCTACAGTATCTATTTGTCCGATTGAGGAGGTAGCACCTGCTATTAAGCGCCCAATGTGGTTTCAGCTTTATGTTTTAAAAGATCGTGGTTTTATGAAACATGCTTTGGAAAGAGCTAAAGCCGCGGGGTGCTCCACATTAGTATTTACGGTAGATATGCCAACTCCCGGCGCACGTTATCGTGATATGCATTCTGGTATGAGTGGTCCATACAAAGATATTCGTCGTGTGTTACAGGCAATGGTTCATCCATTTTGGGCATGGGATGTCGGTATTCAGGGTAAACCACATACGCTGGGAAATGTATCAAAATATATGGGGAAACCTGTTGATTTGAATAATTATATTGGTTGGCTAACTGATAACTTTGACCCTTCTATTTCATGGAAAGATTTAGAGTGGATTCGTGAATTTTGGGATGGTCCTATGGTGATTAAGGGTATTCTTGATCCTGAAGATGCTAAAGATGCGGTACGTTTTGGTGCAGACGGTATTATTGTTTCCAATCACGGTGGTCGTCAATTAGATGGCGTGCTCTCTTCTGCCAAAGCGTTGCCAAGTATTGCTGATGCAGTAAAAGGCGAGATTAAAATTCTGGCAGACTCTGGTATTCGCAATGGCTTAGACGTGGTGAGAATGCTAGCGCTTGGCGCAGATTGCACCATGATTGGGCGCTCGTTTGTTTATGCGCTTAGTGCCGCGGGGCAAGCAGGGGTTGAAAATGTGCTAGATATTTTCTTAAAAGAGATGAAAGTAGCCATGACCCTTACCAGCAACGCCAAAATTAGCGATATTACTCGTGATGCATTAGTTGATCTAACCAAAATTTAATTTGATCAATAAATCCTAGCAAGCGCTGGATTTTGCTCTTTTTTTTGCAAAATCCGGCGCTTGTGTTTTTTGAAAAAAGGTTGAAAATACTCACGATTTATTAAGCTGCCCACAAGGGGAATTGTATGGCAACAATGAAAGATATTGCACGGATAGCGAAAGTCTCGCTTTCAACGGTTTCGCATGTGGTAAATGGATCACGCTTTGTGAGCCCAGAAATCACAGAGCGAGTACAACAGGTGATCCGAGAATTGGATTATCAGCCTTCATTGTTGGCGCGTAGTCTTAAAATCAAAGAAACTAATACAATTGGTATGATTGTCACTGCAAGTAATAACCCTTTCTTTGCTGAGGTTGTACGCCATGTAGAGCGTTATTGCGAGCGGCATGATTATCACCTGATTTTAGTGAATTCCGATAATCAGTCTTGCAATTTGGCTCGTCATTTAGCACGCTTGCTGCGTAAGCAAGTCGATGGTTTACTACTAATGTGTGCCGAACCGCAAGATTTTGAACCAGAACTGTTTGCTAAAGTGAGTTTACCCATTGTGGTGATCGATTGGTGGCAACAGCCGTTAAATGCCGATATTATTCACGAAAATTCAGAATTTGGTGGTTATCTCGCAACAAAAGCACTGATTGAGGCGGGGTATCGTGATATTGCAGTGATCACGGGTGAACTTTCTAAGCCGCTTGCATTCAACCGTTTGCAAGGTTACAAGCGGGCAATTTTAGAGCAAAATCTGCAAATTCATCCAGAGTGGATTATCGAAAGCCATTTCCACTACGATGGCGGTGTTGATGCTATGCGCAAATTGCTTGCTTTAGCTCATCGTCCCCGTGCGGTATTTGCAACCAGTGACAGTATTGCTATTGGGGCATATCAAGCAATTTGGCAGGCAGGATTACGCATACCACAAGATATTGCTATTATTGGCTATGATAATATTGAGCTTGCTCAATATCTTGCTCCTCCTCTTTCTAGCATTCACCAACCTAAAGCCCGCTTAGCAAAAGCAGCGGTAGAGCGGTTGATTGCTCGTATTCAAGAACCCAATCAAGCGCTTCAAATAGTGCAATTAGAGCCTGAACTCGTTCAGCGAATGTCGTTTTAATTATTTTGTGAGCAGGATCACATTTTTGCACTCTTTCCTTTGCTTTTCTCTCTTTTCTTTTCCATAATCTTGTTATCGAAACGTTTCGATGTTTGTTTCCTAAACAGATCGGGAGAACAAAATGAAGAAAACGACTATTTTAAATGCTCAACTTTCCCACACGATTGCCACTCTTGGGCATACCGATGGATTAACTATTTGTGATGCTGGTTTGCCTATCCCTCGAGAGCAAGTGCGCATCGATCTTGCCTTAACGGCGGGCGTGCCGAGTTTTCTTGCAACTTTGCAAGCCGTATTATCAGAAATGTTTGTAGAACGAGTCGTGCTCGCAGATGAAATCAAAAATGCGAATCCATTAATTGAAAAACAACTGCTTGCTATCATGGCGCAACTTGAGTGCCAGCAGGGAAATGCAATTCAAATTGACTACCTTCCCCACTCACAATTTAAACAACAGAGCAATCAAGCCAAAGCTGTGGTGCGCACGGGGGAATGCTCGCCTTATGCTAATATCATTCTCTATTCAGGTGTGCCGTTTTAAGGAGGGGAAATGGAAACCTTACTGAAAATTAGCGGTATAGATAAAGCCTTTCCTGGTGTACAAGCTTTGAAAAATGCTTGTTTGAATGTTTATGCGGGATGTGTCATGGCATTGATGGGGGAAAATGGAGCAGGTAAATCTACTTTGATGAAAATTCTGACGGGGATTTACAGCCGTGATACAGGCACAATTGAATATTTGGGTAAGGCGGTGAATTTTGCTAATCCCAAATCCTCACAAGAAGCGGGCTTGAGTATTATTCACCAAGAGTTGAATATTCTGGGTAATCTTTCAATCGCTGAAAATATCTTTTTAGGCCGCGAGCCAACCTTCCCATGGGGAGGAATCAATTTTGGCAAAATGTATGCTGAATCTGACCGCTTGTTGGCACGGCTTGGAGTGAGTCATTCTAGTAAGAAATCGGCTAGTGAACTTTCCATTGGTGAGCGGCAGATGGTAGAAATTGCTAAAGCATTAAGTTTTGAATCTCGCGTCATTGTGATGGATGAGCCAACCGATGCATTAACCGATACCGAAACAGAAGCCCTGTTTAACGTTATCCGTGAACTCAAAGCCGAAGGGCGTGGCATTGTCTATATTTCTCACCGTTTGAAAGAGATTTTCCAAATTTGCGATGATGTTACGGTGCTGCGTGATGGCCAATTTATTGGCGAAAGTGCCGTGGCAGATTTAAGCGAAGAACGCTTGATTGAAATGATGGTTGGGCGCAAGTTGGACGAGCAGTATCCCCATATTGAAACACCACAGGGTGAGATTCGTTTGGCGGTTGAGAATCTTTCAGGGAGTGGAGTGGAGCGGGTGAGTTTTTATCTGCGTAGTGGTGAAATCCTTGGTGTTTCTGGCTTGATGGGAGCAGGGCGTACGGAATTAATGAAAGTGTTGTACGGTGCATTGCCTAAAAGCGGTGGTATCGTGCGTTTAAATGGGCAGGAAATTCATAATCATACTCCGCAAGATGGATTGGATAACGGTATTGTCTATATTTCCGAAGATCGTAAAGGTGATGGGCTGATTTTGGGTATGTCTGTGAAAGAGAATATGTCCCTTACTGCGTTAGCTCATCTTTCTGAACATGGAAGAATTAACCATGCTAAAGAGTTGATGACGGTACATGATTTCATCGATCTATTTAATATCAAAACACCGAGTCCAGATAAAGTCATTGGTGAGTTATCGGGTGGGAATCAACAAAAAGTGGCAATTGCTAAAGGGTTGATGACTCGTCCTAATGTGTTGATTTTAGATGAACCTACTCGTGGCGTGGATGTGGGCGCGAAAAAAGAGATTTATCAGCTTATCAATCAGTTTAAATCAGAAGGGTTGAGTATTTTGCTGGTATCAAGCGATATGCCCGAAGTGCTGGGAATGTCAGACCGAATTTTAGTCATGCGTGAAGGTAAAATTTCTGCTGAATTCGACCGCTTGCAAGCAACGCAAGAGAAGATTTTAGCTGCGGCAATTGGGCATTGAAGTCACTTTTCTTTGCTACGGTATAACACAAAGAAAAGTAACCAAAAGAAGAATGAGGATATTTACGCCTCTGCTTTTGAAAACAAATTAATGACTAATACACCACCTAAAATCATTGCCATGCCGATAAAGCCGGCGAGGTCGGGTTTTTGCCCAAAAAGGAAATAGGCGACGAGGGCGGTAAGCACAATGCCACAACCGGCCCATACGGCGTAAACAATCCCAACGGGTAATGTTTTGGTGATGATGGAGAGTAGATAAAGTGATGCCGCAAAGCAAAGTAATACTGCGAGGGTTGGTAACGGTTTAGTAAAACCGTTGCTATATTTGACAGAGTTTGTGCCAATCACTTCAATGACAATGGCACAGCCGAGTAAAAACCAAGGGTTCATAATGAGTCCTACATTAAAAATTGAGATTATAAAGGGTTTTGCCGATTTCTGCACAAGCGGTGGAAAAAACGGTGTTTTTGCAAAATAAAGCGGAAAATAAACCGCTTGTACAACTAAAAAGGATGCGCGATGAACAATTTTAGCCTAAAAAAATTCTTAATTGAGCAACGTTCTATTATTGCGTTGCTTGCCCTAATTGTGGTGGTGTCTTTTTTAAATCCAAACTTTTTTACCACTGATAATTTGCTGAATATTCTGCGTCAAACCTCGGTGAATGCCATTATTGCGATTGGTATGACATTTGTTATTTTGATTGCAGGAATCGATCTTTCTGTTGGCTCTGTGCTTGCTTTAGCAGGTGCAGTCGCTGCAACTATGATCGGTATGGATATATCGATTTACTTGGTTATCCCTGCGGTACTTATTTTTGGTGGTTTACTTGGTACATTGAACGGGGCTTTGGTTGCTTTTGGTAAGGTACAGGCATTTATGGCAACGCTGATCACAATGTTAATGTTGCGTGGTGTCACGATGATTTATATGGAAGGCCGCCCGATTAGTACGGGGTTTTCTGATAATGCTGATGCTTTTGCCGAAATTGGTACAGGTGTGTTACTTGGCGTGCCAGTGCCTGTGTGGTTAATGTTTATTCTATTCGGTATGGCATGGTATATCCTTACTCAGACTCGTATTGGGCGTTATATCTATGCACTCGGTGGTAATGAAGCTGCAACAGCCCTTTCCGGCATTAACGTTAATAAGGTGAAATTATTTGTGTTTGCAGTTAGTGGAGTGCTTGCTGCACTAGCAGGGTTGATTGTGACCTCCAGATTGGGCTCTGCCCAACCTACTGCTGGCTCAGGCTATGAATTAGATGCTATTGCTGCAGTTGTTGTTGGTGGAACTAGTTTGATGGGCGGTAAAGGACGAATTTTTGGCACGTTAATTGGGGCGTTGATTATCGGTTTTCTGAGTAATGCACTTAACTTGTTAGATATTGATTCATACTATCAATTGGTGGCTAAAGCATTAGTTATTTTGGCGGCCGTCATTTTAGATAACTTTATTGGTCGGAAAAAAGTTTAAATTGTAAGAGGTGTACGCTTGCGTTCGCTATCTTGAATTTTATGGTTGCCAGCGTGGCGACCCCACATTAATAGGAGAACTTTCTATGAAAAAACTCACAACTTTAGCAATGGCACTTGGCTTAGCAATTAGTGGCTCTGCATTGGCACAAGATACCTTAGCGTTGGCAGTTTCTACGCTGGATAATCCGTTCTTCGTTACCTTAAAAGAAGGGGCTGAGAAAAAAGCGCAAGAGTTAGGTTACAGATTAGTCGTGTTAGATTCCCAAAATGACCCAGCAAAAGAACTTGCTAATGTGGAAGATTTAACCGTACGTGGCGCAAAAGTGCTGTTAGTCAATCCAACAGATTCTGATGCCGTTGGCAATGCAGTGGCAATTGCGAATAAGAAAAACATTCCTGTGATTACGCTTGATCGTGGTGCAAATAAAGGCGTTGTTGTCAGCCATATTGCTTCTGATAATGTGGCTGGTGGAAAAATGGCGGGTGATTTTATTGCGGATAAGGTTGGAAAAAATGCCAAAGTGATTCAATTGGAAGGCATTGCTGGTACTTCAGCCGCTCGTGAACGTGGCGAAGGTTTCAAACAATCTGTAGAAGCAAACAATTTTGAAGTGCTTGCTAGCCAACCGGCGGATTTTGACCGCACTAAAGGACTAAATGTAATGGAAAACTTATTGGCCAGCCACGGTTCGGCAAAAGCAGTTTTTGCGCAAAATGATGAGATGGCATTAGGTGCATTACGTGCTATTAAGGCGGCGAAAAAAGAGATTATCGTGGTTGGTTTTGATGGTACTGATGATGCAGTGAAAGCTGTTGAAGGTGGATATTTGGCAGCAACGATTGCACAACAACCAGAAAAAATAGGTGAATTAGGCGTAGAAACCGCAGACAAGCTGTTAAAAGGCGAAAAGGTTGAAGCACAAATTCCTGTACCGTTAAAAGTTATTAGCAAATAAATTTATCATTGTAGGGGCGAATTATATTCGCCCTAAATGGTTCATCAGGGCGAATGTAATTCGCCCCTACATTCAGTGGGGTAAACAATGAAAACTCTCTGCGTTCTCGGTAGTATCAATGTTGATCACGTTATTCGCGTTCCCTATTTTCCTAAATCAGGTGAAACATTAGCAGGGCATGGCTATCAAATTGCCTATGGCGGAAAAGGCGCAAATCAAGCAGTGGCAGCAGCTAGGCTAGGTGCAAAAGTAAAATTTATCGGTGCAATTGGCGATGATGCGATTGGGCAAACAATGAAATCCGCTTTTGAGCAAGATGGTATTGATACTCAGGCGATTGAAGTGATCCCTAATCAATCAACGGGCTTGGCGATGATTCAAGTTTCTGACGGGGGGGAGAATTCTATTGTTATTTCAGCAGGGGCGAATGCAAATTTAAGCACAGATAGAGTGGCACAACAACGCACAGCGATCGAGCTTGCAGATATACTCTTAATGCAATTGGAAAGCCCGTTACAAGCGGTTGAATTTGCAGCAAAAATTGCAAAAAAAGCAGGAACAATGGTGGTATTAAATCCCGCGCCAGCGCAAGCATTATCAGATGAGCTGTTGGCGTGTGTGGATATTATTACGCCAAATGAAACTGAAGCAGAGATTTTAACTGGAGTGAAGGTGGAAAATGCGCAAACAGCAGCGCAGGCTTCAGCAGTCTTTCATCAAAAGGGCATTACGACTGTTTTGATTACCTTGGGCGCAAAAGGCGTTTATTTAAGCGAACAAGGCAGAGGCGGTGAAATCATTCGCGGTTTTCATGTGCAAGCCATAGATACCACTGCGGCGGGGGATACTTTTAATGGTGGGTTTGTTACGGCATTATTAGAAGGTAAAACACTTTCACAAGCCATTCGTTTTGCTCATGCAGCGGCAGCAATATCTGTTACTCGACTGGGTGCACAAACGGCTATTCCATATAGATCAGAAACATTAACTTTTCTTTCTCAACATATTTGATTAAATGGTTATTTCGCCACAATATTTTTATAAAGATGTGAGTTTTCTCACATCTTTGCTTTTTTATTTACGCTATGATTTAGTGATTTAGTCACTCGGGAGAGGCATTATGTTTAAACAACTTCAACAGATCGGTAAAGCATTTATGTTACCGATAGCGATATTACCAGCAGCAGGTTTGCTCTTAGGTATTGGGGGAGCTTTATCGAATAAAGCCACAGTTCAAGCGTATCCAATATTAGATAATCCAACTTTGCAAGGCGTTTTTCAGATTATGTCAGCAGCAGGGAGTGTGGTGTTTGCCAATTTAGCCTTATTGCTCTGTATTGGGTTAGGAATTGGATTAGCGAAGCGGGATAAAGGTGTGGCAGCATTAGCAGCTGTAGTTGGCTATTTAATTATGACTGGCACGATTACTGCGTTAATCCCTATTTTTTCTCCTGAAACTCAAGGTATTGATACTGGGGTGATTGGGGCGTTAGTGATGGGATTGATTACAGTTAAACTACATAATCAATATCACAATATTCAACTACCTCAAATTTTGGGATTCTTTGGCGGATCTCGTTTTGTACCAATTGTTACGGCATTTGCAGCTATTTTTGTTGGAGCAATGTTTTTCCTTATTTGGCCTACTTTCCAAAACTGGTTAGTGGCGGCGGGGCAAAGCATTGCTGAAATGGGCGAAATAGGTACCTTTTTCTATGGTTTCTTAATGCGATTAAGTGGTGCTGTTGGATTGCATCATATGATCTATCCACTGTTTTGGTACACTGAATTGGGAGGCATAGAAATGGTAAACGGTGAAGCCATTGTTGGTGCACAGAAAATTTTCTTTGCTCAGCTTGCTGATCCAAATCATCAAGGATTATTTACTGAAGGAACACGTTTCTTTGCTGGGAGATTTGATACTATGATGTTTGGTTTGCCGGCGGCTTGTTTGGCAATGTATCACGCAGTCCCCAAAGCTCGCCGTAAGTTGATAGGCGGTCTATTCTTAGGCGCTGCACTCACTTCTTTTATTACAGGGATCACAGAACCCATTGAATTTATGTTCCTGTTTGTTGCTCCTTGGCTTTATATCTTCCATGCCTTCTTAGACGGCGTATCATTCTATATTGCTGATTTATTAAATATTTCTATTGGTAATACGTTTTCTGGTGGTTTTATTGATTTCTTGTTGTTTGGTATTTTACAAGGTAATGAAAACACGAATTGGGTTCGAGTGATTATTGTAGGATTGCCTTGGGCTGCATTATATTATTTCTCTTTCTTATTTCTTATTAAGAAATTTAATGTGATGACTCCAGGACGTGCAGAAGATAACGAGGAAGCTGTAAAACAGCAACATAGCTCTTTAACTGAACAGGCTCATCAAATTATCTTAGCATTGGGATCTGCAAATAATATTGAAAATGTAGATGCTTGCATCACACGGCTACGAGTGGCTGTGAAAGAGGTGAAATCTGTAGATAAAACCATGCTGAGAAAGTTAGGTGCGATTGATGTTCTGGAAGTTGGTGGTGGAGTGCAAGCCGTTTTTGGGGCAAAAGCCGTATTGTATAAAAGTGAGATTAATCAAATTCTGGGTAAAGATGATTAAAATTAAATGACACAACAACGCAATAGGCGTGTTTTTGTGAAAAATTAACCGCTTATAGTCGTTAATTTCAGCACGATGAAGAAAAGTTCGCCAGGCGGTCATTTTTTTTAGATTTTTGCAAAAAAGCGCTTGCAAAGGATTTTGAAATCTCTATAATGCACGCCATCGCAACGACGCACTGTTGCAAAGATAAATTTTCCAGTGCGTCGTTCTTTTTTGTTCTTTAACAATATATCAGACAATCTGTGTGGGCACTTGTTGATTGATTAGTTAAAAATATTTTTTAATTTTGAAGTCTTAATAGGTGCTTAAACTAGAAATTCATTACTTCTATTTAATAGAAATAAAGCGATTTATAGCTAGCAGTTATTGAGCGATTAAACTTTTTGAATTGAAGAGTTTGATCATGGCTCAGATTGAACGCTGGCGGCAGGCTTAACACATGCAAGTCGAACGGTAGCAGGAGAAAGCTTGCTTTCTTGCTGACGAGTGGCGGACGGGTGAGTAATGCTTGGGAATCTGGCTTATGGAGGGGGATAACTACTGGAAACGGTAGCTAATACCGCGTAATATC
>NZ_SMAM01000003.1 GCF_004346205.1 Bibersteinia trehalosi | reverse complement strand
GCATTTGCAGTCACCACCGCTACGGTGTTGTTGCCGTTTACAAAGTTCACCACTTCGCCCGCAGTAATTTTCTCTACGTCTTCTCCGTTACCTGCAACTGTCCAGCTTACGTTGTTAATCGTGTTAACAATGTCGCCAATCGTCGCAATGTCCGTTGCGTTTGAGTTTGGATCTACCGCCGCTGTGCCGTTGGTATTGGTAATTGTAGTACCGTTACCCACTGTGATGGTGTTACCTGCATTGTTCGTGATTGATGTAATGTTGGTTAAATTACCTGCCACATCATAGCTTACGTTTATGTTGCCATCTGCATCTTGGGTCACGTTCGCCACAGTGTTTGTACCGTTGCTGTAGTTTACTACATTGCCTGGATTGATTACTGTCGTATTACCATTGCTTAATGTGGTTTGCCAGCCTGAGTTGTTAATCGCATCTGCTACTTGGTCTACGGTCGCTACTGAGCCGTTTGAGCTACTGAAGCTTACTGTTCCATTCGCATTGCTACTTAAATCACCCGCTTTCACATCAAAGCTGATGTTCATGCCTTCTACATTCGCCGTAATGGTGTCTGAGTCGTTGAAGCTCACTGTGCCATTACCTACAACAGTTGCATTCTCTTCGCTGTGGTTACCCGTTACTTTCCAGGTCACGCTTGCAATTGAGCTGTTCAATTGGTTCACGTTCACCGCATCTGTGCCGTTCACACCTTCTGCTACGTTGCTAATCGTTGCATTGTTTACGTTAACTGTGTTGTTGCCTAAGCTGATGGTTGTGCCATTGTTGTTGCTGATTGACGTAATGTTCGCTAAATCACCCTCAACATGGTAAGTCACATCCACGCCACCTGTGGTTTCATTTGCAGTGACCACCGCAACGGTGTTGTTGCCGTCTACAAAGTTCACCACTTCGCCCGCAGTAATTTTCTCTACGTCTTCTCCGTTACCTGCGACTGTCCAGCTTACGTTGTTAATCGTGTTAACAATATCACCAATAGTCGCAATGTCGGTCGCATTTGAGTTCGGGTCTACTGCCGCTGTGCCGCTTGTGTTCACAGTCGTTGTGCCGTTACCCACAGTAATCGTATTACCTGCGTTGTTGGTAATTGAGGTAATGTTGGTTAAATCACCCGCAACGTCATAGCTTACGTTGATGTTGCCATCTGCATCTTGGGTCACGTTCGCCACAGTGTTTGTACCATTCGTGTAGTTCACTACATCGCCTGGGTTCACTTGAGCTTGTGTACCATCGCTTAATGTCGTATTCCAACCACTGTTGTTAATCGCATCCGCTACTTGGTCTACTGTCGCCACTGAGCCGTTTGCTGCATCAAAGCTTACTGTACCGTTCGCATTGTTGCTTAACTCGCCAGTTTTAACGCTGTAAGTGATTGTGGTGGTATTTCCATCGTTGGCTACATTCACTAAAGTGTCTGTACCATTTGCAAATACAACGTTATCGCCTGCAGTTACGGTGTCTTTTAAGTTCGCTTCGTCATCAGTTTCTTGGAAGACATTCCAGCCAGCTTTATTGATGGTATCCACTAAAGTGGTTGCGTTAACATAGTTAGCCCCATCTGTTGGTGCATCAATTTTACCGTTGGTTGCGTTGGTTGCATTTGCGTTATTAACGTCATAGCTCACTTCAACCGCACCCGTGCTGGTATTTAATGCAACGTTAGCTGTTGTGCCATTGCCGTCCACATAGTTCACTACATCGCCTGGGTTCACTTGTGCTGAAGTACCATCGCTTAATGTGGTGTTCCAACCGCTGTTGTTAATCGCATCTGCGACATCGCCAACTGTTGCAAGATTTCCTGCAGTTTCATCCGCTTGTACTGTACCGTTTGCGTTGTTACTTAGGCTACCCGTTGAAACATTAGCTGATAAATCATAGGTATAAGTGGTTGTACCATCTGCATTAGTTGCTGAAGTTGCAGTAACAGTTACAGAATCATCCGTTGAAGTTACCACAGCGTTATCCGCATTCACAATGTAATTGGTTGAACCGTTTGCATTGGTGGTGCTGTTTACAGAAGTATGGTTACCCGCTTGAACAAAGGTTTTGGTTGCATTCAATTGGCTTAAATTCACCGCATCACTTGGGTTTGTACCATTTGCAAGGTTAGTGATTTTGGTATCGCCCATATCAATGCCCACATCTTCTTCAGAAAGATCTGGGTTGATAGTAATGCTGTTAAGTGAAATATCAGGGTTTAACGCATAAGTCACCGTACGATCGGTTGATTGGCTAATCACCAAGTTATTACCCGCTTTCAGAATAAGCTGATCGCCTGGGGTAACTAAAGTTTGGTAAGAATCACCCTCTTGCGTACCTGAACCACCTGCTAATTCCACTGTACCTGTAACAATTTGGAAACCTGAATTGTTGATCGCATTTTGAATTTGCGTTGCATTCATCAAGTTATTGTTACGTCCTGTTGGCACAGATACCGCACCATTTTGCCCAACGGTTAATGCTGTTGTTAACACATTAATTGCATAATCAACAGAACCATCTGAATTAGTTGAAGTGGTAACGTTAATTGGTGCATTCGCTTGAGCTGATGAGTTGTATGAACGACCATAACTTACCGTGGTAACCGTATCGTTATCGGTGTATGACAAGTCATAATTGGTTGTACCATTTGCATTCGTTGAAGTGGTGATAGTTACCGAATCATCGTTAGACGTTACGCTGGCTTGCGTATTGGTATCAATGGCGTTTACGGTATAAACCACAGAACCATTGGTTAAAGTTGAGGTGGTTACGCTACTGATATTCTCACCCGCAGCCACAATAGATTTCTTCGCAGCTTCTTCCGCTACTAAGTAAAGCTGAGAACCGTTAATCGCATCGGTTGAGTCTGCAGAGACATTACCCGCTGCCACGTTGATAATTTGACGCTCAGCACCTGCTTTACCCACAGATACCACACCATTCGCTTCAGCACCCACACCTGCAAACGAACCATAGGTTACGCCATTCACAGTTGCACTGGTTTCAGCGGTTGCTGCACGATCGGTTGAGTTCGCACCTAACACTACAGAATTATTTTGTGTGGTGGTTACCGTGCTACCTAATACAAAGGTATCATCATTTGCGATGGTATTATTGTTACCCACAGAGTAAGAACGGTTACCCGAAATTACAGTAGGGTCACCAAATGCACCAGAGTTATCACCCGTTACTTGGTTTGCATAACCGATTGCAATCGATTGATTACCGCTAGCTGTAGAATTCGTACCAATAGAGATAGAATCATCACCACTTGCCGTTGCATTATGACCAATAGCATTTGAATCATTACCTGAAGCTACTGCAACAGTACCAAATGCATTTGCATTTTTGCCAGCTCCACCGCTTACGCCAGCTTGTGCCATAAAACCAATGGCATTCGATATGTCACTAAAAGTAATCGCATTTGTACCAATAGCATTTGATGCCACACCTGCTGATTGAGCATGTGTACCTAAAGCAATAGAGGCATCACCAATAGCTGCTGTCGGCGCAAACCGAGTTGCACGTGCAGCTACTGCTGTGTCATAAACATTGCTATACCCTGTTGCACGGGTATAAGCATTATTTTGCGAAACTTGGTTTGTACCTGTCTTAGCTGCATACTCTGCCACTGCACTTCTTAATGCTGAGTGAGCTCGCATTGTATCATCGCCACCAAGCGCAATAGATGACTGACCAATCGCCCAGCTGTCTGCACTTAACGCAGAAGATTGTGCACCATAAGCAAATGCACGTGAACCAATTGCTGTACCTTGTGCTGCAGTTTCGCTATTTGCCACTAAAACGGTTGATTTTTTATCTGAGCTATAATCATTGCTCATAATCACACCAACCGCTGCACCGCCACCAATAGCTACCGCACCTTCGTTTACGTTGCTATTGATTAAGGTATTTTCACCCACGGCGGTATGCCCGATACCTCTAGGGTTATTCTGAGTAGATAACACCTTTGCGTTATAACCCACTGCGACACTACGGCGATCGGTTGCGACGGCATTTTCACCAGCGGCTAGAGCATAAAGCCCTGTTGCACCAGCAGAAACGCCCACGCCACCAAAGTTAGTTGCACTATCACCACCAGTATTTGAACCGTTGTTCACGTGGAAATAGTTTTGTGTTGCGTTAGCTAGGTTAGCAGCAACCCAGTAAAGTTGCGAACCGTTGATTGCGTCGGTTGAGTTTTCTGAAATATTACCTGCTGCCACGTTGATGATTTGGCGCTCAGCACCTTTTGCACCTACAGAAACTACACCGTTTGCCGCTGAACCTACCCCGGCAAAGCCAGAGTAAGTCAGGTTGTTAATCGTTGCTGTGCTTTCTGCAGTTGCTTCACGATCCGCTGAATTTGCACCAAGTACCACAGAATTATCTTGGCTGGTGGTTACTTCGTTGCCTAATACAAAGGTATTATTGTTTGCAACAGTGTTATCGTTACCTACTGCATAAGAACTATCACCTGAAATGGTATTTGGATCACCAAACGCACCAGAATTATTGCCAGTTACTTGGTTGCCATAGCCGATGGCGATAGACATATTGCCTGAAACGGTTGCATTTGTACCAATTACGGTTGAATTATCGCCTGTTACGGTATTGCCATAACCGATGATATTCGAATGGTTACTCGTTAGGTTATTGTATGCCCCCACGATATTTGAGTGATTACCCGTAATATTTGCATTGTAAATACCTAATACGTTGGTTTGTGCCCCAGAGATGTTATTGTACGAACCGATAGAAGCAGAGTGTTCACCCGTTTTTTGTACGTAAGTTAAACGACCAAATGCTAAAGATTCAGAACCTTGTGCAGTCGCCACACGGCCGATCGCTACCGAGCTACCCCCCGTTGCCACCGCAAAGCCACCGATCGCCACATCACGACCATGCATATTGTTTGAATTTGCTGCTGAATCAATGATGCCATCTTCCGCAAGTGTGTCTTGGGTACTGTAAGCTTTTGCATTTAAACCGATTGCGATACCCGCCTCACCCATGGCTTTAGCATTTGTACCAATAGCAATTTTTTGGTTATGACCTTTTGCTATGGTACTCGCCCCAGCACCAATAGCGACATCGCCTTGCGAAGTTGCGTTTGCACTTGGACCCATCGCAAGGCTTGAAAGACCGCCAGCAGTAGTATTATGACCAACCGCAATCGCATACCTAGAATTTTGACCAGTTACTTTAGAATGTTGACCAAAAATAGTTGCTGCTGGAGCCTCGGTAGTCAAATTTGAACCAACCAAAACATCAGTGGAATAACCTGTAATATTTACACCGTAAATTACAGAGCTACTTGAAGGTGAAGTAACGTTAACACCTTGAGAAATGTAGTGGAAACCTGATGCTGCCGAACCATCGTAAGTTAAAAGATAGTTTTCGGTGTCTTCTGTTACAGAAACCGCTGCTTGAACGCCACCAATCATCGTCGCCCCAGCTGTTGCAGCACTAACTGCCACTAAAACAGGCTTCGCTAACGATTTAGATTTCGTTTTGCCTTTAACACGTTGAAGTTCAGATACCGCCACCCACGTTTGACTGGCAGCATTCCAAATAACTTTGAATACTTTATTCATGATTTAAATATCCTTGTACTAAGTACTTTAATATCTTGTTGCCTTATTCATCTTATAAAAAAGAGGGCAATCAACAATTTGATTGCCCCAAAGGGTTATGAATAAGTCTTTAAAGTAATTATTGATTTAGCAAAAGAAAGATTACCCATCTAAAGCTAAATCTTACTTATCATAAAAAAAAAAAAAAAAACGCAACAAATTAACTGTAAAGATATGTAAATCTCATACAAAAAGCCAAAATATTTATATCTGTAAGCTTTTTTAGCTACAAATGATTTAGGCAAAAAATGATTGACAAAAAATCTATTTTCGCGCATGCTCTAAGCCGTTTTACTATCAAACACAAAAAATCTCTATGAACCGTTTTACAATGATGACCACCACGATGATTACTACCATTATGTGCCAACATAGTGCGGGTAAGCGTTGGCTGTAAAACGAAAGGAATAACTGAAAACCCGCTGATACAAGCGGGTTTTTTTGTATAAAAATTTGCAAAATCACAATTTACAGGAGCAACCTATGCGAGTACTCAAATTTGGCGGCACATCGCTTGCCAATGCCGAACGCTTTATGCAAGCAGCAAGCATCATCGAACAAGCCCATCTAAGCGACCAAGCAGCAGCTGTGCTTTCTGCCCCCGCCAAAATTACCAATCACTTAGTCGCCATTGTGGAAAAAGCCCAAAGCGGTGACGATTTCCAAGCCCATTTAGACGACGCAAATACCATTTTTAACAACATTATCAATGGGTTACATCAAGCCAATCCTCAATTTGACCGAGATGGTCTGCACACTTTTATTCAAACGGAACTTGCAGATATTCTCAAGATTGCAGAACAAGCCGCAACGGATAAATTCTGCCCAGATAATGTCAGTGCAACAGTGCATAGCCGTGGAGAAAAACTCTCGATTGCAATGATGCAGGCGTGGTTTGAAGCCAAAGGTTATCAAGTTACTCGTATTAATCCTGTTGAAAAATTATTAGCTCACGGCAGCTATTTAGAATCATCGGTGGATATTGAAGAATCTACCAAACGTGTTGATGCTGGCTCAATTCCAAAACAGAATGTAGTGTTAATGGCAGGCTTTACCGCAGGAAATGAGAATGGAGAATTAGTGCTTTTAGGACGTAACGGTTCTGACTACTCTGCCGCTTGTTTAGCTGCTTGCTTAAAAGCGGATATTTGCGAAATTTGGACCGATGTAGATGGTGTTTATACCTGCGATCCACGTCTGGTACCTGATGCGATCTGCTTAGAATCAATGAGCTATCAAGAGGCAATGGAACTTTCTTACTTCGGCGCAAAAGTGATCCATCCTCGCACCATCGGGCCTCTTGTGCCGCTTAACATTCCGTGCTTAATCAAAAACACTGGCAATCCAGACGGTAAAGGCACAATCATTGATGGTAATGTCGCGACTGATGGCTTAAAAGTGAAAGGCATTACTAACTTAGATAATGTCGTGATGTTTAACGTGTCAGGTTCTGGTATGCAAGGTATGGTGGGAATGGCAGCTCGTATTTTCTCCACCATGGCAAAAGCAAATGTGTCGGTCATTTTGATTACTCAATCATCATCTGAATACAGCATTAGTTTCTGTGTGCTCACTAAGCACGCAGAGAAAGCCCTTACTGCTCTGAATGCGGAATTTGCTCAAGAATTAAAAGAAAAAGCCCTTGATCCAATTGAGATGCAAAAAGATCTCTCTATCGTTTCTGTGGTGGGAGATGGTATGAGAACTTCTAAAGGGATTTCCGCTCGTTTCTTCTCGGCACTGGCTCAAGCCAATATCAGTATTACTGCCATTGCACAAGGCTCTTCCGAGCGTTCAATCTCTGCCGTTGTGCCACAAAATAAAGCAATCGAAGCCGTAAAATCGACCCACAAAATGCTATTCAACAACAAAAAAGTGGTGGATATGTTTTTAGTTGGTGTTGGCGGTGTTGGCGGCGAACTGATTGAGCAAGTAAAACAGCAAAAGGAATATCTTGCAAAGAAGGATATTGAAATCCGTGTCTGTGCTTTGGCAAATTCCAACAAAATGTTGCTCAATGAAAACGGTTTAAATCTGGATAACTGGCGTGAAGATTTAGCCAATGCTACCCAACCATCTGATTTTGATGTATTACTCTCTTTCATTAAATTGCATCATGTTGTAAACCCTGTATTTGTGGATTGTACCACCGCCCAATCAGTAGCCAACCTTTATGCACGTGCATTAAAAGAAGGTTTCCACGTGATCACCCCAAACAAAAAAGCCAATACAGGCAGCTATGAGTATTATCAGTTAATGCGTGAAAATGCTCGCCAAAGTAGCCATAAATTCCTGTATGAAACGAATGTTGGAGCAGGCTTACCTGTAATCGAAAACTTACAAAATCTGCTTGCTGCTGGCGATGAAGTGCAACGTTTTGAAGGGATTTTATCAGGTTCACTCTCCTATATTTTCGGTAAATTGGAAGAAGGCGCAACGCTTTCTGAAGCAACCTTAAACGCGAAAGAAAAAGGCTTCACCGAGCCCGATCCTCGTGATGATTTATCTGGGCAAGACGTCGCTCGCAAATTGTTAATTCTTGCACGTGAATGTGGTTTACGCTTGGAATTAAGTGATATTGAGGTAGAAGGCGTGTTGCCACAGGGCTTTAGCGAAGGCAAATCTACCACAGAATTTTTAGCCATGTTGCCGAGTTTAGATGCTGATTTTGCAGAAAAAGTGGCAAAAGCGACCGCTTGTGGAAAAGTGCTACGCTATGTTGGTTCAATTGATAACGGCAAATGCAAAGTAGCGATTAAAGAAGTCGATGGTGATGATCCGCTCTATAAAGTGAAAAATGGTGAAAATGCATTAGCATTCTACACTCGTTACTACAGCCCAATTCCACTCTTATTGCGTGGTTATGGTGCAGGTAATAAAGTGACCGCTGCAGGCATCTTTGCAGATATTTTACGCACATTACACGGAGGATCACACTAATGACAATGCTACGTATTTATGCTCCTGCCAGTAGTGCGAATTTAAGCGTTGGCTTTGATTCATTAGGCGTGGCAATCTCGCCAATTGACGGCTCACTGTTAGGAGATGTGGTACAAATTGAAGATTGCGACACCCCTTTTGAATTGGACAGTGTGGGGTATTTCGTCCGCAAATTACCTAAAGAGCCACAAAAAAATATCGTTTATCAAGCCTATGTGCTTTTTAGCGAACGCTTAAAATTGCGCGGAGGCGTGGTGAAAAATTTACGCTTAACGCTTGAAAAAAATATGCCGATTGGCTCGGGCTTAGGCTCAAGTGCGTGTTCGGTCGTGGCGGCGTTAGTTGCTCTAAATAAATTCCACGATGAACCCTTTTCTAAAATGGAATTGTTAGAAATGATGGGGGAACTCGAGGGGCGAATTTCAGGCTCGATCCACTACGATAACGTGGCTCCGTGCTATTTGGGTGGCTTGCAACTTATGACCCAGTCACTCGGCAATATCTGCCAGCCTTTGCCGTTCTTTGATGAGTGGTATTGGGTGCTTGCCTACCCCGGCATTGAAGTATCCACCGCCGAAGCCCGTGCGATTTTGCCGAAAAGCTACACTCGCCAAGAGATGATCCAGCAGGCGCGTTTTTTAGGTAGTTTTGTGCATGCTTGCCATACTCAGCAAGATATTCTGGCAGCAACAATGATGAAAGATTTGATCGCAGAACCTTATCGTGAGAATTTGCTACCAAACTTCTCTGAAGTGCGTCAAGGTTGTAAAGATCTGGGCGCATTAGCTGTGGGCATTTCAGGCTCCGGCCCAACCATGTTCGCCATTGCACCTGATTTGGAACACGCCCATAAATTAGTCGCGTTCTTAGAAAAAGAGTATCTGCAAAACAATGAAGGATTTATCCATATTTGTAAGGCGGATAATCAAGGCACGAGAGTAATTGGTTAATACAACGGAAGGAGCAAATCATTTGCTCCTTTTCTCTTAGCTAGATGGATAATTTATATAGAAGAGATTAATTGCCCATTATTGCGATGCCAATCAATTTCGGCAACGACCGCAGGATAAAAATGCACACTGGCTTGAAATTGCGTTAAGGCTTGTACTAATTCAAAGACAAGTGGTAAGTGGGAAACTATCAGTACATTTCTAGCACCTTCTTCACGCAAAAAGAACAAATAATCTAACACACTCTCTGTTATGCCATCAGGAGTAATACCATCCCATTGTTCTTCAATATTTGCAAAATTTTGAGAAAAATCAACCGCTTGCATTCCTTCGATTAAAGCCTCTTTAGTTTGCATTGCGCGGATATAAGGGCTAACTAATAATTTATCTAACGCAATATGCTGTTGTTTGAATTGCTCTCCAAGCTTTTTCCCCTGTGCTTTTGCCATTGCTAGCCCATCTGGCGTTAATGTTCGTAAGCTATCACTTGGCGCATTAAAGCCGGCTTCTGCATGTCGCATTATCCAAATTTTCATAGTTTCCCCTTAAAAATTAATGAAATTGCGCGTATAATGCCCAACGTTTTTACTTGACGCAAGAGCAAAAAAAGATTTCATTTTTTAATCATTACTTGGAGAACATTATCAATGTCTAAACTCAGAAGAACCAAAATCGTTTGTACTATGGGGCCTGCAACCGACCGTGGCGATATGCTTGAGCGTATTATCGCAGCTGGTGCGAATATGGTTCGTATGAATTTCTCTCACGGTGTACCAGAAGATCATATTGAACGTGCTGAAAAAGTTCGTCAAATTGCAAAACGTTTAGGCAAACATGTTGCAATTTTAGGCGATTTACAAGGTCCTAAAATCCGTGTTTCAACCTTTAAAGAAGGCAAAATTTTCTTAAGCATCGGCGATAAATTCACTTTAGATGCTGAATTACCACGTGGTGAAGGTCATCAAGAAGCGGTAGGTTTAGACTACAAAAACTTACCAAATGATGTAGTTCCTGGAGACATCTTATTATTAGATGATGGCAACGTACAATTACGCGTACTTTCTGTTGAAGGCGCGAAAGTTCATACGGAAGTCACCGTTGGCGGCCCACTTTCAAATAATAAAGGGATCAACAAATTAGGTGGTGGTTTATCTGCACCAGCGCTAACTGACAAAGATAAAGAAGACATCAAACTTGCTGCAAAAATTGGTGTAGATTATCTTGCCGTTTCCTTCCCTCAGTCTAGTGCAGATTTACATTATGCACGCCAGTTAGCACAAGAAGCTGGTTTAGATACTAAAATTGTCGCTAAAGTAGAACGTGCAGAAACAGTAGCTACCGAAGAAGCCATGAATGATATCATCTTAGGTGCAGATGTTATTATGGTTGCACGTGGAGACTTAGGTGTAGAAATTGGTGATGCCGCATTAGTTGGTGTTCAGAAAAAACTTATCCGTCGCTCACGTAAATTAAACCGCGTGGTTATTACGGCAACTCAGATGATGGAATCAATGACCAAAAAACCAATGCCAACCCGCGCAGAGGTGATGGACGTTGCAAACGCCGTATTAGATGGTACTGATGCAGTAATGCTTTCTGGTGAAACCGCAAATGGTGACTACCCAGAAGAAACTGTACGCGCAATGGCAAGTGTTTGCTTAGGTGCAGAAACCATGCCAAGTATTAATGTTTCTCGCCACCGCATGGAAGGCAAATTTGAGAGCATTGATGAGGCTACAGCAATGTCTGCCATGTACACTGCAAACCATTTAGAAGGTGTAACGGCAATTATCGCATTAACTCAGTCAGGTGAAACTGCCAAATTAATGAGCCGTATCAGCTCTGGCTTACCAATTTATGCACTTTCTCGTAACGAACAAGCTTTAAACCGTTCAGCACTATATCGTGGTGTAACACCAATTTTCTATAACGAAGACAGCCGCACAATTGATGGTGCGAAAAAAGCAATCAGCTTATTAAAAGAATTTGGTTACTTAAAAGCTGGCGATATCGTGTTACTTACTCACGGTGATGAATTACGCGAAGGTGGTACTAACACCTGCCGTATTTTAACAGTTGAATAATTAAATTTAACTCAATAAAATCCACGCAATCGCGTGGATTTTTTTATAACGGTTATGCTCAAACTACTTGCCGAACTCAAACAAGAGAATCTTATTTCTGAACTTAATTATCAATTTGCCAAATGGATTGATAGCAAACAACAAGCTTACGACTACTCCCCCACTCAGCAAAACTTAACGTTATTCCTAGCCGCATTACTTTCTTTTCATGTGATGCAAGGACATAGTTGCCTTCGCCTCGATTCAAGCATAATTGAAAACCCTTTTGGGCTAAAGAATTACCAATACAAGCGGGACTATTTCAACGAAATTTTGCAAAAAATTGAACGAATCCCAGCGCTTGAATGGCAATCTTACTTAGCTGAACATATCGCATTTAGCGATAATCCTGAGCATGTTGCCCCGATGCTGTTCCAGCATAATCGACTCTATTTCTACCGCTATTGGCAAGCAGAACACCGAATTGCTCGGAAAATGCAACAAACTGTGCAAACACATACTCCAGACAGCGCAGAGAACAGCTTAAATCAAGCGATTCTGGCTCAATTTTTTATTCACCAATCTGCAAAAATTGATTGGCAAAAAGTGGCCGTTGCCACAGCATTAGCCAAAAAATTCTGCTTAATTTCAGGTGGCCCTGGTACAGGAAAAACCTATACCGTAGCAATCTTGCTGGCGGCATTACAACTTAAACAGCTCAAATTAGGTCTAACACCACTTAATATTGCCCTCGCTGCGCCAACAGGCAAAGCAGCAGCACGTTTAAAAGAATCCATTACGCATAGTTTGCTGTCATTAGTTCAAATTCCAGATGAATTAAAACAACTTCTACCAAACAGTGCCAAAACACTGCATAGTTTATTAGGTATTCGACCAAACCGTGATTTACCACACTATAACGCGGATAACCCACTGCATGTTGATCTATTAGTGGTTGATGAAGCCTCTATGATCGATCTCTTCGTCATGGAAAAACTGTTTAACGCCTTAAAGCCCACAACTCGCCTGATCCTCTTAGGCGATAAAGATCAGCTTGCCTCTGTTGAAGCCGGCAATGCAATGAGCGAATTAGGCGAATTACTTCCCCTCGGCTATAGCAAACAGCATTGTGATTATCTGCAATGTGTAACAGGCTATGAGCTATTTTCCAGCAATAGCCAAGTACCCGCAGTATGCGACAGCCTATGTCACTTACGAGAAAGTCGTCGTTTTAGCGAATATTCTGGTATAGGCTATCTTGCCGCCCAAATTAATGCCAAACAAGCGGGCAATTCTTGGCAAAGTTTTGCAAATAGTGCTTTTAGCGATCTGCAACTCATTACCTATCCTGCTATGACAAACGCCCCAGAAAAGACACAATGGCAACAGCAGTGTGTAAAACTCGTGGTGCAACAGGCAGTGCAACTTTATCGTCCTTATCTTAGTTTAGTCAAACAACGTCAGCAATCACCAGCTAGCATTAGCGTGGCGCAAATTTTTGCAGCATTCTCACAAGTGCGCTTCTTATCTGCATTACGCGTTAGCGAACTGGGCGTTGAGAACTTAAATCAAGAGATAGCCGGAGCTCTGCGGCAATGCCATTTAATCGAATTTAACCAAAGCCGTGAAAGCTATATTGGTAAACCGATTTTGATCACGGAAAATGCGGCTCAACTACATATTTTTAGCGGCGATATCGGCTTAATGTTACCAGATGAGCAAGGCAAACTGCGCATCTATTTCGATAGCAATGAAAATGGGCAATATCTTAATATTTCCCCAAGTCGAGTGCCTAATTATGAACCGGCTTATGTGATGACTGTCCATAAATCTCAAGGTTCTGAATTTGCACATACATTAATGGTGATGCCTCACAGTCACTCCCCTGTATTGAGCAAAGAGCTGCTTTATACCGCAGTCACTCGTGCAAAAGAAAAATTTACGCTGTTTGCGAGTGAGCGCATTTGGAAAAATGCAGTAAGAACGGATATTCAACGCCAAAGTGGGCTACGCGAACAAATTCTCGCAAACTAGTTTTTCATTTTATTACCTCTTTCCTCGGTTAAAACACAGAAAAATGATATTTCTCACAGTTTTTTCCGTAAAAAAGGCATAGAATAATTTCTTTTTGTGAAATAAGGTCTGTTATGAGTAAAGAACACAGTTTCGGGCAGTTGCTCAAACAAAATTTTTCATCTGGATTAGTCGTTTTTTTAGTTGCTTTGCCTCTTTGCTTAGGGATTTCACTCGCATCTGGCGCCCCTCCACTGGCTGGAGTGCTCTCTGGCATCGTTGGCGGAATAGTTATCGGAGCATTAAGCACCTCACATATTAGTGTTTCAGGCCCCGCAGCAGGCTTAGTTGCCATTGTGCTCGCGGCGATCACCGAGCTAGGTGCATTTGAACTCTTCTTATGTGCAGGCTTAGTTGCAGGAGGATTGCAATTATTATTGGGCTTGATTCGTGCCGGTAGTATTACCAACTATATCCCAATTTCAGTGATTGAAGGCATGCTAGCAGGTATTGGCGTGCTGATTATTCTATCGCAATTACCTTACGCATTTGGTACTAAAGGCTCTCTTTGGCAAATTATCCAGAGCGGACAGATTCACTTTGGCGCATTAATTATTGCATTAGTCTCCATTGCAATTATTATTGCTTGGGAGAAAAACCCTCTATTGAACAAGTTGAAGCTTCTGCCATCAGCACTAATTGCCGTTTTTGCTGGTATCCTGTTAAATGATCTCTTTATTTATTTTGATAGTGGATTAGCTGTTCCAACTTCTCAGCTCGTACAACTTCCAGTCCCGCACTCTTTAGAAGAAGCGGAAAGCCTAATCCGTTTCCCAGATTTCACCGGCTTATTAAATCCCTATGTTTGGCTAACCGGTGCAACAATTGCCGTCGTAGCATCTATTGAAACCTTACTTTCCATCGAAGCTGCCGATCGCTTAGACCAACGTCGTAGAATTACAGATACTAACCACGAATTACGTTCGCAAGGTGTCGGAAATATCGTAGCCTCATTGATTGGAGGATTACCGATGACTTCAGTGATCGTTCGCTCATCTGCCAATGCCAATGCCGGCGCAACACACAAATTATCAGCGGTGATTCATGGGCTATTACTGCTGATCTGCATTATTGCTATTCCAAATCTACTTAATCAAATCCCACTAGCAACCCTTGCAGCTGTGTTAATTTTAATTGGCTATAAACTGACCCGTCCTGCAACATATCGCCATTTTTGGCGCAAAGGGATTTACCAATTTATCCCTTTCCTTGCCACAATGATTGCTGTGGTGTTTTTAGATCTTCTTAAAGGGGTCGGAATTGGTTTAGTTATTAGCATAATCTTCCTGCTTTATGGCAATATGAAACGCGCTTACTACCTCAGCCGCGAGCAGCTTGCTGAAGCACACAGTATCGTTTTAACTCTGTCTGAAGAAGTCTCCTTCTTAAACAAAGCTGCGATTAAGAAAACATTGAAAAACATTCGCCCAGACTCGACTATCACGATAGATGCCGAGCGTAGTGTTTATATTGCCAGTGATGTGCTGGAGTTAATTGACGATTTTGCCAATTTTTATGCAAAAGAGAATAACATTACCGTTAAACTGCGTGGTTTTAAACATGATTACGAAAACCAGGAGGGGATGGAAAATACCAATATCCATGTAGAGCACCATGGGCAAATTTAGCCAAAAAAATTTCTTCCCCAAATGGGGAAGAAATCTCTTACTCTTTTCTGAAATGACGCTGGCTTTTACTCTCTTCTCGGCTCTCTAATAAGCGGTGGTAATTTTCAAAACGCACAGCATCAATTTTGCCTTGTTCTACCGCAGCCCTTAATGCACATTCTGGATCATCTTTATGTTTACAATCACGAAATTTACAAGTCCCAAGTACACTTTGGAATTCTCGATAACCTTGGGTGATCTGTTCTGGTTCTAAATGCCACAAGCCAAATTCTCGAATTCCAGGAGAATCAATTAAATTCCCGCCTTGTTCTAAATGGTATAAACGAGAAGCGGTTGTGGTATGTTGCCCTAGGCCTGAAACATCGCTGATAGATCCTGTTAATGCATTTACTTCCGGTAGTAATTGATTAATTAAACTGGATTTACCCACCCCTGATTGTCCAACAAAAATAGATGTTCCTTTAGCAAGATAACGGTGCAAAGCCGGCATATTTTCACCGGTATCTGCAGAAAGGCAGAGTGTCTCGTAGCCAATTTTTTCATAAATTGCCAGCTGTTTTTGTACTTCTACCCGCTCCTGTTCACTCAATAGATCAATTTTATTTAGCACAATTAGAGCTGGAATTTGCGCATTTTCACAAATCACTAAATAGCGATCGATTATATTAAGTGATAATGTAGGAAGCACCGCCGAGACAATAATAATTTGATCAATATTTGATGCCATCACTTTGATGCCATCGTAATAATCTGGGCGGGTTAGCTCATTTTTGCGAGGAAAAACCGCCTCAATAACTCCGCTAATCCCTTGCAATTGCTCATTACCTAAGCGCCAAGAAACCACATCGCCAACAACAACATTTTTCAATGTCCGTCGTAAGTTACAACGAAAGATTTCACCATTTTCGGTTTCGACATCAGCGTGTTTTGCATGGCGGGTAACAATCACCCCCTGCCGAATTTCACCAAGCATTTCATCTTGCCATTCGAATTCAGCTTTATGTATTTTACGTTGATGGTTAGACTGAATGCGGCGTTGTTGATTTTGGGTTAAACGACGTTTGCTCAAAATTAGATTCTCTTTAGAAATAATTTATAAATAAAAATAGCGTAAGCATAAAGCAAGCGGTGCGATCTTGCAAAAATTTTACAAAATCGTACCGCTTGCCACTTATGCCTTAAAATAGTACGGCATCATTTTTCTTTTTTCTTGGGAAAAATAAATGAGGCTATCACGCCTAAAGCTAACACACCTAATACTATCTGTAGGCTTGCATTAGGCGAAAGATGAATTCCTGTATCTCCCATTGTGTGGTTCCACGATTGTAGCCCCATTTTCAAACCGATAAAAAATAACAATGCAATGACAGCTTTCTCAAGATGCACTAAATATTTAGTTAGGGCGGCAAGAATAAAATATAAGCTACGCAATCCTAAAATCGCAAAAATCATTGCCGCATAAACTAATAATGGCTCTTGTGTTACAGCGATAACCGCGGGAACAGAGTCAAAGGCAAAAGCCACATCAGAGGTTTCAATCGCAATTAAGCAAAGCAACGCAGGCGTGATGTAAGTTAAGCCTTTTCGGGTTACTCTCTGTTTCTGTTCAGCATTCAATTGATTATCTTTCACTAAAAAACGATCAGCAAATAATTGAGTATAGACAGGAAATGCCTTGCTCGCCCAGCGCACACTCCAATGATTAGCATAATCCTCAATTTCTTCGCTTTTATCGCTATTGCTCTCTTTCCACATTTTTACTCCACTCCAGAGTACAAAAAGTGCGAATAAAAAACCTACCCAAGGTGTCAGTAAAAATAGCCCATTACCGATAACAACAAAAATACCGCGGAAAAGTAGTGCCCCCAAAATCCCCCAGTAAAGAATACGGTGTTGCAATTTACCAACAATACCGAATGAGGCAAAAATTGCCATAAAGACCATCAAATTATCAATAGATAAGCTTTTTTCCAGTACATAGCCCGCTAAATAAAGATCAGCAAATGCTTTATCAAAGCGCACCCAAATATAGGCATAAAATGCAAGCGCAAGTCCAATCCAAAATAGCGACCATAATGTCGCATCTTTAACATTTATCTCCTTTGCATTGCGATGAGCAAAAAGATCTAAATAAATCGAAAGGGCAATGACGGAGAAGAAAATAATGATCGTTTCCAGCGGAAAACCAAAGTGGTGCATAGCACATCCTTATAAATAAAAAAATTCGGCTGATTTTACCGAAAAATAAACGGATTAGCAGCTGATCCACTAATCCGTTTGTTGAAATTATGTAAAAAAATTAATTTTTGCTCGCGATCTTATAATCAAGTGCTATTTTTCCTGCTCCCGTAAAAATGAGAACTAAGAAAAAGAGTGAATAAAGCGCAGCTAATTCTCCCTTATTTAGCATTGGTTGGAACAATGTTTCAGCACTAGCGTGAAACATAAAATAGGCAACTGCCATTTGGCCAGAGAGTATAAAAGCTGTTAGGCGGGTAAATAAGCCTAAAATAATAAAAATCCCCCCAACTAATTCTAACACTGCTGCCGCACCATAAATTGAAAAGAATGCAACAGCGCCATTGCCGCCTGTCATTGAAACGGGAAATTCAAAGAATTTTGCTGTGCCATGTAATAAAAACATATAACCAGCAATAACACGAGCAATCAGTAATGCATATGGACGTAAATTTTCAATTAATTGATTCATTTTGCTTTCCTTAAAATATGAATGAAATTTAAAGCGTGCATTATACGTATTGTGCATTAGTTGATAAGAGTAAGATTTCTAAATACACTATTAAGTATCACTAAATAATAGGAAACATTATGCATGATTACAAAGCCATGACGGTATTTGTGAAAGTAGTGGAACATGGCTCAATGCAAGCGGCAGCAGAGAAATTACAAATGACCGCCTCTGCCATTAGTCAAACCATCCAGAAACTTGAGCAACAATTAAATATCAAGCTACTCACTCGCACAACGCGTAAACTTTCACTCACCGAAGCAGGAGAAGCATTTTATGAACATGCTGCGCAAATTGAAAAAAATGCCGATAATGCTCTCAAAAGCCTTGAGCAGCTTCGTTCATCGCCATCAGGACAATTGAATATTGCTTGTGTCACAGGGCTCACCGATAGTTTATTCGTTAATGTTTTCAAATCGGTTCTTGATCGCTACTCTGATTTTAGACTCAATTTACTGTTTGAAGATAAATTGATCGATTTAGAAAAACAGCGGATCGATATTGCTATCCGAGCTGGAGAAGGGGTTCTGAGTGATAATATGATTGCACGACATATCACTGACTTTGAATGGCATACCGTGGCAAGCCCAGCATTCTTTACTGATAAGGCTGTGCCAACAACATTGGAAGAATTACAATCGCTGGATTGGATCAGTTTTTCTAATCCCAAATTTCAACAATTTACGCTGAAAAAAGGCAAACAACAAAAAAGCATTCAGCCAGCTTATCGGATACATTGTAATACGCTTTATGCTAGTCGCTGCTTAACGACAAGTGGCTTGGGTATATCATTACAACCCAATGTGGATGTACAAAAAATGCTGGGAACAGGCGAATTAATTCGTCTATTCCCAGATTGGCAACTTCCTGCAATTCCACTCTATTTAGTGACATTACAACGAATACAATCAGAAAAAGTACGTATAGCTTGTGAACTCATCATGGATTATTTTAATGCAAAATTGCCTTAAGCCGGCTATACAGTAGTGCAAGCACAAAGCAGATTGCTTGTAGCACCACAATCATTGCCCCAGTTGCAACGTTCCAGTGGAAACTCAGCAAAATGCCTAAATAAGCGCTTAACACCGCAGAACAAACGGCCGTCAGAAGCATTTTATCAAAGCGCTTATTGAGAACAAATCCTGTCATCCCTGGGGTAATTAACATCGCGACCACAAGAATAACACCAACAACTTGCATCGCACTCACGATCATTGCGGTCAGTAGTACTAACAAACCATAATGCAATAGCTGACTATTTAACCCTGCAACCCTTGCATGACTTGGGTCAAAGCAGTAAAGCAAAAAGTCACGGCGCTTAACCAAAATAATCAGCAAGACAAGAGTGGCAATACCTAAACTTAGCCAAAAGTCGTGGTCATGAATACCAAGAATATCCCCAAATAAAATATGCAATAGGTGCTGGTTCGTATCCAATTTTGCAAACATCACTAAACCAAAGGCAAACATACCCGAAAACACAATGCCCATGACGGTATCCTGCTTAATGCGGCTATGCTGTTTTAAGTAACCAATTGCTACCGCACTAAAAATACCAGCAGAAAAAGCACCTAAAGCAAGTGGCAAAGATAACAAATGCGCAATAACAATCCCAGGAAGCACAGCATGTGAAATTGCATCACCCATTAATGCCCAGCCTTTTAAGACTAAATAGCAAGAAAGCACAGCGCACACCGAGCTTACCAAAATCCCAATAATGAGTGCTCGTTGCATAAAAGGGAAAACAAAAGGCTCGCTCAACCATTCAACCATAAGCTTTCTCTCCTGTTTTTTCGGCTTTACAAGCGCTCACATTTGGCTGTTTTTTTGCAAAACGGCGCGGAATGAAACCATATTTAGGCGCAAACAGAAAAGCTAATAGAAAAATGCCAGTTTGTATCGATACAATAAATCCACCTGTTGTACCATCTGCAAAGTAGCTTAAATAAGCCCCCATCGCACTTGTTACACTTCCAATGATAATTGCAATAAGCACTAAATAGCCAAAACGATCTGTCAGCAAGTATGCGGTTGCACCAGGGGTCACCACCATTGCAATCACCAAAATTGCACCGACACTTTGCAGTGCACTTACAACGCATGCACTTAACAAGCTAAAAAATAAAATTTTATAACGTAAGGGCGATAATCCAACCGCTCGCGCTTGTGTTTCATCAAAAAATACCAGCAAGAGATCTTTCCAAAACAGCACAAGTAATAACGTTGAAATTCCCAAAATCCAATAGAGTTGCACAATATCTTCATCTGCTATACCAAGGATATTCCCCAGAACAATAGATTGCACATTAACACTGGTTGGATTGATCGAGACAATCAGTAATCCAATTGCAAAAAAAGTACTGAAAATAAAGCCGATTACTGCATCCTCACGTAATTTGCTCAATGATTTCACCGCTAAAATAGCTAACGTGGCAAGAAAACCAGAAAAAAATGCGCCGAGCGCATAAGGCAGAGAAAATGCATAAGCAATTGCAACCCCTGGAACTACCGCATGAGATAACGCATCACCAATTAATGACCAGCCTTTTAACATTAAGTATGCCGACATAAAAGCACATACTCCGCCAATCAGCCCACTCACCCAAATGGCTTTAAACATATAGTCGTAGCTGAAAGGCTCAAGTAATACCTCAAGCATAAGACGGCTCCTTACTACTTAGCGCAACTGTATAGCGATACCCCCCAAAAACTTGTTCTAGCTTTTCTGGCGTAAATGTCTGCGCAATATCACCATAAAACAGCACAGTACGATTAATCATGACGGTTTGATCACAAAAGGCGGGAACAGTATTTAAATTATGAGTGGAAACTAAAATGAGATGCCCTTCAGCGCGTAGCTGTTTAAGCAATTGCATAATGGTATTTTCGGTCTCGACATCCACCCCAGTGAAGGGTTCATCAAGCAGAATAATCTGACTCTGTTGTGCTAATGCTCTAGCTAAGAAAACACGTTTTTTCTGACCACCAGACAATTCCCCAATTTGCCGTTCAGCAAGATGAGCAATACCGACTCTCTCCATAGCTTGTTGTACTTTCTGTTTATCCGTTTTACTGGGAATACGCAAAAAGTTCATATAGCCATAACGCCCCATCATCACAACATCATAAACCGATACAGGAAACTGCCAATCAACTTCTTCACTTTGTGGGACGTAAGCGACTAAATTACGTTTTAATGCTTGATTGATGGGTAACCCACAAAGTTCGATCTTACCTTGGGAAAGAGGAGTTAACCCCATAATACTTTTAAATAGTGTAGATTTCCCACTACCATTTACGCCCAAAAGGGCACAAATTGTGCCCCCTTGAAGCTGAAAAGTAACATCATAAATTGCGGTATGCCCGTTATTATAACGTACTGTCGCATTTTCCACTTTCAGCGAATTTTTCATTACTGCTTAAACCCTTCAACAATGGTTGAAACAGTCACTTTAAGCAGATCAATATAAGTTGGTACTTCACCATCTGCAGTTGAAAGTGAATCAACATATAAAACGCCACCATAGACTGCACCTGTTTCTTTCGCTACCTGTTTTGCAGGTTTATCAGAAACCGTACTTTCACTAAATACCACTGGAATTTTATGCTGTCGAACTTGATCAATCACTTTGCGAATTTGTTGCGGAGAACCTTGCTCATCAGCATTAATTGCCCAGAGATAAAGTTCTTTGAAGCCATAGTCAGCAGCTAAATAGCTAAATGCACCTTCACTGGTTACTAACCAACGGCGCGCCTCAGGTACTGCATTGAGCTTCGCGCGTAATGGTTCGTCTAACGCCATAATTTTTTCTGCATATGCTTTCGCATTACGGTTATAAGTTTCTGCATTGGCAGGATCATGCTCGACAAATGCCTTACGAATATTTTCGATATAAACTAAAGCATTCTTTGGCGACATCCAAGCATGTGGGTTTGGGTTATCTTTATAAGGGCCTTCTGCGATAGCAATTGGCTGAATGCCTTCAGTCACCAATACCGATGGCTTACCCTTCACTTGGCTGAAAAAGCGCTCAAACCAACTCTCTAAGCCCATGCCATTCCAAAGCACTAAATCTGCGGATTGGGCTTTTACAATATCTTGGGGTGTTGGCTGGTATTCGTGAATTTCAGCACCAGGTTTAGTAATAGATTCCACAACCGCAGCATCACCCGCCACATTTTGTGCAATGTCTTGGATTACAGTAAAGGTTGTTACCGCTTTAAACTGCTTTGCCGCAAGTGGATTGGCTAGCAATAATGCTGAGCTCAGTAGTACGAGTAACTTCTTCATGTCTTTCTCCTTATTCAAAGTATGGTTATTCTCGTGCTAGAGATTATAAGGAGAAATGCAGAGAAGATCAACAGATGATATTCATTCTCAATTATGTTGTTAAAGATGATAATCAACAACCTCATCGTAAATGAGAATAGTTATCTAAATACCAGATATTCACTCAAATTCACGCTCAATAGCGACAAATTTTGCCACCGCGAAGCAAATGCACACCACCTCATTATTCCAATAAAGCGTTTTTAGCTAGCGCGTGGCTAACAAGCGCTGACTATTTAGTACCACCGTCACCGATGACAATGCCATAGCAATGGCGGCAATCATCGGGTTAAGCAACCAACCGGTAAACGGATATAGAGCACCGGCAGCGACAGGAATACTAATAATATTGTAGAAAAATGCGCCAAGCAGGCTTTGTTGCATATTTTTCAGTACACTTTTAGAAAATGGCAAAATTGCACTCAGCGGTTTTAACCCTGCTTGCATTAAAGATAAATCAGCGGTTTCTAGGGCAATTTCACTGCCTTGATGCATTGCCACGCCCACATTAGCTTGTGCTAACGCTGGCGCATCATTAATCCCATCACCAATCATAGCAACTTTTCTGCCCTGAGCTTGTAACTTAGCTATTTCAGCAGACTTTTGCTCAGGTAGCACATCTGCAATAACCGCATCAAGACCTAGCTCTTTAGCATAATATTGAGCAACCTCCGAGCGATCTCCTGTGAGCATGATGCACAGATAACCTTGTGCTTGAAAAACTTGAATCGCCTGCTTACTCTCAGCTCTAAGTTGATCTTGCAAAGTCAGTTTAGCCAAAACAATGTCATCAAGTGAAAGCCAAACTTCCGTTCCGATTATTGCTGTTGAAGAGAATAAAGGCTGAACCCAGTGCTCTGATTTTACAAATTCCTTATTACCAAGTTTAACCTTTTGCCCTTGATATATTCCGGTTATACCCAGCCCTTTCACCACTTGTACATTTTCAACCGAGCAAGCGGTCACATTTTCACAAAATTTTACAATTGCTTTAGCAATCGGGTGATTAGATTGACATTCAAGCGCTTTAATTAAACCAAGCGCTTCATTTTGTTCTGCTCCATTAAATATCTGGACATCTACCACCTGCATTTCACCTGTCGTTAGAGTCCCTGTTTTATCAAATACTAAAGTATCCAGTTCACTACTTGCCTGCAATGCTTCAATATTTCTCACCAAAACCCCAAATTCTGCCGCCCTTGCTACGCCAGCAATGGTGGAAAGTGGGATAGCAAGCCCTAAAGCACAAGGACAAGCAATAATCAACACGGTGGTAAAAATCGACAATGCAAAGGCAAAATCTTTGCCAACAGCAAGCCAAACCAGAGCAGAAATAAACGCAATTGAAACGACTATCGGCACAAATACACTCGCCACCTTATCAACCCATTGTGCTAACGGCGGTTTGCTCGACTGCGCATGACGAACCGCATGAATAATACGCGCAAGTGCTGTTTGTGAACCGACCTGCTCAGCAATATACACACCCGCACCATCTTGTACAATGGTACCTGCTCGCAATTTGTCTCCGCTATTTTTCTCGATAGGCAAAGGCTCTCCACTTAGCATAGATTCATCAACCCAAAGCGTACCTTGCAATAATGTACCATCAACGGCTAAGCGGTCTCCTGTGAGCGCTTGGATCTGCATACCCACTTTAATTCCCTTCACGGGAATAACTTTTGCAGAATTTTCCTCCAAAATGACCGCTTGTTGTGGTGCGAGATCTAGTAATTTCTCTAATGCTAATGAGGAACGCTGTTTTGCTTTCAATTCTAAGAATTTACCCAAATTAAGAAAGCCAATAATCATCATACTCGCTTCATAATAGAGGTGGCTATGCGGCTGTGGGAAAAGAGTCAGAAAGAAAGAATAACTCCATGCAACGCCTGTACTTAATGCAATCAACGTATCCATTGTTGCTGTGCGCTGTTTAAATGTTTTCCAAGCGCCAACAAAAAAATGGCGTCCACTGAAATACATCGTGAAGGCAGATATTGCCGCCCAAAATAGCCAAATCCAACGATTCTCATGCGTAGGCTGCATACCAAATTGCATACCAAACAGCATTAAAATTGCACCAATAGCTAACGCTAAAATAAACTGCTGTTTTTTCTCATTTAAAATTTTTTTTGTTTGCTGTTGTTGCTTAACGCGACGTTCTTGCTCGCTTTCCAGTAACTCCGCTCCAAAACCTATTTTTGTTATTGCAGCAATCACTTGGTTTGCACTGATATCACCTTGTACAAACGCGGTTTGATCAGCAAGATTAACAGAAACATATTCGACATTTTCTAACCGCTTAACTACTGTTTCTACTCGTCGGACACAAGCGGCGCAGTGTAAGCCGTTGAGTAAATATTGTTGTTCTTTCATGAGGATTCCCTATCAAACTACCCTCTTCTTATGCCTCTTTTGCATCAAAGCCAATTTCAACAATAGCTTCAATCAATGTTGTGGGCGTTTCATCGCTTTCAACAACTGCAGTTTGAGTGTTTAAATCAACCTTTACGGCTCGTACCGTTGCTAATGCAGATAATGCATTTTCTACGCTTTTCACACAGTGTCCACAGTGTAAACCTTCTAGCTGTAATGTAATTGTTGTCATTTTAAACTCCTATTAACTCAATTATGCTCAAAAATAAAGCGAAACAAGCGGTCAGCTATTCATATTTCTTTACCAAAAAAACATCTCGCGCAAACGATTGCTTTATCTAAAAAAATAATTATAATACCGCCCATTTTTATTTCTACACTCAAGAGAACCTCATTATGCAAAATTTACGCTATCCTGTCGATTCCAAACCGCCATTTGGGTTATCTCTCTTACTTGCAGCTCAACATTTGCTCGCTGCAATCGGAGGAATTATCGCTGTACCATTAGTTTTAGGCGGAGTGCTTGGATTACCGACTGCCGACACCATTGTATTAGTCAATGCAGCATTGTTGGTTTCAGGTATTGTCACTATTATTCAATGCCAAGGTGTTGGCCCTGTTGGCTTGCGCTTACCAACCGTAATGGGAACAAGCTTTACCTTCGTGGCGGCTGCAATTGCAATTGGATTTAGCGAGCATGGCGTAGCGGGCATTATGGGTTCAGCATTAGTTGGTTCACTGGTGATGATTATTGGTAGCTTTTTTATGCCTTATGTACGTAAACTCTTTCCCCCTGTGGTGACGGGAGTAGTGGTAATGATGATTGGTTTAAGCTTGATCCCCGTTGCGGTCGATTGGTTTGCCGGCGGTCAAAAAGGCGATGCGAATTATGCGGATCCGGCTAATTTAGCAATGGCATCATTTGTATTAATTTTAGTGATTTGCTTAGTGCAATGGGGAAAAGGTATCTTTTCCGCTGCAGCTATCGTAATTGGTATGTTGGTTGGCTATATTGTCGCCCTATTATTAGGATGGATTGATTTCAGTACCGTAAAACAAGCAGAGATTATCGCTCTACCTAAGCCGCTACATTTTGGCTTAGCCTTCCCAATTTCAGGCATTATTGGCATGAGTATTGCTTATTTAGTCACCATTGTTGAATCTAATGCAGACTTCCTTGCCGTGGGAAATGCTACAAAAACTGAAGTTACCGGAGAACATTTACGCCGCGGGATTTTATGTGATGGTTTAGGCTCAGCATTTGCTGCACTCATGTCTACAACCCCATTCTCTTCTTTCTCACAAAATATCGGCATTATTTCATTAACTGGTGTTGCAAGCCGTTATGTTGTGACCATTATGGGAATCATGTTGATTATTGCTGGGATTTTCCCTGTTTTTGGCGCATTAATTGTTTCTATTCCAACGCCAGTATTAGGCGGTGCCGGCTTAATTATGTTTGCCATGATTATTGCAGCCGGTATTCAAATGCTTGACCGAATTGAACGTAGCCGCCGTAATGGCTTAATTATTGCCGTATCTATTGGTTGTGGTTTAGCTGTGACAACCCGCCCCGAGTTGTTAGATAAACTTCCGTCATTTATCAAAGAAATTTTTGGTTCGGGAATTACTGTTGGTTCATTAATGGCATTAACTCTGAATCTTGTGTTACCACAAGATCAGCTTCATGAAGAAAAATAATCACAGCAATTTAAAATTCCTACTTGAAAAGTGGGAGATAAGTGACTATCTTGTCGAATAGCTTGAACGCTCTGGTTCACAGGGCGTTTTCTTTTTTAATTAAATTTAAGGAAACAAAATTATGAGCAGCGTATTACACACAACTGATGCAACTTTTGAACAAGATGTTTTAAAATCGGACGTGCCTGTATTATTAGACTTCTGGGCTCCATGGTGCGGACCTTGTCGTGCAATTGGCCCGGTATTAGACGATTTGGCCGCAGAAATGGGAGATAAAGTCCGTATCGTAAAAATGAATGTGGATGAGAACCAACAAGTGCCGGCTCAATTTGGCGTACGCAGTATCCCATTCTTAGCAATTATCAAAAATGGTGAAGTGGTAGCTCAACAGGTTGGTGCGCAAAACCTTCCAGCATTTTTAGAAAAATTAGCTTAATCTTATATAAAAAGAGAGAACGAAAATTATCGTTCTCTCTTTTTCATTATTTGAATTATTTTACAAAACTATCAAACTTCAGTTCGTAATTATCGCCATCACGATTGTAAGAAATATAGCGAGGGAATTTTTCTCCTGCATGCTTTTTCACTGTAATATATTTGCCACCCGTTTTGAAACGATAGGTAATCTCTTCAACATTCTGACCTTTTACTTTGATAGTTTGTTGCGATTTATTAAGCACTACGTTTTCTGTTGGATACAACTTTTTGCCATTCGTAGTTTGAAAACTTTTTGGCAACCGATCATAATAACTTAGCTGAAAGGCCACGCTAAATAGATCGAAAGTTGGCATTTTAATGCTCTCCTTTTTCAGTGGTTCTTTCACTTTACCATATTGAATGGTATTGGAATCCAATTCTGCAATGGCATAATTTTTACCGTTACGGCTATCTTGATAACTCAGCATATGGAATTGATTACCATATTCCCGCCCTTTTGCACTGAATACAATGTTATACAGCGGCACATTAATTTTCGACACAATCGAATAGCTTTTGCCATCATTTTTAAAATGCACATACGCCGGCATCAGATAGTTTGAGCTATATTTAATATTAAAATCTTCTGCCACAGAATTTACAGCGATAGCCAATAATCCGGTCACTAGCACTAACACTTTTTTCATCAGTTTCATTATTTTTCCTCTAATTGAGTTTGTTCAAATAAACGTAAAATTGCATTGTTATCACGTAACTGTTCGGCCTGCTCTACCTGCATTTTAGTTAAATGAGGAGAGAAATAGTGAATAAAATCATACATATAGTTACGTAAAAACATACCACGTTTAAAAGCTATACGGGTCATACTCGATTGAAAGAGGTGAGAAGCATCAATCGCGATTAAATCTTCATCTTCCTGAGTATGTGCCATACTTGCCATAATCCCAACTCCTAATCCTAAGCGAACATAGGTTTTAATCACATCCGCATCGGTTGCAGTGAACACAATATTTGGTTCCAACCCTTCTTGGTTAAATGCTTGGTCGAGATCCGAGCGCCCAGTAAAACCAAAAGTATAAGTAATCAGTTCATATTGAGCGAGCTGTTGGACAGTCAGTTGTTGTTTTTGGTTCGCGAGAATGGCTAGAGGATGATCCGGTTTAACAATTACTGAACGATTCCAACGATAACAGGGCAAAGAGATGACATCTTCAAACAAATATTGCGCTTCGGTCGTAATCGCGAGATCTACCTCTCCAGCCATTAAGGCATCATAAATTTGAGTAGGTGAACCTTGATGCAAATGTAAACTCACCTCAGGATATTTTGTTTTAAAACGGCTAATCACTGCTGGCAACATATAACGAGCTTGGGTGTTTGTTGTCGCGATGCGTAACACACCTTTATTCGGACGAGTCTGCTCTTCAGCAACCGCTTTAATACTTTGTGCTTTCACTAACACTTCCCGCGCAATTTCAACAATTTTCTCGCCTGCTGAAGTGAGTCCTTTAATATGCTTACCGTTTCGTTCAAAAATATTAATACCAAGTTCACTTTCAAGTAGCCGCACCTGTTTACTGATTCCCGGTTGAGAGGTGTACAAACTTTCCGCGGCTTCGGTAATATTTAAATTTTGATTAACGATTTCCACTATATAGCGAAGTTGCTGTAATTTCATAGCTGTTACCCTTTGCAAATTTTGGGTTAAATTCGACCGCTTACAATAGGAATTAAATCTAACATGGAGTGAATTTCATAAGTTGGACGAATATCTGTTTCATTTGTTTTTTGATGCGGATTGAACCAACAGCTATCAATCCCACTCAAATTACCGCCTAAAATATCAGAGGCAAGCGTATCACCAACCATAAGCACTTTTGATTTATCAAACTCCCCCATTTGAGCAAATGCATAATCAAAAATTTGGCGGTCGGGTTTTGCCACACCAACGTCTTCAGACACTACCACCATCTCAAAAAACTGCCCCGTAGCTGTATTATCTAAGCGTTTTTGTTGCAAGGTTCGAAAACCATTCGTAATAATCCCCATCTGCACTTTACCATATAACGCTTGGAGCATGGCTAACGTGTTTTCCAGAGGACGACTAACCTTTGCCATTTCCGCCATTAACTCTTGGTTTAATATCAATGGATCTTGTCCTGTTTGCTTCGCAAGTTTGGCGAAGCGGGTCATTTGCAGCTCTTTTGCGGTAATTTCTTTATTTTGGTACGCCACCCACAACGGCTGATTAACGGCTTGAAACTCATCATAATGTTGTTGAGTAAAATCAATGCCATAGCGAGCCAACATTGGCTTTAAGCCGTGAAATGAGTTAAAAGAATAAAGCGTTTCATCGGCATCAAATAAAATCCAGTTATATTTCATCCTCTTCCTACTCTACACTGCAGCGGTTACCACGATTTCTATTTTCCACTCTGGCATAGCCAGCTTAGCTTCTACACACGCGCGTGGCGGCGCATGATTTTCTGCTACCCATTCATCCCAAGCGCGATTCATTTCTGCATAATCGCCCATTTCAGCAAGATAAATTTGTGCCATCAAAATACGGCTTTTATCTGTACCAGCTAGGGCTAACCATTTATCAATTTCTGCCAGTACTTGCTGCGTTTGTCCATAAGCATCTGCCGAGGCATCCCATGGTACTTGGCCAGCTAAATAGGCAACATGGTTGTGAATAGCAACTTCAGAATAGCGATGCCCGACTTCAAAACGTTGAATCATATATGCTCCATAAAGATAGGGCGAATACCAATTCGCCCTTTTGCAAAATAGGGTGGAAAATCCACCGCTTGTTACTACTCTACCTTCACAATCCAGCCTTCTGGCGCTTCTACATCGCCAAACTGAATACCTGTCAATTCATCATAAAGTTTATGGGTAATTGGCCCAACTTCGGTTTCAGAATAGAACACATGGAAATTATCACCATTTTGAATACCGCCAATCGGAGAAATCACAGCAGCAGTGCCACAAGCCCCTGCTTCTGCAAATTGATCAAGTTCGTCAATATAGACATCACCTTCAATGGCTTGCATGCCTAAACGATTTTCTGCCAACCATAGCAAAGAATATTTCGTAATACTTGGCAAAATTGATGGTGATTTAGGTGTGATGAATTTGTTATCACGCGTGATGCCAAAGAAGTTTGCGGCACCAACTTCTTCAATTTTAGTGTGAGTTTTAGGGTCAAGATAGATACAGTCTGCAAAATTACGCTCTGCGGCTAATTCGTGTGGCAGCAGACTTGCCGCATAGTTACCCCCCACTTTTACCCCGCCAGTGCCATGAGGCGCTGCACGGTCATAATTTGTAACAAGGAAATTAGACGGCGCTAAACCACCCTTGAAATAAGCTCCAACAGGACAACAGAAAACAGAGAAAATATATTCAGGCGCAGCTCGAACGCCAATATTTTCACCTACGCCAATCACAAATGGACGCAGATAAAGTGTTGCCCCTGTACCATAAGGCGCAAGCCATGCTTCATTTGCTTTAACCACTTGCTTACATGCTTCAATAAACATTTCTACTGGTACTTGTGGCATAAGCAATCGATCACAAGTCGTCTGCATTCGTAGCGCATTTTGATCTGGGCGGAAAAGGTTAATTGAGCCATCTTTACAACGATAAGCTTTCAAGCCTTCAAAACATTGCTGTCCATAGTGAAGTGCGGTCGAACCTTCGTGGATATGAAGAGTATTATCAGTAGTAAGTTCGCCTTTATCCCACTTGCCATCTTTCCAACGTGCGATAAAGCGATAATCAGTTTTAATATAAGAAAAGCCTAGATTTTGCCAATCAATCTCTTTTGGGGTCATTGTTGTGTCCTTATTATTGTGTATTAAAATCGAATTTGGCTATTCTAAAGCAAATTTTTTTAGAATGATAAAAATTTTTGGTTTTCTGCGACTTTCTGCTAGAATGTCACAGATTTTTGGCATAAAAAAACCGCCCAAGTGGGCGGTTATCAACCAAATCGGTCAAAATATACAGGAAGTGAAATGAGTAATGAATTACTCACGGTCTATAAACTAGACCAATATGCAAACACAACATCATACTTAAAAATACAAACAACAAAATGTTGTTCACTATCCATCTAAGTATGGGTTGCTATTCTAGAGAGATTTATCCTCTGTAACAAACGAGATTTTTTTATTTTATTAATCAAAAAAAGTAATGCTTTATCATCAATCAATCGTTCTTTGCTATGAATAACAAAAAACTTCCGCCTCTTAATGCGCTAAAAGCTTTCGAATCCGCTGCTCGTCATCTTAACTTTACTAAAGCTGCCGAAGAACTCTTCGTTACTCAGGCTGCCGTAAGTCATCAAATCAAATTATTAGAAGATTTTTTGAGCATACAATTATTTCACCGGCGTAACCGTATTCTCGAGCTCACAGAATCGGGTTTGCAATATTTTGAGGAAATTCGACCGCTTCTAGAACAGATCGCCAAAGCAACAGATAAAATTCGCGCTAAAAACAATCGACAAATTTTAACCATCAGCGTGCCCCAAACCTTCGGTATGCAATGGCTCGTTCCTCGTCTAAATGATTTTCATGAGAAGTTCCCCGATGTAGAAGTTCGCATTAAAGGGGTTGATCAAGATGAAGGTCAGTTAGGGAAAGAAATTGACGTTGCCATCTACTATGGAAACGGAAAATGGGATAACCTTGAGTCTGTTTGTTTAGCAGAAGCGCCTTTAGTGATCTTAGCTTCACCCAAATATTTAGCCGAAAATCCATTAAACACACCAGATGATATTATTGGAAAAATGTTGTTGCATGTTTTTAGTCGCAACAAGTGGAAGCGTACGATAGAACACTTCAAGCTAGACGACAAAATTGATGTGGAAGAAGCTGGCACAATGTTTAGCCATACGTTTATGGCTCTACAAGCCGCAATGCACAACCAAGGCGTAGCGATCGCCAATAAAATTTTGGCTCAGCATGAAATTGAGCAGGGTAATTTAATTGAACCGTTCCCTACAGGGCTCATTGATGAAAAGACTTTTTATGTCGTCTATCCTCACCAAATGGCAGAGGTTCTCAAAGTTCAGCTCTTTGTAGAATGGATCACAACAGAAATGGCACAGAGTTATCCAAATTAATTTGAGAAAAATGGTCTCCCATCATGATGCGAGACCGTTTTTAAGCAAGACGCGATTTAACTTAAACGCTTAGCGTTTCTTATTCATTCAATAGTTTTTTCACAAGCTGAATAACTTGTTGAGTTTGTTCAGTTGAAAGTTTACCTTCTGCAACAAATTGCACTTTACCATGCCGATCTAATACCGCCACAAAGCTTTCTTTTGCTTTTAATTTCCAAGCACTTTTCACTTTCCCTTGTTGATCTAGGACAACCTGGCTATGCGGATTTTCTAATTTGCCGTTTTCTGCGCTATTTTTCACAAATAGCCCCGTCCCAACAATAGCATCATCCGCATTAATAATTGTCGTTGTTTGATATTTACTACGATCTAAGCCTGCGGCTTTAATCGCATTCACCAGTGCTTGATTTTTTTCTTTTGCTGCACTCCTACCGGCAATGTGAAAAATAACACGCACTTTACCATTCAAACTAGCGCTATCCCAACCCTGATATTGCACATTTTTGCCTTTTTTGCAATGAGTTCACCATCTTGAGCAACTGTAACAGCAGGTAAGCCAGCATTTAACGAAATGTTATGTGCAAGGGCTGAATTTGCAAAAATTGCACTAAAAAGCACCGCTTGTAGATATTTTTTCTTCATCATTTTCCTTCTTGTATTGAATTTAACAGAATTGCTCCCATATCGGACGACATTCTACCTAGAATACAACACAAAAGAGAGCGGATCTGTTATATCCATATTTTTTCTGATGAAAACCAAGTGGAAATATGCTATTTTAGCGCCCTCTTTTTTCCTATTAATCACAACATGTTAAGGAGCTTTTTATGCAACAAGGTGGCGGTATGGAAATGATTTTTATGCTAGTGGTATTCGGTGCGATCTTCTATTTTATGATCTACCGCCCACAAGCAAAACGCCAAAAACAACAACGTGAGCTTTTAGCAAGCCTTGCAAAAGGTAACGAAGTTTTAACTAGCGGCGGCTTAGTTGGTAAAATCACGAAAGTTTCTGCTGAAGATGAAAATATCGTTATCGCATTAAACGATACCACAGAGGTGACTATTCAACGTGCTTTCGTGGTGGCGGTATTACCGAAAGGTTCTATCAAATCTCTCTAATCCTTCCAACAAAATAGGGGACTTATTGTGTTAAACCGTTTCCCGCTTTGGAAGAACCTAATGGTGATCCTTGTGATCGCCATTGGCGCTCTATATGCCCTTCCAAATCTTTATGGCGAAGACCCATCAGTACAAATTTCTGGCACTCGTGGGCAACAAACATCTCAAGAAACGCTCACCCAAGTGCAATCAGCTCTCAGCGCTTTAAATATCACTCCCAAAGCAATGAGCTTAGAAAATGGCTCTATTTTAGTGCGTTTAAATAAAGATGAAGAACAACTTCCTGCCAAGGAAAAAATTGCCGAAGTGCTTGGTAATAACTATTCTGTGGCATTAAATTTGGCTCCGGCTACGCCTGAATGGCTCACCTCTATTGGTGGCGAACCAATGAAACGTGGCTTAGATTTGCGTGGTGGGGTTCGTTTCTTAATGGAAGTGGATATGAACACCGCGCTTACGAAGCAGCAAGACCAACTGCAAGATAGCTTACGCGCCATATTCCGCAAAGACAATATAGAAACAAAGTCATTTAAAAAAGTCGATAATTTCGGCACTGAAATTGAATTTAATGATGAAAATGGTGCAGAAAAAGCGGTACGCTACATTCGTCGTACTTATCCAACACTAGATGTCTTACTCACTTCCACAAACGTAGCAGTATTAACGCCTTCCGCACAAGGATTATCAGAATCACGTGATTTAGCTATTGAGCAAAACCTAACTATCCTGCGTAAGCGTGTTGAAGAACTTGGCGTTTCAGAGCCTACTATTCAACGCCAAGGCGCTGATCGTATTGTGGTGGAATTACCAGGGGTACAGGATACTGCACGCGCAAAAGAAATCCTTGGAGCAACAGCTACACTTGAATTTCGGATGGTTAATCAAGAGGCCGATCTTGGTCAGGCTAGCCGCGGTATAGTGCCACTAAACTCTGAGTTGAAATATGATCGCCATGGAGGTCCTGTTGTCCTCAGAATGCGTCCATCACTCGGTGGTGAGCATATTATTAATGCTAAATCAGGGATTGATGAACGTGGTTTACCTCAAGTCAGTATTGAGCTGGATAGTGAAGGTGGTAGTCTCATGGGGGAAATCACCAAATCGGAAGTCGGCAAACCAATGGCTACGCTCTACAGCGAATTTAAAGATTCTGGTAAACGTGATGCTAATGGCAAAGTCATTTTAGAAAAACACGAAGAAGTCATTAATGTTGCAACTATTAACTCCCGTTTAGGTTCACATTTCCAAATTACAGGCATTAACAGTCCTGCTGAAGCACAAAACCTCGCGGTATTACTTCGCTCTGGCGCATTAATTGCACCTATCGTTATCGTTGAAGAACGGACTATTGGTGCATCATTGGGAGCAGACAATATTGCTCAAGGTATGGAGGCTGGTTTATTGGGTTTAGGCTTAACCTTAATCTTCTGCCTAGTGTACTACAAAGTCTTTGGAATCTTTGCATCAATGGCGTTGATCGTTAATCTCATTTTAACTGTGGGTTTAATGTCATTAATTGGGGCAACCTTGACCATGCCTGGTATTGCGGGGATTGTTCTTGCTGTAGGAATGTCAATTGATGCGAACGTACTTATTTACGAGCGGATTAAAGAAGAAATGCGCAATGGTCGCTCAATACAGCAAGCTATTCACGAAGGTTATGATGGTGCATTTTCAAGTATCTTTGACTCAAACTTAACCACTATTCTTACCTCATTAATTTTGTATGCGGTGGGGACTGGGCCGGTTAAAGGCTTTGCGGTAACCCTTGCATTAGGGGTAATGATCTCAATGTTTACTGCAATTACTGGTACTAGAATGCTGGTAAACTGGGTATATGGCGGCAAACGTGTGAAAAAACTTTGGATTTAAGGGGATTGCATGACGACTCAAACAGAAAAAAATGCGACGGAAGTCAAGTTGCCTTATCGCTTAGTTCCGTTTATGAAATACCGTCTTGGGGCTTATCTATTTTCAATAATTCTCTCGGCTCTCTGTGTATTTACCATTGTGACGAAAGGCTTTAACTGGGGCTTAGATTTCACAGGCGGAACAGTAATTGAGACTAGCTTTTCACAGCCAGCTGATCTCGCTCAAGTACGTAGCGTATTAGAGAAAAACGGGTACGCCTCAGCGTTAGTACAAACCACAGGAAGCCAAAGTGAATTAATGATCCGCCTTGGCGCCGCTGAAGGTGATATGACACTGGGTAATAAAGTAATGGATGTATTGCATCAGCAAATCGATCCAAATGCAGTAGTCAAAAGTATCGAATTCGTGGGGCCAAACGTTGGTGAGGAACTGACACAAGGTGCAATTTACGCAACTTTGGGTACACTCGCGATGATTCTTGCCTATGTCGGCTTCCGTTTTGAATGGCGGCTGGCTGCAGGTGGGGTAATTGCCTTATTCCACGATGTTTTAGTAACCTTAGGTGCATTTTCTTTCTTGCAGATCGAAATAGATTTGACCTTTGTCGCTGCTATTTTGTCTGTAGTAGGTTATTCACTAAATGACAGTATCGTTGTCTTTGACCGCGTAAGGGAAAACTTCCCTAAAATTCGTCGTGGCTCATCGGCTGATGTCATCAATATCTCACTAAGCCAAACACTCGCAAGAACAATAGTCACCTCTTTAACAACCTTAGTGGTAGTTTGGGCTCTCTATTTACTCGGTGGGCCAACTCTGCATAGCTTCTCTTTAGCATTATTAATTGGTATTGGGTTTGGTACTTATTCAACTATCTTTATTGCTATCGCCACAGCACTCGATCTAGGCTTAAAGCGCGAGCATATGATCCAACCCGTGGTGGAAAAAGAAGGTGAAAATAGCCAATCATTCATTGACTACTAACCATCAAAAAATGCAGGTTTTAAACCTGCATTTTTTTGTAAAAAAGTAGCAAAAAACAACCGCTTGCTAATCCTTTTCTTGTTTCGCTTTCCAAATATAATAACCGTTTACACAGACCAAAAACGCATTTAACAAGGCAACGGGATAAGTACCAACAATCAAGCCATACACGACAAAGCAAGCAGCGCCAATCGCATTAACTAAACGCAGTTTAATGACATCTTTTAATAAAAACGATGCAGCAACTAAAGTTGTTGCCAAATAACCTAATAGTTCAATCATAACAATTTCCTTGTAAAATAAAGATGGTGCGCATTTTACGCCTTATTTTTATATTTGTCGGTAAGCCATTGAAACGCAAAGGATTGCGTTAAAAATTTTTTCAAAAAAACTGATTTATTTCAAAAAATAGCGTACAATACAGCCTGTTTTGTACTAGTGAAATAGTATGGTTTCAATGACTGATTTACTCTTTTTTTTAAGCACCTTCCTCACTAATATTACTTGGATTGGTGCACTAGAACTCGGGCTGATTTACGCACTCGTCGCGTTAGGCGTTCTTATCTCTTACAAAATCTTAGATTTCCCAGACCTCACCGCAGATGGTAGCTTTCCATTAGGAGGCGGAGTTTGTGTGCTCTGTATTCTAAATAATATCGATCCATGGATTGCTACACTAATTGGCATGGTAGCAGGGGCAGTTGCAGGTGCAATTACTGCTAGTTTGCACATCAGTTTCAAAATCGAAAAATTACTTGCCAGTATTTTAATGATGATTGCACTTTATTCCATCAATCTGCGCATCATGGGTAAACCTAATGTCTCTCTGCTTGGAGATCCAACCGTTTACGACAGCATTAGCGCTAATGATGATTTACAGTTGGCTATCGTTCGCTTACTTATTGCTGTTTTTGTCGTAATTATTGCTAAACTGCTATTCGATCTTTTCTTTGCGACTCAAACAGGTTTAGCGATTCGTGCTACAGGAACAAATGCGCGTATGGCAAAAGCACAAGGTATTGCAGTGAATAAGATGACCTTACTCGGTATGGCTATTTCAAATGGATTAATTGCCCTTGCAGGTGCATTATATGTGCAAAGCAATGGTGGATTTGATATTTCTATTGGCGTGGGTACAATTGTAATTGGCTTAGCAGCAGTCATTATTGGCGAAGCAATTTTTTCAGCAAAACGCATTATATGGCTCACATTCGCGGTCATTATCGGCTCCATTCTCTACCGTATTTTTATCGCATTAGCACTGAATAATGACACGTTAAATAATATTGGCTTCGGCCCACAAGACCTTAATTTGATTACAGCATTGCTCGTTGTTATTGTACTTGTCTTGCCACGGTTAAAACAAAAATTTCAGGTCAAACGGAGATAATCATGATTGAACTCAAAAATCTATTTATTACTTTTAATCGTGGTAGTGCAATTGAAAATCCTGTTTTGAGAGGCCTTTCATTAAATGTTGCAGAAGGTGAGTTTGTCTCTGTAATTGGCAGTAATGGCGCGGGCAAATCTACCATGCTAAATGCAATTAGTGGTGATTACCCTATCGATAGCGGTGAAATACTCATTCAAGGTGAAAATGTAAATAGCCAAACAAGCTGGCAGCGTGCGGGATTAGTCGCTCGTGTTTTCCAAGATCCAATGGCGGGTACTTGCGAAAGTTTAACCATTGAAGAGAATATGGCACTTGCCTACCAACGCGGCAGAAAACGCGGTTTAGGTTTTGCTTTAAACCACTCACTACGAGAACTATTTAAAGAAAAGCTCTCATTACTTGGCTTAGGTCTAGAAAATCGACTAACTGACCAAATGGGACGACTTTCAGGAGGGCAACGTCAAGCGGTGAGTTTATTAATGGCATCATTGCAACCTTCGAGTATTCTCTTATTAGATGAACACACCGCAGCACTCGATCCTAAAACGACGGCTTTTGTGATGGAATTAACCGATAAAATTGTACGCGAACAAAAGCTTACAACATTGATGGTAACGCATTCCATGCGCCAAGCGTTAGACTATGGAGACAGAACAGTAATGCTACACCAAGGACAAGTCGCTTTTGATGTGAGCGGAGAACAACGCAAACAAATGGATGTGCCGGATCTACTACGTCTGTTTGAACAAAGTCGCCATGAGCAACTCAGTGATGATAGCTTATTGTTTGGAAATTAATAAATGAAAGGGCTATCTCTACTGATCAGCCCCCAAAAAGTTAAACCGATTCTTACCATTTTGAAGATAAAACTCGATGACTTATTGTTTGAAAGATTGGTTGTATTTAGTCATAAAAAATCTGCACCTTAATCTGTTGGTTGTTTAGTCCAACTTTTGGGGTACAGATCAACAGATAGCCCTTATCTTTATCAATTCTTAATGCCATTATCCCGCTTGGTTAATAATAGCCACCTAAGCGCACACCACCCCCACTGTGATGGCGATGATGTCTACCCCAGCCATAGTAAAAGGATGGATATACTCTTGGATGAGTCTGAACCACAACAACTTTTGGCCGATGATCACTTTGATTCAATTCCCATGGCTCATTTTGCGTTTGTGCAGCCACTTTGTTGCTTTGAGCAGTGGCTATGCGCGCCTGATATTCTTGCACTGTTTTCATATCCATTGGCACAGAACTTTGCTGTACAGGACTAGAGCAAGCAGCTAATACAAATCCCCCAATGACCACAGCTAACTTTTTCATGTATTCTCCTATTCCAAATCCCGTTCGTTATCTTGCTCGCTATTCTAACGAATATTTTGTCTAGTTATTTCTAGTTAGGTAAAGAATCTTTTACAAGCGGTATATTTTCTGCATTTTTCTGCAAAATTAACCTTAGCAAGCGTTGGCGCACGTAAGCATTCATTGGTTTTATTACCGGCACAAATATTTCATCAGAAATTGGGTTACACTGCAAAGCTAGATACATCTCTAATACCTGCGTTAAGCTAACCCCATGCTGATTACGAAAAAAATTTTGCACCCGATAAATTTCGACAACAAACCCCAAAGCTTTAGCTTGTGCCATTAAAGCCATGAGAAAAGTAGCATTTACACCAACATTGCTTAACACAATCAAACAACAATTATGTTTCGTTTGCAAAGCTTGGCTCAATGCCTGTAAAGCTTGCTGCTTTGCATGTTTAAAGCGACTCGGCGTCCAATGATATTTACCATTTTCAGACAGAAATTTATCATTTTCTATATGAAAAACCTCTGCTTGCGGAAATTCTTTTTTAAAAGCGTCGATCTTCTGCTGAGCAAAAGTAGATTTCCCAGCACCTGCATGCCCGCGAATAATGATCAATTTTTTCATCGCATAAAAGTAAAAAAGGACGCTTTTCAGCGTCCTATTCTCTATTCTTTAAACATTAAAGAGCAGATTTTGCTTTCTCAACTAATGCAGCAAAAGCAACTTTGTCAAATACTGCAATGTCAGCTAAGATCTTACGGTCGATTTCAACAGATGCTTTTTTCAAGCCGTTGATGAATTTGCTGTAAGATAAACCGTTTTGACGTGCTGCTGCGTTAATACGAGCAATCCATAATTGACGGAATTGACGTTTACGTTGACGGCGGTCACGGTAAGCATATTGAGCAGCTTTAACTACTGCTTGGAAAGCAACGCGATACACGCGTGAACGTGCACCATAATAACCTTTAGCAGCCTTAAGAACTTTCTTATGGCGTGCTCTTGCAATAACACCACGTTTTACACGAGCCATTATTTAATCTCCTAAATTGTCTATTTTGATTTCACGGGCGTAAGCATTCCGCCCCTACTAAGAATTTCTATTCGTACGTCCGTACTTTCTACGCAACCTTAAAGGCTTATGCGTATGGTAAGCACGCTACAACTAAAACTTGGTCAGCTTTCGCTACCATTGATTTATGACGTAAGTGACGTTTACGTTTAGTGGTTTTCTTAGTCAAAATGTGACGTAAGTGAGATTGTTTACGTTTGAAACCGCCAGACGCTGTTTTTTTGAAACGCTTAGCAGCACCACGTACTGTTTTAATTTTAGGCATTGTTAAAAAACTCCGCATTGTTTTAGTGAATATTTGTAATTAGGCGAAGTGCAACATTTGCTACCCTTACTTGAAAAGCACTAATTACTCTCCGTGCAATTTTCATTGCAATAAAAAAGCAAATCAGGCTGCTGAGTCTGCCTGTTCGCCTTATGTTTTTCCAACGAAAAAACGAGCGGATTCTATAAGAACCGCTCATTTTTTGCAAGGAAAAATTATTTTTTCTTCGGTGCAATCACCATAACTGCTTGGCGACCTTCTAATTTACCCGATGCACTTTCGACCACTGCAATTTCAGCAGTATCTTGTTTTACACGCTCTAGCACATCAAAACCAATATCTTGGTGAGCCATTTCACGACCACGGAAACGTACAGTGATTTTCACTTTATCGCCATCTTCCAAGAAACGTAAAATGCTACGCAATTTCACTTGATAATCGCCAACGTCAGTACCTGGGCGGAATTTGATTTCCTTCACTTGTACGACTTTTTGCTTTTTCTTCTGCTCTTTTGCGGCTTTCTCTTTTTCGTAGATAAATTTACCGTAGTTCATAATACGGCAAACTGGTGGCTCTGCATTTGGGCTGATTTCCACCAAATCTAATTCAGCTTCATCTGCTCGTGCTTGAGCTTCCTGAATAGATACAATACCGACTTGCTCGCCATTTTCATCAGTTAAGCGAACTTCTTTAACACCACGAATCTCATCATTTAAGCGATGAGCACGGTTAGACTGAACACGTTTTGCAGGTTTAATAATTAAATTCCTTCTATTGGTAAATTTTTACGAAAATCAGCCCGCTTGTCACAAGCTCAATTTCGACCTCTGGCTCTAAAATGAGCAAAACGGGGGGATTTTACTTGGTTTTAAGGCATTGAGCAAGACCAGAACGATATTTTATAATCACTTCACATTACCTAGTTAAAGAATATGCTTTCGACTCTTGCATTTTGGCTTAATCAACTGTTGCAATTTTGTTTAGAATTACTCTGCCACCAATACTTGATGAATCCCATTCAAACTGCAACGCCCGCGATACTGCAGCATAAAATCAGCCTGTACCTACGTCCAAAAATAGCTAACCTGCAATAAAAAGGCGGATATCTCATCCGCCTCTATCTTCATTTTGCAAAAAATGCCGTTTTTCTACCGCTTACGCTTCACCTAGCAATTTCAGCTCTCGGTTTTTAATTTGTGCTTTGAGGATTTCCACAAATTCTTCTACTTTATAAGTGCCTAAATCAGCCCCTTTACGAGTACGCACGGAAATTTTACCCTCTGCGATCTCTTTATCACCACATACTAACATATATGGCACACGGCGTAAGGTATGTTCACGCACTTTAAAGCCGACTTTTTCGTTGCGTAAATCCGCTTTGACACGGATACCTGCGTCAGACAAGGTTTTCACCACGTTTTGCACATAATCTGACTGGCTATCGGTGATATTCATCACCACTGCTTGCACAGGGGCTAACCAAGTTGGATAGAAACCGGCATACTCTTCGGTGATAATGCCGATAAAGCGTTCTAATGAACCCAAAATCGCACGGTGAATCATTACAGGCGTTTTGCGATCGTTGTCTTCAGCAACGTAAGAGGCACTTAAACGCTCTGGTAAGAAGAAGTCTAACTGAATCGTACCGCATTGCCATTCACGATCTAAGCAATCACGCAAAGCAAACTCTAATTTTGGTCCGTAGAATGCCCCTTCGCCTTCTTGAATTTCATATTCCAAGCCGTTGTGTTCTAATGCAGTCGCAAGGTCTTTTTCTGCTTTTGCCCACATTTCGTCCGTACCAATGCTTTTCTCTGGGCGAGTTGAAAGTTTCACCGCAATGTTTTCAAAGCCGAAGGTGCTGTAAATGTCGTACACCATTTTAATGCACGACGTCACCTCTGATTCCACTTGGTCTGGCATACAGAAAATATGCGCATCATCTTGGGTAAAGCCACGTACACGCATTAAGCCGTGTAATGAACCAGACGGTTCGTTACGGTGGCAAGAACCAAATTCTGCCATACGCAACGGCAAATCACGGTAAGATTTTAAACCTTGATTGAAAATTTGCACGTGCCCCGGACAGTTCATCGGCTTAATCGCATATTCACGGTTCTCTGATTGGGTGGTGAACATTAAATCACCGTAGTTTTGCCAGTGTCCTGTTTTCTCCCACAATACTCTGTCCATCATAAATGGGCCTTTTACTTCTTGGTAGTCGTATTGTTTGAGTTTGGTACGCACGAAAGTTTCTAACTCACGGAAAATAGTCCAACCATCATTATGCCAGAACACCATACCCGGTGCTTCTTCCTGCATATGGTAGAGATCTAACGCTTTACCGATTTTACGGTGATCACGTTTTGCCGCTTCTTCTAAACGTTGTAAATAGTCGTTAAGCTGTTTCTTATCTGCCCATGCTGTACCATAAATACGTTGCAACATTTTATTTTTGCTATCACCACGCCAGTATGCCCCTGCAATTTTTTGCAATTTGAAATGATGACAGAAACGCATATTTGGCACATGTGGCCCACGACACATATCAATATATTCTTGGTGATGATAAAGGGCTGGCTGATCGTCTTTGCTGATATTCTCATCTAAGATCGCCATTTTGTACGTTTCACCACGCGCTTCAAAAGTATCTCTTGCTTCTTGCCAGCTAACACGTTTTTTCACCACGTCATAATTGGTTTTTGCCAGCTCTAACATACGTTTTTCTAACGCATCAATATCTTCTTGGGTTAAAGATCTGTCTAAATCAATATCGTAATAAAAGCCGTTATCAATGGTCGGCCCGATTGCCATTTTTACATTCGGGAAAAGTTGTTTGATCGCATGCCCTAATAAGTGTGCGGTTGAGTGGCGAATAATTTCTAAACCGTCTTCATCTTTGGCAGTAATAATTTCAAGGCTAGCATCTTCGGAAATGATGTCGGAAGCATCACGGCGTTCGCCATTTACACGCCCTGCGATGGTCGCTTTTGCTAAGCCTGCACCGATAGATTGGGCGACTTCCATTACAGAAACTGGATTGTCAAATTGACGTTGTGAACCGTCTGGTAAAGTAATAATTGGCATTTTAAATTCCTTACAGTGGTAACCCATACGAGAGGTTACTTGTTGATTTCAGAATACGTTTTCCCCTCTCCCTCCGAAGCTTTCAGCTTCTCCACCCTCTCCCCACTGGGGAGAGGGATAGATTAGCGTTTCGTTCAGAAACGATAATCAGGGAGAGGGGAACATAAAACAAAAAACCGCCAACAAGCGGTTATTTTCCATAAAAATTTTGCAAATCTCGCCCCAACTTTGGGCGGCAGAAATGCGTTGGAATTATAGCATATGCACATTGCTTTGCAAAAAAGCCCTAAAATCCTACCGCATACCATTCAAAAAAAGCCGTTTTTACGCTATCCTACACGCAATTTTTTTCGCTTTTAAATAAAGGTCAAATTTTATGCAGCAGCAATATAATCCAAGTGCGATTGAGCCAAAGGTTCAGCAATTCTGGGCCGAAAATAAAGTATTCAAAGCTATCAAAGATATCTCTAAGCCAAAATACTACTGCCTTTCTATGTTCCCATATCCGTCAGGTCGTCTGCATATGGGGCACGTGCGTAACTACACCATTGGTGATGTCGTGTCTCGTTATCAACGTATGAACGGTAAAAATGTGCTGCAACCAATGGGTTGGGATGCATTTGGTTTGCCAGCAGAAGGGGCGGCGATTAAGAACAAAACCGCACCAGCAAAATGGACTTACGAAAACATTGAATATATGAAAAATCAGCTCAAAATTTTGGGCTTTGGTTTTGACTGGGATCGTGAAGTCACTACTTGTCGTCCAGAATACTACAAATGGGAGCAGTGGTTCTTTACTGAGTTATACAAAAAAGGCTTAGTTTATCGTAAGACTTCAACCGTAAACTGGTGTCCGAATGATGAAACCGTGCTTGCAAATGAGCAGGTTCACGAAGGTTGTTGCTGGCGTTGTGATACGCCAGTGGAACAGCGTGAAATTCCGCAATGGTTTATTAAAATTACCGATTATGCCGAGCAGTTACTGGGCGGTTTAGATCAGCTTCCAAACTGGCCTGATCAAGTAAAAACCATGCAACGCAACTGGATTGGTCGCTCGGAAGGGGTAGAAATTACATTCCAAATTAAAGATAGCGATCAAACCTTGCCTGTTTACACCACTCGTCCTGATACCTTCTATGGTGTAAGTTATGTGGCGGTGGCAGCCGCTCACCCTCTTGCTGAGCAAGCGGCTAAAAATAACGAAAAACTTGCAGAATTTATTCGTGAAGCGAAAAACACCAAAGTTGCCGAAGCTGACATCGCGACGATGGAGAAAAAAGGTATGGCTACTGGTTTGTATGCAATTCACCCATTAACAGGCAAAGAAGTCCCAATTTGGGTGGCAAACTTTGTGTTAATGCACTACGGTACAGGGGCAGTGATGGCAGTGCCTGCTCACGATCAACGTGACTTTGAATTTGCTCAAAAATACGATTTGCAAATTAACCAAGTTATCGCACCGCTTGATGGTTCAGAGTGGGATTTCAACCAAGCAGCATACACCGAACACGGCAAACTCATCAACTCTGCGGAATTTGATGGCAATACCTTTGAGCAAGCATTTAACGGCATTGCGGATAAATTAGAAGCATTAGGTGTGGGCAAACGCCAAGTGAATTACCGCTTGCGTGACTGGGGCGTGTCTCGCCAACGTTATTGGGGTGCACCAATTCCAATGCTGACCCTTGATAGCGGCGAAGTTGTGCCTGCACCAATGCAAGATTTACCGATTATCCTGCCAGAAGATGTGGTGATGGACGGCGTGAAAAGCCCAATTAAAGCCGATCCTGAATGGGCAAAAACCACCTACAACGGCAAGCCAGCATTAAAAGAGACTGATACCTTTGATACCTTTATGGAATCTTCTTGGTATTACGCACGCTACACCAGCCCACAATTTGCCGAAGGCATGCTAGACAGCGATGAAGCGAATTACTGGTTGCCAGTGGATCAATATATCGGCGGTATTGAGCACGCTACCATGCACTTGCTCTACTTCCGTTTCTTCCACAAATTACTGCGTGATGCAGGTTTGGTAAGTAGTGATGAACCAGCGGAAAAACTGCTCTGTCAAGGTATGGTGCTTGCGGACGCATTCTACTACACTAGCCCAACTAACGAGCGTATTTGGGTGAGCCCAACTGAAGTGACACTGGAAAAAGATGATAAAGGTCGTATTCTCAAAGCCTTTGATAAAGAAGGACGTGAGCTTGTGCATAGCGGTATGACCAAAATGTCAAAATCCAAAAACAACGGTATTGACCCACAAGAGATGGTGGAAAAATACGGTGCAGACACCGTACGTTTATTTATGATGTTTGCCTCACCTGCGGAAATGACGTTGGAATGGCAAGAATCTGGTGTGGAAGGGGCAAAACGTTTCTTAGGACGCCTTTGGAATTTGGCTTACGAATATAACCAAAATCCAGCAAGCGTTGAATTAGATGTTTCAGCTCTCACGAAAGCACAAAAAGAGCTTCGCCGTGAAGTGCACAAAACGATCGCCAAAGTGAGCGATGACATCGGTCGCCGTCAAACATTCAACACCGCAATTGCGGCGATTATGGAGTTAATGAACAAACTCACCAAAGCTGAGCTTGCTGGTGATCAAGATAAAGCGGTAATGAAAGAGGCATTAAGTGCGGTGATTCGTATGCTTTACCCAATCACACCACATATCTGTTTTGAACTTTGGAATGATCTCGGTTTTGAAGGCACCATTGATTTTGCCGAGTGGGTGCAAGCTGATGAATCAGCGATGGTAGAAGATGAAAAACTTATCGTGGTGCAAGTAAACGGCAAAGTGCGTGGTAAAGTGACTGTACCAGCCACAGCGACCCAAGAAGAGATCAAAGCAGCGGCACTTGCCGATGAGAATGTGCAAAAATTCTTGGAGAATATGGAGGTGGTGAAAGAAATTTACGTACCACTGAAAATGTTTAGCTTTGCGGTGAAGCCGAAAGCGTAATATCATCACATCTAAATGTAGGGGCGTATTGCATACGCCCTTTTATGCAATGATTAGGGCGTATGACATACGCCTTTACAAGGGATTTCATCCAAATGTTCAAAAAACTTTTTGCATTTTTTGCAATTTTTTTAACCGCTTGCGGTTGGCAATTTAAAAACAGTGAGCTGTTTCCCGAAGAGCTACGTACACTCTCGTTTGAAAGTGCTGATCAATATAGCGATATGTCCCGTGTTTTACGCAATCAGATGTTATCAAATGATATTCATATCGTGCCAAAATCAGCCAATGTCGCTAATTTACGCCTGAATTCAACGCAAAGTAGCGATACCGTTGCCTCGGTATTTAAGCAAGCGCGTGAAGCGGAAAAAATTCTCAGTTTAAATGTAACCGCAACAGTAACAATGCCGGATCAGCAAAGCTATCCACTAGAAGTATCTGTACACCGAACATTCTTTGATGATTCTCGTGCGGCCCTTGCAAAATCTGAAGAGCGCGAAAGTATTATGCGTCAAATGTATGAACAAGCTTCTCGTCAGTTACTAATCAAAATTGCGGGGCTACATACCGAAATTAACAAAACAAAATAGCACAATGTTACAGCGGATTTTTCCAGAAGGCTTAAAAATGGCGTTAGAAAAAGGTCTTACGCCCTTTTATGTATTAAGTGGTGCAGATTTAATGCTGGTTGGTGAAGCTAAAGACAGCATTATCGCCTTTGCTCGTCAGCAAGAATTTGATGAAAAAACCGAAATCACTGTCGCTCCAGATACCAAATGGGAAAATCTCTTCGAACAAGCACAATCTGGGGGACTATTCTTTAGCCGCCAGATTTTCATCCTTGATTTGCCTGAATCTACCACAGCCACTCAGCAGAAACAATTAAACGAACTACTTGCTCTTTCACATCCCGATCTGCTGTTTATTCTACACCTGCCTAAATTTTCTAAGGCAATGGAAAAGCAGGCATGGTTTACGCAAATTGAAGCGAACAGCACGATCATTAACTGCCAAACGCCCGACATCAATAAAATGCCAACTTGGCTAAATCATCGTGCTAAAGCAATGAATTTACAATTAGATAATGAAGCGATCGGCTTACTTTGTTATAGCTACGAAGGGAATTTACTCGCATTAAAGCAAGCTTTACAATGGCTACAGCTACAGTATAGCAATAAGAAAATTGGGATAACTCAGGCGAAAGAAATTGTTGAGCAATCCGCGCAATTTACGCCATTTCAGTGGGTTGATGCCCTATTACTTGGAAAAATAGCAAGAGCAGTGCGAATTTTACGCCAACTTGAAAATGAGGATGTACAAGCGGTCGTTTTGCTGAGAATTTTGCAAAAAGAGTTGATGATCTTGCTCGAAATTACTCGCTCACCGCAAACTATTCACTCAAGCCAGCCACTTTATCTTGGCAATTTACGCCAAGAATTTGACCGCTTGAAGATTTGGCAGAATAAACGCCCAATTTATCAAAATGCGGTTCAACGTTTGAATTATCAAAAACTCTTTCAGATTATTCAATCACTGGCTGAAATTGAAAAGAAAGTGAAGCAAACATTTAGCAATGATATTTGGAACGATCTCGAAAAATTGTCACTGAAGTTTGTTTAAATTCTGTTAAATTTCCATTAGAATGTTATCCGTTTTGGCAAATTATCGCCAAGTATAATATGTTAAGTTTAACTATTAGGACAAACTATGAAGAGATCTCTTACCCTACTCGCAGTGGCATTTAGCCCTGCTGCTTTGGCTGTTGCTAGCCAATCCTACTATACTCAAACTCACGTTTATGAATTAACTCAACGCTATGATTTAGCCGTACCTAAAGGTTCAAATGGCGAAACAAAACTTTGGATTCCATTACCAAGCAATACTCCTTACCAAGATGTGAAATCACTTGAGTTTGATGGCAATTTCCAACATGCTTACATTACGGAAAATAACCAATATGGGGCAAAAACGCTGTTTGCTAGTTGGGACGAAAAAGCGGAAACACGAGATTTAACACTCAAATTAGTTATTGAAACTCGTGATCGTGAACCAATGGCACAAAATGCACTGAAAAACTATCAAGTGCCTGAAAAAATCATTTATGGGGTGGATGTACAGCCTTATCTCCAAGCGACAGAACACATTAAAACCGATGGGATTGTAAAAGAGTTTGCCGAGAAAATCGTAGGTAATGAAAAGAATCCGCTCGAACAAGCTCGTCTTATTCATAACTGGATTGTTGCTAATATGGAACGAGATAATTCCGTGTTAGGTTGTGGCGATGGTAATGTTGAAAAAATCCTTACCAGTGGAAAGCTTTCAGGTAAATGTACCGATATTAACTCCGTATTTGTGGCTTTAGCACGAGCTGTTGGCATTCCTGCCCGAGAAGTTTTTGGTATCCGCTTAGGACAAGCTATTAAAATGGGTAAGTATTCCAAAGGTGCTTTTGGTTCTGCGGATGAAAATGGCATTGCTGATATTGCCGGTGGGCAGCATTGCCGTGCTGAATTTTATTTAGCAGGTTTTGGTTGGCTGCCAGTGGATTCCGCCGATGTAGCCAAAATGCGTTTAGCGGAGCATAAATCAGTGGAAGATGCAGATACTCAAGCGGTGGCAAAATATCTTTTCGGTAACTGGGAAATGAATTGGGTAGGCTTTAATCACGCACGAGATTTCGATCTCTATCCACAACCAGAACTCGCTCCTATCAACAATTTTGGCTACCCTTATGCGGAAATTGGTGGCGATCCATTAAACCATTTCGATCCGAAAGAGTTTAAATATGAGTACATCTCCAAAAAACTCAAATAACCTAATAACAACTCTAATGGCGGCTCTTTCAGCCGCCATTGCCTCAAGCCTTTGTTGCATTGCACCTTTAATATATCTGCTATTTGGGATCTCTTCACCTTGGCTTATGCAATTAGGCAAACTCACATGGCTACAAATTCCGATGACAGTCATTTCGCTTACCATCTTTGCATATGGTTTTTGGCTACTATTCTTTTCCAAGCGAATTATCTGTAGCAAATATCTCTCTCATCGTACATTGATGTGGCTATATGCAGCAGTATTTATACTGATTCTTTTCTTTTTGCTCTACCCAACTTTTTTACCATGGATTTTAGAAAACTATGCTTAAAAAATTACTTTTGACCTTTTTATCTTTCTCTGCTCTAGCTAATTTTGCTCAAGCAATAGAGAAAAAAACAATGACCTTCCATATTCCAGAAATGTATTGCCAACTTTGTGTCTATTTAGTCAATAAAGAAGTTCGAGAAGTGGAAGGAGTAATGTCAAGCAAAGCATCTTTTAAAGAACGCAATGTGGTCATTGTGGCACAACAACATGTACAAGAAGCAGATATTGTCAATGCGATAAAGAAACTCAATTATTCTGCAACGTTTATCAAATAATTTCGCATACCCACAAATTGTGGGTATGTTTATCTATTAGCGACGAGTTAATTTATACACTTGGCTAAGTAATGAAACAGGTAGTAATCTAGGCAATGCTCTCATCAAAAATACGGCTAATCCAGAGAATAGATCTTGCAATCCAAGCTGTCGTTTCAGTTTAAATAACCGCCACTCTGCTTTTGCTTGTAAAAGACCATGCCTACGTCCAACCATACCATTACCTACTCGGGCATAAACTAATATATCGGCTAAATTACTAGCAACTTTGCCTAATGCAATCAATTTAATCCATAAATAATAGTCTTCTTGTAAGTCTTGGTAACCACCACAAGCTAAAACCTCATGCTTACGGTAGGCGACCGTCATATGGTTAAATGGACAACGTTTTTGGGTGAATTTCACAATTTCTTGATAAGAGGTTGGTACTCGGCGGTAGCTGACAATATCCTGCACATCTTTGTCAAATTCGGCAATTTGCCCACCAACAATCACTAAATCGGGATGTTGTTCAATAAATCTGACTTGTTTTTCAAAACGATCCGGCACACAAATGTCATCCGTATCCATTCGAAACACCCAATCGTTCTTACAATGGGTTAAGCCAATATTCAAAGCCTTACCCAAACCTTGATTTTCAGCCAATCGAACAATAACAAGCGGTAGTTTTTGAGCAAAATTTTGTACAACTTGCTCTAATTCAGGCGTAATTTTACCATCAAAGACAATAACAATTTCATCAGCTAAAATAGTCTGAGCTGCCAAACTTTCGAAGCATTCGATTAAATACGCTGCTTGCTCCTTAATATAGAGCGACATCAATACCGAGAATTTCATTAAAAATACCGTTTCATATTAATTGCCAACTTAGGCGAAATAAAAGTGATCAACGCAATTGCTAAATATTTTAAATTAAAACTGCCACAAAACATTCTTAAATAAAAAACACCTGCTTTACGTGATAAATTCATCATATGAGTATAAGAGAGCATATAAAGTGAATTAAATGTAAAGTTTCTCTGTTGTTGCGCTGTTTTAACATATTTTTTTGCAATCTCTTGAATTGCTTTTTCTGTATTTTCTGTGTTAGTAGAAACACTTGCACGCTGAGTATAAAATGCGCATTTAGTTAATGCATTATCCACATAACACGGTTTAAAATTTTTATTAGTCACTAACTTTAATAGAAATTCATAATCTTCTAAAGAAAGCAACTCATCAGATAAACCATTTACACTTAAAAATAGTGATTTTTTTACCGCAATCATCGGCATTCCACCTATTTTATTCGCTCTAAGCAAATTATCTAATGTAATATCTGCGATATCAGTAAATGGGCGAGTAAAATAGCTAAAATGCTCATTGACCATAATACATTCTGCCGGATGATAAATAAAATTCACCTGAGGATCCTGAGAAATCTTATGTGCTAAAATTTCACACTTTTCTAACGCAAAGCGATCATCATCATCTAAAAATAACAGCCATTCCTTTTCTGCTACATTCGCTCCAATATTACGGCTTTTAGCAGCTCCTTGATTTACTGAGTTACGAATAATTTTTAGTGGAAATGAATAGAATTGTTTAATTTCTACCGATTGAGTAGAACAATCATCCACAATAATTACTTCAAAATTATGTACTGTCTGACACTCTAAACTTTTTAATAAATCCGCAATATATTCTTGACGATTATAAGACGGAATAATAATACTAAACATTATTTAATTACCACGTTTAAAAATAACGACTTGCTTGCCATTACGACCAAATAACGAAAGAAACATTAATAATACTAACATAATTCCTGGGAAGGCATAAGTATCAGCCTTAATATTTAAAATAGAGAGAATTAATATAGTTGAAAGTATAAATTTCCAACTCGTATCAAACCAATTTTGAGCAATGCGATAAACAAAATAAGCGGTAAAGAAAAAGCAAACCGCTAAGTAAGCAATACCACCATATAATATTTGGCGAATAAAGCCTGAATCTGTTGCACCATAATAATGCCCTGCGGGCGTATAGTAGTAACCATCACCAAGTAATATTTGTTTCAGCTTTGGCAAATAAAGCTGATTTTTAACTAAATTCTCACTTGATGAACTAATTTGAGAAATATCATTAAATACCACTGCTTGCTCTGCGCTTGATGATACCCCTGTAATTTTTAGAATATTAATGAGCGGTTCTAGTGCATGTAATACATATTTGTGTTCTGAAAAATTTATTGCTAAGAACAAGCAAATACCACTAAAAACGATTAATACAGGGATATATCTCCATTTAAAGTAAACTAAAATACTCAATACTGATAAAAATAAAAATGTTCGTCCTGAAATTAAACCAATAAATAACAATAAAAACAGAAACAAACTATTAACATTATTATTCTTTGCATTATAAGCTAGTAAGAAGTGCATTAGCATTAAGTAAAAAATACTTAACTGAAAAAATGCCATTGAGGTAATGTTATATAAACGATATTCTTGTTCTGAGCCATAAAAGCGTGGCAAAAGTACATTTGTTGAAAGGCTTAAATCAATCACAAAAGGTATGCCGGATAATGCCAGAATACCCACTATAGATTGAATAACAATCCCTATTTTTAGGTCTCGAATTACTTTTGCTTGTCCGCTTTCATTAGCATAAAATAGATTATAAATCGCTATACCAAATATAAATAAAATTAACGTTTTTACATATTGAATAATGACTGCAAATTCCGTTGTTGCATTTAGAAAAATAGGAATAATACTAAATAAAATCAAACCAATAATAACAACTAAACTATCTATTGGTAAAATAATACCATCAACTAATTTTTTCTGCGCCCAACGATAGATTAATATGACACAAGCTAAAACCCCATATAAAAATGCCATTCGAAAAAAATGGAATAACCAAGGATCATAAATATAAAATAGATTAAATATCGCCGACATTTTATTTCCTTATATTTCGTTTTATTGCTAAGAGTTTCTTTGCAGGGTATTTAATTAACTTCTGCCAAAAATAGTGCGAATTTGAACCTCGCAAAGCTTCTAAATTTGAATTCAGTTTAGGATTTTCAATTGCTACTAAAGGGCGAACAACTTGAATATTCAAACCAAATTCATCTCCAAATAAAATGAAATCATCAGCAAGCCAAAAAGGCTTCTCTTGCTCTAATGTTTGTAAAAAGATCCTTGCTGCAGATTTACGAATTAAATAAGAGACTGTACCAGCATAATAATTTTTATATGGATACCCGATAGCAAAACCATTTTGTTTTAAGTCTGTTAAAAACGCTGTAGGATAATTAAGTTCAAGTTCCCTATCATTAAATTTTGCAATTTTTGATTGCCCTAATAAAATTATATCCGCTGAAGATTGTTGATTTAATATTGCCTGCAAAACCACCGGAAAATCTTGGTGAAATAGTACATCATCTTCACAAATTAAACTAAATTCGTTTTCCCCAATTGAGTCATCTTGTATAATTTGCTGATAAACGCCTAAATGACTTAAAGTACAGCCAACTTCACCTTTAGTAGCATGCCTTCCATATTTTTGCAAAAAATTGGTTAATTCAAACCGCTTACTTAAATATTCTTCACTTTCTGACATCGTATTAAATGCTGAAAAAATTTGGAAATCAGCTGTATCTGGCTGGGAAAAAAAGAGTTCTCTTCGTAGATTATCCTTATCTAAGGAAATTAAATATTTTTGCATATTATTCTCGAATATCGATAACATTAATTTCTAGTTTCTCAAAAAGAGCATAGGTTGCATCAAATGCGGGATCATGAGTTTCAATTTTGAGGGCAGCCATATCAATATTAGGGCTTTTATTATTCAAATTCAAAATTGCACTACTAAAGTAGGTATATACTTTACATTTACGTTTAGAAAACTTACTAATAATATAATCTTCAAAAATAAGCGGTGTATTAATATAGCTTATATTTGATAATTTATATTTTTCCCTCGGATGAGGAAAATAGTAATGGATATTAAATTTTTTTATCACTTTTTCTGCTAAGGCAATATTAGCATCATCATCAGCATAAACAGGTTGCCCAAGTAAAATATTTACTGACTCAACATCATCACTGTTAATTTCACTATTTTCAATTAAATCAATCCCTTCCGTATTTTTAATGATATTTGGAAAACCTTGATAAATAGTGTAGTGCTTTTGTGATAATGTTCTTAATTTCTGGTTAGAAAAACGATTACCTAAAATGCAATTAATCATTTTACGCATAGGTGTTTTAGGATCATTCCTCAAAAAAGGGCTACTCTCTACAATGTTTACTGTACCATCATCAAAAGTGTAAAACTGTTCAAATTTTACTGAACTAAGTAAAAATTGAATATGTAATTCGGTAAAATTGGCAACGAATACCCTAACAAAAGATTTCCCTGTAAAGAAAAATTTTAGCCGAATAATTTCTTTTAACAAATTAATTCTATCATTATGCTGTAATAAAGAAAAAAATCCAGCTTGGCATTTACTTTTTAAACGCGCCTTATAATGAGAAAATTTGCTATTATCTACAGTATGTAGCATAACCCCAAAAAACTTTTCTTCAGGATAATTTTCCATAATTTTTTCTGCAATGAGCACTTGCAATGGCGTACAACAAATAATTAGATTCATAATTTTTTACTCACTCTTGCGGTCATAGTATATAGCAAAGGAAGAATAATGATCGCCCCTAAAATTCCCGCATAAGGAATATATTGAACTTCTGTCTTACTCAATAGTAATAATGCAATAATGTAGCAGATGGTTCCCAATACTGAGCAAAATGAAATTTGCTTATTTTTTCCAAAATAAAAAAGGTAATTCACTAAAATCAGATAAGGAATTAATAACGCAGATGAAATTAAAAATAGTGTAATATAATACTTTGTCCCTACGAATTGTTCCCCTAAAATCCAAATAACAATATCTTCAGGAATCAACCAAATAACTAAAGCAGGAATAGGGATAATTAGTAAGCTATATGTTGCCCAGCGATGAATATCGCGTAATGTGATTTTTTTCTGCTTTAATCCTTCAAATAAATGAGGTGTTAAAGCCTTATTTAGCACCTGAATTACAATGGTTAATATAGATGCTATCTGTAAGCCCATTGCATATAAGCCTAATTCAGTTTGACTAAATTGATGATTAATCAGAAAGCGATCAAATTGTCCACGTAAAAATAGGCTACCGTTATGTAAAATAAGCGGAAAGCCAAAGCCAAGCAAATAGTAAAGTGCTATTTTATAACGCTGGAAACTAAACCTTTTTGTATGAACATGCCGTGTATATAAAACATAAGCAAGAGTAAAAACAAAAATATTGCTACATAAAATCGCTAATAAGCGCTTCTCAACTAAATCATCTTGGTAGATTTCTAACAATAGTACTGTCAGAGCTGCAGATACTATCGTTGAACAAAGCTGAATTAACGCATAAGACAGCGCCTGTTTACGGCATTGTCGTACTGTCAATTGCACATTTAAAAAAGATTGAAACAGAGCAGATAATGCTACAATGGCTAAAATTTCTGATTGCGTTAGCCAACAAACCGCTAAAATCAGTATACCAATAGCAAAACTATAGCTATACCCTGTTCGTAATACTAAATTGAGCGAACGCTTACCATAAAAATAGAAATAGCGAGCAACGGCACCTTCCTGGCTCAAACTAATAAAAATAGTAAACAGCGCCAACCACGCTTGAAAATAGGAAAGCTGCCCAAATCCTTCCACGCCCAATTTACGCGAGAGATAAGGCAAAAGTAAAAACGGCACCGAACGTGCCGTCAATTCGCCTATCAGATAAATTGCACTATCTTTAACAACTTTCATTAAATTTCTTTCTCAATTAAGCTTTCTGCAAGTTGCAGATCGTGAGTAGCATCAATATCTACCGAACGATAACTTGGCATTAAATAAAATTTAACTTGCGGAATAAAGAAATTTTTTGCATGCAAGAGCGAGCGGATATCATTGATATAAATTGCGCCATTAGCACGATACATTCTCGGTAAACTCTGGCGAGGAGCCTCAAAATCTGTTAATTCTCGCACAGGTACTACCTCATCGCCGTCTAAGGAAAATGATTTATACGGATGGTGCTCACATTCGCAGGCAGAAACAACCGATTTGCAATCGCCATTTAAAAAAATCTGCATTGCGTTACGAACATCAAGTGCTGTGCGTAATGGACTAGTCGGTTGCAATAAAGTTGCAATACCATCGCTAAATTCTAGACTATTTAAGCAATGTAACACCGCATCAATAGTACGAGTATCGCTCTGTGCGAGCTCAAGTGGGCGATGCAACGCTTGTGCACCATATTTTTCAGCCTCTTGTAAAATCTTCTCACCATCAGAGGTTACAACTATCTCGTCAAACATTCCCGACTCTTTTGCAGCTAAAACCGCGCGTCCGACCAGAGAGATTCCACCTACTAATTGTAAGTTTTTATCCTTGATACCCTTTGAACCTGCGCGAGCAGGGATAATTGCAATTTTTTTCATAAATCTAACCGCTTGTAAAAGAGTTTACCATTGTAATTTTTTAGCCATAGACAAGCAAGAATAGATCAGGAATAATGCGCTCCCGTTTTTTATATTCTTAAGCTATGTTTGAGCTCACTAAAATAATTACAGCCATCATTCTACCACCATTTAATGCTTTGCTATTATGGCTGTTTGCGCTGTTCTGCTTTAAATTTAATTGGCGTAAAATCGGCTATAGTGCTGCATTACTTGGGATCAGCATCCTCTATCTTTTCAGCATTCCATATACATCAAAACTACTGAATGATAGCCTAATCAAAGAAGATAATCTCACACTCACAGATTACCGTAATGCGCAAGCCATTGTCTTATTGGGCGGAGGATTACGCGATAGTAAGGAGCTATTTGCCAAGCTTGCTACGAACCAAATTGCGGTAGAACGTGTGCGCTATGCGGCATTTTTGCACAGAGAAACGCAACTGCCTATTTTAATCACAGGCTCAGCGCCTAATGGCGTTTCAGAAGCGTCAGTTATGGCTAAAGAATTACAAATGTTTTACCAAGTGCCAACCAAATGGCTAGAAGAACAAGCCAAGACAACCAAAGAAAATGCATTATTTAGCCACAAAATTTTAGCTAAGCAACATATTAACAAAATCATTTTGGTGACAAACCAATGGCACATGCAACGCGCTAGAATGTTATTTGAGCAACAAGGTTTTGAGGTGCTTCCTGCTAGTGTCGGCGCAGGAGCAACCCCCGAAACCTATGGAATGAATTTAATGTATTTTATCCCGCAAGCTGGCGCAATGAACAGCAATATGCTTGCTTTAAAAGAGTGGATTGGTTATTTAAAAGAACGGCATTAGCCCCACTTTTAATGCTCTCGGCGATAAGCACTTGGGCTTATTCCATAGCGTTGTTTGAATGCTTTACTAAAATGCGTTTCAGAGAGAAAGCCAACTGATAATGCCACTGCTAGAACCGAATTAGCGGAATGTTTAAGTAATTGTGCTGCTTTTTGTAACCGAATTTTATGCACAAAAGCATGCGGGCTTTGCCCTATTTTTTGTTTAAACAAGCGCATAAGCTGTGCCCGAGAAATCGGGCTTTGCTTTACCATCATCTCTATCGACCAATCCTGTTCTGGGGCATGTAGAATTTTCTGAATCAACTGATTAAGTCGATGATCATGAATACCCCGTAAAATTCCACCAACATCATCGGGCTGTTGCAGCAAATAACGGCGTAAAATTTCAATAAGCAATACTGTCGATAAACAATCAATAACCTGCTGTGATGCTGTTTCATTCTGTGCAATTTCAAGTTGTAACAAACTTAAAACTGGTTGTAGCACCTGATTAGGTAAGTTTAGCCATAGGCAATCAGGCAAACTGCTAAACAACTCAGATTGTGGCTCATAGTGAAAACACGCACAAAATAACTCCAGCTCATTGCCTTGCCCATTATGAATTTTTCGAATCTGTATTCCACCTTTTTGTTCAATGCTTGGTAACAATGAAACACCATTATATTGTTTATGATAGCTTAATTGATGAGAGGTAGAACGACTGAGCAATACAATATCTCCTTGCTTTAGTGGACGATAGTGTGTTTCATTGGCTAACTTTAGCCATCCAGTCCCTGCTACTACAATATGCACAATCGCTTGTGCGGCTTGGCATTGATGCTGTACCAGCCATTCTCCCTGAAAATGACACTGCACATTAATCCCACCACTCACTTGAGCGAGTTGTACTAATTTATCTAAACTTTTGATCATACGATTTTGCTAGAAATTGAGATTTTTTAATAAGAAACATTCTGAAAAGATCGCAATAATAGCACTGTTTTTTATACAACCCAACGGAGAAATCATTATGCAACAATTTACAGACTGGCAAGCACATACAGCACATGTCAAACAATCATTCGGTAAACTTGCGCAAAATCATCCTAAAATGTTTGATGCTTATAAAGCACTAAATACCGCTGCGGCAGCGGAAGCTCTTGATGCAAAAACCCGTGAGCTTATTGCGTTAGCCGTAGCAATTACCACTCGTTGCGAAAGCTGTATTAGCGTTCACGCAGAAGAAGCCGCAAAAGCAGGAGCAACGGAAAGTGAAATTGCTGGCGCGCTAGCTACTGCGATTGCGTTAAATGCAGGAGCAGCATATACCTATGCTTTACGTGCAATGGAAGCAGTTGAAAGCCAAAAATAGTTTGCCGTATCCAAAAATAAAGCGGTGGATTTTTGCAGAAAATTTGCAAAAATCCACCGCTTATTAAGCCATTTTAAAATAATTTTAGGCTTTTTCCGCTTCTAAGCGCTCAAATGAAAGTACTTTGCGTTCAACTTTACGCAGTACTACCGTCATTATTCCTGTAATCACAAGATAAATTACACCAGCCATACCATAAATCGTAAGTGCATCATATTCCGTACCATATAAACGACGTGCATAGCCCATTATATCCATAATGGTAATAGTTGAAGCTAAGGATGTGCCTTTAAATACTAAGATAATTTCATTACTGTATGAAGGTAATGCTCGACGCAATGCATACGGAATTAAGATTTTTAACGTCTGTATGCGGTTTAGCCCCAATGCTGCACAAGTTTCCCACTGCCCTTTAGGAACCGCTTTTACCGCGCCATGGAACAGCAAGGTAGAATAAGCAGTGCTATTAAGCGCCAAAGCAAGCATTGCACAAAACCACGCATTCGAGAGTAATCCCCAAATAGGACTTTGGGTAATCCATTCAAATTGTCCCGGCCCTGCATAAATCAGAAAAAATTGCACCAATAATGGCGTTCCTGTAAATAGCGTTAAAAAACCATTAATTAACCATTTTATCGGTTTATTTTCCATTGAAAGCAGGAAGGTTAGCAGCACAGCCAGCACGAAAGCAACAACTAATGCGACTGCTGTCAGCATTAAACTGGTTGGGATTCCCTGTGCAATGACGGATAAATATTCTTGCCACATTTTTATCTGCCTCCTCTTTCAAAACGAGTTACGCGCTGTTCTAAACGGCGGATAAAGAACTGGCTAATTAAGGTAATTGCTAAGTAGATCAAAGCCGCAAAACCATACCAAGTAAATGGCTCATGAGTACGAGTATTAACCAATTCAGTTTGGCGCATTAAATCATGTACCCCAATTAAAGATACCAGCGCGGTATCTTTAAGTAGCACCAGCCATTGATTGCTTAACCCAGGTAATGCATGGCGCCACACCTGTGGCATTACAATATGGATAAAGGTATAGCCACGACTTAAACCAAGCGCAGCCCCTGATTCCCATTGCCCAATTGGAATAGCTTGAATAGCGCCTCGTAGCGACTGCGAAGCATAAGAGGCAAAAATCAATGATAATGCCGTAACCCCACTACCAAAAGCACTTAATTCAATGAATTGCCCTGTAATCATCTCCAACACTTCAGGTGCACCAAAATAGATCAGAAATACCACTAAAATTTCTGGCAAACCTCGTAATAATGCTAGAAATACAGTTGTCGTCTTGCGTAACGCTGCCCATTTGCTCGTTTCTAAACTCACAAAAACGACTGAGAGCAACATACCAACTAATAACGAACAAACCGCTAACCCTAGGGTCATTAGGGTTGCGGTATACATTAAAGGAAGATAATCAAAAAACATAAAGATTATTTAGTCATCCATTTATCATAAATTGTTTGGTACTCACCGCTTTCTTTAATTGCTTTGATACCTTTGTTTAAGCTTTCAACTAACTCTGTCTTAGATTTATTCACTGCAATACCTAAGCCGTTATTGAAATATTTTTTATCAGTCACTTTTTCACCGACAAACCCTAATTCAGGATTTTTCTCAAACATATCACGCAACACATCGGTATCACCAAAGATAATATCAATACGACCATTTTTTAGGTCTAATACAGCATCTTGCAAGCTATTGTAAGAAGAAGCTGCATACTGTTTAGTTTCATTATTCACATACTGCTGATAGGTTGTACCATTTTGTACCCCAACTTTCTTCGCAGTTTCTAAGCTTACATTTTTATCCTTTACCGCAATAAAACTTGCAGAACTTTCATAGTAAGCATCCGTAAATGCCACTTGTTTTGCACGTGCTTCTGTAATATCAATGGCAGAAATTGCCGCATCAAAACCGCCACGACCTTTAATTAAGCTAGGGATTAAAGCATCAAATGCTTGGCTTTTAAAATGACAAGTTGCACCAATTTCTTTACAAATGGCATTTGCCACATCCACATCAAACCCCACAATCTCACCTTTTTCGTTTGTTAATTCAAACGGAGGGTAGCTTGGTTCCATAGCAAAAGTAATTTCTTGCGCATTTGCCATAGTAGTCGCAGCGATCACTGCACTTAAAAGTAATTTTTTCATTGTTGTGTCCTTATACTAATCAGAATGAGAAAGATAGTTAGCAAACTCCGCTGTTTTTGGTTGTTCAAAACAAGTTGCATCACCAAATTCAATAATTTTACCCTGTTCCATATACACGACTTTCGTCGCAACTTTACGGGCAACTGATACCTCATGCGTAACAATCACTTGCGTAATACCAGTTTCCTGCAATTCTTTAATGATATCTACCACTTGCGCGGTAATTTCAGGGTCAAGGGCAGCTGTTGGTTCATCAAATAGCAGCACATTAGGTTGCATCATTAATGCTCTAGCAATCGCAACACGCTGTTGTTGCCCGCCAGAAAGCTGCAATGGGAAACGATCTGCAAATTCTGCAAGCTTTAAACGTGCAAGCAATCCGTTAGCACGCTCTAATGCCTCTGTTTTACTTAATCCAAGCACTTTCATTGGCGCTTCGATTAAATTTTGCATAACACTTAAGTGGTTCCAAAGATGATATTGCTGAAACACCATTCCCACTTCTCTTCGCAATAATGCGACTTGCTTACTATCTGTTTTAGCAGTTAAATCAAACTGATGATTTGCAACCTGCAATGAGCCCGATTGTGGAACTTCCATTAAATTTAAAGTGCGAATGAGTGTACTTTTCCCTGCTCCACTCGGCCCAAGTAATACAACCGTATCGCCTTTTTCAATATCTAAGTTAATGTCAAACAGCGCTTGATTACTGCCATAGAAAAAATTGACATTATGAATACGAATTGCCATTCGTGTAATCCTATTTTCGAAAATTTGAATAGATATTAGAATTTAATGAATAATTATGCAAGTAATTTTTTGAAAAAATTTTGTTAATTATTTTTTATTGCCCCGTTGAAAATTATCACTTTCTCAAGTCATACATCCATATTACAATCTGCGACTATTTTATTCGGGAACTAACCTATGCAGCGTTTTTTGACCTACCTTTCCCTGCTACTTATTGCGTGCAGTGCACAAGCAGGATTATTTAAATCACAGCCAAAGTTTCTCAGTAGTGAGCAAGCATTTGCTTTTTCGCATAAACAATCAGGAAATCTCCTTGAACTTAATTGGCAAATTGCAGATGGCTATTATCTGTATAAAAAAGAGATTGAAATAACAGGCCTTCATAGTGAGTTAGACGAGCCACAATTCCCTGCCAGTGAACGTTATCACGATGAATTTTTTGGCGATGTCGAGATTTTCCGCCATCAACTTGCCATTCAGGTTCCACTCCAAAAACATGTTGGGAAAGTCGAAATTCGTTATCAAGGTTGCACCAAAGGATTTTGCTATCCACCTGAAACCGTTATTCTCGATTTAGCCAAGCAAGCGGTTGATAATACGCAAAATTTTGCAAAAAATACGGAAAATACAACCGCTTTAACAAATGCTCCTATTGCCAAACAAGACCAACTTGCCCAAAATTTATCGCAAAGTCGCCTTTCTGTCTTTTGGTTCTTTGTACTTGGTATCGGCTTAGCTTTTACCCCCTGCGTATTACCCATGTTGCCATTGCTCTCTGCGATTGTTATCGGCAACCAAAACCGCCCAAATACCGCCAAAGCCCTCTTGTTAAGTATTACCTATGTGCAAGGTATGGCATTAACTTATACTCTGCTAGGCTTAATCGTTGCAGCAATTGGTTTACCATTCCAAGTCGCTTTACAAAGCCCACCTGTGCTGATCGGGCTCTCTATTTTATTTACGATACTGGCACTCTCAATGTTTGGCTTATTTGAAATCCGCCTACCAAATAGCTGGCAACAAAAGCTAAACACGCTAAGCCAACAGCAACAAGGCGGTTCATTTATCAGTGTGTTTATCATGGGCATGATCGCTGGTTTAGTTGCTTCACCTTGTACTTCAGCGCCACTTTCTGGCGCGCTGCTTTATGTTGCACAAAGTGGCGATCTCATTACAGGGGGCGGAGCTCTCTATCTGCTCGCTTTAGGAATGGGTATTCCATTAATTTTAATTACTCTGTTCGGGAATAGAATTCTGCCTAAATCAGGCGATTGGTTACTCAATGTGAAAACGATTTTTGGCTTTGTGATGCTAGCGTTACCCGTATTTTTACTTGCTCGCATCTTCCCTGAATGGGAAAGCTATCTATGGTCAGCATTGGCAATTGCCTTTATTGCTTGGGCTTATGAAAAAGTTGGCCCTGCCAAGCTTTATCAGAAAAGCCTAAAACTACTTTTAATCATTGCGCTTGCACTCTGTGCAAAGCCTTTCGCAGATTTAGTTTGGGGAGATACCAACCAGACAACACAAGCGCCTATTCACTTTAGCCGAGTGACTACACTTGCAGAATTACAACAAAAACTAACCGCTTCACAAGGAAAAAAAGTAATGCTCGATCTCTATGCGGATTGGTGTGTTGCTTGTAAAGAGTTTGAGAAATACACATTCCCAAATCCCGAAGTGAAAGCTAAATTGAGTGAAATGCTGGTATTACAAGTTGATATGACTAAAAACTCACCTGCTAATGATGAACTCATGAAACATTTCAATGTGCTCGGCTTACCCACAATTTTATTCTTTGATGAGCAAGGAACGGAAATAAGCCAAGCTCGAGTTACAGGTTTTATGCCCGCAGAAGCATTTCTAGCTTGGTTAAATCAGCTTTAAACGAAAAGGAGGGCTAAGCCCTCCCTTCACGCTACGCCCCCATCACTCGCTCTTCACTAATCATAAAATTTGCAATGCGTTCAGCAATAAGCCACTGACCCGCTTGTTTCACATAAGTATCGTGATAACGCACATAATGGCTTAACATCACGTCTTTGCCCGCTTCATTTTTACGCACCAATGCCACTTGGCAATAGTTGATTGCACTCGCATTCATTTCATCTTGAAACGTTACCGTATGCTGACCATTTAAGTGATAAACTGAATGAAAAGGTGTTAAGTATTCCGTAAACACTTTTTCAATTTCCGCTCGCCCTTGCATTGCAAATACTAATTCACCACCAATATAGGTATTGACGATGGCATTTTCCGTAAATAATGGCATTTGTGCGGTCACATTTTTTTCATCAGCAAGATTAGAGAAGGTATCTACTAAATCTTTTAATGCTAAACGATCTTGGAGTTGTTGTAAGTTCATTATGATTTCCTTTTATTTGTTAAAAATGATTATTTATCCAACCCTTTCGCTTTTAACCAATCTGCGGCTAACTCGGCAAGTTGGGCATTATTTTTCTCACCCATTAAAAAGTGTGAGTTGCCTTTAATGCCGATCTCAGGCAAATGAACGAGTGTCGCATCTCCACCATGTCTATTGATGGCTGCTACAAACTGTTTTGCCATTTCCAGTTCAGTTCCCCATTTATCTTCGCCAACATTTTTCGATCCCACTTGAATATAGTCACCGTAGTAAAGCACGATTGGAAGTTGAGTCAGTTTCTTAAATTCGCTCATGGGTACGCCTATTGCCGATCCGCTAAGCGCTTCAAAGCGAGCTTTGGTGATTTTTGGCATTTCATTTTCAGGGAAGATAAACGGTGTGCCACCCGGTTCCCACGCCACAATGCCTTTCACTTTGTTTGAACGCAATGCAGCACGCCAGCCGATAGTACCACCCATTGAGTGAGTCACAAGGATTGCACCATCAGTTTGATTAACAAGCTGTGCTAATACGTCTGCATTTAAATCATTATCCAGCGGGCCAGAGCCAATTGTCCACGCTTGTTGGAAGGCTTGATAAGCTGTTTCACCTTGTGGAAATTGAGCATTCGCCACAGGCTTGCCGTTGTTATCGTAACTGCCCATTCGAGAAAGAATCCATAACGTTTTATCGCCATACATTGGATTACTTGCCCAAGGGGTATCAGGAGTAACAGCTAGGGTAGAAAGGTTCGCTTTACCGCTTCTTGGCTGATCCAGCAAATAAACGCTATACCCTTTACGCAAAAATAAACTATCAAATCCTTCACGCCCATCAACGGTACTTTCCCAAGTGCGAGAAGATTGTGCGCCACCGTGTTGGAAAATCAGTGGATATTTTTTCGCATTGACGGGCGTTTGATATTTCACATAAGCAAAATCGCCATAAGCACGTTGCCCATTCGGGCTAATAAAGTGCTCGGGATTAAATGTGCCTTTGTGAGTCACATAGCTTCCGCCTACGGTAAAGCTACCCTGTTTTTCAATCTGTAAGGCATTGCTTGCAGTTTGGCAACCAGTTAAAACTACCGCACTTAATGTTGCGAGTAACAAAGTCGTTTTTAATTTCATTTTTTGCTCCGTTTGAATTTAGAATAATGTCGCAATCGCTTGTGTTAGCGTCTATTGCGGCTCTTTTAATTTTACCGTATAAGCCATTTTGCAAATTTCATCTGATTTCTAATCGCTTGCTTGTTTTAAGATAAGTATAAAACGGTAGATTTATTTTGATTAGATAGGAAAATCAGGATACTCTTATGAAAAAAATTCATCAATAAAGTCAACATGAAAGAAAACCTTAACGATCTCCGTGCCTTTTTGAAAGTGGCACAAACAGGCAGTTTTACCAAAGCCGCAGCACAAATGGGCGTATCGCAGTCGGCGTTATCCCATAGTATTAAAGGCATTGAAGAACGGTTGAATATAAAACTGTTTTACCGCACCACTCGTAGCATTTCCACCACCGAAGCAGGCGAACAGCTCTATCAGCGACTCGTGCCACTCTTTGCGGAAATTGACCAAGAAATAGACGAATTAAGTGCATTTCGCAATACCGTCAAAGGATCATTACGCATTAACGGCAATGAACACGTTTTTCGCTATGTGTTAGCCGATAAATTTGCTGAATTTGCCAAACGTTATCCCGAAGTGGAATTAGAGCTGGTTGCCGAAGACCGTTTTGTGGATATTGTGGCAGAGCGTTTTGATGCAGGCATACGGCTTGGTGCAGATGTTGCCAAAGATATGATTGCGTTACGCATTTCGCCTGATTTACAAATGGTTACCGCTGCCAGTCCTGACTATCTGGCAAAATTTGGCACGCCAAAAACCCCTTTTGATTTAACCAAACATTGTTGCCTAAAACATCGTCTTGCCACACTGGGGGGCATTATGACGTGGGAATTTAATGATCCCATCACGCAAAAAACGATCAAGCTTCAACCACAGGGTAATCTCACCGTAAATAATGGCTTCTTGTTACCACACTACGCAAAACAAGGCTTAGGCATTATTTGGACACCGAAAGACAGCATTCAAACCGAGTTAAATAACGGCACGCTCGTTCCTATTCTGAATGAATGGGCAATGCACTATGACGGCTATCATCTTTATTACCCTAACAGCCGCCAAAATTCACCGCTTTTTCAGGCTCTCGTTGCGCAATTACGAATTTAAAATATATAGATAAGGCTAAGTATAAACTTAGCCTTTAATGGGATATTAAGCTTTCTTCAAAAACTCTGATTTCAGCATAATCTTACCGCAATCAACATTGTGATCGCCGTGGGCAAGGCGGATACCTTTATATTTCGTACCCTTTTTTAATACCTCTGATGAACCTTTTAGTTTAAGATCTTTGACTAAAATAACATCATCACCATCTGCAAGTAAGTTACCGTTAGCATCTTTTACAATTAATTGATCCTCATCATCTTGCTCTGCAACTTCTTCGCCTGTCCATTCGTAAGCACAGTCTGGGCAAACAAATTGAATAGAATCGTGGTAAGTATTTTCACTGTTACATTGTGGGCAAATAGGGAAATCCATTGTTATCTCCGTTAAAAAAAGCATTATTATAAAGCAAGCGGTCGATTTCAGGGAAAATTTTGCAAAATACAAGCAGAAAAAATCCCACCGAAGCGGGATTTTTAATTTAATCTCGTTTAGCCAAGGGTCGCAATATATTTGAGCATTACCCCAGCGGCAATGGCTGAGCCGATTACGCCAGCCACATTCGGGCCCATTGCGTGCATGAGTAGGAAGTTTTGTTTATCCGCTTCCAAGCCCACCTTATTGGCTACACGAGCAGCCATCGGTACAGCTGAAACACCTGCGGCACCAATCAGTGGGTTTACTTTGTTTTTGCTCACTTTGTTCATAAGTTTTGCCATTAATACACCACTTGCGGTACCAATACAGAATGCAATAACACCCAATAATAAAATACCCAATGTTTGCGGTTGTAAGAATTTATCGGCAACTAATTTTGAACCTACGGATAAACCTAAGAAAATCGTGGTAATGTTAATTAATGCATTTTGTGCGGTGTCGTTCAAACGCTCAACCACGCCACTGACTCTTAATAAGTTACCGAAACAGAACATACCGAGCAATGGTGCTGCATCCGGTAACAAGAAAGCGACTAATAACAATAATGCAATTGGAAACAAGATTTTCTCACGGTTACTAACGTGGCGAAGTTGTACCATTTTGATTTTACGTTCTTGCTCATTAGTTAAAGCCTTCATAATTGGAGGTTGGATTAACGGCACCAATGCCATATAAGAGTAAGCTGCAACTGCAATTGCACCTAATAATTCAGGGGCGAGTTTGCTGGCAATATAGATTGCAGTTGGGCCGTCTGCACCACCGATAATCCCGATGGCTGCAGCTTGTGGCAGAGTGAAATCAATCACACCTAACCAGTTTAAGCCCACTGCACCGAGTACAGTTGCAAAGATACCAAATTGTGCTGCAGCACCTAAAAGTAGCGTTCTTGGGTTAGCAAGTAGAGGGCCGAAGTCTGTCATTGCACCAACGCCCATAAAGATAATCAGTGGTGCAACCCCATAGCCAATTGCAATTTTATAGAACAAGGCAAGCACACCTGCGGTATAGCCCATATCGCCCGCCATCACATCCAATTCATTTTGAACTGATGGCAGAGCAGTGTTTAAAGCGGTTTTAATTGAGCCTAAATCTGCACTTGTGCCTAATTTTGCAGCCACAATCGCCAACTGTTCGGCTGTGCCACTGTGTAGCAAATTATCCAGTGCAGTCATTGCTAAGCCTGCCTCAGGAATGTTTGAAAGCAAGCCGCCGAAACCAATCGGCAGCAATAATAACGGCTCAAACTGCTTAGAAATTGCAAGCCAGAGTAGCACCAAACTGATGATAATCATCACCGCTTGCCCCCACTCTAAGTGCATTAAGCCTGTGCCTTGAATTAATGCAATAATGCTTTCCATTCAGCCCCCTTAGGCAAGCTCTAGCAAGGTGTCGCCAACGGCAACCACATCGCCTGCTTTGACTTTAATACCTTTTACTGTGCCAGCTTTGGTTGCACAGATTTGGGTTTCCATTTTCATGGCTTCTAAGATGAGTAACACTTCGTCTTGTGCCACGCTTTGCCCTTCAGAAACCAACACTTTAACAATGTTACCTGCCATTGGTGCAGTAACTGGCTCGCCAGCTCCTGTTGGTGCTGCCGCTGCTGCAGGGGCTGGAGCGGCAACTGGTGCTGCTTGCGGTGCGGCAACTTGGCTGATTTGGCTAATGTCGCCACCATCGCTCACTTTCACCACAAAGGCTTTACCTTCAAGCTCAACGGTGTAAACCGCTGGTTCACCTGCTTTCGGTGTAGGCGCTGCCGCTGATTTCTCTGCGGCTTTGCTTTCTGCAGTTGGTACAGGCTCAAACGCGGCTGGGTTATTACGGTTTTCTAAGAATTTCCAGCCAACTTGTTGGAAAAGTGCCACGATTAATGTGTCGTCCACTTCATTTGCAAGTTTTAACCCTTTTTCAGCCGCTTGTGCTTTCACCTCTGCAAGCAGTTTATCCATTTCTGGGGCGATTTTATCTGCAGGGCGACACGTAATCGCTTCTCCACCTTCCAAAACACGAGCTTGTAATTCAGTATTAACAGGAGCAGGCGTTCTACCATATTCACCTTTTAATACGCCCGCGGTTTCTTTAGCGATGGTTTTGTAACGCTCACCCATTAATACGTTCATTACTGCTTGAGTCCCTACGATTTGCGAAGTCGGGGTAACAAGCGGCAAGAAACCTAAATCTTCACGTACTTTTGGAATTTCAGTTAATACCGCATCAAGTTTATCGGAAGCATTTTGCTGTTTGAGCTGGCTTTCAAGATTAGTGAGCATTCCACCCGGTACTTGCGCCACGAGAATACGGCTGTCCACCCCTTTTAATTGCCCTTCAAAAGCGTGGTATTTTTTACGTACTTCACGGAAATAAGCGGCAATTTTTTCTAACTTAGGAATGCTTAATCCCGTATCAAATTGTGTGCTTTGTAAGGTGGCCACTAATGATTCAGTTGCTGGGTGACCATAAGTACCGCTCATTGAAGAGATAGAGGTATCTACTCCATCAATACCGGCTTCAATCGCTTTAAGCAATGCCATTTCTGCCATACCTGTGGTTGAGTGGCAGTGTAAGTGTAGTTCAACATCAAAACGTTTTTTGATTTCGCTGACTAATTCACTTGCGGCAAATGGGGTTAAAATGCCTGACATATCTTTGATCACCAAAGAATCAATGCCGATTTCCATTAACTGCTCGGTCACATCTAACCAAGTTTGCAAGGTATGCACAGGGCTGGTGGTATAACTTAATGTCCCTTGTGCATGTCCGCCTTGTTTTTTCACCGCTTGTAGTGCTTGTTGCATATTGCGTGGGTCATTCATCGCATCAAATACACGGAAGACACTCATACCGTTTGCGACACAACGTTCCACAAATTTATCCACCACATCATCGGCATAATGGCGATAGCCTAATAAATTCTGACCACGCAATAACATTTGCAGAGGGGTTTTAGGCATGGCTTTTTTCAATTCACGCAAACGCACCCACGGATCTTCGCCTAAGAAACGGATACAAGAGTCGAAAGTTGCCCCCCCCCACGCTTCTAGAGACCAATAGCCAATATCATCTAATTCTTTGGCAATCGGTAACATATCGTCTAAACGTAGACGGGTAGCAAATAGAGATTGGTGAGCATCACGCAATACAACGTCAGTAATGGCAATTTTTTTTGTCATGATTGATCCTTAATTTAATGTAGCCCTTGTTGGCGGCGGTGATGGGCGATCGCGGCAGCGATCACTGGACGCAGCAACGCTATATCATTCACACTAGCCGTTGAGATAGACGCAGGTGCAGAGGTTGCTGATTGTGGTGTGTGTTCTGGGAAATAAGTATTAACGACTTTAGAAATCAGGCTAATGGCAAAAATTAGCAGAAAGAGGAAAACTAACACAAATCCCATTCCAACTAACATCAAGTTTAACCCTTCTCGTAATAGTTCGGTTTCACTCATTTTTCACTCCTATCAAAAAGATAGTCTGTAATGTAAACGAGATAACAGCAAAACTCAATATTAAATCTAATTTAAATCATAAAATTTTCTAATACGTTAGGGCGTATTGATGTTTCAAATGAAGTGACGTTGTCGATTAAAAATACCCCCCAGCGGGCTTGGCGAATTTTTGCCGAAGCCACAACCCCGTTTGAAACACCAATACGCCCTAATAATATAAGCGGTCAATTTCTGCGAAAAATTTGCAAAATAAAAGGCTGCCATTGCAGCCTCAAACCTGTTAGGCAAATAGCCCAGAAATATATTTTGAAAGAGTCATCATACTTAAAATTGCCATGCTCACTACAACAACAGTACCTGCTATTGTCATCCAAACTGGGTGTTTATAGTCGCCCACAATTTTGCTTTTATGTGCAGCCAGCAGCACTAAGCCAAGAGAAATAGGTAAAATGAGACCATTTAGTGTGCCAACAAAAACCAATACTTGAGCAGGTCTACCAACAGTCGCAAGCACTGCGGTTGAAATGATAATAAAGGCAACGATAAAACAGTTTTTATGCTTCTCAATAAATGGCGAGAAGGAGGTGATAAATGAAACCGAAGTATAAGCTGCACCAATTACAGATGTAATGGACGCCGCCCAAATAACGATACCGAAAATAATTAGTCCGATATTACCCGCCACATATTCAAATGGGGTTGATGCTGGGTTTGCTGGATTAAGTTTTACGCCTTGTGATACAACGCCTAATACCGCTAAGAAAAGTACCACGCGCATAATTGAGGCGATCAAAATGGCAGAGACAGAGCTTTTACTCACTTCTTTAAGATTTTCTTTGCCTTTAATCCCCGCATCTAACAACCGATGTGCACCAGCAAAAGTAATATATCCTCCAACAGTACCGCCTACGAGCGTAACAATCGCAATAACATCAAGCTGTGCAGGAATAAAAGTATGCACAACTGCATCACCAATAGGCGGGTTAGATTTTACCGCAACAAAAATAGTCAAAGCGATCATAATAAATCCCATAATTTGGGCAAATCTATCCATCACTTTACCTGCTTCACGGAATAAGAACACGCCTACCGCTATCGCACCACTAATAATCGCTCCTGTTTCAGGAGCAAATCCTGTGAGAATATTCAAGCCTAAACCCGCACCACCCACATTACCGATATTAAACGCAAGCCCCCCCATGACAATCAAAATTGCTAGGAAATATCCAGCCCCAGGCAACACCGCATTTGCAATATCCTGTGCTTTCTTTTCAGAGACTGCCACAATACGCCAAATATTCAGTTGAGCACCAATATCTAGCAGAATTGAAAGCAAAATCACAAAGCCGAAACTAGCAAGTAGTGTTTGCGTAAAAGTGGCAGTTTGGGTTAAAAATCCCGGTCCAATGGCAGAGGTTGCCATCAAAAAAGCAGCGCCGAGCAAAGCACTACGGTTTTTTGTTGTATTTGACATCTTGTCTCTCCTGTTTTTGTTGTTTTTTATTTGTCATTTTAATCAAGTTATTGGATTGTCAGAGCAGATCGAAATCCCCCGATTTCTCAATTCCTCCAAAATTCTCTTGGCAAATACCACGGCGTGCTCGCCATCGCCATGCAAGCAAACACTTTCTGCTTTAATCGGTACGTTACCGCCATCTACAGTAAGCACAGTGCCCTGCTCAATCATTTCCAATACTTGAGCGATTGCTTCACCATCGCTTTCTACCATTGCATCAGGGCGAGATCTTGGCACTAGAGAACCATCGGCAAGATAACGGCGATCAGCAAATACTTCAGAAATCGTTTCCAACCCAATGTTTTCAGCAACAGAGAGCATTAAACTACCTGAAAGCCCCATTAATTTTAGTGAAGGATCAAAGTGTTTAATAGTTTCTGCAATCAAGCCTGCAAGTTGAGGATCTTTTGCGGCTTGGTTATATAATGCACCGTGTGGTTTTACGTAACTCAATCGAACACTTTCTGCATCACATAAAGCTTTGATTGCCCCTAGCTGATAAAGCAAGCAAGCTTTTATTTCATCATTGGGCAAATTCATATTGGTTCGTCCAAAATTTTCTCGATCGGGAAAACTCGGGTGAGCGCCAACTCGTACATTATTTGCTTTTGCCCATAAAATGGCTTTACGCATTTCATTGTAATCGCCTGCATGCAAGCCACAACTGACATTTGCCGAGCTTACTAGCTGTAGTAATTGCTCATCATTGGCACAGCCTTCAGCGAGATCTACATTTAAATCAATTCTCTTCATTTGCTTTTCTCCAAATGTTCGCTAAATAATCTTGATCTTGTTGGTAACGTGCTACCGCCTGCTCTCGGCTTAATAATACAAACTGCACCGCACGACCAATCGCAGTCTGAGCAAGACGTCCCAAATCAGCAGCAATCACACAAGCAATTTTAGGGTATCCCCCAGTGGTTTGGGCATCGGCCATTAACACAATAGGCTGTCCATCAGGGGGGACTTGCACAGTGCCAGCAGGCGCTGCATACGAAAGCATTTCAAGGGAAGCGGTCAATTTCAGTGGATTTTCTGCAAAACGGTAGCCCATCCGATTGCTATTGTGCTGCAGTATCCAGCCTTGTTGCCAAAAACGTTCTCGGCTGTCTTGGGTAAAAGCATCATATTCAGAAGAGGTTGTTGCCCCAATTCGCTGAGTAAAATTGATCGGCTCAACGCCTAGAAATGATAATTGGGTATCACGTAAAGCCGTTGGAATCGTATCACCGGCTTTTAACATTCGCCCTTGATAGCCGCCAAATTGAGCTTTGAGATCGGTACTGGCTGAACCAAGCACCTGCTGCACCAGAAAACCACCTGCGACACAAAGATAAGCATAATTGCCTTGAACAATACGTTTGAGAGTTAAGGTCTGACGAGCTTTTGCGGTGTAGCGGAAATAAGCAAAAACGGGGATTCCATCTAGTTCTGCTTCGACTAATGCCCCCGTAAAGCAAAATGGTGTATCACAGTCAAAAGTCAGGCTCATTCCACCTAAGGTAATTTCTATCGCAGGAGCATTTTCTGCATTTTTTAGCAATAAATTACCCGCTTGTAAGGCAAGTTTATCCATTGCCCCACTATGCCCAATACCGAGCGAGCGATAACCATAACGTCCTAAATCTTGAATATGGGCAAACCCTTGCATTTGTTTAATGTAGATCATAGACGGATACTCTCTGCGACAAAACGGACATTATCTCCAGCATTTAATAGTGTTGGCGGAGACTGTTGAATATCAAATAGGGGTAATTCGGTTCTACCTAAAAGCTGCCAGCCCCCTGGCGATGTGAAAGGGTAAATCCCCGTTTGACTACCGCCAATCCCAACCGAACCAGCTGGTACTTTAGTGCGTGGTACGTCACGACGTGGCGTGTGTAAATTTTCAGGCAAGCCATTGAGATAAGGAAAACCAGCTTGAAAGCCGATCATAAATACGGTGTAAGTCGGGTCGGTATGACGGCGGATAATCTCTTCAGGCGTAGTATGGTGAAAGCGCGCAACCTCAAATAAATCTTCGCCAAATTCACCGCCATAATGCACTGGGATTTCTACACAGCGAGCAGTTTTGGTCGTTTGCGTTTGATAGTTTTCCCACAGGGCTTGCAAATGCTCAATGAGGGGTTGGCTAGCGGTGAATAAATCATAATAGACGGTAAAATTATTCATACCTACTACGACTTCTTGTACATTCGGTAAGCGACGAGCTTGCGCAGATATAGCCCAAATTTGTTGCTGTTTGCTAAGTTCAGCAGGCGGGGAAGCAGAACACAGCAGGGAATGTTCGCTCGTATGATGAATGGTGAGCATAAAACGCCCCAAAATGTTAATAAAAGGTAAAAACGTTTTACGCTCGAACATTTTTCCTGTCAAATAGATTTTCAAAAAATTGTGATCTATACGTTATTTTTGTTGCAAAATATCACTCCGTTCACGCCAATATGTGGCAAAACGTGGTTTGCCATTTGCCGTTAAACCTCGATATTTATACGTAATTACCGTGCCGATAGCGGGCGGATTTTCTCTCTCTTTATCTTTAAAACCTGAACCAATCCGAAAGCGACCACGTTCATTTTCACAGGTAATTGAACCTAATTTATCCGCATATTTCCCTTTGCCTTTATGATGAGCAATCACTGTACATTCTTCATCATCAATGGCTTTGAGTTTGAGAATTTGTGCTGATCTGCCTTGAATATAAGGCGAATTTGGATTGCGAACCACCACACCTTCACCACCTAGTTTTTGGACTTCATTGAAAAAAGCATTGAGATGAGCCTTGTCTTTTACAGGGATCTGCTCAATAATTTCAATATAATCACTTGGGTTTTCTGCAAGAAAGTTTTGTAGTTTCGTCAACCTTGCAAAAAGATCGCCTTCGGCATTTGGCACATCAAAAACGTGTAATTTTAATTTGTACCACCCTTTCGGATTTGCCGAACGCACGGTTGCCGCAATTTCTTCAAATTTGCCGCGCTCACTGAAAAGCTCGCCATCAATAGCGAAAGGAGGAAAATTTTTGATGAAATAATCAGGCGGAGCGAGCGGGAATCCTTGGCGGCTAATCAACTGTTCACCATCCCAGAAACCTCTTACACCATCAAGCTTTTCACTCATTACCCAGCCATCAATAGGTTGATCTTTATACTGTTCAAGTAGCATTAAATTAAGCGGCTGCGCTGTTGCCAATGTTGCCATAAAAATCAAAAGTAATCGCCACATAACCTTTCTCCTATCAAACAAAGTTTTGTTAATATAGGTAACCGATTAGCCAACATCCGATTTTTTATCTATTTTTGGGATCTACGTCCCAAAATTTGCAAAAATTAGTGAAGAATCTACCGCTTGTAAGGATTAAAAATGAAAAAAATAGCTCTGATTGCCACTGCCCTTTTAGCTGCTTGTAGCAGTGAATTAGATCAAAAATATCCCCACGCAAAATACAAAATTTCAAATAGTCAAATGAAAGAGTATGTGTTGCAAATGAATAATGCCGAACAGTGTATTCACCCAAATTTGGCTGGTTTAAGTTACGAGCAAGCCCAAGCGCAGGTTTACAGCAAGTATTCTGAGCTTGAACAATTTGTATGGAATTATGGCGTAGTTCCAAAAGTATTGGAAAAAATCATTGGTAAGCAAAATGCCAAAACCATTTTTGTGGATGATGAAGCATCACAACACTATTTCTTTGACAAATTAGATAAATTTAATCACCAAAATGCCAATGTGAATGCCCGAGAATGTGAAAAGTTTAAAATGGCGTTTTCAGATATGATGGGCGATACATTACAACTGATTCATTCGCCACGTTAAAAAATAGGGCGGATAATTCCGCCCTATCTCTTATTTTGCATGATTGATTAAAAACTCGGTTAAAAGCGGAACAGGTCTACCCGTTGCTCCTTTTCCTGCACCCGATTTCCAAGCGGTGCCTGCAATATCTAGATGAGCCCAACGGAATTTTTCAGCGAAGTTAGATAAGAATACGCCTGCGGTAATCGCACCTCCCATTCGTCCGCCTAAGTGAGCAAGATCAGCAAAATTAGATTTAAGCTGCTCTTGATACTCTTCGCCCATCGGTAAACGCCACACTTTATCGCCACTCGCCTGTCCTGCTTGGAATAGTTGTTCGGCAAGTTCATCATCGGTAGAAATTAAGCCGCTGTTGTGGTTGCCAAGTGCAATCATACACGCCCCAGTGAGGGTTGCCACATCAATCACTAATTCAGGCTCAAAACGTTCTGCGTAAGTTAAAGCATCACAAAGTACCATACGCCCTTCTGCATCGGTATTTAACACTTCCACTGTTTTACCCGACATTGTAGTGATGATGTCACCTGGGCGGTAAGCGTTGGCATCTGGCATATTTTCGCAGCCAGCTAATACACCAATCACGTTTAATGGCAAATTCAGCTCGGCAATCGCTTTCATTGTGCCGTATACTGCTGCCGCACCGCCCATATCGTATTTCATCTCGTCCATTGCTTCGCCCGGTTTGAGTGAAATACCGCCACTGTCAAAAGTCATACCTTTGCCGATTAATACGATCGGCTTCGCATTGCCGTTGTTTTGATAGTTAATGATCGACATAAAGGCTTCATTTGCCGAACCACGAGAAACCGCAAGATAGGAATTCATACCCAACTCTGCCATCTGTTTTTCATCAACGATAGTCGTAGAAATAGTGTGGTATTGCTCAGCAAGCGCTAGCGCACAATCCGCAAGGTAGCGTGGGTTGCATACATTTGGCGGACAGTTCGCCACATCTTTGGTAAATTTTGCCCCGATTGCCACCGCCTGTGCGTGGACTAGGGCACTTTCTGCGTCATTACCTTCGGCAACAAAGCTAATTTGAGCAAGTGATGATTCTAGTGATTTTGTCGTTTTGAACTGTTCGAAACGATATAAACTTTCACAAATCGCTTCCACCGCAAAACGCACTGACCAGTATGGGCTACGCTGTTTAATTTCCACTTCTGCTAAAGCAAATACTGCATGTTGAACTTGTGTTTGACCAAGCAATTCTACGCATTTTTGTGCCAGCTGTTTAAATTGACGTTCGGTAGTTTCCCCCTGCTTGCCGCAACCAATAGCTAATACACGCTTTGCTTGAATATTTGGTACGTGATGCAACACCAAGCCTTGTGCAACTTTGCCTGATAAATCACCCTGCGCTTGTAGCTGACTTAAAAAACCATGACTTGCTTGATCAACTTGTTGTGCACTGGATGATAATTTGCCCTCTTCAAAAACAGCTACCACCAAGCAATCTGTCACTTGGTTTTGCCACTCATTTGTTGGAATTAAGTTAAATTGCATAAATCCTCTCGTGATTTTTATTTGATAAAAAGGTATGATTACACCTTTTTCAAGCGCTCATTTTTGCAAAAAATTCTGCAAAATAATCCGCTTGCAACTCATTGTAAAAATGTAGGTCGTAAACTACTCATTTGTTAGAAAATTGCAAGCATAATTTAAGAGAAAAACCGTGATATTAAGCCGATATTTAACCAAAGAAATCGCCAAAAGCCTGATTGCGATTTTGTTTATTTTTATCGTTATTTTCTTCAGCCAGCAGCTAGTACGTGTGCTCAATTCGGCTGTCAGTGGCAAAATTCCAACAGATTTGGTGCTTAGCCTTATTGGGCTAGGTATGCCAACAATGACACAATTTATTCTTCCCGTTTCACTCTTTTTTGCCCTGATTTTAACCCTTGGCCGTTTCTATTCTGAAAGTGAAATCACCGTAATGCGAGCCTGTGGCGTGGGATCGGGGATTTTAGTCAAATCTGCGTTAATGCTTTCTGTGCTAATGACTGCACTTGCTACTTATAATGTATTTTGGCTTACTCCTTGGGCAATTGATAAACAAAGTGAGATTTTAGCGGAAGCGAAAGCCAATCCCCGTTTTTCCGCATTGACCGCAGGGCAATTTATCTCTGCCGGCGGTTATGTCCTTTTTATTGAAAGCATTGAACAAAATAAAAACCAAATCAATGATGTTTATGTTTTTCAACCTGATCAACAGAAAAAAAATCGTCCATCGGTCGTGGTCGCAGAAAGCGGTGAGTTAAAAGGTTTGCCAAATGGCGATCAATTGCTCACATTAAAAGAGAGCCGCCGCTATGAAGGGACACCGCAAACGGCTGATTTTCGTATTTCGCATTTTGAAGACTACACAGCTTATCTTGGCTACCAAGATGTTGATTCTGAAGAAAAATTGGTACAACGTGCCGACTTTTCGACTTTAGTCGCTACAAACTCTCCTGAAGCTAAAGCCGAATTACAGTGGCGTTTAGCCTTAATTTTTGCTGTGCCATTAATGGCATTAATTGCCGTACCATTAAGCAAAGTGAATGCTCGTCAAGGTCGCTATGCCAAATTCTTCCCTGCGGTACTGATTTTCTTAATCTATTTCCTATTACAGAGTTCACTGAAATCAGTGGCGGGGAGTGGCAAAATCAATGCAAATAGCGTGATGCCACTTGTATCAGTCGGCTTTTTACTACTCGGTATTTTGATGAATGTGTGGGACACTAAAACAATTTCCGCATTACGTTACCGACTCAGTGCAAGAAAAGGGGCATAATCCAATGAATATTCTAGAACGCTATATCGGCAAAACGATTCTGCTCTATATTTTTGTAGTTCTGCTCGTTATTATGGGGCTTGCTGGCATTATTAAATATGTGGAAGAGTTCCGCCATGTGGGTAAAGGAAGCTATGACGCATTAAGTGCGGCTTACTATACCGTACTTATGTTGCCCAGTGATTTAGAAAATTTCTTTCCTGTAGGCGCATTAATCGGTTCATTACTGGGCTTAGGTACATTGGCAAGTAATAGCGAATTAGTGGTGATGCAATCGGCAGGCTTTTCCCGTTTTAAAATCGGGTTTGCGGTGATGAAAACAGCGATTCCATTGATGATTTTATCAATGGTAATCGGCGAATGGGTTGCACCACAAACCGAGCAATTTGCTCGTAATATGCGTGCAGTTGCCCAAAGTGGAGGCTCAATGCTTGCTACACAAGCAGGCTTTTGGGCAAAAGATGGTTCAGATTTTATCTACATTCGCCGTATTACCGATGAACAGAATCTGAATGATATTTTGATTTATCATTTTGAAGAGCGAGAACTGAAATCGATACTTTCTGCGGAAAAAGCAACTTTCCAGTCAGGCAATGAATGGCAACTACAAAATGTACAACAAGCGGTCATTAATGATGAAAAAATTGCACAATCACAATTGGCCGACCAGCCTTGGAAAACCAGTATTACGCCAAGCAAATTAGGGATTGTTTCACTTAAACCGGAATCTCTTTCAATTTCAGGCTTGGCAGATTATGTGGGGTTCTTAAAAGACACAGGACAAGATGCTAAACGCTTTGAGATAACCTTTTGGCGTAAACTTTATGAACCACTTGCAATGGCAGTCATGATGCTACTGGCAATCTCCTTTATTTTTGGTCCATTAAGAAGTAGTGCAATGGGCTTGAAAATTGTGATTGGCGTTATCGCCGGTTTCAGCTTTTATGTGGCAAATATCGTTTTCGGCAATTTAACCTTAGTCGTTTCTTGGCTCCCCGTGGCAATTAGTGCATTAATTCCAAGCATTGTTTGTATTTTAATTGTGTGGTGGTTGTTGAGTAAAAAAAGAGATTAATTTTCCATTATTAATTATTCATTGCAAACTATGTCCCAACCCCGTTTCGTACACTTAAAAGTACACAGTGATTTCTCAATGATTAATGGCTTAGCCAAAGTGAAGCCATTAGTAAAAGCCTGCATTGCCAATAATATGGTGGCAATGGCGATCTCCGATTTTAGTAACTTTTGTGGACTTGTGCGTTTTTATGGCGAAGCACAGGGCTCAGGCGTTAAACCACTTGTTGCGGTGGATGTTCTCGTTCGCCCAGAGCCAGAGAGTGAAGAGCGCTTTGAACTGACACTGCTTGCCAAAAATAATACAGGTTATCAAAATATTACCTTACTCATTTCAAGAGCCTATCAACAAGGCTATTTTGATCTCCCTGTGCTAGAAAAAGCATGGCTTGCTGAGCTTGCCGATGGCATTATTGTGCTATCTGGTGGGCGAATGGGAGATGTCGGCAAAGCCCTGCTCAAAGAAAACGATATTGAAGCAGAGAACTTACTTAGTTTTTATCAGCAACATTTTCCAAACCACTATTATCTTTCTCTTTGTCGAACAGGACGTGTAGACGAAGAACGCTACATTCAGCAAGCGGTCAAATTTGCCAAAAAATTTGCCATTCCGTTAGTGGCTGTCAATGATGTGATGTTTCTCAAAGAAGAAGACTTTGAAGCACATGAAATTCGAGTTGCTATTCACGATAGCTACACTCTTGATGATCCTAAACGCCCTAAAAAATACTCACCACAGCAATATTTCCGTTCAGAGGCGGAAATGTGCCAACTCTTCGCCGATTTACCACAAGCCTTAGAAAATACGGTGCTAATTGCCAAACGCTGTAATGTGACGATTCGTTTGGGTGAATACTTTTTGCCGAATTTCCCCACAGGCGATCTCTCTACTGAAGAATTTTTAGTGCAAAAATCCCGTGAAGGCTTGGAAGAGCGTTTAGAATTTCTCTTCCCAGATCCCGAAGAGCGAAAAAACAAGCGGTCGGTTTATGACGAAAGATTGCAAGTTGAGCTAGACGTGATTAACCAGATGGGCTTCCCTGGTTACTTCCTGATCGTGATGGAATTTATCCAGTGGTCGAAAGACAATGGTATCCCTGTAGGCCCTGGGCGTGGTTCTGGTGCTGGCTCGTTGGTGGCATATGCATTAAAAATTACGGATTTAGATCCACTCGAATTTGATCTTCTTTTCGAGCGTTTCTTAAACCCTGAACGTGTTTCAATGCCCGATTTTGACGTGGACTTCTGTATGGAAGGGCGAGATCGAGTCATTGAGCACGTTTCAGAAACTTACGGTCGCCAAGCCGTTTCACAAATTATCACCTTTGGTGCGATGGCGGCAAAAGCCGTTGTGCGTGATGTAGGGCGTGTGCTTGGACACTCCTACAGTTTTTGCGACCGCATTTCCAAACTCATTCCACCTACCCCAGGTATGACACTGGAACAGGCTTTCAAAGAGGAGCCAAAGCTACAAGAACTGTACGACAGTGATGAGGAAGTTGAAGCGCTGATCGACATGGCTCGCAAGCTTGAAGGTGTTACCCGTAACTTCGGTAAACACGCAGGTGGCGTAGTGATTGCCCCAACCGCAATTACTGATTTCTCACCACTCTATTGTGATAATGAAGGGCTACACCCTGTTACCCATTTTGATAAAAATGATGTGGAATATGCAGGGCTGGTAAAATTCGACTTCTTAGGGTTACGTACGCTCACTATCATCAAATGGGCGTTGGAGATGATTAATACTCGCCTTGAAAAAGAGGGTAAAGCACCAGTACGTATTGAAAGCATTCCATTAGATGATAAAAAATCTTTCGACCTTTTACTGAAATCTAAAACCACCGCGGTATTCCAGTTGGAAAGTCGCGGCATGAAAGATCTGATTTCTCGCCTAAAACCCGACTGTTTTGAAGATATTATTGCACTAGTGGCTCTGTTTCGTCCTGGACCGCTAGAATCGGGCATGGTGCAGAACTTTATCGACCGTAAACACGGTAAAGAAGAAGTTTCTTACCCCGATCCACAATATCAGCACGAGTGTTTAAAACCGATTTTAGAGCCCACTTACGGCGTTATTGTTTATCAAGAGCAGGTGATGCAGATCGCACAAGCGCTTGCTGGTTATACACTGGGTGGAGCGGATTTACTTCGTCGTGCGATGGGTAAGAAAAAGCCAGAAGAAATGGCAAAACAGCGCTCAGTATTTGAAGCAGGTGCTGAAGCCAAAGGGATCAATGGTGAATTAGCGGGTAAAATTTTCGACCTTGTAGAGAAATTCGCAGGCTATGGTTTTAACAAATCGCACTCTGCTGCCTATGCGTTAGTCTCCTATCAAACCTTATGGCTCAAAGCACATTACCCTGCGGAATTTATGGCAGCGGTGATGACTTCCGAGATGGATAATACCGATAAAATTGTTGGCTTCTATGATGAATGTATCAATATGGGGCTAACCGTTGTACCACCAGATGTAAACAGCGGAAAATACCGTTTTAGTGTTAATGAAAAAGGTGAGATTGTTTACGGTTTAGGCGCAATTAAAGGCGTAGGCGAAGGCCCAGTTGAAGAGTTATTACGGGTACGTGAAGAAGGGGGAATTTTTAAAGATCTATTCGATCTCACAGCTCGTGTCGATTTGAAAAAACTCAATCGCAAGACCTTTGAGGGACTGATTATGTCAGGCGCATTCGATAAACTAGGGCCACACCGTGCAGCATTGCTCAAAAATCTCGAAGATGCTTTAAAAGCGGCAGATCAGCATTCAAAAATGGAAGAGATGGGGCAAAGTGATATGTTCGGCGTGCTCACTGAAACCCCTGAAGAAGTGCAGAATGCCTATGCCAATACGCCGAAACTCTCTGAACAAGCCATTTTAGAGGGAGAAAAAGCCACTCTTGGCTTATACTTAAGTGGGCATCCTATCGGGCGTTTCTTAAAAGAACTGGCACACTATGCCCCAACTCGTCTAAATGAATTGCAGCCAACTTTCCGCGGACAAAATATTACTGTAGCAGGGATTGTGATGGCTTCTCGTATTGCGGTAACGAAAAGAGGCAACCGTATCGGTATTGCCACTATTGAAGATAGATCGGGTAAACTGGATCTCACGCTATTTTCGGAAGCATTGGAAAACTATGGCGATCTCTTACAAAAAGATGCCATTATTATTGCTACAGGTTCAGTACAGCACGATGATTTTAGTGGCGGTTTAAAAATGTCAGTGCGAGAGGTGGCAAGCCTAGATGAGGCTCGTAGCCGCTATGCAAAAAGCTTAGCACTTGCGATTAATCAAGAACAAATTACGCCTGCGTTTATTAAAGATCTTAAAGGGATTATTGAACCCAATAAAGAGGGCACTCTGCCACTACATTTTTACTACCAAAGCCCTACAGGACGTGCATTGGTACGTGGTGGCGTTGAATGGCGAGTAACACCAAAAGAAAATATGCTGGTGCAATTAAAAACGCTACTTGGTGAAAATGCAGTAGAGTTAGAATTTGAGTGATCTGTCGCTCAAAGTAAGCGGTCAATTTCGCATAAAATTTTACAAAGGAAACCTTATGCAGTTGCAACAATTTAAAACACAGTTACCAACCATCGCAACCGTATTGGTGGCTTTGTTTTTTATTTTGGTACTTCACTTTAGAATTAGCTATAACTTAATTCCAATGCTACTAAGCCTGCTCGGAATAGTGTTACTTTATCCGCAAATTAAGCAACGAAAATGGCAATTAGCTCAAACAGATAAATGGATTATCGCCACTTTTAGCCTCTATTTTCTGCTTTTTGTTATCTCATTAATCCTTCATCAAAGCAAAATACGGGAACTTGATCTACCAGCACGTACATTGTTATTACTCCCTATTCTTGCCGTTTGCTATAAAATTCAGCTAAAAACAATTTGGATCTTATATGCTATTGTGCTTGCAACAATCACAGCTGCTGCGATAGGCATAGTACAATTTTTCATTTTAAAGCTACCGTTTCTCTTTCCCGCCATGATGTATATTCAAGCTGGGGATATTTTAATGTCGCTATCACTATTTTCTTTGACAAGCGCTTTCTATTTTAAGCAACAGCAAAGTAAGTGGTTTATTTTAGCTCTGCTTGCAACTAGCTTAGGTATTTTTACCTGTTTACTTAATCAAGCTCGAGGTGCTTGGGTAGCGGCGCCATTCATTGTGATTTCACTCTTTGTGCTAAATCGTCATTTGCTCTCAAAATCTGTCGTGGTAACACTACTTATTGCAGCTGCGATTGCTGCTTTCTTTGCTGGACATTTAGTACAAAAACGTTGGTCGCAAGCACAACAAGAAATCACCTATTATCTTGAAAAAAATGATGGTACTACTTCGGTCGGTGCTAGACTAGATATGTGGAAAAGCGCTCTCATTGGTATTCAAGAAAAACCATTGTTTGGCTGGGGATTAGAAGGTGTAAAACAATTACGAAAAAAACATTATGAACAGCGTATTATCTCTGAATATGCATCTCAGTTTACTCATGCTCACAATCAATATTTGCACGATGCTAATGTGCGGGGGCTATGTGGTTTAGCTGCTTTATTAGCGCTATTTTTCGTCCCCTTAAGCATTTTCTTTAAAAATATGCGACAAGAGAGAAATAATACACAAAATCATTTGTGGGGTTCTCTAGGAATCATACATATTTTATCAACTATGGGTTACTGTTTAACCCAAGCGTTTTTCTCGCATAATTCAGGAATGATGTTCTACATTTTTTGTACCCTGCTTTTCTTAGGTCTGCAACAGAATAGCTTAACCCAAGCATCCTTAGGAAATAAATAATGTTACGCTTTTTCTATACCTCTTTAATTCATTTAATTCAACCATTACTCCTATTGATAATGTACAAACGTGGCATTAAGCAACCGGAATATCGCCAACGCTTAAGCGAACGTTACGGTATCTATAACGATCTTGTACAACCAAAACCACAAGGCATCGTTATTCACGCCGCATCTGTTGGGGAGGTGATTGCAGCAACCCCGCTTATTAAGCATTTGCAAAAAAACTACCCTAGGTTACCAATTACCGTAACAACGGTGACACCGACAGGGTCTGCGCGGGTAAAAGCAGCCTTTGGCGATCGCGTTTCACATTTCTATCTACCTTATGATTTGCCTTTTGCTATTCGTCGTTTTATCCGTTTCGTACAACCTAAATTATTTATCGTTATAGAGACCGAATTATGGCCTAACCTGATTCGCCAGATGCGGCTTAGTAAAATCCCGTTTATTATTGCTAATGCTCGTCTATCGCCACGCTCAGCTAAACGTTATGGCTGGATTCGCTCCTCAGTTGAAAATATGTTGGCAGAAATTGAGCTGATTTTAGCGCAAGATAGTGTCAGTGCCGAACGCTATATTTCTCTCGGTTTTCCTGCCGAAAGGCTAATTAATACAGGCAACTTAAAATATGATCTGGTAATTGATGATAAACAGCGCCAAAAAGTGCGCGATACAGCTATAAAGCTCAATATAACACATCGCCCAGTTTGGATTGCTGCCAGTACACATGAAGGCGAAGAGCGAATTATTTTAGAAGCTCATATTAAACTATTAAAAAAATACCCTGATTTACTGCTTATTTTAGTACCTCGCCATCCAGAGCGTTTTGACTCTGTTGAGCTGTTAGTACAAAAAATGAATTTAGCCTATATCAAGCGTTCAAGTCACCTACCAATTATGGAAAATACCCCTGTATTACTTGGTGACACCATGGGGGAAATGATGATTTTATATGGGTTAGCACAAATTGCTTTTGTTGGTGGCAGTTTAGTTAAACATGGTGGGCATAATCCGCTCGAACCTATTGCATTTGAGCTTCCCGTGATTTCAGGCCAACACACATTTAATTTTCCGGAAGTATTCAGTAAACTACGTGAAATGAATGGTGTGATAGAAATTCAGAGCAATTGTGATAGCCTTGTCGAAGCGGTTGATTATCTACTTGAACATCATGAGAACGGAAAAAAGATTAGCCAAGCAGGCTTTGCTGTATTACAAGAAAATCAAGGGGCGCTACAACGCCACTTAGATTTACTCGCAAAATATATTGAGAACTAAAAATGAACATCGCAATTTATGCAGGAACGTTTGATCCAATTACTAACGGGCATTTAGATATTATTCAGCGTGCCACCCAACTATTTGATAAAGTGATTATTGCTGTGGCAGAAAATCCTTCGAAAAATCCATTATTTGAGCTCAAACAACGTGCCGAGCTTGTGCAACAAAGCACCGCCCATTTAAGTGGTGTTGAAATCGTGGCATTTAGTGGTTTACTTGTAGAACTTGCTCAAAAATATAAAGCAAAATGCCTCATCCGCGGTTTACGTGGCGCCGACGATACCGAATACGAAATTCAACTCGCACAGCTTAACCAAAAATTGGCAGGCACACTGGAAACAATCTTTTTCCCCCCCGCAGTAGAGTGGCGTTACCTCTCTTCAACAATGGTACGCGAAATTTTTCGCCATCAAGGGGATGTTGCGCAGTTTGTACCAGAATGCGTACATTATGCTATCAAGCGGTTAAAATTTTAGAAAAATTTACAAAATAGGACATCACATGAACTCAATACCACAACAAGATAAACAAAATCTTATTTGGATCGATCTCGAAATGACAGGGCTTGACCCTGAAAAAGAGAGAATCATTGAAATTGCGACAATCATCACTGATAAAAATCTCAATATCCTAGCTGAAGGCCCTGTACTTGCCGTGCACCAGTCCGATGAGCTACTTGGTAAGATGAGCGAATGGTGTGTAAAAACTCATACAGCAAATGGCTTAGTTGAACGAGTAAAAACCAGTAAATTAACCGAACGTGCGGCAGAGTTACAAACATTGGATTTCTTAAAAAAATGGGTGCCGAAAGGCGTCTCACCTATTTGTGGTAATAGCATTGCACAGGATAAACGCTTTCTTTACAAATATATGCCTGAACTTGCTGAATATTTTCACTATCGCCACTTAGACGTGAGTACGCTAAAAGAACTTGCCAGCCGCTGGAAACCTGAGATACTAAAAAAATTTAGTAAAACTAACTCTCATTTAGCGTTAGATGACATCCGAGAGTCAATTAATGAACTAAAATTTTACCGTGAACACTTTATCAATTTGGAAGAATAATGTCACAATCTGATTTTTTTTACTGTGCCGATGAAACTCAACTTTTACAATTCGGTCATAGCTTGGCACAAATATTAAAGCAACAGCTAGATACTCAAAGTGAAAATGGCTTAATTATCTATTTAAATGGGGAATTAGGTGCAGGAAAAACGACCCTTACTCGCAGCATCGTGCAAGCTTTTGGACATCAAGGCAATGTAAAAAGCCCAACTTATACCTTAGTTGAGGAATATAATCTGCCTCCTTATGCGTTATATCACTTTGATCTTTATCGCTTAAGTGATCCTGAAGAGCTGGAGTTTATGGGAATTCGCGATTATTTCCGCCCGAAAACGCTCTGTTTATTGGAATGGGCGAGCCGAGGAGAAGGTATGATTCCACCGGCTGATTTAATTATCCAAATCGACTATGCTCCACAAGGTAGGAATATTCAGTTGCAGCCACAAAATCCGGTTACAGAGCAGCTTGTTGCAAATTTTTACGCAAAATTGACCGCTTGATAAGGAATAATAAATACTATGACAAAATTTATCCGCCAATTTACTCTCGGATTAGTTAGTCTGCTAATTGCTATTAGCGCACAGGCAAAACTAACGATTGCAATTGACGCAGGACACGGAGGAAAAGACCCCGGAGCTATCGGTAAAAATCTTGGGCTAAAAGAGAAGGAAGTCACTCTTGCTATCGCCCGAGAATTAAAAGCATTACTGGATGCCGATCCAAATTTTAAAGCAGTTATGACTCGTAATGGTGACTATTTTATCCAACTACCCAACCGAACAGAAATCGCTCGCAAGGGTAAAGCAAATTATCTGGTTTCCATTCATGCAGATTCCTCACCAAGCTCAGATAACTTACGTGGTTCATCGGTCTGGGTTCTGTCGAATCAACGTGCAAGTGATGAACTAGGAAAATGGCTTGAAGATCGTGAAAAACAATCTGAATTATTAGGGGGGGCTGGCTCGGTATTATCAAATGCAAACGAACGTTATTTAAACCAAACCGTGCTAGATTTACAGTTTTCTCACTCACAACGTGCAGGCTATGAATTAGGGAGAAATGTATTATCAAAATTGGCGAATGTCTCACCATTGGCAAAGAAAAATCCACAGCATGCTAGCTTAAGCGTGTTACGTTCACCTGATATTCCATCTATTCTCGTTGAGACTGGTTTTTTATCCAATCCAACAGAAGAACAGCGCCTTGCAACAACAGCTTATCGCAAGCAGGTAGCCCGAGCAATTTATCAAGGTTTGGTAGCTTATGCGAATAAAACCGCTCGCTACACTACCCCAAAAACCGTATACAAAGAAGATAAATCAATAAAAGCACAAAGCGATTCGGCTAAAAAAATAGAGACTAAAAAATCAACAAATACCACAAATGCAGAAGAGAACAAAAAAGTCGCGGCCCAGTCTAAGACAACAGCAAAAATAGAAAGTAAATCCAAAGAGAAGGACAATAAATCATCAGCTAAAAACACAGAACAGGGCAAAAAAAATCAAGAGAAAAGTGTAAACCCTAATGCAACACACCACATTGTGGCGCAAGATGAAACACTTTACCGTATTGCCTTAATGTATAAAACTACCCCAGAAAAACTCAGCCAACTCAATAATATCAAGAATAATAATATTCGAGTTGGTCAGCGGCTTAAAGTGAAGTAAAAAATAGCCCAAGCCGAATGGCTTGGGCTATTTTTATATCACAAAGCCTTAATCAGAAAAGCTACGTTTAAAACCACATCATCAACCAAATTCGTTTTGATCTTTTTCATCTCTTTGCTTTTTTACTTTTCTTCTTATCTTTGTACAAAAGCACTATAGCTATACGCTGTTAGTGTTTTTACCTTATTCTCCGACACTTTTAAAACCATATTTTTATGATGGTTCTTTTTTGTTAATGAGATCACATTTTTGCAACAAAATAACAAACAACATTGACACAAAATGAAATGCGTATTAATTTCAATTTCATCCGCTGTATTCAAAGAGGTAAACCACCATCTTTTATAGGAGAATCATGTATGAAAGAACTTAAACAATGTTGCTTACATCATGTATCAGGAGGAGCTATTGCGGTCAGTAGCGGATGCCCAGAATGTGATGATTTCTTTGGAATAGAAGAAAATACTAAAGAACTACCTGCCACTAGTTGGGATAACTGGGGAGGAAAATATTCAGGATTAGGATCATTAATTGGTGGTAGATTCGGTTTTCAAGGAGCTGTCATTGGATATGCGGTAGGAACTGCTGTTGATGTAATTAATTTTAATAATTTAGGATAAAACTATAAGAATTATATCATCAGTGAAATAAAAGATGGAAATATTCCTGCGGATTAGATTATGAAAAATAATAAAAAACCACCTATATTTGGATTCTTAATAGCCGTATTAATAATGCAGACATATCATAAATATGTGGAAATACATTTTATTTATGGAATATTGATTGATGTATCAATATTACTGGTAGTACCATTTTTATGCGGTAAATTATTTCAATATATAGCTAATTTGTATAAAAAATATGTTTCGTGAAGAAGCCATTAATCATCAGAAATGGAAAAGCACCGCTGTACTAATCAGTAAAGTACCTGCTTGGTTGGTCTTTTCCGTTTCTTTCTTTATTTTCACCGCCTTTATCCTATTTATTATCTTTGGCAGTTATACCCGAAGAGAAATTGTTGTCGGTGAATTAGTGATGCAATCTCATCCGATTATTGTTTCTGCTCCCAAATCGGGCTATATCTCTGAAAGTTATGTTGAAATCCATCAAGCAATTAAAAAAGTGATCCGTTATTTAAAATTACGTTAGATCGTATTACCGATAGCGGAAATATCAGTATCAATTCGATTAATTTATTAAAATCTCAAATTACGGCAACAGAAAAAGCGATTCAATCCTTAGAAAACAATAAGAATGAAACAATTAAAAGTCTAAATAAACAAATTGATAACTATAAATCGATTCAGCAAGATAAATCTAATTATTTGGTTGAAGTGCGCAAAAGTATGAATGATTATGCTGAATTGTTAAAAGTCTATCAAAAATTATTTAAGCAGGGGCATTCCTCCCACGATGAAGTAAATAATCAACGTTCAAGGTATTTCCAACAAAGAACGATTTTTAATGATGTGACGCAAGAATTGGTTCAGCTAAAGTCGAATATTCTAAATTTGGAAAATGAAATTGAAACCCGTAAAACCGACTTTGATAATCAGATTATTCGCTATGAAATGCAAAAAAGCGATTTGGATATTCGTTTAATGGAGCAGGAATCGGTTGCCGAAATTATTGTGAATGCTTCAGCCGACGGTATTGTGGAATCGACCGGTGTAACAGTCGGGCAAATTGTGAAAGAAGGTGACGTACTTTCACAGATTATTCCTCAAAATAAGGGCGATTATCAGCTGGTGGTTTGGGTACCAAACAGTGCTGTTTCTTTTATCAATACCGACGATGAAGTTAATATCCGCTATGAAGCCTTTCCGTTTGAAAAATTCGGTCAGTTTAAAGGGAAAATAAAGCATATTTCTACTTTGCCCGCTTCTTTGCAGGAGCTCAGTTTTTATAAAAATCTGCCACAAAATATCGAACAGGGGATGGTCCCACTCTATAAAACACAGATTGAATTACAAGATCAAAATGTAAATTACAATAATAAAACCCTCTATTTTATGAGCGGAATGAAAGCGGAAATTACCTTATTTTTAGAAAACCGTAAATTATACGAATGGATGCTGTTCCCTATGTATGAATTAACCAAAAATATGGAGTAGAAATGAAAGGAACAAAACATTACCCAAACAAATTATTAACAAAATATTGACAATATGACTACAGTTTGATTATAGTATTGATTCGCATTATCGTTACATTTCATACTTTTTCATATTCATTTTTTCTGAAGGAATGATTATTCAATATCATCTATAGTAAGTAGGTATAATAATTATAATTCTGTTTTTGTGATAAAGGAGATTTATGTGAAATATTTTTAATAGTATTAATTGTAATTATAAACTTATAGATAGGTATCTTATGAAAGAATTAAAAACTGAAGATATTGTTGAAGTAACCTTATATGGAATAAAAGATATACCTGAAGATAAAAAAGAAAAACTTCAGGATTTCTTTGGAAATTATCTTATATCAGCGTTTTGAATTTTTGTTATTAATGCATGGTGTTTTTATATGTATATTAAAGTACTATTTTTTACTCTAAGCGTAACCATTCCGTTTATCTATAAATTGTTTATGGAATATAGAGACTATAAAACTTTCTTTAAGAAATCTCTGTCTAGGATTTAATTTATCTCTCTATTTTCCAACCTGTTTTTTTATGCAAAAGATAATTATATGAAAAGTGAAGGAGGTATATATATTTTAATAAATGCGACAAGTATTGGCATTATATTAATATTGTTTTTTTTTATTATATTCAAAATTAAAAATATAATTAAAGGAGAGTAAATTGAAAGAGCTATCAGTTGAACAATTAAGTTTGGTATTTGGAGGTTCAAAAAATAATGAGCCTGATTTAGCTTCTTATGGTGTTGCGTTTGCAACTGGATTTATTAAAGGTGGTGCATTAGCTGGTGTTTCGAGTGCTTCTGTAAATTTAGCACTTGATTTAGCTCGTAGTCTTCCTATTACAGTGAACGAGGAATCCTTACCAATGGGAATGACAGAATTAATCCCATCATCTTTGCCAATAAAACCGAATTTTGGTACATCAAAGATTATAAATTCAAAAAACCAATCAGGCTCAGACTATGGTGATGGTTGTAACTACCAATAATTAAGGAGAAAAAATATGAAAATTAATTTCTCTATTTCTTATCAGGAATTTATTGAACAATATTTTGAAAATAGAAAACCGTAAATTGTACGAATAGATGCTGTTCCCAATGTATGAATTAACCAAAAATATGGAGTAACAATGAAAGGCTTATAAGGTCATCCAAACAAATTATTAACAAAAATTGACAAGCAGTTAGTTTTTTTGATTATGATATTTATTCTTATTAGCGTTTGCTTAATGCAAGTTCACCTATAAATTCAGTCTTTCATGGCGGGGTATTTTATTAGGATAGTAATATGTTTGATTTTATTTTTTTAATATTGATTATAGTAATTCCTGTGGTTATTGTTAAAATATTGGATTTATTTTTGTTTAGTAGATTATTTAAAGAAAAAAAACAAAATGGCAATGCTCAAATAATATCTTATATATTGATAATATTATTAATTGCAATATATAAGAATAATTTTTAATTACATTATAGGAGAATAAAAATGAAAGAATTAAGTATTCAAGATTGTCAAATAGTAAATGGTGGGGCTGCAGAAGGATTTATCAGTAATTCATCTCAAGGAATTAAAAGTAGTTTAAATTCATCCTCAATTTGCAACAACCAACCAGGCTCAAACTATGGTGATGGTTGTAACTACCAATAATTAAGGAGAAAAATATGAAAATTAATTTCTCTATTTCTTATCAGGAATTTATTGAACAATATTTTGAAAAGAAACCTTTATTAATGAAGGGGGCTGTTTCTCATCAAGATTTACTCTCTTGGAAAGAGATTAATGAAGTATTGCCAAGATGTGATCTGATTTCCGAAGATGCGATTAAATTAATGTATAAAGGTCAGAAATTAGAAAAGTCCCATTATTTAGAACAGTATGATGATTTAGGTACGCTTCGCTATAAATTCCAAGAAGAAAATTTATATAATTTCTTACGAGATGGGGCAACATTAGTGGCAAACGGTATTGTAAACGAGCCAAGTGTCGATGTTTTCTCTCAGGAAATCGCCCAGTTTACTGGTTGTCATATCTTTTCTAGCTTATATATCGCTTTTAATACACAGCGTTCATTTAAAAGCCATTGGGACAGCCGTGATATTTTTGCGGTTCAAATGCAGGGTAAAAAACGTTGGATTATTCACGCCCCGACATTTAAAAATCCGTTATTTATGCATCGCAGTAAAGATATGCCAGAATACGATCCGAATTTAGATGATGTGTATATGGATATTGTTTTAGAAGCCGGAGATATTCTCTATTTACCTCGTGGCTGGTGGCACGACCCTGTTCCAGTTGGAGAAGAGACTGTCCATTTAGCAGTAGGGGTATTTCCTGCCTATGTCAATAATTATTTGACTTGGATCGCTCAAAATATGGTTGAAAAAGAAATTGCCCGAGCCTCTTTATCTTATTATGAAGCTGACAAAGTATTTCTTGAAGAATTGGCAAATCAAACTGCAGAATACATAAAAGATAGAGAAAATTATCGGAAATTTATTGAAAATTTCTATGATAAAAAACGGATTGAAAAACCGCTGAATTTGGAAACTTTTGGAAATTGTCAATGTAATTCTATGTCAGAGAAGCAAAAAATTTCATTTAAAACTAAAAACCACTATTTTAATTATGAAAATAAAATTGTTTCAAATGGTTATGGAATTTCTCTAGATAAAGAATTTAGTGAAATTATCACTTTGCTTAAACAAGGTGATGAGTTTACATTAGAACATCTTCTAAAACATATACCTGAAGATAAAAAAGAAAAAATCTCAGAGCTTATTTGGCAATTATCTTATATCGGTGTTCTGAAAATAAGTGAATAAGATAAACATTACCATAATTCTAATTTGTAAAGTATATGCTGTTCTTATAAATTAATTGAAGTAGGAGTAATAATGAAATGTAAGAAACATTATCTAAACAAATTCTTAACAAAACATTGATAATGAATTAAATTTGGATTGCAATACTAATTCTTGTTTTTAAACATTGGAGGGGTATGTCAGATTTTATATTAGTTATATTTTTTATAACCTTTACTTGCCTTTTGTCTTTTTTGCTAAATAAATTTAATGTCAGCAATGTTAAAGGCGTTCTAATTATTGCCATTGTAAATTCAGTAGTAATATTTTTTCGTGTACATTTTTTCTGGGGGTATGATTATTCAATATTACGTACAATTGTTTATTCTATATCTATGTCTATAATTACATTACCTATAGTATATAATGTATATAAGAAATTCTAATTTATTATTTAAGAGGAAATAAAAATGAAAGAGATCAGTATTAATGATTGCCAACTTATTATGGGCAGCATGGCTTTTATTACGAGAACTATGTTATCAAATCCTGCTGTTAGAACAGGTGCTACAACAGGGGTTAGTGCCTATATTGCTGAACAAGCATATACAGGTCAAGACATTACTATAGGGGGAGTTGTAGGGTATGGAGCAGCTGGTGCAATAGGAGGTGTTGCAAGTGTGGCAAATACGGCTATTCGTGCAACAAAATATGCAGAGATAATTGGTGCCGGAGTTGGGGGAGGCTTAATAGGCACAGGAAATATGATAAATAATTCTATTAAAAACCAATGTCAAAATAACCAATCCGGCTCAGACTATGGTGATGGTTGTAACTACCAATAATTAATAAGAAAAAATAAAAATTAATTTTTCTATTTCTTATTGGGAATTTATTGAACAGTATTATTGGAAATAAGCGAATAATATAAGATCGCTATAATGCTGATTCGTAAAGTTATATGCTGTTCTTATAAATTAATTGAAATAGGAGTAACAATGAAAGGCTTAGAACAGCTTAAATTTGATCTTTTCCGCAAAATGCCGATGGTATTGCAAACGGAAACCGCCGAGTGCGGGTTGGCTTGTTTGGCGATGATTTTGGGCTATTACGGCAAAAGCAGTAATTTATTCGAATTGCGGAACCGATACGGTACATCTTCCCGAGGCGTAACTTTACAGACACTTATATCAACCGCTAAAGATTGTGGTTTGCTTACCCGTCCGCTCTCTTTGGAATTGGATGAAATTCCACAGCTGAAGCTGCCCTGTATTTTACATTGGGATTTCAACCATTTTGTGGTTTTGGTAAAAACTACGCCTACCCATTTTATTTTGCACGATCCAGCATTCGGTAAACGTAAAATTGCTAAAGAAGAATTTTCAAAACATTTCACTGGTGTCGCCTTAGAAGTTTGGTCTGAAGTGAAGTTTGAAAAAAAGCCGACAGAAAATGCAATTAATCTGTATGAAACCATTAAGCATATTTCAGGCATTAAGGGAGCATTAGTTAAAATTTTCGCCCTTTCAATGCTGATTGAGTTAATCGGTTTGCTTATGCCGATCGGTACACAATTAGTAATGGATCATGTTATGCAAGCTAAAGATGAATCCATGCTTATTATTATCTGTATCGGTCTGTTTCTGTTTACCTTATTTAGAACGGCGGTTAGTATGTTTCGGGCGTGGATCTCGCTTCGAATGAATTATTTAATTGATTTTCAGTGGACGGCAAGTTTCTTTTCCCATTTATTAAAACTCCCACTTTCATTTTTTGAAAAACGGCAAGTCGGTGATATTCATTCACGTTTTAATTCCTTAAAGACCATTCAGCAAACATTAACACAAAGCATTGTTTCAACCATTATAGACAGCATTATGACTATCAGCGTTATTATCATGATGTTGATTTATGGTGGTTGGCTGTTTTGGGTGGTGTTAGCATTCTCTTCTATCTATTTCATACTCAGAATCGTCACTTATATGGTCTATCGCCAATTAAACGAAGAGCAAATCGTAAAGGGGGCGAAATCGCATTCTCATTTTATGGAAACCCTATATGGAATGGGGACATTAAAATCACTTGGTATCGAGGCAAAAAGACAGGAACAATGGATGTCGTTAAATGCAGATGCGTTTAATACCTCAATCCGCGTGACCAAATTCGATATGCTGTTTTCAGGCATTCATACCTTTATTTCAACCATCGAGCAGATTTTAATTTTATGGCTGGGAGCGATGATGGTAATTGAAAATGTGATGACACTTGGTATGTTTGTTGCCTTTAATGCTTATCGGGGAGCGTTTTCTTCCCGTATGGGAAATTTGATTAATGTTTTTTTCGGCTTGAAGATTCTTTCCTTGCATCGTGATGCGGATTGCCGATATTGCCTTAAATGAGGTGGAAGATGATGTCGGTTATAAGCCTATGCCTAATATGGATAACGCAGGCCTGGAAATTAAAAACCTGAGCTTTCAGTACGATCCTTTTTCTAAAAATGTGATTGATAATTTGAGTTTATCAATAAGAAGCGGGGAAAGTGTGGCGATTACTGCCCCGTCCGGATTCGGAAAAACGACCCTACTAAAATTAATGTCCGGTTTGCTTAAACCGACATCGGGTACGATTTATTTTAACGATACGGATATTCAGAAAATCGGTTCGGCAAATTATCGCTCAATGATCGGTTGCGTATTACAGGAAGATAAATTTTTCTCCGGTTCGATTTTAGAAAATATTGTGAGTTTTGAAAATAATTATGACCGCAATTGGGCAATTGAATGCGCAAAGCTAACCAATATTCACCAAGAAATCATGGCAATGCCGATGAACTATGAAACCCTATTAGGCGAATTAGGCAACCAATTATCTGGTGGACAAAGGCAAAGATTATTTATTGCCAGAGCCTTATATAAAAAGCCGAAAATTCTATTTATGGATGAAGCAACTAGCCATTTAGATGAAAAAAATGAAGAAATCGTTAACCAAGCAATCTCACAACTTAATATTACACGTGTTATTGTAGCACACCGCCAATCGACAATCCGATCAGCGGATAGGGTTATTCAACTCACTTAATAAGCTATTTTTGCTTTGCTTTTAACATCGCCATCATATCCTGCAAACCTGCTGATACTTTTTGTTGGCGTTGAGCTTCCGTCATTGTCGGCTTATCCCGCTCCCATTGCAAATCATCTTGTGGGAGCTCAAGTAAAAAACGACTCACTTCAGGTTTAATGATTTCGCCATATTGACGACGTTCTTTACACAGTGAGAAAGTCAGCGTCTGTTGCGCGCGTGTGATGCCAACATAAGCAAGGCGGCGTTCTTCTTCTACATTGTCATCATCTAGGCTATTTTGGTGCGGCAAAATCCCTTCTTCCATTCCAATTAAGAAAACATGAGGAAATTCCAAGCCTTTTGAAGCATGTAATGTCATCAACTGAACTTGATCAGATTGATCATCATCTTCCTCTCGCTCAAGCATATCGCGCAGGGTTAAATTTGCCACTACTTGCGCAAGGCTCATCGAATCTGTTGTTTCATCACCCTCTAACATTTTTTCTACCCAGTCAAACAGAGTTTCCACATTTTTACTCTGCATTTCTGCCGCTTTAGGGCTACTCGCAGTTTCGTACAGATAAGCTTCATACTGAATTTTACTCAGCATATCCGTAATTGCAGATTTTGGCTCCGATCTCAGCGCTTGATCACTTAATGCAACAATCCAGTGAGCAAAATCCTGCAGAGCTTGATAGGGTTTAGGCGAAAGCCGTTGAATCAGCTCAAAATCAAAAATCGCCTCAAATAGACTCACCTGTTTTTCATTCGCTAACTGTCCTAGTTTTTCCAAGGTTGCCGCCCCTATCTCTCGCTTAGGAGTATTTACTATGCGCAAGAATGCCGCATCATCATCTTGATTAACCAACAAGCGCAAATAGCAAAGCATATCTTTGATCTCAGCCTTGCTAAAAAACGATGTTCCTCCTGAAATTCGGTAAGGAATGCGGTTTTGCATCAGCAACTTTTCCAAGAGCCGAGACTGGTGATTACCCCGATAAAGAATGGCATAATCTTTGTATTTAGTTTTATGAATATAACGATGGGCTATCAACTCTCCGACAATTCGTTCTGCCTCATGCTCCTCGTTTTTCGCCTCAATCACATTGAGCTTTTCGCCCTTACCAAGATTAGAAAATAACCGTTTGTCGAACAGGTGGTCATTATTGTCGATCAAGATATTAGCACAGTGCAAAATTCGTTGGCTGGAGCGGTAGTTCTGTTCTAACTTGATAACTTTCAAATCAAAATCATCACGCAAACGAGCCATATTTTCCGGTCTTGCACCGCGCCATGAGTAGATCGACTGATCGTCATCGCCTACTACAGTGAAATTTTTGTGGCGACCAACAATCAACTTAATCAATTCATATTGACTGGTATTGGTATCTTGATATTCATCCACTAATAGGTAGCGGATTTTATTCTGCCAGCGCTCAAGCGCTTCGGGAAATTGGCGAAATAAAAAAGTGGGCAACATAATCAAATCATCAAAATCCAAGGCATTATAAGCCTTAAGCTGATTTTGATATTGCGCGTAGAAATGAGAAAAAATACGCTCCTGTTCAGTTTTACAACGCCCGATAACCTCCTCAGGCAATAGCAGGTCATTTTTCCAATTTGAAATTGCTGAAATCAGCGCTTTAAGCAGATCTTTATCTTCGCTTACTGTTTCGGGGAGAAGATGTTTCAACAAGGCAAGCTGATCATGTTCGTCAAACAGCGTCATTCCCGACTTAAACCCGAGTAGTTTGTATTCACGCTTTAAAATCTCAAAACCGAGCGTGTGAAAAGTGGAAATGGTTAGCCCTTTAGTCTGCGTCTTACCAATAGAGTGCGCCACCCGCTCACGCATTTCTCGTGCAGCTTTGTTGGTAAAGGTTACCGCTGCGATTTGCTTAGGCGCATAGCCACAGTGGGCAATCAAATGAGCAATTTTGTTAATAATTACCCGCGTTTTACCTGAACCTGCGCCAGCCAGTACAAGGCAAGCGCCATGCACATATTCTACCGCTTGTTGTTGTTGAGGATTGAGTTTCATTACAGTCCCATTTTCTACGTTTACAAGCGGTCGAATTTTACGGATTTTTTGCAAGTTCTCAAATAGAAACAACAAAATGTGCAATTTTGCACATTTTTTAGCAATTTTTATTGACTCTAGCCCAAATGGCATTTACCCTAGTTTACAAATCTTGACACAATAAAGGCGCTGTATAACGTCTTTAACAAAGCACCAAACTTTTCAAAACATCGTGTCTGTAGAAATTGGGATATTAATCTTGGTGGGTTAGAATTTAAGGAAATACAATGGCTGATTTTATCTTAATTATTATTATAGTTGCTTCAATTAGAATCTTTTCTATTCAGCTAAAAAACAGAAATATTACTACGCTCCGATCGTTAAGTATTCTCTCGCTCATCAATGCAATAATCTTCTTTAGTAAAGTTTATTTTATGGGAGAACACGGCTATTCCCTATTAAGCGCAATAAATTATTCTATTGCTATGGCGCTAATTTTTTTACCGATTACTTATGCTATTTATCGAAAAGATTAGCCGCTCAGTATTAAAATGCCTTTAGTGAGAACACATATGAAAGTTCTACTCTTTTACTTTACCCTTAGTCTTGCGACTTGTTCTCACATCCTTTTCCCAACTCCCTCCGCAAGAGCAACGCTGTTATAAGCAAATCAATGGCTGCACACGCAAAGTATTCCATTGGTAAGCTGATAAAAAAGATTTCCTATCCGCACGGTTTAAGAGAAAAGTAGTCAATATTAAGCAATGACCACTAGCTGATTGAATGTTAAAATTCCCTTATTCTGTATTTTGGGGCATAACAATGAATATTCTTGAGCCACTCTCTCTTCCTCTAAATCAATCCGTATTAATTGAAGCTTCTGCAGGTACAGGGAAAACCTATACCATGGCAAATCTCTATCTACGTTTAATTTTAGGTATAGGATGCGAGCCTTTAACCACAGAACAAATTTTGGTTGTCACCTTTACCAAAGCAGCAACTCAAGAGCTAAGAGATCGTATTCGAACTAAATTAGGCAATGTAGCTAAGTGGTTTCAAGATGTGGAAAGTGAAGACTCAAAAGCAGCATTTGCGCAAGATCCTTTTTTATTCGAGCTCTATCAAGCCATTGAGCCAAACCTTAATACCGCTCGCTTACGCTTAAAAATTGCTGAGCGAGAAATGGATCTTGCCAGTATTTTTACTATTGATAGCTTCAGCCAAAAAATGCTGTTTCAGTATGCTTTTGATTCTGGAATGCGCTTTGATATTGACTTACAACCTGATGAAAAAAATTTATTAGCGCGCTTAAGTGAAGAGAGCTGGCGAGAGTTATTTTATTCGATGTCATTAGCCGAAAGCGAATTGGTACGTAAACACCTCAAAACCCCTGCACAGGCTTTAAAAATCGTACAAGCATCCCTTTCCGGTTCATTACCAGCATTATCCGCACACCAATCCGTCGTTCAAAGCCGGCTGGCCGACTTTGCTCAACAAAAAAGCCTCGCTATTAGCCAATTAAAACAATTCTGGCAAGAAAATAGCGCCCAAATCAGCGCCCTAGTTTTAGGTGAGTTGGATAAAAAATACCCGCCAAAAACGCCAAAATCTCTCAGCCGCCGTAGTTACACACCTGCTCGTACTTCACAATATCTTGCCGAACTTGATTTATGGGCAAAAACGCATAGTACGACCCTCCCCGCAAATTGGGAAAAATTCACCCAATCTTTTATCGCAAATAAAGCAGAAAAAGGGGCTGATCCGTTAGTCTCGCCACTCCTTGAGCAGGCAGAGCAATTAGCTCAACATTACTTACAGCAGTTTAGTGAGAAGCAGGAATATAACATTCTAATTTTTCGTTTTTTAACCCACCTACGCAAGAAACTCTCGGCCTATAAACAATCGCACCGAGAAAAAAGCTTTAACGACATAACCGATTTCTTACACACCGCGCTACAAGGTGAAAATGGAGATCGCTTTGCCCAAGCTATTCGTACACAATTCCGTTTTGCGATGATCGATGAGTTCCAAGATACTAACCGCCAACAGTATGAAATTTTCCAGCGCATTTTTATTCAAGGGGTAGAAAATCAAGGTTTTATCATGATTGGCGACCCAAAACAGTCGATCTATAAATTCCGCCATGCTGATATCTTCTCATATCTCAATGCGGCTAAACAGGTAGATCTGTGCGTAACCATGGATAAAAACTGGCGCTCAGTGCCACAAATTGTTAGCGATATTAATGCGTTGTTTAGTTTTCCTGAAAATGGCAAAAGTCCGTTTATTTATCAAGGTATTCAATTCCAAGCAGTACAGGCTAAAGAACCTGATGAAACCTTGCAGGGAGCAAGCCAAAGCAACTGCTATTTGTTACCTGAATTTGATGCACAGCACGCCGCCGAATATTGTGCTTACCACATCCAACAACAGCTCAAACTTGCTGCACAAGGCAAATTATTTTTGCAAAAAAATGGCGAGAAACATCCGCTTGCAGCCAAAGACATCACAATTTTAGTTCGAGGTAAAAACGAGGCTGAATTGATAAAACATGAGCTATGGCGACGAAAAATCCAAGCAATCTATCTCTCTGCGCGTGATAGTGTGTATGAATCTGCCGAAGCACAAGAATTGCTGTTTATTTTGCAAGCCTGCGTTAATCCATATCACCAAGGCAATTTATTAACCGCGGTAGGCACCTCACTTTGGAGTCTTGCTGCCCACGAAATTTTTCAGTTAAAGCATGATGAACAACGTTGGGAAAGCTATGTTGAGCAATTTATTCATTATCACCGCATCTGGCAGCAGCAAGGTATTTTACCGATGCTCCATAAAATCTTCCTAGAACAAGGCATTATTCAGCGTCTAAGTAGTCAAGAAAATGCTGAGCGACGCATTACCGATTTACTTCACCTTGCCGAGCTACTACAAGAGGCAATGCTCGAATGCCGCAATGAAAGCGCATTAATTCAATGGTTTCAGCAGCAACTTAATGAACCCAATGGGCAATCTGATGAACAAAAATTACGCTTAGAAAGCGAACAAGCGTTGATAAAAATTGTGACAATTCACGGCTCAAAAGGCTTAGAATACCCAGTTGTTTGGCTACCATTTATTGCAAAAGCAAGCAAGCCATTCAGTGAAATAGGCGCCTTTGGTAAAAAGAATACACCCACAACTTACCATGATGAAAACCATGCATTGCGTTGGGCTTTTTCGCCTCTTTCTGAACAAGAACAACAACAACTTACGAAAGAAGAATTTGCAGAAGATTTACGTTTGCTTTATGTTGCTTTAACCCGAGCAAAACACCAATTAAACCTGATTTTACCTGAGCAATTCGACGAAAATTGGAATAGTGTAAGCTACCTGCTTAGTAATGGCGAAATTGGTTTGGGCGGTGAAGAAATTCAACAACCAACCGAGCAACTTTTGGCTCAAAAGCAACTCCGCAGCCAAATACAGCCATTTAGCCCTGTACTAGCTGATACTTGGCAAGCCACAAATGAAGCGCCAACAATCCTTCAGCCAAAAGTTTTTCAAACCCAGATCCATTCAAATAGGCAGCTCACCAGTTTTAGTGCACTACATGCTCAACATGAGCGTTTGCAAAATAGGGAGCTAAATCAACCGCTTGTTATCAGCGATGACGCACAAGATTACGATCGCAGCCAAGACTATTTAGCAGCGGATGATAGCAACGAGGAAAGTAAACTGTTCTACAGCCCTTTCAGCTTCCCGCATAATACTAAAGTTGGTAATGTATTGCATAAAGTATTTGAAGAATGGCACTTTGCCGAGCCACTGACAAGCGCTCAAATTCAGGAAAAAATTTGCCAACCGCTAGACTTAAGCGAAGAATGGCTTGAGCCTCTACAACTGTGGCTCAATCAAATTATCTATACACCTTTTGCCGATAATCTTCGCCTAGCTGATTTTGCTAGTGATAAACGCTTAAATGAATGGCAATTTTATCTGCGTTTACGTAATGAAAAAGCGTTGCCACAACTTAATCAGCTTTTGAAAGCAGAAAGCCGTTTAGCCAAAAATCTACCAGATTTTCATTTTAAACAGCTAGATGGCTTTGTACGCGGTTTTGTTGATATGGTGGTACAAGTGGCAGGCAAATTCTATATTATCGACTACAAATCAAACTATCTAGGTAAACTGCCACAAGATTATTGTGCTGAAAAAATCGAAAAAGCGATGGGGCAATATCGCTATGACCTACAATATCTGCTCTATACACTTGCACTACACCGTTACTTGAATTCTCGGCTTGGTAAAGATTATAGTTATGAAAAGCATTTTGGCGGGGTAGCTTACCTGTTTTTACGGGGAATGAATGGTGAGCTAAACAGCGGTGTTTATTTTGACCGACCTAGTCAAACCCTAATAGAAAAACTCGATCAACTATTTGATTAAGCACAGGTACAATTAGGTTGTCTAATTTATTGAGCCTAGGGCAGCGCTACGCTGCCCTTATAGATTACTGTTATTTCTTTGCTTTAATATTAGCCACTTTTTGTGAACGATAAATTGCATTAATGGCATGCACAAGTGCTCGTGCGGAAGATTCAACAATATCGGTTGCTAGCCCCACACCATGGAATTTACGCCCTTCATATTCCACTACAATATCTACTTGTCCTAATGCTTGTGCACTCTCTCCTTTAGCGGTGAGATTGTAATGTGAAATATTTAATTCCATACCTACGATATTCATGATCGCATTATATGTGGCATCAACTGGGCCATTACCGCCTTGAGAGGTCGCACTTAAACGTTCGCCATCAAGCTCAACTTGCACAAAAGCAGATGCAGGCAAACCGCTAATCAGTTGAGTCGTAATCACATCCAATTTTAAACGATCTTCATCGCCCGCTTGCATATCAATAAAGGCTAGTGCTTCCAAATCATAATCAAAGACTTGTCCTTTTTTATCTGCCAATGCAAGGAAGGCTTCATAAAGTTTATCTAAATCATAATCGCACTCTTGATACCCCATTTCTTCCATATGGTTTTTTACCGCTGCACGACCTGAACGAGCCGTTAAATTCAGCTTCTCTTTTTTCAGACCAATAGTTTCTGGCGACATAATTTCGTAAGTGTTCTTATTTTTCACCATGCCATCTTGATGAATTCCAGAAGAATGCGCAAAGGCATTTGAGCCAACAATGGCTTTATTTGGCTGAATTGGCATATTGCAAAGCTGACTTACCATTTGGCTGACACGATGAATTTCTTGAGTGTTGATCCGAGTATCTAGCCCGCCGAACTGTTCAGAACGCGTTTTTATCGCCATTACCACTTCTTCTAATGCGGTATTACCAGCACGCTCGCCAATACCATTGATTGTACATTCAATTTGGCGTGCACCATTTTGAATGGCTGTTAAAGAATTTGCTGTTGCCATACCCAAATCATTATGGCAATGCACTGAAATCACAGCTTTATCGACATTTGGTACTCGATTCATGACATTCGCAATAATGCTGCCATACTCTACTGGCAGGCAAAAACCAACAGTATCAGGAATATTTACCGTCGTTGCTCCGGCATTGATAGCCGCCTCAACAACACGACAGATATTGTCTACACCTGTTCGACCTGCATCTTCACAAGAAAATTCTACATCATTGGTATATTTTCTTGCTCTTTTAACCGCTTGTACCGCCATTGCTAATACATCATCAAAAGACTTACGCAATTTAGATTCTACGTGTAAAGCAGAGGTTGCAATAAAGGTATGAATACGGAAAGCTTCAGCGACTTTCAGGGCTTCTGCAGCAACATCAATATCTTTTTCTACCGCTCGGCTTAATGCACATACTCGGCTATTTTTAATATGACGAGCGATAGTTTGTACCGATTCAAAATCACCAGAAGAAGAGACCGGAAATCCAACCTCCATCACATCTACGCCCAAACGTTCAAGCGCTAAAGCAATTTGTAGCTTTTCTTTCACCGTCAAGCTGGCTTTGAGTGATTGCTCACCATCACGTAACGTAGTATCAAAAATAATAATGTTATTGTTGCTCATATTAAGCTCCTATTAAGAATTTTTGGCTATGCTTGAAAAACACAGGTAAAAAAAAACCCGCATTTAAGTGCGGGCAAGTGTGGATAGTACTTTTCTCCAACTATACATCAGCCTCGCACTAAGCGCGATAACAGTCGTAAGCTAAGAGAGAAGTGTTTTACCATTGTTGTGTGTTTTATGTTTGCATTGTTATTCAGAAATTGCAGGTATCATATCTGCTTAAAAAATGAAGTCAATAGCACAACATATAAAAGCAAACGTTTACCATGTTAAATTAACGTTAAATAACAGACTAAAATATTTAAAAAAATAGATTTATTAAAATTTAAATCTGTTTTAGTGCGTTTAATCTCGCATAAAAAAAGGCAGTTTTGCTAAAACCTACTCTTTTCTGCGGTTTAGCACAACTGCTTAACATTTGAGCTAAAATAGAAAAACGTTCCCAAAACTAATAAAATTAAGCCAGATATTTCTTTTCTATTTTGGTATTTTTAAGCAAGAATGCCATTTAATTTGAATTATCAACAGACCCTAGCTAAAATTTATTAGCTCTATCAGTTCGATTTATCAGGAGAGATGCTATGACTCTACCCTTTCGTGCCGTTATTTCTGATTTAGACGGTACACTTCTTAATGGTGAACATCGCCTAGGTGATTTTACCATTCAAACGCTAGAACGACTTGCCGCCAAAGGTATTGATATTTTTCTTGCTACAGGTCGTAGTTTACCGGATGTAAAACATATTATTGCTAAAGTAAACGTACAGGAAGCAATGCTAGTCACCTCTAACGGCGCAAGAGCTAATAATCTCGCTGGCGAATTACTTGCTCAGCACCATATTCCAGAAAATATCGCACTTGAGATTATGCAGAATACTCCCTTCGATCCTAACGAAGTCTGCTTAAATAGTTATCAAGGTGATGAATGGTTTATTAATAAAGATATTGAGCAACTACGTAAATTCCATCAAGATTCTGGCTTTATGTATCAAGTAGTTGATTTTGCTCAGCATCATGGTAAACAAACTGAAAAATTTTTCTTTATTGGCAAAACAGGCGAAGCCTTAAAACCAATTGAACAATTTATTACCTCCCGCTATGCAGAACAGCTTCAAATCACTTATTCCACCATTCAATGTCTCGAGATGATGACCAAAAATGTTTGCAAAGCAAATACACTGGCTGAACTTGTAAAATTACGAGGTTATTCTTTGTCAGACTGTATCGCTTTTGGCGATGGTATGAATGATGTTGAAATGCTCTCACAGGTAGGCAAAGGTTGTATAATGAGCAATGCTGATCCACGTTTAAAACGTGCTTTACCAAATAACGAAATTATCGGTGAAAATAAACATGAAGCTGTTGCACATTACCTACGACAATTATTTCAATTACATTAAAAGCAAAGCTTTTTGCAAAAAAACTGTCGAAAACGACCGCTTGTAACCTCTATTATTATTTGAAGACAATGAAGTATCTAAAATCCTTATTTATACTCGCCATTCTTGCTGGTGGCGGTTATTTCGCTTATCAGCAATTTTACACTGACAGCAACAAGCAGCAAGTTCACTACATTACCGAAGAAGCTCGTCTTGGCAGAATTGATAAAAGTGTGCTTGCGACAGGTTCTGTGCGAGCCAACCAGCGTATTGAAGTTGGCGCACAGGTTTCTGGTAAGATCCAGAAAATTTACGTTACACTTGGACAACATGTTAAGCGTGGTGAACTGCTGGCCGAAATTGATTCAAGCAATCAACAAAACCAACTTGATACAGCCCAAGCTCAACTTTCTATCTATAAAGCGCAACTAAGCTCAAATCAAATTGCACTACAAGTTGCCGAATCTCACTATAATCGTTTAAGCAAGCTCTATCAGCAAAAAAGCACTTCGCAAAATGAATTAGAAAATGCGAAAAATACCTTGGCTTCTGCCCGTGCCAATGTTGAACAAAGCAAAGCACAAATTCGCAGTGCAGAAATTTCTGTTAATGATGCACGAGTAAATATGGGCTATACTAAGATTACCTCCCCCATTGATGGTGTTGTGGTTTCTATTCCAATGTCGGAAGGGCAAACTGCTAATTCTAATCAAGTATCTCCCACCATCGTGCAAGTAGCCGATCTTTCAAAAGCCTTAATAAAACTAGAGATCTCCGAAGGAGATATTGCGCAAGTACATGAAGGTCTAGCAGTTACTTTTAGCACACTTTCTGAGCCTGACCGCCTCTATAAAGGCATCATTGATACGGTTGATCCTGCTTTAACCACACTAACTGATAATACTTATAGCGAAACATCAGGCAACAGCACTGCTGTATATTACTATGCGAACGTATTAATTGATAATAGCGATAATACACTACGTATCGGCATGACAACACAAGGTAGAGTGGTGATTGCAGAAAAAAATAACGTACTACTTGCACCAACGACAGCGATCAAAAAACGTCAAGGTCGTAATGTGATTGAGGTGTTAGAAAATGGCAAAGCAGTAGAGAAAGAAGTGCAGCTAGGACTTGCCGATAGCCAAAATACAGAAATTCTTTCAGGCCTAAACACAGGTGATAAAATTATTACTGCTCAACGTAATGCAAATGAAAAAGTAGGCAGCAATAATATGCGCATGCCTCGCTTTTAATAAACAATAGGGGTTATGCCCCTATTTTGGAGAACATAATGAACATCTATCTTTCAACTCAAAATGCACCCGAACAATGGGGTAAAAATGCACTGCTTTCTTTTAATGAAAATGGCACAACTATTCACCTTTCCTCCCCTCCGCTTATTAGCATTCAAAAAGCGGCGCGTAAAATCAAAAATCAGGGACTGTTAAATGTTTCTTTACAAGGTCGTGGATGGGATTTAGAAGCCTGTTGGGCATTTTATCAGGGCTTTACTAGCGTAAAACAGGCCGGAGAAATTCAGTTTCCAGACTTAGGCGAAGAGCAAGCTGAATTGAATGCACGTCTTGAATGCTCTAGCTTTATGCGATGTCTCATTAACCAACCATCCGACCAGCTCACACCTGAAAAATTGGCACACGACGCTGCAGAGTTCATTTTACATCAAGCAGAAAAATACGCGGCTAAAGGCTCTGTTTCCTTTGAAATTATTGCCAGAGAAGCACTCAAAGAGCGTGGTTATCACGGCATCTGGACTGTAGGGAAAGGCTCTGCTAATCCGCCAGCGATGCTCCACCTTGATTTCAACCCAACAGGCAATCCAGAGGCTCCTGTGCTTGCCTGTTTAGTTGGTAAAGGCATTACATTTGATACTGGAGGCTATAGCTTAAAACCAAGCGATGCGATGTCCACGATGCGAACGGATATGGGGGGAGCCGCCTTAACCACCGCTGCATTAGGTTTTGCAATTGCTCGTGGGCTAAAACAGCGAGTTAAACTTTATCTCTGCTGTGCCGAAAACATGATTAGCCATAACGCCTTCAAGTTAGGTGATATTATCCATTATCGCAATGGTGTCAGTGCCGAAGTATTAAATACCGACGCAGAAGGCCGTTTAGTATTAGCTGATGGTTTAATTGATGCCTCAAAACAACAGGCTAAATTTATTATCGACTGCGCCACCCTAACGGGGGCTGCAAAAGTGGCTTTAGGTAATGACTACCATGCTCTACTTTCAATGGATAACGCCTTAAGCCAAGCATTATTAAACGCAGCTACCGCAGAAAATGAGCCCTTCTGGCGTTTACCTTTTGAAGAGTTACATCGTTCACAAATTAGCTCGTCTTTTGCAGATATTGCAAACATTGGGTCAGAACCTGTTGGAGCAGGTGCAAGCACTGCCACCGCATTTCTTTCCTATTTTGTCGAAAACTATCAGCAAAATTGGTTACATATTGATTGCTCAGCAACTTTCCGAAAATCATCAAGTGAGCTCTGGGCCGCTGGCGCAACAGGCATTGGTATGAAAACCTTAGCTCACCTATTACTCAGTCAAGCTCAATAACAAGCGGTCGATTTTATATATTATTCTGCAAAAGGATCTCATGGAGATCCTTTTTTAAAATACTGTAAAAATTTACAAAAAAATTGTAATTTGCCATTGACACCGTATAGATAAACAGTAAAATCTACAACTGTACAAACACACAGTTTTATAGGATATCTATTATGGCAACACTTAGCAATGTAACTCGGAATGCTGAATGCTCCCTTTCTTACCAACCTATCCCGCTTTATCGCGATCAAAAGCAGACTAAAGCAAAGATTAAGTTAGATCTCAACGCTTTCTGCATTCGTCGTCCTAGAGAAACTTTTTTTATCCATGTTGAAAACAGCCATTTGATTGCTTGGGGAATTGCACAGGAAGACTTGCTTATTGTTGAACGTAGCGAGGAACCGCTAATCAATGAGCTTTTTGTTATAGAGCAACAGGGAAAATACCAGTTCTACCAATTTTTTAGTGAAATTAATGGTGAAAAAATTCTATTTTCACTTGATGCAAACAAACCAAATTTGCGCATTCAAAACTGGGATGAAGTGAATATGGCGGGAGTTATTACTAATGTTGTACACCAAATGCGCAACCGCACATCTCAAATGAAATATGCGGCATAACTTACATTGAATTTAAAGTACTCGGCGAGATTGTGTATAAGTTTTTGCCCAATAACGATCGGAAAGTGATGCAATAGTCACTCCCGTGCTTGAACCCGCATGCACAAACTTTCCACCACCAACATAAACACCAACATGATGATTCTTGCGGAAAAACACTAAATCACCAGGGCGTAATTCAGATTTAGCAATAGCTCGCCCACTATATCGTTGCTCCGCAGTACTTCTTGGTAAATGAATATTAAATGCTGCACTCATTGTCGTTTTAACAAATGCAGAACAATCAATACCAGCTTTACTTGTTCCGCCTAAGCGATAGCGAGTGCCAGCCCATTGGCGATAAACATTTAACACTTTTTGTGAAGCATTTATATGCGAGCTTTTATTGCTTTTAGCAAGCTGACTTGGCGTAGCGGCCTTAGTGCTTAAACTTGCCATGGCATTATGGCTATACAGCGTTAAAAGACTAAAAATTAGGCAAAAAGAAACCATCTTGCCTAAGTGGGATAAAAATTTGATCATTGTGTTTTGCATAGAAATATTGTCTCGCCAGAACTTGAGTAGCGGAACTCTCCTAAATTTTAACCATAAAATAAGCTCTAGATATGTAGAGCCTCATAGACTGGTCGGACAAGTATAGCTTTATTTAGTTCTAATGTCAGAATAAATTTTCCTAAATTGCGCAATATTCAATCCACCAAATCAAAAAAATCCTTATATATCAATAAGTTTATCTCTTATGCTGAAGTTAAATCTCGTTTAGTTACTCATCATCAGCACAAAATTAAGAATGCTTACTATATGCGATACGTTATTTACAAACCCAAATTATCCATAATATAATAATGTCTATCATATGCTACAAAATAACGAAGCCATAATATAAACATATATAAAACACACCATTTATAGGCAATTTAACTAGAATAACTGTATATTAGTAGCATATGTTTCCCCATATTTTTAAAAGGAGACAATCCCATACAAAAGCAAAAAGTGATTCCCATTTTATGCTGAACCGCACTATTAGGTGCACGTTCATCTATTCAAAAAATGTGAATCACACAATAAAAATCCGCCCAGTTCTCGGGCGGATTTTTATTTATACCATAGCTCGCAAAAACTGAATTTCATCAGCCCAATGTTCTGGTTCAATGGTTTCTAAAATCATTGGAATACCATCAAAATCGACTGATTGCATGATAAATTGGAAGACTTCAGTACCAATTGTGCCCTTACGTAGCGTATCGTGTCTATCTACTCGGCTTCCAAGTGGTGTTTTAGAGCCATTGAGATGCATACCACGTAAATAGTTAAATCCAACAATATTGGCAAATTCAGTAAAAACTTGCTCACTTTTCGCATAGCTACTAATATCGTAGCCTGCCGAAAAAAGATGACAAGTATCTAAGCAAACACCTACACGACTTTTATCTTCCACTTGTTCAATAATTTCAGCCAAATGCTCAAATCGGTAGCCCAAATTTGAGCCTTGCCCTGCTGTATTTTCAATTACTGCAACGACATTAGGTACGGCTTCAATCGCTATATTTAACGACTCAGCAATACGGCTTAAACACGCCTTTTCTGAAATTTTATTCAAATGTGCTCCTGGGTGAAAATTAAGCAATTTTAAACCTAATTGATCACATCGTTGCATCTCATCAATAAAAGCTGCACGCGATTTTTCTAGCGTCTCTGCCTCAGGATTGCCTAAATTAATCAAATAGCTATCGTGCGGCAAAATCTGATCCGCGCTGAAATGGTGTACAGCACAAAAACGTTTAAATTTTTCAATACTATCCGCCTTTAATGCAGGTGCTTTCCACTGGCGTTGATTTTTAGTGAATAGTGCAAACGCATTTGCCCCAATCTCTACCGAACGTAATACCGCATTTTCTACGCCACCAGAAGCACTCACATGGGCACCAATATATTTCATCTTATGATTTTCCTTTTATTCGTGTAACATAGCGTTTTTTATTTCTCACATTAATGTTATGAGCGAAACTACTATCAATGATTTTTCTTTACTCTGCCGATTATTCGGCAACCTTTTCTACCGTAATCCCAATGACGACATCCTAACAGGCACTTTTGCTTGGCTAAAGCAAGGTGGACTACGCCAACAATGGGCATTATCTACAGATAGCCAGAGCGAACAAGCGCTTGATATTTTAGCAAAATTGGCAAATCCACTTGAACTAAGCGAAAGCTATCAACGTTTATTTGGTGAAGATGGCTCTGTCAATACAACAATCTCGAATTATGGTTTTTCCGTCGCAGATTTTCATACTTTCCGTCAGCAACGCAATATGCCAGAAGTCGCAAATCTCGATCACGTTGCCTTACTGCTTTTAACTGCCTCTTGGATTGAAGATAATTTAGATTCAACCATTGCCCAGCAAGAACTATTTGTGCAATTTCTCCTACCTTGCCTCAGCAAATTTTTAGGCAAAGTTGAAGCATTTGATACCGGATTCTATAAAGCGCTTGCTCAACTTACCCGCGATGCACTGAGTGCAATGGCTGATGAACTAGAAGAAGAGAGTGAATAAACTTCCATAAAGAGGGGGCAGCTCAGTCACTGCCCCTTTCCATCATCAATGACTCTTTCTGTGCATTCATTAACCAGAGAGTGTATTGACGTTTAACTATAACACCAGCCTTAGGTAAAACAGCAATATCGCCTACTGATTTCTCAAAATCTCATTCATCAACTGAATATCAATATGGCAATAGCCATTAGGGTTTTTATCAAGATAATCTTGATGATACTCTTCTGCAGGGAAGTAGTGTTCTAACATTTGCTGCTCTACAGCGAGTGGCTTCGCGTAATTCTGCTGTAATGCAGACAGAGCGGCGGCAATAATCGGCTCATCAGTAGGATCAACATAGTAAATCCCAGTACGATATTGCACGCCTTTATCATTACCCTGCTGATTAATACTTACAGGATCAATCACTTTAAAATAGTAATCTAATAATTTAGCTAAGCTAATCTGCGCCGCATCATAAGTGACTTTAACCACTTCGGCATGTCCGCTACCTTGGCAAACATCTTGGTAGCTTGGATTTAATGTATTGCCATTCGCATAACCAGACTCTGCATCCAGCACGCCATTAATACGTTGCATAAAAGCTTCAATTCCCCAAAAGCAACCGCCTGCTAAATAAATTTGTTTAATATTTTGCATAATTTTCCTTATTTTTAACCGCTTGATTATTCATAACGTAATGCTTCTGCTGGCTCAACTTTGGCTGCTTGGTAAGCAGGATAGATTGTACAAATCAGAGATAACAGCATTGAAGTAACAATAATTATCAACACCTGCAATGATGATATTTCACTTGGTAAACGTACGCCATTCGGGTTTATTAGCTCTAAGAATGCCCCTAAATTCTGCGCAATTAGCAGACCTAAAACGCCGCCTAACAGAGCCCCAATCACTCCGACAATCGCACCTTGTGCGATAAAAATCCACATGACAGCCCCCTTTGTTAGCCCTTGAGTTTGTAAAATAGCAATTTCGCCTTGCTTATCCACCACCATCAAACTCAAAGACGTGACAATATTAGACACGGCCACAATAATAATCAGGCTAATCAATAAACCCATCATATTTTTTTCCATTCTCACCGCTTGGAAAAACTCACCTTTATGCTCGCGCCAGTCGTTAATTTGCCATTTATCAGCGGGAAAATAATTTGCTAGCTCTGTCACCTTAAAAGGATCATCTAAAAATAAGCGTATGCCTTGCACCTGATCGTTGGGAATGCGTAACAAACGCCCCACGTCATTTAAATTTGCAAACAGTGTATATTCGCTGCCTTCACGATGAGAAAGATAAAAGTCTGAAACGGTAAATAGCCGCTGCACCGGCACCCGTCCAAACGGTGTGTATTGGCTATTTTCTGTGATCATCAAACGAATTTGATCACCAATTTCTAATTGTAATTGCTGTGCGAGACGCTGACTCATCACAACCTTATATTCGCCTTCTGGTAACGCATGTGATACATCAATCATACCGTTCAAGAGAGGATCATCATCGTTATGAGTCACACCTAATAGCTGTCCGGCATTAATCCCCTCTTGGCTTTGGATAACGACATTCGTACGGTTAATTTCTACACTTTTCTGCACAAAATCAGGCACGGCTAGAGACTGCCCTTTTTGCCAATGCTCTTCCAGAGGTGAAATGATAGCATGCGGTAACGTGGACAACAGATTGCGTTTTTGCATATTTTCTAAGCCATTCATCACCGAAAGCACAATAACCAATGCCATCACGCCCAATACAATACCAAAAGCAGCAAGGTTAGATACCAACCGTCCAAAACGATCGCCACTTTTAGAACGCCAATAGCGAAATGCAATAAATAAAGGAGTGTTCATAAATTCAAAATAAAAACGGCTCAATTTTGCAAAATTCTAGCAAAATTTACCCGCTTGTAATAGTGTTAGCTATAGGCTGAACCTATTTGATTCAAAGTCTGAATTTACAATCCAAGTACAAAAATAAAACATTCTTTACGTCATCAAGGTAAACCATATCAATCAAAAAATGGCAAAAAAACATAGCAAAATAGTAGATATCCAATCATATCATCAATGACCGCTATATTTAGGACTCAAACAGTTCTCATTTTGGCCATTAGGAATGGCTATACAGTATTAGACAAAATGAGGGGAACTTATTTAGTTATACTAGTAGACAGAAAAAGTCATTTTGAGTTGAGATAAAAAATTCCCAATAAAAACTCAATCCCTGTATTGGCAGAGATATATTATCCGCTCAAAAAGCAAGTAAAGCAGCTCAAGTTCAGATAGAGGAAAAGCATTGGTACAACCTGATAACATCGTTTACATCTTACCCCAAACACATCGTTTACATTTTCCCGTAAACTAATCGCTAAAATCTGCAACGGAGAATGACGATACCTTGGAAAGAGACGAATGTAATGGAACAACGAGTGATATTCATCAATGCGTGGTTGTCCCGATGCTATACTAAAATTCAACTGTGTCGGCAGTTTAACATCAGCCGCCCGACTGCCGATAAATAGATTAAACGCCATGAGCAGGTAGGGGTTGCCGACTTAAGCGAGCTTTCCCGTAAACCGAGACACAGTCCGAATGCCGCGCCACAATGGATTGTCTATCGGCTTAAACATCCCGATTGGGACGCCCAAACGTTGCTCGACTACTTTGCTTTAAGCTATCCGTCTGTCGAGCGACCGTCGGACAGCACTGGCGATTTTATTTTGGCTCGTGCCGGTTTGGTTGAGCCGCGCAAGCATAAACTCAGAACCTCTGCCGATGCCGCACCTTTCAGCGATTGCCTTGAAACCAATGCGGTGTGGTGCAGCGATTTCAAAGGCTAATTTACCCTTGGCAACAAGCAGTTGTTCTATCCGCTGACGGTCACAGATTTATTCGGTTGCCATTTATTCGCTTGCGAAGGCTTTTCCGGCACTCAGGCTTGCAATGTTTTCGCCGTTTTCGACCGCTTGTTCTGCGAATTCGAGCCGCCGTGCTCAATCCCCTCCGATAAGGCACGTCTTTTGCCTCAGCCGTATTGAGCAGCATCAGCCGGCTGCCCAAATGGTGGATTGACCTCGGCATTCGCCCACAACGGATTAAACCGTCGCATCCGGAACAAAACAGGCAACACGGACGGATGCACTGCAGTCTGAAAGCACACTTGCTTAAACGCCCAAATTGCGTGGAGCATACGCTGAGCGAACAACAAGCGTTTTTTGACGATTTTCGCCAAGAATATAATAAAATTCATTCGCATGAAGGACTCGACCACAGGCTTTACCGACCGTCTGACTGGCAATACTCGAATAAGGTTGAAACCTATGAATATGAGGCTCATCAACACATTCGCCAAGTGAAACAAAGTGGCGAAATTAAGTGGCGAGGTAAGACTTATTACATCAGCCAAGTGTTAGCCAAAGAACCGATTGCTTTTGAGCCCTTATGCAGACGGCATTTGGCGGATTTATTATCCAATTTTTGCTCTTGGGTGAATTTCACGAACGAGAGCAAAAAATCATGCCATTGACCCGATGGCACACAAACACGATGTAAACAATCTCCTTAGGGAGAAAGGTAAATAATGTTTGTGTTGTACAGATATTTCAAAGAGATTTAGCAACATTACTTGGGAAAAATAGATTTGGGAGGAAAAGAATTTAAGCTCAAATTAATCTGACAGACACCGCCATTTTAAACAGGGACTGTCAGATTAGGTTTGATCTTCACATTCAAATGAAACGTATCTATCCCCCTTTAACGTTCCCTTAAGCTTTCTGTAATAGACTCCTCAAGTGGGCTGAGTAAATAACTCATTACACTACGTTCACCTGTTTTGATTTCAGCCGTTATCGTCATTCCTGAGCCCAACTCAATGGTTCTTCCATCAGGAGAGCTAAGATTCTTTTTATCTATACTGATAGTTGCATTAAAGACTAAGCCGACATTAGGCTGCTCAATAGCATCGGGACTAATATGCTTAATTCGGCCAGTTAAATAACCATAGCGTGTATAAGGGAAAGTCTCTACTTTAATCACTACCTCTTGTCCAGCGGTGACAAAGCCGATATCTTTGTTTTGAACAAGTACGCTCGCCTCTAATACATCATCTTCTGGTACCATGACCATCAGGGTTTCCGCTGTCGTGACAACACCACCTATCGTATGAATTTTTAATTGTTGAACAGTACCAGAAATCGGCGCTCTAATCATAGAAGCTTGCTTACGCTGATTATTTTTTTCTAATTCAAGCCGAAGTTGACGTTCATTTTCAATATGCTGTTTTAATTTTTCTAATACATCGCTTTTAAAGAATTGCGTGATCAATTCAAGTTCTTCTTTTACATTGAGTAGATCATTTTCTAATTCATTTAATTTTGAGCGATAAACAGCTAGCTCATTCTGAGCCTCAATTAATTTATTTTCTTGCGCAAGAAGTTCGTGCTTAGATAAAGACTTCTGTTTATAAAGTGCCTTAAAGTCTTTTAATTTTTCTTGTTCAATACGTGTTGCACCTTCATATTTACGAACATAGGCAAATATTGTTTGTTTTTCAGCCTCTTTACGCTTATACGCTAAAGTTTTCTGTGTTTTTTGTTTTTGCCAAGTGGTGTATTGCTCCTCAATTAAGTGTTTAATACGTAGTCGATCTTCTTCCGATGAATCTTTAAATTCGGTTCTAGATAAATCAATCACCGGCAAGGACTCTTTTTCAATGGCAGTAAGCAAAGTTTGGTAGCGATAGCTCTCCAGTTTAGCTAAAGAAAGTGAAGCAATGGTCTTTTTGATATCTGCATCAGAACCCAATGCAGTTAAGCTGACTAATAATTGCCCTTTTTCCACAAACTGCCCATCTTTAACGAAAATTTCTTGTACAATGGCGTTTTCAATCGGTTTAATTTCTTTACTTCTGCCACTAAAAGTTAATTTACCGGGAGCAGTCGCCACAATTTCAACTTTACTCACACTCGCAAGTACGATTGCTATTATTAAAAATAGCATAATTGAATAGGAAATTAAGCGAGGCTTTTTCGAAACTGGTGTTTCAATCAATTCTAAGTGCGCAGGTAGAAATTCACTTTCATCTTTTTTTCTATTTGGGTGATCTAGTTCTTTACGAATTTTCCATACTTCTACCCAGATATTTTTATAGCGTAGGAAAAATTCATAAATACCGCTAAGCCATATTTTCATGATTATCCTTCTTTAATTTAGTTGTAATTGGTGTAAGTAAGAATAAAGCCCATTACTGTTTTGTAGTAATTCGTGATGTTTGCCTTGTTCTACTATTTCCCCTTTTTCCATCACAATAATCCGATCAGCATTTTTTACTGTAGATAAGCGATGAGCTATTAAAATCACAGTTCGACCTTGGCATATTTTTTGCATATTTTGCATAATAATATGCTCAGACTCGTAATCGAGGGCACTGGTTGCCTCATCAAAAATCAGGATTTTCGGGTTATTTACCAAGGCTCGTGCAATCGCAATCCGTTGGCGTTGCCCGCCTGAAAGCCCCGCTCCTTGTTCACCCACAATGGTGTTATAACCTTCACGCAATTCTGAAATAAAATCGTGAGCCCCTGCTAATTTTGCTGCATAAATTACTCGCTCCATTGGCATTCCTGGATCTGATAGCGCAATATTTTCTCGGATACTGCGGTTTAATAACACATTATCTTGCAGCACTACACCTATTTGACGGCGTAGCCAGTTTGGATCAGCTAAGGCTAGATCATGTCCATCAATCAAAACCTGCCCATTTTCAGGAATATAAAAACGTTGCAGTAATTTAGTCAGAGTACTTTTGCCTGAACCGGAACGTCCAACAATCCCAATCACTTCTCCTTGCCTAATTTCTAAATTCACATTATTTAAAATAGTTGGTGCATCTGGTTTATATCTAAAGCGGATATTTTTAAATGAGATATCGCCTTTTATTTCTGGTAGTGATAACTTTCCTTGATATTGCTCTGTTGGAGAGTTTAAAACATCACCTAAGCGAGTGACGGAAATCCCAACTTGTTGGAAATCTTGCCAGAGCTGAGCTAACCGAATCACCGGTGCAATCACTTGTCCTGACAGCATATTAAAGGCAATTAATTGTCCAATACTAAGATCGCCTGAAATAACTAAGTGTGCCCCTAACCAAAGGTTAATCACCATAACGGTTTTTTGAATAAGTTGTACACCTTGTTGCCCAATGGTTGCTAATACGGTGACACGGAAACTTGATGAAACATAGCTTGCCAGCTGTTTATCCCATGTATCAGTCATTTGTGGAGCAACCGCCATCGCTTTAATCATATTGATGGCTGTTACCGACTCAACTAAGAATGCTTGGTTATCAGCACTTCGGGCAAATTTATCATCTAGACGTCGTCGCAAAATTGGACTGATAAAAATAGACCACAATATATAGAAAGGTAATGAGCCAAGAATAACAAGAGTCAACTTCGGACTGTAATACCACATCACGGCAAAGAAGATAAAAGAGAATAATAAATCTAGAACAGAAGTTAATGCTTGCCCTGTGAGAAAATTTCGAATTTGATCTAATTCTCTAACCCTAGCGACTGTATCTCCAACTCGTCTGTTTTCAAAATAAGAAATGGGTAGTGATAATAAATGTCGAAATAATTTAGCGCCTAATTCAACATCAATACGGCTAGTGCTATGAGAAAAAACATAGGTTCTCAAACCACTTAGTACAATTTCAAAGATGATCACAATAGCTAAGGCAACCGTAATGATATTCAAGGTTGAAAAACCTCGATGCACCAGTACTTTATCCATAACAACTTGGAAAAATAGCGGTGTAATTAGGGCAAAAATTTGCAAAAAGATCGAAACAATCAAGGTTTCTAGAAAGATTTTTCGGTATTTGATCACTGCCGGAATAAACCAGGTGAAATCGAACTTTGCTAGTTGACCTACTACGGAAGCTCTAGATGTGACCAAAATTAATTGCCCTTGATAGCAGGCTTCAAATTCGTCTTGTGACAGAATTTGTGGGGCATCTTGTTCCAAATTGTAAGTTAAATAGCGGTTATTATCGGTATCCACTTTTACCAATAAAAAATGTTTACCGTTATCTTGCCAAACTAATGCAGGTAAATTCACCAAGTGTAAGCGAGAAATCTCTTTTTTAATGTGTTTCGCTTTCAACGCTAACGATTTTGCGGCTAAAAGCCAAGAGGTTAAAGAAAGCCCTTTTCCGTCAAGATCAAATTTATGTTTTATTTCTTCCGGATTAAGCGAAATATTATGGTATTGTGCCAACATAGTGAGGGCAACTAAACCAAGATCATTCCTTTGATGGTTAGCTTCCATATTGTCTCCTTTTATAAAATAAAACGGCAACTCCATAATGTGCGAAACAATATAGAGTTGCCAATCATTAAAAATTAAGCTGCTCTAGCAAATTGAATAGAAGATAAACTCGGATCCAACATTGAAGTTGGGCTCGCTAATACATTTCTCGAATCATTAGACGAGGTAAATGCACTTGCAGATGAGATTAACTTATCTAAACTGTTTGATGCATCTCGGCTATATTTGAGTAATTGATAGTTATCCACAACTTGTGATAAATCACTTTTATCAATTTTACCTTTGCCTTTTTCGATAAGTTCATCTACTTGCTTCGAGGTAATCCGTTCACCATTTTGACCGATAATCTCTTCAATTTTATCGTCTCTTGTCGCAACATAATTTCGAATTGTTTTTGCAAACTCTGCTTCACGGAACCAGTTTTGAATGGTGACTTTTTCCTGCTTGGTATTAGTAATCACAAGGTGGTGATTTACTTTCTCAAAGGTTAAATCTTTTAGATTTGAGTCAGAGAATGATAATTTATCATTACCTTCCGATTCAGTAATTGAATCATTACCATCGCCTTGACGGTGAACGAAAATATCATCACCTTTACCGCCGTGTAATAGGTCATTGCCTTTACCGCCATCGATAAAGTCATCACCATTTCCACCATCGATAATATCATCGCCTTTACCACCAAATAAGCGGTCATTGCCGTCGTTACCGTCAATAGTATCGACACCATCACCGCCATTAAAGGCATCATTGAACTTACTACCTTTAAAAATATCGTTATGTGATGTACCGATAATTTCTTCAACAGCTTTCAAGGTATCTTTGGTGTAATAACCGGCATGGTGCTGGTTATTGCTATGACGATATTCAATTTTTTCTTCACGGTTGCCCACTAATGCGGTGTGAGTTGAAGTCACTTCGTGTAATGCTTTACCGCTTTCTACGAAACGATTTACGGTATAACTACCTTGCTCGGTCTCTTTGGTTGCATCAATAGTTAAAGCACCATAGTTTCCGCGGCTATAGTGAACTCGGTCGTAACCTTCACCGCCATCAATTTCTGTAGTACCTGAGCCAACAAATACATTGTCATCGCCATCACCTAATGTTGCAACAATCTTCGTTTCTTTGGTTTTAATAACATTCTCAGCATGATCCAACTCAACACCAATTCGCTGAACGACATTCGTTAAATCAAATGTTGAGCTCGCTGCGCCATCTTTAATTTGCCAGCTATCTACTCGGTTAATATGAAGTTTAGTAATATACTCATATTTACCCGTCTGCACTCGCTCGCGTTTTTCTGTTCCCGGAGTTAATAACGGTGTCCGGAATAAAATATGCTGTGTTTTCGCTTCTCCAGTGTTACTAACATCAATAATCCCTTTCGCAGAATCTAATTGCACTAATTTATCCGCTTTAAGATGTTGACCTTCTTCAAAGGCATCAACATAGGCTTTCCCGCTAAGTACTTTTTCACCTAGACGACTGATACCAGCTAAATCACCTATATTACTATCCCATTGTTGCTGAGTAATTGCAATTACACGCTCGGCTTGTAATTCTTTATTTAAGTTCAATAAGAATTTCATATTATCTTGTAAATTCGCAAGATAACGGGCATCGTAACCATTTTCAAAGTAGTTTTTACCACCATTATTCTTTTCCCATTCTACAATTTTATTATGAATTTTATTCGCCACATGTTCAAACATTGCCTGCTTAGAATATTGTAAAATCGTAGAAATGACACCAGTAATACCCGATACTAGTAAAGCGATAGGGGAAGCAACCACAGAGCCAGCGGCAGCAGCAGACACACCACCAGCAATAGCAGCTAATGCTGTATTGATTGCAGTGACGGATGCATCAATAGTCCCTGTACCATGTTGATATTCAGCTAATAAGCTATCACCTTCATAACCTAATTTTTTAAAACGTTCAGCATAGTTTTCTAAACTTTTTGCTCGATCAAATTTATCAGCAATACCCGCAAACGATAATGGACTGATAGCAAGTGCAACAGTTGAAGCTATTAAAGCAGCAACAGGACCCGTAGAGGATAATCCTGCTGCAACACGCTGAGCCAAAATATATGAAGAAACTGCTTTCGTAATATTACCAACTACTTGATTTGCTAACTCAAAGCCTGCTCCTACCTTTTTAGCTGTTGAAGCATCTTTATCAGCAAGAACAAGTGCTGCAGTCGCACCTGATAATAAACCCGAAATGACATCTAAACCAAGACCAGCTTTATCAAGTCCACCGATATTTTTGAGTTTATCCCCTAAAGCTCCTAGACCTTTTACATTTTGTAATTTAGAACCAAATTGACTGATTTGCTCACTAAAGGCATCAAGTGTTTGTACTGAATTAGCAATATTCTCAATCAATGAGTTAGTTAACTCTAAACCAGCTTTAGCCAGAGTAAGTTGATCGCTCTCATTCTGCAATGCTTCGTCTAAATCCATACCAGCTAATACAGATCCTAGAATTGATTGAACTCCAGATAATACTGTTTTTGCTTGGCTAAAATTTTGCGCAATGCTTTCAGATGAACCTAATGCTTGACCTACTTTATTTTTTTGCAATAGCTTATCAAGTTGTGGTGCGGATAATACAATACCACGTTCAGTTAAACCCAATACATTTTGAATTGTTCCCAAACTAGTTTGGGCTTTAGCAATATCATTGCCTTCTTCTTTCTGTACCTCAATACCTAACTCTTCAGCAGCTTTAACCAAATCTTGTAATCCATTACCACTACCTGAATCATATTTGTAATCTTTTGGTATATAGAGAATGATTTTTTTAGCTCCGTTTTTTAAAGTCTGTCCAGCTTGGGTTAATGACTGCCCAGCTCTATTTAAGCCGCCTCTTGTTGCAGTTAAAGTACTTCTTATTCCATTTGATAAGGTTGATAGGGTTAGTTTAGTTCCCATAAGGGAGATCTCCTCTTATTTTTCGATAAAATTAAATTCATTTTTCAACGCTGTTGCCAGTTCTTCTTGATATATATCAAAACGTTCTTTTGCTGTTTTTTTGTCTAATTTACCTCCTTTAAAATAAGTAATTTTACCTAGTTCTTTCTGTTTTGGATAAAACCGTATAGCTCTGACGATCATATCTGGGTATTTCTGACACATTTTTTTATAAAGTAATTGAGAATGTCCAAATGGCGCCACCCAGTCAATAATCCAGCGTCGATCACCCGATTGCCATTCATCGGATGTTAACGAACTAATATCCTTAATATATTTTACCTCTGTCTCCAGATTTAAGTCTGCCCAGCTACAATAAGCAATAGGTATCCCATTATCGACAAGCAGCATATATTGTTCATTTTCAATTGCTGGAATAACATTACAAGCTAACAATTTGCAGCTCCATTCCTTATGGAGAGAGGAATTCATCCATAGCCATGTGATATTCCCTAGTAGATTAAAATTATTTCCTTTCATAACTCACACCATACCTTCATTTAAAATACGAATGAGAATTATAACACCATATAATTATTTTTATCAAAAAACAGAAAAAAGAAGTGGAAAACAACCGCATTCTGCTTATTAAAAACGTAAGAAGCAATATTTACGGTTGTAATTGACGCTAAAGGGAGAGTAGAGGGAGGGTAGAGTGAGGCTATTTACCTACTACTACAAATTCTTCAATATTTTGTGCCACTTTATTGACTAAAGTGGTTACCGCACTATCCGATGCCCACGCAACATGTGGAGTAATCAGTAGATTTGGTAAACGTTTAGCCGCTTGAATAAGTGGATTATCTTTTTCTGGTGGCTCTTTCACCAAAACATCTAATGCCGCACCAGCAATTTCACCATTTTCTAAGGCATTTAACAAAGCACTTTCATCAACCAAAGGTCCTCGTCCCGTATTGATTAAATACGCGGTTGGTTTCATCAATGCGAGGGTTTCTGCATTAATTAAATTTTGTGTAGTTTCAGTTAATGGGCAATGCAGCGTAACAATATCCGCTTGCTTGAGCACATCTTCAAATGGCGTGTAACCTTCACGAATTGTTGTAGCCCCTTTATGTTCTGCATACAGCACATTCATGCCTAACAGCGTTGCTAAACGCCCAATTTCTGAGCCAAGATTCCCTTTGCCAAATACCCCTAAGGTTGAACCACGAATATCTGTGATTGGATAGTCGGTATAGCAAAATTGCCCGCAAGTTGCCCAGCGATCAGAAGTGACTTGATCTCGATGATAACCAATTAAACTATGTTTCAAGGCAAATATCATTCCCAAAACATGTTCAGGCACGGTAACCGAAGAGTAGCCCGTTACATTTTTAACCGCTATTCCCAGCTCTTTTGCTGCTACGGTGTCAATATTATTCGTCCCCGTTGCAGTAATCGCGATCAGCTTTAATTTTGGCAAACGAGCAAGCATTTCTCGATCAAAAATCACTTTACTCGTGATAATGATATCTGCATCTTTAGCTCGTTCAAAAGTTTGCTCCGCTGTAGTGCGATCATATTCCACCCAGTTATGAGCAAATGAAGGACGAGGGATTTCATGTGTTGCAGGAATGCCTGTACGGTCTAAAAAAACGATGTTGAGCATAGTGTTTCCTTATGTTTTTTATGATTAAAATGCCGGAATCAATATATATCAAGCGGTTAAAATTAACAAATTTTTTACAAAAAGGGCGAAATCATTCGCCCTTAGTTCATTATTTTGAGGTATCAATCTCAGGGAATGACTTCACCAAATCATCAATCGCTTTCATCTGTCCGACAAAGGCTTCAAGGGTTGAAAGTGGTAATGCTGATGGACCATCACATTTTGCGTTGTTTGGATCTGGGTGAGCTTCTAGGAATAAACCTGCAATGCCCACCGCTAAACCTGCTCGGGCAAGCTCGGTAACTTGAGCACGTCTGCCACTCGAAGCTGCACCAAATGGATCACGACATTGCAATGAGTGAGTCACATCAAAAATCACAGGACAACCTTTAGAGACTTGTTTCATTACACTGAAACCGAGCATATCCACCACTAAATTATCGTAACCAAAATTGGTACCGCGATCACAAAGAATTACTTGATCGTTACCACATTCCTCGATTTTTTCTACGATATTGCCCATCTGTCCTGGGCTTAAAAATTGCGGTTTTTTCACATTAATTACCGCGCCTGTGCGAGCCATTGCTTCCACTAAATCGGTTTGGCGCGCAAGGAATGCTGGTAACTGGATAATATCAACCACTTCGGCAACAGGTTTGCATTGGTAAATTTCATGTACATCCGTGATGATCTTTACGCCAAAAGTGTCTTTTAATTCCTGAAAGATTTTCAAACCTTCTTCCATACCTGGCCCACGATAAGAGTGGATCGAAGAACGGTTGGCTTTATCAAATGAGGCTTTAAACACATATGGCACACCAAGTTTATTGGTGACTTCCACATATTTTTCACAGACAGCCATTGCCATATCACGGCTTTCCAGCACATTCATCCCACCAAATAGGGTAAATGGCTTGTCGTTGGCAATTTCAAGATTGCCGAGTTTGATGGTTTTTTGTTGCATAAGGTTTCCTTATTTTCTCTCGTGAAGAGAGTTTACTTAATGAATAATAAATGCTTTACCTTGCTTCTCTAATGCGGGAATTTCCATCTTGAGCATCATTGCTGAAGGATCATCTGGACATTGATCGATAAAATAGTTGAGATCTTCAATGGCAGCTTGATAACACTCCATACTGGCTAAAATCATGCCTCGATCTCGGATTTCATAAGGATCATCTGGTTGCTCTTGTAAACGATATTCAATCACTCTCAAGGTTTCTTCAAATTTTTTCTCGCGAGTTAATGCCATCTTTAACACCGTCTCTAAGCGCTCTAGCAACTCACTTGGCTCGGCAATTTTTAAATGCTGGCGTGCTAAACTCGTGCTCGCTCCCATTTCGCCTTCAAGCAGTTTTTCCATCTGTTCAAAGCTAAGATAAGTGCCATTCCACAAATCAATAAAACGGCTCTCTTTACGCCCATTTTCAAGAGTCACTTCCGCTCGCAATAATAATTGCGTAGGGAAATTGACGGGATAAAGCGGCAAATCTAACACACTTGCAAGCTGTAATAATACCGCCCCCAACGACACAGGCATACCACGCTTTAAATCTAACACTTGATTTAACATTAAATTTTGTGAATGGTAATATTCTGCGTGGTGACAATAAAACCCCTGTTCTTGGTAGAAAAATGCTAAAAGCTGCTCAATTCGCGCCAAATCCGTATCCGCATTCACTGCATAGCGTGCCTTTTTTACCAAGGCCGCCATTTTGCCGTAAAGCTGTGGCGCGGTGAGATTATTATCTAATAACAAACTAATACGAATTAATTCTCGATATAAAAATTGCTGTAATGCAACCCGCTCTTTTTTAGAAAAAGGAGGTTGAAAATTTATCTGTTCCATTCGGCACTCGTTACTCTATCATTACCGCCATAATCCTGTGCGGTTTGAATGTTATCCCATTGATTTTGTTTAAATAATTCTTGTACAGCAAAAGCTTGCTGCCACCCATGTTCAAGCAGTAAAACGCCATTTTTATTCAATGCAAGCGGTGCATTTTGAATAATTTTTTGCAAATCACTTAAACCCTGCTGTTCGGCAACTAATGCAGACAAGGGTTCAAAACGAACATCACCAACCATTAAATTTTCATCATCAGCATCAATATAAGGCGGATTACTGACGATAATGTCAAATTTACGCTCACCTAATGCTGAAAACCAATCACTTTGTAAAAAACAGACATTATCAAAACCAAGATTTTGCCGATTTTGTTCAGCAAGCTCTACTGCTTCTATGATGCGATCTACCCCTACTATTCCCGCTTTCTCTTTCAGCTCACTAGCAAGTGCTAACGCAATCGCTCCCGTGCCTGTGCCGAGATCCAAAATTTGCACTTTTGCCTGATTTTCTAACCGCTTGTAGGCTTTATCTAACGCCAATTCCACAAGGCGTTCAGTATCTGGGCGGGGAATTAACGTGTGCGGAGAGACCTTTAAAGGCAAAGACCAAAACTCACGCTCGCCTAAAATATACGCCATTGGCTCACCTTTCACACGGCGAGCCAATTTTTCCGTTAATTCAGTTAATTCATTTTCCGTTAATTCTGTCTCCGCAAAAGCAAAAATGGCAGATTTTGAACGTTTTGTTACCGCTTGTAGCAGTAAATTTGCGTCAAATTTTGCATTTAAAAACGGATCATTCTTAACGTTTTTAAGTAATTGCTGAGTGGCGAATGTGAGCCATTGGGTGTAGTTCATTGTTTAATCTATCTTTGTTGTGATCTGACTCCCCTCTTTAGCAAAGAGGGGCAGGGGGAGATTTGGCAGAAGAAATTATCGAAGAAAATAAGTTATAAAAATGCATAAATTATCAACAAATTTCAGCTATCAATTACTCTCTCACTCCACCAATCACACCTGCCAAATCTCCCCTAACCCCTCTTTGCTAAAGAGGGGAATCACATCGAGCAGAAATGCAGGATTTAGCACTAGTTATACAATCTTTATTACGGCTGATCCGACAACGCCGCCAACTGATCCGCTTGGTATTCCGTGATAATCGGCTGAATTAACTCATCAATTTTGCCATTCATCACTTCATCTAAGCGGTAAACGGTAAGATTGATACGGTGATCTGTTACACGCCCTTGTGGGTAGTTATAAGTGCGGATTTTATCTGAACGGTCGCCCGAACCAAGCAAGTTACGGCGAGTATCCGCTTGCTCTTGGGCTTGTTTCTCTTTTTCCACTTGAACAATGCGAGAGGCTAACACTGCTAATGCTTTCGCTTTGTTTTTATGTTGTGAACGTTCGTCTTGGCACTCTACCACGATACCTGTTGGAATGTGAGTAATGCGCACCGCAGAGTCGGTGGTATTAACGTGCTGACCACCAGCACCCGATGAACGGTAGGTATCAATACGCAAATCTGATGGGTTGATTTCTGGCAATTCGCTCTCTGGCAATTCAGGCATTACTGCCACGGTGCACGCAGAAGTATGAATACGCCCTTGTGATTCGGTTTTCGGTACACGCTGAACACGGTGACCGCCCGATTCAAATTTCAACTGTCCGTAAACACCTTCGCCCGAAATTTTCACAATAATTTCTTTATAACCACCTTGCTCACTTTCATTGGCCGAAAGCTCTTCAATACGCCAGCGTTTGCTTTCGCAATAACGGCTATACATACGGTATAAATCCCCTGCGAAAATCCCCGCTTCATCACCGCCTGTTCCCGCACGAATTTCTAAGAATGCGTTGTATTCATCGTTTGGATCTTTTGGTAATAAAAGAATTTGTAACTGTTGTTCAGTTTGCTCAATCTCTGCTTTATTTTGCTCAATCTCTTCTTGGGCGATCTCTTTCATATCAGGATCGTCTAATAGTAATTGCGCATCTTTAATATCGGCGTGCAATTTATTCCAACGATTAAATGCTCCAACCACTTCTTCTAACTGGGCATACTCTTTGGAATAACTACGGAATTTCTCTTGATCGTTAATCACTGATGGGTCGCCTAGCAATGCCTGTAACTCTTCGTGGCGCTCTGCTAAGCTTTCTAATTTGCTAATAATTGATGGTTTCATTATTTGTCTAAAATGGAGTAAAAAAACAGTGCTATTGTAGCGGAAAAACACGTTTTTATAAACGCAAAAAAGCCTAGATAAAATCTAGGCTTTTAAGAAATCTGTACAAAGAATTATTTTACTAAATCTTTTAATGCTTTACCCGCAACGAACGCTGGTACGTTAGATGCTGGAATTTCAATTGCTTCGTTAGTTTTTGGGTTACGACCAGTGCGCGCTTTGCGGTGATTTACTTTGAAAGTACCGAAACCGATTAGTTGAACCGCATCACCTTTTTTTAGGCTTGCAGAGATCGCTTCTAAAGTTGCTTCTAATGCGGCTTTTGCATCTTTTTTGCTTAATTCAGCAGACGCTGCGATTGCATCGATTAATTCAGTTTTGTTCATAGTGTTATCCTCTAAAAGATTTGAATTTTCGGCATTCCTGCCAGATCAAAGAAATTTGCATAAAAGCGTTGCTTAGCTTAATTCAATCTACGCATTTCTCAAAGTGAATAATGTTGAAATTGTTGCGCAGATCACACTTATTGATTAAATTTTAACCCAATATTACTAATTCCACTCTCTCGCAACTCTTTTTTCAGCTCTAAAATCAGCTCAATATCGCGTTCCTCACACTCATTTAGTAAGCGATAAATTTGCCATTGAACATCAAGCTCTTCCTGAATTTCCGCAGAATTTTTTAATTCCGTTTCATTGAGTTCTCGATCTTGCTGAGTTTCTAAGTAAGTTGCTACAGTCGCTAAAGAGAGTTGGCTGAGCTTAATAGATTGTTCTAAAAATTCGCCTGCAATGATAGTATGCAATAAATCGGATAACGCTTGGCACGCATCTTCAGCAGGGAAAACACCATAAAAATCAAATTCATTTACATCAGGAATAATCTCTTCTAGTTTTTCCAGCTGATTTTCAAAATTGATTTTTGCGCCTTTAACTGTTAGAAATTCCCAAACAAGATTTAGGATATTTTGGTAAGTTTTCGCTTTTTCAGGTTGTTCTGTCACATCACAAAACAGCTGAAAATTCGGCAACATTCGTTCACATAAGCACGCCATAAATGTGAGATATTGCCAACTCTCGAAGCGTTCCATACGTTTGTGGATTGGGTTTCTCATTATAAATCCCCAGTAGGGGCGTATGTCATACGCCCAATTAAACACAAAGGGCATATGACATACGCCCCTACAATTCTAATTAACCATGATAAGCCTTAGAAAACTCGTGAATACTATCCACAAAAATTTTCGGACTTTCAGTTGGTACGTCTAAGTGAATGCCGTGTCCAAGATTAAACACATGCCCTGAGCCGTTACCAAACCCTGCTAAAATCGCTTTCACTTCTTGCTGAATACGCTCAGGGCTTGCATAAAGCACGCTTGGATCCATATTGCCTTGCAACGCCACTTTATGCCCCACACGTTTTCTCGCATCAGCAATATCTACTGTCCAGTCTAATCCTAACGCATCACAGCCTGTTTCCGCCATTTTTTCTAGCCACAAACCGCCACCTTTGGTAAAGAGTGTGACTGGGACTTTTCTGCCTTCATTTTCACGGATTAAGCCATCGACGATTTTGTGCATATAGCGTAGTGAAAATTCTTCATAATCTTTGTGCGCTAACACACCGCCCCATGTGTCAAATACCATCACAGCTTGTGCCCCTGCTTTAATTTGGGCATTAAGATATAAAACAACACTGTCAGCCAATTTATCTAATAATGCGTGGAGTAAATGCGGCTCGGTATAGAGCATTTTTTTGATTTTGGTAAAGGCTTTGCTTGAACCGCCTTCCACCATATAAGTGGCAAGTGTCCAAGGGCTGCCTGAAAAACCAATTAACGGCACTTCACCTTTTAATTCTCGGCGAATCGTACGCACCGCATTCATCACATATTGTAATTCACCTTCGGGATCGGGAATAGGAAGGTTATCAATATCGGCTTTATTTGTGATTGGGCGAGCAAATTTTGGGCCTTCACCAGCACCAAAACTTAAACCTAAACCCATTGCATCAGGAATGGTGAGAATATCGGAAAAAAGAATCGCTGCATCTAACGCATAGCGGCGTAGCGGTTGAAGGGTCACTTCACAAGCCAAATCCGCATTACGACAAAGCGACATAAAATCGCCAGCGATCGCACGAGTGGCTTTATACTCTGGTAAATAGCGCCCTGCTTGTCGCATCATCCACACAGGTGTCATATCCACAGGTTCACGTAAAAGGGCTTTTAAGTAACGATCGTTTTTTAACGTTGTCATTATTTTTTATTCCATTATAAAAATTTGCCAAATTCTACACTATTTCACACAAATCTTCACACCCACCGTTTCATTCTGAGCAAGCAAGCGGTAAATTCGTGCGGTTTCTACACAAACCATCGTTTTATAGCCTGTTTCGCTCATACCGTTTGTCGGCTGATGCCACGGATTCCATAGCACAATTTCGCTGGCATTTATATGTTCAACTTCAATTTGCCGCTGGTTGGCATTATCATCAATAACAGATATAGGCTGTTGCAGCGTATAAATACAATCAATGTTTTCTGCAATTTTTCGTGGACTTTCGACCGCTTGCTCGTGCTGAGTCAGCTTATCAAAACAACGCGTTGGCAAACCGCTTACCTTGGTTTGAGTAATATCTGCAATATTAAAATAGCTATGCAATGCCAACTGGCTTGGCTCACTATCTAACTTGGTAAAATGCAGGGTTGCTTGTTCTCCAAGTATCATTTCAATTTTAGCCTGCTGAGCGAGCTGTAGGGTTATATACACCGCATGAGGTTCAATACGATAAGAGCTTAAATCCCAGCTGGAAATACGTGCATAGCCATGTGAAGGTTTTTGTTTACCATCTAAGCCGTTGCCAAAATTCGGATAACAAATTGGGATACCTCCGCGAATGGCATTACCCGCTTTAAAAGGCTCGATTTCACTTATCCATAATACATCTTGCTTTGCGTGGCTAGGTTGCCAACTAAATAGATGAGCACCTTGCAAGGCAATTTTGGCACAACACTTAGGGTGTGAGATTTCTAATACGTCTAATTCGTTGTAACGAACAATATTAATCTCCGGTGGCAACAATTGAATGCTGTTCATTTTTTGCTCCTTATATTCTTTTTGCTTTATTTTAACGACACGCTATTTAAAACATCAATACGCCCTAAAAACAAGCGGTCAATTTTGCATAAAATTTTGCAAAAAGTTGTAAGAAACGGTAACTTAGCACTAATTTTTTCTAAGATAAAAGACCATTATGCAAAACAAATTTTCTGCTCTTCAGCAAGCCCTCTCTCAACGCATTTTAATCCTAGATGGTGCGATGGGGACGATGATTCAAGAATATAAACTGACCGAAGCGGATTTCCGTGCTGAACGCTTTAAAGATAGCCCAGTAGATCTCAAAGGCAATAACGATTTATTGATTCTCACACGCCCTGATGTGATTGCGGAAATTCACGAAAAATACCTTGCCGCTGGGGCAGATATTATTGAAACCAACACTTTCTCTGCAACCACTATTGCTCAAGCCGACTATGCATTAGAGCATATTGCCTATGAGCTGAATTTTGAAGGGGCGAAATTGGCACGAGCAGCAGCGGATAAGTACTCCACCCCTGAAAAACCCCGCTTTGTTGCTGGTATTCTTGGGCCGACCAACCGCACTTGTTCGATTTCCCCTGATGTAAACGACCCCGGTTTCCGTAACATTACCTTTATGCAACTGGTGGAAGCCTATGCCGAGGCAACCCGTGGTTTGATTGAAGGTGGGGCGGATCTGATTATGATCGAGACCATTTTCGATACTCTGAACGCCAAAGCCGCCGTGTTTGCGATTGAAACGGTATTTGATGAGCTGGGCGTAAAGTTGCCGATTATGATCTCCGGCACGATTACCGATGCCTCAGGGCGAACGCTGTCGGGGCAGACCACAGAGGCGTTTTATAACTCGCTCCGCCACGCCAAACCGCTGACATTCGGCTTGAACTGTGCGCTCGGGCCGAAGGAACTCCGCCCTTATGTAGAGATGATGTCAAAAATCAGCGAGACTTTTGTCTCGGTTCACCCGAATGCCGGCTTGCCAAACGCCTTTGGTGGGTACGATTTGGGGGCGGAAGAGATGGCAACGTACATCAAAGAGTGGGCGGAACTCGGCTGGCTGAACATTGTCGGCGGCTGTTGTGGCACCACACCGGAGCATATCCAAGCCTTTGCCGAAGCAACCAAAGGCGTTGCGCCTCGCAAATTACCTGAAATTCCAACCGCTATGCGTTTGTCGGGCTTAGAACCGCTGACGATTGACGATAATTCGCTGTTTGTAAATGTGGGCGAACGCAATAACGTCACCGGTTCGGCAAAATTTAAGAAGCTGATTAAAGAAGAGAAATTTGCCGAAGCGATTGAAATTGCGATCAGCCAAGTGGAAAACGGGGCGCAGGTAATTGACGTGAATATGGACGAGGCGTTGCTCGACTCCAAAAAATGTATGACCCGTTTCCTCAACATTCTTGCTACCGAACCCGAAGCCGCCAAAGTGCCGATTATGATCGACTCCTCGAAATGGGAAGTGATCGAGGCAGGCTTGCAAACCGTGCAGGGCAAGCCGATTGTGAACTCAATTTCACTCAAAGAGGGCGAAGAGAAATTTATTCACCAAGCCAAACTCTGCCGCCGCTATGGGGCTGCGGTGGTAGTGATGGCGTTTGACGAAGTCGGGCAAGCGGATACCGAAGAACGCAAGGTAGAAATCTGTACCCGAGCTTATCGGATTTTGGTCGATCAGCTCGATTTCCCACCGGAAGACATTATTTTCGACCCGAACATTTTTGCCATTGCCACCGGTATTGAAGAACACAATAACTACGGGGTGGACTTTATCCAAGCCTGTGAACGGATTAAACGAGACTTACCACACGCCAAAATTTCCGGCGGTGTGTCGAATGTCTCCTTCTCTTTCCGTGGCAACAATGTGGTGCGTGAGGCTATTCACGCGGTGTTCCTCTACTATGCCATCAAAGCCGGAATGGATATGGGGATCGTGAACGCAGGGCAGTTGGCGATTTATGACGACCTCGACCCTGAACTGCGAGAGGCGATTGAAGATGCGGTGCTGAACCGCCGTCATGACGCCACCGACCGCCTGTTGGAAATTTCCGAAAAATATCGGGGCGTAAAAGTAGAAAGTGCCGATGAAAGTGCAGCCGAATGGCGAAACTTACCTGTGGCAGAGCGTTTAAAACACGCCCTCGTAAAAGGCATTACCACTTACATTATTGAAGATACCGAAGAGGCTCGCCAGCAATTTGCTTCTCCACTGGAAGTAATTGAAGGGCCGCTAATGGCGGGTATGGACGTGGTGGGCGATCTGTTCGGAGACGGTAAAATGTTCCTGCCACAAGTGGTGAAATCGGCTCGGGTAATGAAACAGTCCGTTGCCTATTTAGAACCGTATATCAACGCCACCAAGCAGAAAGGATCGAGCAACGGCAAAATGGTGATCGCCACCGTGAAAGGCGATGTACACGACATCGGCAAAAACATCGTTAGCGTGGTGTTGCAGTGCAATAACTTTGAAGTGATCGACTTGGGCGTGATGGTGCCTGCCGATGTCATTATCGAAACCGCCATTCGGGAGAAAGCCGATCTCATTGGGTTAAGCGGACTAATTACTCCATCGCTGGACGAAATGGAGTATTTTTTAGGTGAAATGAACCGCTTGAAGCTCGATATTCCGGTGCTGATTGGCGGTGCAACTACCTCAAAAGAGCATACAGCGATCAAACTCTATCCGAAATATAACTACCCCGTAGTCTATACCGCTAACGCTTCACGTTGCGTCACCGTCTGTGCGACCTTGATGAACCCCGAAGCAAAAGCCGAATTTTGGGAAAAAACCAAAGCCGAATATGAAGAAATTCAGCGTAAATTTGCCGTTCGCAAACCACTTCGCAACGGTTTATCTATTGAGGAGGCTCGAGCCAATCGTTTTGACGGATTTAGTGGCGAATGGGCGGATTATGTGCCGCCAACGCCAAAACAGACCGGCATTATCGAATACAAAAATGTGCCGATTGCCACCCTGCGCAAATTTATCGACTGGTCGCCGTTCTTTATGCTCTGGGGATTAATGGGCGGTTATCCTGATGCCTTTGATTATCCGGAAGGCGGTGAAGAGGCACGCCGTGTCTATAACGATGCCCAACGGGTGCTGGACGAATTTGAGCAAAACGGCAAGCTCAATCCAAGCGGGATTATGGGCATTTTCCCTGCCGTGCGTGAGGGCGATGATATTGCAATTTTAAACGAAGATCGCACCGCTTGTATCGGCAAATCCTACCACCTCCGCCAGCAATCTGAACGAGGCAAAAACAGCAAAAGCCCGTACAACCTCTGTTTAAGCGACTTCATCGCCGACCGAGAAGGACAACAAGACTGGTTCGGAATGTTCGCCGTCTGTGCCGGCATTGAAGAACACGATTTAGTCGAAGGCTACAAAGCGGCAGGCGATGACTACAACGCCATTCTGCTCCAAGCCGTTGGCGACCGTTTGGCAGAAGCAATGGCGGAATATCTGCATTTTGAACTGCGTACCAAAGTATGGGGATATAGCGAAGAAACCTTCGATAACGACCGCTTGATCCGTGAAAACTACCGAGGAATCCGCCCCGCCCCGGGCTACCCGAGCTGCCCTGAGCATACCGAAAAACAGATCATCTGGGACTTACTCGAAGTCGAACAACGCATCGGCATGAAACTCACCGAAAGCTATGCAATGTGGCCGGCAGCAAGCGTCTGCGGCTGGTACTTTACCCACCCTGCCAGCAACTATTTTACGTTAGGGAAAATTGATGAGGATCAGGTGTTGGATTATGCTAAGAGAAAAGGTTGGGACGAGGTTACGGCGAAGAAATGGTTGAGTGTGGCGATGAAACAAGATGTCAAGTCGCAGGCTGAGGGGATTTAATGTAGGGTGGGGTAAGCCCACCAATCAGAATTACTCTTGCTTCAGAGCGAATATATTTGCTTGACCAAACCACTCTTCTACCGTATCCATTGCACTATTGTCCAATTCTTGTGTAAATAAAATAGCAAGATGTTTCTTGGGCCTAGAACAGGCAACATAGAATAAATTTCGATACCTTTCGAAAGTATCTTGTTTCCCATTTGGGATACCTTCTTTTACCCATTTTAACATTTCGCCAAAATTATATTTATTCCAGCCTCTACCTATAACAATAAGAATATTTTCAAATTCTGCACCTTTTACCCCATGCTGTGTTTGAAAAGGGGAATGCTGATCCAAGTATTTCTTCAATGCTATAATTTCTAAATAAGAAATAGAGTGCAGATTTTTTAACTCTCTAAAATCTGGCAGTAACTCTTGTTCTGATGAAGAATCCAATTTTAATAATTGACTCTCTTTGTTTAAAATATAATCTGGCAATCTAGGCTTAGATGTTTCTTGTAGTAATCTGATAATATCTCCAACAGTTCCACTTTCTCTTAATTGAATTAATTTATTCATATCTTCTTGCCATTTTATTTTATCTAAATGGTTAAGTAACAGAGGCTTTTTTTGACCTAAAATATCAAACATTACTCCATATTTTTTCTGAATAAATGCCTCACAAGCAGGTTCGAGCTTATCAATAAAAAAAGATATATACTTATTTTCTTTCTTAATAAAGGATTCATTATATTTAAATAATTTAGCTAACTCTGAATATCCTTGAGCATTAGCTAATAATTTATGTGTAAGCATCAAAATTCTCGTTTTCTCATGTTCAAACTGCCATCCCTTATTAGATAGTTCGCTTTTTACTATCTCAAAAGCCGTTTTAGAATCAACATCAGATAAATCACCTTTCCAATGAGCTGACGTTTGTCTAGTTACATTCCAATTATTTGTATGAAATATATGAATACTTCCATCTAAGGACTCATCCTTAGGATATTGGGGGAGATTCTCTCTGATTTTATTTAATGATGAAATTATTAACTGATTTGACCTGAAATTTATTTTTTTATCTATTTTTCTGATATTTTTATGCTCAATTAATCCACATCCATTACCATAAATTTTTTGCCAGTGATCACCAAAAAATCCAAATAATGGGGAAATATCACTGCATAAAAATTGTATTTTGATAGCCTCTATCCAATCTTTATCAGTATCTTGATATTCATCAATCAATATAACTGGGTATTTTTCAGAAATAATTTGACGAAACTTACTATTTTCTAAGAGTTTTATCGTCAAAAAAATAACATCATCATGGTGTAAAGATAGTTCATTTTCTTTTATTGAACGATATCCTAGATCATATATTATGTTTTTGTCACAGATAGTTCCTGAATAATCTTCTAATTTTGTTTTCCATTCTTGGATTTGTGGAATAAGCTCTCTCAATTGTTTTTGAAACTGACTAATTAGGCTCCAGCAAAAAGCATGGTTAGTTTCGCAAAAAACAATAGGGTTGCTGTCAATTCTTGACAGAATTTCATCTTTAGCTACATTTGTATATGTGATACAAGCAATTTTTTGAGTTCTCTCTTGATATAAATTTCCATTTTTATCTATTAAGTAATTTAAAGTTTTAATGAGAGAATAGGTTTTTCCTGCCCCTGCCCCTGCCTCTAATAGAAAATGTTGCTGACTGTCTATACATTTAAAGATCTCATTTAAAGTATCTTGACTAGCTTTTTCGACCTGATTTAATATGGTCATACGTTATCCTCATATCATTTATCTAACCAAGATAATCCATCTCTAATATATTTTGGAACAATCCAGTTAGGATTATTAATTGCGTATTCTATTGCGAAATCGGATTTCTTTTCTATCTTCTGAGCTCGATCATATGCAGCCTGCTCAATATTATCTTGTTCTTCAGTACTATTAATATCAAAAAGTCCCAAATTAGCCAATATGAATGCATCTTCAAATGAACGGCCACATGCAGACATATTATCTTCGGGGCATTGATATGCTATATGAATATTCCTAATAGTTTTTTCATCATCATTCTTCTGCTTAATAACAGAAAGTTCTTTTTCATCCTGAAACCAATCTTTAATGCAAGCATTGCTAGTTGAACATCCTTTGTATACTGGGCAGGCCTTACCTTTTGAATAGTTATCCACACTATCCAGGTCAGTAATAATGAGTGTTTTTAATTCCAAAAAGTCTAACAGAGGACGAAATTTATGAGCAAAAGCACCACTTATTTCTAGTATAGTAAGATAACTATTTGCTAATTTACTATCAGTTAATTTTTCTATCATTTTAGGAAGCATTAAACGCTCAGCAATCCCTTCTACTAATATTGCCTTGTCGGCAAAAAATAGATCTGTTTTAGTTAGAGTCATATATTTATGCATAAATTCCTTATCTTTCTCAGACGAAAAATCCTTACGAAGATCTTTTATAATCGTTTTTTTATGGTCATTTTGTAAAAAATAACGTATATGCTCAAAACTTGCTGCATTAGATATATGGGAAGAGTGAGTTGATACAATAAATTGGGGTGACCACATATTAGAGTGCCTAGATAGTTCACCTACAACATTTATAATCTGATTAACAAAAACCTCCTGCATTTGTGGATGTAGATGAGCTTCTGGCTCTTCGATAAAAATAAGATGAATATTTGTAGAATTATCCTGATTAATGAATTCTTTATAAAACCTAGCTAGTTGAAGCAGAATAAGAATAAGATTTCTTGTTCCCAGCCCATTATAAGATTCAGGTAAATGAGTAGTTCCACTAGCATAATAAACACTTGTAAAGTTAGATAATAATTTCTTTACATCTAGCATCACTTCAATCTGGAATTTTTGAGTCCCCAAACCTGGATAACCAAATTTTTGTAATGATGGTAGCAAATCATCCAGCTGTTTATTAAAATTAGAGTTGATATCACGTTGTACATCAGATACTGCATTTGTTAATGCTTTACTTATTGACTGGTCTTTGATATCTTTTGATATGGAGGTTGTATCAAAAAAACTCTCTAAGATTTTTGCTAAAGGTTTAGATTCTTTTATAGTTATATCATCCAATCCTCTTTGAGCACTAATAAAATCAACTTTTATTAATTTCTTTACATCTTGTATAGTTAGATTTCTCGTATTACTCTGATCTTCTGGATCTTGAGCCAATACTTGAACACTAAAAAATTTTTTTATTCTATATTTTAATTCTTGTAAGAGTAGCTCTGGATTAGTTACATCAAGATCACCTCCCAAAAAATCATCTAGCTTTCCATTACCCAAACAGTATCTCATTATAATGAGTGTTTTTGTACAATTTTCATTTAAATCAATTACAAATGGTGATAACGCTCCAAAATTAGGAGCATCCTTATCATATTCAACTACTAAACTAAGTTCTATTTCCGGTAATTTATTTCGTAACTGTAACTTAGATTCTTGCTCATCAATATCAGAATTGGCATGAATTTTAGAAAATTCAGTAAATAAATTTAAAAATATATCATGGCAGCTTTCAGAAAAATCTTCTAATTGGAATAATGAGGAATCACTATATAAAAAACGTTTTACAATCTCTGTTAAAGAGGTTTTTCCACTATTGTTTCTGCCAACAATAATTGTTGTTTCCTTCTCAAAATTAAGCTCAACATCAGAAAGTAATCTAAAATTTTTAATTTTAGCGGATAAAATTTTCATACTTTTATACCTATCACATGTTATCTATACTAATGAATAAAAAAATTGAGTATTTTCAATCTTATTTAAAGCTCTCACTAAAAGCACTACTATATTATTTGGCAAGTTATATCCAAACCTGAACTTCTAACCGTTCATTTCCATTGTCAGCACATATCTTACCATATCGCCCTCTCTTCCTCCTGCAAGACATCACGATTCCTCGGGTTAGGCTGAACAATCAGCTCTAACTCCAATGCTATCAGAATATTAAACAAAATTTCAATTTTTATTCCTGTCGGATCATTTTCAAATACGAAGATCTTAGCTTGTTTAGTGTTTGCCAAATTGGCAATTTCTGTTTGGGATCTTTTCTGTAACTTGCGGTATTCTTCACTACATGAGCAAGTATTTTAGGGGAAAGCAACCATCGGGAACATTTTGCTTTCCTTATGGGATAAAGATAACTTTATACCTTTTTAGCAGATATTTGTAAGATTATCCTCTTTAAAGGGTAAACAAGCTCTCAATTCCCCCAAAACGTTGCAAATTTCCCCGTAAAACCGACCGTTTGCCCCCAACCATTTACCCCAACAACCAATCCACAATATAAATCACTTCAATCCCATCAATCTCGGATTGATCGTAATATCTGCCTGTGATTAGGATTTTCTTATAGTTATCCTTAATATGCAGTAAATTATCGGTTTCGTGGGTATTTTCAGGGATTTCATAAGCTACTTGGATATAGATTGCTTTATCTGTTTTTCTGAATTGGATCAGTTCTTGCAAGTAGCCTTCACGGGAAATCATAGCCGCCTCAAATTGGAAGTTAAGCTCCATTTTTATAAAAAAATTAACAAGTTGGAACTTAACTTCCAATTTTTCAATCCCCCACATTTCCCTTTTCCTCCAATCCATTTCAGCTTTTACCCCAAAAGCCGTTGCAATATTTTCGACAGTTAAGACCGCTTGTGTGTTGCCACTGGCGAGTAAATTGCCGTTTTTAAGCAGAATGATTTCGTCACAAAAACGGTAGGCAAGGGGTAAATGATGAATGACTACCACGCAGGTTTGTGTTGGGGTTAGAGCTTTGATCTGCTGCATAATGTCGATTTGGTAGTAGGGGTCGAGAGCGGCAATCGGTTCATCAGCAAGCAAGATTGGGGCTTGTTTCATCAAACAACGGGCGAGTTGCACTCGGGTCTGTTCACCGCCGGAAAGCTGTTGGTAAGTGTTATCCAGCAGGTGAGAAATCGCCAACTGTTCGACAAGGTCACACCTGCACCGAGCCACACATCTACCGCTACGCACTTAAAATTATCATTGTTGTACCATAGCGAAAGCTAATCAACCACGCCAGCCCAAACGTCCCTGCCCGCAGAAAAGGAAATCAAGTTTCATTTTTGTGTTCTTACTCAAAAGAATTCATCATTCCATTCGACAATAGCATAACAAGCGGTTAAATTCATTCGTAGGGGCGCAGTTTATTACGTCCGCAGAAATAGGTGATAAACGACGGAATACAATATCTACAATACCATGTCTAAAAATAGAGCGTTTTTTGAACAAAAGAATTTAGGGATCAACTTTTGGCTGTATCGTTTGGCATTTGTTCTAATCAATCTTGGCAACATTGCTATAACTATATCCATAAGTTGGTGGATTTTTGACACCTACCAAAGAGCCATTTATATTAGCTATGTGGTTATACCCACTATTTTTATATCCATAATATCTAATATATTATTGTCTCCTCTAGGGGATAATTTTCAAAGAAAAAAGATAATTCAGGTAGGAATAGTTATACAAATAATATCTTGCCTGATAGTTATTTTAATTAATGAATTAAACACACTATCAATATCTGCATTGATTATATTTCAATCTCTTTATACATTAGGAAATGGCATTACAAAAGTTGGATGTACCGGTTTTATCGTTGAAATAATAAATAAAGAATTATTACCAAAGGCTCATAATATTATTATGAGAATAAATTCAACAGTCAGTATTCTATCAGGCACAATCGGTGGTTGGTTGTTTTATACTCTGGGAATGACATTATCATTTATGTTAATGTTATTTATGCTAATACTTGCTTCTATAATGATTTATCACATAAAAACAAATAGCCAGATAAATAAAAAATCGAGAAATATTAATTTTTATAATGATATTAAGTTAGGGTTAAATTATACAATAAAAAATCCAATAGTCAGAATATTATTTATTTATAGTTTTATCATTGGAATTGCATTCGGACCAATGCAAATCATAAATGTATATATGATAAAAGAAGTATTTAAGCTGGAATCTATTAGCTATGGCTTCGCAACTTCCTGTATTGCTATAGGAGTTATCTTAGGCAGTTTTTTATATGAACCAATTAGTTTGAAATTTAAAAGATTAAGTAACTTTGTATTTTATTCATCTATCATGCTGGGATTTGGTTTTTTAGCTATACTAAATAATAATATTTTAATATTTTATTTGGCACTTATAACAATTGGAATTAGTAAAAATTGGATCAATGTATCCATTGATAGTAAGTTGATCAGTTCTCTACCAGACAATTTAAGAACCAAAGTAATTTCAAATATTTCATTTTTTGGTAATCTTAGCATCCCTATTTCTAATTTATTGTCAGGATATATAATAGATACTTATAATTTAAATATTATAATAATTTTAAATTCTTTATTTGTAATAGGAATATCTTTTATATATTTATTACATAAAGGTATTATAGAGTTTATTGATGGTGATACGGAAATAGCTCAATTATTATTAAAAGAGTAAGAGATATTTTTCAAATAGAGGGGCCCCCGATGGCGCTCGTCTCTGACGAGTGCCTTACAATCTCAGCCCCCGTCTGAGACGGGCGCTATCATCAACCACAAGCGGTCAATTTTTTCGAGAAATTTGAAAATGTTTGAGAAAAACAGACCGCTTGCACCTCACTCAATTTCCGTTATTATAGCCCACATTTTGCAATCTTCTTTCGGGAAAGTTATGCCTAAATTTAAACTGATTCTACTCTCTGCCACTTTAACTGTTTTATTTGGTTGTACGGCACCAAAGCCCACTCCTCAGCCTCAAATCGGTTATCTGAAAAACAATATCAGCCAATCGGAATTGAATAATGTTGCGAATTTCAAACGCTATAACTACTACTGCTACAATTTTGAAACAGCCTCTAGTTCATTTTTAGCAAGCTATTTTCCGCTTTGGAAAGAGAGCCGCTTCGCTGAGAATTTTGGTTTTTATTTTCAGCTAGATAATGGCAAGGCATTGCCATTTGATCATCTTGAAAATAAGGTATTAAATAGTACCTCTTCCCGCTTTGAAGTGCGTTACCGTTCCTATTTGCCAATTGATGGCGATTATGTGGAGCTAAAAGCGCGTGAAAAAAGCTCAATTTATTACAAAAATAACCAGCCTTGGTTAGAATGCTTTGAGGGATAAATAATGAAAATTGAAATTTGGTCTGACTTTGCTTGTCCATTTTGTTATATCGGCAAGCGCTATTTAGAGCAAGCCATTGCACAGTTTGATGGCGAAGTAGAAGTGATTTTCCGCGCCTTTGAATTAGATCCTCACGCTAACGGTGAACCAGAAAGCAGTATTCAAGAACGTTTGCAGCGTAAATATCAAAAAACGCCACAGCAAGCATTAGAAATGATTGAACGAGTAGAGCAAATCGGACGAAATGCGGGATTGGATCTTCGTTATGCTACTACTCAATATACCCGAACCTTTGAAGCACACCGTTTACAAAAATTTGCTGAAAGTAAAGGGCTTGGAATGGCAATGGCTGAACGCCTTTTTCACTACTATTTCACAGAAAACGGCATTCTTGCCAAGCGTACTGCATTAATTGATCTTGCCTTAGAACTCGGCTTCGAGCGCACAGACATCGCACAATTACTAACCAGTGATGATTTCGGACACGAAGTACGCGAAGATGAGCGTATGGCAAATAAGCTAGGGGTTCAAGGTGTGCCCTTTTTTGTGATTGATGGCAAATTATCTGTCTCTGGCGCACAACCAACAGAGGTTCTCCTTTCCGCAATGCAACAGGCACAAAGCAATGATTAATCTTGAACAACTTAAACGCCAGCCTATCACGCTTTTGGTTACCATTATTTGTATTTTGGTATATTTATTGCAGAAAATTGGCTTGCAAAATGCCATTTTTGAACTTGCTCATTATCCTTACTATCAAGGCGAAAGCGAGCAAATTTGGCGGTATATTAGCCATAGTTTAGTCCATCTTGGCGAGGCGCATCTAATTTTTAACTTACTCTGGTGGTGGCAATTTGCGGGGCTAATCGAGCGTTATCTTGGTTCATTTAAATTGATTTTGCTCTTCTTTATTGCTGCGCTGCTTACTGGTGTAGCACAAAATGCAATGAGTGGACCAAATTTCTTTGGTTTATCCGGCGTGGTGTATGCGGTGCTTGCTTATGTCTTCGCTGCCAACAAATTTACCAAACCCAGCCCATTAGATCTACCTGATAGCTTTCTTTACTCACTGTTAATCGGGATTAGCATCGGCTTTATCAGCCCCTTGTTTGGGGTGCATATGGGCAATACAGCTCATATCACAGGCTTAATTCTCGGCTTACTCTGGGGATTTAGCGATGCGAGAAAAAATACTACTCAACAGTAACAAAAATGCCCGCAACAAGCGGGCTTTTTCTTGAATTATTTTGCAAATTTATTATGTAGCTCTTTTTCTATGTTATCAGCTTCAGCTGCATATTTCTCACTAATCTCAAATAGTTTATGCGCTTCTTTCTTATTTCCTTCAAGTTGAAAAGATAACATATCAACTAATGAATAAATGGCATTAAGCGATGCATCTATATATTTTTGAGCCAAATCATTTTTTATATTTAATTTATCCGCACTCTCTTTTGCCATAGGTTTCCACATTGATAATAATTCTTTATTTTTCTCTATAGGACGATTCTCTAAACCCACCCCATATAGGAAAAATAACTTTTTGTGTTGTTCTTTCCAAACCATCATTTTTTGATAATCACGGTAACCTTGTTCTTGTTCACTTAAATTAGATGATGAACAAGCGGTAAGAAACAAAGCAAAAATTACAAATACCAAGAATTTGGATAATTTTTTCATAGGTTAAACACCATACTGTTCACGATATTCGTTCATCTTTGCCAAATAGGGTTTGTATTGTGGCGATTGTTCGATAAATTGCAGCAAGTCATCAAAATCGATAATTGAGAAAACTTGGCAGCCATAGTCTCTTTCTACTTCTTGAATAGCTGAAAGCTCGCCCTTGCCTTTCTCTTTACGGTTTAAAGCAATCAATACCCCCGCAAGGTTTGCTTGGTTGGCTTGGATTATTTCCATCGATTCCCGAATTGCTGTACCTGCGGTAATCACATCGTCCACCAGCAAAATATCCCCTTTCAGTGGCGAACCAATTAAATTTCCGCCTTCACCATGATCTTTGGCTTCTTTGCGGTTGAAACAACACGGTTTATCTAAATTAAATTGATTAAATAAAGCAACAGCAACGGTAGTCGCAATAGGAATACCTTTGTAGGCAGGCCCGAATAACACATCAAATTGAATACCACTTGCTTGAATGGCTTGGGCGTAAAATTCGCCCAGTTTGGCGAGATCTTGCCCTGTACTAAACAGGCCTGCGTTAAAAAAATACGGGCTTTGTCTGCCTGATTTTAAGGTAAATTCACCAAACTTCAGCACATTACGGCTTAAAGCAAATTCGATAAAGTCGTGTTTGTATTGTTGCATTTTGCTTCCCTTTATAATAAACGGACGCCAGTATGGCGTCCCTACAATTTATTCTGGTGTGATCCATTCTACCGTCCACGAACCTGTGCCTTCTGGCACTAAAACATCGGTAAGATACGGCAGAATTTTTTTCATTTGGCTTTCTAACTGCCAAGGTGGGTTGATCACAATCATGCCACTTGCAGTCATACCTCGTTGATCGCTATCGGGGCGAACCGCTAGCTCAATTTGTAAAATTTTGCGAATGCCTGTTTCCTGTAGTCCACGTACAATACGTTTGGTATGTTGGCGTAATACCACTGGATACCAAATCGCATATACGCCTGTCGCAAAACGTTTGTAGCCCTCAATTATCGCTTTTACCACTAATTCATAATCTTCTTTTAATTCATAAGGCGGATCAATTAAGACTAAGCCACGTTTTTCTTTCGGTGGCAGTGCAGCTTTAAGCCGTTGGAAACCGTTTTCACGTTTCGTTACCACATTTGGCGTTTTAGCGAACTCTTGGCGAAGTAGTGGAAAATCATTTGGGTGTAATTCAGTTAATAACGCACGATCTTGTTCACGCAACTGTTGCACCGCAAGTAGTGGCGAACCTGCGTAGAATTTTAACTTATTGCCTTTGTTAATTTTTTTTAGTTCGTTGATATATAAAGCGATTTCTTCAGGCAAATCAGTACGTTCCCAAAGTCTTGCTATCCCTTCAATATATTCGCCTGTTTTTTCCGCTTCCGCAGAAAGCAAGCTATAACGTCCTACGCCTGAGTGCGTATCTAAATAGAAAAAGCCTTTCTCTTTCTGTTTTAAGGCGGTCAAAATCAGGGTTAAAACAATGTGCTTTAACACATCGGCGTGGTTGCCGGCGTGGAAACTGTGGCGGTAACTTAACATTTTGCTTCTCTTATTGGTAAAATAAGCCGTTATTCTACCCTATATTTGGATTTTTTATGAATTTAACCATTGAAAATGGCTGGCTAACCGCACAAAAACAGGTGATTTCCCCCCATTTTTCCGAACGTCCTGATGTACAAGATATTTCACTACTAGTAATTCACTACATTAGCTTACCACCTGAAGAATTTGGCGGTGATTTTATCGACCGTTTTTTTAGTGGTACGCTCGACCCTACCCTTCACCCTTATTTTGAAGAAATCAAAGATCTGCGAGTTTCCGCACACTGTTTAATCAACCGCCAAGGGGAAATTACCCAATACGTGAGCTTTAATGATATGGCTTGGCATGCTGGTATTTCTTGTTTTGCTGGGCGGGAAAAATGTAATGAATTTTCCATTGGCATTGAGCTAGAAGGCTCAAATAATCAGCCATTTACCGAAGCACAATATCAAACGCTGGCGAAATTAAGCAAAGAAATTATGGCGACATATCCGCAAATTACCCCCGAACGCATTGCAGGGCATAACCAAATTGCCCCCGAGCGGAAAATCGACCCCGGTCAGTATTTTAATTGGGATTATTATCACAAGCTCTTACAAGCGGTCTAATTTCATTTACATTTTGCAAAAGCGGAGGATTTTTCGTCCGCTTGCATTTATGACAATCCTAATACCTTCCGCCCATTGATGCTGGCGATATTTGCCATCTCTTCCAAATTAGTAAAACGGCAACCTGCTGAAAGCAGACTTAATTCCTGCCACATATCGCCTTCACATAGTGGCACCATATAATCACAGATATTATCTGTACCAATCGCTACAGTAATGCCTTCAGGTATCATCTCATCAGCTGGGGTAAGGGCATTATGGAATGGCAACACCTCATCTTTTCGTGGGCTATCAATCCACGCCATAGGGCAGGCGATCATCATCATATCCACTGCTTTCATTTTTTTATACAGCATTTGGCGATACTCTTTCGGGTGAGCCCCAATCGAAATACCGTGAATGGCGACCACTCTGCCCTGCATGCCGTGTTCAAGCGATTTATCGCACAGCTGTTCGGTCTCTTTTTCTGATTGTGAGTTGAATTGATCCACGTGAACATGCAACATTTTGCCCTGCGATTTGGCGGTATCCATCAAAATATCCATCGCCTCTAAGCCTTTGCCATAATCTAATTCATCACGGTATGGCAAGCCACCAATCATATCCACCATTTCCGAACCAATATCGAACCATTTTCTCGCATTTGGTTCAATCACTCCTTTTAACGTTTGGTTAGCAAATTTCAGCACAATATCATTTTTATAGACTTCACGGGCTTTATGAGCAGCAAGAATGGCACGGTCTTCACACACTTGGTCAATATCCACAAATGTCCCAAATGCCGTTACCCCTTGTGAAATCATTAGCTCAATCGCTTGGCTAAAACGGCGATAATAATCTTCCACTGTCGAGTGACGTTTGACTTCATCAACCAAATCCCATTTTTGCTGCAAATTGGCTTCTTGGTAGATTTTGATTTTTTCTGGGGTCATTGTAAAAGCACGGTCGGCGTGAGCATGGGAATTTACCCATCCCCCTTTTTTGATCACTTCATCACGAATATGGCTTTTCAGCGTTCTGATTAATTGGCTCATAGCTTGCTTTTCCTACTCAAATTTTGGGCAAAAAAAAGATCTCAAAAATGAGATCTTAATAAAAAAACAACCAAGCCACGCAAAATTGCACGGCTTGGCTGGAAGAATTTGTTTGCAATAAGTTTAGTTAAACAGTACATCTCTAGTTCCTTTTGGCACTAGAGCTGTAGTATAGCGTTTCTAACAAAAAAAGCAAACGGTTGCTTTGTTTTAACGTAACAATTTATCAATCACCCGACTCACCGCAAAAAATCCAAATGTGGCAGTCACTGTTGTCACTGCCCCGAAACCGTTGGCACAGTTCATGGTAGCAAAACCTTGGATTCTATTTTTATGTTACAGCCAGCCGCCGCCCAAGGCTTTATATAAACCAAGCAGATTTTGCGCTTGTGCCAGTTGCGATTGGATAAGCTGTTCTTGATAATTCAGTGCCGTAACCCGTGCGCGAATAGCGACGTCCAGCGTTTTATCATCGTGTTTGAACAAGAGTTGCGCATCATTGGCCTGCTTTTGTGCCTGCGTATGGGATTTTTGCAGCAAGCGGGTTTGAGCCGTCAGGCTGCGATGATTTTGGTAGGCTGAATCCACCTCGCCTAATGCGGTGAGTAAGGTTTTATCATATTGAATCAACGCCGCTTTCAGGCGTGCGTCCGCCGCGTCAATATTCGCTTGTATCCGCCCGTTGGTGAAGATCGGCAATTGCACATCTAATCCCGCCAAACCGGATAATCCGGAAATATGGGAAAGATCGTTATTCAGCTCGATACGTCCGCCCCGTCCCATAAAATTAAGATTAAAACGTGGGTATAAATCGGCTCTGGCGCTCGCCGATTTAGCCGCTGCCGCTTGGATTTGGAGGGCATTGGCACGTATATCCGGCCGACGCTCGATCACCGCAGCCGGTAGTTGCCCGCTCGGAGCGGCGGGAATTTTCGCCAGCGGATTGCCGCTTTTCACAATACTGAAGCCCTGTGGTACCGTGCCGGTAAGAATGGCGATATTACGCTGAAAAACGTCCGCCTGTGCTTTGAGCGTCGCTTGTCGAGCCTGTAATGCGGTAATTTGTGCGGCAATTTCATTCACTTCATAGGCGGTGGCTTGTCCGGCGTTAAACCGCCCTTGTACATAACGTTGTAATTCCCGCATGGTCTTAATATTTTTCTCCAGCACCGCATTTTGTTGCTCCAATGCATGAATGCGGAAATAGTTATCGGCAATTTCGCTTGAAACCAATAATTGTGCCGCATATACCTGTTCCTGCGCACTTAATGCCACCGCTTGAGCTGCGTCCGCGTCGCTGCGTTTTTGCCCGAAAAAATCCGGCTCCCACGAGGCGCTAATACCGCCGTAAGCCCCGCCCGAGCGGGAACGGCCCGGATTGCTCACCCCCGTATTGACATCCGATACGCCGCCGATGGCCGAACCGCTCGCGCCGATGTTAATTCCTCGCTCAGCCTCGGCGTAATCACTGTTTGCCTGTGCTTCGCTTAAACGCGCACGGGCCAGCCGTATATCGAGATTTTCGTTTAACCCCTTTTCAATCAGTGCGGTTAATTGCGGGTCATGCCAATTCCGCCACCATTGGCGGATTTGCGCCGAGCCTTTCGCCGCTTCGGCTTGGTCAAAACGTTCCGGCAACGATATGCCGGATTCCGTATTAATTTGCATTTGGCTGCAAGCGGTCAAAATTACCGAAAAAATTGCAAATGAGGTCAATGTTAACTTTTTCATTCTTTACCCCTGTCTGGATAGCATCGATTTAAATTGGGTTAAGGCAATGGTTAAAAATACCGCACCAAGTGCCGCCATTTTGACCAAATGCAGCCATACTACGTCCAGTCCCGCCCCTCGGAACAGCACGTCTTGTGCGTAAGCGCCTAAAATCGTAGTCGGTGAAAACTGGGTGAGCTGTTGGGCGATTTCCGGCATATTTTCAATCGGCGAGTTTGTTCCCGAAAGCAAATACATCACGATATAAGTCGGCAAACAGAGCAAGCCGAATTGCGGCATAGTCGGGGCAAATACGGCCAGCAAAATACCGAGCGAAGCGATGGAAAACAGGAAAATGGCCGCACCCAAGGCAAAAATTAAAATCTGCTGATTAGTAAAGGGGGCATCCAGCATTCCCTTCACGACTATCCGTAGAGAGAACGTTGCGACCACCAGCAGAACCAAACCGTTCGCTAAAATTTTCGCTATCGCGATTTCACTGGAACGTACCGGCATGACCAATAAATGCTCCATCGTGCCGCGTTCCCGTTCACGAATCACCGCCGAGCCGACCAAAAGCAAAGTCAGCAACGTCAGGTTACCGACAATTTGCGTCGCCCCCATAAACCACGAGCTGGTAAAATTCGGGTTAAACAGCACGTTCACCGCCGTTTTAAGCGGCGGCGGGCTGCTTTCGGTTTTCAGAAAACGGTTGATTTCCTGACTGAAAATCTGTGTGATATAAGACGAACCGATACTCGCCTGCGTCATTGCCGTCGCGTCCACCAAAAGCTGTATTTTCGGTTCTCTGCCCGCCAGCAAATTCCGCTGATAGTCGGGCGGAATTTCCACAACGAAAGTATAGCGGCCGGTATCCATCAAACGGTCTATCTGCTGCGGCGGAACATCGTCCACATTTTTAAAATAAGGGGCGATGAGCGCATCTTTTAAACGATAAGAAAGCATAGAATGATCGTAATTGACCATCGCCACCGAGCCGTTTTTAACATCGGTTATTCCTTGGTTGGCAACACTGACGAGGGCAATCGAAAACATATACACAATCAGTACGATCAACACGAAATCGCTGAACAGGCTTTTCAGTTCTTTGAGCGAGAGAAAAGCCACATTTTTAAGCCAACGTAACATATCATTTTTCCTGTTTTTTCAGGGCGAGCGTCGCCAAAATCATGTATACGGCGTAAATCGCCGCCAACGCCAGATAGTTTTGGATAAAATCACCGAAGCCTAAACCTTTGGTAAAACCGCCCAGGCTGATTTGCTGAAACCAAGAGCCGGGAAATATTTTGGATACGATCAAGACATTACCGTCCAACCTTGACGTCGGATACATCATGCCCGAAAAGTTCATAGTCGGTATCATGGAAATAATCGCCGCCGCAAAAATGGCCGCCACCTGCGATTTCACAAAACTCGACACCAACAAACCGAAACCCGTCGAAGCACAAATACCGAGTAACACGCCGAAAAACATCGCCGGTACCGAACCTTTAATCGGCACGCCGAAAACAAACATACCCGCCAGCACCATAATCAAATAACTCACGAACGACAGCGCAATGTAAGGCAGCTGTTTGCCCAATAAAAACTGAAAGCGTGAAGCGGGCGAACCGTAGAGATTCATAATGGTGCCCATCTCTTTTTCACGCACTACGCTTAAGGCCGTCATCATCGGCGGAATCAACATCATCGCCAGCATAATAATTCCCGGCGTCATGGCAAAAATGCTCTTGAAATCCTGGTTATACACCATGCGAGGCTCAATCGGCGTACTCGTTTTCGCCTCAATACCGTTTTCACGCAAAACTTCCCGCATATATTGGCCGATCACGCCGCTCGCCGAATTTTTCAAATTTTCCGCCGTCGACGGAAAAGCACCGTCGATAAACACGCCGATTTCGGGCTGTTCCGAACGTAATAAATCGCGTCCGAAATTTGCCGGAATTTCTAATACCAATTTGGCTTCGGACCTTTGTAAAGCTAGGGTAATTTCATCGACCGAATGAATCTGCGGTTGTCGGATAAAATAAGGCGAGCCATTGAACGTTTCGATCAGTTTACGACTTTCCGAACTATTATCGTGATCAAGCACGGTAAATTTCATCGGATTAATATCGAACGAAATACTGGCCGCCATCGAAACCAACATAATCAGCGGCCCGAGCAAGGCGAAAAACAAACGGATATTATCGCGCAGCAGCTCTTTGCCTTCCCGCACGGCGAAAGTCCGAATCGTGGCGAACCAATTTGTAAAATTTCGTGCAAATCCGACCGCTTGTAAGCGTTCTTCCGCTATCATCGGCGGAACGTTTTCCGCAGCAGGGGCGGTAATATCGTCCGCCTGCTCTTCCAAATAGAGAATAAACGCCTCTTCCAAACTCGACGCATTTTTACCGAGACGTAGCTCTTCCGGCGTTCCCACGCCCAACACGCGCCCGCGATGCATAAAAGAAATACGATCGCAACGCGCCGCTTCATTCATAAAGTGAGTGGTAACAAAAATAGTGATACGGTCTTCACGCGAGAGTTTGATCAAATATTCCCAGAACATATCACGTGCGGCAGGATCCACTCCCGAAGTCGGCTCATCTAAAATCAACACTTCCGGTTTGTGTAAACAAGCGGCCGCCAGTTGCAAACGCTGCCGAATCCCAAGCGGCAAGGCGGAAGGTAATGCACTGCTCACGTGGCTTAAATCGAATTGTGTGATCACGCCATTGATATAGTCCGCCCACTCGTTTATCGGAATTTGGTAAAGTTTGGCGTGCAACGCCAAATTCTCGCGCACGCTCAACTCTTCATACAAAGAGAAGGCTTGCGACATATAGCCTACCCGCTTACGGGTATTGATGTCGCCGGCGTCAATCGGCCTACCGAGTAACGTCGCCGTGCCTTCAGTCGGATCAAGCAAACCGGTCAGCATTTTCATCGTGGTGGATTTACCGCATCCGTTCGAACCTAAAAAGCCGAAAATTTCCCCTTTCGGAATCACAAAACTGACGTTATCCACCGAAATAAAATCGCCGAATTTTTTCGTCAATCCTTCGGCGATAATAACCGGCGGCTCATCGGCAATCGGTTTGAAAGGCGGAATATAAAGACCTTCCGCCACCCCACGTTTTTCAGGCGGCAGCAGTTTGATGTAGGCTTGCTCGAGATTTTCACTCCCCGTTTCGGCAATCACCCGCTTAGTCGATTTATCGGCTATCAGCTTGCCGTCGTCCATCGCCAGCACATGCTCGAATCTTTCCGCCTCATCAATATAGGCGGTGGCGACAATCACCGTCATATCGCCCGTCTCTGCCCGCAATTCCTCCACCAATTGCCAAAATTGGCGACGCGAAAGCGGATCGCCCCCCGTAGTCGGCTCGTCTAAAATCAACAAATCCGGACTGTGCACCAAGGCACAACAGAGGCTGAGCTTCTGTTTCATACCGCCTGAAAGTTTACCTGCCGGCCGATCGGCAAAAGGTGCTAAGCCCGTCGCTTTTAATAAGCGTTCAATGCGGGCCTTGCGTTGCTTGCCGCTAAGCCCGAACATACGTGCGTGAAAATCCACGTTTTCGTAAATCGACAAGGTCAGATAGAGATTTTTTCCCAATCCTTGCGGCATAAAGGCGATTTGATGGGTCAAGGCTTCGCGAGCCGCTTTATCCGCCACATTCTTACCGAATACCCGCACTTCTCCCTGTTGAATAATTTTAGCCCCAGCAATCAGTGAAAGCAGGGTTGATTTTCCTACGCCGTCCGGCCCGATCAAACCGACCGTCCTGCCTTTCGGAATCTCAATCGATACCTCCTTCAGTGCCGTGGTTTTACCGTAGGTATGCCGTAACCGCTTGACCGAAACGGCAATAGTGCTTGCATTCTCCATCATTCTTCGCCTTGCGGTAAGTTGATGTTTAAATTCTCGCTCCAAACGGCATCCTTATCATATTTCACATATCCCATCGCCGTCATACCTCCTTTCAATAACCCTGAGTACTGCTTCGCCACTTCCGCCGGTACTTGCAATTTCACTTTAAACATCAATTTGGCACGCTCTTCGGCGGTTTCCACCGATTTCGGCGTAAATTGAGCCTCACCGGCTACATAGCTGATAGTTGCCGGAAAGACATAATCGCTGCCATCGATTTTGATTCGGGCCTCATCGCCCAATTTAAGCAGATTGGATTGATAGGAAGGTAAAAACAGATTAATGTAAACGTCCGTCGTATCCAACAGACTCACCACACGTCCGCCGACACCCAGCACATTGCCGACTTCCGCAATTTTATATTCCACGCGACCGGCAATCGGTGCTTTAATCAACATATCTTCATTTTGCGAAGTCGCTTGATGGGAAAGGGCTTCGGCCTGCGAAATATTCGCCGTACTTTGAGCGACCACCGCTTCGGCTTCGGCTTTAGCGGCTTTGCTTCTTTCAAGAGAAGCCTGCGTCGCTCGGTAATTTGCCTGACGACGCTCCAGTTCGCTGGCGGAAATCAGCTTTTCCGCACGCAACTTTTTAGCGTTATCCATCTCCAATTTCGCCACTTTCAGTTGCTGCTGCTTCTCTAAAATTTCCGAATTCGCCCGCACTACACCTTCAAGCGCCCGCTGTTTCTGGGCTTTCGCCGCTTCGATTTGGGCCCGTGCCGAATCTACCTGACTTTGGGTCTGGCTCGAGGAAAGGCGGGCAAGCGGTTGATTTTTCTCGACATTTTGCCCTTCTTTGACATAAATCTCTTCCACCCGTCCAGCATACAGCGAAGCAATATCCAAACGCTCCAGCTCCAAGCGACCGTTCACAGCGGCAATCCCCGTCAGATTACGGTTTTGCCCGTGTGTTTGACGCCATAAATACACGCCGCCGATAAATGCAACAACCAATGCAGCTATCAGTAATTTTTTCATACAACATTCCTTACTGTTAATTCTCAAATGATCCGAGTATAGGAAATGCGCATTTTACAAACAACCATCAAAAAGCGATAAAATGTTGTCTAACCATACACAACACGTTAAAGTGTCGGATATCTTGCAAAAGAAAGGAAATAAAAAATGAAAAAAGAAGACCCGAGAATTACCCGCACGCGTAAAGTTATCCACGACACATTCTTGGCTCTACTGGAAGAGAAAAATTATGATGAAATTACAGTGCAGGATATTTTGGATAAGGCGGACATTAACCGCTCAACTTTCTATAAACACTACCTGAACAAAGACGCACTGGCAACGCACATTATCGAACGGCTCAAAGCAGATGTGATTATTCCGATTCTTGAACAACGTTTCAGCTCACCAACTATGGAGTTCGCTCTGAAAGCCGCTCCGATTATTAACGAATACCGAAAAACGATACGTTTACTCTGGCAAATCGAAACCCGCCGTATTAACTTAAAACAAGATATGCAAAAAATCATACGGCAGAAATATTTGGAAAACCAAGCGGCTAGTTCTCCGCTCAGCGACGAGGACAAGCGTTTCCAAGGACAATTCTTCGCGATCATCTCCATCGGTATGCTGGAATATGTGCTGATGAACGACAAACCGTTGGATCCGCAGAAAACCCACGTGAATTTACAGGAAGTGCTTCGTTACTTTGTCCTGAAATAACACATAAACCGTAGGGGCAAATTACATTCGCCCAACAAGCGGTATAAAATTAAGGAAAATTTGCAAAATGAGTAATCGAATTATTACCTAAAGTAGGATGGGCTTCCGTCATCTTTATATCAGGATTTTCGAAACAATAGCTTATCAATCACCCGACTCACCGCAAAAAATCCAAAAGTGGCAGTCACCATTGTTACCGCCCCAAAACCATTGGCACAATTCATTGTTGCCGAAACCTCACAGCCCTCGCCCATTTTCGGGAAAATTAGTTGTTGTGTTGAGAAAACACAATCCACACCAAATTTGCTTTTTGAGCTAAAACCATACTCTTTCCGAAGTAAAGTTCGCACTCTTGCCGCAAGTGGATCTTGCACAGTTTTGCTTAAATCCACAATTTGAATTTGGCTTGGATCAGTTTGCCCACCTGCACCACCTACAGTAATAATTTTGATTTTGTGACGTTTACAAAACGAAATCATCGCTGCTTTTACTCGCACGCTATCAATCGCATCAATCACATAGTCATAGTCACGTTGCAGATACTCTCTCAGATTATCTTGAGTTAAAAAATCATCAATAATCTCAACGATACATTCGGGATTAATTTTGGCTACCCGTTCTTTCATCACTTCAGTTTTAAGCTTACCAATTTCGCCCGACATTGCGTGAATTTGGCGGTTGATATTCGTGACACAAATATCATCCATATCGATCATGGTGATTTTGCCAATCCCTGAACGAGCTAATGCTTCTACTGCCCAAGAACCGACACCGCCAATCCCGACCACGCAAATATGGGCTTGACGCAATTTCGCCAAGCCATCTGGGGTATAAAGGCGGCCAATACCGCCAAAACGCTGCTCGTAATTATCTATTCTTGCCATTTTTATGTTATTCCGAAAAATTGTTATGGTCTCTGTTGATGTTTAAAATAGCACATCAACATCCCTTCATCTCTTTACCAATAAAAACAAAAACCGCCCCTTGCAAAACCTCAAAAGAAACAAGATTTTGAGTAACAATGTTAGAAATACCAACTGAGTACCGACGATCTAAAATTAAATCCTGATAGGGATAATACAGCCCCTGTGAATGACTGACAGTTGCACTATCGCCATAAGGCAAACAGGAAAAAGTGGCTCCGATAGGTAAATTTAATTGCACTTTACCTTGCAAGAAAAAAGCGATCTGCTCTTGTGGGTTATCGATCATTGCTTTCAATCCTAATGTTTGTGCCAACGCGAGCAAGGATAAATTCGCATAAATATGATCTGCTCGCCCACCACTCGCGCCATAAATCACGATTTCTTGAAAGCCCTGTTCTGCCGCAAAACGCACGGCCTTCTCGCCATCGGTGTAATCTTTTTCGCGTGGACAAGATAACACTTTCCCTTGTAATTTATCCTGATGTACGCTATCCAAATCACCAACAATCGCATAAGGAGCCCTACCCTCAGCCAGTAAATTCGCTCCACCATCGGCACAAATAATATATTCTTCCGCAATAGACTGAGAAAAATGAGGGGTATTGAGCAAAATTGCTGCTTTAGTCGGTAGCATTACAGATTTCCGTTTTTAATATTTTCTAATGCTTCCCACCGTTCAAACGCCAATTCTAACGCTTGTTCCGTATCGGCTAGTTTTTGTAGCTGTGCATTGGTATAACTTGGCTCGTTGCTGAAAAATTCCGCACTATTGACTTCTGCTTGCAAAACTTCAATTTCTGCTTCCAATTGCTCCATTTTGGCAGGCAGTTCGTCTAATTCTCGCTGCTCTTTGTAGGAAAGTTTTACTTTCTTCGCTATTTCAGATTTTGGCTTTGTCTCAACAAGCGGTGCTTTTTCTTCGGTTTTTTGCAAATTTTTACTTGCATTTAACCGCTTGTCTGCCGTTGCTGCAAAGTAATTTTCTTGTTGCTGTTTCGCATCAAAATAACCGCCCACATATTTATTCACCACACCTTCGCCTTCAAAGAAGTAACATTCTGTTACGGTATTATCCACAAATTGACGGTCGTGGCTGACGATAATCAATGTACCTTGATAGTCGGTCAGCATTTCTTCCAATAATTCAAGGGTTTCCACGTCCAAGTCATTGGTCGGTTCGTCTAGAATTAACAGATTGTTCGGTTTAAGCAGAAGTTTAGCCAGCAATAAGCGGTTTTTCTCACCGCCCGATAAAGCTTTCACTGGGGTCATAGCGCGTTTTGGTGGGAATAAGAAATCTTGCAGATAGCCTAACACGTGGCGTTTCACCCCATTCACTTCCACATCTTGTTTGCCGTCTGCAACATTGTCCATCACCGTTTTTTCTAAATCTAATTCCGCACGGTATTGGTCAAAATAAGCCACTTCCAATTTTGTGCCACAACGCACGGTGCCTGATGTCGGTTGAATTTCGCCTAACAGTAATTTAATTAAGGTGGTTTTGCCGATACCGTTCGCCCCGATTAAAGCAATTTTATCGCCACGCAAAATCGTTGTGCTGAAATTTTTCAGCAAGGTTTTCCCCCCGATTTCATAGCTGGCATTCTCCACTTCAAACACAATTTTGCCTGAACGTGCGGTGTTATCAATCTGGATTTTTGCCGTGCCTTGCACTTCTCGGCGATTACGGCGTTCTTCTCGCAAGGCTTTCAACGCTCGCACTCGCCCTTCATTACGGGTACGTCTTGCCTTAATTCCCTGACGAATCCACACCTCTTCTTGTGCCAGCTTTTTGTCAAATAGCTCATTTTGCAAAGCTTCTACTCGCAAATCTTCGGCTTTTTCTTCCAAGTATTTATCATAATTACTTGGGTAAGAAACCAATTTTCCTCTGTCTAAATCCACAATACGGGTCGCCATTTTGCGGATAAAAGCACGGTCGTGGGAAATAAAAATAATACTGCCTTTAAAATCCAACAGGAAATTTTCCAACCACGCAATCGCATCAATATCTAAATGGTTGGTCGGCTCGTCCAATAACAACACATCAGGATCAGCCACCAATGCTCGAGCCAGTGCCGCACGGCGAACCCAACCGCCCGAAAGCTCACACAGGCGTTTATTTGGATCAAGCTCTAAGCGTTTGAGTGTGTCTTGAATACGGTTTTCAAATTGCCAACCGTTAGCGTGTTCTAATTGCGATTGCACTTCCGAAAGCTGCGACATCAACGTATCACTATATTCGGTCTGCATTTGCAGTGAAATGTGGTGGTAGCGTTTAAGCAGATCGGCAAGATGGCTAATCCCTTCCGCCACATAATCAAACACCGTTTCTTCAATATGGCGTGGCGGATCTTGTTCAAGACGAGTTACCACGATGTCTTTTTCAAATACCAATTTGCCATCATCAAGCTGTACTTCACCAGCCAAAATTTTCATTAAGGTGGATTTGCCAGCCCCATTTCGCCCCACTAAACAAACTCGTTCGTTCGGCTCAATGTGCAGTTCGGTATGATCTAATAAAGGGTGATCACCAAAGCCTAAATAGGCGTTGGAAAGATTGATAAGTGCCATAGTGTTCTCAGTTAAAAAATTTTGCGGATTTTAGCAGGTTTTAGACCGCTTGTCGGTAGGCTATATTTAGCAGGGTGCAACTTGTTGCATCATTGAAATAATTTCACTTGTGTGTGGTGCAACAAGTTGAACTATAAATTCTAATCAAAGATTATCCCCCACCTATTTTCTTATCTCTTTAATAAAGTCCACCAACAATGCCTTTTGTGACTGAGTTAATGTCTGCCAGAGACGATCTTGCTCATCACTATTCCAATCAAAACCTTCCATACAATCTGCAAAAAAGTAACTGATCGGCGTTTTCAAAAAAGTCGCAATCGCTACTAAGTGTGCCACATTAATTTTATTTGCCCCACGTTCATATCGAGAAAGCTGTGGTTGGGAAATATCCACATACTCCGACAGTCGTTCTGCGGAATAGCCCATTTCTCTACGTTTTTGTTGGATTCTTTGACCGACAAGACGGTCGATGTCTGATGCAACTGGTTGTGCCATTTTACTGCCTACTAAGATTATTCATTTTAGGCATATTTTTTGTGATTTATTGCATTGACTGAATATGCTATAAGGCATAGAATACGCCCATTAAATGCCTAGAAGGCATAATTTATCAACAATAGGAATTCTAAAATGAATATTATCAAAGGAATCTTTGGATTTGAGGGAAGAATTGGCAGAGCATCCTTTTCTGTATTTTTGTTATTTTTCTTTGCTGGCTGTATCGTATTCAATTCAGCGATTCTTATGTTATCAGGTATGATTGGACAACTAACTCTATTGGATATAATTCAGCAAGAGCCTATATTCTATACTGTATTACTAATTAGTTTGGTTATTTACTTGGTAATTAAATACTCTTACCTTAATAGAAGAGTTCATGATTTCAATAAGAGAGCAACAGAAAGCAAGCTATATAACTCTATCATTCTGCTTGATATAGCTTCTTTAGTATTGGTTATTTATTATCTCAAAATACAATCAAAAATTAATTATGAATTAATTGAGCATTACTATTCACTAATGCTATCTAAAACACAATCTAATATGAAACAAGCAGAATTCTTATTTATGTCATCAAATGAATTAAGAGATTCCATATCGCTATTAAGTAATTCCGGAACAGTCAGCATTATCTATATTATAGGTTTGCTCCTTTCTTCTTGCTGTGTCATTTCACTCTCTTTCATTAAAGGCAACGAAGGAGAAAATGATTTTGGCAAACCACAAGTTCCGTTTTGGAAGAAAACAAATTCTTAATTAACCTCGATAGGAGAAAAGTATGCGTAGTTTAAGAAAATTAGCTGTTTTAGCTATTGGTTTAGGAACATCTATAAGTGCTTTTGCAGATTGGATTACAATGTATGGTGATCATTCATATAATATGAGATATGTTTCTGCATCCTTTCGTACTTGTAAATATAGCACATCTCCAGTAGGTGTCGGCGAAGTTATATTCATTAGAGTAAGTAGTAGCATTTGCCCTTCCTTTATTGAATATAATCCTGAAACAAATTCATGGAGAGAATAGAGATGAACACTGATATTCATATCATTAGTAACCAACCAGAAAAACATTTAGAAATTATCAGTAAACTTGAAGAGATAGGTTACTTATTCTTAGATAAAGAATATAAAAAAGTATCCAATGAAGACCAATATATTCTGATTTTTTCTCGAAAAACATCTGAACGCAATTTAGATACTTTAAAAGAAAATATTCAAGTCGAGCTGAATAATATAATTCCCAATTTATATTCAGACATTGAAATTAAAGTATCTTACTAGTTGATTTTTAATATAAAGCAACTTAAATTTAGGTTGCTTTATTTTTACTATTCACTTTTTCAACTATGCGTAATTTCAAATTAGTCTTCCTCTTAATCTCTCTTATTTTTCCTCTTTCAGCCCTCGCCTGCGATGAAGATTACGGGCAAGGACAACGCTATTCCACAGGTTACTATCTTAAAAACGGTAAGCTAACTAAAAGCAAAGTCAAAAACTGCTCAAACGGAATGCAAGAACAGAGCCATACTTTTGCAAATGGCGTTGTAGTGAGTTTCATCAATATCAATTTAGCAATGACAACGGGCGGAAACGGCTATCAAACTGATGTGTATATCAATGGAAAAGAAGCAAGGCAAATTAAACGGTTAAAAGGCTTGCCAAAAAGTTTTACTGGGGAATGCTATCAACCAAAACCGAAAAATTCAAAACAAGTGTATTGCATTTGAATGGCACATTGTTCAATCTCTCATTTCGTTAATCACTTCTGCCAAATCTCCCCCTCCCCTCTTTACTAAAGAGGGGCGATCATTCAGAGCAAATGTAAATTCATCTTGGTTCTTTAAAAAAGGAAAGAAGAAAGATGAACTATATTTCTGTGGAGATCAAATCCCTTCTTTAGTAAAGAGGGGAGAGGGAAATTTGGCAGAAAAGATTTGCGGAGAATATAAGTAAACATATAACCACTGTCCTATCAGGGGCTATCAACTTTAAGCTGAAGTTACAATGTTGCTGCCTTACAAGCAGTCTATTTCTTCGAGATTTTTGCAATATTGCCAATCAATTCGGCAAAATCAATGGCGGTTTGACGAGTCATCACTGGCTTGCCTGTTTCTTGTTCCAAACTTTCTCGGGCAACTTTTGCCACATTGCCCCCTCGTTGGCAACCTTGCGGTTTTCATCTAAGCCTTGTGGGTTACTGATTTGAGTTATATCTTTGGTAGCAGTTTCGGCAAACATATTCAATACTAATTCGGTGATGGACATATTATCTCTGAGATTTTCCTTTTTTAGCCCTTTGAAATCCTTATATACATTTTGCCATCGGAGGATTTAAATTTCAGTTGTACGATTTTTTCGTACAGTTCAATTCCCCCCTCTTCATCTTTAATTTTACGCTTTAAATCGCTCCAATAACGGCGTGGATTATTGCTTTCTGTTAACGCCAAAATAATATCCACTACCGAAAAAAACCACTCTTCTTTTTCACTATTCCATACTGAGCGAATTTGGGCATTTTCAAACAATTTTACTTCATTCATAGCAATCCCCTGTATAAAAAAACAATGTAGTTTTAATCAGAAAACTGAATGGTACAAGTTTATTTTTCTCATTTCTGGATCAGGTTCACAAAAATTTTCTTTGCTCCTGACTCACAGCAAAATTGGGCAAATCCGCCAATTTAAGGTAAAATCCGCCCTTTATTTTCACATCAATCAAAAGAGCCGATATGACACAAAAACGCTATGGTGCAGATGAAATTACTGTTTTAAAAGATCTCGAACCCGTCCAACTCCGCCCTGGTATGTACACCGACACCACTCGCCCGAACCATTTAGGGCAGGAAGTGATCGATAACAGTGTGGACGAAGCGTTGTCTGGCTATGCGAGCCAAATTGATGTGATTTTGCACACCGATAATTCCCTTGAAGTGATTGATAACGGGCGTGGTATGCCAGTGGATATTCATTCCACCGAAAAAATGTCGGGCGTAGAGTTGATTATGACCAAACTGCATGCGGGCGGTAAGTTCTCGAATAAGAACTATACCTTCTCGGGCGGTCTGCATGGTGTGGGGATCTCTGTGGTCAATGCCCTTTCTAAACGGATTGACATTGAGATCAAACGCAATGGCGAAATTTATACCATCGCTTTTGAAAACGGTGTGAAAGTGGAAGATTTGAAAGTGATCGGCACTTGCCCGAAACGCCAAACAGGGACGGCAATTCGTTTCCACCCGAATATGGATTATTTTGATGAGAAAAAATTTTCCGTTAGCCGTTTGCAACGCTTGCTCAAAGCGAAAGCGGTACTTTGCCCGAAACTCGCTATCAACTTTACCAACCATATCAACAAAACTGAGCAGACTTGGTGCTATGAAGATGGGCTAGCCGATTATCTCAATGATGTGATTGCTGAAAAGCAACTAGGTGAAGAAGATTTTTTACCCAATCCGCCTTTTATTTACGATATTCAGAGTGAAATTGATGGCATTAATTGGGCGGCAAGTTGGGGGATTTTCTGGCAGCCGAAAGAAGAATTACTTGCCGAGAGCTATGTAAACTTGATTCCTACCTCACTTGCTGGCACACATGTAAACGGTTTCCGCAAAGGCTTATTTGAAGCAATGAAAGCCTACTGCGAACGCAATATCAAGATGCCAAAGGGTGTGGAACTGAATGCGGACGATGTGTGGAAACGCTGTAGCTATGTGCTGTCACTCAAAATGCAAGAACCACAATTTGCAGGGCAAACTAAGGAGCGACTTTCTTCCCGTCAAGCGGCAACTTATATGGAAAATATTGCAAAAGATGCCTTTGCGATTTGGTTGGAACAAAATGTAGAAACCGCAAAACAACTCGCAGAAATGGCGGTGGAATCAGCTCAAAATCGTTTTAATGCTGAGAAAAAAGTGATTCGTAAAAAAATCACTAGCGGCCCTGCCCTACCAGGTAAATTAACCGACTGTGCTTCGCAAGATTTAAGCCGTACCGAGCTATTTTTGGTGGAAGGGGATTCCGCAGGTGGTTCAGCCAAACAAGCTCGTGATAAAGATTTCCAAGCGATTTTGCCACTGCGTGGCAAAATTAAGAATACTTGGGAAGATTCATCGAATACCGTGCTTGGCTCGCAAGAAATTCACGACATTGCGGTGGCCTTAGGTATCGACCCAGATAGCGATGATTTAAGCCAACTGCGTTATGGCAAAGTTTGTATTCTTGCCGATGCAGATTCAGACGGTTTACACATCGCTACCCTGCTTTGTGCGTTATTCTTACGCCATTTCCGTAAATTGGTGGAAGAAGGGCACGTTTTTGTGGCAATGCCACCGCTCTATAGTATTGAGATCGGTAAAGATGAGGTGCATTATGCCCTAGATGAATCAGAAAAAGACGCAATTCTCGCTCAACTGGCGAAGAAAAAGCGTGGTACCCCAAAAGTACAACGTTTTAAAGGGTTGGGAGAAATGGATTATGAAGAACTGCGTGAAACGACAATGGAGCCGAGCAAACGCCGTTTAGTTCAGCTTACGTTAGATGATGCCGAAACTGAAGAGATGCAATCGACCATGGAATTAATGGACATGCTGCTCTCTAAAAAACGTGCAGAAGATCGTCGTAATTGGCTAGAAGAACGGGGGAATGAAGCCGAATTAGAAGTATAACGCGGAGCATAATGAAAGAGAGAGCTACAAATAAAAGTCGTTTAACCTTTGCGGTAATTACCGCAACTATTGGTAGAATCGAATTGCACCGAGCTATTCAAAGCGTTGCAAACCAAACTTATCCAGCTAAACATTATGTGTTTGTTGATGGCGAGCAATTCTTTGATAATGCTCGTGCAATACTCAGCCAGTATCCTGCCGTTACCACCATTTATTTGCCGATGAATACAGGGAAAGATGGCTGGTATAATAGCCGCATTAATGCAATAGCACCTTTTTTAGTACAAGAAGATATTATCTGTTATTTAGATGATGATAATTTCTATCAGCCTGATCATATTCAAAATGTTTTTGACGTTTATGTCAAAGAAGATCCTGATTACGTTTATACATTTCGCAACCTAATTGATCGCAAGGGCAATTTTTTATGTCAAGATAAAATCGAGAGTCTCGGGCATTATATAAAAAGCCATCCTAATACCTATACGGTCAATATTCGCCATCAAGGGATTCTCTTAGAGAATATTCGCTTTGAGTTAGGTAGCGAAAAATTCATTGATGTCAGTTGTTATACTTTTAAGAGAGCGCTGGCTCAAAATTTAGCACAAGCTTGGAACCAAATAGGCTTTGGTAATGATCGCTATGTATTTCAGCAACTAAATAAACTGAATGCAAAAGGTATCTGTACTGAAAAATTTAGTCTTAATTATCAATTTATTCCGAGTGCAGCCTCGATAAGAATGTGTTCAAGCCTGCAAGCTATTTTTGCAGAACATAAGATTGAATTAACCGAACAAGAAATAGAACATATTTTTTGTCAAATTGTCTGCCAAATTAACAACTGTGCTCACATCTTACCGCCTATTTAAAATAATCCCCTAAATAGCTCAGCTATCTAGGGGATAGTTTTAAGTGCGATTCTGCTGAATTGAGTTTAACAATGCTAATATTGACTCATCAGAGAAAATTGCTGTAATAGACTTTGATAATTTTCTCCGCCAATTTGGATGCTCAGAACTTGTTCCCGGAATATTCACGGGTTCTAACATATTCAGCCAATCTTCGGGCTGAGTTGCATAGAGTGCCGAATTAGTATGTGCAACATAGCTTTGCAGTTGATGATTGAAAGCAGAACTTATAGGCATTTTATCATTGCTTGCCATAATCCCTACTTTAGCTAATACTTCACAAAATGCTTTTTTACTCAAAGAGCGATTCTCTTGCACAAAGTCTAAAATCACTTGGCTTGGATAAATATCATAATGCTGACCAAGCGCAATATCATACTCCTGCCAATAACCGTTAATCGTTGGCAGATCGTGAGTACTGAGTGTGGTCATTGCTTGATATGGATAATGCGAAAGCGGTTTGCTCTTACCATCTTCAAATTCAAAATAGAATACGTTATAAGCGAGAATGCCTTTTTGCTCTAATGCCTCTAAGATACCCTCTGGCACAGTCCCCAATGCTTCTGCAATAATCAAGCACCGGTGGCGTTGGCTCTCTAAAGCCAAAATACCAAGCAAATCCTCAAAAGGATAACGAATATAAACCCCTTCTACTGCACTGCCACCTTGTAGTACCCACCATAAACGCATTAAGCCTAGAATATGGTCTATGCGTAATGCTCCACAATCTTGCATATTTGCACGTAATAGATCGATAAAGGGTTGATAGGCTCGTGCTTGCAATACGCTTGGATGCATGGGCGATAGCCCCCAATTCTGCCCTTGGGGCGCAAGCATATCTGGTGGTGCCCCAATACTTGCTCCCAGCACATAAAGGGATTTATCCGACCAAGTTTCCGCACCATTGTTTGCCACGCCAACCGCTAAATCGCGGTAAAACCCAATTGGCATATTGAGCTGTTTGGCTAACTCATAACAAGCTTTGAGTTGTTGGCTAGCAATAAATTGTAGCCACATATAAAAGCGAATACGCTCAGGTTGTTGTTGCTGAAAATCTGCAACTTGTGGTGAAGTATAATCTTGCCATTCGCTTGCCCAATTACTCCACCCCCATTGAGCAGGATATTGCTCGGATAGCCATTGATGTAACGCATCAAAAGTGCCTTGTATTTTTAACTGTTCGCCTTTCTCTACAATAAATTGTTCGAAATCAGTTTGATCTTCTTGTTTAAACTGTTCATAAGCAAGGGCTAAGCCTTGCAATTTTAGCTGAGTAACTAAGGAGTACGAAATATAATCACAAGTTCGCGCAGCATTTAATTTCTGCTGTGTTTCTGGCTGCTGAAACCACTCTTGAGCTTGGAGGCTATTTTGGAAAGCAGGTATGGCGGTTACATCAATATAGAGTATATTCTGCCATAAGCGTGATGAGGGACTATAAGGGCTTGCAGCTTCTGGATTAGCAGGAAATAAAGAGTGAATTGGATTTAACCCCACAAAATCACCACCTTGCCGTGCTAAATAAGTGAGAAATTGGGTTAAATCGCCAAAGTCTCCAATTCCCCAATTTTGTTCAGAACGGAGGGTATAAAGCTGTAAAATTGCTCCCCAAAGTTTCTTTTTAGCCAAAATTTCTTTCGGTTGATAAGCTGTTTTCGGTGTAATAATTAAGCGACATTGTGCATCAGCCAATGTCACCTCATGGTAGCCCAATGGCAGATCTGATGGCAGCACAATCCGCCCATTTTCAGGAATCCCCGTAAATACCTCGCCGGTTTCCAGTTGTAATTGCCATTCTGAAAAATTTGTAAAATTTAGCGGAATTTCAACCGCTTGTCCTTGCTCCACAACCTGTACTGGGGGAAGTAATGCTTGTACTTGGGCTTGCCCTAATAATTGAGCCACGGCTTGGTGAGTCGCAAAAGCACTATTAAAACCATCAAAAAAGTAATCTTGTGTTTCCATTGTTATTTTTATCATGAATAAAAAATAAAACAGGGCGATAATCGCCCTGTGAACGCTAAAGTTATAATTATTTAGTTTGCTCTTGTTTGGGTTTTTCCTCAGTTTCTGGATCAAACTTCACTATAGGCACACAGCCACGGCAAGCGCCGCCATCTACGCCTAAATCTTTACAGAGTTCGTTGTATTTATCCATTAATTTACGGAAAAAACCTTTGGATTCGCTCATAATCACTCCAAATTTAGCAAAGCAGTACATAGATTATGCTAATTGTGACTTAGTTGCAACCTTTAAACGATAACGTCTATCTAACATACAGAGCAATCCACCGAGTGCCATAAATATGCCACCGAACCAGATCCAACGGATAAACGGTTTATAGTAAAGGCGTACGCCCCAAGAGCCATCTTCCAAACGCTCACCCAATGCGGCATATAAATCACGAGTAAAGCCCCAATCAATAGCGGCTTCGGTCATTCCCATTTTACTTACGTTATAGAAACGTTTTTCCGCTTCAAGAGTTGCTTCGTATTTTCCATTACGAGTGATTTCAATATCCGCAGTACCACCGATATAGTTTGCCCCATTGCTGTCACGAATACCTTTGAAAGTAAATTCGTAATCTAAAATTTGGGTTTTGTCGCCCACATTCATTCGCACATCTTTTTCAATACTGAAGTTTTGGCTGAATGCGATGCCGAATACCGTCATTGCGACACCTAAGTGAGCAAGCACCATACCCCAGTGGCTACGAGAGAGTTTAAATAAACCTTGCACAAAACTGTGTCGGTGGGTTGCACGTTGGTGTAGCTCGTATAGCGATAATGCGATGATAATCACCGCCATCATTGTGCCAAGCACAACACTTACGGTGATTTTGCTGGCAAATAAATATGGCAGAGCAAAACCTAATACTGCCATTAGCAGAGTTGAAATAATTACAGGCTTACGAATTGCCGAGAACTGATCGCGTCGCCATTTTACCAGCGGCCCAATGCCTAACAAAAAGGCAAAAGGCACCATTAAAATCATAAACATTTGGTCGAAAAATGGTGCACCAATCGAAATTGTGCCCAGCCCAATCTGTTTATGAATAAGCGGTAAAATTGTGCCTAAGAATACCACTGACAAAAACGCCATCAACAAAATGTTATTCAACAATAGTAGGCTTTCACGAGAATAGCGTTCTGAGTTATCCAAACTCTTAATTTTGTTGCCTTGATAAGCATAAAGTAAGAGTGAGCCACCAATCACAATCACTAAGTAAGCCAAAATATACAAGCCTCGTGTTGGATCAGAGGCAAAGGCATGTACAGAAACTAAAATCCCTGAACGTACTAAGAATGTACCCAGTAGGCAGAGTGAGAAAGCAAGGATTGCTAGTAACACTGTCCACGCCTTAAATGTACTGCGTTTTTCGGTTACTGCTAATGAGTGAATTAAGGCAGTACCTGCAATCCACGGCATTAGTGATGCGTTTTCTACTGGGTCCCAGAACCACCAGCCTCCCCAGCCAAGCTCATAGTATGCCCACCAAGAACCAAGTACGATACCGAGAGTTAAGAATACCCATGCTGCCATTGTCCAAGGGCGAGACCATCTTGCCCAAGCGGTATCAAGTCGGCCAGTCATCAATGAAGCAATGGCAAAAGCAAAGGCGACTGAAAAGCCAACATAGCCCATATACAACAATGGCGGGTGGAAAATTAAGCCCACATCTTGCAACATTGGGTTGAGTTCACGTCCATCGACAGGGAAATTTGGGAAAGTACGGTCGAATGGATTAGAGGTAAAAATAATAAAAATAAGAAAACCTATACTCACTAAGCCCATTACGGCTAATACACGAGCAACCGACTCTTCTGGCATTTGTCGGCTAAAGCTTGCTACTGCAACACTCCAAAGCGAGAGTAGCCAAATCCATAAAAGAAGAGAACCTTCGTGGCTCCCCCAAACAGCAGATAGACGATATTCAATCGGCAAGGTGCTATTTGAGTTGTTTACCACATATTGCACCGTAAAATCATTTACAGCAAAAAGATAAAATAAAGAGCCAAAAGAGACTGTCAGAGCTAAGAATACTGCCCATGTCATTGGTCGAGCAAGTGCGATTAAAGTATGGTTATTTTTTTCCGCTCCCCAAAGTGGCAACACTGCCAGTATAACTGACAGTGCTAAACTCAAGGAAAGGGTATAGTTGCCTAATTCAGCAATCATTGATTTTCCCCTGTTAATTCACGACGATCGCGCTCAGACTCCCCCTTTAAATCATTAGCTGAAATACCCATTGGCTGATGAGCTTTTTTCATCTGATCATCTAATTCTGGCGGCATATAGTTTTCATCGTGTTTTGCCAATACCTCAGTCGCACGCAGTTTAGTAGGCTCAATCAGCACACCTTGTGCCACAATACCTTGCCCTTCACGGAATAGATCGGGCAAAATGCCTTCATATTCCACTTGAATCGCAGGCCCAATATCATTCAAACCAAATTCAACTTTTAAGGTTTTATCATCACGTTTAACTGAACCATCAACAACCATTCCCCCCACTCGGATTCGTTGCCCAACTTCTGGCTTCGTATTGGGATCATCATTTTTCCCATACACAATTTCAGAAGGGGTATAGAATAGGTCAATATTTTGGCTTAATGCATACAAGGTTAAGCTCGCAGCAACAGCAACGCCTGCCAACACACTCAGAACGACTTTTAATCGAGATTTACGTCTTGGATTCATAATCACTCACTCTAAAAAAACAAAAAATTAACACTTACTATGCTATCAAAAAATCAGATAATCTGTGTCGATTATTTTAGTTAGTTTGATCAAAAACAAGCGGTTGAAATTAAACCATTTTTTACAAAATAAAAGGCATTGAAAGTGATTTTCAATGCCTTGTTTTTTTTGATTAAAATTATTCTTCACTAGGTGCAGAAAAACGTTCAATTCTTGCGCCTAATCCTTGTAATTTCGCTTCAATATTTTCATAACCACGGTCAATATGGTAAATACGATCAACCACTGTTTCACCATTTGCGATACAGCCGGCTAAAACAAGGCTAATTGAAGCTCGTAAATCGGTTGCCATCACCTCGGCACTAGAGAGCATCTCAACACCATGTACAATCGCAGTATTGCCTTCAATTTCCGCTTTAGCTCCCATACGAATTAACTCTGGAATGTGCATAAAACGATTTTCAAAAATCGTTTCGGTAATTTTACTCGTACCATTTGCAACCACGTTTAATAGAGTAAATTGTGCCTGCATATCAGTTGGAAAACCAGGGTGTGGCATTGTACGAATATTTACTGCTTTTGGACGCTGTCCAAGCGAATCTAGTGTAATACTATCTTCCGTAACATCTACCTGCATACCCGCTTCACGTAATTTTTCAATGACTGCATCCAAAGTGTCGGCTTTAGTTCCTCGGCAAGTAATACGACCACCTGAGACTGCCGCAGCAATTAAAAATGTACCGGTTTCAATGCGGTCTGCAACAATACGGTGTTCGCCACCACTTAGACGCTCAACGCCTTCCACGGTAATAGTATCCGTACCAGCCCCACTAATTTTAGCGCCCATTTTATTTAGGAAATCCGCAGTATCCACTACTTCTGGTTCACGCGCAGCATTTTCGATCACTGTCGTGCCTTTAGCTAACGTTCCTGCCATCATCACAGATAAAGTTGCACCAACACTCACTTTATCCATCAAAACTCTTGCGCCAGCTAAGCGGCCATTCACTTCTGCTTTTACATAGCCTTCATCCAACGTGATCGTTGCGCCCATTTTTTCAAGCCCCGAAATATGCATATCTACAGGTCTTGCACCAATAGTGCAACCACCAGGTAGTGAAACCTGCCCTTGATGGAAACGAGCAACTAACGGTGCTAGTGCCCAAATGGAAGCTCGCATCGTTTTTACCAACTCATAAGGCGCGGTGTAGTTATTGATATTTTTTGCATTAATATGCACAGCGCCATCTTCTGCTCGCTCAACAACAACCCCTAATTGGCGTAAAATTTTGAATGTTGTCTCAACATCTTTCAATTTTGGCACATTAGTTAAAACAACAGGCTCTTCGGCAAGAATTGCTGCAAATAAAATAGGTAACGCAGCATTTTTTGCGCCAGAAATATCAACTGTACCACTTAAGGTAAAGGGGCCGTGAACACGGAATTTTTCCATTTTATAAAGTTCCTTTCATTTTATGATATAAAACAAGCGGTGCATACTCGCTATACTCGCACGACAAGTAAGGGGTCAAGCCAATATAAACGTACGTATTTTGCAAAAAATTCTACAAAATATACCGCTTGTAATTAGCCAACCATATTTAATAAGCGTTCATTCTTCCATTTTTCTTTACTGAACACTTTAATAGTCAGCGCGTGAATAGCACCTGTTGCAAAAAGATCACGCTCGGTTAAAGGCGCGTAAACAACTTGTTGGCGTTTGACAGGGGAAAGTGCAGCAATACTATCGCTAACAACAATCACGCCAAAATGCGAACCTTCGCCTTGCACATGAATTTCATCAGCATCTAATGCAGCAACTAAAATTTCTTCGATTTGTTTCGGTTCCATAATTTATTTATACCCACTAGGTGAATGTAAGAAAGAAGCAAACCATTCGGATAAATCAAATAATTCCGCCAATTTGATCAAGCTTTCTGGCGCATTAATCAAACTGCACGGGGTAGATTTGTGATAATGGTTAAGCAATTCAGCGAGCAAAGCAAAGCCTGCAGAATCAATTGAAGTCAAACCTTTGAGATCCCAATAGAGATGTTGGTTTGCTTTTGGCGATAAAAAAGAAGCACGTTGCTTCCATAATGGAAGCAACGTGTCCCGATTAAGCTCGCCAGACAATTGAACCATCAGGCTTTCATTATTTTGCTGAACGCCCCATTGTAATGGATTTTTTGTCTGCATAAAGAATTATTTGCCTAAAGTGATTGGTTGTTTTGCAGATTGTGCCACTTGAGCCGTTAAAGCATCAATCCCTTTTTGGCGCAAGACACCACTCCACTCATTTTGTTTGGTCGCAACCATACTTACGCCTTCTGCTGCCATATCATACGCTTGCCATTGACCAGTTTTACTATTCTTACGCCATTTGAAGTCTAGTTTAATTGGCTGAGCATTACCATTTTGCAATACATTAACACGAATGCTCACAATAGATTTATCACCTACTGGTTTTTCATTTTCAATCTGCACTTTTTGATCGGTATATTGCGTTAAAACCTGCGCATAAGATTGCTCAATAAATTGACCAAAAGCCCCAAAAAATGCTTCTTTTTGCGCATCACTTGCCGATGCTAAATTTTTACCTAAGACTAATTGCCCTGCGTATTTCACGTGTACATGGGGCATCAAATCATTGCGCACAATCGTACGTAAATAATCTGGGTTCGCTTTAATTTTACTTTGGTTAGCTTTAATGTCACCAAATAATTTATCTGCGGTTTGCTGCATTAATACATAAGGGCTACTTGATGCTAATGCCATGTTAGAAATTAAGGTAGATACTACCACAGCACCTGCAACTAAGATTTTTTTAAGGGTTTTCAACATATTAAAACTCCATTCGACTCAATGTCTGTTAAAAGCACTAGGATAATCCTAGCGTAAAAATTATTCCGCTTTTGGTTCAGCGGTTTCACTATTTTCGGTTTTCTTATCACCATATAAGAACTGCCCGATTAAATCCTCGAGTACCATTGCGGAATTAGTGTCTGCAAAAGTATCTCCAGCTTTAAGCATTTCTGTTTCGCCTTCAATGGTAAAGCCAACATTTAATGCAATATATTGTTCACCTAATAAGCCTGCGGTTTTAATTGAAAGTGAACTAGTATCCGGAATTTGATTAAATTCTTCGTTTACAGCTAATGTCACTTTTGGGGTATAAGTTTGTGCATCTAATTGAATATCTGCAACACGCCCAACAACCACACCGCCAACCTTAATCGGCGCACGGACTTTTAGTCCGCCAATGTTATCGAAAGTTGCGTACAAGGGGTAAGTTTTTTCTGCCGAAAAGCCTTGTACATTTGCTACCCGTAATCCGAGGAAGATTAATGCTCCTAAACCCAATAGAACGAATAAACCGACCCAAAATTCAAATTTTAATGATTGACGCATAATTTTTCCTTGTTAATTAACCACCAAACATAATTGCAGTTAAAATAAAATCTAAGCCTAATACTATCAATGAAGCGTGCACAACGGTTCGTGTTGTCGCTTGGCTAATTCCTTCTGACGTTGGCATTGCATCATAGCCATTAAAAAGTGCAATCCAAACGACAGCAAGAGCAAAAACCACACTTTTGATAAAGCCATTAATCAGATCGCTTACTCCAACGGTATTTTGCATTACAGACCAAAAACTGCCAGAATCCACACCTTTCCAATCTACCCCAACTAATGAGCCCCCCCAGATACCTATTGCAGTAAAAATCGCTGCTAAAACTGGCATCGCAATAATTCCTGCCCAAAAACGAGGAGCAATAACGCGTCTTAATGGATCAACTGCCATCATCTCAAGGCTAGAAAGCTGTTCTGTTGCTTTCATTAAACCAATTTCTGCGGTTAAAGCAGAACCCGCTCTCCCAGCAAAAAGGAGTGCCGTCACTACAGGCCCTAATTCCCTCAATAAGGAGAGTGAAACTAACTGTCCTAAACTCGTTTCTGCAGAAAAATCAACTAATACGACATAACCTTGCAAACCAAGTACCATACCAATAAATAGCCCTGAGAGCATAATGATTAGTAAAGATTGCACACCTAGCACATACAGTTGTTTAATCAGCAATGGCGTATGCTTACGTATTTCTGGCTTACCTACCAACGCTCCCCAAAGCATAAAAGTAGCTCGCCCAAATGCACGAATAAAGCCAATGACAGAAGCCCCAACTGAACTAATCATCTCAATCATTAAATAGCTCCTCCGTATAATCGGCTGCGGGATAATGGAATTGTACTGGTCCATCAGCTTTACCAGCAAGGAATTGCACAACCTGAGGGTCTTTACTTGCAAGTAACGCTTCAGAAGTACCTTCCGCAATAATTCGTTTATCTGCCACAATGTAAGCGTAATCAGCAATACTTAACACTTCATCCACATCGTGCGAAACAACAATTGAGGTTAAATTCAATGCTTGATTAAGCTTTTTGATTAAATCGACAATCACCCCCATACTAATCGGATCTTGTCCAGAAAAAGGCTCATCATACATAATCAAGTCTGGATCAAGTGCAATTGCTCTAGCCAATGCTGCGCGACGTGCCATTCCACCAGAAAGCTCAGATGGCATGAGTTGTGCGGCACCTCGTAAGCCTACAGCTTCTAATTTCATTAGTACCAGCTTACGAATTAAACTTTCAGATAAGCGAGTATGTTCACGAATAGGGTAAGCGACATTATCAAAGGTAGAAAGATCGGTAAACAGTGCTCCTGATTGAAATAACATCCCCATACGCTGACGCAACTGATACAACTTACTATTTGAAGCTTTTGCAACACTTTCTCCATCAAATAGAATATCTCCCGCATCAGGAATAAGTTGCCCGCCAATTAAACGCAGCAGAGTTGTTTTTCCTATGCCAGAAGGCCCCATAATTGCCGTGATCTTCCCTTTTTTTACCTTAAGATTTAGGTTATCGTAAATAACCCGCTCACCTCGCTTAAAGGTAAGGTTCTTTACTTCAACCAAGTTTTCATTATCACGCATTCGGTTGTCCTAAATAAAAAATGGCTTGCGATAATCTATCAAGGCAGAGCCAAAGTCAAATTTTTTGCGGAAGAACCCAACAAGCGGTCGGTTTTCCTGATTTTTTTGCAAAATAAAAAGGCATACTGGGAACCAATATGCCCAAATTTATTCTCCCCAAATTATTCTGTGTAAGTGATCACTTTTACTACTTTGGTCACGCCACTTACGTTACGAGCCACTTCTGCAGCAGCATTCGCTTGGGCAGAAGAGAGATTTCCCATAAGAAAAGTCTCACCGTTTTCAGTAATAACCTTCACTTCGGTCGCTTTGACTTCAGAATTCGCAAAAAGTTGTGATTTTATTTTGGTGGTAATCCAACTATCTTGTCCTGATTGTACAATGCCGATCTTCTCACCAATACGAATTTCATCGTACACCATCACAACCCCATCAACCCCCGCGGCAATATTTTTTGCCTGCTCTTTTGCTGATTCATTCGGGGCTTGCCCAATCAGCAATACTTTGCCGTTATAAGCAACGACATTAATGCGCGCATCTTCTTTTAACTCATCATCTTTATTTAGATTGTAAGCAACTTTTTCCTCTAAGGTTTCATCATCTAATTGTCTGCCTGCGCTACGAGGATCCGTTGCAACTTTCGTGGCCACTGCTGCTCCTCCAACGACTGCAGTTGTTAAACAGCCCTGCAAAGAAGTTACAACAAAAGCAAATAAACTTGCCTGAACAATACGTGTTAGCCATAAAGACATATTCAACTCCTTAGTTTCCAATTAATAGGGGGTTGGGTTAAAAAGTAAATTATCAATTAATTCACTTAATAAATTTACACAAAAATGGTGCTCTTCAATTGCCCGCATTTCATTACTTAGTGGAATACGAATTTCTAAATCATTATTACCAAGCCAAGCTGACATTCCACTATTCAACAGACTCGTAAAAGCTAAAACAGAAATATTATCAGCTACCGCACTCTGTACCGTATTCTGAATGATCTTTTCCTCCCCTTTGGGGGCAAAAATAACAAGAATATCCCCTTGTTTCGCAATCGCTTTAAATTGTTTTTTATAAAGCTGATCTAAATTTTGCTCCTGAGCAAGGCAGGCTGCCAAGACATTATCATATTGCAATAAACTTGCAGCCAAGCTTGGTCGAGCAATATCATAGCGGTGCTGTAAATTTGCAACAAATAATTGTGCGTTAATATAAGAACGCCCATCACCACATACAATCACCTTATTACCTTGTAGTAAACAAGAAACTATCCGTTCTGCCGCATTAATTAACTGCTCAGGCAGTTCTCCTGCGACACTAATGCGATTTTGAATACTTTCGTGAAAATAATTTTGGACTTTTTCTAACATATTAGCCTAAAAAATTTTTGAGCCATACAGGAGGAGCATTCCCTTCAAAAGCAATAACATCAAACCGACAATCCGCAGTATCCAAGCTTTGATTACGTTGCATCAACCAAAGATTTGCAGCCTTTAGCCATTTTTGCTGCTTACGGTAATCAATACTTTCTACTGCAGAACCAAAGTAAGCGCTTTTACGTTGGCGGACCTCTACAAAAACAGTCGTAGAGCCATCTTGCATCACCAAATCTAGCTCACCCACTTTAAAAGTCTGATTCTGAGCGATAAATTTTAACCCTTGTGCCTGTAAAAACACTTTGGCTCTTTGCTCAAATGCTTCTCCCTGTTTACGCATCAGTTAGCGCTAACCACTTCACCAGCACGATACTGCAACCAGCTCATTTCTCGTTCAATGTTGCAATTTCTACCTGCACTTAGAATGCCTGTTAAACCTGAAACTTTGTAACCAGGAATTTGACGGAATTCATTGAATTTATTGGCAATCGACCATGCATCAGACCCCATAGCATACAGGCGCATCATCGCAAAATCATTATCTGCTAACTGCCCAGCTTTACGATATTCATCAGAACTTACATCTGCTAGCAATGGAATTTCACTAAATTTTACCCCCTCCATTGCTAAACGAAAATCTTGATCATTATGGCTTGAGTTACTACGCGATGATGTATAAATTGGAAACTGATTTGCCAATTGTGAAGCATCTAATTCTTGTTTAATTTGTAGAACCTGCTCTGCTGTACCTAACGCATATAATCCAGCTCCAGCACCTACTGCACTATTTTGTAATGATGCGACACTATCTAATGGTTCATTATAATAGCGAATATCCGCATCTTTGCCTGTCAGCTGACGCCAGCGTTGAGCAAAGGCATCGGCAGAGCGCTGTCCAAAATCACCTTGTGGAGTAGCGACAAGCGCATGAGAAATACCATCACGGAAGAAACGCTCAGCAGCGGCTTTTGCCTCTGCTTCTGGCGATAAGCCGTAATAGCATACCCGTGAAATGGCTTTTACATTCGGAGTAGAATTTAATGCCAGTACATTTACATTGCCAATTTGAGCGCTTGCAACCATCTCATCAACTCGAGATTTTAGTAATGGACCAATGATCGTTTGCACCCCATCATTTTTAGCATCCGTAATCAAATCTTCTAATGGCTTACTATCCGTGTCATAAACTTTCACTGGAATAGAATCGGCACCCTTGGCATCATCAAAACCACGTTTAATCAACTGGCCTAAGGTACTAGCATCTTCACTTAATGGTAAAAACAGTGCGACCCCATTTAATTGGGTTTGTTGGAAACTTTGCACATCTTTTAACTCTGACGGCATCAAACGATTCGCAGAATGATTTGGATATTCATTTTTCCAGTTTTCAAGTAGCTGTGGTAATGCCGAAGGATTATTCATATTACGATTATAAGTTTGCACTAACGCCAACCAGCCAGCTAGCCCTAACTCTCCAGCTTCTGCTCTTGCTTTATCAATCATGCCTCGATTAGCACTACGTAATAATGACCAAATTTTATCGTTATTTTCCTGACGTAACTGATTATCTGTTAAATAGTTATCCATAAAGGCAAGCGCACGAACGGTTTCGATCACGTCTTTTCGATTTTCTGCTACCTTAGCTTGAGTTCTATACACCCGCAATAATTGAGATTGGCTTAATTGATGCTGAGGTAATGATTTTAACGCCTCTATAGCAGCAGCATCATTACCTTGCAAAGCAGCAAGCTGTGCACTTAATAGCTGGTACTCCAATTTTTGCAATTCGTTTAATTTTTCAGCATTCAACTCAGCAAAAGTATTTTGAGCTTCATAACTTTTATTTTCGTCAATCAGTTTACGCACTGCTAATAGACGGTAGGTTTGTTGTTCTTCAATTTTATTACTTTGATCAGCTTTATTAATGTAAAACTCAGAATTTGCATAGGCTTCATTTTTTAAGGTTTCAGAAATATGATTTCCTGAACAAGCTACTAGTAAAACAGCAAGAGCCGATGGTACTAGAATTGTTTTCATTTTTTGGCTAAAAGCACGACTTTGTACTAAAATGTGCGACATTTTCTTACCTCTTTTTAAACAAAATAGTAATCTGCCAGTAAATATTAAGGCGGAATGTTACTCATCAAACAGTGGAAATGCAAATGAAAAACGGACAATTCGGTACTTTATATATTGTCGCCACCCCAATTGGCAATTTAGAAGATATTACTCAACGCGCGTTAAATACTTTTGAGCAAGTAGATCTTATTGCGGCTGAAGATACTCGCCATAGCGGTTTACTGCTCAGCCATTATGGCATCAAAAAACCTTTTTTCGCTTTACACGATCACAATGAGCAACAACGAGCTACAGTCTTAGTGGAAAAACTAGCACAAGGGTTCAATATTGCGTTAGTATCCGATGCGGGCACGCCATTAATTAGCGATCCTGGTTTTCATCTTGTTAGAGCCTGTCGTCAAGCAGGAATCCAAGTAGTGCCTATTGTGGGTGCTTGCGCAGCTATTGCTGCATTATGTAGTTCGGGAATCGCTTCTGATCGTTTTTGTTTTGAAGGCTTTTTACCCGCTAAAACTAAAGCGCGTTGCGATAAATTAACAGAACTTGCTCAAGAAAGCCGAACACTTATCTTCTATGAATCAACCCATCGTATTTTAGATACGCTAGCAGACATGCAAGAGATATTCGGACAAACACGTTATGTGGTTATGGCACGAGAACTCACTAAAACTTGGGAAACTATTCAAGGTGCAGAAATTGCCACATTACGGGAATGGCTCCTACAGGATTCTAATCGTATTAAAGGCGAGATTGTCTTAGTGGTTGAAGGTAAAACACTACGTGAACAAAATGAATTGCCAATACAAGCGCTGAAATTATTATCCTTACTAAATAAGGAGCTCCCCTTAAAAAAAGCAGCAAGTATCGTGGCCGACACCTTTAACTGTAAAAAAAATGAACTCTATCAATATGGCTTAACGCATTTTAAAGTATAAATGCAATCATTTCTCATAACCGTCCGCATTGATAGGAAATGCAAATTAATTTTATTTATACAATAGCCTTGATTTATCAAATGGATTAATTTTTTCTATTTCACAACTGTATTTTTTTGCACTATACTTTTCATAGTTTAAGAAATCAGCAACCAAAACATAGGAGAAACAATATGACTAATGCAATCGGTTTAAACGCAGTATCATCAGAAAAACTCGCAAAAGAATTAAATAACCTACTCGCAAGCTACCAAGTATTTTATACTAACGTGCGTGGCTATCACTGGAACATCAAAGGTGTAAGTTTCTTTGAATTACACGCAAAATTCGAAGAAATCTATGATGATTTAGTTGTAAAAGTAGATGAAATCGCAGAACGTATCTTAACTTTAGGCCACGTGCCAGATAATGGTTTCAGCCAATATTTACAATCTTCCTTAATTAAAGAAGATTTAGGTACACAATCTGCACAGCATTGCTTAACAGGTACTTTAGAAGGCTTCAAAACCTTATTAAAACAACAACGAGCAATCTTAAATCTTGCAAACGATCTTGATGATGAAGGTACTGCATCTCAAATGAGCGACTACATCAAAGAGCAAGAAAAACAAGTGTGGATGTTCTCCGCTGCAGCAACTTGTGGAGTATGTTCTGCATAGTCGTACAAAATAACAAAAAAACGGTCAGCATATATGCTGACCGTTTTTTTACATATGAAAACACACCCTAATTATGCATTAACCATCAAACGCTGAATACGTCCTGCAGAAATCTCTTCATCACGAATCGTCAATACTTCGCAACCATCTTTCGTCACGACAATTTGGTGCTCATATTGTGCAGAATGACTACGATCTTTGGTTTTTACAGTCCAACCATCACCCATTAAGCGAATCTCTTTTTTACCCGAATTAATCATCGGCTCAACCGTAAATACCATACCTTCTTGTAATACGACACCACCATCATCAGCATAATAATGTAATACCTGAGGATCACAATGGAACTCCGTACCAACACCATGCCCACAATATTCTCTAACCACAGAGAAGCCTTCTTGCTCGGCATATTGTTGAATTGCTTTACCTATTTGATTTAAACGAACGCCTGGCTTAATTACTCTTAAACCAATGTATAAGCTTTCCAGAGTTACCTCTAATAAACGTTTATCTTTAATACTTGGCTCACCAATCACATACATTTTCGAGTTATCGCCAAAGTAACCATCTTTGATAACGGTTACGTCGATATTGAGAATATCGCCTTTCTTCAGTTTTTTATTATCACTAGGGATACCATGACAAACAACTTCATTTAGTGAAATACATGTTGCTTTTGGAAAGCCATGATAGTTTAAACATGCAGGAATTGCTTGTTGCTGATTAACAATATAATCATGCATAATGCGATCCAATTCGCCTGTTGTTACCCCCTCTTTAACGTAAGGTTCTATCATCACCAGTACATCAGAGGCTAACTTACAAGCAATACGCAATTTTTCTATTTCTGCTTCAGTTCTAATTGGAATATTTTTCATACAAACCTTCTTAATAACAATAAAAGTTCAGGAATTATACGCGCTTTAGCCTTAAAATTCACGACTTGCACATACAAGCGGTACTGAATACAAAATTTTTTACAAAAAAGCATTCAAAATCATCCGCTTGATTACTTTAATTTTTTCACTAAAAAATTCAGCAACAAGCCATATAGTGGCAAAAATAGCAAAAGACTGACAAAAAGCTTGAACGCATAATCAACACTACCAATAGTAAACCAATGTTCCGCCATATATTCATCACTACTTTGATAAAACGCCACTGCAAAAAAGACAAAAGTATCAATAAGACTACCAAAAATAGTTGAACTTGCTGGTGCAAGCCACCAAATTCTACCTTGACGCAAACGGTTAAAGACAAAAATATCCATCAACTGCCCAACAGCATAAGCAGCAAAACTCGCTAATGCGATGCGGAATACGAAAAGATTAAAATCACCTAAATGACTAAATCCTTGAAATTGTCCTTCAAAAAAGAGCACTGAGATAACATAACTGACCAACAAAGCAGGAAACATAACGGCAAAAATAATACGTCGAGCTAAAGGTGCACCAAAAACTCGTACAGTGAGATCCGTTGCTAAAAAGATAAATGGAAAAGTAAATGTTCCCCAAGTCGTAGGCAATCGACCACCAAAAGGAAGTGGAATTTCAAAGGCAATTTGTACCAAATAATTGCTTAAACTAATGATTAAGATGTGGAAAAGCGAAAGCAAAACGAGCGAACGCGTTTGGTTCGTTTTAATTTGAAAAGTTGTCATGTTAAATCCTTTTTAAAAAATGTTATTGGGGTTAGGGAACCCAAGAAAAAGAAGGGCGTGAATAATACGGATTTAACGGAAAAAAGCAAGAAAAATCCCCTATTTTTCTCATGGAAAATAGGGGAAATGGTTATTTACCGATACAAAATGAGCTAAAAATATTGCCAAGAAGATCATCAGAGGTGAATTGTCCGGTAATTTCACTCAAGGCGTTCTGCACCATTCTTAACTCCTCTGCAAGCAATTCGCCAGCCATAAATTGAGTCAGCTGAGTATGCCCCCGTTCCAAATGCTCCGCGGCAGTTTCTAATGCAACAAGGTGACGACGACGCGCGATGAAGCCTCCTTCTGTTGAACTCTGATAGCCCATAGATTTTTTTAAATGCTCTCGCAATAATTCCACTCCCACTTTAGTTTGCGCGGATAAGCGGATAAGCGTGAAATTATCTTGTTGTTCAACACCTTCTTGTTCGCCCGATAAATCTACTTTATTACGAATTACCGTAACAGGCATTTTTACTGGCAATTTCGCTAAGAAATCAGCCCACTCTTGTTGAAATTGATCAGCTGCCGACAGGGTACTATCGATCATCAATAAAACGTGATCTGCTTGTCCAATTTCATCCCATGCGCGCTGAATACCAATTTTCTCAACTTCATCACTTGCTTCACGTAAACCCGCTGTATCAATAATATGCAACGGCATTCCATCAATATGAATATGCTCACGCAAAACATCACGGGTAGTCCCAGCAATATCTGTCACAATAGCAGCTTCCCGTCCAGCTAAAGCATTTAAGAGGCTTGATTTACCCGCATTCGGTTTACCCGCAATCACGACTTTCATACCTTCACGTAAAATCGAGCCCTGCTTCGCTTCTTTACGAACGCCATCAAGCTGAGCGATAATTTCATTGAGTTTTGCTTCAATTTTGCCATCGGCAAGAAAATCAATCTCTTCATCAGGGAAGTCAATAGCAGCTTCTACGTAAGTTCGTAGGTAGATCACACTATCCACCAATTCATTGACTTTATTGGAAAATTCACCCTGCAACGATTTTAATGCTGAGCGGGCAGCCTGCTCAGAGGTAGCATCAATCAAATCAGCAATGGCTTCTGCTTGAGCAAGATCAAGCTTATCATTTAAGAATGCTTGCTCAGAAAACTCACCTGCTCTGGCAATTCGAATGCCCTCAATTTTTAAAATACGCTGTAACAAGAGATCCAAAATAATCTGCCCACCATGCCCTTGTAGCTCTAGCACATCTTCACCAGTAAAAGAATTTGGTGCTTTAAAAAAGAGAGCAATACCTTGATCTAACACGGTGCCATCTTGATCTTTAAAGGGCAGATAATTTGCCATTCGCGGTTTAAGTGTCTTACCTAGAACTTCCTGCGCAACCTTCTCCGCTAACGGCCCTGAAATACGTAAAATCCCAACACCTCCACGCCCGATCGGCGTTGCTTGGGCAACAATTGTTTCTTTCATTTTCTTCTCTTAATTTGCAGATTTTGGCTCAATATGAACCGCTTGTAATCCAGCAAGTTGCTCATGCATGGCAGCTTGAATTTGTTCAAGCATTGCATAACGTTTACGATACATTGAGCGCTTATTGCTCGGAATATCACTTAAATCTTTATTACTTAATGCAAGTGGTAAAAGCCAGTACTCCGCCAACGAAGCACCGCTTTCACGGAAAATAGCATCGTAATCAACGACATAACGTTTACTTTGAATTAAACGAGATTTATTCTGATATTTCTGTGGAATACCAAGCAATGTTGAATAACCTAATACTCTAGTTAATGCTTTCATGCATTCCACCATTAAATACGCAGGGCGTAATCCATGGCATTTTTTCGTCAGTTTCTTCACCAACTCTTTTGAACCATCAAAATTTGGTCCCTGAATAACGGCAATCAACAAACTGTCTGCTAACTTACCAAAAGTGAGCACATAAATAAGTTGGTGCGTCTCGCTATGACGTAATTCTAGTGCCCAGAACCCTTCCATAGGCTGCTGCTCATTAATGTTCAAATAAAGTGAAAATTCAGGTACAACTTCACCAAAGCTTATCGACTGCTGCCATAAACTTTTAGGGAGAAAGGTTAGATTATCTACCATCGCTTGATAACGTTGCTTAGCATTAAAACGTTTATCCAAAAAACGATGTACAAGTGGGTAGCTATAATTTGCTCTCGTATTCAGGAAAGCCGCAAGATCTGGATTTTGATTCACATATTGCTCGAATGCCTGCACCGAACGTAAATTCATTAATGAACGTAAGCGAAAACGTAACCGTTTGAAACGATAAGATTTATTTCCTCTATCCGGATAAATAGCATTCGCACAAGGCCATTGATAAAGATTATTTTGCATTTGGGCGAACTAGATGATTTAAACAAAGTCGTTAGTTTAACAAAAATCTCTGCTTTTGGCTAAAACGCATATACAGAAGCTCGCTGTCAGCTTATAAACATCTACAAATACATTCGCATTAAGCCTGCTACAAGCCATTGTCTATACTAAAAAAATGCCGACTATATGTCGGCATTTTCTCTATAGGATTTATTCTCCAAACTTACTCACACCTTCCATATGTGGCAAGCTGTGGGCAATACCTTTGTGGCAATCAATACAGGTTTTACCTTCTTGTTCAGCCATAGCATGCATTTTGGCAGCTACGCCTTTTTGCTGAGTAAAATCCATATCCGCGAAGTTATGACAGTTACGACACTCTTGTGAGTTATTTGCTTTCATTCTTGCCCATTCACGTTGTGCCATTTCTAAGCGATGCGCTTCAAATTTTTCTTTGGTATCTACTTTACCGGTGAAATGCGCCCAAACCTCTAACTGTGCACGGAATTTACGCGTCCATTTTGGGATAAATTCATGTGGTAAATGACAATCAGCACAATCTGCTTTCACGCCACTACGGTTCATAAAGTGTGGTGAAGCACGGTATTCGGGCACCACATCATTCATATGGCAGCCTGAGCAAAATTCTTCGGTATTAGTATATTCCAATGCCGTATTCGTCCCCGCCCAGAAGAATATGCCGCCTAATGCCGAGAGAATAATCACCAACCCTACCGCCATTTTGCTTGGGCTTTTCGCCCATTTCCAGAGCCTACAAAATAATCCTTTCATTATTTACCCCCGAAGGCTTTGGTGGACTGAAATTTATTCTCCACAATTGGTTTAACGTCTGCTTGTTCTACATGACACTGTAAACAGAAATAACGGCGTGGTGAAGAATCACCAGTCACATTACCATCACGATCTTGAAAGTGCGTTGGGCTAATGCGCGGAGCACCTGTTGTTCGATAATTTTCAACACCATGACAATTTAAACACTGGTTAGTGTTTTTAGTTACTTGATAACCTTTCACGCTATGTGGGATCATTGGTGGTTGGTTTACAAAAGTAAGCTGATGCTTACCACTATCTTTAGGCATATTATGCCACTCAGGGGAAATTGCCTCTGCAGCCCCTTCTAATGAAGATGGAATATTATTTGCCATCGCAATTGGCGATAAAGCAACAAGTAAAAAGGCAAGATATTTTTTCATAATTCACTCCGTTTCTAGGGAAATATGGCTGCTAAAAACTCAGTCATCTATTTCAACACACCTCAGGCATAAGTCATTGAGCTTGTCGAAATAAGCGTTCCCTACATTATTGAAATTTAAATAATTCTCTTCTCTTTCGCAAAGCGGTTGGAAAAAGCAAAAACATTTTCAGCACACACATCAATGCAGCGTCCACAACTAATACAATCTTTGGCAAGCACAATCGTGCTATCTTCAGCTTTACCATGCAATGGTGAACGTAGCACCTGTGGTTCTGGGCAAACATTGTAACAATCCATACAGCGGTCGCATTTTTCACGATCAACGACTTTCACTCGTACAATGCTTTTTGCCCCAATTACGCCATAAATAGCACCAATTGGACAAAGATGCCCACACCAACCATGTTCAGCGACTAGTAAGTCAAACAAGAATACGGCTAACACTAACCAAAGTGTTGCACCTAAGCCATAGACAAAAACTCGTCCCAATGCAGCAACTGGATTGATCCACTCCCAAATTAAGTTACCTGTGACTGCTGAGCCAATAAGCACAACTGCCAAAATCACATAACGTAAGTTACGGGAGATTTTTAACGTTTGGCGAATGCCTAACTTACGACGTAACCATGCAGCAGCGTCAGTCACTATATTCAATGGACAAATCCAACTACAGAACGCTTTACTTGCCAGCAAGGCGTAAGCCACAATCACAATCACGGCCCCTAGCAACGTTTTCCACTCAGGCAAATAACCTGTCATTAAACTCTCTGCAGTAATCAGAGGATCACTCATTGGAATTAAGTCAAACAGCATGCTGCCACTATAATTACCTTTGAGAATCCAGACATTCCACATCGGACCGCTTAAAAACATCAAGATGACAGAAAGCTGGCTTAAACGGCGGAGAATTAGCCATTTATTCGCTCGCCATAGCCCAAGTTTTTCTCGTGCTTCTTTGCCTGCATCTTTTGGGGAATTTGCTACTGCCATTATTTCCCTCCTAGCTTAGACGGCACATTGTCTAAATCAATTGGATTAAGAATCGGTGCTTCTACGGTAGTACGGTTTGGCACATAGTCCATCGTTGCACGGCTTGGCGTAGAAACCTTCACACCCGGTTTCACTTCCATAAATTGATAGACTGGTTGATTTTGCCCTTCTGGCATACGTGCCTCAAAGGCAGGACGTAAACCGTCTGGATGGTAGTCTTCCAATAATGCTTTACCTGCATTCTGTTTTTCTTTCCAACCTAAACGATAATGTCTGCCAAGCAAGCCTTTGGCAAGATCCATTGGCAGCACTTTGATCGCAGCTTCTTCCAATACACAAGCCTGCTCACATTTACCACAACCAGTACAAGCATCGCTATGCACAGTTGGGATCAATTTCGCATGAATCTGCGTGCGATCATTATGTACACGCTCAAGAGTGATCGCTTTATCAATCAATGGACAAACACGGTAGCATACATCACAACGCAAACCTTGCCAGTTCAAGCAAGTTTCGTGATCTAGCAATACCGCTAGCCCCATTCTTGCTTGATCGATCTCTTCTAATCCGCCTAATGCTCCACTTGGGCAAGCATTCATACACGGAATATCAGGACACATTTCGCAAGGTTTATCACGCGCAGTAAAATAAGGCGTACCGGCTTCCACTGGCGATAATAAACTTGCCAAATGCAACATATCATATGGGCAAGCCTGAACACATTGTCCACAACGAGTACAAGCGGCAGAAAATTCTTTATCATCTGCGATTGCACCTGGTGGCCGAAGTGCCACACCTTCCCGCGCAAGACTTTGATTTTGTTGCATCGCCAACACAATGCCCACGCCACACACACCAGCTGCGGTACGACCGACATCTTTTAAAAATTGACGACGATTTGGATTTAGTTTCACGATAGCCTTCTTTTTGCAAAATTTTGGCTGAAATTGACCGCTTGTTTTATTGGAGGAATGTCATTTAGCTCCTACATTACGATAGAAGGAAAACATCACTCAACATTAAACGGTCATTTTGTAGGGGCGAATTACATTCGCCCCATATCATTATGCCTTAACCACCTTAACCGCACATTTTTTGAAATCGGTTTCAAAGGAGATTGGGTCGGTTGCATCAAGGGTCACTTTGTTTGCTAACTGACCAGCGTCAAAGAAGGTAGTATAAATTAAGCCTTCAGGGCATTTATTACGACCACGAGTATCTAAGTGGGAGATCACTTCACCACGACGAGAGATAACCTTCACTTTGTCACCGTGACGCAACCCACGTTTCTGTGCATCCGTTGGGTGCATCCACACAAGGTTATTTGGGAAAGCTTTATGTAACTCTGGTACGCGGCGAGTCATTGTCCCTGTATGCCAATGTTCAAGTACGCGTCCAGTACAAAGCCATAAATCGTACTCTTCATCTGGTGATTCTGCAGGCTCTTCATAAGGTACGCCAAGAATAACAGCCTTACCATCTGCATTGCCGTAGAAATTCACGCCTTCACCTGCTTTCACATATGGGTCATAACCTTCGCGATAACGCCACAAAGTTTCTTTACCATCGACTACAGGCCAACGTAAACCACGTACTTGGTGATAGGTTTCAAAGTCAGCTAAGTCATGTCCATGCCCACGCCCAAATTGTGCATACTCTTCAAAGAGACCTTTTTGGAGGTAGAAGCCAAAATGCTCTGCTTCATCATTGAGGTATTCAGGAATATCACTAGGTACTTGGAATTTGTTTACTTCACCATTTAAGTAAAGGATTTCATAAAGCGTTTTGCCACGATATTCTGGCACTTTCGCCATAATCTCGTCACTCCATACTTCTTCAGCTTTGAAGTATTTAGAAAATTCTACTAATTGCCATAAGTCTGAACGAGATTCTCCCGGCCCTTTTACCATTTGACGCCACGCTTGAGTACGACGTTCTGCATTACCATACGCCCCCTCTTTTTCAACCCACATTGAGGTTGGGAGAATTAAGTCGGCGGTTAATGCTGAAGCGGTTGGATATGGGTCAGAAACGACAATGAAGTTTTCAGGGTTACGCCAACCTGGTAAACGCTCCTGGTTGATATTCGGACCTGCTTGAACATTGTTGGTACACATTGTCCATAGGAAGTTGAGTTTACCGTCTTTTAATGCACGGTCTTGACCCACTGCATGATAGCCTAATTCAGAAGAGATAAAGCCTTCTGGTAATTTCCACGCTTTTTCTACGATTTCACGGTGTTTTGGATTTGCTACCACCATATCCGCTGGCAAGCGATGGATAAAGGTTCCAACTTCACGAGCAGTACCACAAGCAGATGGCTGACCGGTTAATGAGAATGGCCCATTACCAGGTAATGCAATTTTACCTGTTAATAAGTGAACGTTATAAATCATATGGTTCACCCACACACCACGAGTATGTTGGTTAAAGCCCATAGTCCAGAATGACACCACTTTCTGGTTCGGATCGGCGTAGATTTTCGCAAGTGTTTCTAATTGATCTTTCGGTACGCCAGAAATGCGATGAGCCTCTTCTAATGTATAAGGTGCAACGATTTTCTTAAATTCTTCAAAATCACTGTCATACATTTTGCCAGCTGTTTTTGCATTTGCTGCTTTTTGTTGTAATGGATGCTCTGGACGTAAACCATAACCAATGTCAGTTTCACCACGTTTGAATTTAGTGTGTTTATTGACGAAATCCCAGTTTACTTTATCGTTCTGAATAATGTAATTTGCGATGTAGTTTAGGATCGCAAGGTCTGATTGTGGTCTAAAGATAATTGGCGTATCCGCTAACTCAAATGAACGATGCTCATAGGTTGAAAGTACAGCCACTTTACATTCTTTATTAGAAAGTACGCGATCAGAAATACGACTCCATAAAATTGGGTGCATTTCTGCCATATTTGAACCCCAAAGCACAAAGTTTTCAGCATGTTCAATATCATTGTAACAGCCCATCGGCTCATCCATACCGAAAGTACGCATAAACGCAACCGCTGCTGATGCCATACAGTGACGTGCATTCGGGTCAATCGTATTAGAACGGAATCCCCCTTTCCAAAGTTTTACTTTAGCGTAGCCTTCATAAATAGTAGATTGACCAGATGAGAACATACCTACGGCATTTGGGCCTTTCTCTTTAATGATAGATTTCACTTTGTCTGCCATAATGGTAAAAGCTTGATCCCAAGAAATTGGTGTAAACTCACCTTCTTTGTCAAACTTCCCATTTTTCATACGCAACATTGGTGAAGTTAAACGGTCTTCGGCGTACATAATTTTGGCAAGGAAGTAACCTTTGATACAGTTTAAACCACGGTTCACCTCTGCATCTGGGTCACCCTGCGTTGCCACCACTCGGCCGTTTTGTGTCCCCACTAAAACAGAACAGCCAGTCCCGCAATAACGGCATGCAGCCTTGTCCCATTTGATTTTGTTATCATCGGCATAGACATTCTTAATTGGAATGGCGATACCTGCCGCCGCTGCCGCCGCTGCGGCAGCATTGGCTTTCATAAAGTCTCGACGATTGAGTTCCATAGTGTTCCCCACTTGTAAATAAATTAGTTAAATTACCCCTTCTCTCTTTGAGGAGAGGGAGGAGAAAATTTGTAGAATTTTCAGAGGGAGGAGAGAATATGCCTAACCCTCTCTACTCAAAATAACCTAACGTTATCCGGAGCTGTCACGCTACCTAAAAGGGAGAGTGTGTTAATTAATTTCATCTCGTTGGCTATAAATTAATGAAACCGCCATCACTCCTTCCAAAGTTTGTAGGCTTTCCATTTTACTCACCAACGCTTTTTCTTTATCTGCTTCCATCACCACAACCAACTTACCTTCATCCGGTTTTTCACCGTGGATTTCGGTGTATGGCATTGTCGCTAATTTATCTTTTACCTCATTGATATATTCAGGCCTTACCTGTAATACAAGGCTTGCCACATACCAATTTCCTAACTCTGGATTAAAATTATTCTGCACTCTTTCTTCCCTCTTGCAATAATTGAATTGCATCACTTGGGCAACTTGCTAAACAAGCTCCGCAGCCATTACAGTTGTCTAAATTTAATATCGGTTTTGCAATACCGCCAACTGTTCGTTTAAAACGAATGGCTCGCTGTTCACAACTATCTTCGCAGGCTCGGCATTCGACTCCGATGTGAGTTAAACAGCCTTGCTGAATTTCTATCTTATGCTCCCATGCTATTTCACTTGTTACGCGAAAAACACCTTGTTGGCAAACATTTACACAGGCAGCACAAAAGCTACACTCTTTACGCCCGACACTAAAATCCACTTCGGGATAACCACCCGCACCACGTTTTAAAATCTGCATCTCGCAAGCATTAATACAAGCATCACAAGCGGTACATTTTTGTAAAAAATTTGCCAAATCTGCCCAAGGGGGACGAATCGCATTCAGCCCTTGGCGTTTCACCTGCTCAGCCTTTAATGTATTTAAAAACTGTCCGCGTAAAAATTGACGGCGAGGTAAAGTTTGTTCGGTGAAATCAGCCAAAATAGTTTAGTAAAATAGTAGGATATTAATGGATATTGGATTTTAACAATTTGGCAAAGAGCATAAAATTGTTAAAACAAACTAATAGGAGGTTTCTTGATATTAATCAATAAAAACAATGAGTTGAAAATAGGAATAGCTTTTATTCTCTCTGTTTTGAATAAAAAAAGACCGCTTATTTTATTCGATAAACGGTCTTAGACTTAACAGATTTTTTACGCTTTTTTAACCTTAACCTTGACGAGCTTTAAAACGTGGATTTGTTTTACAAATCACGTAAAGCTTGCCTTTACGGCGTACAATTTTGCAGTCTGGGTGACGGCTTTTGGCAGATTTCAATGAATTCAATACCTGCATATTTTCTCCTTATTTACGAGTTAAACTCGCAATACCTTTAAATTTCTCATTAAATTTGCTCGCACGACCTTCGTTATTAGCTTCACGGCGCTTACCAGTATAAACAGGGTGAGAAGCCGATGAAGTATCTAAGCTGTAAAGTGGATACTCTTTTCCATCGGTCCATACCATTGTTTTGTTAGTATTTGCACAAGAACGAATAACCCAGCCTTGTTGTACGCTGGCATCATAAAACAATACTTCTCTGTAGTTTTCAGGGTGAATGCCCTTTTTCATATTTATCTCCTCAAATAACCATAATTAGAAAGTGGGATTATTTTGCCTCAGTTAAATCACAAAAGCTACAATTTTTTTATGGTTTTTAGCTAAATTTTATTAAAAGGCAATAAATAATCTAATTTTTGCGATCTAAATCGAAGTTTAGCGAGGGAAAATATGCTAGGGTATCCACTTTAGGTCCCTAGATAATCTAAATTAACGATTACTAGCCTTAACAGTTTTTGTGAATGACAATAAGGATAACACATGGCTCAACAACCCTTTTTAATTGCTCCTTCCATTCTTTCCGCTGATCTTGCTCGTCTTGGTGACGATGTAAGAGATGTTCTCAATGCAGGCGCAGATTTGATCCATTTTGATGTGATGGACAACCACTATGTACCTAATCTCACCTTCGGTCCAGCTATTTGCAAAGCATTACGTGATTACGGTATTGAATGTCCTATTGATGTGCATTTAATGGCAAAACCTGTTGATCGTCTCATTCCTGATTTTGCTAAAGCCGGCGCGAATTACATAACTTTTCATCCTGAAGCAACAGAACATATCGACCGCTCATTACAGCTTATCCGAGATAACGGTTGCAAATCTGGTTTAGTCTTTAATCCTGCTACCCCATTACATTACTTAGATTATGTGATGGATAAAGTTGATGTAATTTTATTAATGTCGGTAAACCCTGGCTTTGGCGGACAAGCATTTATTCCTTCTACATTAGATAAATTACGTGAAGTACGTAAACGCATTGATGAAAGTGGTTATAACATCCGTCTGGAAGTCGATGGTGGCGTGAAAGTCAATAATATTGCGGATATTGCACAAGCAGGGGCAGATATGTTCGTTGCTGGCTCTGCAATTTTTGATCAAGCAGATTATCAAGCTGTCATTAGCCAAATGCGTCAAGAATTAGCAAAAATAAAAAAATAGATAAGCCATCAACAAGCGGTTAATTTTGTATAAAAAAATGCAAAGCATTTACGCTTTGCATTTTTTGTTTTTCTAGGCTAGCTCAAAGAGCTCACCAAGAGCTGCACCTTAAGTCGCATTTTAGCATAACGTATAAGGTGCAGCTGTATATTAATTATTGGCCATAGGTTTCGCCTAATTTCGCTTTATGCTTGCCTTCTTCAATCATGGTGATGAATGTCAATAATACAGCGAGAACACCCGCACCAATCATGACATAGAAACCGCCGTCCCAGCCGTAGGTTTCTGCAGCCCAACCTACTACGGCAGAAGCTGCTACTGTTCCACCAAGATATCCGAATAAGCCAGTAAAGCCAGCTGCGGTTCCTGCAGCTTTTTTCGGTGCAAGTTCAAGAGCGTGTAAACCAATGAGCATCACAGGTCCATAGATTAAGAAGCCTATGAGGGTCATTAATAAGAAGTCCATTAATTGATATGGGTTTTCATACCAAGCGGCATAGCTTGCCAATTCTGCTTCTGGTGTTGCAGGGTTGAGCCAATAAGCTACAACTGCTGCAGTGGTTAAGATCATAAAGATAAAGCCTGTTAAACCACGTTTACCTTTGAAGACTTTGTCTGATACCCAACCGCAAAGTAATGTACCTGGAATTGCAGCTAATTCATAAATGGTATAAGCCCAAGCTGTACCTTTGATATTAAAATGTTTCACTTCGCTTAAATATACCGGTGACCATTTCAATACACCATAACGAATGAGATATACAAAGACGTTAGCAATAGCGATGTACCACAACAGGCGGTTTTTCAACACATAGTCCACGAAAATTTGTTTGGTGCTAAGATCGTGTTCTGCAGTTTTTTCATCGTAGTTATCCGGATAATCATTACGCCATTTTTCGACCGGAGGTAAACCGCAAGATTGTGGAGTATCACGCATGACAAAGTACACAGGAATTGCACAGATCATCGCAGCAATACCAGGGAAGTAAAGTGATTGTTGCCATACATCTTTTGCCGTTGCTTCCACGCCGTGAGTACTATAGAAAAGCGCACTAGCAAGTAGAACCATTGCCCCTGGCATCATACCGCCTAAGTTATGTGCAGTATTCCAAACAGAAACTATTGTTCCACGTTCAGATTTAGACCACCAGTGTACCATTGTACGCCCACACGGTGGCCAGCCCATACCTTGGAACCAACCGTTTAGGAAGATCATAATCCACATAATGGTAATACCAGAAGTTGCCCATGGGAATAACCCCATTAAAGTCATACATAGACCAGAAAGCAATAAACCAAAAGGTAAGAAAACACGAGGGTTTGAGCGATCTGACATCCCTGCCATAACGAATTTAGATAATCCATAAGCAAGACCTGCAGCAGAGCCAATAACCCCTAGTTCTGCTTTAGAGTAAAGACCAGCTTCAATTAAACCTGGTTGAGCTAAATCGAAGTTAGCACGCACAAAATAATAAGCCGCATAACCAAAGAAAATCCCCGCAAACACCTGCCAACGCAGCCGTTTATAGGTTGAATCAATTTTATCTGCGGGCAGCTCCGCAATATGTGGAGCTGGTTTGAATGGACCAAACATAAGTAATCTCCTATCTTCTATTTATATAAATGTAGTAAATTCGTTAAACTCAAATCAATATACGTTAATTATTTCTTTAAAAACTCCACCCCCGTATCAGGAAAATCAGTGAACACACCTGTAGCACCAGCTTTATTTAATAAGGCATCATACATTTCGTCCACATTCGTGAAAAATTCAGGTAACGCATCTTTACGCACGGTGTATGGATGTAGCTCCATTTTATATTTTTCTAGCTCTTTCACGAGCGGCGTATAGACAATGTTACCCACTTTAGATTGCTTATCATCAATTAGCATATACCAACCAGGACCTACACCATCTGCATATTTAGCGACTTCAGCTATTGCGCCGTCCTCAAACATCCAGTCATAGTTGTAATTAACCCAGTTGCCATCTTTGTCTTGTTCTTCTGTTTCATGCCAATCAGTATAAGCGACTAACTGAACCAATTTTAAATCCATACCCAATTGCGGCAACAATTCGGTTTTAATTCGTTTTAGTTCATTAAAATCAAAGGTTTGCAGATAAACTGGCGCATCTTTATTATCATAGCCGTATTTTTTCAGCACTTTCAGTGTTTCAAGTGCAATATCCTTGCCCTCTTTATGATGTAACCATGGCGCTTTAATTTCAGGGTAAATACCTATTCTTTTCCCTGTCGATTTTTCTAGCCCCTGAATAAACTCCAGCTCTTCTTCTAACGTATGAAGCACAAAATGTGATTTCCACATTGGAAAACGATTAGGATAAACTTGCACTTGTTTACCCTCTTTCATTTCAAAATTTTCTGTCATTTCGAGTGATTTAATCTCATCTAGAGTGAAATCCACCACATAATAACGGCCATCTGCACGTTTTCGCTCAGGAAATTTTTTAGCCACATCAGTTAAACCATCTAAAAAATGGTCATGAATGACAATAAGACGATTGTCTTTCGTCATAGCTAAATCTTGTTCTAAATAATCTGCTCGTTGTGCAAAAGCCAACGCTTTTGATTCTAGCGTATGTTCAGGTAAATAGCCGCTCGCACCACGATGCGCGATAATGAGTTTTTCACTAGACGCTTGCGCTGCGATAGAGCCAAACATTGCCATACCTAACACTAGTCCAGACATCAACTTGCTTAATTTCATTGTTATTACTCCTTCATAAATTAGGTGGCGAATATCATAGAAGATTGCATCAACAAATGCATATTTATTGTGAAATTTTGTGAGCCATATCACACTATTTTTTTAATTTATTTTTCAAAAAAAATCATAACGTGATCTCATTCACACTTTTACACTCTTTTTCAACCAAAATATTGAGCGCATTCGAACATTAAGCATAAAATACACCCAATTTATTTGTTTTACTTTCATTTGTGGGAGGTTGTATGGTCTTATCACCTCAACTTTATAAAAATGCGGGCGACTTTTCGCCAATCAGTACTGATGTCATTATCATCGGTGGTGGGGCAACGGGTGCGGGAATGGCACGCGATTGTGCGTTGCGTGGCATAGATTGTATCCTACTCGAAAGGCGCGATATCGCCACGGGTGCAACTGGGCGCAACCACGGGCTATTACACAGCGGTGGGCGCTACGCAGTAAATGACAGAGAATCTGCCGAAGAATGTATTAAAGAAAACCAAATCCTACGCCGTGTCGCATCTCACTGTATTGAGGAAACTGAGGGCTTATTTATTACGTTGCCTGAAGATGATCTCAACTATCAAAAAACCTTTATTGATGCTTGCAATGCATCAGGTATTGAAGCGGTGGCTATTGAACCTGATCTTGCAAAACGCATGGAGCCTTCGGTCAATCCTTCCCTGATTGGTGCGGTTGTTGTGCCTGATGGCTCTATTGATCCTTTCCGTTTAACCGCTGCCAATATGCTGGATGCTACCGAGCGTGGGGCAAAAGTCTTTACCTATTGCGAAGTAAAAGGATTAATTCGTGAAGGGGGTAAAGTCATTGGTGTGAAAGCATATGATCATAAAAATCGGGTAGAACGCCAATTTTTTGCGCCGATTGTGGTAAATGCTGGTGGAATTTGGGGACAAGGTATTGCCGAATATGCGGATTTAAAAATCCGAATGTTCCCAGCCAAAGGGGCATTACTGGTCATGGGGCATCGTATCAATAATATGGTGATCAACCGCTGCCGTAAGCCTGCCGATGCCGATATTCTTGTGCCAGGGGACACGATTTGTGTGATTGGTACAACCTCTGATCGTATCCCTTACGATCAAATTGATAATATGGTCGTAACTCCAGAAGAGGTCGATATTCTCTTCCGCGAAGGTGAAAAACTAGCTCCAAGTTTACGCCATACACGGGTGTTACGCGCTTATGCAGGCGTACGCCCATTAGTCGCCACAGATGATGATCCATCTGGACGGAATGTGAGTCGTGGTATTGTATTACTCGATCACCAAGAACGTGATGGCTTAGAAGGCTTTATTACCATCACGGGAGGTAAGTTGATGACCTACCGTTTAATGGCGGAATGGGCAACCGACTTGGTTTGTAAAAAATTAGGCAAAACCGAGCGCTGTACCACCCATGAGCGTCCACTCCCCGGCTCTGATGAACCAAGAGTCGAAACCAATCGTAAAATCACCTCATTACCAAATACATTACGCTACTCTGCAGTTTATCGCCACGGCGCACGCACACCAAAAATGTTGGAAAACGAGCGTTTAGATAAATCGCTGGTTTGTGAATGTGAAGCGGTGACTGCTGGCGAAGTTCGCTATGCAGTAGAAGAACTGAGCGTAAATAACCTTATCGATTTACGCCGCCGTACCCGCGTAGGAATGGGCACATGCCAAGCTGAGCTTTGTGCCTGCCGAGCCGCTGGATTAATGAGCCGTTTTAAAGCGGCTACACCACGGCAATCTACTGTGCAATTAGCTTCTTTTATGGAAGAGCGTTGGCGCGGAATTGAACCAATAGCATGGGGAGAAGCCGTACGTGAAGCTGAATTTAGCAGTTGGATCTATTACAGCTTGTTAGGGTTAAATGATGTGAAACCGCTTGAAAATCAAGCGCAACAGGGGACAGACGACAATGAATTTTGATGTAGTCATTATTGGCGGCGGATTGGCCGGACTCACTTGCGGCATCCGCCTACAACAACAAGGTAAACGCTGTGTGATCGTCAATAATGGTCAAGCAGCAATGGATTTTTCATCTGGCGCATTTGGCTTATTAGGCGAAACAAGCGGAACAAAAATTGCAAAATTTGACGAAAAACAGACCGCTTGTTTAAGTGAAAATCACCCATATCGCGTGCTTGGCTTTGCGCAAAGCTTAGCGATGGCACAGCAATTTGAACGTGATTTTGCCAAACCGTTAGCCCTGAGTGGATCTAGCGCCCATAACCATTGGCGCGTAACGCCTCTCGGTGGATTACGCCCTGCTTGGCTTTCACCAGAAAATTCACCAATGCTAGGCTGGACAGAAAATTTTGCCTATCGCAAGTTGGCTATTTTGGGTATTGAAGGTTATCACGATTACCAAGCAGAGCTGTTTGCCGATAATCTAAAACAGCAACCCACTTTTGCTCAATGCGAGATCATCACAGATTATCTACATTTGCCAGAATTGGACGAGCTCCGCCAAAGTGGACGTGAATTCCGCAGCGTACATATTTCTCAACGTCTAGAACAACAAATTGCATTTGATGCATTAGTGCGCGAAATTCGTCAGCGCGCTCAAGGCGCTGATGCGATATTCCTGCCAGCCTGTTTTGGTATTGATCACGATGAGCTGTTCCAACGTTTACAACAAGCCAGCCAAGCAACGCTGTTTGAACTCCCAACTTTACCTCCTTCACTGCTTGGTATTCGCCAACGCAAAGCCTTACGCCAGCTATTTGAACGTGCAGGCGGCGTGATGATTAACGGCGATAAAGCCGAACGGGCTGAAGTTGATGAAAATGGTAAAATTTTGCGGATTTTCACCCGCTTGCACGCTGAACACGGCTTATCAGCTACCCATTTTGTGCTTGCTTCTGGCAGTTTTTTCAGTGGTGGATTGAGTTCCGAATTTGATCGCATTTGCGATCCGCTTTTTGGTGCAGATATTCAAGGTTTAGGTGAATTTAATCCACAAGATCGCTTGTCTTGGACTGCGCATCGTTTTAGCGCTACTCAGCCGTATCAAAGTGCAGGGGTGATTATCAATGCCCATTGCCAAGTGCGTAAAAATGGGGAATTTCTGCCGAATCTCTATGCAGCAGGCAGTGTAATTGGTGGCTATAACGGCATCGCTGAAAATTGCGGTTCCGGTGTTGCCGTAGTGACCGCCTTAACAGTGGCACAACAGATCGGGGGGCAATAATATGAGCAATATTCAACAATTAATTGAACAAGCCAAACAACAGAGCCATCAGCCTCTACCTATGCATGGCTTTGATGAATCGTTTGAAAGTTGCATAAAATGTACCGCTTGCACTGCCGTCTGTCCTGTATCTCGAGTTAATCCAGCCTATGCCGGCCCGAAACAGTCCGGTCCAGATGGTGAAAGACTGCGCCTAAAAAGTGCAGAAATGTACGATGAGGCATTGAAATATTGTACAAACTGCAAACGTTGTGAAATTGCTTGTCCATCGGATGTTAAAATCGGCGATATTATCGTGCGTGCCCGTAATCGTTTTGTCGAGCGACAAAATAAACCGCTTATGCATAAACTGCGTGATGCGGTGCTGAGTAATACCGATATTATGGGCAGACTCAATACGCCGTTTGCACCGATTGTTAATACTATCACTGGCTTAAAAGTTACCCGTTTTTTACTGGATAAAACCTTAAATGTTAGTCGTCATCGTACATTACCTAAATATTCATTTGGTTCGTTCCGTAACTGGTATTTAAAAAAAGAAGCCGAGCGCCAAGCGTTCTTCCGAGAAAAAGTCGCTTATTATCACGGTTGTTATGTGAATTATAACAATCCAGAGCTGGGTAAAGATCTGATTACCTTGCTTAATGCGATGGACATTGGTGTGGTGTTGCTGGAAAAAGAGAAATGTTGTGGCTTACCACTTTCTGTAAACGGTTTTCCGGAAAGAGCCAAAAAACAGGCAGCGTTCAATATTGCACAAATTGAGCAAACTATTGATAAGCGGGCACTAGAAGTAGTGGGAACATCTAGCAGCTGTACGATGAACTTACGCGATGAATATCATCATATCCTAGGGATGGATAATGCGAAAATTCGTCCGCACATCAGCATTATCACTAAATTCTTATCACGTAAATTTGCAGAAGGTAGAGTACCGACATTCCGCTCAATGCCATTGCGGGTGGCGTATCACACCGCGTGTCACGTAGAAAAAGCCGGTTGGGCACCTTATACGCTCGATCTGTTGCGACAAATCCCAGACTTAGAAGTAGTGACATTGCCAAGCCAATGCTGTGGTATTGCCGGAACTTACGGTTTTAAATCGGAAAACTACGACAGTGCGCAGGCTATTGGTAAATCGCTGTTTGAGCATATTAATGGCGGTGGGTTCGATTTTGTCATTTCAGAATGTGAAACCTGTAAATGGCAAATTGATATGTCTAGCCAAGTCACCTGCTTACATCCTGTGACCTTGCTCGCTATGGCGTTGAAAAAATAACCTAACAAATACCTAGCTAAGAATAAGGAGGTGCCACCTCGCAAGCGCTTGAATTTCAACAAAAAATTGCAAAACTTTAGGGCGTATTGATATTTAAAATCGGCCGCCAAACGCCTTATTTGAAATAGTTGTACGCCTAACCTCTCTTCCATTTCTATAGGAGTGAACTATGGACAAATCTTTACGCAATGCCTGTATAGGCGAATTTATCGGCACAGCCTTCATTTTGTTCTTTGGAGCAGGTTGTGTTGCAGCCGCACAACTTGCTGGGGCAAATCTTGGTTTGTGGGAAATTGCAATCATCTGGGGTATAGGGGTTTCAATGGCAATTTATATGTCTGCGGGGGCATCTGGAGCGCATCTGAATCCAGCAGTTACCCTTGCATTAGCCGCATTTTATGACTTTGATAAACGCCGTGTCGTGCCCTATATCATCGCACAAATTGCCGGAGCATTCTGCGCCGTTGCATTAATCTATGTGATGTACAGCGATCTCTTTGCTGCTGCAGAAGCTGCGCAAGGCATTGTTCGAGGCGAAACAGTTGGCTTTGCTGGGGTTTTCTCTACCTATCCACACCCAAACATTAGCATTGCGCTCGCATTTTTTGTTGAGTTGGTGATTACAGCGGTATTAATGTCCACCATCTTAGCAATTGGTGATGACAAAAACGGTATGCCAAATAAAGCAATGGCTCCGTTATTAATTGGTTTGCTGATTGCCGTATTAGGTGGTGCAACAGGTCCATTGACAGGCTTTGCCATGAACCCAGCCCGTGATTTCGGTCCAAAACTCTTTGCATTTCTTGCTGGCTGGGGCGAAATTGCGCTCACAGGCGGGCGTGATATTCCTTACTTCCTTGTACCAATTTTCGGTCCAATCTGCGGTGCGTTAATCGGAGCATGGGGCTATAAAAACTTAATCCATAAAAACCTTCCTACTAAGGAGTAAACGATGACTAAAGAATATATCATTGCATTAGATCAAGGTACGACCAGCTCTCGTGCTGTATTGCTCGATAAAAACGCGAACATCGTTGAAGTTGCACAGCGCGAATTTACTCAAATTTACCCGCAAGCAGGCTGGGTAGAACATAATCCAATGGAAATCTGGGCAAGCCAAAGCTCAACATTAAACGAAGTTGTTGCAAAAGCCGGTATTAGTTCCGATAAAATCGCGGCTATTGGTATTACTAACCAACGCGAAACCACCATCGTTTGGGAAAAAGAGACAGGTAAACCCGTTTACAATGCCATTGTTTGGCAATGCCGCCGAACTGCCGATATTTGCGATAAATTAAAAGCAGATGGCTTTGAAAGTTACATTCGTGAAAATACAGGACTTGTGGTGGATCCCTATTTCTCCGGTACAAAAGTAAAATGGATCTTAGACAATGTTGAAGGAGCAAGAGAAAAAGCGGAAAAAGGGGAATTACTATTTGGCACTGTAGATACTTGGTTAGTTTGGAAACTTACCCAAGGGCGTGTTCACGTTACCGATTATACTAATGCTTCTCGCACCATGCTGTTCAACATTCACACTAAACAATGGGATGATAAATTATTAGAAATCCTCAATATTCCACGTGCTATGTTACCGGAAGTACGTAACTCATCCGAGATTTATGGCGAAACGAATATTGGTGGCAAGGGTGGCGTTCGCATTCCTGTAGCAGGTATTGCCGGCGACCAGCAAGCCGCGCTCTATGGGCATCTCTGCGTAGAAGCAGGACAAGCAAAAAATACTTATGGTACAGGTTGTTTTATGTTGATGAACACGGGCGATCGTGCAGTTAAATCACAAAACGGTTTACTTACAACCATTGCCTGTAATGCTAAAGGTGAGCCATGCTATGCGCTAGAAGGCTCTATCTTTATGGGAGGAGCTTCTATTCAATGGTTGCGTGATGAGCTAAAAATTATTCACGACGCCAAAGATTCTGAGTATTTTGCAACTAAAGTAGATTCAACAAATGGGGTTTATGTTGTACCAGCATTCACAGGTTTAGGCGCACCGTATTGGGATCCATATGCACGCGGGGCAATTGTTGGACTTTCTCGAGGTTCAAACCGCAATCATATTGTACGAGCAACCCTTGAAAGCATTGCTTACCAAACTCGTGAAGTGCTTGATGCGATGCAATCAGACAGCGGTGAAAAATTGGCAGCATTGCGTGTTGATGGCGGTGCAATTTCGAATAACTTCTTAATGCAATTCCAAGCAGATATCCTTAATACACCTGTTGAACGCCCAGTAATTGGTGAAGTCACCGCACTCGGAGCAGCGTATCTAGCAGGTTTAGCAACAGGTTTTTGGGGTAACTTAGAAGAATTGCGTGGCAAGGCAGAAATTGAACGCACTTTCCAACCGGATAACAATGAGGAAAAACGTACTCGTCGTTACACTGGTTGGAAAAAAGCGGTACAACGTGCACTCGCTTGGGAAGAACATCAATAAGCTAAAATGCTTACAAATTGTTCATTCAAGACCCAAATTAGCTGAGCTCAAAATAGACAATGCTCATCACTAGTTAAGATGGCTTGAAACCTTAAAATGACGCCAACATCTGTGTTGGCGTCTGCTTTCATGAGTGTAAAAGCGTCTCTAAAGAGCAAAATATATTTGTATATCAAAAACCAAATAGACAATTCTCCTATTCCATCTCTAAGGCTAAACACCTTTTAGAGTTGCTCATCACGGATTTAGGTGATAAATTGACGACCTTTCCAATACCGAGAAAAATCAGATGAGAGAGCTGACATTAGAACCGCTACCGCCTAATGTTGATTATTCACAGTTTTCACAGCGACTTGAATGGGCAAAAAAGCGAATTGATGCACTAGAAAATCATCGCATATATAATATTTTAAAAAATAGCGATGAATCTTTTAAACAGGTTTTCTGTTTATTGCCTTTGTTACTTCAATATAACCATCCGCTATTACCTGCCTATGTAGAAAATAGCCCAAAAGGTATTTCTCATTTCACTCTCACAACCATCCAACAAGAATATTTGTTAAGAATTCTTGGTAGCGCAGAGTTTTCTAAAGTTATCTCTGATCATTCTTTTTTCTCCTCTTCAGCCGCATTTGATGGGCTATATGTCATGGGCAGTATTGGCTCTATTACACAAACCTGTTTTTCTGATTTAGATCTCTGGTTATGCCATTCCAAAACCTTTTCTGCACAAGAACAATTTCTTCTACAATGTAAATTAGATCTTATTAAGCAATGGGCGGCAACATTAGGTGTTGAGGTCAATTTTTTCCTAATGAACCCTCAACAGTTTAAGAGCAAAACCTACCATAATGATATTGGCGATGAGCATAATGGCTCCGCTCAACATTTTTTTCTGCTTGATGAGTTCTATCGCTCTGCTATTCGCTTAGCGGGAAAACGTATTTTATGGCTACATATTGAAAAACAAGGCTTAAATTATCAAACCTTAGTTGAGCAAGCGGTTGAAAATGGAGAATTAAATGCAAAAGATTGGATCGATTTTGGCGACTTTTCTGCGCTCTCTATCGGTGAATTTTTTGGTGCAAGTTTATGGCAGCTATATAAAGGTATTCGCAGTCCATATAAATCTGTTATAAAAATTTTATTATTAGAAAGCTATGCGCAAACTTATCCAGAAACAGATTTAATTTCCAAAAGATTTAAAAAATTACTGCTTTCTCCTACAGGGATCTGTTATCACTTCGATCCTTATCAGGCAATGTTAGAGCAAGTAACTATTTATCTCTCACGACAAAATGCCTTTGGGCGTTTATCTTTTTTACGCCACTGCTTTTATATTAAAGCAAATGAAGGGCAAACAGATCCTTGTCGCCAAAAAGCATTAAAGCAATTAGTCAATGAATGGCATTGGAGCGATAAAGAAGTACATATCCTGAATAATCGTCGTCATTGGAAAGTCAAACAGGTTGCCGCACAACAGAAAAAAATCGTCGAACAATTGCTATTGAGCTATCGCAATTTATTACAATTCGCGCGCAAATTTCAGATCGATCCAAATATCATGCCACAAGATGCTGATTTTTTAATGCGTCAGCTCTACTCTGCTTTCGAACATGCACAGGGAAAAGTAGAATTAATTAATGAAAAAGCGATCAGTAATCTTTCCGAAGAAAATATAACCTTCATTAATGTTGGGGAAGGCAGCTCTGTTAAAGCAGGTTGGTACATGCTTAACCATGCCCCTTTTGCTGAATATGATTCAACTAAACGTTATGTACTTTATCAGCCAAATCTCATTATGTCTGTTGCTTGGGCATATTTTAACGGCTTAATTACTTCAACAAGCCAAATTCATTTGGTTAATCAAGGTGTTGAATTACCCAAATTATGCCGTTTTATTAATGATTTGCGCCTCTCTTTCCCATTAAAAGCGCCTAAATTGTGCCGACATGCACTAGATCATCCAAATGAAATTCGTAATTTAGTGGTTGCAATAAACTTAACCCGTGATCCAACTAAACATATCAATACCGTTACTCATGCAGATATTGAACAGCTGGATCTCTTTAATTTAAGCTCTTCAAAAGAAGGCGTGATTGGTAGTATTAGTATTATCTATCGCAATATGTGGAATGAAATCATTACACGTCACTTTGAAAATACTAATGCATTATTAAAAGCCTTAAAATTAATCTCAAATAAAATTTATTTAAGCTCTGCGCCTCCGCAATCAGTAAAAGTCTTTTCTTATAGTGAAAGACTTAATGATGAATTACAACAATTCGTTTTTAATTTGGTCAATCGTTGTATTACAGTGAAAACAGGCACTATTTTTCAACGCTATCAACCGGCAGTGGTTCGAATGGCTGGTAAAGAATGGCAGCTAGTTTTTAATCAGCAACAAACATTAACGGAAATTATTGAAGATCCTATTGATAAAACAAACAATATCATTCCACAAGAAATCTATACTTTTGCTAGTGAAGGTTTTTTACAATTCTTTTTTGAAGATAATGACAATGCGACCTTTAATGTTTATGTATTAGATAAAGACAATAAAGTCGAATGCTACTACTATTGCCAAGGAAAAAAAGAAGATAAAATAAAAACAGTTAGCCGCCTTTATGCAGAAGGATTAAAAAATAAAGAGCAAAATGCCTTTGGGAGCTTTAATTTCCCACAATTTTATCAACTTCTACATCAAGACAGGCAGCTTTTCATTGTGCCATTTCAAAGTAAACAGCACCGTGATTTTTTAAAAGAGCAAACCAACACTAGGGCGTGTTGATGTTTCAAATGGAGTAGCGTTGTCGCTTAAAAATGACACAATCAAGGAAGAAAATGTAGTGAATGGTGTCCCCCTTTACAAATTTTCTGACGCTGAGTGTGTCATTTTTAAGCACAACCCTGCGAGGCTTGGCAGATTTTTGCCGTCACTGCGTTAAAAAAAATGTTTGTTTAGCCCACTAGACTTCACATTTTTTGCCTTGTTACAGCAAAAATTTGCCGAAGCCGCTACTCCATTTGAAACATCAACACGCCCTACAAAATAAAGGAAAAAATATGACCATCGAGAACCCAGAATTAATTAAAGTTGTGGTGTTATTGATAGCAAGTATCACAGTTGTCCCACTATTTAAACGTCTGGGCTTAGGAAGTGTATTAGGTTACCTCGTTGCAGGAGCATTAATTGGCCCTTCAGGCATAGGCTTATTTGAAGACCCCGAATCTATTGTGCATATGGCAGAACTTGGGGTTGTCATGTTCCTATTTATTATCGGGCTCGAAATGCACCCTGAACGTTTATGGAGTATGCGAAAAGCCATTTTTGGACGCGGCTTACTACAAGTCGCGTTATGTGGTGCGTTATTAACTTCTGCAGGGATTTTTATCTTAGGTCTTACTAAAGAAACTGCATTTATTGCAGGCATGGGGTTTACATTGTCTTCAACCGCCATCGTCATGCAAGTATTAGAAGAAAAAGGCATTAGTACCACGCCAAAAGGACAACGTATTGTTGCTACCTTAATTTTTGAAGATTTAGCGATTGTCCCCCTACTCGCCTCTATCGCTTTTTTAGCCCCTGAGCAAACCCATATAGACAATGGCACTAACTGGACAGCCATAGGTGCAGGCTTACTTGGTGTGTTAATTCTAGTTGCTCTAGGGAAATGGCTCATGAATCCAATGTTTAGAATTATCTCTAAGGCTCATATCCGAGAAATGATGACCGCTGCCGCACTGCTTGTCGTCTTAGGCTCTGCATTATTGATGGAGCTTAGTGGCTTATCTATGGCAATGGGCGCTTTCGTAGCAGGGGTAATGCTCTCTGAATCTTCATTCCGCCACCAACTTGAAGCCGATATTGAACCATTTAAAGGACTCTTGCTTGGCCTCTTCTTTATGGGCGTGGGCATGTCTCTTGATTTAATGCTGGTAGCAAATAATTGGCTCTGGCTATTTAGCATTGTTGGCTTATATGTCATGGGGAAAGCGCTATCTGTATTTATTGTCGCGCTACTCACCCGCTTACGAAAAGCAGAAGCCATTGCTCGCATGGCAATCATGTCGCATGGCGGGGAATTTGCCTTTGTACTCTTTTCTGCTGCAGCTGCCGCAGGCGTGCTTTCCGCTGATAGCCAAGCCACATTTACCGCCGCAGTCATTGTCTCTATGCTCCTGTCGCCATTGATTTTACTTGCTATGCAAAAATTAGCGAATCGCAGAAAAGCAAATACGCCAAACGAACCTAATTTGGATGGCGTTGAAATAGCAAAAAATCTAGAAGGCAGTGTACTTGTGATTGGTTTTGGTCGTTTTAACCAAATCGTCTGCCAAGCATTACTTGCACGCGGCGTGAGTGTTTCAGTTATTGATGCTGATGTCGAAAAAGTGCGTATCGCCGCTAAATTTGGCTTTAAAGTATATTATGGCGATGGATCTCGTATTGATGTATTACGTGCCAGTGGCTTAGAAAATGCCAAAGCCGTGATCGTAGGTGTAGCCAGCTCTGAACGCTCAGAGCATATTGTCGAGCTGATTAAAGATGAATTTCCACTTGTCCCTGTCTTTGCTCGTACCTACGATCGCCGTTCAGCAGTTAAATTATTAAAACAACACATTGATTTCCAAGTACGTGAAACCTTTGAATCTGCATTAGTACTTGGGCGTGCTGTAATGGAAAAATTGGGGGCAACAGAAACAGAATCTCAAGATGTAATCAACTATGTTCGTCGCCTAGACCAAGAACGTATTAATGAGGAAGTATTACACGGTATGACTGATGAAACTATCCGCAAATACTGGGCAATTGAGCCATATCTAAAACCACAAGACGACAGCATTGCCGTTGCGCTTGATGAAAAAACAGCTGAAATGCTAGAAGGCTTGGGCGAAAAAGTTGAAATTAAAGAGCCTGAAATTGAGCAAAACCCAGATGCTGGAGAGAACAAAACGGCATAAATCGAACCAGATCAAAAGGGCGAACCATCGCCCTTTTTTATGGAATAACAAGCGGTTACAATAACCAAGTTTTTTGCAAAATAAGAGAACAGCTATGTTTGCCGAATTAGGCTATTTTTGTTTGATCTGTTTAGTGGGGGTTTCAGGATTACAAGTCCTGCTTTCGTTATGGGGCGAAATTCGCCAACGTCCTGATTACCTTGCCTTAAATCCTTTACTGAGTTTGCTGCAAGCCGGTTTAGGGGTTTTCTCCTTCATTGCCCTAGCCTACGGCTTTCTACAAGACGATTTTAGCCTAAGCTATGTGGCAGCCCATTCTAATAGTCAGTTACCCACCTTTTTTAAATTTGCAGCAACTTGGGGGGGACATGAAGGTTCAATGCTATTTTGGCTCACCGCACTTTGCCTGTGGACGGGGATTTTTTGCATTTTTTCTCGTCAAATCGACCGCTTGTTTGCTCACCGTACCTTAGCCGTACTTGCGCTGATCATCTTCGGTTTTGCACTATTTATTGCATGGGTTTCTAGCCCTTTCGAACGCCTCTATCCGCAGCCGCCCGAAGGGCGAGATCTCAACCCGATGCTGCAAGATATTGGCTTAATTTTCCACCCGCCCCTACTCTATCTTGGCTATGTTGGCTTTGCGGTAAGCTTTGCGATGAGTGTCGCCACTTTACTTGGCGGCGTGTTTGATTATGCCATTGCGCGCTGGATTCGCCCATGGACAATGATTGCATGGGGATTCTTAACCGCGGGTATAATGCTGGGCGCATGGTGGGCATACTATGAACTTGGCTGGGGAGGCTGGTGGTTCTGGGATCCTGTTGAAAATGCCTCATTAATGCCATGGTTACTCGGTACAGCATTAATTCATAGCCTCATTGTCAGCGAACAACGAGGGATTTTCAGCTATTGGACTATCTTATTGGCAATTTTCGCATTCGCCTTAAGCTTACTCGGTACTTTCATTGTGCGTTCGGGAGTACTGACATCTGTGCACGCCTTTGCCGTGGATGCTGATCGTGGCATTGCCCTACTCGCCCTCTTTTTTACCTTAAGTTTTATCGCTCTTTCCCTCTTCGCTTTCCGCGCGAATTTTTGGCAAGGTGATGTGCGTTTTCGTTTACTTTCTAAAGAAACCGCCTTTTTGCTGATTAACGGTTTATTTGTGTTAGCAACAGTGGTAGTCGTATTAGGCACATTCTATCCTATGATTTTCACCGCAATGGGTTGGGGATCAATTTCCGTTGGTGCCCCTTATTTCAATACGGTATTCACCCCGCTAGTCCTATTACTTATGCTTATTATGGTTTTTGCCGTACTACTGCGTTGGAAAAGTATTGAAAAAACCACCTTCAAATGGAAATTGCTCGCCTTACCTATGGCTGTTGCTCTTTCAACGGGAATGATTTGGCAAACCATTCAAAAAACACACGTTCATCAAATTGAAATAATCCCTTTGGTTTTTGTAAGCCTTGCGATTTGGTTAATTTTAACCCATCTGCCTTATTTGCGTTTTATGTGGCAAATTCGACCGCTTGCAATGCGGTTGGCTCATACCGGCTTTGCGATATGCGTCATTGGCGCGATGATGAATAGCTTTTATGGTGATGAAATGGGAGTGAGAATGAAGCCAAACGACCATGCAGAATTAGCGGGGGTTAAGTTCCATTACCGCCATTTTGATAACGAAATTGGGCAAAATTATACTGCTGAAGTTGCCACTTTTGATATTCTAAATAGCGAAAATCACCTGCTTGCGAGTGTGAAACCAGAACGCCGTTATTATGATGTCCACACAATGACGATGGCTGAAGTAGGCTTATACCATCACGGCGTTGATGATATTTACATCGTCATGGGCGATAAACTTGGCATCAAAGAATACGCATTTCGCTTGCATTACAAACCCTATGTGCGCTTACTTTGGCTCGGAGGAATGATGATGGTGATTGCCGCAGTAATGGCAGTTGTTGGATTAACGAAAAGAAAGACCAAATTATCGTGAGTATCTCACAAAAACGGCACGTTTTGCGTGCCGTTTAACTTACTAAAACTTCACCAGTTTATTTTCATTCTGTTTTTCATCACTCACTATTTCCGCATGGGAAACAGTCTCTGCTTTAGGATCGAGACCATATCTATTGGTAAAACGTTGCCCATCTTTGAAAAGTAGCCATAGACCAAAGATAAAATAAGCCGCAACACAAAGCAGAATACCAGTAATAATGGCACTCTTTGGCATAAAATCAATCAGAGCAAAAAGCATTAATAAAACGAGCAATAAAATACCAAGCACACCAAGTTGCCACCAGCCTGAATAGCCTAAGTCGTGTAAACGACGAGCAGTGACACTAACCGAAGCAACAAATAAGGGAATAGCAACAATCAGACTCACAACACCTACAAAAAGAGAAAAACCATCTAATCCTAACCTATCACTCCCAGCTTCAATAAAACCCAAAAAGAAGTTAATAACAAAATTCCCAATTAAAAACCAGCCATATTCTCTGCGTCTTGCCCGATCTTTAAAATTCAATGTGTTACGAAGTGCTAAAATAAACCAGTCCATATCCCCTCCAAGCGGTAAGAAAATGATAAAATTTTGCAAATTCTAGCATAACAGCTGAAATAAAAAGTTAAATATTTGGAAAATAATTGGTTCTAATACGGCTATCTATATTTCAAATTGTTGCATGCTTCTCTTACTAAATATTCAGCATACACAATACTTTTTACGAGTGAAAAAAGTCAATTTTAGTGATATTCTTATTCACCGAGGTAAGTGCTTTCCTAACAACATCATTTCGAATATGAAAAAATCACTCCTATTCTTACCGCTCGTTTTACTTTTAACGGTGGTCTTTTTTTTGGTTTACCAACTCAAAGATCCTGACTCTATTTCACCCAGTGAAGATTGGCGGGGTAAACCGTTTCCTGAATTTCGTTTGCCACATTTACTTGATAGCCACGCAAGCCTAAGCAAAGAGAGCTTGCCTAAAGAGCCGTTTATTTTAAATGTGTGGGCGAGTTGGTGTACTTGGTGTATTAAAGAGTTTCCGATTTTACAGGAGATGCAAGCTCAAGGCGTGAAAGTGGTTGGGCTGACTTATGCCGATCGCCCCTCTGATGCTCGTCAAGCTCTGGCTCGCTGGGGTAACCCATTTGAGCTGATTATTGATGATTATGAACGTGCATTTTTAATCCAAACGCTTGCGGTGAATTCGGCACCGATGAGCTATTTGGTTGATAAAAACGGTGTTATTCGCTATCAGCAAAAAGGTTATAATCCGAATTTGGCACAGGATTTTTTACCTCGCTTACAAGCATTAAGAGAAGAATAGCATGAAAAAATGGTTAGCATTATTTGCTTTTATTTGTGGTATTGCTCAAGCAGAAATGGTTGATACCTTTGAATTTAGCAATGCTGAAAACCGTGTGCGAGCGGTAGCATTAGCAAAATCATTACGTTGCCCACAGTGTCAAAACCAGAACTTGGTTGAATCAAATGCAACACAAGCTTTTCAGCTGCGTTTAGAAGTCTATGAAATGGTTGAGCAAGGTAAAAGCAACCAAGAAATTATCCAAATAATGACGAATCGTTTTGGGCATTTTGTCAATTATAAACCACCTGTAAATGCTCAAACTTGGGTACTATGGGGTGTGCCATTTGGCTTATTCAGTCTATTATTAGGAGCGGTTTTATGGCGAGCAAGGAAGAAAAAATGAGTGAAAGAGAGAAATTAAATCAAGCTCATTACCATCAAGCGGTGCGTTTTGCCGATAATTTTACCAAAGATGAAAAAGCCGAATTTTTGCAAGAAACCAATGAGCGTAATGCTTTTGAACAAAGCCATATTTTGCAAAAAAATACACAAAATGCACCGCTTACCAAAAAAGGTATTGGGCTGTTAGCCTTAGTATTGGCTGGTTGTGTCGTGTTTTATTGGCAAACAAATCGTTTACAAACAGTCAATGCTGGTAGCCAAGCCTTTAGTGAATTTCAGCAACAACAGAGTGAAAGCGATAGTACCACTCGTAACGAGCGTTATATTCTCAATCTGCAAAATAAACTTCGAGAAAATCCTAATGATGGCGATCTGTGGTTTGAGCTTGCCCAAGCCTATGCGTTGGATAATGATTTTGAGAGTGCTTTAATCTGTTATCACAATGCAGAGAAAGTCTTAGGGCAGACAGCTGCAATTTTAGGCGGAAAAGCAACGGTGGAATACTATCGTCATAAACACCAAATTACTCCCGAAGTCAGTGCTTTAATTGATAAAGCCTTAGCAAAAGATGCCAATGAAAGTGCCAGTCGTTTACTTTTAGCAACCGATGCATTTTTACGTAATGATTTTAAGCAAGCCATTGAACAATGGGAACAGGTGCTCAATAGCGAAAACCAAGCAATTGATCGCCGAGAGTTAATTAAAAGTATCAATATGGCAAAACAGCGTTTGAATACAGCAGAATAAAAAAATCGGGACTATTGTCCCGACTTTTTATGCAGAAATTTCTTCAAACACTTTAATGCCTTTCACGCCAAGTGCGGTTGCCAGCCCCACAAAATCAGCCCCAACCGATTTCATACGCTCAAAGCCTGCCTTATCATTCACGCCACCAACACCAATAATTTGTAGATGTTGTAATTTTGGCTGCTTATCTAACATTTGACGAATCGTATACACATTGCCGAGTGAAAGAGCGTGAATGGCTGTTCCTGCCATACCGCCAATACCTGTACCAAGCTCTGAATTCAGCACTGCTTTATCATTTTGCATCACAAGTGAAGAACCTAGTGTATTTGTTGAAGTGATAAAAGAAATTGGTAAATTTTCGCCATTTTCTACCGCTTGTAACAAGCCTTTTAGCAATTCGTCATATTGATTTTCGTAAGTAAATGGCGGAATTTTAATCCCGATTGGGAGAGCATTTTCACCTAAGTTAAGTTTTTTCAAGGTGGCTTGCAATGCGCTCAAATAGGGGCTTAACTCATTCGCATCATAAGCAGGGGAAACTTTACCCGGAATGTTTGGACAAGAGATATTGACTTCCATTGCTAATGGCATTTTTACTTCGCTTTGTAATGCGACGATCTGCTCATAACATTCGCCCACTTCTTCTGGCGAACCAAACACAGAAATAATAAACGGTTTGTTTGAGGGAGCGGACAATTCATCAGAGATTGTACGCACCCAACTAATTGTTTTGGCTAAATTATTTGGGCTTAAACCAATGGTATTTAAACTAGCGGTTTGTTCAATAGTTGCATCTTGAGTATTGACACTCGCAGCTTTCTGAGCGTTAGAATCGAACAACACATACTGATTTTTCGCCCAATCGTGCGGATAAGGTTCAAGCATTGAGGTACGGGTTGTCACCGCCCCCGTATATTCACAAGCGTATAGTTCACGCAGATTTTCTAATTCTGAGCACCATGGACAAGGGGTGTTTAATAACGCAGGGGTAATGTTGAGTTTTTGCATTTTATCAATATCCTCTATTTTAGTGATTATCTTAGATAACTGAGCCAAATTTCTCTTAACTAATTTTTTTATAAAAATAATTTTATATTTTAAGCTACTATAATTAAAAAACTATTCATATTCATTTAAATATAGTTAAGCCTTTAGAAATGTAACTAAACTTGCATAAACAGCATTCTATTTAATACCCAATTCTGTTAATATGACTCGGCTTCCTCCAAGGTACATGTTATAGCTAATATGAGATGATTAAATCCAATTATATTAAGAGCATCGTATCCTTGATAGAAATCTGTGTAAACTATGCTATCTGTTTTTACTTATGCTCAAATAGCCTTAAAACAAAATAGCTGAATACCTACTCATCAATTTCAATCTCACCATTAACTATTTTCGAGTGCAAACAGTTTTAATAGATGGATAGTCACAGATGATGAAAATAGTAAGCTATAGTCGTTTTGTTTAGACTCATTAACCTTGATACAAAGCATAGCTATAGTGAATAGCTCAATTAGCTTATTTTGTTTTACAACTTGGTTATCTTAGCACAAATAGAATTTTTAATCGTTATCTAGGATAATGTCTAAATTAAAAATACCCTTTTAGTTTGCACAAAGGGAGAATTGGGTTTGCTTCAACCTGCGAAGGTTGTATGCAAACCAACCTAGAAAAGTATAAAAAACTCCCTATCATGTAAACAATTCATTATGATATGCTTTTCAAAAAGCCGCTTGGAGGAGATATTATGTTTAGACAAGAAGCTGTGGAATATCGTAAATGGAAAAGTACGGCGTTGCTGATTTCCTCCATACCCAGTTGGTTAGTTTTTTTATTGTCATTTACCATTACCCTCTCTTTTATTCTGTATGTTGCATTGGGAAGTTATACCCGTCGTGAAACCATTCTGGGTGAGATCGTAATGCAACCTCACCCGATTATTTTGTCTGCCTCAAAATCTGGTTATATCTCTGAACGTTATGTTGAAATAAATCAGCCTATCAAAAAAGGTGATCCGCTTTTCAAAATTACGCTTGACCGTATTACCGATAGCGGTAATGTAGGCATTAATTCTATTAATGCTATTAAAGCACAAATTAAAAAATTAGATACGATGATTGATTTGGTTCATACGAATCAAACCGAGACATTAGAGAGCTTAAATCAGCAGATAGCTAAAAATCGTAAAATTTATTCTGAAACAGAAAAATATCTGATGGAGGTTTCTAAAAGTACGGAAGAATATTTCCAAATCTTAAAGAAATACGAAACTCTAATGAAAAACGGTTATTCAGCTAACGATGAAGTCGCATTACAACGTTCACGCTATTTTGATCAAAAAACATTGAGAAACACTCTACGAGAGAAGCTCATTCAACAGGAATCTTCCATTATTGCACTTGAAAACGAGATTGAAAGCCGTAAAACCGAGTATCAAAACCAAATTATTCGTTATGAGCTTCAGCAAAATGATCTTGAAATTCGGTTGTTAGAATTTGAGTCAGTATCGGAATTAATTATCAATGCTCCAATGGATGGTTTAGTTGAGTCTGTTAGTGTGACGGTGGGACAGGTTAACCATAGGAATGTTTATGGCATTTAATGCCTATCGAGGCTCATTCTCTTCCCGAATGGGGAGTCTGATCAACGTAGTCTTCAGCTTCAAAATGCTCTCTTTACACCGTGAGCGGATTGCCGATATAGCACTCACAGAAGCAGAACATGAAATTTACTACCCTCAACCTATAGAAGTCACCAATAGCCAACAAGGCGCGGCTATTGCAGTGAAAAACCTTGCTTTTCGGTATGACCCTTTTTCCGAACCGGTTTTTACCGAGCTGAATTTAAACATACAAGCGGGCGAATCTGTGGCGATTTCTGCAAAATCAGGTTTTGGCAAAACCACCTTGCTGAAATTAATGTCTGGACTACTAAAACCCACTCAAGGCGAAATTTACTTTAACCATATTGAAATTAAACAACTTGGTTTGGCAAATTATCGCCAACAAATTGCTTGTGTATTGCAAGATGATAAATTTTTCTCAGGATCTATTTTAGAGAATATCATCAGTTTTGAGGAAAAATATAACCGTGAATTTGCGATTGAATGCGCAAAGCTGGCACAAGTTCACGATGAAATTATGGCAATGCCTATGAATTATGAAACACTAATCGGTGAATTAGGGAGTAATTTATCAGGAGGGCAACGCCAACGGCTCTTTATTGCCCGTGCGCTATATAAAAAACCGAAAATCTTATTTATGGACGAAGCAACCAGCCATTTAGATGAGGAGAATGAGAAAAAAATTAACGAGGCAATATCGAAATTAGCCATTACAAGAGTACTAGTCGCTCATCGGAAATCAACAATAGAAAGTGCAGATAGAATTGTAAATTTATGAACAAGATCACGTTTTTTGCCGAAAAGCAAGAATATAATTTATACAGGTTTAATACATTACAGGAGGAAAAATTGCCTAAACTTTTAAGAACATTTCTCATAGTTATTATAGCTTCCTTAATGTCAATGATTTTAAGCAAGACGGATATTCATATCATATATAGATTATTAATATCTATCTCTGCAATATACTTTGTATTATGGTTTGCTGAATTAGTCATAAAAAAATTAAACACTTTTAAGAGGTTTACATCATAAAACAAATTAGAGAAGAAGAACTCACTCTCATATCTGGTGGCGTTTCTGATAAAGATAAAGCCGGTATCGTTGATGCTGTATCAACAATAGGCTCTCTTGCTGGTGGAGCTATCGGCAATGCAGTTGGAGGCTCCTTTGGCAGTGCTGTTGGAGCTGAAGTCGGTAGAAGAGCTGGAGCTGCTGCAGGTAGCGATATGGTAAATAACCCAGGAAGATGGGAACACCCAGAGGTGAGCAAACCTTGGGATCCTCGTGATAGGGATAATGATAGAGGCTCATCATCGCGTGTTATCTGTACCCATTTCTATCGAAAAGGTATGCTCTCAAGAGAATTATGGCGGGCAGATATGGAATATACCTTACAGCATTTACCGCAATCAATGGTAAATGGCTACCATTTATGGGCGATTCCGTATGTTAGATTAATGCGTAAATCACCTTTAGCCGAAAAATTAATGTATCCGATCGCTTATCATCGTGCACGGGAAATTGCCTATCAAATGGGCTACCTAGAAAAAGGTTCGATTAGAGGTAAAATCTTCAGATCAATTCTAGAGCCTGTTTGCGCATTTTTGGGTATGTTCACCACAGAGAAAAAATACCAAGAATTATGGCGTAATGCATAAGTGATAATCAACCATAAAACACCCGCAGAGGTAAACCTCTGCGGGTGGGAGCCTGCCGTTCCAATATAACAACGTTCAAATAATAGCTATTCTGATTGCCTTGAATGTCTTTGTTATGGCTACCTGTTCTCTATATTTGCTTATTCTACTTGGTAAACTCAATTTACGATCAAAAAAGCATTCAGAGTAGAAAATGTCTTATGAAATTGACTTTAAACACTTATTACACTTGTTTGACCATTCAAGGTTAAAAAACGAAGGGATGTTCAACAAATTAACGTCCCATTAAAATTACGCTTCCGTTTTCTCTTCTTTAGGCAAAACAAGGTTCAATACAATAGCAATCAATGCACAAAGGCTGATACCTTTAAGTGAGAACTCACCGATATTGATTAACATACCACCAATACCGAAAGTCATTACCACAGATGCAATACAGAGATTACGAGGTATAGATAAATCCACTTTGGCTTTAATTAAGGTATTCATACCTACAACTGCTACCGCACCGAAAAGCAACATCATAATACCGCCCATCACGAACGTTGGAATGGTGGATAAGAATGCGCCTACTTTGCCGCAGAATGAGAAAGCAATCGCCCAAATTGCTGCCCAAGTCATAATTTTCGGGTTAAAGTTTTTCGTGAGCATTACCGCCCCAGTGACTTCGGAATAAGTCGTATTTGGCGGGCCACCTAACATTGATGCTGCAGCTGTTGCCACACCATCACCTAAAAGCGTACGGTGTAATCCTGGCTTTTTCATAAAATCTTTACCGGTTACTTGGCTAATCGACATCACATCGCCAATATGCTCTACTGCGGGTGCAATTGCGATTGGCAATAAGTAAAGTATGGCATCTAATTGAAATTCTGGAGCTGATACACTCGGCAAGCTAAACCAAGGCGCTTCAGCAACTTTAGAGAAATCAACCAAGCCCATAAAGATGGATAAAACATAGCCCACTGTTAAACCGGCTAAAATAGGTACTAACTTTAATAGCCCCTTAGCAAATACTGCAACGAATAAAGTGACTAATAGCGTGATCATAGAAACTAACACAGCAGTATTTGTGTCAATGCCCGCAGATTTTCCTGTTGCCATATCTACAGCCACAGGTGCTAGACCTAAACCAATCACCATAATCACTGGGCCAATGACAATTGGTGGGAAATATTTATGTAACATGCCAACACCGCGGAATCTTACTAAGGCAGATAAAGCAAAATAAACTAAACCTGCACTCATTAACGCGCCCATAGTAACGGGAATCCCCCACTGGGCAACACCGAATTGGATTGGCGCGATAAAAGCAAAACTTGAAGCGAGGAAAACAGGAATTTGACGCTTGGTCAATAATTGGAAAAGAAGGGTACCGACACCGGCAGTAAGAAGTGCAACGTTAGGATCTAAGCCCGTAATCAACGGCACTAAAACTAAGGCACCAAATGCAACGAAAAGCATCTGTAAGCCAATAAACGCCTGCTTTGGCGTACTCATATTTTCTGTGGTCATTTTTCAACTCTCTATTGGATTTTTGATAGTCGCCCCACTACCATGCTAGTAGTTCGGGGCGGGGATTATACACAAAACGCAACCGTTTGCTAGAAAAATGTAAAAAAATTTTGCCTGATTTTAGGCGACAAAATTTTCTTAGGTTTCCACAAAAAGCAAAAGCCTTGAACTTACGTTCAAGGCTTAAAATTTGGTGGAGGTAAACGGGATCGAACCGATGACCTCTTGCATGCCATGCAAGCGCTCTCCCAACTGAGCTATACCCCCTGAAAACGCTGACATAGTAAGGCGTACATTTGTGTTTGTCAAATATAAATTTTATAAATCCGTACTGAGTGCCTAAAAACTCTTAGTAGAGCTTACGCTCCCATATTTTTAACCGCTTGTTGGGTTGTCCAGAGGTCGTTAGCGATTAAGCGGAAGTTCACTAACGCCGCTAAGTAACCGTCACCTTCCGGAATGCGTGGCCCTGCGGTCGCATCTTTCACCACAGCCACTTCGAAACCTTGTTCAACCAGCTCACGCAGGTGAGATTCGATACAGAGGTTTGCCGCCATACCCGCTAAAATCACTTGGTCGATACCACGTTTACGCAGTTGTAATACCACATCGTTGGTTTCCGGCCCGAAGATTTTGTGTGGAGAAGTGATGGTAGTTTTGCCATCGAAAATGTATGGTTTGTAACGCTCTACGAAGTCTGCGCCTGAACCTTCAAAACCTTCCATTGTGTATGCGCCTTTGCGAGCAAACATATTGGTTTTGTGCATAAAGTTTTCACCCGGCGCCATAAATTCCCACTGGTGATCGGTTGGGTAGTAGTAGTGCGGAGAAACGATTACCGGCATATCCACTTTTTTCGCTGCTTTGAACAGGCTTTCGATGTTCTCAATGGTGTTGTTCTCTTGAATGCTGTCTTTCAACACGCCCCACATTACACCGTTCGGGCTTAAAAAGTCGTTTTGCGGATCCACTACCACTAACGCCACACGTTTCGGGTCGATTTTCATTCCCGGACGCTCTAAACCGTACTGCTCTGGCTCGGCGTAGATGCTTTTCTCTGCTTTTTTCTCAGCCGCATTCGCCATACCTGCTAAGCCCATTGCGCCTAATACGCCGGCTGCCATTGCAATGCGTGAACCACTGTTTAATGCACTGCGGCGCTCTTGATCGATTTGTTCGTTTACTTGGTTTGACATAAAATAGTCCTTGTAATAAAAATAAAGAGTGATGAACACACATCAACAGTATCGTTGAAGTGGGCACATTATAAGGAACCGCAAGCGGTCTGTTTTAACCGAAAATCTGAACTTTTTAACCGAAATTTATGGACGCCATTACCCACCTGTTTACCCATTTTAGCTTTCGTGCCGATCTGTTTTTTATCGGCTCGCTCTGCCGCTTAGGCGAATTTAACGAGCCAAACAAGTGCTACCTACACTTTATCCGCAGCGGCAAGTGCCTGCTCAACCAAGCCAACCTGCCGCCGCAAAGCATCGCACGGCCGTGTGTGGTGTTCTCGCCAACCAAAACCCTGCACAGTATTCAGCCCCTAGACGGTGAATTAGAGGTGTTTTGCATCAGCTTCGACTTCGGTTCAGAGGTGCAAAACCCACTTATTCACAGCCTGCACCAAACGGTCACGCTGTTTTTAGATCAAAACCCAAGCTTAGAAATCATCGCCAACCAGATTTTCAGCGAAAGCGCCGAGCAACGCTTGGGCTATCAAGCCGCCATTCAGCATTTGTGTGCCTATTTTACGATTTTGATTGTCCGCTGCTGCTTGGAACAACAACTGTTTCAAGCAGGCTTGCTGCAAGGCTTGGCAGATAAACGGCTGGCACCGCTGTTGCGTGCGATACATCAATCTCCCGAGCAGCCGTGGCAACTGGAACAGATGGCAGAGACGGCGCTGATGTCCAAATCGCAATTCTCCGCCTATTTCAAAGAGATGATGGGTGAATCGCCGCTGGAATATCTCACCCATTGGAGAATTACCGTGGCACAAAATCTGTTACTTAAGGGATTTCCAGTAGCAATTGTGGCGGAAAAAGTTGGCTACAGCCATAATGCGGCACTGACAAGAATTTTTTTACGTAAAGTAGGAAAAACACCAACAGAATGGCTAGCAGGTAAGCGGTAATTTTTTTGATTTTTTCAAAAAATAGGGCGATAAATTCGCCCTGTTTAGGTTAACTATTCTCTTGAATAAACACGATCGCCTTTTGTAAACGAGTTAGTGTTTTTTCTTTGCCGACTAATTTGGCGGTGATGTCCATTGATGGCGATTGCCCGCTTCCTGTTACCGCTAAACGGAACGGCATACCGACTTTGCCCATACCGATTTCTAATTCCGCCGCAGTGGCATTCATCGCATCGTGAATGTTTTCTACCGTCCAATCATTACAAGCGGTCAGTTTTTCCAATAATTTTGCAAGTGGTGCAACCGCTTCTGGTTTGAAGTTTTTCGCAACGGCTTTTTCATCATAAGCTTCAAATTCTTGATAGAAATAGCGGCTACTTGCCGCAAGCTCTTTTAAGGTTTTGGCACGTTCGCCTAATACTGGGATAATCTCTTCCAATGCCACACCATTTTGGTAATCAATGCCTTGATCGTTCATATGCCATTCAAGGTGTTTTGCCACATAGCTTGGATCAAGGGTACGGATATAGTGTTGGTTTAGCCATTGTAATTTTTCCGTATTGAATGCACTGGCAGATTTGCTCACCGAATGTAAATCAAACAGTTCAATCATCTCTTGGCGTGAGAAAATTTCTTGGTCGCCATGTCCCCAGCCTAAACGTACTAGATAGTTGATTAACGCTTCGGGTAAATAGCCGTCATCACGATATTGCATCACACTCACCGCGCCATGACGTTTAGACAGTTTTTGCCCATCATCACCATTGATCATTGAAACGTGGGCATAGGTTGGAATCGGTGCGCCTAATGCTTTTAAGATGTTGATTTGGCGAGGGGTATTGTTGATATGGTCTTCGCCACGCACCACGTGGGTAATGCCCATATCCCAGTCGTCCACCACCACACAGAAGTTATAGGTTGGTGAACCATCGGTACGGCGGATAATTAAATCGTCTAATTCGCTGTTAGCAATTTCAATGCGTCCACGTACTGCATCTTCAAACACCACAGAACCTTCGGTCGGGTTTTTAAAGCGTACTACGTGTGGCTCGCTTGGATCGTGTGAATGATCGCCTAAACAGTGACGGTCGTATTTTGCTTTCTCTTTATTGGCTTCTTGCTCGGCACGCACGGCATCTAAACGCTCTTTTGAGCAGTAGCAACGGTAGGCTGTGCCAGCTTCTAGCATTTGATCGATCACTTGATTATAGCGATCAAAGCGTTTGGTTTGGAAATAAGGGCCATGTTCCCACGCTAAATCTAACCATTCCATACCTTCTAAAATAGCCGCTGTCGCTTCTGGGGTGGAACGTTCAAGGTCAGTATCTTCAATACGTAATACAAACTCACCGTTGTTATGTTTTGCATACAGCCAAGAGTAAAGTGCCGTTCTTGCACCACCTACGTGTAAATAACCGGTTGGGCTAGGGGCAAAACGGGTGCGGACTTTGACATTGGGATCAAGTGGAAAAAGGGATTCAATTTGCATTTTTTAAACCTGTTTGAAATAGACAAAAACGCGTTATTTTACTACGGAATGGGAGGAGAGGCAAAATAAGGCGGGCTAAAATACTTTAGCCCGCAGAGATGTTTAATGAACCAGATTAGTCATCTTTTTTCGCTCCGAAAGAACCACTAAATGCGTCTCTTTTCAGGAGAACACCTCCTAGTTCTGATGCATTATTGCCATAGAATGCACCGTCAACTTGAATACCATCAAAACCTCCCCATTTTGAGAATTTATCGCCGTTAATTTCGGCATCAAAAACAACATTTCCATCAGCGCCAAGCTCCATTAATTGTAATGAACCGATTAACTGTTTTTGCCCAAAATCGGCGTTAAATTTAACTGGAGTAGTGAAGTAATTCAAACGTTTGAATTCATCTTCTTTATCTACAGCAACTAAAATAGCCTCACCTGTGTAAGAAGCAGTACCTGAAACAGGCATACCCGTTGCGCGATTACCCTGAGAAAAAATATAGACCTGTCGGTCGTTTTCCACAACACCAAATTTAGTTTCTTTTAATAAAGAATTATCATTTACTATACCTTTACCAATTTTATAGTAACCATCGGCAGGTGATTGTGTTGGATCTGAGAGTGGAATAGAACCACCAAAATGATCTAGTATTTCTAAGCGATCACTAGTCAAAGTAAAAGCAGTAATTCCAACATTATCACGCTTTGCACCAACTAAATAATAACCGTGAACAGGTTTCGGTGATGCTGTTGTTGGGGGTGTCTGGGAATCTTGTTGTTCAGAGTCATTAACTAGATCTGTTGCTGGGTTTGATGGTGAATTTGATGAAGGCTGATTGCTTGCTGTAGCAGTAGGTTGGCTTGATGCAGAAGCTGGAGCTGGAGCTCCACCTCCGCCGCCATTACTACATGAAGTTAAAATTAAGCTTAATACTGTTAATTTTAAAGTTTTCATAGCTACTCCTAGCATGGTTAATTACCAAAATATTCTCTGATAGTATAACAAAGTTTTTAAGCATAATAGTTGAAAAGACTCGATTTAACTATTCATGATCATGCCGTTTTTTGTAAAACAGCGTATAATTCAAGAAATTTTCTGATTAAGGATCTACTATATGAGTCATTTAGCCAGTGCAAACGAAACGCTTAATTTATATTCACAAGCAATTAACCGACTTAATCAAAATTTATCTGATAATTTCAATCAAGCCGTTGAAATGATCTTGAATTGTCGTGGCAGAGTGGTTGTCGCAGGCATTGGGAAATCAGGTTTAGTCGGCAAAAAAATGGTCGCTACCTTTGCGTCTACAGGAACACCTAGCTTTTTCTTACACCCAACCGAAGCCTTTCATGGTGATTTGGGTATGCTCAAGCCTATTGATGTCGTCATTTTAATCTCTTACAGCGGTGAAACCGATGATGTAAATAAGCTCATTCCAAGCCTAAAAAACTTCGGCAATAAAATTATTGCAATGACAGGTAATGAAAAATCTACTTTAGGTAAACATGCAGATGTAACATTAGATATTAGTATTGAGCGTGAAGCTTGCCCAAATAATCTTGCTCCGACGACTTCAAGCTTAATTACGATGGCATTAGGTGACGCATTGGGCATAGCCTTAATTAAAGCAAGAGATTTTAAATCGGAAGATTTTGCGCGTTTTCATCCTGGTGGTAGTTTAGGGCGTAAATTGCTCTGTCGTGTACGAGATGTTATGCAGCGTAAACTGCCAATCACTCAACCTAATGCGCGCTTTACTCAATTTTTAGACGTTATGAATGAAGGTAGAATGGGTGTGGCGTTAGTGATGGATGGCGAGCAATTATGCGGGATTATCACAGATGGTGACATTCGTCGTACTTTGGCAAAATTTGGTGCAGAAAGTTTACAAAAAAGTGCTGCCGATATCATGACGATAAACCCTAAAACCGTTGCAGATTCTACCTTCCTAGCACATGCAGAAGAGCTCATGAAAGAACAGCATATTCACTCACTTATTGCCTTAGATGAGCAAGGTAAAGTATCCGGTATTGTAGAATTTGCGAGCTAATCATGGCGAAATCTAACCATATCACTCGGGCAGGCTGGCAAGCGCTCGATCAAGAGCTGAAATTTTTATGGAAAGAAGAGCGTCCCAAAGTGACTCAAGCTGTCTCTGATGCTGCTGCATTAGGTGATCGCAGTGAAAATGCCGAATATATTTATGGCAAACGCCGGCTGCGTGAAATCGATCGTCGCGTGCGTTTTCTTTCTAAACGTTTAGAAGTTCTACAAATCGTGGATTACCATCCATCGCAAGAAGGTAAGGTGTTTTTCGGCGCTTGGGTTGAATTAGAGAACGAAGATGGCGAGATTAAACAATATCGCATTGTGGGTTGTGATGAATTTGACCCTGCAAAACAGTGGATCTCTATTGACTCGCCGGTCGCTCGAGCTTTAATTGGTAAAGAAGTCGATGATGAAGTGCAGGTACTTACCCCTACTGGGAAAGTTACCTTATACGTTAATCGAATTTGGTATGAAAAATAATCAACGCGGGAGATAGCGCGCGCTGATTTTAGCAACTGTATCTTGCCAAAAATTTTGGGGAGATACAGTTGCTATAAGTTTTCTGCCTGCTCTAACAATTTTTGCTGTTCTAACGCCAATTTCTCAAGTTTACGCTGTTCACGACGTAATTCGTCTTCCGCTTCCCAGACATCATAAGCTTGCACAATTTTTGCGACTACTGGATGACGCACAATATCTTGGCTATCAAAATAGTTAAAACTGATATCAGGAACTTTGCTCAATACTTCGATCGCATGCTTTAATCCTGATTTAGTTGAACGCGGTAAATCAACCTGAGTAATATCCCCTGTAATCACCGCTTTTGAGTTAAACCCAATGCGGGTTAAGAACATTTTCATCTGTTCAATCGTCGTATTTTGGCTCTCGTCAAGAATAATAAATGCATCATTGAGGGTACGCCCACGCATATAGGCAAGCGGAGCAATCTCAATCACATTACGTTCCATCAATTTCTGTGCCCGTTCAAAGCCGAGCATTTCAAATAAAGCATCGTAGAGTGGGCGAAGGTAAGGCTCAATTTTCTGCCCCAAATCACCCGGTAAAAAGCCTAATTTCTCCCCAGCTTCCACTGCTGGGCGAGTCAGTAAAATACGGCGAATTTCTTGCCGTTCCAATGATTCTACGGCAGCCGCTACTGCTAAAAAAGTTTTCCCCGTTCCAGCCGGCCCAATACCAAAACTAATATCGTGACTTAAAATATTACGCAGGTAAGTTTGTTGGTGCCCACTTCTTGGTTTAATTACACCCCGTTTTGTTTTGATCGCAATTTCATTTCCGCTATTTTGCCACTGACCTTGTAATAAGGTTCGACTTTCAGCAATAGCGAGATGCACATCTTCTAAGTCTAGTTCTTTAATTTTTCCCTTTATTGGTGCAGTTTCGTTATACAACTGCTGGAGTAGCTTTGCTGTATTTTGTAAAACATGATGGGAGTAATGATTGGTTTCAGCTGGTTGTAATGTAAGAGTAAAACCTTGGCGAGCAATCAGTAGATTGAATTGCTTTTCAATCAACGCCAGATTTTCATCGAATGCGCCACAAAATGCTTGCAAACGAGCATTGTCTTGTGGTTCTAGAGTAATAATAAGTTCGTTCAAAATAAGTCCCTATGTAAGCGCTTCAAACCTGTCGAAATTTTGCAAATATTCTAAGTGATTTTAGCAATTGATAATAGTCTGTATTTTGCCTAAAATGTCTTCGTTCTCATTGGGGTGCTTTGTAATGTAAGGCTGAGAAATACCCATAGAACCTGATCTGACTAATATCAGCGTAGGGATTTGAGACAGCAATGACTATTTCTGTTTTAGATCCTTCTATCTCCATTTTTAGAAGGAACATTGAATGAAACTTTCCAAACTCCTCCCTTTTACGATTTTCGCCCTCTCTACCAGCGTTTTAGCCCATGAAAAACCGGTATTAACAATTTATACCTATGACTCTTTTGCCTCTAAATATGGCCCCGCGAAAACCTTAGAAGCACTGTTTGAGCAAGAATGCAACTGCGATATCAAATTCATGCCTTTTCAAGATGGCGTAACTATGTTTAACCGCATTCGCCTAGAAGGCAATAAAACCAAAGCAGATGTCATGCTTGGTATCGACCAAAATGTGATGAATGAGGCAGAAAAATCGGGTCTATTTCGCGAACACCATTTGCAAAATAATGCAAAAAACTTACCGCTTGAATGGAAAAGTACCATATTTTTACCTTACGACTATGGCGAATATGCCTTTATTTACAACAAACAAAAACTCGCTAATCCGCCACAAAGCTTAAAAGAGTTGGTTGAGCGGCAAGATCTCAAGGTAATTTATCAAGATCCAAGAACCAGTACAGTTGGACGAGGTCTGCTCTATTGGATCAACCAAGTTTATGGTGAAAAAAGTGCACAGGCGTGGCAAACGCTCGCAAAACATACCGTCACGGTAGGTAAAGGCTGGTCAGAAACTTACGGGGCATTCTTAAAAGGTGAATCTGATCTCGTACTGAGTTACACGACTTCGCCACTATACCATCAATGGCACGAACAAAATGATGATTATGCTGCCGCACCATTTAGCGAAGGCCATTTGCTACAAATAGAAGTCGCGGCTATTCTCGCCAGTTCACAGCAACGCTCTCTCGCACAGCAATTTTTAGCTTTTCTGCAAAGTCCTGCCGCACAAAAGGCCATTGCTTACAATAATGTAATGAAACCAGTAAATGCGGTTCAAGCAGATCCTGCATTTAAGCAATTACCCAACTATCCGATCCTGAATTTCAAACAACCAAATAGTGAAACAACAAAAAATTGGTTGGCAACGTGGCAACAGGCAGTAAGTAAATAGACCTTACAAGCGGTGAGATTTTGCAAATTTTTGGCAAAATCTCACCGCTTGCAGAGAGCCGAAAATTAGATTATAACTAACCGACTTTTTCTCTCTCATACCTAAAATGCAAGATTTTATTCAACAAGCAAATCAATTCGGGCAAGAAAAATGCCCGTTTTTCTTTTTGATCGATTTTGAACAGCAAAAACCGATTATTTTCCCATTGGCTCAAGCAAACCAGCATGCACTTCAATTTGTATTTCCTCATTTAGCCATACAAGAATGCATAAATGTTGAGCGTAAATTTACCTTTCAGCCAATCCCCTTAGACTATCCACGTTATCAGGCTGCATTTAATTTTGTTCAACGCGAAATTCAGAAAGGAAACAGCTATTTATTAAATTTAACCTTTCCGACAGAGATTAAAACAAATTATCGTTTAGATGAAATTTTTGCAGCAAGCCATGCCAAGTATAAATGCTATTTAGCTGAGAAATTTGTCTGTTTCTCACCTGAATGCTTTATTAAAATTCAGCACAATAAGATCTATTCTTACCCAATGAAAGGCACAATTAATGCTGCTGAAGAGCATGCAAAAGAAAAATTATTAAACTCCACCAAAGAATTTAGTGAACATAATACGATTGTTGATTTAATCCGAAATGATCTTGCTCTGGTTGCAGAAAATATCCAAGTCACAAAATATCGCTATGTTGAAAAAATACATACCCATCGCGGTGCAATTTATCAAACCAGCTCTGAAATTTGTGGTGATTTAGGGGAATATTGGCAAAAAAATATTGGTTCGATACTGGCAAAATTATTGCCAGCAGGCTCAATTAGCGGAGCGCCCAAAGCGAAAACCGTAGAAATTATTCAGCAAGCAGAACAGCAGGAAAGAGGCTATTACACAGGGATTTTTGGCTATTTTGATGGAGAACATTTAGAAAGTGCTGTGGCTATTCGCTATATTGAACAACAAGATGAGCAATTATTTTTCCGCAGTGGTGGTGGAATTACTTTTTTAAGTCATCTTGATGAAGAATATAATGAAATTCTCGAGAAAGTTTATGTCCCAATTTCCACTCTTTGAAACCATTGCCATTAAAGATGGCATTGCCCAAAATATTGCATATCATCAAGCACGATATGAAAAATCTTGTTTTGGCTATTTTAATGAAACTCCATTATTTGAGTTAAGTAAAATTCTAACTATTCCACAGGAATATAAGCAGGGATTATACCGCTGTAAAATAGCCTATAATCAACATGATTATGAAATTCAATACTTTCCTTATCAAGCAAAAGAGCTCCATTATTTTGATGTTGTTTATTCTGACAATTTAGATTATCAATTTAAATACAGTAATCGCTCTATTTTTCAAACCTTTCCTATCAACCAACATAGTGAGGTGATTATTATTAACAATGGAAAAGTAAGTGATTGTACCATCGGGAATTTGCTTTTTTCAAAACAAGGAAAATGGTATAGCTCAAAAGATTACCTGCTAAAGGGCACACAATTAAGTCGCTTACTAGATGAAAAACAAGTTGAATTACTTGATATTCCTGTAGAAAGTTTAGGCAACTTTGAACAAATTATGCTAATCAATGCACTTAATCCGTTCGATCTAGCACGCGCGCTCCCCATACAAGCGGTACGTTTTGCATAAAATTTTACGATCAGGATCGAAAAATTTACAAAAAACAGTTGAAACTGTATGAGTAAACAGTATAATAATTTACAGTTATTGATGCACAGCCCGCCCAAACTATTTTGGGCAAGATAAAATAGGAAACATTATGGCTAGCGAGAAAAAAAATCAGAAAAACCAAGTGGTAAAGCAAACAGATCCTGAAGCAAGAGAGAAAGCACTTGCTGCAGCATTAGCACAAATTGAAAAACAGTTTGGTAAAGGCTCTGTAATGACTTTAGGACAAACCCAAACCCTTGATATTGAAGCGGTTTCAACAGGATCTATCGGTTTGGATTTAGCACTCGGTATCGGCGGTTTACCGATGGGGCGTATCGTTGAGATCTTCGGTCCTGAATCTTCAGGGAAAACAACTCTTACCCTTTCTCTTATTGCACAAGCACAAAAAACAGATAAAACCTGCGCATTCATTGATGCAGAGCATGCTCTCGATCCTGTCTATGCGCGTAAATTAGGGGTAAATACCGATAAATTATTGATTTCTCAACCAGATAATGGTGAACAAGCATTAGAAATCTGTGATGCATTAGTTCGCTCTGGCGCTGTAGATGTCATTATCGTGGACTCCGTTGCTGCATTAACGCCGAAAGCAGAAATTGAAGGCGATATGGGCGATTCTCATATGGGATTACAAGCTCGTTTGATGTCACAAGCACTGCGTAAATTGACTGCAAACATCAAAAATACCAACTGCCTAGTGGTATTTATTAACCAAATTCGTATGAAAATTGGTGTCATGTTTGGAAATCCTGAAACAACTACAGGTGGTAACGCACTTAAATTCTACTCTTCAGTACGTTTAGATATCCGCCGTGCAGGAGTGGTAAAAGAAGGTGATGAGATTTTGGGTAACCAAACAAAAGTTAAAGTGGTGAAAAATAAGGTTGCGCCACCATTCCGCGAAGTGATGTTTGATATTATGTATGGTCAAGGCATTTCTCGTATGAGTGAACTATTAATCTTGGCTGAAGCTCAAGGTTTAATCAAAAAATCTGGTGCTTGGTTCTCTTATGAAGGGGAGAAAATTGGCCAAGGTAAAAATAATGCAATTAAGTGGTTAAAAGAAAATCCAGAAATTGCGGATAAAATTGAACAAGATATTCGTGAATTGCTAACAAACAGCCCAGAAAAAGCCTTGATCGCAGAGTCTTCTAGTGATGATGGCGATGATTTAGTTAATAATAGCGAAGAATTTAACGAAGAGTTTTAAGAATGGGAATGCGGTTTAAATAAACCGCATTTTTTATTGATGACAGCAAAATATAGTGCACTAAATTATTTACTCTATTTGCTTTCCAAACGGGACTATAGTGAATTAGAGCTTAAACGTAAACTCAAACTGAAAGCCTATACTAATGATGAAATTGAGCAAGCAATGAGCAAAGCTCAAGAAAATCATTGGCAAAGTGACGAACGATTCTGTGCAAGCTATCTGCGATATAGAGCATTGCAAGGCTATGGGCCACGTCGTTTACGTCAAGAACTCTTGCAAAAAGGTATCAAAGATTGGATGATTCAACAAGCACTGGATAATTGTGAAGTCGATTGGTTTGAATTAGCCGAAAGCGTTTTTGAGAAAAAGCGGCCACAGGTTTGGGATCTCAAGTCAAAACAGAAAATGTGGCGATATATGGTAAGCCATGGCTTTGCTAATGATCACTTTTCACATTTAATGGATTTAGATTACAGCGATAATTGCGATGCAGAATATACAGATGAATAAAATTACCTTTTTCTCACGCTTTGAAAACGATATTGTTAATGGTAAAAAAACCATTACAATTCGAGATAAATCAGAATCTTTTTATCAAGCAGGACAAGAGCTTTGTGTTTTTACCAATGAAACAGACCGCTTGTTTGCCAAAATTCAAGTATTATCTGTTGAACCTATCCACGTTGAACAGCTTTCAGAGCAACATGCTAAACAAGAGAATATGAGCTTGTCAGAATTACGCCAAGTGATTAAAGAGATTTATCCAGAAGAACAGCAACTTTTTGTAATTACATTTGAGCTAATCAAATAATGAGTCTATTTGAATCCAGCAAACAGCGAGAGATTTGCCCTGAATGCGGTGCAATGTTACAGATTAAACGTGGCAAGCAAGGCTTATTTCTTAGCTGCAGTGCTTACCCGCAATGCCATTACATTAAACCATTGCAACAGAGTTATCATATAATCAAAACACTAGATGAGCCTTGTCCAGATTGCAACGCCCTATTACAACTGAAACAGGGTTCATTCGGTATTTTTATTGGCTGTAGTGATTATCCCAATTGCCGTTTTGTCGTACATGAACAAGTGGAACAGGAAGAAGAATTTGATTGTCCTGAATGTAGCACGGGTAAATTGGTTAAACGTACAGGGCGTTCAGGTAAAGCATTCTATGCTTGTAATGCCTATCCAAAATGTAAATTTACTTTAGCAATAAAGCCTGTAAAAAGGTGCTGCCCTGAGTGCAATTACCCTTTGGCTCTTGCCCAAAAACAGCAATACCAATGCGCCAATAAACTATGTCAGCATATTTTTAATGAAAAGCCAAATGACAACAATTAAACAAATTGCAGAAAAACTAAAGCAGGATCAAGTCGTAGCCTATCCAACCGAAGCAGTGTTCGGATTGGGCTGTAATCCGAATAGCGAACAGGCTGTAAAGAAGTTACTTGCTCTGAAACATCGCCCAGAGGAAAAGGGGCTAATATTGATCGCTCCTCATTTAGATTTCTTAATGCCCTATATTGACGATAACCGTTTAAGCGAGAAGGAATGGCAGCGTTTCCACCAAATTTCAGATAACGCAATAACTTGGATTATGCCTGCTAAAGCGAATGTACCATCTTATCTAAAAGGAAAATTTGATTCTATCGCTGTGCGTCTATGTCAAATTCCTGCCGTTGAACAGCTATGCAATAGCGTAGGCTTTGCGCTCACTTCAACCAGTGCTAATTTAAGCGGCTTACCGCCTTGTAAAACAGTCACTGAAGTATTGGCACAATTTGGAACCCATTTTCCGGTTTTGGATATGCCTACAGGTGGAAAAAGCAACCCTTCAGAAATTCGTGATATTTTCACACAACAGATTTTACGAAAAGGATAACAATGAACCAATATGCCGTATGGGGAAACCCTATCCAACAGAGTAAATCTCCCCGTATTCATCAACTTTTTGCCAAACAGACAGCTAAAGCAATCAATTATATTGCTAAATTAGGTGATGAAACCCTATTTGAACAGCAATTAACGGGCTTCTTTAACTCGGGAGCGAAAGGAGCCAATATTACCGCACCGTTTAAAGAACGCGCTTTTGCCTTAGCGGATGTACATAGTGAAGCTTGTTTACAAGCCCAAGCTTGTAATACATTAAAGCGCTTAGACGATGGAAGATTATATGCCGACAATACAGATGGGCTGGGATTAATCGCAGATTTAAAACGTTTAACTTGGTTAAAACCGACACAACGAGTATTAATTTTAGGTGCTGGCGGCGCAACAAAAGGCGTGCTTTATCCACTATTACAAGCTCAACAAAGCATTACACTTTATAATCGCACCCCCCAGAAAGCGGTTGATTTAGCTGAAAAATTTGCAAAATTTGGTGAAATTCAAGCCGCTTGTTGGAACGAAATCTGCCAGCAACAATTTGATTTAATCATTAATGCCACTTCACTAGGCTTACAAGGAAAATGTGTGGAATTACCCGTATCACTACTTGTGTCTGCCAATATATATGATATGCAATATGCGCCTCAGCAAAAGACCCCTTTTTTAAATTATGCTCGAGCAAATGGTGCAGAAAATTGCCAAGACGGCTTAGGTATGCTTGTTGGTCAGGCAGCCTATGCTTTCCAATTATGGGAGGGAAGCTTTCCAGAAATTGTGCCAGTACTACAACAATTATCAGCAGAAATGAATAGTTAAGCAGTTTTCTACTGTTTTTTACGCAATTTGCCGAAACTCTATGCAAAAGAACGCAAAAATTTATTTTTTTTTAAAAAGTATTTGACGAACAAAGGGGAAATCAGCATAATACGCCCCGCAAAGCCGATATGGTTACGCAAATGGCTACATAGCTCAGCTGGTTAGAGCACAACACTCATAATGTTGGGGTCGCAAGTTCGAATCTCGCTGTAGCCACCATTGCGGGAATGGCGAAATTGGTAGACGCACCAGATTTAGGTTCTGGCGCCGAGAGGTGTGTGGGTTCAAGTCCCTCTTCCCGCACCATTTAATGGCTTGCAAAAATACGACTGGAGTATCGCCAAGCGGTAAGGCACTGGGTTTTGATCCCAGCATTCCTAGGTTCGAATCCTAGTACTCCAGCCATCTTATTAATCATATCTCTAATAGCTAACTTAAAGTTAGTTTTTTTCATTTGGGGTATCGCCAAGCGGTAAGGCACCGGGTTTTGATCCCGGCATTCCTAGGTTCGAATCCTAGTACCCCAGCCATTTCTTCCCAATAAATTTCTTAATAAATATCGCATTATTTGCTTTTGCTTATCGCTGAAATTCTTTAAAATTCTCCGCTGTATTTTTCTAGGAGAATGTTATGCTTAATCCCAAAAATTTAGAATCAATCGCACAGCAGCTTCATAATGCTCTACCGCAACCGTTAAAAAATCTTGGTATCGATCTTGAAGAAAAATTTAAACAGATTTTACAAGCTCAGCTCGCGAAATTGGATGTAGTTACCCGCGAAGAATTTGACGTTCAATCACAAGTATTATTACGCACCCGTGAGAAACTGAACGAGTTAGAAAAACGTCTTGATACACTACTAAATGACAAATCTGAACAGAATTAATTTTTAATCTTAGAGGACTATCAATGCAAAATATCAATCCAACTCAAACTTTTGCTTGGAACGCGTTAGCTCAGCATAAAATGGAAAACCTCACTATTCCACAACTTTTTGCTGATGAACCAAACCGGTTCGATAAATACTCCCTCCGCTTTGAAGATCAAATATTGGTTGATTTTTCTAAAAATGCGGTGAACCAACAGACCTTAACCCTACTACGCCAACTTGCAGAGGAGTGCCAGCTTAAATCTGCAACCTATGCAATGTTCAACGGCGAAAAAATTAATCGCACAGAAAACCGCGCCGTACTACACACTGCATTACGTAATCGAGCAAATACTCCTGTAGTAGTAGATGGTAAAGATGTGATGCCTGAGGTAAATGCAGTACTGGCAAAAATGAAAGATTTCTGCGAGAAAGTAATCTCAGGCGAATGGAAAGGATACACTGGCAAAGCAATTACCGATGTCATCAATATTGGGATTGGTGGTTCAGATTTAGGCCCTTACATGGTTACAGAGGCTCTACGCCCATATAAAAATCATCTGAATATGCACTTTGTCTCAAACGTGGATGGTACACATATTGCCGAAACTCTACGCAAAGTGAATCCAGAAACCACTCTAGTCCTGGTAGCAAGTAAAACTTTTACGACTCAAGAAACCATGACCAATGCATATTCTGCTCGTAATTGGTTATTGGCTGCGGCAAAAGATGAGTCCGCGGTAGCAAAACACTTTATCGCACTCTCTACCAATGCAAAAGAAGTTGAGAAATTCGGCATTGATACAGCCAATATGTTTGAATTCTGGGATTGGGTGGGAGGCCGCTACTCACTCTGGTCAGCAATTGGCTTATCTATCGCGCTCTCACTCGGTTTTGAAAATTTTGAGCAACTGCTTGCTGGTGCGCACGCAATGGACAAACATTTCCTCAATGCGCCAATTGAACAAAATATTCCAACTACCCTTGCACTTATCGGCATTTGGAATAATAATTTTTTAGGTGCAGAGAGTGAAGCTATCCTGCCTTATGACCAATATATGCACCGTTTCGCGGCATACTTCCAACAAGGTAATATGGAGTCGAACGGTAAATTTGTCGGCAGAGACGGCAAAGCGGTGGGCTACCAAACCGGTCCAATTATCTGGGGAGAACCTGGCACCAATGGTCAGCATGCTTTCTACCAATTAATTCACCAAGGTACAACATTAATTCCGTGTGATTTTATTGCCCCAGCACAAACCCACAATCCTCTTGCTGACCATCATAGCAAATTACTATCTAACTTCTTTGCCCAAACTGAAGCATTAGCTTTCGGAAAAGCAAAAGAGATTGTTGAACAAGAGTTCTTACAAGCGGGTAAAAAACTCGAAGAAGTTGCAAATATTGTGCCATTTAAAGTATTTACAGGCAATAAACCAACCAACTCTATCTTGCTACAAAAAATCACCCCATACACGCTTGGCGCATTGATTGCGATGTATGAACACAAAATATTTGTACAAGGTGTGATCTTCAATATTTATAGCTTCGACCAATGGGGTGTTGAGCTAGGTAAACAACTTGCTAACCGCATACTCCCAGAGCTGGAAAATAACGAACAAATCACAAGCCACGATAGTTCTACCAATGGCTTAATTAACCAGTTTAAAGCGTGGCGATAATTTGTATCAAGGCCTACATAATTTGTAGGCTTTTTTATTTTTACCTCTTGCAAAGCAAACGGTTGCAAAGTAGAATTCTTTGTCAATACCACCGTATTGACACCCTTTTATTATTTTATATACAGGAGTGTCTCATGGAAGTTTTCGATTACGAAGATATTCAACTTATCCCCAATAAATGTATTGTTAGTAGCCGTAAAGAGTGCGATACCAGCGTTAAATTCGGTAACCATACTTTTAAAATCCCTGTTGTTCCCGCCAATATGCAAACCGTCATCAACGAAGAACTTGCAGAATGGTTTGCTCAAAATCACTACTTCTATATTATGCATCGCTTTGATGAAAGCGCTCGCAAACCTTTTGTCAAAAAGATGAAAGAAAAAGGATTAATCGCATCAATCAGTATTGGGGTTAAAGATTACGAATATGACTTTGTACGAGAACTCGTTGCTGAAAATCTCGTTCCTGACTATATCACTATTGATGTGGCTCACGGACATTCAGATGATGTAATTAGAATGATCCAATTTATAAAACAACACTTACCATCTACATTTCTAATTGCTGGTAATGTTGGTACTCCTGAAGGCGTACGTGAATTAGAAAATGCAGGCGCTGATGCTACTAAAGTGGGAATTGGACCTGGTCGAGTTTGTATTACGAAACTGAAAACAGGCTTTGGTACCGGTGGCTGGCAGTTAGCTGCAGTTCGCTTATGTGCAAAAGCAGCACGTAAACCAATTATTGCCGATGGCGGTATCCGTCACCATTGTGACATAGTAAAATCAGTACGTTTTGGCGCCTCGATGGTAATGATTGGATCACTGCTTGCTGCTCATGAAGAAAGCCCAGGCGTAAATGCAGAAATCAATGGCAAACAATATAAAGAGTATTTCGGTAGTGCCTCTGAATTCCAAAAAGGCGAGCGTAAAAATGTGGAAGGCAAAAAAGAGATGATTCCAGTTCGTGGTAAACTTGCCGACACATTGAATGAAATGCAACAAGATATTCAATCTGCTATTTCTTACGCTGGTGGTCGAGATTTAGCAGCAATCCGCACGGTAGATTATGTCATCGTTCGTAATACCGTATATAACGGAGACAGATGATCAAATAAAAGCCATAAAAAATTAGATTTTTACTAAAATGATCTGCACCCCAAAAGTTGGACTAAACAACCAACAGATTAAGGTGCAGATTTTTTATGACTAAATACAACCAATCTTTCAAACGACAAGTTATTGAATTTTATCTTCAACAGGGTAAAAACAGCTCACTGCCCGTCGGCATTTTCAGCTTACAGGTAAAACATTACGACGTTGGATTCAGCAATATAATCACAATGGCATCAATGAGTTAGCTGTTTGTCATACTAAACAGGCTTACTCACCTGAATTCAAATTATCCGTGATACAAGCGGTCAAAAATGGTCAATTTTCTGCAGAATATGCATCTCTATTTTGCTATTGCCAATTCCGGCATTATCAGCCAATGGCTGCACGCCTTTGATAAACAAGGTAATAAACGGTTCAGTGCCCAAACCTAAAGCTTGTCCGTCAATGAAACCGAAATACCCGAAAATGCTCCCCCAAAAAACCGAAGAAGAACGCTTGCGTTATCGCATTTTAGAACTGAAAACGAAATGTTATTTTACCGAGCGGTTTGAGACCTTCGAACAGCTTGAACAAACGATTTTCGATGACATTCATTATTACAACCATAAGCGTATTCAAGTGAAATTAAAAGGACTGAGCCCTGTGGAGTACAGAACTCAGTCCTTGAATTAAATTTGTCTAACTTTTTGGGGTCAGATCATTTAAGGGTATTTTAATTACTCTTCGACTTCTTTATCGAACGGTTTGAGTAATTTAAAGAATAGCCCTGCGCACAACAATGCTACCGCAAAACCAAGCCATACAGACAGCGTATAATCTAGGCTCAGTCCAATTGGCGCATTTAAAATAAAGGTTGAACATACACTGGTCATAAAAATTGCAGGCAGTGTTGCCACCCAGTGGAATTTCTTAGTGCGATACAGATATGCACTTACAGCCCATAATGTAATAGTTGCTGTAGTTTGATTTGCCCAACCAAAATAGCGCCACAAGATTTGAAAATCCACTAACGATACCGCAAAACCGATTGCAAATAGAGGCACAGCAATCATTAGGCGTTTAACAAATGGACGCTGGTCAAATTTTAAGAACTCTGCAATTAATAAACGTGCCGCACGGAAAGAAGTATCACCTGAAGTAATTGGCAAGATAACTACACCAAGCACCGCAATAATTCCCCCCACTAAGCCAAGCATACCTACGGCAGAGTCATAAACCACTTTAGATGGAGTACCTTTTAAAGCTTCTTGGAATGAAGCTGTACTATCATAGAAACTTAAGCCAACCATACACCAAATTAAAGCGATAACGCCTTCAGCAATCATTGCACCATAGAAAATAAAGCGACCTTCTTTTTCATTTTGAGTACAACGAGCCATCAATGGCGACTGAGTTGCGTGGAACCCAGAAATCGCCCCACAAGCGATAGTGATGAAAAGTAATGGCCAGATTGGTGCACCATTAGGATGCATATTACGGAAAAAATCAGCAATACCAACATCACCTCCGACTGTTTGGAAAAATGGAATACCGTTAAAAATTAAGCCAAATAGCATCCCAAAAGTCATAAATAGCAAGAGAGCACCAAAGAATGGGTAAACTTTACCAATAATTTTGTCTACCGGCACAAGCGTCGCGATGATGTAGTAAGCAAAGATAATGGTTGTCCAAACAATTAAAATAGTACCTTTAGAGGCTCCTGCTTCATCATTTACTGCCCCTGCGCTTACTCCTCCTGAATTAATAATATCAGAAGTGATATTAGTTAGAAGAGATGCCGGGCTAGCCACAAATACCACGCCAACTAATAAAAGTAGCAATACTGCAAAGCCGTTCATAAAATGTTTAATCGGAGTGCCTAAATACTTGCCCGCTAAAAATGGTACATTCGCACCACCATTACGGATAGAAAGCATACCTGTTAAATAATCATGCACTGCACCAGCAAAAATGCAACCGAATACAATCCAAAGCATGGCCACTGGGCCATATAATGCCCCTAGGATTGGACCAAAAATTGGCCCTGTGCCTGCAATATTTAATAATTGAATGAGCCAAATTTTCTTTTTAGACATTGGCACATAATCAATGCCATCTCGCATAGAATAGGCCGGAGTCTCACGTTCAGGCTTAATAACAAAGATCTTTTCAATTACTTTTCCATAAATAAAGTAACCTAAAAGTAACATAGCTACACAAAGTAGAAACCATAACATAGTCGGATTTCCTATAAACAGAAATGAAAGTAGAATAATAAATACCAGAAAGGCAGGATATTTTACTTTTTTCATGCTAAAGAATAAATCTCCACACGTCTAAAAGTTATGCTAATGTCAATAATATGTGAAGCATTTCACATATTTAGCCGAATTGTAAAAAGCAAACTCTGTCTTTTGTTGAAATTTCAAGCTATCGTACACAATTTTTCGAACCGCTGAAATTTTTCTCTGTCATATCGGCTACAGATTACGGATGTTCTCCGCTCATTTCATAATCAATAATAGTAAGGAAATAGAATGACAAAATTAAATAAAACACTACTCTCTTCACTCATCTTAGGCTTATGCACTTTATCATTTCCAATAAATGCCCACGCTAGCTTACCAAATGCGGTTGATGGACAAACACTACCTAGCCTTGCTCCTATGATTGAAAAAGTTCGCCCCGCGGTGGTTAGTATTGCAGTTGAAGGTAAAACAGAGAGCCGTTCAACTCGACAGCGAATGGTACCAGATGAATTTGATTTCTTCTTTGGCCCAGATATGTTTGGCGATCGTCAAAGTAGCCCACGGCAATTCCGAGGAGAAGGTTCTGGTGTCATCATTAATGCGGAAAAAGGCTATGTAGTAACGAACAACCACGTTATTGATAAGGCCGATAAAATTACGGTAAAACTTGAAGATGGGCGTGAGTTTAAAGCCAAATTAGTTGGTGCAGATCCACAATCAGATGTTGCCTTGCTCCAGCTTGAAGATCCTAAAAACCTAACTGAAATTAAAATCGCCGATTCAGATAAACTACGTGTAGGCGATTTTACTGTTGCAATCGGTAATCCATTTGGCTTAGGACAAACAGTTACTTCGGGTATTGTCTCTGCACTTGGGCGCTCAACAGGTAGTATTGATTCTGGTTATGAAAGCTATATTCAAACCGATGCAGCTGTAAACCGCGGTAACTCCGGAGGCCCATTACTCAACTTGCAAGGCGAATTAATCGGGATTAATACTGCTATTATCTCGCCTAGTGGCGGCAATGCTGGAATTGCTTTTGCTATTCCGAGTAATATGGCGAATAACCTTGTCCAGCAAATTATTGAATTTGGCGAAGTAAAACGTGGTTTACTAGGGATTAAAGGGGGCGAATTAAACGCTGATCTTGCTAAAGAATTCAATGTCGATGCTCAACAAGGAGCTTTTGTTAGCGAGGTTATGGCTGATTCTGCTGCGGCAAAAGCTGGCTTAAAAGCAGGTGACGTGATTACTGCTTTAAACGGCCAAAAAATTCGCAGCTTTGCCGAATTACGAGCTAAAGTCGCAACCACTGGTGCAGGCAAAGAAATCGAATTAACCTATCTACGTGATAATAAAGAAGATACGGTTAAAGTGACCTTGCAATCTGATGAACAAACAAAAACGACCGCCGATAATCTGCTACCTGCGTTAAAAGGAGCTGAATTCAGCAACTATGACGAAAAAGGATTAAAAGGTGTTGAGATCACTAAAGTTGAAAAAGGCTCAATCGCAGAGCGTTATGACTTTAAAAAAGGCGATATCATTGTTGGTGTAAACCGCAGTAAAGTTGAAAATATTGGTGAATTACGCAAAATCTTAGATAAAAAACCGTCTGTTGTGGCACTAAATGTCGTACGAGATGGTGCAAATTTCTATGTAATCTTGCAGTAAAAAGAGAAAATAGGGCGGTTACACACCGCCTTATTTTTAGGCATAAGAGCAAAATGATATCCCGTTGTAGAAGATCAGACAATTCACTTCCTGTATTTATTGTAAATATCACAATTCTATTTTCTATGGTAGCAATAAAGCCACCTGCTTGTTTTAAATACATAACCATTATCATATAATCTGTCAGTAACAAATTATTCTCCACCGCATTCTCAGCCACAACCATTCCAACACTTGCATTCGCTAAAGTCTCAGCCCCATTACCTCCACTTGCCACTCCGCTCGCAATGCCTGCTAATGCTTTGCTTGCATTGAGTAAGTTCTGTTTTTCCTCCTCGTTAAGCTCACTCAGTTGTTTGCCGTAAACCGTTTCCACAAGTATTCTCGCCCCAAGTTCGCCCACGCCTGCTGCAACTGCTCCTGCTGTGGCACTGCCACCTGCAAGTTCGGCCCCGATAATGCGAGCATCTTAACTATTACCAAACAAGCGCTTGATTTACCGATAAAATTTGCAAAATATTGGAATAATTAACCGATTTTTACTTATATTAAATAGCACTAGTGTGGACGCTAACGCTATCAGGGTTTACAATTTTACTTACATTAACAAAAAATAATCATTTTTCATTTTTTCCAATTGCACTTAAGTACTTCAGAAAACACCATAAAATATAAATATATATACTAAAATCAAATGACCTTTCTAATAATCGCTGATAATTTACATGTATTTTTTCAAGAATAAATATATCAACCCCAAGCAAAATAATAAAATAGGATAAAAAAACAGGGATATAAAAAATAATAAAAAAAATAAACAAATTCATTGTTCAACCCCTTTTACTTCTTCTTTAATATAATCAGAAATTTTATCGCCACCAATAACATTAAAAATAATTTTATTTATTCCATTTAATCTTGGCTCTATTTTGCTACCTAGTTCGGATATACCCGAGACAGCAACACCAGCCCCAGAACCAATCATTTCCGCCTTTACAGATTGAGGTGTTGCATTAGATTTGTTTACTTCATATCCATAATCTATAGCTGTTCCATATAAACTTTGTTGCCACCAAGGTAGCTTACCTAATGCCAATGTCTTTAATCCATCTTTAGCTATATCTTCAACACCTTGTTGATTAAATTTCCCATTAACAAAAACTTTTCCTTCACCCACAAGCTCTCCTGATTTATATCCTACAACCATTGCGGTTTCTGATTTAATCGGATTAGCTGAAACAAATTTTCCTAATTCAGGAACAAAGCGATAACCATAAGCTACACTTGGTAATGAAACTATACCTGTCGCCATTGATTGTCCTTGTTTAGCTTCATAAGATAAATTTTGCCTATAATATTCAGATGCTAAATATTTTGATAGACTAGAATCATCTCTCCTATATCCACTGTTAAAATCCCAGTTATACAATTTATCTACGGATATTCCATAAGAATTAGATATTTCTATTAACTCATTATGTAAATAGTTACGTTGGGTTTCATTTAAACTACTAGGATCTTTTTGATACTGCTGTAATAAAAGATCAATTTCTTTACTTTTTATCAAAAGTTGCTGTGTTTTATACTTCCTTTTCTCATTTAGAGAACCATCTTTATCGAATATTTTTGAACTCTCAAATACATATTCATCATCTTCTTTAGCTAGTAAATTATTCTCCACCGCCCTCTGAGCCGTCTCTGCCCCAAACACCGTATCCGCTGTAGTGCCACCCGTGGTTTGCCCAGCTACTGCGCCTGCAAGCTGTCCTGCTACTTTCAGCAGATTACGCTCTTCGGCGGTGAGTTCGTTCGGTTGTTTGTTGAAAACCGTTTCAGCCAGTAACATTGCACTGCCTTCACCGACTAAACCTGCCACCGCCCCTGCACCAACGTTGTTGCCGGATACGCCTGCCTCTAATGCAGAAAGTGCAGCGTGCGCCAGTAAATTTGCCGTTTTGCTGTCTTTCGTCAGTTCGTGGATTTGGGCGTTCAGCTCATGGGAAACGGCTGCTACTGCCACTTGCCCTGCACTGCCACCGCTTAAAACTGTGGTAATCGCCATTACCGCGCATCCATTCGGCGCTTGTTTGCTCCGCCGTCTTCCCAACTCTCTTTGCGAGCTTTGGCTTCAGCATAAGCGGTCTGTTTTTCGTCGATTTTTGCAAAATCTTCCGTTTTTTCAGCCGCTTGTAATGCTGCCTCGGCTTGCTTGATTTCTTCTTCCGCTTGTTTCGCTTTTTGTTCTGCATAAGTACTTACCGCTCCCAGTACATTCCCCACTGCTTGGCTGAGTATCTGCTGTTCCCTGAGTGTTTGGTGAATGTCCTTCGGCTCTGCCACCTGTCGGTTCGCTTGGCTTAAATCCGTATTAATGCCCAGCGCTTTGGCTGTGGTTTGGGTTGGATTGCTGTCTTTATTCAGCGTGATTTTCCCTTCCGTCAGCGTCGCTTTGGTGGTGCTACGCTCTTCGCTGCTGTTAAACATCGGAATGCTTGGGCTAATGCCGTGGCTTTGTGGCGTGCCGGTGAGTTTGGCAATCTCCGCTTGCTGTTTTGCCTGTGCCTCGGTTTTCGCCTCTGTGTCTGCGGCTTTGTTTAGGCTGGCGCTAGCACTTAAACCTGCACTCACTGCGTGGCTGCTGCTGTAATTTTCAATGTCTTGGAATTTGAGGTTATTTGTTGCTAATTCACTGTTTTCAGGATTGGTTGAGGCTATCAGCTCAACATTGTTGGCGTTGATATGATAGCCACCCTCTTCCGCAAATAATCCCGATTGTTGGGTTACTTGTCTGCGGTTTGCTTCGCCACTTGCCAGATTGCTATAACCACTTGCACCCCACGCCGTGCCTATCGCCCCTTGCCCCGTCCACCGAAGCCTGCGCTGTCACTGTTATTTGCAGCATACTCAACATAATTAACCGAATACAACTTAAATAGCCCCAGCTTAGGAATATAGATTGTTAATCTCTATCAAGACCTCTTTATTGCATTGAAATTATTTTTCTTATATCTTCATTCAAATATATAAAATAATTCCCTATATCCTGTAGCTTTATTGCTATATTAAGCCAATTCAAGTCTTCATTATGTTCTTTTAATCTATTTATTAGCTCTGAAAGCTCTTCTAATTCTTTGTTAATCTCTAAGTCAATATCTTCTAGAGAATAATCTAATCCAAACATCATGAAATTATTTTCATCTCTAAGTTTACATAATTCTTCTTTAGATATCCCTTTACTCTTCGCAAGTTCAACCAACATAATTATAATTTTATTTAAACACATATAAATCGCCTACTTAGATAACTTTCTGCCATAAGAATTCTTAGTTTTTTCTGCATTTAAAGAACCATCTAAATTATAAACTCCTTTAAAGTTTCCATTTCTATCAAACACTTCCAAATGATCTTTGTGCAAATTATCAAGATATATTTGATCTCCTTTCTTAAATCCTAACTCACTTTTATTAACCTCATATATAGTCTGCCCTTGATATCTCTTAGAAGTTTTAGTTAAAATCTGAGACAAATTTTGACCAAACTCTTTATTTTTCAAGAAATCATTCATATTCCCTACAGAATGTTTGTGGGGATTATAAGCATTTATTTTCTGAGCAAACTTAGCCTGTGCCTTATCAACTGAAAAATTTCTGCCTGCATTCTTGGCTTCATACATTTCCTGAGCAATTTCTATTGCTGTTAATGCAAGATATATTGCTGTTGGAGAACCATCAATAAATTCAATGCTATGTTTAGCTGCCTCAGAGCTTACCCAATCAACAGCTTCTTGTTTGATTTCAGTAGGTAGTGCGTAAAAGTCTTTGTATCCTTCTATCGAGTCCACGCCAGCTTTCATTGCAGATAAAACACCTACATAGCACATTAAGCCGCCATTTTTGCAAGCATCAATATCCTTTTCAAATTCTCTCTGACTAAGAATTGCATATTTTTCATGAACGACTTCTAGAGACTCCCCCTTTTTATAAGCTTCACTCAAATCTCTCAGGTAATTGACAGAATCACTGGCATTTAAAGCATTATTCTCCACCGCATTCTCAGCCACAACCATTCCAACACTTGCATTCGCTAAAGTCTCAGCTCCATTACCTCCACTTACCACTCCGCTCGCAATCCCTGCCAATGCTTTGCTTGCATTAAGTAGGTTCTGTTTTTCCTCTTCATTCAGCTCACTCGGTTGCTTACCGTAAACCGTTTCAGCCAGCACTTTTGCCCCGAGTTCGCCCACGCCTGCTGCAACCGCGCCTACTGTGGCACTACCACCTGCAAGTTCGGCTTCCACTGCTCCCCATAAAATATGTAGCGGAACATTCAAAGCTTCTAGGGCTTTGTTATCGGTGTTTTCCGTAATATGTTTAATCGCTTCGTTGAGGTAAGGCGAAGCTGCCCCTGCTGCTATCGCCTCCGCCGGTTTACCTGCCACAGCGAGGCTCAATGCCGCTGCAACTGCTGTCGCTTTTCGTTTGTGGTCGCCGCCGGTTTCCCAACGTTCCACTTCTGCTTTTAACTGTTCGGCTTCTTGCAGTTTGGCTCGTGCTGTTGCGCTATCACCTGCATTTGCTGCCTGTTCTGCGGATTTTCTGGCATTTTGTTCCGCTTGTTGAAGTTCAGCTTTTTGGTTTTCCGCATAAGTCATCACTGCTTCTGCCACATTTCCTGCCGCTTGGCTGAGTATCTGTTGCTCCCTGAGTGTTTGATTGATGTCTTTCAACCCTGCCACTTCTCGGTTCGCTTGGCTTAAATCCGTATTAATGCCCAGCGCTTTGGCTGTGGTTTGGGTTGGATTGCTGTCTTTATTCAGCGTGATTTTCCCTTCCGTCAGCGTCGCTTTGGTGATGCTACGCTCTTCGCTGCTGTTAAACATTGGAATGCTTGGGCTAATGCCGTTGCTTTGTGGCGTGCCAGTGAGTTTGGCGGTTTGGGCTTGTTGTTCTGCCTGTGCCTCGGTTTTTGCCTCTGTGCCTACGGCTTTGTTTAGGTTTACACTAGCGCTTACGCCTGCACTCAACGCTTCGCTGCTGCTTTGGTTCTCTATATCTCGGAAGCTCAACTTATTCGTTGCCAATTCGCTATTTTCCGGGTTGCTTGAGGCTATCGCCCCTGCTATTAACTCAACATTATTCGCATTGATTCCATAGCCGCCATCTTCTGCAAAGA
>NZ_SMAM01000002.1 GCF_004346205.1 Bibersteinia trehalosi | reverse complement strand
CAAAAGAAGATAAATAAGCGAAAACGGAGAGCTTAGGCTCTCCGTTTTTTTATGGGCGGTATAATCGATATTCATGCCAGTATGGCTGTACAAGCGGTCTAAAAATGAAAAAATTTTGCAAATGGTGTTAAGAGAAAGGGCAGGAGCGGGAGAGGAGTTTTAAATATGAAAACCTTATAAGTTTTTGAGCGAGATCAAAAAAATATGCTTTTAACGAAATTTCTTGTTAGAATATCCGCTGAGTTTTTACTCATATTTAACCTATTATTTTTTGAGGATTTAACTATGGCATATACATTACCTGAATTAGGCTACGCTTATGATGCGTTGGAGCCGCATTTCGATGCAAGAACAATGGAAATTCACCATTCTAAACACCACCAAACCTATGTAAATAATGCAAACGCAGCATTAGAAGCTCATCCTGAGTTATTAGAAAAATGTCCAGGTGCATTAATTAAAGATTTAAGCCAAGTGCCTGCGGACAAACGTGTTGCTGTGCGTAACAATGTTGGTGGTCATGTAAACCATACTCTATTTTGGAAAGGTTTAAAAACAGGTACAACTTTACAAGGTGCATTAAAAGAGGCGATCATTCGTGATTTTGGTTCTGTTGAAAATTTCCAAGCAGAATTTGAGAAAGCTGCAACTACTCGTTTTGGCTCAGGCTGGGCGTGGTTAGTTTTAAATGAAGGAAAATTAGCGGTAGTTTCAACTGCGAACCAAGATAACCCATTAATGGGGGTGGAAGTCGCAGGCTGTGAGGGATACCCTATTTTAGCATTAGATGTTTGGGAACACGCTTACTATTTACATTATCAAAACCGTCGTCCAGATTACATTAAGGCATTCTGGAATGTAGTAAACTGGGATGAGGCTGCCCGTCGTTTTGAAGATAAAGTGGCAACTTGTGGTTGTGCAAAATAAGCATATTGTAGCAAGCTAAACGAAAGGCGGAATTAAATTCCGCCTTTTTTGTTAGAACTATTTGGTTCCGAAAATTTTATCACCTGCATCGCCTAAGCCAGGAATGATGTAGCCGTTTTCATTTAAGTGGCTGTCGATTGATGCGGTATAAAGCTCAATATCTGGGTGTGCCGCTTCTAATGCCTTAATCCCTTCTGGTGCAGCAACGAGAACTAATACCTTAATATGTTTGCACCCAGCTTCTTTTAACAGATCGATAGTTGCGATCATTGAGCCACCAGTTGCCAACATTGGATCAACCACAATCGCTAAACGCTCGCCAACATCGTTCGCTAATTTTTTGAAGTATGGAACAGGTTCTAACGTTTCTTCGTTACGGTAGATCCCCACTACACTAATTCTTGCGCTTGGGATGTGTTCTAGAACTCCGTCCATCATACCTAAACCCGCACGTAAAATTGGCACAACGGTTACTTTTTTCCCTTTAATTTGTTCAACTTGTACTGGGCCATTCCAACCATCAATGGTAATTTGTTCTGTTTCTAAATCTTTGGTGGATTCATAGGTGAGTAGGCTACCTATTTCAGTTGCTAATTGACGGAAATCTTTAGTGCTGATATCACCCGCTCTCATTAAACCAATTTTATGTTTAACCAGAGGATGTTTAACTTCAATAACTTTCATTTTTATCTCCTATTGGGGCTGGGAATGTCGTATTATTTTATCAGAAATTCAGGCTGAGAGTTTAATCCAGATCAGACAAAATTGACCAAAATGCATTAATAATTGGCTCTTGCAAGCGACGTTGTTGTAGCAAAATGCCGAGTTCAAAAGATTCGATAGGCTGCTCAAGATGGAAAAAAGAAACTTGGTTATTTACAGGGCTATGCTGCGCAACGACATCAGGTAATAAAGCAACGCCACAACCAACAGCCACCATGGGTAGAATTGCTTCGTGTCCTTCCACGCTTGCATAAATTTTGGGCTGTTTAATTTTTTGCATTTTAAACCAAGCATCGATCCGCTTACGAGCAGGGCCATCAACTGGTAGGATAAATGGTACTTCGTTCCAATTAATCTCTTTTTGTTGCAGTAATTGTGTGGCAGGGCAGGCAATCCTAGGCACAATAAGAGAAAGGTGAATATCATCAATATAGTGAAATTCAATATTACTAGGTAAATGCTCCGGCTTGCCGGCGAGAGAAATATCAACTGCCAGTGATTGGACATTATGTAATGCCTTTGCTGGATCACCAGTGCTAAGTTGAATATCAATTCTGGGGTATTTGCGCCGGAACTTATCCAAAATTCTGGGCAAATGGCTGTAAGAAGCGGTGACAGAACAAAATAGTTTCAGCTCACCCTCTAATTCGGTCGTTTTGGGGGATAATCGATGTTGTAGTTCTAACCATTCTGCCCATGATTTTTCAGCAAAATGGCGAAATTTAGTACCAGCCTCAGTTAAATGTACTTGACGATTATCACGTAAAAAAAGCGGCTGGCCCAGCTCGTCTTCCATTCGTTGGATATGGCGAGAAAGGGCAGATGGACTAAGATGGTTTTTCTCTGCAGTTCGGGCAAAATTGCGATTTTGCACAATATCAAGAAAAAGCTTAAGGCTTTGAAATTCCATAAAGATACAAGATAAACAAAACCCCACAAAATTGTGGGGTTCGTAAATTATTTGATGCCTGGAATGCTGAAGCGTTTGTTGAAACGTTCTACACGACCACCAGTATCAACAACACGTTGTTTACCAGTGTAGAATGGGTGGCAGTTACCACACACATCAAGGTTTAAGTTTTTACCTACTGTAGAACGAGTTTTGATTACATTACCACAAGAACAAGTTGCAGTAATTTCAGTATATTCTGGGTGAATACCTTGTTTCATTATAGAGAACCTCATAAGAGACCATATCGCCACTAGCCGAGCGAGATAAGCAGTTCCGACTAGTACCATATGTATTAAAAAACACCAGGCTGTAGCCTAGCACCAAAAGAGCGCGTATTCTACGCTAATTTAAATTTGATTTCAACAATTCAATTCTGTGATTGAGATCACATTTTCTACTGATATTTTCCATTTGAAAGTGGAAAAATAGTGTAAAATCAGCGTACTTTTCACTTTGTTTTTTTAGGAGAAAATATGACAGAACGTAAAGTGTTAGCCAATGCGATCCGTTTTTTAAGCATGGACGCGGTGCAAAAAGCAAATTCAGGGCATCCCGGTGCACCAATGGGAATGGCTGATATTGCAGAAGTATTATGGCGTGATTTTTTATCGCATAATCCAACTAACCCTGCATGGGCAAACCGCGACCGTTTTGTGTTATCAAACGGACATGGCTCAATGCTGATTTATAGCCTATTACATCTTTCTGGCTATGACCTTTCTATCGATGATCTCAAACAATTCCGTCAGCTACATTCAAAAACGCCTGGCCACCCTGAATATGGCTATACTCCTGGTGTAGAAACGACCACCGGCCCGTTAGGTCAAGGGATTACCAATGCAGTTGGCATGGCAATTGCAGAAAAAACTTTAGCAGCACAATTTAACCGAGAAGGTCATGAAATTGTAAATCACTACACTTATGCATTTTTAGGCGATGGTTGTTTAATGGAAGGTATCTCACATGAGGCTTGTTCATTAGCAGGTACTTTAGGCTTGGGTAAATTAATCGCATTTTACGATGATAATAATATTTCAATTGATGGGCATGTTGATGGTTGGTTCTCTGACGATACTGCTCAACGTTTTGAAGCTTATGGATGGCATGTTATCCGCAATGTTGATGGTCATAATCCAGAACAGATCCAAGCTGCAATTGAATACGCTCAAGAAGAGAAACACCGTCCGACCTTAATTATCTGTAAAACCATTATTGGCTATGGTTCACCAAATAAATCAAATTCACATGATTGTCACGGGGCTCCATTGGGTGATGCGGAAATTCAAGCTGCACGTGAATTTTTAAATTGGGATTACGCGCCATTTGAAATCCCTACAGAAGTTTACTCGGCTTGGGATGCTAAAGTACGTGGTCAGCAAGCTGAAGCAGAATGGAATGCTAAATTTGCGGCGTATCAAGCTGCTTATCCAGATCTCGCGGCAGAATTTACACGTCGTGTAAATGGTGATTTACCAGAAAACTGGGCGAAAGATAGCCAAGCCTTCATTGAACAGTTACAAGCAAACCCTGCAAACATTGCCAGCCGTAAAGCATCACAAAATGCGATTGAAGCTTACGCAAAATTATTGCCTGAATTCTTAGGTGGTTCAGCAGACTTAGCAAGCTCTAACTTAACCTTATGGTCTGGTTCTCGCCCAATTCGTGCCACTGAAAACCAAGATGGCAACTACATTAACTACGGTGTGCGTGAGTTTGGTATGTCAGCGATTATGAACGGTATCGCCCTACACGGTGGTTTCATTCCTTACGGTGCAACCTTCTTGATGTTTATGGAATATGCACATAATGCCGTACGTATGGCTGCATTAATGAAACAGCGTGCATTATTTGTTTATACTCATGATTCTATTGGCTTAGGTGAAGATGGCCCAACTCACCAGCCTGTAGAGCAAACTTCAGCGCTACGTTTAATTCCAAATCTTCAAACTTGGCGTCCGTGCGACCAAGTGGAATCTGCGGTAGCGTGGAAAGCGGCGGTTGAGCGTAAAGATGGCCCGAGTGCATTAATCTTTACCCGTCAAAACTTAACACAAATGGAACGTACAGCAGAACAATTAGCCAATGTGGCTCGTGGTGGTTATGTCTTAAAAGATTGTGCAGGTACACCTGATTTAATCTTTATAGCGACAGGTTCTGAAGTAGAATTAGCTGTAAAAGCTGCTGAGCAATTAACTGCAGAAGGCAAAGCTGTACGTGTGGTTTCAATGCCAAGCACTAATCTATTTGATGCGCAAGACGAAGATTACCGTGAAAGCGTATTACCAAGTTCTGTAACCAAACGTGTTGCAATTGAAGCAGGTATTGCAGATTTCTGGTATAAATATGTTGGCTTTGGCGGACGTATTGTGGGTATGAATAGCTTTGGTGAGTCAGCACCAGCGGGAGAGCTATTCAAGCTCTTCGGCTTTAGCGTTGAAAATGTAGTTGCGAAAGCAAAAGAGATTTTATAATCATAACGCTTAAAAAAAACAACCGCTTGTAAACAAGCGGTTGTTTTTTATAGATTATTTTCAAACCAACTTTCTAAAATTAGGCAAGCAGAGATAGAATCTACTTTACTTTTTTTCAACGCACGGAATCCTCCTCGCTCAAAAATTTCACTGCGTGCTTCGACAGTGGTTAGACGTTCATCTTGCAGCGCGATCGGAATATTAAAGCGTCCGTTTAAGCGATTAGCGAATTTTTTAGCACGTTGAGTTAAAGGTTGTTCCGTTCCATCCATATTCAGAGGTAAACCAACAACTAATAAATCGGGTTGCCATTCTTGAATCACATTACCAATTATTTCCCAATTGGGGATACCATCTTGAGCTTTAAATGCTGGTAAGCCTTGAGCAGTGCCGGTAATACTTTGTCCTACTGCACAGCCAATGCTATTGGTGCCAAAATCAAAGGCTAAAATTGTTTGACTCATTATGCGCGACCTGCCTTTGCGGGGATAGTGTTAAAACCTAGTAAATCATAGGCTTTAGCCCAACGATCGAGATAGCCGGTTTCAAAAAGAATTTGTTCATCAGCTTCCCCGACTAGCCATAAATTACGTGCTATTTCTTGCTCTAATTGCCCAGATTTCCAAGTGCAGCACCCTAAGCATACTATAAAATGCTCTGGTGAATTATCTTGTCCAAAGGTATCTAAAATATCGCCTGAAGTAGTTAATACGACATGTTCTGTAACAGGGTAACTGTGTAAAAATGCATTTGTTGTTGGGCTATGTAGAATAAAGCCACGTTCTTGTGCAACAGGCCCTCCACTAAGCACTAGCTGATCCTTACTATAACTTCGTTCATTTGCTATTAAAAAATCCATTTTAGCAAGCAATTCCATCACGGAAAGATCCGTGGGTGAGTTAATCATTAGTCCCATTGCGCCTTGCTCGTTATGATCACAGATATAGATGACGGCACGATCAAAATAATCATCGTCCATATCTTGCGTGGCGATTAATAGTTGCCCTTGTAAATTCATGCGCAGAGATCTCCGTATAATGTTTGCAACGCGCTAATTGTTGCGAGCGAAGCCGTTTCTGTACGTAATATTCGCTTACCAAGGAGCACTTCAGTAAAGCCTTGTTGTTCTGTCATGCTGATTTCTTCTGCGGATAATCCGCCCTCTGAGCCAATAAGTAAACGCACGCCTTCTTTTGGCATATTTGGTAAGGATTTCAAGGTATATTTAGCGCGCGGATGAAGATTTAATTTTAGCATCGCATCTTGCTCTTTACACCAATCACTGAGTTTCATTATTGGGCGAATTTCTGGTACAACATTGCGTCCGCATTGTTCACAAGCTGAGATAGCAATTTTTTGCCACTGTTGTAATTTTTTATCTTGGCGCTCACCATCAAGTTTTACGCCACAGCGCTCAGACCATAATGGTGTGATAGTTGTTACACCGAGTTCAACCGATTTTTGAATGGTAAATTCCATACGATCGCCACGAGAAATCACTTGCCCTAGATGGATTGGAAGTGGGCTTTCACGATCATCAAACTGTGAATGGTGGATGATAACTTCAATGTGTTTTTTGCTGATGGTCTGAATAGTGGCATTAAAAATGTGGTTTGAACCATCAAATAGAATTAACTCTGCGCCTTCACCCATACGTAAGACGCGTCCAACATGGTTGGCTGCATCATCGCTTAAAATACAGTGGTTTTGGTTGGCGAGGGGAGTTGGATGATAAATTCTTGGTATTCTCATAGTGAATGTTAAGCGGTCGATTTTGCAAAAAATTCTGCAAAATTAACCGCTTGTTTGATTATTTTAAGTAGTGGATTGCTTGGGTTAATTCATTATCGTTGTAGATCGATTGAATTATTTCGCTATAGGTTTGATTTAATACCTTACGGATACCATTATTATCTGCGCCAAATGCGCCTTCATAAGCACGAGTAGTATTAAAGTTTTTGGTAAAGTTGCCTTTTGCTCCTTGCACTTGTACTTCCAAAGCAATTTCAGAAGAAATTTTGTGACGTAAATTGCCTTGTTCGACATTGGCAAAGAATTTTTTTACATTTACCACTAAATTCACATTGCCATTCGCAGGTACGACACCAAAACCTTTACTATTAAGACTTTGTTGCATGGCTTGCTGAAATAACTGACGTACATCAGGCACAGCAGTGAGTTTTTGCACATTACCGGCAGTGGTATAGCTCGCGACTTCAGCAGAGTTACGCAAATCATATGTCGTGACATTAACTGCAGCCGTTTGATTTTGAGTATTAAAACTGGCTGTTGGAACAGGAGTCGTGAACAAAATTGTATTTGACTGGCTTTGGCAGCCGGCTAATAGCGCCGCCCCAAATAGTGTTAAAATACAAAAGGATTTTTTTGAAAACAACATAGGCTTTCCTTCATCTGTTAGGGTAAAATTTTGTGACAAAGTATAGTATTATTCACGCCAAATTGCCAAAAATTCAAGGAGAAATTATGTCTGTTGAACAAACGATTGTAAGCAAACTGCATGAGCGCTTTAGCCCAACAGTGTTACATATCGAAAACGAAAGTCATCGCCATAGTGCTGGGCGAGGCGCAGAATCCCATTTTAAAGTAGTACTCGTTTCTGACGTTTTTAATGCTATGCGGGCAGTTGCTCGTCATCGTGCGGTGTATGAATGCTTAGCCCAAGAGCTGGAAAATGGTGTGCATGCCCTAGCTTTGCACCTTTATACTTTAGCTGAGTGGGAAGAAGATGGTGAAGCAATTCCAGCTTCGACCAATTGTGTTGGACATGGCAAATAGATTTATTTTATTTTCTAAAAAAATTGCTTGCCTTGACAGCGAAAAGTCAGTATAGTTCACCGTATCTTTCAAATGTGCATTTAAATGCACATTTTTTATTGATTCGGTGAGATGTCCGAGTGGTTGAAGGAGCACGCCTGGAAAGCGTGTATATGCGAAAGTGTATCGGGGGTTCGAATCCCCCTCTCACCGCCATTCAGTAGAGTGAAAGAATCTCCTTACTGTTTTCATAGATATTTCCTTGGTTAAGTTAAAGTAGTTAATACTTTATTTCTTAAAGTAGCCCAAACTTTTTGTTTGGGCTTTTTTTTATCCTGTTTTAAACAAAAAGCTACAGAGCAATGTCGCTGTAGCTTTTTCGGTTATTATTTAGCAATTTTCTGTAATCGGTAATCTGATTTCCCTTGTACAGGCTTACCATCAGGGCCACATAATTCGGCATGGGTTTCGCTGATTAAAACGGCTAAATTCTCCGAGTTTTCTAAACGAACCACATTAGGATTTTGTTTGTCCCAGCTATATTTTCCTTTGTCGGTGAATGGATATTCTTGTCCGCGTTTATAATAAACTGTGTGATATTCATAGCTATTATCTTGATTTAAAGTTAATTCTGCTTCAATTTTTTCGCAGTCGGCGCAAGGTAAGGTGCCTTTGAATACGCCTGAAACGCCTTTTTGTGGGGCGAAGCTTGAACAGGCGCTCAATAGTGTTGCTAACGCAAGAAATGCCATTTTTTTCATATTAAAAGTCTCCTCGTTGAGTAAAATGAATGGATTCAGTTAGAGTGTGTTGATGTTTCAAATTAAAATTGGGATCCACACGAATATTTAATGCATGTACCTGTGGCAAATCCTGTTGAATAAGTTTTAATAATAACCCTTGTTGTAGCAGTAAACCTTGACGTATAGTCGCATTTGGCACTTCCAACACAAGTTGATTATCAGCTAAATTACGAATACGGTAGAGTCCACGGTAAATACTAGGCAATGATTGTTGTATTTTATCATTTAAGCTATTTAACTCAGTGGCACGTTGGACTATGCGATGCAACGCAGAGTTCTGCAAAATTTCACTAATATTTTTAGTTGTTGAATTTTTCATCGTGTTAGCTCATTTTCCCTTGTTTTTGGCGTCAATCACCCCAATAAACCGACCTATTCTATAAAAATTATCGTATAATCAACACAATTTTTTTGAATTAAACCACTAATGACTCTCTTTTCTCGTTTCACAAAACCGACTTTTTGGACGCAATTCTTCTTTGGAATCGTTGCGGTTTTGGCGTTACCTGAAGTTTCACATAGCGAAAGCCATAACACAGATAACGTGGCTGAGCAGCAAGTGTTGAATGTTGTTCCGACAATCAAACAAGCTGATAGCGAGCAGATTTTTCTACAGCAAGCACGTACGAGTGTGCAGCAGCCGATAAAACAAGCGGTTGAAATTTGTATTTTTTCTGCAAAATACTACCGCTTGGAATGTCATCCTAATCCACCGATTCGGGCGGGGCCTGTTGCTTAAATTTTTCAATTTTTATGGGATAAGGTTAAACGTATTCCAATTCTGTCAGAAATGAGCAAATGCTCATTGCACATAGTGATTTTATCTTTTTAATGGAATTTTTATGTTTTCAAAATTAGCCACAGCGATCTTTGGCTCAAGCAATGATCGCACTTTAAAGCGTTTAAATAAACGCGTTGCACAAATTAATAAATTAGAACCTGAGTTTGAAAAATTAAGTGACGAAGCATTAAAAGCGAAAACCGCGGAATTTAAGCAACGCCTTGCCGATGGTGCAAGTCTGGATAGTTTATTGCACGAAGCGTTTGCGACAGTGCGGGAAGCAAGTAAGCGTGTATTAGGTATGCGTCATTTCGATGTGCAATTAATTGGCGGTATGGTGCTGACTAACCGTAATATCGCAGAAATGCGGACAGGGGAAGGCAAAACCTTAACTGCAACGTTACCTTGCTATCTTAATGCGCTTACCGGTAAAGGCGTACACGTAGTAACAGTCAATGATTACCTTGCTCGTCGTGATGCAGAAACCAATCGTCCACTATTTGAATTCTTAGGTATGACTGTTGCGGTAAATATCCCAGGCTTATCAGGCGAAGCTAAACGAGCTGCATATGCTGCTGATATTACTTATGCGACTAATAGCGAATTAGGCTTTGACTATTTACGTGATAATCTTGCTCATAGCAAAGAGGAACGTTTTCAACGCCAATTACACTATGCGTTAGTCGATGAAGTAGATTCGATCTTAATTGATGAAGCACGCACACCGCTAATTATTTCAGGTCCATCAGAAAATGCCACGGAAGTTTATCAAGCGATTAATACGATTATTCCGCATTTGATTGCTCAAGATAAAGAAGATACGGAAGAGTATACTGGCGATGGCGATTTCACATTAGACCTTAAAAACAAACAGGCAAGTTTAACCGAGCGTGGTCAGGTCAAAGTGGAGCAATTATTGGTGCAACTTGGTTTGATGCACGAAAATGAAAGTTTATATCAACCTTCTCGTATCGCTTTATTACATCATGTTTATGCCGCTTTACGTGCACATAAACTATTCGAAGTGAATGTAGATTACATTGTCAAAGATGGTGAAGTGGTGATCATTGATGAACACACAGGACGTACAATGGCAGGGCGTCGTTGGTCAGATGGTTTGCACCAAGCGATTGAAGCGAAAGAAGGTGTGGCAATTCAAGGTGAAAATCAAACAGTAGCGTCGATTACCTATCAAAACTATTTCCGCCTTTATGAGAAATTAGCGGGTATGACAGGGACAGCGGATACTGAAGCTTTTGAGTTTCAACAAATTTATGGTTTAGATACCGTTGTTATCCCAACTAATCGCCCAATGATTCGTGATGATCGTACTGACTTAATGTTCAAAAGTGAGCCTGAAAAATTTGCAGCGATTATCAAAGATATTCAAGATTGTATGGCTCGGCAACAACCTGTGTTGGTCGGGACAATATCCATTGAAAAATCAGAGGCACTTTCTGCGGCGCTGAATAAAGCAGGTATTGCTCATAATGTGTTAAATGCAAAATTCCACGCCCAAGAAGCAGAAATTGTCGCCGAAGCAGGTCGCCCTGGTGCAGTAACCATTGCCACGAATATGGCTGGTCGAGGCACGGATATTGTACTTGGTGGAAACTGGAAAGCGGAAGTGGCGAAATTAGAAAATCCAACTGATGAGCAAGTTGAAGCAATCAAAGCAGAATGGCAAAAAAATCACGATATTGTGATGCAGGCAGGTGGTTTGCATATTATCGGCACGGAACGTCATGAATCTCGCCGCATTGACAACCAGTTGCGAGGTCGTTCAGGTCGTCAAGGTGACCCAGGTTCATCTCGTTTCTACCTTTCATTAGATGATGCCCTAATGCGTATTTATCTGAATGAAGGCAAGCTCAATATGATGCGTAAGGCCTTTACCGAAGAAGGCGAAGCGATGGAATCGAAACTTTTAACTAAAGTAATTGCTTCAGCACAAGCCAAGGTAGAAGCGCATAACTTTGATGGTCGTAAGCATTTGTTACAGTATGATGATGTGGCAAATGAACAACGTAAAGCGATTTATGAGCAACGTAACTATCTACTTGAAACCGATGATATTTCAGCGATGATCGAAACTATCCGTAGTGATGTTTATAATGCGGTTATCGATCAATATATTCCACCGCAATCTATCGAAGAAATGTGGGATGTGCCGGCGTTGGAAACTCGTTTAAAACATGAGTTTGGTTTGGATTTACCGCTAGTAAAATGGCTTGAAGAAGATAACAATCTGCACGAAGAAACTTTGCGTGAACGTATTATTGCCATTGCAACAGAGCAATATCAAGCTAAAGAGGCAGTTGTTGGTGCGGAAGTCATGCGCAGCTTTGAAAAAGGCGTAATGCTACAAAACTTAGACGAACTTTGGAAAGAGCATCTTTCTGCAATGGATTACTTGCGCAAAGGGATTCATTTGCGTGGTTATGCTCAGAAAGATCCAAAACAAGAGTACAAAAAAGAGTCATTTGCAATGTTTACCGAATTGCTTGACCGCTTAAAAATGAATGTGATCAGCATCTTAAGCCGCATTCAAGTTAAAAGCCAAGAGGAAATTGAACGCGAACAACGCTTAATGGCAGAAGCACAACAAGCGGCAGAAAATGGTGAACAGGGTGGATTTGTCGCTGGCGATGTTAATGAAAATAAAACAGTGCTAAGTGATGAAGATTTTAAAAATCTGAATATCAGCCGTAATGACCCTTGCCCTTGTGGTTCAGGTAAGAAATATAAGCATTGCCACGGCAATAAAGCAAAATATGCGTAATTAAAACAAGCGGTGCGTTTTTGCAAAAAATCGGCAAAAACACACCGCTTGCCTTTAAGAGAGAATGCTATGACTAAACCGATAATCCAAGTTGCTGCAGGCATTATTCGTAATGAATTTGGGCAACTTTATTTGACTCGTCGTCAAGATGGGCAAGATTTTGCGGAATCTTTAGAATTTCCTGGTGGGAAAATTTCACAAAATGAAACGCCAGAGCAAGCGCTTAGCCGAGAACTTGAAGAAGAGATCGGTATTCATATTCTTGGCGCATTTCCTTACGAAAATTTCCGTTTTGAATATCCGACAAAAATCATCGAATTTTTCTTTTACTTGGTTGAAGAGTGGGTCGGTGAACCTTTCGGGCGAGAAGGGCAAGAAGGATTCTGGATTGCCCAATCCGAACTCGAAGAAGGATTATTTCCGCCGGCAAATTTGGAGCTGATTCGTAAATTAAAAGCGGAAGTAAATGCAGGATAATGAAAGGCTGATACATTAGTATCAGCCTAATTTTTATCCATAAAATAGAATAATACTTGACGAATTACTTTTGTACTAGTTTAATAGTGCAAAATTTCTTTCAAGGCATTGAATATGGTTCAAGTTCATCAAACACAGCTTCCTTATTATCAAGATACTACCGCACTGTTTCACTATCTTTGTGGTGCTTGTCCGCATACGCTGTTATTAGATAGTGCGGAAATTCAAAGTAAAAATAGCACGAAAAGTTTATTATTTGCAGTTTCTGCGGTGCAGATAAATTGTGATGGGAATACCGTAACCTTTAGTGCATTAACGGAAAATGGGCAAGCCATTTTGCCGAACATTCAAACCGCATTAAATCAATTAAATCCTACCCCAATTTGCACTTTTTCGGCGGAAAATCACCACTTGCAGGCGGTTTTTCCTGAAATTTCCGCAGAGCTTGATGAAGACAGTAAACTTAAAACCACCACAATTTTTGATGGTTTGCGTTGTGTGCAACGTCTGTTTGCAGGCAGTGAAAGCCCTGTCTATTTAGGTGGTTTGTTTAGCTATGATTTAGTCGCGCAATTTATGCCAATGCAGGGGATTGAATTAAAAGATGATGGATTAACTTGCCCTGATTTTAGTTTTTATCTTGCCGAGCAGTTGATTTTTATTGATCACCAAACGGAAACAGCAACCTTGCATTCGTTCTGTTTTAGTCCTGAACAAGCGGAAAATATCCAACAACAAGCGGTGCAAATTAGCGAAAAATTGGCAAAACAGCAACATCAACCATTAGCGCTTGAAACCCAATCAGTGCAAGGTGAAGCGGTGGCAAATTTAGATGATGATCAATTCAAAGCGATTATCCAGCAACTCAAATACCATATTCATATTGGCGATGTGTTCCAAATTGTGCCATCTCGCCGTTTTAGCTTGCCTTGCCCGAATACGCTCGCGACTTATCGTCAGCTAAAAATCAACAATCCAAGCCCTTATATGTTCTTTATGCAGGGGGAAAATTTCACCTTGTTTGGGGCATCGCCTGAAAGTGCGTTGAAGTATTGCCATCAATCTCGCCAGTTAGAAATTTACCCAATTGCCGGTTCTCGCCCTCGTGGCTTTGATGAGCAAGGCAACATTGATCCCGAATTAGATAGCCGTTTGGAATTAGAATTGCGTTTAGATCAAAAAGAGTTAGCAGAGCATTTGATGTTGGTGGATCTCGCTCGTAACGATGTGGCTCGTGTGTGTGAAAGTGGTTCTCGCCGTGTCGCCGATTTAATGCAGATTGATCGCTATTCGCACATTATGCACTTGGTTTCTCGTGTGGTTGGTACGCTCAAAAGCGATTTAGACGCATTACACGCTTACCAAGCCTGTATGAATATGGGGACACTCACAGGTGCTCCGAAAATTAAAGCCATGCAGCTGATTTATCAATTTGAGCAACAAAAACGCCATAGTTACGGTGGCGCAGTGGGCTATTTAACTTCCGATGGCAGCTTGGATACTTGTATTGTGATTCGCTCCGCCTTTGTGCAAAATGGTATGGCTTATGTCCAAGCTGGTTGTGGTGAAGTGTTAGATTCCGACCCGCAAATGGAAGCCGATGAAACACGCCATAAAGCAAGGGCGGTATTGAAGGCGATTGAGCAGGTTAATTTAGGCTAATTTTGCCCCCTCTCCCTGATTTTCACTTCTGAATGAAGTGAAAATCTGTCCCTCTCCCCATTGGGGAGAGGGGGAGAAAATCCGAAGGATTTTCGGAGGGAGAGGGGATATTGAGGACAACATATGGCAAACATTCTTTTCGTTGATAATTTTGATTCTTTTACTTACAACTTGGTTGATCAATTTCGCCAATTAGGGCATTCGGTTACGATTTTCCGCAACGATTATCCTTTGCAGGCTTTTTTAGACAAAGCTCGCAGTACGCCTGATTGCATTGTGGCGTTATCTCCCGGACCAGGTAATCCAAGTGAAGCAGGTAACCTTTTGGCGATTATTCGTGAGTTGAAAAATGACGTGCCATTGATTGGTATCTGTTTAGGGCATCAAGCCATTATTGAAGCCTTAGGTGGGGAAGTGGTGCATACAGGCACGGTGCTACACGGTAAAGTCTCTAAAATTGAGCACGATAATCAAGCAATGTTTGCAGGTATCAACAACCCAATGCCAGTGGCTCGTTACCATTCGTTAATGGGTGATAAATTGCCCGAAGAATTAACCGTTAATGCCAGATTTGGTGAGATTATTATGGCAGTGCGTCATAAAACCTTACCGATTTGCGGTTTTCAATTTCACCCAGAATCTATTTTAACGGTGGAAGGGAGTAAGCTATTGAAACAGTCAGTTCAATGGCTATTGGAGGCAAAAAATGATTAGTGTTTACGGATTAAAACACACACTTGCACCACGCCGAGCACTCATTGCAGACATTATTTTTAGCTGCCTTGAGGTCAATTTAGGCATTCCTAAGCAACGGCACGCTTTACGGTTTGAGTTACTTGATGATGAGAATTTTTATTTGCCTGTAAATCGTAGTGACAATTTTTTAGTGATTGAAATTAATTTAATGCAAGGGCGTTCAGAGCAACTCAAAAAACGTTTAATTAAAGGCTTATTTAGTGCGTTGCATTCAAAAGCTGGCATTATGCCGATGGATGTCGAGATTACGATTAAAGAACAACCCGAACATTGCTGGGGATTTCGTGGAATGACAGGTAACGAAGCCACAGATTTAGAATATCAAGTGCATCGATAAGACAATAAGGAAGAAAATATGCAACACGAACAAATTTTAGAAAAACTCTTTAGCCATTGTTTGCTATCTCAAGCCGAAAGCCATTATTTATTCAGCCAAATTATGCAAGGACAATTATTACCAGAACAGCTTGCGGCAGCATTAATTGCCTTGAAATTACGGGGGGAAACCATTGAGGAAATTAGTGGTGCAGTGGTTGCAACGCTCGAAAATGCTCAGGCTTTTCCACGTCCTGATTATGCCTTTGCGGATATTGTCGGCACTGGGGGAGATGGGCAAAATACGATTAATATCTCAACCGCAAGCAGTATTGTTGCGGCAACGATGGGTTTTCCGATTGCGAAACACGGTAGCCGTGGGGTATCAAGCCCAACGGGGGCGAGCGATGTATTATCAGCATTAGGTATTAATGTCGCAGTTTCGCCTGAAACCGCTCGCCAAGCATTAGACGAGATCGGTTTATGTTTTCTGTTTGCGCCAAATTACCACACGGGCTTTAAACATGCTATTCCTGTACGTCAAGCATTAAAAACGCGCACACTTTTCAATATTCTCGGACCGCTCGTAAATCCTGCTCGCCCAAGACATCAGCTATTAGGTGTTTATTCTCCAGAGTTGTTAAAAATCTATGCCGAAACGGTAGCTAACTTGGGACATAAACATACAATCGTTGTGTATGGCGCAGGGCTAGATGAAGTGGCGGTACACGGTGAAACTCAAGTGGCAGAGATTGAAAATGGCGAGATTCGCTATTACCGCTTAAGCCCTGAAGATTTTGGCATTACTCGTCATTCTATTGAGTCGCTAAAAGGCGGTGAACCTGCTGAAAATGCAGCAAAAATTACCGCTTTATTACAAGGTAAAGGCGAGATAGCGCATATTGATGCGGTAGCGGTGAATGTTGCACTACTCATGAAATTATTTGGCAAAACGGATTTAAAAGCCAATGTTATGCAGGTAAAAAATGTGCTTGAAAGTGGAAAAGCATTTGAAACTTTGCAGAAATTAGCGCAATATAGCTAACCGAACTCTTCTCAACCTAAAGCCCACTTTGTGTGGGCTTTCTTTATTGGATAAATTATGGCTGGAGCATCTCTTTTTACGCTTTTAGATGATATTGCCGCAGTGTTAGACGACATTGCATTAATGACCAAACTTTCTGCCAAGAAAACCGCTGGGGTAATTGGTGATGATTTAGCACTGAATGCCAACCAAGTGAGTGGCAAAGATATTCGTGCAGAACGAGAATTACCTATCGTTTGGGCGGTGGCGAAAGGTTCATTACTAAATAAAGTGATTTTAATTCCCCTTGCTTTGCTGCTCTCAATTTATCTGCCGTGGTTAATTAATCCGCTATTAATGATTGGCGGGGCTTACCTCTGCTTTGAAGGGGTAGAGAAATTACTGCACAAATTTTTGCATAAAAATCATGAAAATGCACCGCTTGTTGAACGTTCCGAAAATGAAAAAATCAAAGGGGCGATTCGTACCGATTTTATTCTTTCGGCAGAAATTGTGATTATCGCGTTAGGCGTGGTTCAAGGTGCGGAAATGATGACGCAAATTATTTCACTGTCATTAGTTGGTATCGGTATTACTATTTTTGTTTATGGGCTGGTCGGCTTAATTGTTAAGCTAGATGATATTGGTTTATGGCTGATGAAAAAGCACAATGTGACAGCACAAGCCCTTGGAAAATCATTATTATTTGCTATGCCAAATTTAATGAAAGCACTATCAGTGATAGGCATGGTGGCGATGTTTTTTGTTGGGGGCGGTATTTTTAGCCATAATTTACCGATATTACACCATTTCATCGAGCGCCTTGCGCTACCAAGTTCGTTAGCCTTTTTGGTTGATCCGATTGTCGGTGTGATTGTGGGGATTATTGCTTGTGTGATTATCCTGCCACTCATGAAGATTTTTGCAAGTGGTAAGCATGACTAAGCAGAGTATTTACGATAACCCCATTTTCTTTGAACGCTACAAACAGTTGCGAGGTAACCCAGTTAGCTTAAATGAAGTGGTAGAAAAGCCTACTATGTTTTCGCTTTTACCCGATATTAAGGGCAAAAAAGTCTTAGATTTAGGCTGTGGTGCTGGTGGACATTTATTGCATTATTTAGACCGAGGAGCAGTAAAAGTCGTTGGGCTGGATTTATCGCAAAATATGCTTAATCAGGCACAAGTTGATTTTGATACCTTGGGAATAGACAGTGAAAAATACGCATTTTACTGTTTGCCAATGGAGCAGATTGAGCAAATTCCTGATGCCAGTTTTGATTTAGTCACCAGCTCTTTTGCCTTTCACTATGTGGATAATTTCCCTGAACTTTTGGCAAAAATTTCCGCTAAATTGACCGCTTGTGGCACGCTGATTTTCTCACAAGAACACCCGATTACCACCTGCTATAAATCGGGCTATCGTTGGGAAAAGAACGAACAGAAACAGCAAGTTGCTTATCGTTTGAATTATTATCGAGATGAGGGCGAGCGAGAGCGGAATTGGTTTCAACAAGCCTTTAAAACTTATCATCGCACAACAGCAACGATTTTAAATAATTTAATTCAGGCAGGGTTTGACATTGAGCAAGTTGAAGAGCCGATGCTTGCTGAAAAGCCCGAATGGCACGATGAATTTAAAGATCTGCAACATCGTCCTCCACTACTATTTGTGAAAGCGAAAAAAAGGGTTTAAGTTATTCACATTGGCTGTGGATAATGTTGTGAATTAGTTTAGAGTAACAAGGGTAAAAAATCCAGAAAGCCTGTATTGTCAAGCTTGGGCTATTCTCATTACTTGATTGATTAGAAAATAGCGGCTTGAGTTTGTCGAATAAGCCACAAATTTAAAATTTCTCCTGCTGACTCTCTTTACAAATCTATACTTTTGTTGATTAATAACGGTATTCGTTACGTAAGTAGGAGTAAATTATGCAATTGAAATTATCTTATACCCTCGTGGCAACCCTCGTTGCATCTGGATTGTCTAGTCAAACTTGGGCGGCGAAAGTACCTGAAGGTACATTGTTAGCTGAAAAGCAGCAAATTGTGATCAACAATGGTGCAGAACCCTCCAGTTTTGATCCACACAAAACCGATGGCTTACCTGAAGCTCAAATTTCATATCAATTACTTGAAGGGTTAGTCACCAAAGATAGTGATGGCAATGAACAACCAGGTATGGCGGTGTCGTGGGAAAGTTCGTCAGATTTCAAACAATGGACGTTTAAACTTCGCCCTGATGCCAAATGGTCGAATGGTGAACCTGTCACTGCCCACGATTTTGTCTTCTCTTGGCAACGCCTTGCCACTCCAACTACTGCCTCTCCTTATGCCAGTTATCTAGATTATCTCAAAGTTGAAAATGCCCAAGATGTGATTGAAGGTAAAAAACAGTCGAGTGAACTTGGGGTAAAAGCCCTTGATGATTTGACTTTCCAAGTAACGTTAAGCGAACCTGTGCCTTATTTAGTGGGAATGACCACGCATCAATCAATGCTTCCTGTGCCTAAATCTGTCGTAGAAAAATATGGTGATGCGTGGGTGAAAGTTGAAAATTATGTGGGCAATGGTGCCTATAAATTAGCAAAACACGTTATTAACGAAAAAATCGAATTTGAGCGTAATCCAAATTATTGGAACGATAAAGAAACAGTAATTGAAAAAGCGACTTTCCTTGCAATTCCAAGTACCAATACGGATGTACAACGCTATCGCGCAGGAGAGATCGACATTACTAACTATGGATTATCACCAGAAATTTTCCCAAAACTGAAAGCGGAAATTCCAGATGAGCTGTTTGTGGTGAAAACCCTCAGCACCTATCTCTATGAAATAAACAACCAGAAAGAACCATTTAATGATGTGAGAGTACGTAAGGCGTTAAATCTTTCTTTAGACCGCACCATTATTACCGATAAAGTACTCGGACAAGGACAAACTCCAACTTATGTCTTCACTCCGCCTTATATTGATGAAGGTGAGCAAATTCAACAGCCAGCTTATTCCAACCAGCCGATGGCAGAACGTAATGCACAAGCGATTAAATTGCTTGAAGAAGTGGGTTTTAGCAAAGCTAATCCGCTCAAATTTACGATTTTATATAACACCAATGAAAACCATAAAAAAGTGGCGATAGCTGCTGCCAGTATTTGGAAAACAAATACCAAAGGTTTAATTGATGTGAAGTTGGAAAATCAAGAATGGAAAACTTTCTTAGATACTCGTCGCCAAGGTAAATCAGAAGTGGCTCGTGCAGGTTGGGCAGCAGACTACAACCAAGCAACAAGCTTTATTAATTACTTCTTATCAAATTCTAGCAACAATACGGCTTTTTATAAGAGCAAAGCCTACGATGCTGCTGTGGCGGAATCTTACCAAGCTAAAGATGCCGCAGGACGGGCGAGTGCTTATGCAAAAGCAGAGGCTATTCTTGCTGAAGATGCTGCAGTTGTGCCAGTCTATAATTACGTAAATACACGTTTGGTAAAACCTTATGTGAAAGGCTATACCGGTAAAGATCCGCAAGATGATATTTTGCTGAAAAATCTTTATTTAATTAAACATTAGTATTGCAAGCGGTTGAATTTCCAAAATTTTTTGCAAAATTTTGTAGCAATTTGACCGCTTGTTTTGTTCTTTTTAAATGTTAATTGGCTGGATATGTTGAAATTCCAATAATCTAGCTCCCTCTTTTAGAGGCACTATCAGGTTCTGTGAATGCTTGTATGTAGGGGCGTACTGCGTACGCTCTAACCTTGTATTTTCTACATTTAAATGTTGGAATTGACATCATTACGGGCGTACGTAGTACGCTCCTATACGAGTATTATCCTCGTTAAACTTAATTTTTCAGAACTTGCTCCCTCAATCCTCAACGAGGGGAACTATCTTCGATAGGACTTAGCATATGTTGAAATTTATTATCAAACGGCTGTTGGAAGCAATTCCGACCCTGTTTATTTTGATTACCTTCTCTTTCTTTTTAATGCGCCTTGCGCCGGGTAGCCCGTTTACCTCTGAAAAAGCCTATCCACCAGAGGTCATGGCGAACATTGAAGCCAAATACCACTTAAACGAACCGCTGTATAAACAGTACGGTATCTACTTAAAAGATCTCTCACAGGGCAATTTCGGGCCATCATTTAAATATAAAGACCAAACGGTAAATGATCTGGTTGCCTCTGCGTTCCCTGTCTCGCTTAAACTCGGGATTATTTCATTTATTTTTGCGGTGATTATCGGTGTGTCTGCCGGTGTGATTGCGGCACTCAAACAGAACAGTAAATGGGATTATCTGATCATGAGTTTTGCAATGACAGGGGTGATTATGCCGAGCTTTGTGTTTGCGCCGTTGCTCGTCCTCTTCTTTGCGATTTATCTGAAATGGCTGCCGGCAGGTGGCTGGAATGGTGGGCAACTCTACTATATGGTGTTGCCGGTGCTATCGCTGACCATCGGTTATGTGGCGGGGATTGCCCGTATCACTCGTGGCTCAATGATTGAAATTTTCCACTCCAACTTTATCCGTACCGCAAAAGCAAAAGGTTTGCCGATGCGCAAAATTATTTTTAAACACGCTTTACGCCCTGCGTTAGTGCCGGTGATTACTTACCTTGCCCCCGCTTTTGTCGGGATCATTACCGGCTCAATGGTGATCGAAAGTGTCTTTGGTTTACCGGGGCTAGGGCAACTGTTCGTAAACGGTGCATTAAACCGTGACTACTCGCTGGTGTTGAGTTTGACTATTCTAGTCGGCACACTCACCATTTTGTTTAATGCGATTGTCGATATTTTATATGCGGTTATCGACCCGAAAATTCGTTATTCATAGGAGTGTGTGAAATGTTAGCAGACAATAAAACTCAACAATTGGCGGAGAATTTAGCCGACAGCGCCGAGCAAATGGCAGTGGAAGGACGTAGCCTGTGGCAAGATGCACGCCGCCGCTTTTTCCGCAATAAGGCTGCTGTGGCGAGTCTGATTACACTTTGCCTGATTATTCTGTTTATTACCTTTGCGCCAATGCTAATGCCGTTTAGCTATGATGACACCGATTGGAATATGATGGGCATTCCCCCAGATTTTGAAAGTGGACATTACTTCGGCACCGATACCGCAGGTCGTGATTTGCTGGTGCGTGTGGCTATGGGCGGCCGAATTTCACTGATGGTCGGGATTGCAGGGGCGATCATTGCCGTGATTATCGGCACACTCTACGGCACAATTTCCGGCTATTTGGGCGGTGCAACCGACAGCATTATGATGCGTATTGTTGAAATTCTCGGTTCGTTCCCGTTTATGTTCTTCGTGATTTTATTGGTGACATTCTTTGGGCAGAACATTCTGCTGATTTTTGCGGCTATCGGTATGGTGGCGTGGTTAAGTCTTGCCCGTATTGTGCGTGGTCAGACGTTAAGCCTGAAAAATAAAGAGTTTGTGGAAGCGGCTCTGGTGAGTGGCGTGCCTCGCCGTCAAATTATCTGGAAGCACATTGTGCCAAACGTGCTAGGCATTGTGGTGGTGTATGCGTCACTGGAAGTCCCGTCACTGATTTTATTTGAATCTTTCCTCAGTTTCTTGGGATTAGGTACGCAAGAGCCGATGAGTAGCTGGGGCGCACTGTTAAGTGATGGTGCAGCCAATATGGAAACCCACCCGTGGTTGCTTGCTTTCCCTGCATTTTTCCTCTGCTTAACCCTGTTCTGTTTTAACTTTATCGGTGATGGCTTGCGTGATGCGCTTGATCCAAAAGATAAATAGGTGGCCAAAATGAAGTTATTAGAAGTTAAAAACCTTGATGTTTATCTGAAAACCGATGAAGAGCTGGTTCACGCTGTGAAAAACAGTTCGTTTACGGTGGAAAAAGGGCAGACATTGGCAATTGTGGGCGAATCCGGTTCGGGAAAATCGGTCACCTCAATGGCAATTATGCAGTTACTGCCAAAAAACATTGTCAGCTATGGTGAAAGATCCTCCATTTTATTCGAAGGTCACGAAATTTTAAGTTTAACCGAAGCTGATTTGCAATCGATCCGTGGCGACCGTATAGCGATGATCTTCCAAGAGCCGATGACCTCGCTCAATCCTTATCTGCCGATTGGCGATCAAGTTGCCGAAGCAATGAGTACCCATAATCCGCAAATGAGTGAAAAAGAAGCTCTGCAACACGCCCTTGAAATGTTGCAGAAAGTGAAAATTCCTGATGCCGAGAAAAAACTGAAATGCTATCCACACGAATTTTCCGGCGGTCAGTTACAGCGGATTATGATTGCAATGGCGATCATCAATAAACCGGATCTGCTGATTGCCGATGAGCCGACCACCGCATTAGACGTGACAACCCAAGCAGAAATTCTGGATTTAATGCTGGAACTGCAACGGGATATGGGAATGGCGATCATCTTGATCTCACACGACCTACGCCTCGTGAAAAAATACAGCGATGAGGTGTGTGTGATGCAATACGGTGAAATTATCGAACGGGGTAAAACCGATTATGTGTTTAATAACCCGCAACACCCTTACACCGTAGAACTGCTCACGCCAATTCCAAATAATCATAAGGTGGAGTTGAGTGACAATACTCCAACCCTGATTAATGGTGAAAAACTTTGTGTGGATTATGTGCTGAAACGCTCACTGTTTGGCAAGCCGACCAAAGTCTTCAATGCAGTAAAAGAAATTTCACTTCATTTGAAGCAGGGCGAAACCCTCGGGATTGTGGGGGAGTCCGGTTCAGGTAAATCCACACTCGGGCGGGCAATTATGCAAATCCTCGATTATCGGGGCAAACTTACCTTTAACGATAAAGAGATTGCTAACCTTTCCAAAGCCGAACGCCAATTACTGAAAAAAGATATGCAGATGGTGTTCCAAGATCCGTTTAACTCACTCTCACCACGTTTGACGGTGGGGGAAATTATCGGTGAAGGCTTGGCGGTGCATTATCCGCAAATGAGCAAAGCGGAGCGCCGTCAAAAAGTGGCGAAAATGTTGGAAGAAGTCAATTTATCGCCTGCGATGATCAACCGTTATCCGCACGAATTTTCCGGCGGACAACGTCAGCGGATTGCGATTGCCCGTGCAATGATCTTAGAGCCAAAATTTGTGTTACTCGATGAACCGACCTCAGCGCTCGACCGTTCAACCCAGATCACGGTAGTCGAACTACTGAACAATCTGCAACGTAAATACGGGCTAAGTTATATTTTCATTAGCCACGATTTAGCGGTGGTACGGGCATTAAGTGACCGTGTGATCGTCATGAGTCAAGGCGATGTGGTGGAAAGCGGTAGCGTAGAGAGTGTGTTTCAAGCCCCTCAGCATGTTTATACCCAACGTTTAGTTGCAGCTTCGAATCTCTAAGTGGCTTCTGAGCGCATTTGTAGATTTTTGATAAAAATCGACCGCTTGCATACTCATTTAGCAAGATAAAAATGGGGTAAAGCTTTCTGGCTTTACCCCATTGTGATTTAACTAACTGATTTAAACAGAGTGTTCTTCTGCTTTTTCTAGCTTGGTCATTGCCCCTTGAATGGTATGCTGCACCTCTAGTGAGATTAGCGCTCGTAGCAGTGCTTGGCAATCTTGGACTTTTTCTGCAACCGCTTTACCTTCATGGTCGAAGTAGCCTTCTGCTTTTAAGGTATTACTGAATGTTGAGAAGAGCGCTTTATCAAAGAATTCTGGTGCATTAATGCCATGTAACACTGAAAGACGTTGAGCGATAGAACGGCTCTCTTGCTCTAATTCTGCACGGCTACACTCAGGCTGTTCTAATAAAATGCTTAAGCTAATGTAATAACGTTGTAGCAATTCACGCACACCAGCAGAGTAAAGCTGCAATGAGCGGATTTGGCTACGGTTGATCATAAGCATCTCGCTTTCATCTTTAATTAAAGTTTGGCGGCTAAACTCATGAATAATCGCTTCAATTGTTTGGCGGAGCTCGCTCTCATCAAAATGCATAAACAGTTCCGCTTTTAAGAACGGATATAGACGTTGTACACTTTGAATCACTAAGTCTTTGGAAATCGCTTCATGGTGTAAGACAATATTGGCAACCAGCGAAGGTAAGACAAATAAATGTTGAATATTATTGCGGTAATAGGTCATTAATACCGCAGATTCACGATCTAAGCGAATCAACTCACCAAAATTATCTTTTTCCGAAATTACACCGGAGCGCGGCAGCGTAATGACATGATTTAACATTGTCTCAACATCATCGCTTGGTAATGTGATATCTGCCGTATAAGGCACATTTTTAAATAATTGCATCATACTGCTCATTTGCTCAAGTAATTGCTCACGACTTAACGCACGTTGGCGTGAAGCTAATAAAATTGAGCCAATTAAGTTTTTTGCATTAACTGCTGCAGCATTATTGATATTCACCATTACTTGCTTCGAAACCGCTTCCACTGCTTCATTAAACCATTTTGGACGGCTATTTCCATCTTCAATCGGCTCTTTCCATTCAGGATAATGTTGATTGAGGTAGTGGTTTAGCGCAATTGGCTCGCCAAAGTTTACGTAGCCTTGTCCAAGGTTTTTCAATTTTTTGATCACTCGTAATACTAAGCCCGCGTTCTCTTTCTCTTTTTCTGCTCCACGCAATTCTTTGGCATAGGTATCTACTTCTAAGACATGCTCATAGCCAATATAAACAGGCACAATGCTAATTTGGCGAGTTAAACCACGTTGTAGAGCTTGTAGTGTCATCGACATCATACCTGTTTTAGGTTCAAGTAAGCGTCCTGTGCGAGAACGGCCGCCTTCAATAAAGTATTCCACGGAATAGCCACGATAGAAAAGTTCTGCAAGATATTCACGGAAAATTGTAGAATAAAGACGGTTACCTTTAAAGGTACGGCGAATAAAGAACGCCCCCCAGCTACGGAAAATCGGACCAGCAGGGAAGAAATTCAGATTAATGCCTGCCGCAATATGTGGGGGCACTAAACCTTGATGGTATAAAATATAAGATAATAATAAATAGTCCATATGGCTACGGTGACAAGGTACATAGACAATTTCTTGTCCTTCTAGAGCAAGTTTACGCACTCGATCAGCGTATTGCACATTGATACCTTGATAAAGCTTATTCCATAGCCAACTTAACACTCTGTCGGCTGCACGCAAGCTTTCATGGCTCACTTTAGCAGCAATTTCATCCATAATTTTTTCTGCTTCTTTACGCGCTTTTTCTGGTGAGCTTTTTGGTTTTTTCGCTTCGTCTTCAATCGCTGCTAGAATGGCTGGTGATTGCAGTAATTTATTAAACATGGCTTGGCGATCAGGGAGGCGAGGGCCTGTTGCCGAATAGCGCTGTTTTGCAAAGTGCATTTTGGCGACACGTGCGAGCTTTTGTGCAATATTCGTTTCCGCGCCATGAGTTTCTACCATATAACGTAATGAAACAGCTTGTGAGAAACGTATAAAGTTGTCTCGCCCAAACCAGAGCATAGTCATAATACGTTGAAAATAGCCAAGTAGCTTTAATACCGGTAAACCACCTTTTTCTTTACCAGGTGCACGCCCCCATAGTACGGAAACCGGAACCACTTGAACATCAAGATCTGAGTTGTTTTTATGCAGGTCTAAATAGCGATAGAAGAGATTTTCAGTTTCGCTTTTTGCGCCTTTCGATTTAAAGAAACGGCGACCTTCATCTAAGAAAACAAAGCGTGGTAATGTTTGGCCATCGATCTCATTATGCCCAAGAGGATCAGGCAAATTTAGGGCAAGGCAGTTTTTTTGCAGAATTAAGAGATCGGTTTGAGAGGTGTAAGGAAGAACATAAATAATAGGCTGCTCAATTTTAAGTGATAATTCATTAATTGGATCTGTTGGAATTGAGCGAGATTTGACTAACAAAGAAAGTGGTAGGTTCAGTACCTGACGATAAACATTAAGCAATGCAGACATTTTTCTATCCCTTTTAGTAATTATACTTTGGACTAAAACGGAGCAAGTTTAGCATAAAATATGAATTTTCGCGGCAGATTATCGCTAAATCGCGCAACAAGCGCTGGGTTTTGGTAATAAATTTGCATAAAAAGTAAAAAATCAGGTTACAAATTTAGATTAACTGTATATAATGCCAAAGTTTTCTGTATATAAAGACAGTGGAGTTATTTTATGGCAAGACAGCAACATTTAACCGCTCGCCAACAAGAAATTTTTGATTTCGTTAAACAACATATTGAAACGACAGGTATGCCTCCAACGCGTGTTGAAATTGCACGTGAAATTGGTTTTAAATCGCCTAATGCCGCAGAAGAACATTTGAAAGCACTTGCGCGTAAAGGCTATATTGAAATGCTTTCTGGGACTTCGCGTGGTATTCGAATCTTGGTTGAAGATGAGGCAGCAAATGATGATGAGGGGCTACCTTTAGTTGGTAAAGTTGCTGCAGGTATTCCAATTGAGGCGATTGAGCATATTGAAACTCATTATCCAATTAAAGGAGATATGTTTTCACCTGCTGCGGATTACTTATTACGCGTAGATGGTAACTCAATGGAAAAAATTGGTATTTTAGATGGTGATTTGCTCGCAGTACATAAAACAAAATCGGTGCGTAATGGACAAGTAGTTGTTGCCCGTGTTGATGACGAAGTAACGGTTAAACGCTTTGAACGTAGTGGCGATTTAATTTACCTTTTACCAGAGAATGATGATTTAAAACCGATTGTTGTTGATCCAAAGGTTTCTTATATTGAAATTGAAGGATTAGCGGTCGGAGTGATTCGCAGTAACTCTTGGATGTAATTATTTGAATTAAATTCAAATTAAGCGAATAAATATAAGTAGTGAAACCGGAAGGCTTTAGCTATTTTCTTTGCTCAGGGAAGGAAAGTAATAAATTTGATGCTTTAAAGAATATTTAGATAAAAAAATATTGAAAAGCGGAGAATAACCTTTCAGAATATGTAATTTTTATTACAGAATTTAAAGAGAAATTATGAATATTGCGGAATTTCACCAAGAAATTGAACAAGTGTGGGAAAAAATTGAAGAGCGACTTGATGAACAAGGTTGTGATATAGATTGTGAGATTCAAGGTGCGGTAATGACGCTCACTTTTGATGATGATTCACAAATTGTGATTAATAAGCAAGAAGCCATGCTTGAACTTTGGTTGGCAAGTAAATTAGGTGGTTTCCATTTCGCTTTTCGTGATGGGGAATGGCTAAGCAATGAAAATCGTTCCTTCTGGTTACATCTTGAAGAAGCGGTAGCTCGTCATGGAGAAACAGTATCGTTTAGCTAATGGCAATCTCTACCCCTTCTCCTCTTGCAAAAGCCAAAGAGGTTCTACATAACGTTTTTGGTTATCAATCTTTCCGACAAGGTCAGGAAGAAGTGATTCAGGCAATTCTGTCAGGACAGGATTGCCTTGTCATTATGACTACTGGTGGTGGAAAATCGTTGTGTTATCAAGTGCCCGCCTTATGTCTTTCTGGCTTAACTATCGTGATTTCGCCTTTGATCTCGTTGATGAAAGATCAAGTTGATCAGCTATTGACGAATGGAGTTGAGGCCGGTTATCTCAATTCTACGCAAACCTTAGAAGAGCAGCAGCACGTTGAACAGAAAGCTATCGCAGGACAGCTCAAACTGCTTTATCTCTCTCCTGAAAAAGTGATGGGCAGTAGCTTTTATCACTTTATCTCATTATGTAAGATTAGCCTTATCGCTGTTGATGAAGCGCACTGTGTGTCTCAGTGGGGGCATGACTTTCGCCCTGAATATACTTTACTTGGTGGTTTGCGAAAAACTTTCCCAAATATACCGCTTGTTGCGCTTACAGCAACTGCTGATCCTACTACCCGAGCGGATATTATTCAGCATTTAGCCCTCAATCAGCCACATACTTATTTGGGTAGCTTTGATCGCCCAAATATTCGCTATACGGTGCAAGAAAAATTTAAACCCTTTGATCAGTTGCTTAAATTCATTCAGACACAGCAAGGTAAAAGTGGCATTGTGTACTGCAATAGTCGTAAAAAAGTGGAAGATATCACTGCTAAACTCGCTGCACGTAGAATTTCTGTGATGGGCTATCATGCTGGGATGAGTATGCAAGAACGAGAGACGGTACAAAATGCTTTTCAACGTGACAATATTCAAATTGTGGTCGCAACCGTTGCTTTCGGTATGGGGATTAATAAATCGAATGTGCGATTTGTGGTGCATTTTGATTTGCCAAGAAGCATTGAATCTTACTATCAGGAAACGGGTAGAGCAGGACGTGATGATTTACCTTCAGAGGCGATGCTACTTTATGATCCTGCTGATTATGGCTGGCTACATAAGGTATTATTGGAAAAACCAGAGAGTGAACAACGTCAAATTGAGCAGCATAAATTACAAGCAATAGGCGCATTTGCAGAGTCTCAAACTTGTCGCCGATTAGTGCTGCTTAACTATTTTGGGGAATCGCGTCAGAAAAATTGTGGCAATTGCGATATTTGCCTTTCGCCACCTAAAAAGTATGATGGTCTAGTTGATGCACAGAAAGTGATGTCGGTGATTTATCGAACAGGGCAACGTTTCGGTTTACATCATGTTATTGCTGTCTTGCGAGGTTTAAATAATCAGAAAGTAAGGGATTTCCAGCATGAGACGCTTTCGGTTTTCGGCATTGGCAAAGAGAAATCGCAAGAGCATTGGATAAGTGTTACTCGTCAGCTTATCCATTTAGGATTTGTTCGGCAAAATATCACGAACCACTCAGCATTACAGCTCACAGAACAGGCCCGCCCTATATTACGTGCAGAGCAGGGGCTGGAATTGGCGATGCCAAGATTAGGTTTTTCTGCAACTGCATATGTGCAAAAACAGGTTAGTCGACGTAATTATGATAAGGATCTATTTGCTCGTTTGCGTTTTTTGCGCAAGCAAATTGCAGATAAAGAGAATATTCCACCATTCGTGGTATTTAATGATGCAACTTTACAAGAAATGGCAGAGTTTTTACCAACGGATGAAAACGCACTGTTGAATATTAACGGGGTGGGAGAACGTAAATTGGAACGTTTTGGTGAGCTATTTTTAAATTTAATTCGAGAACACTTACATAATCGAACGTAAGGATATTGTATGCAAAATATGGAAAAACTAACAAAAAGTGTTGCAGTCATCACTTCAACTATTGGGCGAGCAGAGTTAGAAAGAGCAATTCAAAGTGTGCAAAATCAGACTTATCCTGCCAAGCATTATATTTTTGTTGATGGTGATAAATACCATGATAAAGCGCGGGAAATTTTGGTGAAGTATCCTGAAGTGATAGTGACTTATTTACCTATGAATACCGGTGCAGGCGGCTGGACAAATAGTGCAATTAATGCGATAGCACCTTATTTGATCAAAGAAGATATTTTCTGTTATTTGGATGATGATAACTGGTATGAGCCTAATCATATTGAAAGCTGTGTTAATACATTAATTGAGACGGGGGCTCCTTATGTTTATGCATTACGTAATTTATATACACAGAAAAATGAGTTCATTTGCCAAGATATTGTAGAATCAATAGGTTTTTATCGTAACCTTGTACAATATCCAATTACGGTACCAATTAATGAGACAGTAAATGCAGACTACTCTAAAAACAAATCCTTCCATATTGATACTAACTGTTATGCTATGTTGCGGGATGTCGCGCTTCAAGTTGCACCGAGTTGGTATAGTGGCAAAAATAATGATACCAATGTTTTTCATCGCTTAGTTCGTTTGAAATTAGAAGGTAAATGTACTCATTATTTTAGTGTGAATTATGTGATTGAACCTGCGAAACAAAGTAACTTGCCACCAATTTTATTAGAGATGGATCCCGATGAACTAGTTGAATTTTATAGTGATATTTTTAAATTAGAAAATCGGCTACAAAAACAGGCTTATGAAGATAATGGCGGTGGTAATAAATTTTGGGAGTTTAAAGCTTAATTAGTAGCTGAGTATTAGCGTTTACAGATGTAATAGAGATTTTTATGTAAAGGACGCACTATAGTGCGTCCTTTCATTTATCTTAACCATTTCTCCACTAATTCATTAGTCGTTTCTTTATGCACCCACATACTGCCAAGTTCCGGCATTGGAAATTTGGTGTGGTTGTAGCCGACAAATTGACGGAAATCAAACACTGCGTGTGGATAGCCGTTGATCAGTAAAAAGGCTTGATAACCATCTTCACTCCAACAAATTTCTAAACGGCGGGGTTCTTTTAATGAATGTTGCTCAATATCACTCACCCGAAATACAAATAAACTATCTACTACTGGTTGTTCGGTTTGGTGTAAGTCCATCGCATAAAAATAGCCGCTTTCTTCATCAATCTCAAACATCACCACTAAATGTTCGTGTTGGGTAGAATGCGCTCCATTGCGGTAAGGTTCGTTTAATAAAATATGATCAGTTAAAACAGAATAGAGCATTGAAATATCCTTATAAGCAAAATGCCACTGATTTCTCAGTGGCATTTCAAGATTTTCGAGCGATTATGCTTGACCTTTAATCTCTTTACGACCGTTGAATGGAGCAGGTGTTCCCGCTGCTGCCAAACGTTCTTCGATACGGATTAATTGGTTGTATTTAGCAACACGGTCTGAACGGCTCATTGAACCGGTTTTGATTTGACCTGCTGCGGTACCTACTGCTAAATCTGCAATGGTTGCATCTTCAGTTTCACCGCTGCGGTGAGAGATAACAGCTGTGTAACCTGCATCTTTCGCCATTTTGATTGCAGCTAAGGTTTCAGTTAAAGAACCAATTTGGTTGAATTTGATTAAGATTGAGTTTGCAATACCGTTTTCGATACCACGAGCTAAAATTTTGGTGTTGGTTACGAATAAGTCATCGCCTACTAATTGTACTTTATCGCCCAATACTTTAGTTTGGTATGCAAAACCTTCCCAGTCAGATTCATCTTGACCATCTTCGATAGACACGATTGGGTACTCTTGGCATAAGCCTTCTAAGTAGTGGGTAAACTCTTGTGAAGTGAAGGTTTTGCCTTCGCCTTTCATATCGTACACATTGCGTTCTTTATCAAAGAACTCAGATGATGCACAGTCCATCGCTAAAGTTACGTCTTTACCTAACACATAGCCTGCTTTTTCAACTGCTTCTTTGATACATGCTAAAGCGTCTGCATTTGAAGCTAAGTTTGGTGCGAAACCACCTTCATCACCTACTGCAGTATTTAAGCCTTTTGCTTTTAATACTTTCGCAAGATTGTGGAACACTTCAGCACCGATACGGAGAGCTTCTTTTAAGGTTGAAGCGCCAACCGGTTGAATCATAAACTCTTGAATATCTACGTTGTTGTCTGCGTGCTCACCGCCATTGATGATGTTCATCATTGGTAATGGCATAGAGTATTGACCTTCAGTACCGTTTAAGATTGAGATCCACTCATATAATGCTTTACCTTTAGATGCTGCAGCTGCTTTTGCATTTGCTAATGATACGGCTAAGATTGCGTTTGCACCGAAGTTAGATTTATTTTCAGTACCGTCTAAGTCGATCATAATTTGGTCGATCTCAGCCTGTGCAGTTGCATCCTTACCCACTAATGCGTTAGCAATCGGGCCATTTACCGCTTCAACTGCTTTTAATACACCTTTACCTAAGAAACGACCTTTGTCACCGTCACGTAATTCTAATGCTTCGCGAGAACCGGTAGATGCACCAGATGGCGCAGCCGCCATACCCACAAAGCCACCTTCTAAGTGAACTTCTGCTTCTACAGTTGGGTTACCACGAGAGTCGATAATTTCACGACCAAGCACTTTAACGATTTTTGCCATTTTAAAGTTCTCCATTAAGAGTTAAGTTGAAATAAAACTGGACGGGATTTTAAAGGGATTTTGCCTTTTTGTCTTGTAAAAAAGTGATCTGCTTCACAAAATCTAAAAGGAATTTGATCGAAAGGGGTTATTCAAGCAAAATAGTATTTGGATTTGCCGACAAGCGGTCGGTTTTGGCAAAAAAATGCAAAATAGATGACAATGAAAACAACAGAACTCTTACGCTGTGAAAATATCAGCAAATTTTATCAAGAAGGTGAAAATCAGGTTCAAATCCTGAAAAATGTTAATTTCTCAATGAAGAACGGTGAATTAGTCGCGATAGTTGGTAGTTCTGGTTCGGGAAAAAGCACACTTTTGCACACCTTAGGGGGGCTAGATCAAGCCAGTACCGGTGAAGTGTTCATAAAAGGGCAATCATTACAACGATTAAGCAATAATGCCCTAGCCAAATTGCGTAATGAGCATTTAGGTTTTGTTTATCAATTTCATCATCTGATGGCAGATTTTTCTGCGTTAGAAAATGTGATGATGCCAATGTTGATTGGTAAGCAAAATAAAAATGAAGCGAAAGATCGCGCAGAGGATATGTTACGCTCAGTTGGTTTAAGTCATCGCATTACGCATCGTCCTTCAGCACTTTCTGGTGGTGAAAGACAACGTGTGGCGATTGCCCGTGCTTTAGTGAATAATCCTGCTTTGGTACTTGCTGATGAACCAACGGGAAACCTCGATCAAAAAACCACTGAAAGCATTTTTGACTTAATTAAGCAATTAAATGCTGAACAAGGCATTGCTTTCTTGCTAGTCACTCATGACTTAAATTTAGCCGCTAAACTCAATCGTACGCTAACAATGCGTGATGGCGTGTTAATGGAGAATCACAAATGAATACCCCGTTTTTTATTAGTTGGCGTTATCAAAAAGGTAAGCAGAAAAATCGGTTGGTTTCTTTGATCTCTCTTTTTTCTAGTATTGGTATTGCGTTAGGTGTTGCGGTACTCATTATCGGTTTAAGTGCAATGAATGGCTTTGAGCGCGAGTTGAATCAGCGTGTTCTTTCGGTGGTACCGCATGCCGAAATTCAAGGCTATGGCAATGAGAACATTATTCAAGCGGGGCAAAATTTAGAAAAAATTGCAAAAAAAATTGAAGGAGTTCAAGCTGTATCGCCTTTTATTACGTTTACTGGACTAATTGAAAATGGCACGCAGCTTAAAATTGCTCAGGTGCGCGGCATTGATGCAGAGAAGCAAGAGCAGGTTAGCCAACTGGCACAATTTGTTCCTAGCGAACAATGGCAAGCTTTTAAACAGCATGGCGGGTTAATTTTAGGTGCAGGGATTGCGCGTGATTTAGCAATTGAGGTGGGAGATGAAGTCACACTACTTCTTCCAGAACCAACAGAAGACGGCAAGTTAGCACAGCCATTGCGTTTTAGTCTTGAGGTCACAGGTATTTTGCGTTTAGATGGACAGCTTGATCACAGCTATGCGCTACTGCCGTTGCAAACGGCGCAAGAATTGCTTGAGTTGGATAAAAATCACTATTCTGGTATTGAGCTTTCTGTCGCAAAACCGTTTGAAGTACGACAGCTCCGTTTTGATGCCCTACAGCATTTTCCGCAGCCACTTTATTTGCAAACGTGGATCGACAAATTTGGTTATATGTATAACGACATTCAGTTGATTCGGACTGTAATGTATATCGCGATGGTTTTGGTAATCGGTGTGGCTTGTTTCAATATCATTTCAACACTTGTAATGGCGGTAAAAGATAAACAAGGTGATATTGCGATTCAGCGAACATTAGGTGCGAATGATCGTTTTATTAAGCAAATTTTCCTCTGGTATGGCTTACTTTCAGGAATGAAGGGAGCGGTTATTGGCGTGTTGATAGGGGTAATACTCTCTCTAAATTTAACGCATATTATCAAATTCGCTGAGAATCTGTTTGGCGTAAAATTATTATCTGGTGGTATCTATTTTATTGATTTTTTACCAAGTGAAATTCATTGGCTGGATATTGTCTGGGTACTGCTTGCGACTATTATTTTAAGTCTTGCCGCGAGCCTTTACCCCGCGATGCGAGCCGCAAAATTAGAGCCGGCAAAAGTGTTAAGCGGGCATTAAAAACTGGGCGGAAGATTCCGCCCAAATTATTTGTCACTTTCACTATAGTGTTATTTCTTCCAACCTTTTAGTGCATCGGCAAAAGCATTATTCACGAAAGATTGATTTTGGCGAGGTTTTTGCTCTGTACGATCCGTTTTGCGATTTTTTTCACGATTTTGACCGCTTGTACTCTCCGTCGGTTTATCTTCTAAACGCATCGTTAAAGCAATCCGCTTACGAGCTACATCTACTTCCAGCACTTTCACTTTGACTACATCACCTGTTTTCACCACTTGATGCGGATCTTCCACAAAGCTGTTAGACAGCATAGAAATATGCACTAAGCCATCTTGGTGTACGCCAATATCCACAAATGCGCCGAAGTTTGTCACATTCGTTACTGTGCCTTCTAAAATCATACCGACTTTGAGATCAGAAATTTCTTCCACACCGTCCATAAAGGTCGCCGTTTTAAATTCCCCACGTGGATCTCGTCCCGGTTTTTCTAACTCTTTAAAAATGTCGTTTACCGTTGGTAAACCAAATTGGTCGTCCACAAAATCTACGGCGTGTAGGCGATGAATTTTGCTCTCATTGCCCATTAACTCCGCAAGGGTTGATTGCGTGGCTTGCAAGATTTTCTCTACCACAGGATAAGCTTCTGGGTGAACCCCTGAGGCATCAAGCGGATTTTTGCCATTGGAAATTCGCATAAAGCCAGCACACTGTTCAAAGGCTTTCGGCCCTAGACGAGGCACTTTTTTCAATGCTGAGCGAGATTCAAAACGCCCATTTTCATCACGATAGGCAACAATGTTTTGTGCCAACGTTTTGCTCATACCCGCAACTCGAGCAAGTAATGGTGCAGAAGCGGTATTTAAATCTACCCCCACCGCATTCACACAATCTTCCACCACCGCATCTAATTTACGTGCCAATTGGCTTTGATTGACATCATGTTGATATTGCCCTACGCCAATGGCTTTCGGCTCAATTTTGACTAACTCAGCCAGTGGATCTTGCAAACGGCGAGCAATAGAAACCGCCCCGCGCAACGAGACATCTAATTCAGGAAATTCAGCCGCTGCCAGTTCAGAAGCGGAATAGACCGAAGCCCCTGCTTCACTCACCACAACTGTTTGCGGTTTCCAATCAGTTTGTTTAATCAGATCTTTGGCAAAACGTTCGGTTTCACGAGAAGCGGTACCGTTGCCAATCGCAATTAAATCCACATTATGCTTTTTGCCCAACGTATAGAGTGTTTGCATTGCCTGAGCGGTTTGCCCTGTATGAGGATAAATGGTGGCGGTATCCAATAATTTTCCTGTGTTATCCACGACAGCCACTTTTACCCCTGTACGCAAACCGGGGTCTAGCCCAATGGTATTTCTTGCACCAGCAGGAGCAGCCATTAACAAGGCGGATAAATTACGAGCGAACACATCAATCGCTTCATCTTCGGCTTTTTCACGCAATGCCGACATCAACTCCGTTTCTAAATGCAAAGCGGCTTTAATTTTCCACGTCCAGCTAATCACTTGTGCACGCCAGCTATCCGCTGGTTGGTTATTTAAAATAATGCCCAAATGCTCACGAATAATCTCTTCGCAATAGGATTTTGTGCCTTCTTCATTTTCAGGATCGGCATTGAGCGAGAGCGATAAAATGCCTTCATTTCGCCCACGGAACATCGCCAACGCACGGTGTGATGGCACATTTTTAAATGGTTCACTATGGGCGAAATAGTCGCTAAACTTCACACCCTCTTCTTCCTTGCCGTCCATCACTTTACTTTCTAAGGTTGCGTAAGCGGTCAAATGTTGGCGTAATTTTGCAAGCAGTTCGGCATCTTCTGTAAAACGCTCCATCAAAATATATCTCGCCCCATCTAAGGCACTTTTCACATCAGCCACATTTTCATTTAAATAACTAAGTGCCGCCGTTTCAGGCGTTTGGCTTGGATCGTTCCAAAGCAATTCTGCCAACGGCTCAAGCCCATTTTCAATCGCAATTTGCCCACGAGTGCGACGTTTGGGTTTATAAGGCAAATAGAGATCTTCAAGTTCAGTTTTGCTTTCCGTTTGCTCAATTTTAAGGCGTAGCTCATCGGTCAGTTTGCCTTGCTCATCAATGGATTTCAAAATGGTTTGACGGCGATCATTTAATTCACGCAGATAAATTAACCGTGTTTCAAAATGGCGTAATTGGGTATCGTCTAATCCCCCCGTTACTTCTTTACGATAACGAGCGATAAATGGAATGGTATTGCCTTCGTCTAAAAGTGTCAGTGCGGCAAGAATTTGTTTTGGCTGTACGCTCAGTTCAGCGGCAATGATTTGGGAAATTTGGGAATTGAGAGAGTCACTCATTTTCTATCCTGTCTGTATATGAGAATGTAGGAGAAGTTGTCCTATATTGGTTAAAAATCTGCAAAATCTTACCATAAATCCTGTTGTCACGCTGTAAGCGGTCTGTTTTTCCTGAAAGTTTGCAAAAAGAAAGGCGAAATCTAAAGATTCCGCCTTTCATCATTAGCCTAGTAATTTATTCATTCGTTTAATAAACGCCGTTGGATTTTCTAACGTGCCTCGTTCCGCCAGTAATGCTTGTTCAAACAGCAGTTCAATCCAGTCGTTAAACTCATCATCACCTGCAATATCCGCCACTTTTTTCACCATTGCGTGATCAGGGTTTAACTCAAAGGTATATTTCACTTCTGGTGCAGTTTGCCCCATTGCGGCAAAAAGTTTCGCCATTTGGGTGGTCATTTCATCACTGCCCGTAGAAACAACCGCAGGCGTGTCGGTTAAGCGATGGGTGAGCACTACATCTTTCACACGTTCGCCAAAATAACCTTTGGCACGTGCTAAGAATGAACCAAATTCTTCTGTTTGAGCTTTTTTGCTCTCTTCATCTTCTTTATCCGCCAGATCGCCTAAATCTAAATCCGATTTTGTGATGCTTTGCAGTGGTTTGCCGTCAAACTCGGTGAGATAGCTCAACATCCATTCGTCCACACGATCAGAAAGTAGCAACACCTCAATGCCTTTTTTGTTAAACAGCTCTAAATGTGGGCTATTTTTAGCTGCGGTGTAGCTATCCGCAGTGAGATAATAAATTGCTTTCTGCCCCTCTTTCATTCTTGCAATATAATCGGCAAAACTCACCGCTTGTTCGCTGGAATCCGTATGAGTTGAGGCAAAGCGGAATAATTTTGCAATTTGCTCTTTATTCGCAAAATCTTCGCCCACGCCCTCTTTTAACACCAAACCGAACTCTTTCCAGAATTGTGCATATTTTTCACTGTCATCTTTTGCCAATTTTTCCAATAGCTGCAAGGCACGTTTAGTTAATGCGGTGCGAAGAGATTGGGTAACACGATTTTCTTGCAAAATTTCACGGCTTACGTTAAGCGGTAAGTCGTTCGTGTCTAACAAACCTCGCATAAAACGCAGATAATTCGGCATAAATACTTCGGCATCGTCCATAATAAACACACGTTGCACATAAAGTTTTAAACCGTGTTTTTGTTCACGTTGGAACAGATCCCAAGGGGCTTTGCTTGGCACATAAAGTAAGCTGGTATATTCCTGTTTGCCTTCCACTTTATTGTGCGACCAAATCATCGGGTCGGCAAAATCGTGGCTGATATGTTTATAGAACTCTTTATATTCGTCATCAGAAATTTCATTTTTTGAACGAGTCCACAACGCTTGGGCTTTATTGATTTTCTCCCATTTTGTGCCCGTTTCTTTCCCCTCATCATCGTACTCTTTGCTTTGAATTTCCACGCTCAGTGCGATATGGTCGGAGTATTTTGCGATAATTTCACGCAAACGCCATTCGCTTAAAAAGCCTTTCTCATCTTCACGCAAATGAAGCGTGATTTCTGTACCACGATCTTTTTTCTCAATATCGGAAACAACGTATTCCCCTTCACCAGCCGATTCCCACAGCACACCGTTTTCTGCACTATCACCAGCGGCACGGCTTTTTACCGTCACCTTATCCGCCACGATAAACGCAGAATAGAAACCGACCCCAAATTGCCCAATAAGTTGGCTATCTTTTGCCTGATCTTGCCCGAGATTGGCGAGAAATTCTTTTGTGCCTGATTTTGCAATCGTCCCTAAATTATCAATAATCTGCTCACGGTTCATACCGATACCATTATCCGAAATGGTAATCGTACCTAGCGTTTCATCTACCGACACACGCACACGCAATTCCCCATCGCCTTCATATAAAGCAGGTTCGGAAAGGGCTTTAAAACGCAACTTATCCGCCGCATCAGAGGCATTAGAAATCAACTCACGCAGGAAAATTTCTTTGTTGGAATAGAGAGAGTGGATCATCAGTTGTAATAACTGTTTGACTTCTGACTGAAAGCCACGAGTTTCTTGATTTGACATTCTTTTTCCTTATTAACATAAAAAAACGCCCCCTAGATGGGGGAAGTTTGGAAAATTTCAAGTAAACAAGCGCTGTATTTAGCGTATAATTTTGCAAAATTTCAAACGCTTAAAAATGACCTTAGAGACAGGGTTTATCTCGTCTATAAAAACGGACAAACTATGATAATGAGCCGGTATAAAGCCTCTCTCTACAAAAAATTATACGTATAATTTAACAAAATAAAAAAGGAATAATGCCATGAATCCCCCTGATATTTCACCACTACAAAATGTCGTCAATCGCTTGCAAGAAGGTCTGGCTCGTTATGAAAGAGACATTAGTGATGATCAAATTAGAGACGGCTTAATTCAACGCTTTGAATTTACTTATGAATTAAGCCATAAAATGCTTAAACGCTATTTAGAATGGACATTGCCAAACCCTGCTGAATTGGATGAGATGACTTTCCAACAGCTGATTCGTACTGGCAATGAACAAAATCTATTAAAAGGTAACTGGGAAAACTGGCGGAAATATCGGGATATGCGTTCACGCACCAGTCATACTTACGATGAACAAACTGCATTATTAGTTGTTGCCGGTATTCCTGAATTTTTAAGCGAGGCACAATTTTTATTACAGCAACTATCGGAGCGGCTAAATGGTTAAACTTGCCTTAACAGAACAAGAGAAGAGTATCGTTTTAGCTATTTTACAGCAACATATTCCAAGCCGAGAAGTATGGGCATTTGGATCAAGGGTAAAAGGCCCCCATAAGCCTTTTTCAGATTTAGATTTAGCCATTATAGGTAATCAGCCGCTTTCATTAGATGAACACGCAATACTTGCCGAAGCCTTTGATGACGCACCGCTGAATTTTAAAACCGATATTTTAGACTGGGCGATAACCAGCGAGCCTTTTCGCCAAATAGTGCAACAAAAATATGTTGTCTTACAAAAACCAAATGCTGAATCAGATAAACAATGAAATTCTCATTTAGCGTATAATTTATCAACCTTAAGAGAAACATTAAAGAAATAATGGAATTCCGCTATATCATCATCAACATCGTTGCGATTACTTCACTGCAACTGCTGATTTTTTGCTTTGTTCGTACACTAAGTTGGCTATTCGGTTGGCAGCAAAGCACTCGTAAAAAAATCGGCTGGACACTTTATTTAGGTATTAACAGCATTTTGCTTGTGCCGTTTTTAACGCCTTATAAAATCTTCCGCCCAATGGCGTTTATTTTGGTGTTTTTATGGTTTGCTTTTTTAATTAGCCTTGTCACACTCACATTAAATAAATTGAGTGGTTGGCGATTAAACGCTCTGCTGAGAAAGGTGTATCCCTTTGCTTATTTGGGTTTAATTGGTTTTGCCTTATTTAATGCTTATGTGCCACAAGCGGTACATTTTTCGGTAAAAATTGATAAACCGTTGAAAGAGCCAATCCGTATTGGTGTCGCAAGTGATACCCATCTAGGCGTATTGTTTGGGGCGAAACAGCTAGATAAATTGGCTGAGATTTTCCAACAAGAAGAGGTGGATCTGATTTTAATGCCAGGGGATATTATGGACGATGATACCCTTGCCTATGAAGCAGAAAATATGCAACCATCGCTTGCAAAACTGACAGCTCCACTTGGGGTGTATGCCACACTGGGCAATCACGATTTCTTTGGGCAACAACAAGCCATTTATCAAGCGATTGAGCAAGCAGGGATTAAGGTGTTGTGGGATCAAGCAGTAGAAATTGACGGAAAATTTGTCATTATTGGTCGTAATGATGATTTATACCGAAATCGTCCAACCGCAGAGCAGATTTTGCATAATGTGAATACTACATTACCCGTTTTTTTAATGGATCATCGTCCAACGGATATTGCTACTCATAGCCAATTGCCGATTGATATTCAGGTCTCAGGGCATACCCATAATGGGCAAATTTTTCCTGCCAACTTTATTGTAAAAATGCTTAATCGTTTAAGTTATGGTTATGAAAAAATTGGCTTGGGACACTATTTTGTGACTTCAGGTTACGGTTTTTGGGGCGTACCAATGCGTTTAGGCTCTCGTTCGGAAGTGTTTATTATTGATGTGGAAGGGCAGAGATAATATAAGGGGCGTCAGCCCCTTTCTATTCGTTAAAAATGTGCATTTGATGATCTTCAAAGGCTTGATAAAGTGTATAGAGTTGTTCGCCATTCGGTAATACCAAATCCGGATTTAATTCATACAATGGCACAATCACAAATTCACGATTTTGCATATCATAGTGCGGTACGGTTAAACGCTCGTTTTGAATTATTTCATTGCCGTAGAGCAGAATGTCCAAATCAAGTGTTCTTTCTCCCCAACGGCGTAGGCGGACACGCCCCTGTTCATTTTCGATACTTTGTAGCCAATTGAGTAGTTCAAGTGGAGCAAGATCCGTATCAAATTTCACCACTGCATTGACATAATCGGGCTGATCTTGTGGGCCGAGGGGTTTTGAACCATAAAAAGAGCTCACTTGTAGATTTTTTGCCGATTTTTGTAAAGTTTCGACCGCTTGCTTCAGTTGAGCAAGCGGATTTTCCAAATTCGAGCCGAGAGCCACATAAACGGTTGTCATGCAATTTCTCCTGTTACCGCTTTTTTCTTACGATAAACACGGCGGCGTGGTTTGCGTTTTTTCTTTGGCTGCTCGTCTTTAAAAGAGGGAATATGTTTCACGTTTTTGAGCTGTTCAGCACGTTGGGCTTCGTTGCTGAATTGGAACTCATGCCACCACGCACTTAATTCCACTAAATCGCCTCCTTCAATTTCCGCACGCATCACCAATAAATCAAAGCCAGCACGGAATTTGATATGTTCTAGCGTTTGCATTGGACGTTTACCTGTGCGTTTTGGGAATTGAAACTGCAACTGCCAAATATCACGAATAACTGCCGTATGGCGGCGATGCAATGCTACGGCTTTACAACTTTCAGCGAGAATATCATTTGCCGCAAGTTGCATGGCATCATAAGGGTTTAAGCCACCTTCATTTTTGAGTTCGTCAATTTTTTCTCGCAGTGGATACCAAAGCAGTGCAGCAAATAAAAAGGCAGGATTGACTCGCAAATTATCGCGAATACGATCATCGGTAGATTGTAGCGCTTTGCTAATCATTCTCTCTGCATTGCTATCTTGATGCTCAGTGAAAAATGGCGTTAAAACAGGGAAAAGCTGTTCAAATAGACCATATTGGCGTAATAATTCATAAGTTTTGAAGCCCGCGCCTGATTGTAATAATTTAAGCGATTCTTCAAATAAGCGGGCAGCAGGGATGTTCCCCAGTAAATATGCCATTTTTTTGATGGGGGTATCACTTGCTTTATCCAAGAACATATCCAATTTTGCCATAAAACGGATCGCACGTAGCATACGGACAGGGTCTTCTTGGTAACGTTGTACAGGATCACCAATTAAACGCAGATGTCCTGCTCGAATATCGTCGATACCATTAAAAAAATCAAAAATCAGATTATGCTGTAGATCGTAATAGAGTGAATTTACGGTAAAATCTCGACGTTCAGCATCTTCGCGTAGAGTGCCGTAAACGTTATCACGTAGAAGCATTCCTTCTTCGCTTGTTTTAGAAATTTTGTCGTTCGAGATTGACTGATGGTTGCCGCGGAAAGTGGCAACTTCATAAATTTCACGACCGAACACAATATGCGCTAAGCGGAAACGTCGGCCGATGAGGCGGCACTGTCTACCAAAAATTTTTTGGATTTCTTCAGGGCGAGCATTAGTGGCAATATCAAAATCTTTGGCTTTATGTTCAAGTAACATATCGCGTATGCAACCGCCGACTAAGTACGCTTGGTAGCCGTTTTGTGTCAATTTATTTACAATGGCTACGGCATTTTTAGGGAAATCTTTAGGACTAATATCATAATAACTCGCATCTTTGGCAAATTTTTTGTATTGGATATGCGGGCTATTAGAATCTTTAGTATTTTTCTTTTTAGGCGTCCCTTTGCTAGCACTTTGTCGTTTTTCTGAAAATGCTGGAGCAGTGCGGTGCTTTTTGCCGTCTGGAGACTTAAGTGCTGTCGTATTTTTCTTAGCTGACTTTTTAGTAAACAGCGATTTAATATAATTAAAAATAACTCACCTCGTTCAATAGAAAGGGCAATGAATTTCATTGCCCATTTTTTATATGTATGTTGGTTATCTGCCCATTTGTTTTTCGCGGATTTCAGCAAGAGTCTTGCAATCTACGCAAAGTTCTGCTGTTGGGCGAGCTTCTAGGCGTTTTAAGCCAATCTCAATCCCACAGGTATCGCAATAGCCATAATCGCCAGAATCTAACTTAATTAATGTTTGTTCAATGCGTTTTAGTAATTTACGTTCACGATCTCGGTTACGTAACTCTAAACTGAATTCTTCTTCTTGGGTTGCTCGGTCAGCAGGGTCGGCAAAGTTGGTCACATCATCTTGCATTTGTGCTTTAGTGCGCTGTGCTTCTTCCATAATTTGCGCATGCCACGCTTTTAGAATTTTACGGAAATGCTCAATTTGAGCATCGCTCATATAATCTTCATCTTTACTTGGTTGATAAGGTGTGACACCTGCAATTGCTAATAAACTGAGAGAAGTAGGCTGTGCCGCAGACATTTTTGCTCCTGTTGTTTTCATCGTATTTCTAGCCTGTTAAGAATAAAGGCTCTATTTTTAGGGGTAATTCAAAAGCGCGTATAAATAGCAGAAGTTTTATGATTTGGCAAATAAAATTTAGTAAGCTACTGATTTTTTGCTGGTGAAATCAGCAGTTTTTTCCACAGGCTTGATGCTTTTTAACGCAATTGAACCATTCTCTTGCTGTTACAGCGCATATTTGCATAAAAAAAACTAATCTGAACCGATAATTTATATCGGTTATTTACGTTTGAAAATATGAGCCAGATCACATTTTTCTTTGTTTTTCCTCGCTATCATATAAATAGATTTTAAATCTCTACTTAGGAGGACATGTTATGCAAGACTATCGTATTGAAGTTGATTTATTAGGTGAACGTAAAGTACCAAACGATGTTTATTGGGGCATCCACACATTACGTGCGATTGAGAATTTTAACATTTCTAAGAATGTCATTTCAGATGTGCCTGAGTTTGTCCGTGGTATGGTTATGGTTAAAAAAGCGACCGCGTTAGCAAATGGTGAACTTGGGGCAATTCCGAAAAAAATTGCTAAAGCAATTGTACAGGCATGTGATGAAGTATTGGTAAATGGACGCTGTATGGATCAGTTCCCATCAGATATTTATCAAGGCGGAGCAGGAACATCTGTCAATATGAATACTAACGAGGTTATTGCTAACCTAGCATTAGAAATTCTAGGCCATAAAAAAGGTGAATACAGCGTTCTTGATCCTATGGATCACGTCAATGCAAGCCAATCTACTAACGATGCTTATCCAACAGGATTTCGCATTGCCGTATACAATAGTGTGATGCACTTAATTTCAAAAATTTTATATTTGCAACAAAGTTTTGAAAATAAAGCAAATGAATTTGCTAATGTGCTGAAAATGGGGCGTACCCAATTGCAAGATGCGGTACCTATGACTGTTGGGCAAGAGTTTAAAGCTTTTTCAGTTCTATTAGATGAGGAAGTACGTAATTTAAAACGCACAGCAGAGTTGCTGCTTGAAGTAAACTTAGGTGCTACAGCAATTGGTACCGGGCTAAATACGCCTGAAGGCTATGCGCCTTTAGCGGTAAAATACCTCTCTGAAGTGACTCAATTACCTTGTACTCTAGCTGGCAACTTAATTGAAGCAACCTCCGACTGTGGCGCTTATGTTATGGTGCATGGTGCATTAAAACGCACTGCGGTTAAGTTATCTAAAGTGTGTAACGATTTACGTTTACTCTCTTCTGGGCCACGAGCAGGCTTAAATGAGATCAACCTACCAGAATTACAAGCGGGTTCTTCAATTATGCCAGCAAAAGTAAACCCTGTAGTTCCAGAAGTTGTGAACCAAGTATGCTTTAAAGTAATGGGGAATGATATTACTGTCACAATGGCAGCAGAAGCGGGGCAATTACAATTAAATGTGATGGAGCCTGTGATTGGGCAAGCAATGTTTGAAAGTATTGATATTCTTGCCAATGCATGTGTGAACTTACGTGATAAATGTATTGATGGCATTACCGTAAATAAAGAGATTTGTGAAAACTTTGTCTTCAACTCTATTGGTATTGTGACCTACCTCAATCCATTTATTGGTCACCATGAAGGTGATATCGTTGGTAAAATCTGTGCAACAACAGGCAAGGGCGTGCGTGAAGTCGTGTTAGAACGAGGTTTATTAACAAAAGAGCAGCTAGATGATATTCTTTCCGTTGAAAACCTAATGCACCCAACTTATAAAGCCAAACGTTTTGAAGAGGAATAAAAGCCTTGGGGTTAAAAGCCAGATCTATGATCTGGCTTTTGTTTTACGTTATTCTTGTGGTATGGCGACATTATGTTCTTGGAATAGTGCTTTTGCCGCCAATTTAAGCTGAAGATTTAAATTGAGATAGAATTTTTCATAAGCATAGCGATAAGTGCTATTAATCATTTTTTCGATCATCTCCGCTTTATCAGGAGAGGCTGCTAGTCGTTGTTGTTTTTGCTTCATGATCTTACAAGCGGTCAAAATGTCTTGAAATCCTGCAAAATTATCTTTTTTCAAGGTGCTACTTTGCGCGTTTCTACGGTAAAGATAAATATAGTTTGGAAAATACAGCACTTTTACTTCATGCATCAGGAAACAGTCGATCATAAAAAGGTTATCTTCAGAAATACTGACTCTTTCATCAAAATAGATCTGATGTTGGCGCAGAAACTCAGTACGGTAAAAACCAAGCCAACAACAAGTAAAGCCACAGCTTTCCTGCATTGCTCTAAAATATTGTGCTCCATTAATAGAGGCTGCAGGGTAAGTCGTGTTGAGCGATTCTGGCTTTCGTTGATATCCTATCGTGTTGTCTAACTCTTGTTCAACGACCAAGCCTCTTAAAATATCACAAGCACTCATGTCACAAAAGCGAATCAAACCATAATAGTGTGTATAGATAATACGATCATCTGCATCGACAAATTGGATATAACGACCTTTAGCCTGTTTGATACCCTGATTTCGCGCACTTGAAACACCTTGATGAGCTTGCTGGATAATTCGTATTTCGGCGTGTAGCTTTGCGTAAGCTTCTGCAATCTCGAGTGAATTATCACTAGAGCCATCATCAATAATGATAATTTCTTTGTCCACGTCAGTTGCTAAAATACTATTTAAACAAGAAGTGAGAAAAGGTTCTGCATTATAAACAGGAATAATAAAGGAGATATCGCAATTGTTTGCGATTAGAGTTGCTTCAGCCATTTTGAGAAAATAAGAAAAATATATATTGATTATACCAATTGAGGGAAATATAAAATCCCCCTTGCGGGGGATATATTTTACCAACCTTTTACAATTCCACCTGGGAAGTGTTTTAATGCTTCTTGATAAACTTCGTCTGTTTGGAAAGCTTTTACGTAATCTTGGATTAACGGATTGTCTTTATTGTCTTCGCGAGAAACAATTAAGTTTACGTAAGGAGAATCTTTGGCTTCCACGATAATGCCATCTTTTTCTGGATTTAAACCCGCTTGCCCTGCATAGTTATTATTGATAATAGCAAGATCCACATCATCTAATGCTCGGGTGAGGAGTGCGGTATCAATTTGAGTTATCGACACGTTTTTCGGATTTTCAACAATATCTAATTCAGTTGAATAAAGATTTGTTGGATCTTTTAATTTGATTACGCCATTAGCCTGTAACAATAAAAGAGAACGACCTACGGTGCTTAACTCATTTGAAATAGCGATTTTAGCATTTTCAGGTAGTGCTGCGATATTTTGAATTTTCTTGGAGTAAGCCGCGATTGGAAAGACAAAGGTATTGCCTTGAATCACAAATTTGTAGCCACGTTCTTGCATTTCACGCTCTAAGAATGGGCCAGATTGGAAAGCATTAATGTCCAAATCACCTGCATTGAGCGCAATATTAGGCTGAGTATATTCGTTAAACTCGACTAATTTTACTTCGAGATTGTATTTTTCTTTCGCAATACGGGCTGCAACTTCATTTACTTGTGCTTCAGGGCCTTGCATTACGCCAACAACTAATTTGCGTACGTCTTGCTGAGTTGCATTTGCTTTTTGTTCTTCTTTACAGCCGGTTAATGCTAAGGCTGAAAGTAAAGCGATGCTGAGAATTTTTTTGAAGTTCATTTCACGTTCCTTGTTTTTTGTATTAAAAATAGCGGTCTTTTTTTCAAAAATTTTGCAAAATTCTAAAAAAACTAGACCGCTTGATACTCGATAAATGTGATTACCAGCCTTTCACTACACCATCTTTAAAGTGTTTTTGCGCTTCTTGGAACACTTCTTCAGTTTGGTAGGCTTTGACAAAGTTTTGTACGGCTTCGCTATCTTTATTGTTATCACGAGCTACAATGATGTTCACATATGGAGAATCTTTATCTTCTACAAAAACACCATCATTAGCACTTAAACCGACTTGACCTGCATAAGTATTGTTTACCACTGCTAAATCCACATCATCTAATGCACGAGCGGCAACAGAGGTATCCACTTCTTGGATTTTGATGTTTTTTGGATTTTCAACAATATCTAATGAAGTAGAGAAGAGGTTAGTATTGTCTTTTAATTTGATTAAACCTTGTTTTTCTAACAAGATTAATGCACGCGCAAGATTGCTTGGATCATTTGGTACTGCAACTGTTGCGCCATCCGCTAATTCACTGACGTTTTTGATTTTTTTCGAATAACCCGCTAATGGATAAACGAAAGTATTACCTACGAGCACAAGATTTTTTAAGCCTTTAGCATCGCTATCTTTATCTAAATACGGCTTGTGTTGGAATGCATTTGCATCTAAATCACCATTGCTGGTGGCGGTGTTTGGCAATGCGTAGTCATTGAATAAAACAAATTCAACGTCTAAACCATATTTTTCTTTAGCAATAATGGCCGCAACTTCAGCCACGCTATGTTCAGGCCCTGCCATTACCCCTACTTTGATTTTTTGTGTTACTGCTGGTGCAGCAGGTGCTGCTTCTGCTTTTTTCTCTTCTTTGCAGCCTGTTAAAGCAAGCGCTGAAACAATGGCTAAGCCTAGTAATTTTTTGAAACTCATAAACAGTCCTCTTAAGAGTGGATTTATATTAACGGTGATCATTGCGATCGGCGATTTTGTTACCGTATTTTTCCGATAACATCACGAGTGCAACAATAATAATCGTTGCCACCCATTTTACGGCTTCCATATTACGATGGACACCGTAAGAAATTGCAGTATTTCCTAAGCCGCCTCCGCCTTGTGTACCAGCCATAGCTGAATAGCCAATTACACCGACTAAGGTGAGTGTGATTGCTTTAATGAGCGCGGTTTTAGCCTCTGGTAAGTAGAATTTGGTAATGACTTGCCAATTTGTTGCGCCCATAGCTTTAGCAGCTTCAGTCAGCCCTTTTGGCGTTTCTGATAGCGCATTGGCTGTTAAACGTGCAAAAAATGGCAATGCGGATGCGCTTAATGGAATAATTGATGCGGTTGTACCAATAGTTGTGCCAACCAGTGCACGGGTAGTATCCATTAATAATAATAAGAGAATAATAAATGGAATAGAGCGTCCTACATTAATGAAAATATTCAAAATGCGGTTGAGTAATTTATTTTCTAAAATCTCCCCCTTTTCGGTAATAAAGGTCAATACGCCTAGGGGCAGACCAAATAATACCGCGAAAGCAGTAGCGACAAGGCTCATATAGATGGTTTCGTAAGTTGAACGCCCAAGCAATTCCCAAATTGTTGGGGTTAGCTGGGTATTAATTGCGTTGATGATACTATCCAACATAGCCAAGTACCTCCACTTTGACATTATTATCAATTAAGTAAAAACGAGCTTCATCGATTTTTTCTGCTTCGCCCTCAACTTCTGCAACCACAAAACCGAATTTTACGCCACCAGCGTAGTCAATTTGTGACATCAAAATACTGAAATCAATACCAAATTTTTTAGAGGCATGTGACAGTAATGGCGCATCAACTGAGTTGCCGGTAAACTCAAATTTGATGATCGGTTTACTATTTGCTGTTGGCGAATTTGAAAGTTGCTCGGTATATTCTTCAGGTAATTCAAAATGGAAAGTTGATTGAATAAATTCTTGAGCCAATTCAGTTTTTGGATTAGCAAAAATTTCACTTACGGTGCCTGTTTCGACTAAACGACCTTTATCAATGACAGCAACGCGATCACAGATTTTTTTTACCACATCCATTTCATGGGTAATCAACAAAATGGTTAAACCAAGACGCTTATTGATCTCTTTGAGCAATTGTAAAATAGATTTAGTCGTTGCAGGGTCTAATGCACTGGTAGCTTCATCGCATAATAATACTTGTGGATCGCTTGCTAACGCGCGGGCGATTGCCACGCGCTGCTTTTGTCCGCCAGAAAGGTTACTTGGATAAGCAAGATGTTTATCAGCAAGACCGACCAATTCCAATAGCTCAGTAACCTTCTTCTTGATTTTATCTTTGGGCTCATTGCTGAGTTCTAATGGCAATGCGACATTGTCAAAGACAGTGCGTGAAGAGAGTAAATTAAAATGCTGGAAAATCATTGCGATTTGGCGGCGAGCGACAATTAATTCTTTTTCGCTGAGCGTAGTTAAATCCTGCCCATTAACAATCACTTGCCCAATAGTTGGACGCTCTAGCAGATTTACACAGCGAATAAGGGTGCTCTTACCTGCACCAGATGAACCGATAACCCCATAAATTGTGCCTTGGGGAACGGTTAAATTAACATTATCTAGGGCTGTGATTTTTTGCCCTTTGACCTCAAATTGTTTGCTGATCTGTTTCAGCTCAATCATAAATTATTATCCGTACTATTTTAGAAAATTAGCATAGCATTCTAGACGTCTAGAACTCTATGTCAAGTGTAGGTAAAAACTTTTTTATGCAGAAAAGGAATACGGAATAAATTTTTGATGATAAGAAAGCAAGCGGTAGCTTTTTGCCGATTTTTTACAAAAATAAAAAGGACTAAGTCCTGTGGCGTACAGAACTCAGTCCTTGAATTAAATGAATCTAACTTTTTGGGGTCAGATCATTATTGCGTCCTTAAGATAGCAAGATAAATTATTTACTTCCGAGTTGCGGCACAACACCATTTGTCGCAGAAATTAAGCCCGTGTTGGTATAAACGCCTAATTTCTCACGAGTATCTTTGATGTCTAGGTTACGCATGGTGAGCTGACCGATACGATCTGCTGGGGTAAACGGTGCATCTTCCACTTTTTCCATACTTAAACGTTCCGCTTCGTAGGTTAAGTTTGGTGATTCAGTGTTGATGATAGAGTAGTCATTACCACGACGTAATTCAAGCGTTACAGTACCCGTGATCGCTTTTGCCACCCAGCGTTGAGCGGTTTCACGCAACATGAGTGCTTGTGGGTCAAACCAACGACCTTGATAGAGTAAACGACCTAAACGTAAACCGTTGATACGATATTGCTCAATGGTATCTTCGTTGTGAATGCCAGTTACTAAACGTTCGTAAGCGATATGTAATAACGCCATTCCCGGTGCTTCATAAATCCCACGAGATTTTGCTTCAATGATACGGTTTTCAATTTGGTCGGTCATACCTAAACCGTGTCTGCCGCCAATACGGTTCGCTTCTAAAATCAGCTCAACGGCATCATCAAAGCGTTTACCATTTAACGCAACAGGCACACCTTCTTCAAAGGTTACCGTAACGGTTTCAGGTTTGATTTCAATAGATTGATCCCAGAATGCCACGCCCATAATTGGTTTAACGATGTGCATCGTGGTGCTTAATTCTTCTAAATCTTTGGCTTCGTGAGTTGCACCAAGCATATTTGAATCGGTTGAGTACGCTTTTTCTACTGACATTTTGTAGTCAAAACCGTTTTCAATTAAGAATTGCGACATTTCAAAACGTCCGCCAAGCTCGTCAATAAAGACTTGGTCTAACCACGGTTTGTAGATTTTTAATTTTGGATTGGTTAATAAGCCGTAGCGGTAGAAACGTTCAATATCATTACCTTTGAAGGTTGAACCATCGCCCCAAATGTTTACATCATCTTCTTTCATTGCAGCCACAAGCATGGTGCCAGTTACTGCACGACCAAGCGGGGTTGTGTTGAAATATGGCATACCGCCAGTGGTAATGTGGAATGCACCACATTGAATGGCTGCGATCCCTTCGTGAGCTAATTGCTGGCGACAATCAATTAAACGGGCATTTTCTGCACCATATTGCATCGCTTTTTTAGGAATTGCATTGTAATCATCTTCATCTGGCTGACCTAAATTAGCCGTATAAGCATAAGGTACCGCACCTTTTTTACGCATCCATAATAACGCAGCGGAAGTATCTAAACCGCCAGAGAATGCAATACCGACTTTTTGACCTTGTGGGAGAGTTTCAAGAATTGTGGCTGACATATTTTTTCCTATTATTGAATAATCATTGCAGAGACATAACGCGATAGGCGTACAAGCTAGGCATTCTAGCTTAAATCAAGCAACTTTTCATCTGAAAAATAATGGAATGCTTGGGCTTTAATGATTAGAATGCTGATCATTTTGCGACTAAATAGGAATTTCTATAATGACCAAAAAATTGCTTGTTATTCGAAATGATAAAATCGGCGATTTCATGCTCTGTTTCCCCGCCTTCGCGATGCTTAAGCAATCCGCGCCAGACTTAGAAATTACGGCACTTGTCCCCCAATATACGGCTGAACTTGCTAAACTTTGCCCTTCAATTGATCATATTATCATTGATAATAAAGATGAGCAGACTTTACAAGCGGTTAAAAACGGTGGATTTTCTGCAAGTATCACTTTTGTCTCTGATTGGTATAACGCTAAACTCACTTGGCAAAGTGGAATTAAATATCGCTTAGCCCCTGCAACAAAACTATTTCAGTTTCTCTACAATCAACGTCTAACTCAGCGCCGTTCTCGTTCTGAAAAGGCGGAATTTGAATACAATTTAGAATTGGCACGTCGTTTCTTATCCGATCACGCTTATGCAGTGGTTGAGCCGAAAGAGCCTTATCTTGCCTTTTCGTCTGAGCAAATCGCAAAAAAACGGACGGAATTGAGCGCTTGTTTAGGGCTTGATGAATGCAAGAAATGGCTATTTGTGCATAGTGGTACAGGTGGATCAGCGACTAATTTATCGTTAGCGCAATATGCGCAATTAGTGCAAGGTATTCGGGCAGAAGTGGATTGCCAAGTAATTTTGACGGCAGGAAGCTTAAATGAGGCAGAGAATGCAACAAAGCTTGCAGAAATGATAGCCTTACCTAATGTAGCTATTTATGCTAAAAATAATGGCTTAGGGGATTTTGCTCTGGCTTTAGCCTGTGCGGATCTTTTTATTGCAGGCTCAACAGGACCGTTGCACATTTCTGGGGCATTAAATGTGCCAACCGTAGGTTTTTACCCAAGCCGCCTATCGGCAATACCTCGCCGCTGGCGACCGATCAATCAGGCAGACAAACATATTGCCTTTTGTCCGCCAACGGGTAAAGCAACGGAGAAGAATCTAACCCTGATTGATATTAGCCTTGCTTTGCGTGAGATTGTGCCATTTGTCGAAAAAATGTGGCGAGCTTAACGGGTTCTATCCCATAAATCGGCATATTTCACGAAAGTGGAGTGTGCCGATAAAATAGCGAGTAACAAGCCTTGTTTTCCATCTAAAAAACCCGCCTTTAAAATATACATTTTGAAAAAACAGCTAAGTGCATGGCTGATACCTTGCCCAATTGATGCTTTTTTTCCTTGAGATGCACGTTGCATTGCCCATGCTTTGGCATAACTTGCTGATTTCACCAAATAATGGTGAATATCTTTATAAGTGAAATGCAGTAAATCGCCACTTAATTTTATTACTTTTGTGCCAGCAGGATAATGCACTTTCTCATGCACTAATTCATCGCCATATTTTGCTAATTTCGTTGGGTAAAGGCGCACAACATAATCTGGATACCAACCAGAATGGCGAATTTGTCGCCCAAAAATTTCACTTAAGCGGGCAAGCTGATACACGCTATCTGCTTTATTTTCCTGTACAGCACGTAAAATAGACTGTTTCAATTCTGGCGTTACTCGCTCATCTGCATCCAACCATAGTACATAGTCACTCGTAACATATTGCTGAGCCAATTGGCGTTGTTTGCCAAATCCTTGCCAATCGAGGTTCTCGTAAAATTTTGCCCCATATTCTAGGGCGATTTGTTTGGTGCTATCCGTGCTTCCACTGTCTAAAATGACGATTTCATCTACCCAGTCTTTGACGGTTTCTAAACAGGCTGCGAGATCTTGCGATTCATTTTTGACGATCATCGCTACACTTAAGCTTGGCATAGGCTTTCCTTTGAGTTGAAAATCAAATTTCGGCATTTTAGCACAACCAATTCCGACTTTAAAAACTTTGCAGTTTGTGCTATTTTGAGCACGTTTTTTACTTATTTTTAGAAAGGCAATTCAATGTCCATGACTTTAACCACGAAACAAAGACAATTTTTAAAAGGTTTAGCGCACCACCTGAGTCCTGTTGTGATGCTTGGCGGCAATGGCTTAACGGAAGGCGTGCTAGCTGAAATAGAGAATGCGCTAAATCATCATGAATTAATTAAAGTGAAAATTGCAGGTGCAGATCGCGAGACCAAACAGCTTATTATTCAGGCGATTGTGCGTGAAACCAAAGCCACCGAAGTTCAAACTATCGGGCATATTTTGGTACTATATCGTCAAAGTGAAGAGAAAAAAATCAGCTTACCTAAAGCGACGAAAACAGTTTAATTTGCATTTTTTTTATTAAAAATAACCGCTTGTTTTGCAAGCGGTTTTTTATAGGATTTCTATGTTTCAGCGACTGACTTTTTACACTTTTTTAATGTTACTTGTTCCACTTGCCGCCTGGCTAACAGGTTGGTATTGGGCAGGAGATGCTCATTTTATTCCAACTCTAGATTATCTTCTTTGGTTTATCACTGAAACAGGCTCTGCACCCTACGCGCTAATTCCTTGTGTATTATTAATGCTTTGGCTAATGAAACTTGCCCATAAACGCTATTCTTGGCTTTTGATTGGTGCGGTTTGTGCAGGTTCCGTGATAGGAACTCAAGCGATAAAAAGCGTAGCAAAATTTGGCTTTGCAGAGCCTCGCCCTTATGTGGTGCAAATGATGGGCGAGCAGAACGAGCAATTTTATGAACTTAAACGCCCCCAGCGTGCGGAGCTGGTTTCTGAATATTATAAAGATAGTGCATATCCGTTGATTGTGCAGCACCGTATGAATGAAACGGGCTATTCTTTTCCATCTGGGCATACAATTTTTGCAGTTTCATGGTTATTGGTTTTTGTGGGAATATTGCATGGTATGCATGGTCAAGCGGTTGTATTTGCCAAATATTTTGCAATGGTGTGGGCGTTGTTAATGCTGATTAGTCGCTTACGTTTAGGAATGCATTATCCCATTGATTTATTTGCAAGCACACTAATTGCATGGTTTTTTCATTTGGTACTATTTATTTGGATTGTGCCGATCTTAGAAAATTGGCAGTTTTTTAGGTTAAAAAAGGAATGATGAGATGGCTTACTACTACGGACTAGATATTGGCGGCACCAAAATGGAGCTAGCGGTATTTAATGAAAAATTGGAAAAATTACATACTGAACGAGTGCCAACCCCTCAGACAAGTTATGAGGATTGGTTACAAGCAGTGGAAAATTTAGTGAAAAATGCCGATCAAAAATTTGCAGCAAAAGGTACAGTCGGAATTGGCGTTCCTGGCTTTGTGAATCGTGATAATGGTATTGCTGAAATTACGAATATTCGAGTTGCGGATGGTAAACCGATTGGTAAAGATCTGGAAATGCGTTTAGGGCGAGAAGTGCGGATTGAAAATGATGCCAATTGTTTTGCGCTATCTGAAGCATGGAATAATGAAAATCAGCAGTTTCCGATGGTTTTAGGTTTAATCATTGGCACCGGATTTGGTGGTGGTTTAGTGTTTAATGGCAAAGTCCACTCTGGGCAAATTGGTATGGCGGGCGAAGTTGGCCATATGAAATTAAATTATCACGCACTGAATATACTTGGCTGGGATAAAGCGCCAATCTACGACTGTGGTTGTGGCAATCGAGCTTGTTTAGATACTTATATTTCTGGGCGTGGTTTCGAGTTGCTATATCGTGATTTGGTTGGAGAAAGCCTATCAGCAAAAATGGTGATTGAACGCTTTTACCAACAAGATCCTAAAACAGTGACTTTTGTTGAGAAATACATTGAGCTGATGGCCGTGAGTATTGCTGATCTGGTCACGGTGCTTGATCCTGATATGATTGTCTTTGGCGGTGGGTTATCCAATTTTGATTATATTTACCACGCATTACCTAAAGCGCTACCTCCTTATTTGATGCGCAGTGCAAAAGTACCAGTAATTAAAAAAGCCGTTCATGGTGATTCAGGCGGAGTACGAGGTGCGGCTGCACTCTTTTTGAAATAAGATCGAGGTTTTCATGGTTCAAATAACACCCATATCAGCGTTAAGTGATAATTATATTTGGTTCATTCAAGAACATAACCAAGTGATTATTGTTGATCCCGCTGAAGATCAAAAAGTGCTTGAGGTTCTTAAACAGGCAAATTTAACCCCTGTGGCAATTTTACTGACCCATAATCACAGTGATCACACTGCAGGTGTGGCAGGGATAAAACAGCGCTATCCAGAATTGATAGTATATGGATCTTGTGAAGTCAGCGAGTTTGCCGATCGAATTGTATATGATGGCGATCGCATTGAATTGTTAGGGCATCAATTTGAAGTGTTTGAAACTGCCGGACATACTGCTCATCATATTAGCTATTTAATGGATCTGGAGCATTTATTCTGTGGCGATAGTTTATTTTCTGCCGGTTGTGGCAGAGTATTTACAGGGGATTATCAAGCACAGTTTGCAGCGTTACAACGCTTTAAAAGCTTGCCGGATATTGTGAAAGTTTATGCGGCACATGAATATACGCTAACTAACCTTAAATTTGCCGAAACGGTACTGCCTATCAGCTGTAGTTTTGTGGAATACCAAGAATTAGCGCAAATAAAAAGAGCGCAGGGTAAGCCAACGTTACCGAGCACAATTGGCGTTGAAATGCAGATTAACCCATTCTTAAAATCGGAAAATTTGCAAGAATTTATTCGATTAAGAAAACTACGAGATAATTTCTAGGAGCAGTTAAAACCATTGGGGTATAAATTGAGTTAAATAGTAGCAGCTTGCAAGCGGTGCAAATTTGTAAAATTTTTGCAAAATAGCACCGCTTGGTTTTTTATTGTAACTTTCGTAAAAGCAGCCCTTATGGTATAGTTGCGACTATTTTTATTGAGCATCAACCCCTTATTGAAAGAGAGTTTAACGTGAAGTTTGATCCTGAAAATATGCCGCGACACGTTGCGATTATTATGGACGGCAACGGTAGATGGGCGAAACAGCAAGGCAAATTGCGAGTTTTCGGGCATCAAAATGCGGTGAAAGCGGTTCGTCGAGCGGTAAATTTTGCCGCTAAGCAGGGCATTGAGGTATTAACCTTATACGCTTTTAGCAGCGAAAATTGGCGCCGTCCGGAAAGCGAAGTGTCTGCTTTAATGACACTATTTATGAAGGTGCTAAATTCTGAAGTGAAAAAACTGCACCAAAATAATATTCGTTTGAAAGTTTTAGGCGATATTTCTAAATTCAGCCCAAGTTTACAAGAAAAAATTCAAGCTTCAGAAGCATTGACAGCAGAAAATCGTGGTTTGACTTTGAATATTGCTGCGAATTACGGCGGTTACTGGGATATTACTCAAGCAGCACAAAAATTAGCCATGAGTGTGCAGGCGGGAGAATTAGTCGTAAATGAAATTACACCAGAGCGATTGCAAAATGCATTAGTGACAGGCTCGCAGCCACAAGTTGATTTGCTAATTCGCACCAGTGGAGAACAGCGGATTAGTAATTTTCTACTTTGGCAAATTGCTTATGCAGAACTGTTTTTTACCCCTGTATTGTGGCCAGATTTTGATGAAGAAACCTTTAGCGAGGCAATTGCTGCATTTCAAGGGCGTGAACGTCGTTTCGGTGGTTGCTAATTAAGGAAAAGAATATGCTAAAAGAACGAATTTTATCAGCTATCGTGATGATTTTAGTGGTCGTTGGGGCGCTATTTTTACTCTCTCCATTGCCTTTTACGATAGCACTTGCAACATTGATTGTTATTGCAGTGTGGGAATGGGCACAATTTGCTGGTTTTAAACGAGCGATTGCGCGGGCGATAGTGGCCTTTGTTGCGACATGTTTGTTTATTTTTCCTATTATGGCGGCAACTAATCAGATTCAGGCTAGCCGTTTTTTAACCGATGAAACTGCGCCTTTGCTATTTATTGGTGTGATTTGGTGGGTTGTTGCGCTTTTTTTGGTGATAGGTTATCCAAATTCTGCGCGTTTTTGGGCAAAATCGGTAAGTGCTAAATTTATTTTTGCTTTTTGTACCCTAGTGCCTTTCTTTATTGGTACGCTAGCGCTGCGTTTCTATCAATATAATACAGACCAATACCAAGGGCTATATGTCTTGCTATATGTCTTTTTGCTTGTCTGGGGAGCGGATTCAGGGGCTTATTTTGTTGGTAGAGCGTTGGGTACACACAAATTAGCGCCTAATGTTTCTCCAGGAAAATCAATTGAGGGCGCGATAGGTGGTATTTTCTCATCAGCAGTGATCGCTTTACTTTTCTTAAAATTAACCCCTGAAAATGTATTTGGACGCGAACTTGAAATGATTCCGTTTTTAGTCTTATCCGTTTTAACCGTTGCTGTGTCAATTTTAGGTGATTTGACAGAAAGCATGTTCAAGCGCCAAGCAGGAATTAAAGATAGCAGTAATCTTATTCCTGGGCATGGTGGGATTTTAGATCGTATTGATAGCCTAACGGCTGCAGTTCCTGTTTTTGCTACAGGTTTTTTCTTCTTTCTATAAGGAATAATAGTGACTTCATTCCTCGCATTTTTCATTCTCATCTGTGTATTGGTATTTGTCCACGAGTATGGACATTTTTGGGCAGCACGGCGTTGTGGGGTAAAAGTTCTGCGTTTTTCTATCGGTTTTGGTAAAGTACTGTGGCGTAAAACCGATAAGCATGGTACGGAATTTGCTTTTTCTCTGATTCCGCTCGGTGGTTATGTACAGATGTACAATGGGGAACCAGAGTTCCATGCGGCTTCTTCGCAAGCACTCAAAAACAAAAGCCTGTTACAGCGTACTTTTGTGGTGATCGCAGGGCCAGCAGCTAATTTTATTTTCGCTATTTTTGCTTACTGGGCTGTCTTTGTTATTGGGATGCCAACGGTAAAACCAGTGGTTGGAGAGGTATTACCAGAAACAATTGCAGCGAGTGCGGGCTTAACGCCAGAGCTAGAAATTAAGAAAATTGATGGGCAATCTGTGCAAGATTGGGAAGAGGTCACTTTAAGCTTAATTGGCAAAGCAGGGAAGTCTTCAGTAATACTAGAAGCTAACCATGTTGATGAAAATATCACCCAGCAATTTTCGCTTAATTTGAGTCATTGGAATATTGATGGGACGAAAGAAAACCCATTAACTACTTTAGGGGTTCGCCCAAAACGTGCAAGCGTGGAACCTATTATCCATGCTGTAGTCGAACAGTCCGCTGCAGAAAAAGCAGGTTTACAACCCAATGATAAAATTATTACGGTAAATCATCAGCCTATGGATTGGCAATCGTTGGTTGAAACGGTGCAGACAGGTAAGACATTGGAATTAGAATTAGAACGTGACGGACAGCGTTTGAATGTGATGCTACAGCCAATTTTTTCAGCGAAAAATCAGCAGTATCTTATCGGTATTCAACCGACAGTTCAGCCCTTAGCTGCAAAGTATCGAACTGAATTAAAGTATGATATTCTTAGTGCTTTTTGCAAAGCTCTTGAGAAAGTTGCCAGTCTGGTAAAAAACATTATACAGTTTGTGTTTAGCCTAATTACAGGTGATATCTCTTTTAAAAATGTCGGTGGGCCAATTGCGATAGCAAAAGGTGCGGGATTAACCGCAGAAATTGGCTTGATTTACTATCTGAGCTTTATGGCATTAATCAGTGTTAATTTAGGGGTTATGAATTTGTTCCCTATTTTACCATTGGATGGAGGACAGCTCGTTTTATTGGCTGTTGAGGCTATTCAACGTAAGCCATTATCTGAGAAAATTCAGTTAAGGTTTCAGCAAATCGGTGTAGCTTTTGTACTGACTCTGATGGTTTTTGTCTTATTTAATGACTTAATTCATTTCTGATAACAAGCGGTCAGAAATTCAAATAATTTTACAAACTAATAGGATCTTTCAATGAAAAAACTATTACTTTCTACGTTATTAGCAGCGAATGGAGTAGCTTTCGCTGCGCCTTTTGTTGTTCAAGATATTCGTGTTGATGGGGTGCAACCTGCAACAGGCGAAGCAATAATTGCTAATATTCCTGTTAAAGTTGGACAACGTGCTACCGATAATGATGTTGCCAATGTGGTACGCCAATTATTTGTACAGAATTTATTTGATGATGTGCGAGCAACTCGTGAAGGCAATACTTTAGTGATTAAAATTACGGAGCGCCCGATTATCAATAAAGTGGATATCGTCGGTAATTCCGCTATTCCCAAAGATCCTTTAGAGCAAAACTTAAAAGCAAACTTAATTAATAAAGGTGAAGTGTTTGATGCTCAACGCTTATCTGCATTTAAAGAAGCATTATTAGAGCATTATCACTCTATGGGGCGCTACTCTGCGCAAATTGATACTCAAACTGTGCGTAATGAAAATGGTGGAGTTGATATTAAATTAGATATTAAAGAAGGTGATGTTGCTTACGTAAAACGGATTAATATTGAAGGAAATCAAGCGTTTAGTAGCAAAGAATTGATCAAAAGGCTTGATATTCAACCGGATGTTTCTTGGTGGAGCATTTTCCAGAGTAGTAAATTTGAGCAGCCTGCGTATAACCGTGATTTAGAAAATCTACGTGATTTTTATTTAAATCAAGGCTATGCGAAATTTGCTTTAACTGGAACAGATGTGCAGTTTAGCGATGATAAAAAAGAGGTGGATTTAACCTATAAAATTAGCGAAGGTCTTCCGTATCATATCAGCGCAATGCAAGTGGTTGGTAATACTGGGAAATTAGATAAAGAATTGAGTGGCGCATTGAAAGGCTTTGAAGCAGGACAATTATTCCGTAAAAGTGATTTAGTGAAGATAGAAGAAGAACTCAAAGAGATTTTAGGCAGAAATGGCTACGGCGCGGCAAAAGTTGATCTTTACCCAGTATTTGATGATGAAAATAAAACCGTTCGGATTAATTTCGTAGTGGATGCCGGAACACGTATGTACGTGCGTAAAATTCGCTTTGAAGGCAATGATGTAACTGCAGATTCAACGTTACGCCGTGAAATGCGTCAGCAAGAAGGTGCATGGTTATCGACTTCAGCAGCAGCTTTAGGTAAATCTCGTCTAGAGCGTACAGGCTTCTATGAAAGTGTTGATTTAAGCTACCCAGTGGTAGAAGGTACGGATGATCAAGTGGATTTGGTATATAAAATCCGTGAGCGCAATACAGGTAGTATCAGCTTTGGTATTGGTTATGGAACAGAAAGTGGTATTAGCTATCAAGCTGGGATCAAGCAAGATAACTTCTTAGGTATGGGGTCAACGATTAGTCTGAATGGTACACGCAATGACTATGGTACAAGCGTGAGTTTAGGCTATACCGAACCATACTTTACTAAAGATGGCGTAAGCCTTGGTGGAAACGTATTCTATGAAGATTACGACAACTCAAAAAATGACAATGTAGCGAGCTATAAACGTCGTACTTATGGGGTAAATGGAACTTTAGGTTTCCCTGTTGATGAAAATAACTCTTACTACTTAGGGTTGGGTTATACGCACGATACGATTAAAAATGCACGTCGTGAATATAATCGTGAGTTATATGTACGTTCAATGAATTATCCGATTGATGACAATTCAGATTATTACCCAAGAATTAAGGCAAATGACTTCGATTTTTCATTTGGTTGGAACTATAACAGCCTTAACCGTGGTTACTTCCCAACAGAGGGTAGCGTAGCATCCATTGGTGGTCGTGTTACAATTCCTGGCTCTGATAATAAATTCTATAAAATCAGTGCAGATTTCCGTAACTACTATCCATTAAACCGCGAACATAAATGGGTACTGTCCACAAAAGCGGGGGTATCTTATGCAAATGGCTTTGGCGGTAAATTATTACCGTTTTATCAAAATTATAGCTTAGGTGGTATCGGCTCTTTACGAGGCTTTGCTTACGGCGGGGTTGGGCCATTAGCAATTTATCGTGGTGATAATGGTGAATTTACCCATGTAAATGGCGATGTGGTTGGCGGAAATGCGATTGCAACAGCAAGTGTAGAACTTATTGTGCCAACGCCATTTGTGAGTGAAAAATTCCAACATAATGTAAGAACTTCGTTCTTTGTTGATGCTGGTAGCATCTGGAATACGAAATGGAAAAAAGATGTTTACCCAGGTTTAGATAATTACAAAGATTATAAACGTGTGCGAGCATCAGCAGGGATTGCGTTCCAATGGAACTCTCCAATCGGCCCATTGGTATTTTCTTATGCGAAACCGTTTAAGAAATATGAACGAGATGAGCTAGAACAATTTCAGTTTAGCATTGGTGGCTCATTCTAATTCTTGCAAGCGGTGTAATATTCAGGATATTTTGCAAGAATATTTCAAACTCACCGCTTATCTCTTTTATTTATTAAGGATGTTTTATGAAGAAATTATTTAAATTAGCAGCAATTAGTAGTGCATTAGCATTCAGCGTGAATGTCGCTCAAGCAAGCGATAAAATTGGTTTTGTTAATAGTGGTTTTTTAGTGCAAAATCACCCTATTGCGGTGGAAGCAGAGCAAAAATTTGCTGCTTTTATGCAAGAAAATCAATCGAAATTTGAAGCAGAAAGCAAAGCTTTAGCAGAGGAAGAGCAAAGTCTGATTGCAGAGCGCGATAAAATTAATGCAAAAGATCGAGCGTTAGCTGAAGAAGGGCAAAAATTTGAAGCTGAGGTGCAAAAATTCCAAAAAGATCAAACTGCGTTAGAAAGTGCAATCAAATCTAAAATGGCAGAATTAGATAAAAATACGCGTTTATCAACCAAGCAAAAAAATGCAGAGTTAGAAAAAGCGTTAGGCAAGCGCATGAAAGATATCGAAAATCGCGGTAAAGCATTGCAAAAACGCCAAGCAGATTTTGCTAAAAAAGCAGAGCCTTTCCAAAAAGAAGCGGCAGATTTCCAAAAGAAAGGTGAGGCTTTTGAACAAAAAGCTCGAGCTTTCCAAGAGCGTATTGAACAAGCAAATAAAGATGCAGGAGGTTTATCACCTGTAGAAGTACGTCAAAATGTTGCTAAAAGCATTGATAATGCAATTAAAAAAATTGCTAAAGATAAAGGTTATACCATCGTACTTCCATTAGAGGCGTCTGCACCAATTTACCTAGCTGATGAAAAGGCAGATTTAACCGAAGCTGTATTTTTAGAAGTGGGGGGAAAATTACCTTTGGAACAACCGAAAGCTGAAGAGAGTAAAGCAGAAGAAACTAAACCTGAAGAAGCGAAAAAATAATGAAGATATTCCGTTTAGCAGAGCTGGCGGAGCAGATCGGCGGTACTCTTAAGGGTAACGCCGATTTGGCTATTCAAAGCATTAGCGCATTGTCTAATGCAACAGCCCAGCAGATAACTTTTATTTCTAATATTAAATATCGTTCACAGTTGTTTGAAAGCCAAGCTGGGGCGATTATTGTCACTCAAGGCGATGTTGAGTTTTGTCGAGCAGATCAAAATCTCATTATTGTAGATAATCCTTATCTTGCTTATGCGCAATTGGCACAATATATGGATAATACGCCCAAAGCAGCGCATGGCATTGCATCTAGTGCTGTCGTATCTCCTGATGCCAAATTAGGGCAAAACGTTTCGATTGGGGCAAATGCTGTGATTGAAAGCGGTGTGGAAATTGGCGATGATGCAGTAATTGGTGCCGGTTGTTTTATTGGCAAAAACAGTAAAATTGGGGCGAGAACTCAACTTTGGGCAAATGTATCCATTTATCATCACGTACAGATAGGTACAGATTGCTTAATTCAATCATCAGCTGTGATTGGTAGCGACGGTTTTGGTTATGCTAACGATAAAGGTCAGTGGATTAAAATTCCGCAAACAGGTGGTGTTATCATTGGTAATCGAGTTGAAATTGGTGCTTGTACCTGTATTGACCGAGGTGCTTTAGATCCAACGGTGATTGAAGATAATGTCATTATTGATAACCTTTGCCAAATTGCTCACAATGTACATATCGGTTACGGTACAGCAGTAGCTGGTGGCGTGATTATGGCAGGTAGCTTGAAAGTAGGGCGTTTCTGCCAAATTGGGGGCGCAAGTGTAATCAATGGTCATATGGAAATTTGTGATGGCGCAATTATTACCGGTATGGGGATGGTAATGCGTCCAATTACTGAAAAAGGTATCTACTCATCAGGTATCCCATTGCAGCCTAATAAAGAATGGCGCAAAACTGCAGCATTAGTAATGAATATTGATGAAATGAATAAGCGTTTAAAAATGCTTGAAAAACGTTTAAGTGAATAATTTTTCTTAATTTTGAAGAGGTTTTACAGTGACAACGGAACTACAAACAGAAAATCGTGAGCCGAGAATTATCGAAGTAACCGAGATTATGGAAATGCTACCGCACCGCTATCCATTCTTATTAGTGGATCGAGTGGTGGATTTTGAAGAAGGACAGTGGTTACGAGCCGTAAAAAATGTGAGTGTTAATGAGCCATGTTTTACAGGTCATTTCCCGAATACACCGATTTTCCCAGGCGTATTAATTTTAGAAGCTATGGCACAAGCCACTGGTGTACTAGCGATCAAAAGCTATGGAAAATTAAAGGAGAATGAGCTTTACTATTTTGCTTCTATTGATAATGCCAAGTTTAAACAACCCGTTGTACCAGGCGATCAAATGGTTATCGAGGTAAACTTTGTGAAAGAAAAACGCGGCATTACATTATTTACAGGCAAAGCATTAGTGAATGGCAAAGTTGCCTGTGAGGCAGAATTGAAATGTGCTCGCAGATAATAGACCTTAGGTTCCGGGAGGTAATATGCAATTAATTGATCCTACAGCCAAAATTAGCCCGCTTGCCGTGATTGAAGAAGGTGCGGTTATTGGAGCTAATGTTGAAATTGGCGCTTTTTGTGTGATTGGTAAAGACGTTAAAATTGGCAAGGGTACAAAAATCCATTCGCATGTTGTTATTCAAGGCGATACTGAAATTGGTGAATACAACCAGATTTTCCAATTTGCTAGCATTGGTGAAATTAACCAAGATTTGAAATATAACAATGAGCCAACAAAAACCATTATTGGTCATCGAAACCGTATTCGAGAGAGTGTAACTATTCACCGTGGTACAGCACAAGGCGGTGGTGTAACTCAAGTAGGCGACGATAATTTATTTATGATTAACTGCCATATTGCACACGATTGTAAAATTGGTAATCGCTGTATTATTGCTAATAATGGTACGCTGGCAGGGCACGTGACACTTGATGATTTTGTGATTGTTGGTGGAATGTCTGCTATTCACCAATTTGTGGTCATAGGTTCGCATGTGATGCTTGGTGGAGGCTCAATGGTAAGTCAAGATGTCCCACCTTATGTGATGGCGCAAGGCAACCATGCCAGACCGTTTGGTGTAAACTTAGAAGGGTTAAAACGTCGTGGGTTTGAAAAAGCGACTATGCACGCTATTCGCAATATCTATAAATTGATTTATCGCAGCGGTAAAACAATCGAAGAAGTGCTTCCTGATATTGAACAGTTTGCTAAAACAGAAGCTGCAGCCAGCTTGTTCCTTGATTTCTTTAAACGTTCAACTCGCGGTATTATTCGCTAATTAAACAAGCGGTCTATTTGGGGATAATTTTTGCTAAATAGATTAAAAATAACTGAGTTAAGTAAAATTAAAGGGCTTGTGTTTATCACAAGCCCTTATTCTTAGAGAGTTTATTGTCTATTTTGCAGCACCAAATGCACCACCCCAAGTTTTTTCATTGTCAAAGAATGCTCCGCCTAGCTCTTTTGCATTTTCGCCATAGAATTTACCTTCAAGGTTTGCTTTTGTATTAAATGAATTTGATGAAGCACTACCATTAAAGCTGTTGCCCGAAATTGTTGCATTTACGTTAATTGGTGAAATGCCTGCATTCTCAAGTTTTCCAGATAATGTTTTCTTTGCAAAATCTACATTAAAGGTAGCTGAACCAAAAATTTCATCGTTATGAAAACGGTGATCTAATGTTGGGTAGTAATCATCGCTAAAGATGGCGACAAAATCCCCTTTATAGCTTGCAGTGCCAGAAGTTGGCATTGTTTTGGTTACGTTTCCGTTATAGAAAACATAGTCTCTATCATCAATATAAGGATGTTCAGAGTAACCAAAGCGAACATCGCTATATTTACCACAACATACGGCATAATCATCGTTAATTCTTGTCCAACCGCCACTGTAAATATTAGGTTGAGAAATTCTGATAGTTTGACCATCAACGACAATCTGTTCTAGATTTTTTGCATTATCATTTAATGATAGGCGAGTTACGCTGCGGAAATGGTCATCGCCATCAACACGATAAGCTGCACCGCTTTCTACTGCATTTGAATTATTTGTTGCAGTAGGCGTTGAACTAACAGGTTTATTTGTTGCTGTTGCGGGTTGAGTAACAGGTGTCGAAGTATTTGTAGCCGGCGTATTGCTACCACTATTACCACCGCCACTGCTACCACAAGCAGTAATAGCAAGGGAAGCTAAAATTGTTAAGGCTAGTTTTGCTGTATGTTTCATAGCATTCTCCTTTGGATGGGATTAAAAGTTGAGCATAATATACTTGTAAGTAAAGAGGTTATCAATAGAAAAAATAAAATCTGCATCATCAGCGATGAGATGCAGATTTTCGTTTTAAAGAGATGAATTTATTTAAATTACAGGGCTTTCAAAATATCGTCCACACGTTCTTTGGCATCACCAAATAACATTTGGGTATTTTCTTTAAAGAACAGTGGATTTTGAACACCTGCGTAGCCCACTGCCATTGAGCGTTTAAACACGATAACGTTTTGTGCTTTCCACACTTCTAATACTGGCATACCTGCAATTGGGCTTGATGGATCGTCCATCGCTGCTGGGTTTACCGTATCATTTGCCCCAATAACCAATACGACGTCAGTGTCCGCAAAATCGTCGTTGATTTCGTCCATTTCAAGCACCACATCGTAAGGCACTTTCGCTTCTGCTAGTAACACGTTCATATGCCCTGGTAAGCGGCCAGCTACTGGGTGGATACCAAAACGCACGTTTACACCACGTTCACGCAATTTTGCTGTGATTTCTGCGACCGGATATTGTGCTTGAGCCACTGCCATTCCGTATCCCGGAGTGATGATCACAGAGCTTGCATTTTTGAGCATTTCAGCCACTTCTTCTGCGGTGGTTTCACGGTGTTCGCCGTAGTCTTGCTCAGAGCCTGAGGCTTGAACTTCGGTGCCGAAACCGCCAGCAATCACGCTGATAAATGAGCGGTTCATCGCTTTACACATAATGTATGAAAGAATTGCACCAGATGAACCCACTAATGCACCAGTTACGATAAGCAAATCATTACTTAACATAAAGCCAGCCGCTGCTGCTGCCCAACCTGAATAAGAGTTCAACATTGACACCACTACTGGCATATCAGCCCCACCGATAGAAGCCACTAAATGCCAACCGAATAGCAGTGCGATCGCTGTCATCACTAATACAGGGAAAAGATTTTCAGGTTTGTTGATAAAGACGATCATCAACAAGGCAGAAAGTACTAATGCCGCCAAATTCCATTTATGTTTGTGTGGAATGTTTAATGCCGCTGAGGACACTTTTTTCCCTAAGAATTTACCGCTTAATTTACCGTATGCAACTAATGAGCCTGAGAAGGTTACCGCACCGATAAAGATACCTAAGTAAACCTCCACATTGTGGATAGTTTGCATTGCAGGTTCTAAATCGTGAGCAAGCCCATAGCTATTAAAGCCAACCAGCACGGCGGCTAAGCCCACAAAGCTGTGCAGGATTGCCACAAGCTCTGGCATTTCGGTCATTTCCACTTTTAATGCTTGGCGGATACCGAGATAGCCCCCAATCGCCATTGCGATTAAGATAAATAAAATGCCTGAAAAGCTTGATGTAGATTCTGGCCCGAAAATCGTTGCCACTAAGGCAATGCCCATACCGACAATCCCATACCACGCCCCAGCTTTGGCGGTTTCGTGTTTGGAAAGCCCAGCAAGGCTCATAATGAAAAGAATTGCTGCGATGATGTAGGCAGCTTGTACTAAACCAAATGACATTGTTGCCCCCTTAACCTTTTCTGAACATCGCTAACATTCTTTGGGTCACTTTAAAGCCACCAAAGATATTGATACTTGCTACTAAAATCGCAATAAAAGCGAGAATGCTGATAAAGAAATTACCGCCCTGTGCAATTTGTAGTAAAGCCCCCACGATGATAATGCCCGAAATCGCATTCGTTACCGCCATTAATGGGGTGTGCAGTGCGTGGCTAACATTCCAAACCACATAATAACCGACCACGCAAGAAAGGACGAACACGGTAAAGTGAGAAAGGAATGCCGCTGGTGCGACTGACATAATGAGTAAGAAGGCTAAAACCCCTGCACCTAATAAGCCATATTTCACTTTTGGATTTGCAGGTTTTTCTGCTTTTTCCACCGCTTGCTCAACAGGTTTGGCTTGCTGTTGCGGTTGGGCGGAGACTTGAATTGGTGGGGCTGGCCAGGTAACTTCCCCCTCTTTAATTACCGTTACGCCACGTTGCACCACATCTTCAAAATCAATGAAGATATTGCCATCTTTCTCTTTGCAGAGCAGTTTAAGCAAGTTCACTAAGTTTGTGCCGTAAAGTTGTGAAGATTGAGTTGGTAAACGGCTTGGGAAATCGGTATAACCAATCACTTTTACTTGATTTTCAGTGGTGACTACTTTACCTGCTTCGGTGTAGTCGCAGTTACCGCCCGTTGCTGCCGCTAAGTCCACAATTACCGAACCCGGTTTCATTGAATCTACCATCTCTTTGGTAATTAAGCGTGGTGCTTGTTTACCCGGAATAGCTGCGGTGGTGATAATAATGTCAACCTCTTTGGCTTGTTCTGCATAAAGTGCCATCGCACGTTTATTAAACTCTTCTGACATCACTTTGGCATAGCCATCGCCACTACCGCCTTCTTCTTGGAAATCAATTTCCAAAAACTCAGCACCCATGGATTGCACTTGCTCTTTCACTTCTGGGCGAGAGTCAAAGGCACGCACAATCGCACCTAAGCTATTTGCCGCACCGATAGCCGCAAGACCTGCCACTCCCGCACCAATCACAAGCACTTTTGCAGGCGGTACTTTACCCGCAGCGGTAATTTGCCCCGTAAAGAAGCTACCAAATTCGTGAGCGGCTTCAATCACAGCACGATAGCCTGAAATGTTTGCCATTGAACTGAGTGCATCAAGAGATTGAGCACGAGAAATACGAGGGACAGCATCCATCGCTAACACATTGATTTTTTTCGCAGAGAGTTTTTCCATTAACTGCGGATTTTGTGCAGGGTAGATGAAAGAGATAAGGGTAGCCCCTTCTTTGATAAGCGCAATTTCATTATCGTTGGGTGCATTCACTTTTAAAAGAATGTCCGCAGCCCACACTTCTTCTGCTTTGCCGATTTTAGCACCTGCTTGTGCAAAAGCACTATCTTCAAAGCTGGCTTTAAAGCCGGCATCGTGTTCTACGATTACCTCAAAGCCCAATTTTAAGAGCTGTTGAACCGTCTTTGGCGTTGCCGCTACACGACTTTCGCCATTCAACAATTCTCTTGGTACACCTATAAGCATAAAAACTCCTATTGGTTAAAATGAGAACGGGTTGTAAAAAGAGCTTAACTGTACCATTTATTTTTATGGTTGGGTAAAATTTTTCTAATCAATTCAGGAAATCTGTCGTGAGTGGGCGAAATAAAAAAATTCTCACTGATTTTCAATTTAATGTTTGGTGTTATAAACGCTTTTTTGTTATATTTACGCCAATTTTTGCCCCTGTTTAACAGGGGATAATTTTATAGCAAGTTTGATTTACGGATTTCTTTATGTTTAAAAAATTTTTAGGACTTTTCTCTAATGACCTTTCTATCGACTTGGGTACAGCTAATACGCTTATTTATGTAAAAGGACAGGGTATCGTGCTTGATGAACCTTCTGTCGTAGCAGTGCGCCAAGATCGTATTGGTTCAGCTAAAAGTATCGCAGCCGTTGGCTCTAATGCAAAGTCAATGTTAGGTCGCACACCGAAAAGTATCGTGGCTATTCGCCCAATGAAAGATGGTGTAATTGCTGATTTCCATGTGACTGAGAAAATGTTGCAGCACTTTATTAAGCAAGTTCATAGTAACAATTTTATGAAACCTAGCCCACGTGTTCTTATTTGTGTTCCAGCAGGTGCTACCCAAGTAGAGCGTAAGGCAATTAAAGAATCGGCAATGGGAGCAGGAGCGCGAGAAGTTTATCTAATTGAAGAGCCAATGGCTGCCGCTATTGGTGCAGGTTTGCCAGTAACAGAAGCTGCGGGATCTATGGTGATTGATATCGGTGGTGGTACAACAGAGGTTGCGGTGCTTTCTTTAAATGGTATTGTGCATTCTTCTTCTGTGCGTATTGGTGGTGATAAGTTTGACGAGGCGATTATTGCTTATGTGCGCCGTCACTATGGTTCTGCAATTGGTGAAACAACGGCTGAGCGCATTAAGAAAGAGATTGCTACAGCAGTTATCCAAAGCGAAGATGAAATTAAAACGACAGAAGTACATGGTCATAACTTGGCAGAAGGTGCGCCACGTACCTTTGAATTAAATTCAAAAGACGTGTTAGAAGCGATTGAGCAACCATTATCAGGCATTGTTGAAGCGGTTAAAGGAGTATTAGAGCAATGTCCTCCAGAGCTAGCAGCAGATATCTTTGAGCGAGGCATGGTTTTGACAGGTGGTGGTGCATTATTGCAAAACTTAGATGTATTGCTTTCTAATGCAACAGGTGTTCCGGTGATTGTTGCTGAAGATCCATTAACTTGTGTAGCACGTGGTGGTGGTAAAGCATTAGAGATGATCGATACTCATGGTGGCGATCTATTTAGTGACGATAACTAAATTTATTTGAGATAGATAGCGCCAAATGGACAATAAGTTTTTATTGTCCATTTCATTTTTTCCTTCCATTACGATTTTAGTGAAATTCAGATGAAGCCTATGTTTGCAAAGACTCCTTCGTTGGGGGTTAGATTTTTTTTAGCAGTTACTATGTCTATTGCATTGATTTTGCTTGATGGAAGAAGCAATGCAATGATTCAGATGCGTAACGTGCTAGAAAGCACGGTGAGCGGGCTTTATTATTTTTCAAATACACCAAGAACGGTTTTGGATGGGGTGAGTAATAATTTCATTGGTAGCCAAAAACTACAGTTAGAGAATCAAGCCTTAAAGCAACAACTCTTAGAAAAAAATAGTGATTTATTATTGCTTGATCAACTCAAGGTTGAAAATAATCGTTTACGCTTATTGTTGAGCTCTCCACTACGTCAAGACGAGTATAAAAAAATTGTTGAGGTGCTGACGGCAGAAATGGATGCTTATCGACAACAAATTATCATCAATCAAGGTAGTCATGATGGCGCATTTGTTGGGCAACCAGTAATTGATGAACGAGGAGTGGTTGGGCAAGTTATCTCTGTAGGAGAGACGAGTAGCCGAGTATTGCTTGTTACTGATGTAACTCATGGTATTCCAGTCCAAGTTTTACGTAATGATGTGCGTGCTGTAGCAAATGGCACGGGACATAATGATGAGCTAATTTTAGAAAATATGCCACGAGGAGTGGATATTGAAACAGGTGATGTTCTTGTCACCTCTGGCTTAGGGGGGCGATTTCCAGAAGGTTATCCAGTTGCTATTGTGGAAACAGTTCAAAATGATGGTTCAAGTCATTTTGCGCGAGCCACCGCACGTCCGCTTGCTTCATTAGAGCGCTTGCGTTATCTCTTGTTATTATGGCCGATGGGTGAAGACCGTCATAAATCACTTTCTCCTCAGGGCGTACGAGACGTTGTTGAAGAACGTCGTAATAGTTTAAACCCGATTGAGCGAATGAATAAAAAAGAAAAACTTAATCCGGATGTTAAGCCTGAACCCAAAGAGAATAATGAAATGCTAGAGAATTCAGAAATTGAGCTGGATGACGGTGTTGATCACAGCACTGAAGAAGGGGCTGAGTAATGCGGCATAATATCATTTTCAAATTACTCATCATTGCCTTTCTTTTTACCGTTGCGTTTGTGCTTGAAATAATGCCATGGCCGGTTGGTTTTCAAGGTCTACGTCCAGCTTGGATTGCGTTAGTACTCATTTACTGGGCATTGGCATTACCGAATAAAATTAGTGTAGGCACAGCCTTTGCTGCTGGCATTGTGTGGGATCTGATCCTTGGCTCCATTTTGGGGATTCATGCCTTAGTTTTATCGGTAGCGATCTATTTTGTGGCGAAACATCACCTAATTTTACGTAATCTGTCACTCTGGCTGCAAGGCATATTAGTGATGGCATATGTTGTCTTAATTCGCCTTTTTATTTTCTTGGTAGAATTAGTGCTACATGGAGCAGAATTTAATAGCCAAGAATTACTTGGTGCGGTCATTAGCGGTGTACTCTGGCCGTGGATTTTCTTGCTAATGCGTCAAATTCGACGAGGTTTACATTTACGCTAAATGCTATGAATAGCCTATCTTTTGATTTTTCTGACGATTTTCGACCGCTTGCGGCAAGAATGCGTCCTCGAAATTTAAGTGAATATATTGGGCAATCCCATTTGATCGGCGAAGGCAAACCCCTTCGCCGTGCTATTTTGTCTAAACATAGCCACTCAATGATTTTTTGGGGACCTTCCGGCACAGGAAAAACCACATTGGCAGAAATTATCGCTGCTGAATTAGATGCGGAAGTGGAACGCATTTCGGCGGTAACCAGTGGTGTAAAAGAGATCCGAGAAGCGATAGAGCGAGCGAAATTGAATAAACAAACTGGACGGAGAACGCTCTTATTTGTTGATGAAGTCCATCGTTTTAATAAAAGCCAGCAAGATGCCTTTTTACCCCATATTGAAGACGGCACCATTATTTTTATCGGGGCGACGACGGAAAATCCATCGTTTGAATTGAATAACGCGCTACTTTCCCGAGCAAGAATTTATATTCTCAAGCCGTTACAAGCGGTTGAAATTGAAAAAATTTTGCAAAATGCACTGAATGACAGTGAACGAGGCTTAGGCTCGGAAAAATTAGTGCTTGAAGATAATGTGCTTTCGTTGCTCGCTGATTATGTCAATGGCGATGGGCGCTTTGCTCTGAATTGTCTTGAATTAATGGCAGATATGGCAGAAGTGACAGCACAGGGAAAAGTGCTGAATAAAACACTTTTAGCCGAAGTGCTAGGCGAACGCCAAGCTCGCTTTGATAAGGGCGGCGACCGTTATTATGATCTGATTTCTGCTTTGCATAAATCGGTGAGGGGATCATCGCCAGATGGGGCATTATATTGGTATGCTCGTATTCTGACAGCAGGCGGTGATCCGCTTTATGTGGCTCGCCGTTTGCTTGCAATAGCCAGCGAAGATATCGGCAATGCCGACCCTCGTGCGATGCAGGTTGCCCTTGCTGCTTGGGATTGCTATACCCGAGTGGGAGCTTATGAAGGGGAAAGAGCGATTGCACAAGCGGTCATCTATCTTGCCGTCGCCCCAAAAAGTAATGCGGTCTACAACGCTTTTAATGCCGCTAAAAAACTCGCCAAAGAAGGCAAAGATTATGATGTACCAGAACATCTACGCAACGCCCCAACCAATTTGATGAAATCACTCGGCTACGGCGAAGAATATCGCTATGCCCACAATGAAGCAAATGCCTACGCCGCAGGGGAAAACTACTTTCCGCCAGAACTGAAAGATACCCAATTTTACTTCCCAAATGAAAGGGGAATGGAAAAACAGATTAAAGAGAAGATGGCGTGGTTAGCGAGTTTAGATGAGCAGAGTAATCAGAAAAGATACCGATAATTTGTAGGGGCGAACCGATGTGTCCGCCCGATTATACCTACGATTTTTAGGGCGGACACATCGGTCCGCCCCTACGAATTTTGTGAAAACATCAATGAAATTAAAAGATAAAATCTCCCAAGCTTTTAGCAAAGACGGCATGCTCAGTCAAAACATCAAAGGCTTTCGTCCTCGTGATGCCCAATTACAGATGTCGCAAGCGGTTGGAAAGGCAATAAATTCTGCAAATTCTGTGGTGATTGAAGCGGGAACTGGCACGGGAAAAACCTTTGCTTACCTAGTTCCCGCTTTGCTTTCAGGTAAAAAAACGATCATTTCAACAGGGTCTAAAAACCTACAAGATCAGCTATTTAAGCGAGATCTGCCAACCATTCAAAAAGCACTCAAGTATTCAGGCAAAATTGCTTTACTCAAAGGGCGAGCGAACTATCTCTGTTTAGAGCGTTTGGATCAAGTGACTGCGATGGGGGTATTGGGCGATAAAACGGTGCTTGCGGATCTCGGTAAAGTTCGCCGTTGGCAAACGGGGACAAAAACAGGGGATTTAAGTGAATGTATTGAAATCGCTGAAGATAGCCCGATTCTTCCGCAGTTGGTTTCAACGACAGAAAGCTGTTTAGGCTCGGATTGCCCAAATTATAAAGATTGTTATGTGGTACAAGCTCGCCGAAAAGCGATGGAAGCAGATCTGGTGGTGGTTAATCATCATCTGTTTTGTGCCGATATGGCAGTGAAAGAGACGGGATTTGGCGAGCTAATTCCTGATGCCGAATTAGTGGTTTTTGATGAAGCTCACCAGCTTCCTGATATTGCCAGTCAGTATTTTGGTTTATCGCTCACTTCTCGCCAACTTTTTGATATTTGTAAGGATACCAACATTGTTTATCGCACGGAATTAAAAGACGCTAAACAGCTTGGTACAGCCGCCGATCATCTGCAAAAAGTGATTCAAGATTTCCGTTTATTGCTTGGCGATGGCTCAGTTCGGGGCAACCTGCGAGAAATTTTTAATGATCGCAAAGTGGTCGAGGGTATCAATAAGTTGAGCGAAAATATCGATTTTTTAAGCGAAGTGGCGAAAAAATCACTTGGTCGTTCTGAAACGCTCGATAAAATTTTTGAACGCCTTGCGGAAGTCAAAGTATTACTTAAAAAATTAACCGATACGACTGTCACAGGTTATTGTTACTGGTATGAGGCGAATGGGCGATCTTTTGGGCTACATATCACGCCATTAACCGTTTCCGATAAATTTGGCGAACAGCTCAAGTCACAGAAAACCGCGTGGGTTTTTACCTCTGCAACGCTTGAAGTTGGTGGAAATTTCGATCACTTTTGCAACCGCTTGGGCATTGAAAATGCTGAGCAGATGGTGTTACAAAGCCCATTTGATTACCAAAATCAATCGTTACTGTGCGTGCCACGCTTTTTGCCTGATACCAATAAATCGCATACTTTAACAGCTTTAGGACAGATGTTAAAACCTGTGATTGAAGCCAATCATGGGCGTTGTTTCTTACTTTGCACATCCTATTTTATGATGCGTGGCTTGGCGGATTTTTTACGAGAACATAGCGATTTAAACGTGTTATTACAGGGTGAAACCAGCAAAAGCCGTTTGTTAGAAAAATTTGTAAAAGAGAAAAACAGCGTGCTAGTGGCAACCCAAAGTTTCTGGGAAGGCATTGATGTACGGGGTGATGCATTATCACTGGTGATTATCGACAAATTACCTTTTACCGCTCCTGACGAACCGTTACTTAAAGCCCGTATGGAAGATTGCCAATTGCAAGGGGGAAACCCGTTTAATGATATTCAAATTCCCGAAGCAGTGATTACCCTTAAACAGGGGGTAGGGCGATTAATTCGAGATGTGAGCGATAAAGGGGTAGTGATTATTTGTGATAGTCGTTTGGTGATGCGAAATTATGGGGCAACCTTCTTAAGAAGTTTACCGCCATCAGCACGTACACGAGATCTAACAAAGGTTATTCAGTTTCTTAAAAATGGATAAATCAATGCAAAACTTATTGAAAACAGTCGGGCAATTTGCCCGCTCCTTAGCGATTTTACTTTTTATGCTCTGGATTGGAAAAATACTGAATCGGGTAATTCCTGCCATTCCTGAAGGTATTTGGGGATTATTGTTACTCTTTTTCTGCTTAGTGACAGGGATTATTCAAAAAGCGTGGATTTTACCTATCGCTCGTATTTTTAACCGTTATATGCCTATCTGCTTTTTACCAATTTGTGTTGGGATTATGCAATACGGCGATGTGCTACAAACTCATTTTATCGATTTGGTACTGGCAAATATATTAAGTAGCGCTTTATCGCTCCTCATCATTGCTTTTATTGCAGAAAAATTATCTCACGAAGAAGAGGAAAATGAAAAATGACTTATCTCTTTTCTGGGCTCACAATCATGGCTTTTCTCATTGCAATTCGTTTAAGTCGTTTATTGAAGTCAAGTATTTTTAATCCTTTTATCCTCGCGTTACTCTTAATTATTGCTGTGTTATTGCTGGGGGATTTTTCGTATCAAGAGTATTATGCAGGTAACCAACCGCTTAATAGTTTATTGAATTTATCCATTGTTGCATTAGCGTTGCCATTTTATGAACAATTGCATCAAGTTAAGAGAAAATGGAAACAAATTTTAGCACTTTGTTTCATAAGTGCTGTGCTTACTATGCTAAGTGGAATGTATTTAGCGAAACTGTTTGGCGGAAGTGAAGAGATTATTGCTTCTATTGCTGGTAAGTCAGTAACCATGCCTATCGCACTATTAATTAGCCAAGAGCTAGGTGGTAACAACGCACTTACAGGTATAGGGGTTATGATTGCTGGTTTAACCGGTGCAGTATTTGGAACAATGCTACTCGGCATACTTAAAGTGAAACGCTTGTTTGCCATTGGTTTAAGTATGGGAGCAGTATCGCACGCGCTTGGTACGGCACGTAGTATGGAAATTGGTAACGAGGCAGCCAGTTTCGCAGCGATTGCTTTTGTGCTATGTGGTGTATTTTCTTCTTTTATCGCTCCTTTGCTATTGCGTTTAATTTTGTAAATTTTTCCTAAAAATTACCGCTTGTCAGGTGCAAATTTGGTGTAAAGCGGCTTTCGGCTTAAAATAGCTAAGATTTTTTAATGATTACCAAGATTATGAAACAAAAAAATATTTACTCGTTAGACGAGATGACTCAAGATCAAACCACTTGGCAGACTTTTAAACGTCTGTACCCGATGATTCATCCTTTCTTAGGTGGATTAATTGTTGCGGCGATTGCCATGATCTTAAATGCTGGTGCAGATGCTTACCTGATCACCATGCTCAAACCACTAATTGATGAAGGTTTTGGACAGGGGGCGGATCGTAATTTCTTAAAATATATGGCATTTATCGTTGTAGGCTTAATTTTTGCACGCGGGCTAACCAGTTTTGTATCAAATTATTGTTTGGCTTGGGTATCGGGCAAAGTCGTTATGACTATGCGTCAAAAAGTATTTAAGCACCTGATGTTTATGCCAGTTGCCTTCTTTGACCAAAACTCATCAGGTAAACTCCTTTCGCGTATCACTTACGATTCAGAACAAATTGCTAACTCGTCTGCATCGGCACTGCAAAGCGTAGTGCGTGAAGGGATTTATATTGTCTTCCTTGTCGCAACAATGTTCTATTACAGTTGGCGTTTATCCTTAGTGCTGTTTTTAATTGGGCCTGTGATTGCGATTTTAATTCGTTTAGTTTCGAAACGTTTTCGAGCTCTAAGTCGTAATATGCAAGAATCCATGGGGAGTATGACTGAATCTGCTGAGCAGATGCTACGAGGACATAAAGTCGTGCTTTCATTTGGTGGGCAAAAGGTAGAAGAAGAGCGTTTTAATCATTCAAGTAATGATATGCGCAGAAAAGGGATGAAAATGATGGCGGCAACCGCTATCTCAGACCCTATTATTCAAGTGATTGCCTCGCTTGCATTGGCAGTGGTGCTGTTTTTAGCTGGATCGCCTGAAATTATGGGGGATACGCTTACTGCTGGAGAATTTGCAGCAGTGATTGGGGCGTTAATGGGGATTTTGCGTCCACTTAAAACCTTAACCAATGTGAATGCCCAATTCCAACGGGGGATGGCTGCATGCCAAACACTCTTTACCCTATTTGATTTACCAACGGAAAAAGACACTGGCACACACAAAACCGAACGAGCCAAAGGTGATATTCGCTTTGATGATGTGACTTTCACTTACTACGGCAAAGATAAGCCAGCTTTGAAACAGATTTCATTTGAATTACCTGCTGGTAAGACCCTTGCATTAGTGGGGCGCTCTGGCTCGGGTAAATCAACAATTGCTAATCTCATTACCCGTTTCTATGAAATTGAGAATGGTAAAATTTCACTTGATGGCGTAGATATTCAAGATTATGAGTTGAATAATTTACGTGCTCAATGTGCGATTGTTTCGCAACAGGTTCACTTATTTAACGATACGATAGCCAATAATATCGCTTACGCGGCACAAGATAAATTTAGCCGTGAGCAAATTGAACAAGCAGCACGGGCAGCCTATGCGATGGAGTTTATCGAAAATCTACCACAAGGATTGGATACAGTGATCGGTGAAAATGGCGTAAGTTTATCAGGCGGACAGCGTCAGCGTCTGGCAATTGCCCGTGCTTTATTGCGTAATTCACCCGTTTTAGTGCTTGATGAAGCAACCTCTGCATTGGATACGGAATCAGAACGAGCGATTCAAGCCGCCCTTGATGAGTTACAAAAAGATCGTACAGTGCTGGTGATTGCACACCGCTTATCAACGATAGAAAATGCGGATGAAATTTTAGTGGTAGATCACGGTGAAATTATTGAGCGAGGCTCGCATTCTGAGTTGTTGGCAAAAGGAGGGGCTTACAAGCAGCTACATAAAATGCAATTTAGTGAATAAGTTTAAATGTGCTGCTTTACATGCTGGTTTTATTACAGACAAGCGGTTGTTTTAGCCACTAATTTTACAAAGTAACTACAAAAATAAAGGGAGCATTCGCTCCCTTTGTTCTTACTGGATTTTGCAGATTATTCTTGCGTTTCTACCGCTTGTTCGCTATCTGCTTCATCGTCAGTTGTATTGTCGTCTTCAATTTCGGCAATACGCTCTAAACCAACAACGCTTTCACCTTCAATGGTACGGATAATGCGTACACCTTGTGTGTTACGTCCGACTAAGCTCACTTCACCTACTCGGGTACGAACCAGTGTGCCGCCATCGGTAATCAACATAATTTGGTCGCTGTCAATCACTTGAACCGCCGCAACCACTTTACCGTTACGCACGTTTACTTTGATGGATACCACCCCTTTGGTGTTACGAGACTTAGTTGGATATTCCGCTAATTTAGTCCGTTTACCATAGCCGTTTTGGGTCACGGTGAGAATTTCGCCTTCATTTTTTGGAATAACCAATGAAACGACCTTATCTTTATTGAGATCAACATCTGTTTCATCGTTTTCCTCAACCTCAACGAGTTCTACTTCGGTTTCTTCTGCATCATCAGCAAGTTCGGTGAGGGCTAATTTCATTCCTCGTACCCCCGTTGCGGTACGACCCATTGCACGCACCGCTGATTCTTTAAAGCGAACCACACGACCTTGTGCGGAGAAAAGCATAATTTCACTTTCGCCATCGGTAATATCTACCCCGATTAACTCATCTCCATCACGTAAATTTAACGCAATCAAGCCATTTGAGCGGATATTGCTAAACGCATCAAGGGTCACTTTTTTCACGATACCGCTTGCCGTTGCCATTAGCACAAATTTATCTTCACTAAACCCATCTTTTTGGATTGGTAGGATAGAGGTAATGCGTTCGCCCGATTCTAATGGCAGAATGTTGATAATTGGTGTACCACGAGCTGCACGGCTGGCTTGCGGTAGCTGATATACTTTGAGTTGATAGACTCGTCCACGACTCGAGAAGCAGAGAATCACATCGTGGGTATTCGCAACCAATAATTTCTCAATGAAATCATCTTCTTTCATTTTGGTTGCTGATTTACCTTTACCGCCACGACGTTGTGCTTCGTAATCGGAAAGCGGTTGATATTTCACATAGCCTGCGTGAGAAAGCGTGACCACCACGTCTTCTGGGGCAATTAAATCTTCAAGATTAATATCACCAGAAGCTGAAGTGATTTCGGTACGGCGAGCATCGCCATATTCAGCACGCACTGCTTCCAATTCTTCACGAATCACTTCCATTAAGCGAGCAGGGCTATTTAAAATCAGTAAAAATTCGGCAATTTTAAGCAGTAATTCACCATATTCTTCCACGATTTTATCAAATTCTAAGCCAACTAAACGGCTTAAACGCATTTCTAAAATCGCACGGACTTGATCTTCCGATAAGCGATATTGGTCTCCGTGTCTGCCGTAATGATCTGCTAAATCTTCTAAACGGGCATCTGCTGAACCAGCTACTTCTAGTAATGCAGAGGCTAAGCCAATCTCCCAACTACGCTCTAATAATTTTTGGCTCGCTTCTTGGGTGGTTTTAGAGGTGCGGATCAGTTCAATGATCTCATCAATGTTAGCAAGGGCAATACCTAAGCCTTCTAAAATATGTGAACGTTCACGTGCTTTACGCAAATTGTAGATCGTACGACGAGTTACCACTTCACGGCGGTGATTGATAAAGGCGGCAATGATCTCTTTTAAGTTAAAAAGTCTTGGCTGACCGTGATCTAATGCCACCATATTGATCCCGAATGTCACTTGCATTTGGGTAAGGGCATAGAGCTGGTTTAATACAACCTCGCCAACGGCATCACGCTTGATATAGATTTCAATGCGAATACCGACTTTTTCACTGGATAAATCTTTGATATTACTAATACCATCAATTTTCTTATCACGCACTAATTCGGCAATTTTTTCCACTAATTTGGCTTTATTGACTTGGTACGGTAGTTCAGTAACGACAATTTGTTCTTTGCCATTGATATTTTCAACTTCGGCTTTGGCTCGCACATAAACTTTGCCTCGTCCTGTTTTGTAGGCATCTTCAATGCCTTTTCTGCCGTTAATTAACGCTGCTGTCGGGAAATCTGGGCCTGGAATATATTGAATAAGTTCATCAATACTGATAGCTTCATTTTCCATATAGGCAAGACAACCATCTAACACTTCATTTAGGTTGTGCGGTGGAATGTTGGTTGCCATACCGACCGCAATACCACTTGAACCATTGACTAATAACGCAGGAATTTTGGTTGGTAACACATCAGGAATCATTTCTTGCCCATCGTAGTTAGGCGAGAAATCAACGGTTTCTTTGTCTAAATCGGTCAGCAATTCCTGTGTGATTTTTTGCATTTTCACTTCGGTATAACGCATTGCCGCTGCACTGTCGCCATCAATTGAACCAAAGTTACCTTGACCTTCTACCAGCATATAGCGTAGTGAGAATGGCTGTGCCATACGTACGATAGTATCGTACACCGCACTATCACCGTGTGGGTGATATTTACCGATAACATCGCCGACCACACGAGCCGATTTCACGAATTTTTTATTGTGGGTAATGCCATTTTGGTGCATAGAGAATAGCACACGGCGGTGAACTGGTTTTAAACCATCACGCACGTCTGGCAACGCACGTCCAACAATCACCGACATTGCATAATCAAGATAGGACGTTTTTAATTCGTCCTCAATACCGATGGGGGTAATGTCTTTGGATACTTCGCTCATTGAAAATTCCTGATCAAATGAAAAGAAAAAGCCCCAAGGTTTTTCCCTGTAGGCAAAATTGTGCGAAGTATAGCATAAATCGGGGCTGATTTGGCGATTTTGTGAATTGACTTTCCGCTGTTTTCTGCTACTTTAGCCGCCATTTCCTGCATACAATTTAGATTAAGGAGCGAATATGCAAGAACGTTTAGTAACCTCGGCTCGTTCGGAGTCGTTGCTTAGCACGCACAAAGTGTTGCGTAATACCTATTTCTTACTTGGTTTAACCTTAGCTTTTTCCGCAATTGTTGCCACAATCACAATGCAACTTAATTTGCCAAGAATGCACTGGGGGATTATGCTTGCAGGCTTTTATGGTTTGTTATTTTTAACCAACGCTACAGCGAATAGTGCCGCAGGTATTGCCAGCGTATTTGCTTTAACTGGCTTTTTAGGCTATAGCGTAGGGACTATCTTAAATGTCTATTTAGGACATGGCATGGGGGATGCAGCAGCATTGGCTTTTGGTGCAACCGCATTAACTTTCTTTGCTTGTTCAGCCTATGTTTTAACCACTAAGAAAGATATGTCGTTTTTATCAGGAATGATGATTGCACTATTTGTGGTGTTATTAGTTGGCATTATCGCTAATATCTTCCTACAAATGCCAGCTTTAGCGTTAGCCTTAAGTGCATTATTTGTTGTATTTGCCACTGGCGGCATTTTATACTCCACCAGCAATATCATTCATGGGGGCGAAACGAACTATATTCGTGCAACTGTTGATTTATATGTTTCGCTTTACAACTTGTTCGTCAGTTTCTTACAAATTTTTGGCGTTTTAGGTCGCGATGACTAAGCTAGAATAAATTTGAAAAATGCCACAGTCTGTGGCATTTTTTGTTGCTATATACAAGCGGTCATTTTTGATGGATTTTTTGCAAAATGAATATGATTGAATTAAATGGACAACAATATCCTACCGATGAGTTTGGGTATTTAAAAAATTTAGATGATTGGAGCGAAGATTTAGCGATTGCCATTGCACATAAAGAGGGGATTGAGCTGAGCGAAGCCCATTGGGAAATCGTATTATTTGTGCGAGAGTTTTATCAAGAGTATAAAACTTCTCCAGCAATTCGTATGCTGGTTAAAGCGTTGGCACAAAAATTTGGCGAAGAAAAGGGTAATAGCCGTTATTTACAACGTTTATTCCCTGAAGGCCCAGCAAAGCAAGCCACCAAAATTGCAGGATTGCCAAAACCTGCAAAATGTTTATAAAAGAGATGGAATAATGAATAAACCGTTATCAATTTGTATTCTTCGCCTCTCTGCAATTGGGGATGTCTGTCATACGCTTGCGGTTGTTCAAGCAATTCAGCGACATTATCCAGATGCAGAAATTACGTGGATTATCGGCAAAACAGAAGCAAACCTGATGCAAGGTATTCCAAATGTAGCACTTGTTCCCTTTGATAAAAAAGCAGGCTGGAAAGGTATTTTTGCACTTTGGAAACAGCTTTCAAACAAGCGGTTTGATTTTTTACTGAATATGCAAACAGCTTTTCGATCCTCAATTTTATCATTAGGCATTAAAGCGGATAAAAAAATCGGGTTTAACCGTGATCGAGCAAGAGAAGGGCAGTGGTTGTTTACTAATCAGAAAGTAGAAATGACAAGCTCGCCCCACGTGCTAGATGGACAAATGATGTTTGCTCAAGCGATAGGTGTGCAAGATCTTTCAGCGCATTGGAATTTGCCGGTAAGTGAGCAAGCGCTAAATGATGCCGCACAGTTTATTGATTCTTCACGCAAGAATGTATTGATTGCGCCTTGTTCCAGTAAGAAAGAGAAAGATTGGTTGCCCGAACGCTATGGTGAAATTGCCCGTTTTCTGGAACAGCAGAATATTCATGTCTTAATTGCGGGGTCGCCTTCCGCATATGAGATGCAAACAGCCGCAGATATAGCAGCGCTTGCACCAAATTGTTGCAACATCGCTGGCAAAACTAACTTAAAACAGTTAACTGCATTAATTAAGCAAGTTGATTTGGTGATTTCCTCTGATTCTGGCCCAGCACACATTGCGACAACACAAAAGACACCGGTGATTGGGCTCTATGCATTGCATAATCCACGGCGTACAGGGCCTTACCAAGATTTAGATAAAGTTGTTTCGGTGTATGATCAAGCAATTCTTGAAAGTTATGGTAAACCTTGGCAGGAATTACCATGGGCGACGAAAGCGAAAGGCGAAAAATTGATGGATCGTATAACTGTTGAGCAAGTAATTGAAAAAGTGGTTGAAACCTTAAAGATAAACAGGTAGATTGTTTCTGTAATTTTTAATTTACAACACAGGAAACAAAAATGAACAAGGTCGTTAATCAAGACAGTATTCACAATGTCAATATTGAAGAGGAGTCAGTATTACTTACTCCTAAGGCACTAAAAGCAGAATTTCCACTTTCTGAAAAATTGCGTAAACAAATCGAAACATCACGCAAAGAAATTTCCGATATTATTCACAAACGTGACCCTCGTAAATTAATCGTGATAGGCCCTTGTTCTATCCATGATCCTAATGCAGCGCTTGAGTATGCAAAAAAATTAAAAGTACTTGCAGATAAATTATCAGATAAACTTTACATTGTAATGCGCGTTTATTTTGAAAAACCGCGTACGACTGTAGGCTGGAAAGGGCTCATTAATGATCCTAATTTAGATGGTAGCTTTGATGTGGAAAAAGGATTGAGAGTGGCTCGTAAATTGCTGTTAGACTTAGCAGAAATGGGATTACCGCTGGCAACTGAAGCTCTTGATCCGATTAGTCCACAATATCTTGCTGATCTGTTCAGTTGGTCTGCGATTGGTGCAAGAACCACCGAATCTCAAACGCACCGTGAAATGGCCTCCGGCTTATCAATGGCAGTAGGCTTTAAAAATGGTACAGATGGCAACTTAGGTGTCGCAATTAATGCAATGCAAGCTTCCGCCCAAGGGCATAGTTTTATTGGCATTAACCAGCAAGGGCAGGTAACGGTTTTAACCACCAAAGGCAATCCAGATGGACATGTGATTTTGCGTGGCGGTAAAACGCCAAATTTTGAAGCGAAATATGTGCAAGAATGTGAAGAAGCTCTACGTAAAGCAGGTTTACCCGAAGCGATTATGATTGATTGTAGCCATGGTAATTCCAATAAAGATTATCGCCGTCAGCCAATAGTGGCAGAAGATGCATTGCAACAATTATTGGCAGGAAATCAATCGATTATTGGTTTGATGATTGAGAGCCACCTATTCGAAGGTAATCAATCTTCCGAACAACCCTTTGAGCAGATGCAATATGGCGTATCAATTACAGATGCTTGCATTAGTTGGGAGACAACGGAAACATTATTAGAGAACTTTGCGGCTAAATTAAGAAATGCATAATTAATGATGAATGGTAGGGCAGGGATTATGATGAGCTCTGCCCATTTAAATATCAATTTTAGGGCAAGGATAGGCTTTGCTCTTTACGAAAGAATAAGAAATGAATAATCCTTTAACACCAATCCGAAATGAAATAGACCAAGTTGATCAACAACTTATCCAATTACTCGCAAAACGTCTTGAGCTGGTTGCAGAAGTTGGCAAAATCAAGCTTGAACATGGTTTGCCCTTATATGCTCCAGATAGGGAGGCTGCAATGATTGCAGCTCGCCGTGATGAAGCCGAAAAACAGGGGATTCCTGCGGATTTAATTGAAGATGTTTTACGTCGAGTGATGCGGGAGTCGTATATCAGTGAAAATCAGCATGGTTTTAAAGCGACAAATCCCGATATTCAGAAAATTGTTGTAGTGGGGGGACGAGGCAAACTTGGTGGACTGTTTGTACGCTATTTTGCACGTTCTGGTTATTACGTTGAGGTGCTTGGTGGACAAGATTGGCAGAACGCAGAATCTATTTTAAATAATGCAGATGTTGTTATTGTGTGTGTGCCAATAGATAAAACAGTGCAAGTGATTGAGCAGCTTCAACCTTATTTAACCGAAAATATGATTTTAGCGGATCTCACTTCGGTAAAAGCTCAACCATTAGCGAAAATGTTAGAGGTTCATGGCGGTGCAGTAGTCGGGCTGCACCCAATGTTCGGCCCTGATATTGCAAGCATGGCAAAGCAGGTGGTTGCATGCTGTAACGGGCGTTTTGCCGATCGCTATCAATGGTTATTAGATCAGATCCGCTTATGGGGGGCGAAGATCGAGCAGATTGATGCAACAGAACACGATCATTCTATGACTTATATCCAAGCGCTTCGCCATTTCTCAACCTTTGCCTATGGCTTGCATCTTTCCCGCCAACCAGTGAAGTTATCGCAATTATTGGCTCTCTCTTCGCCGATTTATCGCTTAGAGTTGGCGATGATTGGGCGGTTGTTTGCACAAGATGGGGCACTTTATGCGGATATTATTGCAGATAAGCCAGAGAATTTAAGTGTCATAGAGGCTTTGCAGCAAAGCTTTTCAGATAGTTTAAATTTCTTTAAACAAGGTGATAAACAAGGTTTTATCGAAACCTTTGAGCAAGTTCATCGCTGGTTTGGGGATTATTCCGAGCAATTTTTAAAAGAGAGCCGAAATTTATTGCAACAAGCCAATGATCTCCGAGTATAAATGCAAAAACGGTGCAATTTGTAAAATTTATGGCAAATTGCACCGCTTACTTTAGTGTTGTTAGTTTAGAGGCTTATCAAGCTGGATATCACTGACTAAACCTTTTTCATTGAAATAAACGAATAAGGTACGCTGGATAGGTTCTTCGTGCCCTTTTCTTTTGATGAAGACATAATCCCAGCGATCTTGCGCAAAATAGTCTTTTAATACCGGACTGCCAAGTAGGTAATGGACTTGCTCTTTATTCATACCCACTTTTAATTGATCGATATTCTCTTGTTCTAAATAGTTACCTTGTGGTACATCAATACGATACACAACTTTTTTTACTGTAGAACAAGCACTTACGCCAAGCGCAAGTAAAATCACCGCAATGAGAGACTTCATTTTCATAATCATACCTTTTATCAAAAAATTGTTGAAATAATACCTTGCTACTTGTTGCGTTGCAACTGATCACGCAAGTTGGCAGGTAAGCCTTTGATTGTGAGAGTGTCGTTTAGTTCGTCCCAAATAATGCGTTGGCTTAATAATTCGGCATCAAAACTAATGGTTACCCCTTTACCTGAACCAGAATATTTTGTGAGCGTTTTTAATGCATTGCGCACAGGTGGAATACTTTCTTCTAAATCGTACGCCTGATTTTGTGTAAAAGTAGCAAAATCTTGTTCATTTAAGTTTGGTAGGTTGGCCGACAGCTCTTGCAACGCGATTTCTTCACCGCTGTTCATTTGCCCTTTGCAGTAGTCGAATACCTGTTTTTTTACAGCTTGAGTTTGATTGCCATCTAATTCGCCTTGTTCGCAGTAGTCATGCACGGCTTGTAGTAATGTTTGGTTTTGTACTTGTGGATTTAGTCCTTCTTCCGCAGAGAGAAAGTCCATAAAGAAGTCAGCCACTTTGCGCCCAACACGTCCTTTAATAAAGGTCAGATAGCGATTCGATTGTGCATTTAGTTTTAATTCTGTCAAATTGATACGGCAAGCAATGTCATATTGTGCAATTTCAAGATATTCGGTACGTTTTACATCTAATTGTTCATCGACCAGCATCGAGGCGCGGCTATCTAACAGAGCGATGAAGAGATATTCGGTCGCAAGGAAGGTATAACGGCATAAAATAAAAGTACCGCCTGATGCAAAGGAATATTTTGCCAATTCGCTCGCAAGCATTTTGGCACTACTATGGCTAAATGGTAGAAAGTCATGTTCACCTTCTAATAAGCGATTTAACTGCTGGGCAAAAATAGATTCGTCTTTAAATACACCATAGGCTTTCGCTTTACCTTGATAGGCTTGATGTAGTTGTAGCATCATTTGTTCAACTTCAGGACTAATTGCCAGTAGTTCATTACGAAGCACGGTATCTAGTTGAGGCGTTTCGCTCTCAGCATTTTGCTGAAGTTGATGTAGGACAATTTCGGTAACAGTAATACTCATAGAGATCCTTGCAAGCGGGTTAAAAGAGAGAAAATTTTGCAAAGTATTATAAGCTATTTACAAATCTGGAAAAACCTTTCAAACTGCACGAATTAATTACACTTTTAAAGGAAATACACATGACAAAAATTATTCATACCGAAAATGCACCAAAAGCGATTGGCCCTTATGTCCAAGCAGTTGATTTAGGCAACTTAGTTTTAACGTCTGGGCAGATCCCTGTTAATCCTCAAACAGGTGAAGTGCCTAGTGATATTGTTAAGCAAGCACGTCAATCTCTAGAAAATATCAAAGCAATAATTGAACAAGCAGGATTGGCTGTGGCGGATATTGTTAAAACAACCGTGTTTGTGAAAGATTTAAATGACTTTGCTGCGGTAAATGCGGAATATGAAGCCTTTTTCCGTGAAAATAATCATCCAAATTTTCCTGCACGTTCTTGCGTAGAAGTCGCGCGTTTGCCCAAAGATGTTGGCATTGAAATTGAAGCAATTGCAGTAAGAAAATGATAATTTCGGCACGCGCTGCGTGCCTTTTTTCTAGGATTTACAATGAAATTTATCTATCCCACTTGGCAAGTGCCAAATAATATTCAAGCGTTGAGTACCACTCGTATTGGTGGAGTAAGTCAAGTCCCTTTTGACAGTTTAAATTTAGGCAATCATGTCGGCGATGAGCCACTTGCCGTGCAGCAAAATCGTAAATTATTGCACGAAGTTGCTAAGTTGCCACAAGCGCCGATTTACCTTAATCAAATTCATAGTACTAACGTTGTGCGTTTGCCGCTTTCTGAGCATAGCGATCTGAATGCCGATGCTGTTTATACCAATCAACCAAATCAGGTTTGCCTTGTGATGACAGCAGATTGTTTGCCCGTGCTTTTTTGTAGTCAAGATGGCACAGAAATAGCAGCGGCTCATGCTGGTTGGAAGGGGTTATGCTATGGGATACTTGAGACAACTGTTGCAGAATTTAAATGCCCTGCAAATGAGATTAGTGTTTGGTTAGCACCGGCAATAAGCCAAGCTGCATTCCAAGTGGGGGAAGAAGTTGTTGAACAATTTTGTGCGGTGGATAGCCAAGCACGAGCAGCATTTGTTCCCGATCCCACAACAAGCGGTAAGTTTTTTGGCAATCTTTACCAAATTGCAAATCAACGACTGAGTAAGCTTGGTATAAGCAATATATCAGGGGGAGAATATTGTACTTATACGGATAAGGAAAACTTCTTTTCTTACCGAAGAGAGCAACAAACAGGAAGAATGGCAACATTAATTTGGCGGCAGGCATAAATGAAGGGTGGAAATCCACCTTTTTCGATTTCAAGCAGTTGTGTTACAATCGCGCACTATTTTATAAGTTTAATTAAAGAAAATCATGAGCAGAAAAAAGAAAACTCGCCGTATTACCGATATTATGCCTACTCGTAAGGCTGATAAACCTGTAGTGATGCCGAAAGTTGGGAAAAGCAAAAATCGTAAACCGACACGTTATGAGTTAGATTTGTTGGCAAAAGAAGCCAAGAAAAAGCGTAAACATAAAGGTTTACCTTCTGGGTCACGCACAATTGATCCTGCCGAGCAGAAAAAAACGGAAGAGAAGGTGATAAAAGATAGCCGCATTGGTAGTAAGAAAAAAGTGCCATTAGTGGTGGAATTTATCAATCGTCCAGAGAAAAATGAATTTATTAAGCCTGTACCAGTGGAAGAAAAAGCGCGTCTTGCACCAGAACAAGAATTAGCGCAGTTAGAAAATAACGAATGCTTAAATCAGTTGCTTGATGATATTGAAGCAGGCAAAAAACTTTCTGTTGAAGATCAAAAATTTGTAGATGACTGTTTAGACAGAGTGCATGAATTGATGGAACAACTGGGTATTGTAGACGAAGACGAAAGTGAGGACGATTTATTACGCCAGTTTGAAACGATGGATGTTAATAAATTCCGTTAAATAGTATGTTACGATTTTTTCTATTAATTTTAGCGGTATTAGTCTTGCTATCGATGCTAGGTTATGCCGTTTATCTCTTTTCAAAATTGCGAAAGCAGAAGCAATTTTTTCAGCAAGCACAATATGCTAGAGGCTTGAATATTTGTGAAAGTGTGGAAATTATTGCAAAAGCAATGCAAAGTGGGCAGTGTGATTTATCTGAAGGTGTGTTACGCCTAAAGTCACTGTTAGATGTGTTGGGGCATAAATTGAGTTTGTATCCTGCAATGTGGGCGTTGTATCAGACGGTTGAAAATATGCCGATTCTGGAAGCTCGCAAACACTTAAAACGTAATGAACGAATGAAGCTAGATTTAGAACGCGAAGCGAAAGAAATTGAACTTGAAGAGTCGATCAACGCGGAATTAGTTACATTACTTGCTGAAAATGGCAAACGTAAACAAGAATATGAAAAGTTAGTGAAGTAGGTAGCAATGTCAGAGATTATCTGGGATATTGATCTCATTCAAAAATACAACCAGTCAGGTCCTCGCTATACGTCTTATCCGACAGCGTTGGAATTTAACGAATCTTATAACGATGATGATTTCAAAGCGGCAGCAGCTCGTTATCCAGATAAGCCGCTTTCGCTTTATGTGCATATTCCATTTTGCCATAAGCTTTGTTATTTCTGCGCATGTAATAAAATTATTACCCGTCATCAGCATAAAGTAGATATTTATCTCGATTATTTGGAAAAAGAGATCATCTATCGCTCTGCGTTATTCAAAAATCGCCAAGTAAGTCAAATTCACTGGGGGGGCGGTACGCCGACCTATTTAGACGAAGCCCAATCTGAGCGTTTAATGACAATGCTGAAAACGCATTTTAATGTGCGTGATGATGCTGAAATTAGTATTGAAATGGATCCGCGGGAAATTGAACTAGATATGCTGGATCACTTACGCAAAATCGGCTTTAACCGTATCAGTATGGGGATACAGGATTTCAATAAAGAGGTGCAGAAATTAGTAAACCGTGAACAAGATGAAGAGTTTATTTTCGCTTTAATGAAACGGGCGAAAGAGTTAGGTTTTGATTCGACGAATATTGATTTAATTTACGGCTTACCAAAACAGACGGTTGATAGTTTTATGTTTACTTTGGAGAAAGTGGTGGAGCTTAATCCTGATCGCATGAGTGTATTTAACTATGCCCACTTACCAAGCCGTTTTGCCGCACAGATCAAAATTAAAGATGAGATGCTGCCAGCACCTTCGACTAAACTTGATATTCTACAGCAGACGATCGAAAAGCTGGGAAATTCAGGTTACCAATTTATTGGTATGGATCACTTTGCCAAACCTGATGATGAATTAGCTATTGCACAAGCAAAAGGTGAGCTGCACCGCAATTTCCAAGGTTATACTACCCAAGAAGATGCCGATTTACTTGGTATGGGGGTGTCTGCAATCAGTATTCTTGGCGATAGCTATGCGCAAAACCACAAAGAGTTGAAACAGTACTATACTGAAGTGGAAATGCGGGGCATTGCGCTACATAAAGGCTTGATGCTGACGAAAGACGATTGTATTCGCCGTGATGTAATTAAAGGCTTAATTTGTAATTTCAAATTAGATTATGCGCTGGTTGAAAAACAGTATTCAATCGAATTTAAACACTATTTTGCTGAGGATTTGGCTTTACTTCAACCGCTTGTAAAAGATGGTTTATTAGATATCAATGATAATGGTATTGTCGTTTCTCCTCGTGGGCGTTTGCTTATTCGCAATATCTGTATGTGTTTTGATATTTATTCAAGACAACAAGCGAAAAGGCAGCAGTTTTCTCGAATTATTTAACGCAAAACAAGCGCTCAATTTTGAGCGTTTTTCTGCAAAATGGAAAGAAGAATGAAAAGATACCCATATAGTTTGCTTTCTATCGCTGTTGCAGCGGCTTGTTATAGTAGCCAGGCAGCAGCTGATTTACGCAGCCAATGTTTAATTGGCGTGCCACATTTTAGTGGTGAAGTGGTGCAGGGTGAGCAAACCCAAATGCCAATCTATATTGAAGCGGATCGGGCGGTGATTAACCAACCTCATGATGCAACTTATAGTGGAGAAGTGAGTATTCAGCAAGGGAATCGCAGTATTTTTGCTGATGAGGTACGCGTAGAACAGCATGGTGAAATGGCGCGAATGGCATATTTGCGAGGTAATTTTGATTACCGAGATAATCTTATCAATGCAAAAGGGCAAGATGCAAGTTTTGATTTAACCTCCAAGAATGCAGATTTAAGTCACGCGGAATACCAGTTAGTTGGCAGACAAGGACGAGGTCATGCACAAAGTGTTTCTGTAAGTGAAGAAACGCGAGTGCTGAAAAATGCAACTTATACTGCCTGCTTGCCAGATGATAACGCTTGGTCACTCGAAGCAAAAGAGATGGTACAACATGTGAAGGAAGAGTATGCTGAACTTTGGCACGCTAAATTCCGAGTGCTGGATGTGCCGGTTTTCTATTCGCCATATTTGCAATTTCCTATCGGTGATCGTCGCCGCTCAGGTCTGCTTTTACCTACCAATGTTGGGCATTCAAGTCGCGATGGATATTCTTATGGGCAGCCTATTTATTGGAATATTGCGCCAAATATGGATGCCACCTTTACTCCGACTTACTATAGTAAGCGCGGTTGGCAAGTGAGTCCTGAATTTCGCTACTTAACCGTTTTGGGTGAGGGTAAAGTTGCTGCTGAATATATGAATAAAGATCGCTTAGATGAGTGGACGGATAAAGGCCGTTCACGGCATTTACTTTTTTGGCAGCATAAAATTAATTTCTTAAGTAACTGGCGTTTTTCAGCCGATTATACACGGGTAAGTGATCGACGTTATTTTTCAGATTTCGATTCTGAATATGGTAATAGTACAGATGGTTATGCGACACAGAATTTTAAATTAGGTTATTATCAGCCAAATTATAATGTGTCGATTGCGGCTAAAAAATTCCAGACGTTTGATGAGTCTGGTGTGAAGCCGTATCGTGTTTTTCCGCAGATTGAATTTAACTATTATCAGAATGATTTGGTCAAACACGGTGATTTCCGCTTCTTTAGCCAACTTTCACATTTTGCAAATGATAGCAAAGAGATGCCAACTGCATGGCGTTTGCATGCCGAGCCAATGTTGAATTTTCCGTTTGCTAATCGTTATGGCAGTATTAATTTGGAAACCAAATTGTATGCCACCCATTATTGGCAAAAAAGTGGTGAGGGGGATAATGCCGAGCAAGTTGAACGTCGGGTGAGTCGCGTGCTACCTCAAGTGAAGGTTGATTTTAAAACGACCTTAGAGGCAGAGAAGCAGATTTTTAATGGCTTTACGCAAATATTAGAACCGCGAGTGCAATATTTATATCGTCCCTATAAAGATCAGCAAAATATAGGTTCTAAACGTCAAGATCATTTAGGATTAGGCTATGATTCTGCTTTATTGCAACAAGATTATTATTCGTTGTTTAATGATCGTCGCTATAGTGGTTTAGATCGTATTGCCTCGGCAAATCAAACTACCGTTGGCGCAACAACACGCTTTTTCAGTGATAAAACCGGTGCTGAGGTATTTAACTTTAGTGCGGGACAGATTTACTATTTTAATCCATCGAAAATTGATGACATTAGTGAAAATAGTACAGCTAAGCGTTCATCCTCTTGGTCGTTGGAAGCGAACTGGAAGTTCCATCCAAAATGGAATTGGCACGGTAGTTACCAATATGATACGCGTTTAAATGAAAGCTCATTGGCAAATATGTCGTTACAATTTAAGCCAAAAGAAAATAACTTAATTCAGTTAAATTACCGTTTTGCGAGTAAAAATTATATCAACCAAAACCTAAGTACAAATCGTTATGATCAAGATATTAAACAACTTGGTGGTGTTGTTGGCTGGGAATTAACTGATAAAGTTTCCATGATGGTGAGCCATTATCACGATATTGCCTTGAAAAAACCGGTGGAAAGCCAGCTATCTCTGACTTATAACACTTGTTGTTGGAGTGCAAATTTATATGCTGCGCGCCGTTTGACTGCGACCCCAACCGGTCGAAGCGATACCATCAACGATTTCTATTATGATAATCGCTTTGGTGTGAACTTTGAGTTACGCTTTGGCGGTAATTATAGTAGTGGTGTGCCGAGAATGCTAAAACGAGGTATGATTCCTTATACACAGGCATTTAATATTAATTAATAAAAACGTGTCATTCATAACATGAATGGCACGTTTTTCTCTATGACCCAAAGTAATGGGAACCAGTTCTCACAAGCGGTCAGTTTTACGCTATTTTTTTACAATTCATCAAAATAGTTATCGCCCCAAGTTTGTTCTGCAAGATTGAGTAAGTTAGCAAAATCTTGGTAGCTGGGCATAGTTTGATCAGCAATTTGCTGTTTGATTTCACTATTTAATTTTTGCCGTAACGTTTCATACCATTCTAGCAATGGTAACGGCAGTGGGGATTTTGCCCGTTTTCCCAGCCAATATAAACCTTGAAATGGAATACTTAATGCAAATAACGCTGTTAAGAAGGCGCTAGCGAAAGTAGATTGCTCTGGATCCGGGAAAAAATATTGCCAACAAATGGCAAAACAAGCAAACGCAGGCATTGCTTTTCCGGCAAATTTAACTAGGCGGATTAGACGATAATCAGGCATAAACAGATTAAGTTTTTTCTGATTGGGAAACGTATTCATATAACGTTGCCCCGCTTGAATGGTTGTTAGCATAAGTGCGATTCCGTCAAAATGATGGCGTATTGTAACGAAGTCGTAGAAATCTACAATAGAAATCACCACTAACAGTTGCTATACTTCGCAACATTTTTAACAAACCCGTTGAGAATTTCAATGCCGATTAATTTTCAATCTCTATTCCAAGATACTTGGAATTTCGTTCGTAACCGGGCACAATTTACTTTATCTGCTGTTGTGCTATTAGCCGCGTTACAAATTGGAATTAGCTTAATTATTCCTCGTTCTACATTCTTAGAGGCGGCTGAAGGAAGCGCTATTCATGAACAGATGAGAGCTATTGATCTGTTGATACCTTCAATGCTTTCCATGCTCGTTATTGTTTTTGTAAATGTATTACTGATCTTAAATATTAAATCAATTAATAACGGTGATTATCGAACCTTTCTGCATAATGCAGCTAGCGCTTTTAGTTTATTTCTGCAAGCCATTTTATTAACTGTAGTACAAGTCTTTCCAATCTCTTTAGGGCTTGCTTTTGCGTTGTTTCCTACACTTGGCGATAGCGCGCCTTTACTTGCAATGCCTGTCATGTTAATGGGATTATTTGTATTCATTAAATTAAATTTGGTGATTTATGCATATTTAATTGAAGAACCAAGAAAAACCTTGGGGGCAACGTTAAAATTTACTTGGGGACTCAGTTATGGACGTATGTTGCCATTAATTATGTTTACTGCCATTATCTATTTTATTCCTACTGCATTGAGCTCTGTAGTGGGGGCATTTAGTGCATTTGGTACATTTGGCGTAATTCTCGCTCAAGCATTGAATGCCTTTGTGAATTTAGTGATGGTAATTTTTAGTTTCCGTTTTTATCAAAGTTATCGCCAATAGAGGAAAAATGAAACAACTACTTGATTTTATTCCACTGATTTTGTGGTTTATCGTTTATAAAAGCCATGGCGTGCAAGAGGCAGCTCTTGTTCTTGTTATTGCGACGCTTATTCAGCTGATTTTACTTAAAGTGCTATATAAGAAAATAGAAAAAAACCAATGGATCATGGGAATTGCCGTTGTTTTCTTTGGCCTGCTGACAGCTTATTTTAATGATCTTGCCTTCTTGAAATGGAAGGTGACGATTGTCAATTTAATCTTTGCCTCAATTTTATTAATTAGCCAGTTTGGTTTTAACAAGCCATTAGTACAGATGCTCCTCGGTAAAGAGTTAAAACTGCCTCTAGCCATATGGAAAAAACTCAATCTTGGCTGGGCTAGCTTTTTTATTCTGTGTGCGGGGCTAAATATTGTAATCAGCGAATTTTTCTCAGATGATGCATGGGCAAGTTTTAAAGTGTTTGGCCTAACTGGGCTGAGCTTACTTGCCGTCGTTGCAACAGGGATTTTTCTCTACCCACATTTGAAACAACTAGAACAAAATAAGGAAGAAAGTAATGACAGAATCTAACGAAAGACCACACGGTAGCCTAGTATTGAGAACCTTAGCAATGCCTGCAGATACCAACGCCAATGGCGATATTTTTGGTGGCTGGTTGATGTCACAAATGGACTTAGGAGGCGCTATTCTCGCTAAAGAAATAGCGAAAGGGCGAGTCGTGACAGTATGTGTTGATAAAATGGTTTTTCTCACTCCCGTTTCGATTGGTGATGTAGTTTGCTGTTATGGCAGTTGCACTCGCGTTGGTCGTTCATCAATGGATGTGAAGGTTGAGATTTGGATTAAAAAAGTTTATGACGGCACAGGCAGACGTACGAAAGTAACAGAAGCACATTTTACCTATGTTGCGGTGGGAGAAGATAAAAAGCCACGACCAATTCCGCGCGAAAATAATCCTGAATTAGATCAAGCATTAGCGCTAATTGAACGCCATTCAAACTAAGTAAGGAGAAAACAATGATGATGTATTACGTAATTTTTGCCCAAGATTTACCAAACAGCTTAGAAAAGCGCTTAAGTGTGCGCGATAAACATTTAGCACGTTTACAAGCATTACAAGCGGAAGAGCGTTTATTAACTGCAGGGCCGAATCCCGCGGTTGATAGCTCAACACCAGGGGAAGCCGGTTTTAGTGGCTCAACAGTAATTGCTAAATTCCCTTCGCTAGAGGCGGCTAAAGAATGGGCGAGCCAAGATCCCTATGTTGAAGCAGGGGTTTATGGCGATGTTATTGTAAAACCATTTATCAAAGTATTTTAATTTTCCTAGGGGCAAGTCAAATTGCCCCTATTTCGATTTTGGCGCTATGGAATCTCTACTTTTTCAATCAGCAGAACAAAAGTTACAAACATTGTTTTCCTCTCAACGCATTCCTGACATTTTGCAAAATTCTGCGCAAATTGCACCGCTTGTAAAGGCAATTGCTATGTCAGATTTTGTCTATACCACTTTGCAAAACCAACCTGAATTGCTAACAAAATGGTTAGAGATGCCGCCTACTGAGCAACATTGTGAACATTATTCTACTCGTTTACATCAGCTGCTAGATTCTGTTGAAACAGAAGAGGAATTACATTCTACGCTGCGCCATTTTCGTCATCGAGAACTGGCAGCACTCAGCTATTTGCAATCCAACAACCCTCATTTAGTTCAAGTTGTTTTTGAAAAATTATCTGAATTGGCAGAAGCATTGATTATTAATGCTCGGGACTGGTTATTCACTCGTCTCTGTCAAGATTATGGCACACCAATGAATGAACAGGGCGAAGTGCAGGAATTCATCATTATTGGCATGGGAAAATTGGGAGGTCGCGAGCTGAATTTTTCCTCGGATATTGATTTGATTTTTGCTTACCCAGATATGGGTGAAACCACTGGTGGGCGTAAGCCAATGGAAAATAGCAAATTTTTTACTCGCTTAGGGCAGCGTCTTATCCAAGCTCTTGATCAGATAACAGAGGATGGTTTTGTGTATCGTACGGATATGCGTTTGCGTCCATTTGGAGAGAGTGGCGCTTTAGTGTTGAGCTTTACCGCGATGGAAGATTATTACCAAGAACAGGGTCGAGATTGGGAACGCTATGCGATGATCAAGGGGCGGATTTTGGGTGAAAATTTGCAAAATCATAATCATCGCTATTTATCACAAATGTTACGTCCCTTTGTTTATCGCCGTTATTTAGACTTTAGCGCGATTCAATCACTGCGTGAGATGAAATTAAAAATTAGCCGAGAGGTTGCTCGCCGAGGATTGACCGAGAATATCAAACTTGGTGCAGGTGGTATCCGAGAAATTGAGTTTATCGTACAAGCATTCCAGATGATGCGAGGAGGCAGGGATAAGATCTTACAACAACGCAGTTTACTCAAGGTATTGCCGCATCTAGCCGAATTAAAATTGCTTTCAAACGAGCAAGTCGCACAATTGCAGCAAGCTTATCTCTTTTTACGATTAGTGGAAAATAGTTTGCAGGCAATTGAAGATAAGCAAACACAAACATTGCCCCATGATGAAAAAGAACGTGAAATTTTAATTTATCTTACTAAGCAATATCTTGCTTCAACAGCAAAAGAAAATGTGCACTCTTGGCAAGATTTTCTGGCTGTACTTGCCCAGCATCAGAAAAATGTGCGAGCTATCTTTAATGAATTGGTAGGGGAAGAAGATGAAAGCGAAAAGAGTGACGAAAAACAAACATATGCCGCTTGGCGGGATATACTGCATTACCAAATTACTTTAGAAGAACTTGTCGTAAATTTACGTGCTTACACAGTGCAAGAAAAAGATTATGCAGAGATCTTTCAGCATCTTTCAACAATCTTACAAGAATGGCTTAAGCGTCCAATTGGCGTAAGGGGGCGAGATGTTTTACGTCAATTAATGCCGAGAGTTGTTGATCAGATTTTTAGTCAGCAGGATTATTTAGTATTGCTCCCACGTATTTTGAAAATCATCGATCAAATTGTGACTCGCACGACCTATTTGGAACTTCTCCTTGAAAAAGAGCAAATTCTGCCACAGCTCCTTAGTTTGTGTGGTAAATCGGTGATGATAGCTGAACAGATTGCGCGTTTCCCAATTCTACTTGATGAACTGATTGTTCAAAAAAGTTTAACGCGTGTGATAGGTTTAGATGAATATCCTGCCGCATTACAAGAATACCTAATGCGTATTCCCGAAGAAGATGAAGAAGCTTTAATGGATAGCTTACGTCAATTCAAGCAGAGCCAAATTCTGCGCATTGCGGCTGCCGACATTCTAGGGGTATTACCGGTGATGAAAATTAGCGATCATTTAACCTATCTTGCGGAAGCCATTATAGCCGTAGTGGTTAAATTAGCATGGCAATCGGTAGCTCGTCGATTTGGAGTTCCCGAACATTTGCAAGATGCGGCACAAGATTTTGTGGTGGTTGGCTATGGCAAATTAGGGGGGATTGAACTCGGCTATAACTCCGATTTGGATCTGGTATTTTTGCATAATGCGCCAGAAAATAGCGAAACCCAAGGGGGGAAAAAATCTATTTCCGCACATCAATTTTATTTAAAGTTGGCGCAGAAGATTAACGGCATTTTTAATTTAAATACTGCGGCAGGCGTGTTGTATGAAGTGGATATGCGCTTGCGCCCGTCTGGAGAAGCAGGACTGTTAGTTAGCACCTTTGAGGCGTATGATTTTTATCAGAAAAATGAGGCATGGACATGGGAAAACCAAGCATTAGTGCGTGCTAGAGCGGTTTATGGTTCGCCTGAATTGCGTCAAAAATTTGCACGAATTCGCCGAGAAACGTTATGCCAAAAGCGTGCAAGCGGTCAATTAAGTGAGGAAATTTGCAAAATGCGGAGCAAAATGCATATGCATTTTGCGAAAAATCAGTCGGATGTTTTCCATTTAAAAAATGACCGAGGTGGCATTACAGATATTGAATTTATCGCCCAGTTTTTAGTGTTAAATTATGCCGCATATTATCCAGATATGGCGGTTTGGTCAGATAATGTGCGGATTTTTGACAGTGCGATTGCATGTGGCATTTTAAGTGCCGAACAAGGCGAGCTGCTCAAGCAGTGTTACATCTGTTTACGTAATAGGGTGCATCAGCTTAATTTACTTAATCAAGAAAGTTATGTCGTTAAGACAGAGTTTGCAACAGAACGTGAAATTGTCTGTCAGATATGGAACAATCTCTTTTCTTCTCTTAAACAGGAGTAAGTTATGAAATTTCCCTCAAAATTAGCTTTAATCAGTAGTGCATTACTACTTTCTGCTTGTGCTTTAACCCCAGAACAAAAAGCGGTGCAAGAAGCGAAACGCTTACGGGCAGAGCAGGCTTTACAAGTTAAACTGGCAAGACAATGTGATACTGAAGCTGCACAGTTATTACACCAGCAATTTAACCCACCCTTAAGCCAAACAGAACAGCAAAAACAAGAATTTGAACAACGTTATGCAGAAAAAATAGGTCAGCCAATGTTTCAAGCATGTTATAAGTTGGCACTTGAAAATTACAAAGCTCAAGAAGAGCTAGAGTATATGCGCCAACGTTATTATTGGGATGATTATCCTCGTTGGGGATGGCGTCGTTTCTGCTATAGTTGCTGGTAATTTTAGGTAACTACACAAAAGTTTGGTAAAATTCTGACTGGCTTAAGTGAGGGGCAGCTAATAGCCAGTCTGAATGCTCAGTAGTCCCTAAATCAAACGAAAGTTTGATAGTTAATTTCCTCAATATACATAGTATGATCAAAAAATCCTCTTTGTTAGCCTTGTTGAGTGTATGGTGCTTTTCGCTAGTCGTGAGGGCAGAAACAATAGCAACGCCGTTAAGTTATTTAGTCGCGATGTCACAAGCTCAGCAACAGGCGAATTACGAACAATTTTATCTTTTCCAAGAAGGGCGTTCTCTTGAGTCATGGCGGTATCGCCATGTGCATTGGGATAATCAGCAATATGCCCAGTTGCTCAGTTTAGATGGTTCACGTGAAGAATTTTTACAGCAAGATAATTTAGTTGGCTATTTTGGCGATTTTCAACCCTTTAGCTTACAAACAAATAAAATTTTAGATAACCGTCCAATGGTGCTGTATGGTGATTTTAACCGTTTGGAAGGGTATAGTTTTATTGATATGGGTAAAGATCGTATAGCTAATCGAGTAGCCCGCCAAATTCGTATCGTACCGAAAGATGAGTTTCGCTATCAATATCGTCTTTGGATCGATGAAGAGAGCAAATTACTGCTAAAAAGTGAATTGCTCGATCGTGAACATAATGTGCTGGAGCTTTTCCGTGTGATTAATTTGCGTCTAGATGATCAGCTGTTGGATATGGTTGATGCTATTCGTCCGCTGATTTTATCTCCAATGATTCCAAGTAAAGCCCCAATGAATAGTGATAACTTAAGCTGGCAGCCTAAGTGGTTACCGAGAGGTTTTAGATTGCAATCGGTAGCGCGGGAACAGTTGCCTGATGGAGAAGAAGTTGATAGCCAGTTGTATAGTGACGGATTATTTTCTTTTACTATCTATTTGTCAGATAGCAAAGAATTGCCATTAAATGAGCATACTTGGCAAGATGGAAAAACAACCGTTTATACACTGAGTCTTGCGCAAAAAGATTTAGTACTTGTCGGTGAAATACCGCTTACAACGGCACAGCATATTTTGCAAAATATTAAAATAAAACAACCGCTTGAAAAATAAGGATAAATAAAATGATGCTTGAACAAGCTTTAGTCTTGCGCTACCAAAATGGCATTGCTACAATCCAAACCTTTGCCAAAAGTGGCTGTGGAGGTTGCGCAGCAGAAGGTTGTGGGACGAAATCATTATCCGCGTTAGTGGGCGAAAAACGTGAGCCACAATTTGATATTGTCGTGAGCCAACATTTAAACAGTGGTGATCAGATTGAAATTGGGATCACTGAAAATCATTTACTGCTTTCAGTTTTTTGGCTATATGCAGTGCCATTATTTGTGTTAATTGCAAGCACATTGCTCTTTTCAATGTGGTTTGCTAATGAACTTGTGATTGCTGGATTAATTTTATGTAGCACTCTTGTTGCATTTATCAGCATCAAAAAAATAATAAAACGCCAAATAATCAACGGCTTAAACCCGATATTTGTGCGTAAACTTTAGGGGAAACTAATGGAAAAAATTTGGTTTGAAAATTATCCGCCGAATGCAGAACGAATTATTGATGTTGAACCATATGAATCTTTGGTGGAAATGTTTGAGAAAGCAGTACAGCGTCATCCAGATTTAGCCGCCTACATTAATATGGGGCAGGTTTTAACTTATCGTAAATTAGAAGAACGTAGCCGAGCTTTTGCTGCGTATTTACAAAATGAGTTACGCTTAGAAAAAGGTGATCGCATAGCATTGATGATGCCAAATTTATTGCAATACCCGATCGCCTTATTTGGTGCATTACGTGCTGGACTGGTTGTAGTGAATGTGAATCCACTTTATACGCCCAGAGAACTAGAACATCAGCTTAATGATAGTGGTGCCAAGGCTATTGTTGTTGTGTCTAATTTTGCGGCAACGCTTGAGAAAATCGTATTTAATACGGCGGTTAAACACGTTATTTTAACCCGGATGGGTGACCAACTCTCTTTTGGTAAACGTACATTGGTTAATTTTGTGGTGAAATATGTCAAGAAATTAGTACCAAAATATAAATTACCGCATGCAGTGAGTTTTCGCGAAGCCTTGAGTATTGGTAAACAACGTCAGTATGTTCGCCCAACAATTTATCAAGACGATCTTGCTTTTTTACAGTATACGGGAGGAACAACAGGCGTAGCAAAAGGTGCGATGCTTTCACACCGTAATATGGTAGCAAATATCATGCAGGCAAAATGGGTAGCGTATCCTCTTACACAAGCTCGTCAAAATCGACTTGCAGTGATCGCCTTACCGCTTTATCACGTTTTTGCGCTAAGTGCGAATTGCTTACTCTTTATTGAACTTGGTGTAACAGGCTTGCTAATTACTAACCCTCGAGATATTCCTGGGTTTGTTAAAGAGCTTAAAAAATATCCTGTGATGGCAATTACCGGGGTGAATACGCTATTTAATGCCTTATTAAATAACGAACATTTTTCTGAAGCCGATTTCTCAAATCTGAAACTTTCAATTGGCGGAGGAGCTGCAATTCAACGTTCTGTTGCGGATCGTTGGCATAAAGCGACTGGTTGTCACATTATTGAAGGTTATGGTATGACCGAATGTTCACCATTGATTTCAGCCACTCGAAATGATTCTATTGAGTATTCAGGCTCTATTGGTGTACCTGTACCAAATACTGATATTCGTGTGGTTGATGATGCGGGCAATGATGTGCCAGCTGGAGAGCGAGGTGAACTTTGGGTAAAAGGGCCACAAGTAATGCGAGGATACTGGCAACGCCCTGATGAAACGGCAGAAGTCCTGAAAGATGGTTGGATGGCAACAGGTGATATTGTCACCTTTGGTGAAGATCTGAATTTACGTATTGTTGATCGCAAAAAGGATATGATCATTGTCTCAGGCTTTAATGTTTATCCAAATGAGATCGAAGATGTCGTTGCATTGCACCCAAAAGTGAATGAAGTCGTTGCAGTGGGTATTCCAAGTGAAAAATCAGGTGAGAGTATTAAAGTGTATGTCACTAAAAAAGATGAAAGCTTAACCCGCGAAGAATTGCGTAATCATTGCCGCCAGCATCTGACGGGTTATAAGATCCCTCGTGATATTGAATTCCGTGATGACTTACCAAAAAGTAATGTTGGTAAGATTCTTCGCCGTGTGTTGCGAGATGAAGAGATTGCAAGAATGGAGAAGTCTTAATCTTTTGTTAGTAAGGCATGCTAGAATATTTTCGAAGATGCAGTTGTTAGAAAAAACCGTTGGAAATTATTTTCCAACGGTTTTTCGTCTCTATTCTACATCATTTTCAATAATCTCAATTTTTCCTGCTGCGGGGGGATTATCACATAACCAGTTAGCAAGGCGGGTGTAGTCGGCAATAGCGAGATTTTCCGCCCGTGCATTAAGATCGATATTTAATGCTTCTAGTTGCTCTGGTGTAAATAGTGTAGAAAGGGCATTACGTAAGGTTTTACGGCGTTGATTAAATGCTTGCGTAGTAACACGATTGAGCCAATAAATATCTTTTACTGGATACGGTAAGGTCTTGTAGGGCACTAAACGTACCACAGCAGAATCTACTTTAGGAGCAGGCTTAAATGCATTTGGTGGCACTTCTAACACGGGCATCACTTGACAGTAGTATTGTGCCATAATAGTTAAACGTCCGTAAGCTTTGCTATTTGGAGCTGCGCATAAACGTTTTACCACCTCTTTTTGCAACATAAAATGCATATCTTGTACTAAATCGTGAAATTTAAATAGATGGAACATAAGAGGAGTAGAGATATTGTATGGCAAGTTTCCAAACACACGTACACCTTGTCCTTCTGGCAGATTTAAACTTTCAAAATATTCGCGGAAATTAAAACGCAATGCGTCTTGCTCAATAATTGTGAGCTTGTGATGTAAAAAAGGGTGATGACGTAAACGCTCAGCGAGATCTCTATCTAACTCAACCACGGTCAATTGCTCAACTTGTTCTGCAACTGGCTCAGTTAAAGCACCTAGCCCGGGGCCGATTTCGAGTAAGAATTGATCTTTTTTCGGATTAATTGCAGCGACAATATTATGAATAACATTCATATCGTGCAAAAAGTTTTGCCCAAAACGTTTACGGGCAGTATGTCCTAGATGTTTTTTTGAATTTGAACTCATTTTTATTCCTTACAAGCGGTAGATTTTTACCACTTTTTTGCAAATTTAATAAAGCAAAGAACCCCGCTTACGGCGAGGTTCTGCTATGTTAAGAAAAGATTAGTAGTATTTTATTTCTGCTCTATTTTTAAGCGCTTTTACCCAGTCTTTAGATGCATCTTGAGCTTGCTTATCAAATAACTGCTCATAAGCGCGTTGGAAATAAGCATCCTCAGTACGATCGCTTTGGCGAGTATCGGTGACTTTTAATACGTGCCAGCCAAATTGTGATTTAAACGGCGCTGAGATAACTCCTAATTTGCTTTTTTGGGCAGTTTGCGCAAAGGTTTTATCATAAGCATCTAAGAAATTCCAGCCTAAATCACCGCCTTCTGCGCCTGAAGCATAATCAACAGAATTCGCTCTGGCTGCATCTTCAAAACTGATTTTACCAGCTTTAATATCTGCCACAATGCTATTCAATTTTGCTTTGGCTTGAGCATCATTCAAAATCGGGTTGGTTTTGATTAAAATATGGCTCACACGATGTTGTAATGCCGTGATAGTTTTTAATTTGCCATTCGTTTTTGCTTCTTCAAGCATTTTAGTTGCAAGGCTTTGTACATCTTGTGGCTCAACGCGGATAGACTGCCCAATCGCTTGCTGTTTTACATTATCCATCAAAATTTGATGAGCAATTTGTTGGCGGTATTGGTTAAGGCTGATATTGTTATAATCTAAATAATCTAAAAATTGCCCATAAGTGATCCCATTTTGTACCACCATATTTTCAATAACCTGATCAACATAAGCGGTATTCACTTTAATGCCAGATTGCTGAATTGCACGCTGAACGAGAAAGTCATTAATTAAATCATCGGTTGCTGCTTTACGGTTTGCTTCTGTATTTTTACGTTTACCCAGCGTTTTTAGTACTTGGCTTTGCATGATAGGATGACCATCTACAGAAGCTACAACACGTTCTTCCACCGCATGAATTTGTGAAACGGCAAATAGTGCAAAAGTAGCAACAAATAATGATTTTAATGAGATAAATTTCATTTTTATTCCTGTTAAGTTGGTTGAAATGAATGCTGCTTAGAATAGCATTTATCTAAAAGGTTCACAAAGATTGAATTTTCTTAATGACATTGGTGGTAGAACAGCCATTTTCAAAGTTTAATACTCGAACTTCGCCACCATTCGCTAAAACTTCTTGATGTCCAGCAATTTCTTCCACTTTATAGTCACCACCTTTAACTAATAAGTTTGGTAAAATTTCACCAATCAGACGCTGTGGCGTATCTTCATCAAATGGTACAACCCAATCAACCGAAGCCAACCCTGCAAGCACTGCCATGCGGCTTGCTAAATCATTAATTGGACGATTTTCGCCTTTTAAACGTTTAACCGAATTATCGGTATTAACTGCAACAATCAAACGATCCCCTAATTTACGAGCATTTTCTAAGTAAGAAACATGTCCTGGATGTAAGATATCAAAGCAGCCGTTAGTCATCACAATTTTTTCACCACGCGCTTTTGATTGTTGCACAATCTGCTTTAGTTCTGCTTCTGAAACTACGCCAAAACCTGTTTCGGTGCGTTGGTGAATAGCTTGTTCTAGCTCACTTGGTGAAACAGTTGAAGTGCCAAGTTTACCCACTACAACCCCAGCAGCAGCATTGGCAATGTAACAAGCTTCTTCTAAATTTCTGCCATCAGCAATTGCCGTTGCAAGCACGCTAATTACAGTATCGCCTGCGCCTGTCACATCGTAAACTTCACGAGCTTGAGTTGGAAGATGGAATGGTTCGAAATTAGGGCGGAGCAGAGTCATGCCTTTCTCAGAACGAGTGACTAATAAGGCAGAAAGATCAAAATCAGCAATCATTTTTAAGCCTTTATGTACAATATCATCCTCTGTAGCACAATGCCCAACTACAGCTTCAAATTCACTCATATTTGGTGTTAAAAGCGTTGCACCACGGTAACGTTCAAAATCCGTACCTTTAGGATCGATTAATACGGGGACATTTGCTTGGCGTGCGATCTGAATCATTTTTTGCACATCATTTAACGTTCCTTTACCATAATCAGATAAAATTAATGCGCCGTAAGCGGTAATTTCTGAGGATAATTTTGCAAGCAACTCACTACTATCAACATTATGAAAACCTTCTTCAAAGTCTAAACGCAATAGCTGTTGATGGCGGGAAAGAATGCGTAATTTAGTGATAGTTGGATGGCTATCCAACGCTACGCAGTGGTTTTGAATTTGGTGAGAGTTTAATAATTTATCTAATGCTGAACCTGCATCATCTTGCCCAACTAAGCCATGTAAGGTGACAGGCACATTAAGCGCAGCAATATTCATCGCGACATTCGCCGCACCACCTGCACGTTCTTCATTTTCCTGCACTTTGACAACAGGAACCGGTGCCTCAGGGGAAATTCGATTTGTGGATCCAAACCAATAACGATCTAGCATCACATCACCAAGCACTAATACTTTTGCATGGTTAAATTGAGAGGAGTAGTGCATCATCATAATTTTTTACTCTAAGATAAGATGAAAAATGGCGACATTATAACGGATATTTAGCTACTTCAGCAGAAAATATAGATTGTTTTGTGTTTTCTTATGCAACATTTCAAGCGACAACCACGTGGTGGAGGCTGCAAGGCTGGAGACGCTATCCAGATATACTTCAAGATGTTTCAACTCACAGCCACTCGCAGGTGGCTGCACCCCCAGTCCCATTTTTTGGTACTGGTTCAAAGGTTTCAACTCACAGCCACTCGCAGGTGGCTGCGATTGGCGAAGTTATTGAACGTATTGAACGTGGTGTTTCAACTCACAGCCACTCGCAGGTGGCTGCGCATATTGGGGTATTCGTTTTTCATATCCTGATATGTTTCAACTCACAGCCACTCGCAGGTGGCTGCCTTGATCAGATGGGAGGCGGTGGTGCACTCCATGCAGTTTCAACTCACAGCCACTCGCAGGTGGCTGCAATTTGAGCATTTTTAACCTCTGCATTTTTTTGTTGTTTCAACTCACAGCCACTCGCAGGTGGCTGCTTGATTACAATGTGGGGCGTTTAACCTATAAGCCGTTTCAACTCACAGCCACTCGCAGGTGGCTGCCAACTGGAAGCGGATAACTTCATTATCCGCAAGAGTTTCAACTCACAGCCACTCGCAGGTGGCTGCTGGACGAACAACCCTATTGGCAGTATGTTGCGGTGTTTCAACTCACAGCCACTCGCAGGTGGCTGCTATTTTTATCCAGTCGTGTCAATGCTTGTACTTTAGTTTCAACTCACAGCCACTCGCAGGTGGCTGCCAAGGCCGCCCTGAAAGGCAAAGACGTAGACCATGTTTCAACTCACAGCCACTCGCAGGTGGCTGCCTCGTGATATTGATTTCTCTGACATTTACAAAGTGTTTCAACTCACAGCCACTCGCAGGTGGCTGCTCCCTATATTTCAACGCATTGTGCCACAAGGCTTAACGCTCTGTGATTCGCTAACTTGAAATAAAAGGAGTGATTTAAGTGTAGCATAAGATATGCAGTACTCGGAGAAATTTCTAACTGATTGATTATTAAAGGACAAATTAAAATCGCTAGTCTCCTCGTATTTTGATGAGAACCAGACGTTAGCGATGTTCCCAATACTACAAAATCAATGTATCTTTAAAAATATCTACCGCTCTCTTGGTGCCGTGGTGTTCCACTTTATTACGCCATTTGCTACCGAGATGGTAAAAGCGTAAGCTGTCTGTTTCAGGATTGTAAGTATCGAGGAGTTTTTGTTTGAGTTTAACCCATTGATCGGGTGTGACATCGCATTCAAAAACCGAATATTGAGCGCGAATACCATAGTCTAGGCAATGTTTGGCGATACGGCGTAGGCGTTTCTGCCCTTCGGCATCATCAAAAGAAATATCGTAAGTAATCAGCATCATCATCGTTGAGTTCTCACAAGCGGTCGATTTGGGGGGATATTTTGCAATTAGCGCATTAAAAATGGAGGATACTCGGTTAAATCACCTCGTAAATAGCGAGCCAATAACATTGCTTGAATATAAGGCAATAGGCCTATTTCTACCTCTTCACCCAAAAACGGGTGGATAATTTTTTCTTGCTTTTTGGCTTGCAGTGTTTGGAAGAGCAGTTTGCGTACTTCTGGTTTAAGCATAACTGCACCACCAGATTCAGTAATGAAATCATTCGGTTTTATCTGCCCTCGGTTAATCAGCGACAATACCATTCTATCCACCCACCACGCACGAAACTCTTCCAAAATATCCTGTGCCAAACTGTCTCGCCCCGGACGGTCGGCGTGTAGAAAACCAATTTGCGGATCAAGCCCCACACCTTGCAACGCGCCACTAATATCTTTCCCTACAATACTATAAAGAAATGAAAGCAAGGCATTCACACCGTCACGAGGCGGGCGGCGATTTCGTCCGTCAAAGTGAAATTCGCACTGTTCGCTCAGCAAATGTTGGAATACACCAAAATAGCGGGAAGCCGCATCACCTTCAATCCCTCTAATGAGATCTAAATTATCGGCTTTTTGTAATTGTTTCAGGCTCATATTTAACGCTGTAACCGCCTGCTCTACCGGCTCACACTGGCCGTGATTACGCAAACGGCGTTGTAATACACGCTTAGATGCCTGAATTTTGGCAGCAATAATGTTGCGAGCAACAGGCTCAGGGTTAGTCTCCGACTTTTTATACTGGGCTCTGCGTAACAACACATTACCGTTTTGCCGCCCTTGCAATCGTCCAAGATAACGCCCATTTTCTGTAAAAAACGCCAAATTGACATTATTTTCGCCGCAAAACCCCATCAAAAACGGTGACACTAATACATTCCCAAAACAGAAAATATGCCCAATTGAATGTACTGGCAACTGAGCAACTTTTTTCCTATCTTGCTCCACGACCAAAGTTTCACGTTCTTTGTGGAGATAACTGCCTTGGGTAGTAATGTAGAGGGTGTTTTGGAGTTTGCGCATGAACAATCCTCAAAGTTATTTAAAATTCGCTACATAATACCACATAAAAATACAACCCCTAAAAGGGGTTGCCTCGATTATCAATATATAATCAATAATCAATATTTCAACTCACAGCATCACCAAGGCTCGCTGATATAAGACTTTGTCTTACATTATCAAATTAATTTAAACTTAAATAAACCAAGCAATTAGTCCAACCATTCCTCCTATCCTAAATAACGTCATAATGAAAGCAACAATCCACACAGAGTATCCTTCACAAGATACATAGGTTGTCTTGTCCCCATTTTGTTCGACGAAAATAAATTTTTTCATGTCCAATCTCCCAAGTTGTTAGAAAGAGATTTGTTGCCACAAATTTCCTTATGACAACATGGGCATTATAGCTACCTTTAAACAAAAGTAAACTTTATTGAGTATTGATTATAATAAGGTGTGTGATAAATTGAATCATGTAATTAATTGTAGCTACCACCAAACAAAAACCACCTCATTTAAGTAATGATTATCGATTCTATTACAATGCTAAACTATCGAGCTTCATAAGCTGCTATTTTCACTCCTCAAACACCCCCTTCACATACCCCGCCGATTTATCCTTCTCCAACAACTTCGGCTGGCAAATCTCCACCAACGAGCAGGCTTTGCAATGTTTGCCATATTGGGGTAAAGGCGTTTTACCGCTTATCAGTAATGCGCGGACTTGAGCAATCGTATCCAGTGTTGCTTGTCTGAGATCATTTGAAAACACCACCGGCACACGATGGCGAGTTTGCATATACCATAACGCCCCCTCGTTAATAGTTTGCCCAGTCATTTCTTCCAAACATAACGCTTGAGCACAGAGCTGGATTTCATCAATCGGTTCAGGTTTTGGCTTGCCACGTTTATATTCCACAGGCTTTAGTTCGCCTGTTTTTAGATCTCGCTCAACCAAATCCAAAATGCCACTTATGCCTAATTTTTCAGCTGAAACATGAACCGTTCGCTCAAAGTGAACACCTTTTCGGGTTTCTGGCTCACCACTATCCACCCGTTTATGCAGCGCTTGACCTTGTGCAGTGAGATAGTTTTCTGCCCATGCCTGTTCGTTGTGTATCAACGCACATTGACGTGGGCAGAAGGCGTAGTGTTGCAAAGCGGAAAGCTGCACAATAAGTTGCTCACTTCCTGTAACAAGCTGTTGGTTTTGCTCCGTTTTTTGCAAAACACTCAGCATTTAGAATCCGTCAATTTCTTGCGGTGTTAAACCATCAAGCACGCTTAATTCATAGCTGCCATCTGCATTTACTTTCAAACTACTATGCACTTTCGCCGAAGAATACTGCCCTGATTTGCAGTTATGCTCCCACCAAATCAGTTTCACCACCTGCATTGAGCCTTCTGGGCGTGCAGAAGAGGCATCACCTTCAAACAGTTTAGTTAAAACGGATTTGATTTTTTTCGCATCACTATCTGAAAAACCAGTACGTTCGGCAAGCTGTGGTGACATTGCGCCATAAGCCACATAAACACCACCATCCACACGATGCTTTATCCCCATAGTGTCAGAAGATTTTTTGCTACCATCACCTTCTCCACTAACACTTTTAGTGATTTGAGTACTGGTAACACTTACGGGCGCTACGCTGAATGCCGAATGAATGGTTACTGGTCCGCGCACAGCAATGGATACGCCTGCGCCATCATCACTTTTACCAAATGCAAAAACTTGCCCAAAACTACGAACATCCAGCCACTTTTCACACGCTTTTTTAGCGGTTTCATCACGACTGGATTTTTTAGCATTAAACGCGTCACTACCTAAACCAACATCTTTATCTTTCGCACGGTTGGCAAGGCTAGTCATACTATCGGTTTTCTTTTCATCAGATTGGACAAAAATGCTTTCGCCAGCATCTTGCAAACGGTCTCGAATTTTGCGTTTTAAGCAAACATCAGTGATTTCACCAAAACCGTGAAAATCAGTACGAGGACGATTGCCATTTAATGGATCACCATTAGGATTAGCATTCTTAACGCTGATGATTAAAGCGAAGTCAATTTTTTTAGTTAAGCTCATAGTAATTTCCCTCAGTATTTTGAAGATCGTTATTCAGTTTCGGTTGTTTTGGATTTTTTTGCTGTCAATTCAGCTAGTTGGCGTGCAATTTCCATTTTTTGGCAGTGGTAGCCTAATAAGAATTCAGCACTCAGTGGCGAATCATTCGTATAGTCTTCGGTCACAAAAAGATCTGTAATCTCAGCTAATGCCTGACTGCCTGTATCTTTGTTATGATTTCTCAGGCGTTCTTGATAAGGTTTTAATGCAATTTCAATATTACGCCAAGTATAGAATGGACGGTTCGCAAATTTCGGCATATAACGCTCAGCATTAGTGGAACGCTTTTCTCCCGCTAAATATAAGGCATAAGCCTCGATATTTTCTGCCACAGCCAATAATCTGCCGTATAAATAATCACGTGAGCGATTTTCTTTATCTAAACTCATATCGTAAGTTCTCCTTTCTGATTCATTATGATGACGGGCTCGCCAGCCTTTATATAAAGCACAAGCCACACCGATATTCCGTTGCCATTCCCAGTTTTCACACCCGTGCGGATTACAAGCTACTTGAAAACTCTGTTGCACTAAGTCATAGGGAATAGGTACGCTCTTGCCTCCGGCAATCACCGGCAACAAACGGGCATAAAGTTGTTTTTTCTGGGAATCGCTAAGCGATTTACTATACACAGCATTGCCAATCGCGAATGGCGAAGGTGGAACAATTGCCCAAACTAGGCGTTTATCGTTTTTCTTGCCATTTTTTGTTTCAATACTATGGCGTTGATACCAAGAAAAATCATCAATCCACGCATCTAAATTGGCAAAATAATCTGCAGGTAAAAATTCTTGATAATAGGTCAAAGCCATTCGCCCTGGGGTTGCTGAATCTAACATCAATAAAGAAATTTGCTCGTGTGCTTTGAGCTTAGCCTTATAGCCTTGATATTTCTTTTTGATCATTTCAGCTGCATTTTTACCCAAATCTACTGAGTGATCGATTTTACCTCTAGTTTCAGATGGCATTTCACTTTCTACGTTATTTTCAACTGCACTTATCTCTTCAAGATCATAGTCGTAGCACTCATCAAAAGGATCTTGTAATGGTGAAGGTACTTTTTCTCCGCTTATTGCCCAAGCAACAGTAACTTGTTCACCGTTACGAATACCTTGACGAGAAATTAGCCAGCGTAAAGCACCGTGAGCCTTAGCAGAAACTTCCGTAGAAATACTTGCAGCTTCTTCTGCCGTTTCAAAACGCCCACGGAAGGTATAACCAGCGGTATCATTCGAAGAAATCAGTTTAGCTTTATCTCCTGTGTGACGTAATTTAGCAGGGTGCATATTAGAAACGGGGCTTTCTTTGCCTTGTATAAAGCAAAACCCTGTTTGGCTGTCTGCTAAAGCCAAGTAGTCAATCCATGATTGTTGAACGGTAACATCCGTCCAAGTATCACTTTGTGGATCGCCTTTGATTTCTACGCGCCAACAAACCAATGCCGAGCCAAATTCAATCTCGCCTTTTGTTTTAGGCAATGTTGAAAAAATTGCAGGCGCATCTCCCTTTTCTACCCACTTACTGAGCACCTTTCCGTCAGCTCCAAGCTGAAATACGCCAGCTGTAATTAAATCCTCAACGACTTTCCCTTTTTTCACATAATGCAGAACAGCAGACACTTTAGGATGAGAAGCAGCAGAATCGCACCAAGCCTGTAGTTGGTTCAAATAGCCTTCAAAATAGGCTTTTTTCTCACCTCCATAAGCAGAATAGTCTCTAGCTACATACTGAATTTTATCTGCCAACGGATGCGGCGCTTCTCCGCTTGTTCGGTTTTCTGAAGATTCGGTAGCAGGTAGCATAATTGCCGTTTTAGGAGGCATAACCTGAGCGGTTCGAAATTCACCATCGCCATTTAAAACAATGACAATATGGGCGTTTTGCTGGGTATGTCCAATAGGCGTTAGAGGCTCTTCACTCAGATTTGATGCTTTTTGCAAAGCTGCTTCATAAGTACGGTATAATTTTTGCATCCAACTCATAGCTCAAGCTCCTTTGCTTCCTCTTCCACCGCTTTTACATTTTCACCACGTTTAAAGGGCTTAAAAGGTTTCATTTTTTTAATAAAACGGGTTTTTAATTCACTATCGCTAACAGCTGGAAAATTAATAACGCCCTTTTGCATATTTGCCTGCCAAAAGCGGCTAATTAATTCATGATTTCCGGTCTCTTCAGGATAGCCGAAACTGTGGAACATCAAGCCAAAATCAATAGGCTCATCCACTTTATCATAAAAGCCTTCACCTTCGCCAAATTGGCAAGGTGCAATATAGCCTTGGCAATCACGCGTACCTAAGAAAATATCCTGTCGCCCGCCACGTTCAAGCATTCTTTCAATAATCGCGGTATGTTTGCCGACATTACGATCACCGGCAAGCTCTTCCCAATGCATATTCCAAGTAAAATAGGCTTCAACTTGATATTCAACGTTATGTAGGAAAGTATAGATTGCTAAGGTGTTACCGCCATTCCAATCCAAAGGTTTGGTCGATTTGGCTTGAGTTTGAATAGGCTTCATCACGCGAATACGGGAAATATGCCAGATCAGGGTAGGCTTCCAATAAATACTTCTCAGTATGCCTTTAAGCGCTTCGTAAGTTGGAACAGGGTAGGTAAATTTCTCACCGCCAATTTTGGTGATAGGGTCTGTAAATAGTGCCTGCCGACCCCATACACGAAAACTAAATAATCGACTACGGAATGTATTTTCGTTACTCATATCGCTCCTTTCTATAAATCATAAAAAGTCAGATTACCTGTCTCTTCGATAGATAATCCATATTCTTCTGTATAATGACGATCTTTTAAATAAAAGATCCCCGAACCTAATTGTGTTTCTTGAATAGCCTTCTTTTCTTGTAATTTTCGCCAAACATTAGGGAATACATTAACACTATAACGTTGAGCTTGTGACAATGCCTTATATTTTTTCTCATTGTCATCTGTTCCACATAATGTTGCAATAAGTTCTTTTGCATTTTCATAAGGCACAATAACCGCTTGTGTTGGCGCATCAATCGTTTGGAATAATTTCCCTGCACTTTTAAAGGATTGCATTAATAGCGGAAATACTGTTTTACGCTGATTATTTTTAGGTGTATAAGTATTTTGTGCATTATCAGATAACCAATCCAGTAAAGTACCTGAATAATGATTTGGCAGAGAATATCCCATTTCATTACTACGATTATAAAAATAATAATCAAAATATTGGCTCATTGCATTAGGCTGCAAAATGTCTTGTTCTTCAAAATCATTAAATATTCTCTCCGATTGTTGCTGACCAATATAAATATCCGGTAATACACTTTCTAAATTTGGCTCTTGAAGATTTAATACATAAACCTGTCCTTTACCCTTATTTTCGCCATGACGGTTACAGCGACCAGCGGCTTGTGCAATACTATCTAATCCGCCTAATGCCCGAATAACACAAGCCATAGAAATATCGACACCGGCTTCTATAAGCTGAGTACTGATACAAATCACAGGCTCTTTATTGTTTAATCGAGCTTTCATCTTATCAAAAATCGCTTTACGATGTGCAGAGCATTGATTAGTACTTAAATGGAAAAGTGCCTCTTGCGGAAGATTTCTATTTTGGCAATACCGATATAAATCCTGCACCCATTTCTTAGTATTAACGATAAATAAGCAACTAGAATATTGTCCAAATTGCTCTAATAAAAACTCACCTGCATTTTCTAACGAATAGCCACCCGTTTGTGGGCAATAATTAACTTCAACCCGAGAGAGTTTGTCAAATAGCTCCCGTATTTTGAACTGATTTCCTATTAATTCAGCATTATCTGCTAATTGAATTTGACCTAAATGAGGATTTTTAAGTGAATTTAGTAATGGCTGAGTTGCTGTACATAATACTGCACTGGATTTTCCAAAGTGAGTCAGCCAATTTAAAACATTACAAAATAGATGGACACATTTAATCGGAAGAGTTTGAATTTCATCAAAAATCAGCACACTTTTGGTCATTGCATGGATATGACGAACACCGCGCGTACCACTACCGAACCAAGCATCTAAAAATTGAACCATTGTAGTAAAAACTATCGGTTTATCCCAGTTTTCAGATAAAAGTTTATTTTGCCAAGTTTGCTGGTCAGGTTCGATATTAGAATGATGTTCCAGAACCCATTCTTCACCTAAAATTTCACGAACAGCTTGAGCATTTTGGTCAATAATTGAAGTGTAAGGAATAATATAAATGATACGATCAAGATTATGCAGCTTAGCGTGATGGAGTGCGTAACGGAGGCTCGATAATGTTTTTCCACCACCAGTTGGGACAGTTAAAGTATAAATTCCTTGTTGATCTGTTGAGCGTTCTAGACAGGATTCAGAAATCTCTCGACGAATTCCGTCAATCGGATATTTAATTGAAAAACCAGATAAATGAGATTCTAATTTATCAATCGCTTTTTGCCAATTTGGTGTGTTTGTAAGATTACGAATTTCTTTTTGTCTTTCATTTTCAAAATCAGAGGTATTAATTCGATCCGCATCAATCAAACAACTAAATAAAAATCGAGTTAAGCAGCCTAAGTAAAATTCTTTGAGCTTAAAAGGAATTTCTTTTTGATTTAAAATTGCCCGAATAGGTTTATCTACTAATCTTACTAAATCTATGCCCACTAATTCTTCTGCCCGATTTATGATGACTGCATCAGCATTTTTCTCACATTCCGATAAATGTGTCAGCTTATCATCTTTATCAAAGCGCTCTCGCCATTTTGGTTTCTCACTACCCTCAGGGCTTAAACAGTCAATTAGCCCCGCTCCGTGGTGTGAAGCAATACATAATCCTAAAATTTGCCCGACAAGCTCGCCTATACCAATAATTTTCCCATCTGCATTTTTAGCTGCGCCCAATTTTCTTAAACGGCCATAAATCCATTGAGTGCCTGCAGTTGAATGATCCCCTCCATTATTTTCATCTTCGCTATCTAAATCCGCGTAAGTTAAAATACCGGTTACGTGGCGAATATATGTTTGGAACTTCTTAGAATATTTACCAAAATCATGCATTAAACCGAGTAATTCCCCGGCATCAGCTAAATCTAATTTAGCAGCCAAAGTTCTTGCGATTGAGGCAGTTTCTAAAAGATGGTTTGAAACGGACTGTAACTGTTTGTTAGATTTTCGAACATGGGCGATAAATTCGGTCTTACTCATGTTAAAGCTCGTAAATTTATGCAGAGAATGGATGATGTATACTACAATTATATACAAGAACTTACAATGCTTATTCCTAAGATCGCATGCTATCTAGATTCATCAAAGGGGACGTTGCTATATACATATTATTTTGCAATATAGAGCAAGCACTAAATAGACTCTTGTTTGTGAAAAAAGTATTTTAGCTCACCAGCTACGCGTACGTAGCTGGGTTTTAAAATATCAGCATCCCCTTTCGGGTCGAAGTTTCAACTCACAGCTACGCGTACGTAGCTGGCGGTTTGGCAATTATGCACAAGCGGCGGATTTATGGTTTCAACTCACAGCTACGCGTACGTAGCTGGACCGAAAAAGGGGTATTTTATGCAAGCCACAAAATGTTTCAACTCACAGCTACGCGTACGTAGCTGGCACGCTGTATGTTAGCCGATACCAAAATGCAGAGTTTCAACTCACAGCTACGCGTACGTAGCTGGTAATGTTTTTTCTGGTGATAATGTAACGATAAATGGGTTTCAACTCACAGCTACGCGTACGTAGCTGGCACATCACAGACGTGGTCTGCACCGACTATTGGCGTTTCAACTCACAGCTACGCGTACGTAGCTGGCCGCCAAGGCTAACTGCTGTTCTTCAATATCGATGTTTCAACTCACAGCTACGCGTACGTAGCTGGATAAACTGCTTGGCTTGTTCTTTGGTAATCCAACGTTTCAACTCACAGCTATGCGTACGTAGCTGGGGCAGCAAATGTTATTCCCCATAAGGTAACATTCACGTTTCAACTCACAGCTACGCGTACGTAGCTGGCATAGATCGCTTCTTCCGGTACATCAGATAAAAATGTTTCAACTCACAGCTACGCGTACGTAGCTGGTATCTTAATCAAAATGAAAATCGCTTGAATCATTTGTTTCAACTCACAGCTACGCGTACGTAGCTGGCTTCATAAGATGATTGATAATTTAAAGCAGCATTGTTTCAACTCACAGCTACGCGTACGTAGCTGGTCCCCGCTTTCGCTAAATGTTCTCTAAACTTTGCTGTTTCAACTCACAGCTACGCGTACGTAGCTGGGCTTCAAAAGCAAAAACGTTAGCTTGTGTATTCAGTTTCAACTCACAGCTACGCGTACGTAGCTGGCTGCTGTTTGTCATTCAAAATTATCAAACAAAGAGTTTCAACTCACAGCTACGCGTACGTAGCTGGGAAAGCAGACATTAATTTTGCATTGACATCAGCAGTTTCAACTCACAGCTACGCGTACGTAGCTGGTGCCTATGGTAAAAAGCATTACAAATCAAGGCTCGAAAACCTCTTTTTCGCTAATATCCTAAAATAGGCTGATTCAGTATAGCATAAGGTTAAAGCTAAAATAGCGTGAATAGGCTAACATATTGAATTATTGAGGAAAAATGAAATTCGCTAACCTAATACGATTTTGGAGAGAACTCCGAGATAGCGAATTATACATCGGTAGGATATATTGAGAAAATCAATAGAAAATAGCACCTCAATACTAAGGATATTGAGGTGCAAATAAGTTACTTCCGATTTTTCTTAATAAACTTCATCAAGCGTTTACGTTTTCGAAGCTGGCTTGGTGTGAGTTTATTGCGTTTGCCGGCAAAAGGATTGTTACCTTCTTGGAATAGCACTCGAATCGGTGAGCCGATAATTTTTAGGCTCTTGCGATAATAATTTGATAAATAACGTTTATAGCTATCTGGTAAACGCTCAATTTGGTTACCGTGAATCACAATAATTGGAGGATTATAGCCACCAGGGTGAGCATATTTCAATTTCACTCGGCGACCATTTACCAATGGTGGTTGATGTTCATCGGTAGCCATTTGCAGAATGCGGGTTAGCATTGCAGTGGTCATTTTTTTGGTCGCACAGGCATAGGCTTCTTGAATGGAATCAAAGAGGTTGCCGACACCACTGCCGTGTAGCGCAGAAATAAAATGTACCCGAGCGAAGTCGATAAAGTCTAAACGGCGATCAAGTTCTGATTTTACGTTGTCTTTAATATCTTGCGATAGACCATCCCATTTATTTACCACGATTACCAGTGATTTGCCAGCGTTAAGAATAAAGCCGAGCAGGGAGAGATCTTGGTCGGATACGCCATCTCGGGCATCAATCGTGAGCAACACTACATTGGCATCTTGAATTGCTTGTAAGGTCTTGATTACTGAGAATTTTTCTACTGCTAAATGTACCTTACCACGTTTACGTACGCCAGCAGTATCAATAATAGTGTATTGCTGTCCATCCCGTTCCATCGGAATATAGATGCTATCACGGGTTGTTCCAGGCATGTCATAAACTACCACTCGATCTTCACCAAGAATGCGGTTAGTGAGAGTGGATTTACCAACATTCGGGCGACCAACAATCGCAATTTTGATATTTTTATCACTCTCTTCTTCGCTTTCTTCAAGCGCTTCGTCAAGTAGAGCTGTATCTTCTTCATTTTCAAAATCGAAGTTGTTCTCCCACTCATCTTGTTCTTCTGTGGTATTTGCAGAATTTTCCGCATTTTCGACCGCTTGTTCTTCGATTTTTTCCGCCAATGGGGCAAGCACCTGTTCAATAAGCTGTGTAACACCACGCCCTTGTGCAGCTGCGATAGGTTCTACGTCTCCTAACCCTAATTGATAGAACTCAGCAATATGGGAATCCGCATCAATGCCATCAGTTTTATTGGCTACCACCACGGTGGTTTTATCACGTTGGCGTAGGTATTGTGCAATGCCAATATCCGCAGGGACTAAACCTGCCCTTGCATCCACTAAAAACAGCACTACATCGGCCTCTTCAATTGCCAGTAGTGATTGTTCCGCCATTTTTTCTTCTACGCCTTCTTCCGTTCCGTCAATCCCGCCAGTATCGATCACGATAAAATCGTGGCCGGCGATATTGGCTTGCCCGTATTTACGGTCACGGGTTAAGCCCGGAAAGTCTGCCACTAGTGCATCACGAGTACGGGTTAAGCGGTTGAATAATGTCGATTTACCGACATTCGGTCTGCCAACAAGGGCAACTACAGGGGTCATAAATATTATTCCTTTACTTTTTTATTTGGTATGCTTTATGCAAAACGTTTTCCATTATACAGAAAATTACAGCGCTTAGCGAATTTGAGCGACCGGCTGAAACTACAGAACATAACTGAATTGAGAAGAAAATTCAGCTTATAAGCACAGGTAAGTAGTGAAGTTCGAGATAGGTTTATTAGGCGAGTTTTACTCAGCTCGCTTTTGGGGCTATTGTCCTATTGCCTATAGTAACATTCGATGGCTAGAATTTAGCTTGATACAGGCAAAAATAGTATAGAGCTGAGTTTAGATGAGGCTTTTAAAATATCAATATGCCTTTAATTTATATCATCTAATTTTAATGCTTGTGAAAACCGTTGTAATCCTTTTACATTGCCATCTTTAGCAAGGTTTTGTAGCGCAGAAGTTGGTGCGTGGAGGAGTTGGTTCATCAGTTTATAGCTGAGTTCCTGTAAAATCTTTTCGCTATCTTGCCCTTGTTCTAGAGCATTGCGGGCTTTTTCTAATAAATCTAAACGAATTTCTTCGGCATTTTGACGATAGTGTTTAATTAGTTGGCTTGATTGCTGTTGTTTCAGCCAAGCGAAGAAGTCTTTGCATTCTTGTTCAACAATCTCTTTTGCTTGTTCTGCTGCTTGTTGGCGTTGTGCAAGGTTTTGCTGAATGATATGTTGTAAATCATCAACGCTATAAGCATAAACACTATCTAGTTCGCCTGCTTTTTCATCAATATCGCGTGGCACAGCAATATCAATGAGTAGCATTGGATCAAAGCGGCGCTGTTTCTGTGCGGTTTCTACCATTTCTTTACTGATAAGCAGATCTGGACTTCCTGTTGAACTAATGACGACATCTGCTTGATTTAAACCAACTTGTAATGCGCTGAGTGATAAAATTTGCATTGGTGTTTCGAGTTTTTCAGCGAGCATTTCTGCACGGATATGCGTGCGGTTTGCGACCATCAAATTTTGAGCGCCGTGTTGAATGAGGTAACGAGCAACAAGTTCAATGGTTTCTCCTGCGCCAACGAGCAAAAAACGTAGCTTAGCGAAATCATCAAAGATTTGGCGAGCTAAACCACAGGCAGCATAGGCAACGGATACTGCACTGGCACCAATTTCTGTTTCTGAACGCACTCGTTTGGCGGTAGAAAATGTTTTTTGAAACAGGCGAGAAAGGTTGGTTGATATAGATTTTCCTTGTTGGTGATAAAAATATTCACTATCTTGATAAGCCTGTTTTACCTGCCCAAGGATTTGCGGCTCGCCTAAAATTAATGAATCTAAACCACAAGCGACTTCCATTAAATGGCGAGCAGTATCCATATTTTGCTTAAAATAGATACATTGACGTAATTCATTATGATCGAGTTGATGAATTTCAGCAAACCATTGGAAGCAACGTTCACGCCATGCTATGTTTTCTGGGTGATCTTCTTGCGGAGGAATATCTGCCTGATGGAAATAGAGTTCCGTGCGATTACAGGTAGAAAGGATCACAGCACTTTCCGCTAAATTTTGCTGGCTAATCTGCTCAAAAGCAAGTTGGCGTTTGCTTTCAACAAATGCCACTTTTTCGCGCAGGCTTACACTGGCGGTTTTGTGATTGATACCAAGAGCTAAAATTGTCATTCCTACCTACTCATTTGATTGAGAACTGTTTTCAACACGAACACTCAAAATGCAAAACGGCTGGATACCAGCCGTTCAAGAAGTTGCAAGCATTTTAATGAATTGTAAAAGTTGGTGCAAATAATTGTGTTGATAGGTTTGATTTATGGCAAATAATGCTATGGCATCTAGATGATATAAATAGATAGAATCTGCGCTTTAAAAGTAAAAAATATAGAGAAAATCACTGAACAATCAGAGGGGATTTACGCTATAATCCGCACAATTTTTTGATTTACATTCTCAGCTTGGAGGCAGTATGGTTGCAATTCGTCATTCTCATCAGCTAGACCCAAATAATTTTGAATTAGCGAGTTGGAGTGCAGGCTTAAAGATGTCGCCTGTCACTTTTGATGAATTGCAAACAGCTTGGCGTTATGCAGAAGAAAAATTGGATACCGAACAGCTACATCTTATGTGGGTAGGCTTGGAAATGGTTGAAATTCTGCATGGACTGAATATGGATGATGATAGTTTGGTCGCAGCGATGCTGTTTCCGCTAGTTAAGCACAATATAGCAGACCTTGCTCAAATCAAAGAGCAGTTTGGTAATGGGGTTAAGAACCTCGTTAAAGGTGTGCTGGAAATGGAGAATATTCGCCAGCTAAATGCCAATAACGCCTCTGATCTGCAAATTGATAATATTCGCCGTATGCTCTTGGCGATGGTTGATGATTTCCGCTGTGTGGTGATAAAACTGGCTGAACGGATTGTTTACCTACGAGATACGGAGCATCATAGTGAAGAAGATCTCGTGCTAGCCGCTAAAGAGTGTTCGCATATTTACGCGCCACTTGCGAATCGTTTAGGGATTGGTCAGCTTAAATGGGAGCTGGAGGATTACAGTTTCCGTGCATTACATCCGCAAGATTATCGCCAAATTGCCAAATTTGATCTTGCTGAACGTCGTTTGGATCGTGAGCAGTTTATTGCAGATTTTGTCGCACATTTGACCGCTTGCATTGGTGAAGAAATAGATAATGTACAGGTTTATGGTCGCCCAAAACATATCTACAGCATTTGGAAAAAAATGCAGAAGAAAAATCTGCGCTTTGATCAGCTTTTTGATATCCGTGCTGTACGGATTATTGTGCAAAACTTGGAAGAATGTTATACCGCTTTAAGTATCGTACATAGTCATTACAAGCATTTGCCTGAACATTTTGATGATTATATTGCCGATCCAAAACCGAATGGCTATCAATCCTTGCATACCGTTGTGCTGGGTAAAGGTGATAAACCTATTGAAGTACAAATTCGTACGCAAAAAATGCACGATGATGCTGAACTTGGCGTGGCTGCGCACTGGAAATACAAAGAAGGAGCAGGCGCTGGACGTTCTGGCTATGAAGAGAAAATCGTTTGGTTACGTAAACTCTTGGCATGGCAGAATGATATCGCAGACTCTGGCGAGATGGTTGATGATCTTCGTTCACAAGTCTTTGATGATCGGGTTTACGTTTTTACGCCAAAAGGAGAGGTGATTGATTTACCAAGCAATGCGACTCCACTAGATTTCGCTTATTCCATTCACAGTGAAATCGGGCATCGTTGTATTGGAGCAAAAGTTGCAGGCAAAATTGTGCCATTTACCTATATTCTGCAAATGGGGGATCAGGTTGAAATTATTACCCAGAAAAACCCAAATCCTAGCCGCGATTGGCTGAATCCAAGCCAAGGATTCGTCAATACCCCGCGCGCGCGCTCGAAAATTATTGCTTGGTTTAAAAAACTGGATCGTGAAAAAAATCTTCCAATTGGCAAAGAGATGCTAGAGAGCGAAATGGTAAAACACCAATTCAGCTTAAAGCAAATTGAAGATTATGCTTTGCCTCGTTATAACTTAAAACAGCTTGATGATCTATATGCGGCAATCGGTGGCGGTGATATTAAGTTAAATAACTTAATGAATTATCTGCAAGGTAAATTGGTAAAAACGAGTGCCGAACAAGCCGATGAAGCAATTTTGAAACACATGGCACACAAAGCTCAGCATACCCAAACTAAAACGGGCAGGGCAGGGGCGATTATTGTCGATGGGGTTGGGAATTTAATGCACCATATTGCGCGTTGTTGCCAGCCAATTCCGGGTGATAAAATTGTAGGATACATTACTCAAGGGCGAGGTATTTCTATTCACCGAGCAGATTGTGAGCAGCTTTTTGATTTACAAAGCTCTAGTCCTGAGAGAGTTGTTGATGCTGAATGGGGGGGGAATTTCACTAGCGGTTTTAGCTTAGTGATTCGAGTGATTGCCAATGATCGCAATGGTCTATTGCGAGATGTTAGCGCGATTATGGCAAATGAAAAAGTGAATGTGATTGGCGTTGCTAGCCGCACAGATATTAAACGTAGTATTGCTACTATTGATATTGAAGTAGAACTCAATAATATTGAATTATTAGATAAGCTACTTAAGCGTATTATGCAGCTTGATGATGTGATTGAAGCTAAGCGGCTATCAAATTAGGAATAGCAATGACATCACCGAAAATCAGTTTTATTATTCCTATCTATAATACTGCCATTTATTTATCTGAATGCATTGAGAGTATTCTGACTCAGCGAGTGGAGTTAGAAATTATTCTAGTTGATGATGGTTCAACAGACGATAGTTTAACTATTTGTTTAAATTATGTGAAAAAGTACTCGTTTATTACATTAGTTCATAGTCAGAATAAAGGGCAATCCGCAGCAAGAAATAAAGCGATTAACTTAGCTCAAGGAAAATATATCTATTTCATTGATTCAGATGATTATATTACTGGCGACCATTTTCCTGAAATTATTCGGGTTGCAGATCAATATGGGGTTGATATGATCCGCCTGCAAGCTGAAAAAGTTGCACAATTAACAGGTAAACGCTTAGCCATACCAACATTAAAAGCTAATAATAATGTTAATCAAGGCTATCTGCTTTCTGGTAAAGAGACGTTATCTTTAATGGTACAACAAACGTGGATCCCTGCAATTTGTTGGACATTGATACGGCGTGAATTTTTATTAAAACATAAGCTCAATTTTATTGAAGGAATAAAGGCTGAAGATCAGCTTTTTTATTTGCAATTACTCACAATAGATCCTAATGCCACATTAATTGAATTACCATTTTGGGTTTATTGCTATAGGATTCGCCCAAATAGCATAACGACTACTATAAATCCAGCTTACTTTTATGATCATTTTAGAATGATTGAACTGATCAATCAGTATCTTGAGCAACATAATTTATTAAGTGATGAGAGTATTTATCACGATGGTAAACATATAGTGCTGAATTTATGTCGCACAGCTTTTAATATGCTAAATAAATTCCCTCCAGAAGTAAGACATGAGTGCGAAAATTATTTAACTCAAAACTGGCAAAATTTAACCAACATATGGAATTATTTTAAATAATATTTAAGCACTACGGGCAGTTGTAATTTAATTGAAAAGCAACTTAGCTTAGGTTTAAAAGTGATTTATAAAAGGAAAATAAATGAAAAAACTTGTTATTTTAGGTTCAACTGGTTCTATCGGTAAGAGTACGTTATCGGTGGTTAAGCATAATCCTGAAAAATATGCTGTTTTTGCACTGGTTGGCGGAAAAAATGTTGCTTTAATGACTGAACAAGCGGTGCAATTTCGTCCAGAATTTGTTGCAATGGATGATGAAAATGCAGCGAAACAGCTTGCACAAAATCTTAAGCAAGCCAATGTAAATTGTGAAGTTGTTGCAGGACAGAAAGCTATTTGTGAGCTTGCAGCTCATCCAGAGGTTGATCAAGTGATGGCTGCTATTGTTGGTGCAGCAGGATTATTACCAACGCTTTCTGCAGTGCAAGCTGGCAAAACGGTGCTTCTTGCTAATAAAGAAAGTTTAGTTACCTGTGGGCAGCTTTTTATTGATGAAGCTAAAAAATCTGGTGCAAAATTGCTGCCTGTTGATAGCGAACATAATGCGATTTTTCAATCGCTGCCACCTGAGGCACAAGAGAAAGTTGGTTTTTGTCCACTTGCCGAGTTAGGCGTGAGCAAAATTATTCTAACGGGGTCGGGAGGGCCTTTCCGCATTAAGCCGTTAGCAGAGTTCAGTGCAATTACACCAGAACAAGCAGTTGCACACCCTAATTGGTCGATGGGGAAAAAAATCTCTGTTGATTCTGCAACCATGATGAATAAAGGTTTGGAATATATTGAGGCACGCTGGCTATTTAATGCAAGTGCTGATGAGATGGAAATTATTATTCATCCACAATCTATTATCCATTCCATGGTGCGTTATATTGATGGCTCTGTCATTGCGCAAATGGGGAATCCAGATATGCGCACTCCAATTGCCCATACAATGGCTTACCCAGATCGTATTCATGCGGGTGTTGCTCCGTTAGATTTCTTCCAATTAAAAGAGCTGACGTTTATTGAGCCTGATTTTGTCCGTTATCCGAATTTAAAACTCGCCATGGATGCTTTTACAGAAGGGCAATATGCAACAACAGCAATGAATGCTGCAAATGAAGTGGCTGTTGATGCCTTTTTGAATGGGCAAATTCGTTTTACTGATATTGTTGCCGTGAATCGAGCAACTGTCGAAAATATTACACCAATAGCAGTGCGAGAGATTGCAGATGTGCTGCATATTGACAAATTGGCGCGCGAAGTTGCGCAACAGCAAATTTTCCAATGCTAGAGGTGATTAATTCGCAGCCTTAAAAACAAGCGGTGCTTTTGCAGAAGAAATTTACAAAAGCACCGCTTGTTTTTTATTTTGATTCCATTGCTTTTAATACGGCAAAGCCAAGAGAGATTTCCCAAATCATTAAGCTATAAATGCTTATTCGTTCTAACCAAGGTGTGTATGCGGTGGTGATAAATATCGTACTTATTATGCAACTTAGCCCGATTAATCCTGCAATAATACTATAATATTTAAAACGCTTAATGTGATTGTTATCGATTGCGAAACCAATGGCAACCATGGCTAAATTACCTATCAAAAACGTCACTTCAAAGCCCAAGTTTTGTAGATAACCGAAAGTACTATAATGGCCACCTTGTGAAGCGGAAATAATTGAGCTACCAATACTAAAGAGTAATGAAAACAGCACACCAAGTAAGCGCAGCTTTTGTCCTGTAATATAAGTAACACAAATGATATAGCCGAGAATAAAGTTCCATGCTTGTAGCTGAAAAGCAAGTTGCATTGTATAGAACAGCGGAGTAAGCGAGCCGCTTTTTTCGTTCACGACAAAGTCTTTAGGTAATAACAGCTCAATAGTCGTATGCTTGGTGTATGATGAGAGTCCTACATCACTAAATAAAATGCTAATTAGCTCACCAAAGAAGTAGTATAGCCCAGTAAAGATAAGTACCACAGAAAACACTTTAATCGTAAAGCTACGGGTATTACGCACGCAAGGATGCATTAAGAAAGGGTAGAATTTAATAGCAAATGATCCGCTCGTGAAATAGTGTTCTAGGCGTTGATAGCATTCAGCTATTTTGCGTATAAGTAATCTCAGTTGTTCAAGTAACATAAAAAAATAATCAAAAGTCTGATAGGGTTTCCCTAGGTTATGGACTCATAACCCTAGAAAGTGAATACAAGCGCTCAGATTTTAGCATATTTTTACAAATAAAACGGCAGGTTTTGAGCTGTGATTGATCTGCTCCCCACCGCTTTATAAAGAGAATAATTATTCCCAGTTTACCTGTGTAAAGCTGTGATACACCGCCCAAATAAACAGCAACGCAATGATGGTTAAAATCACTTTTTCCACCGTAGTTAAAGGTGCCTTTTGTTGTTGTCGGCGAGAATAGAGAAATAAACCAATCCCCGGCACATAGAGCAATACGGAAAGTAGCAGATAATCAATCCCTGCAGCATAGACAATCCATAGACCGTAGAGCGAAGCGATAAAACCAGTGAGTTGAATGTACCATTTTGCTTTTTGTTGAATAGCTAATTTCAGCAGATAGGCACCAATTAAGAAATATGGGACTAAAATCATTGAAGTTGAAATTAACAACAACGCATTATAGCTTTTGCCGGTTAGCAACACTAAAAAGAGACAGAATTGCACGACAAAACCGGTGAACCAGAGTGAGTTAATCGGCACATCATTAGCGTTGAGTTTATCCAGAATTTTGGGGAATGCACCATTTTTTGCACCACGGTAAGGCACTTCAGCGGAATACATTGTCCAGCTTACATAAGAGGCAAGTACCGAAACAATTAAGCAAAGTGTGATGATAATCTTACCGCTTGAACCAATCATTGCTTCTAATAACCCTGCCATTGAAGGATTAGACATATTGGCAATTGTTTCACGAGGCAAGATACCGAGTGATAATACCGTAATCGCGACATACAACACTAAGGCTATGATAATCCCTAACACGGTTGCCAAGCCAACATCGCTTTTCTTTCTGGCATGAGCAGATAAAACGGATGCGCCTTCTACCCCAGTGAAAACCCAAAGTGTAATCAGCATAGTATTTTTTACTTGGTCGCTAACACCATTATTAAGCGAGGTCGCCTGAATATCTTGTGTAAATGTATTTGGGCTAAAATACCAAATGGCCAAGCCGATAAATAGTACAAGAGGGAAGACTTTCACAATCGTTGCAACCAAATTAACTGATGCAGCTTCTTTTACGCCGCTTGCTACTAAAATATGCACTAGCCAAACGATGATTGAAGCTCCGATAAAGGCGGCAAGTGTGTTACCCTGCCCAAAAATGATATTGGTTTCGCTATCGGTAAAGGTACCAATGCCCTCAAAAGCCACGACTAAATAGCCCACAATTCCAATGGTTGCACATAGCCAATATCCCCAAGCAGACATAAACCCCACCAATTCGCCAAAACCTTCACGGGCATAAGTGTAGATACCGCCGTCTAAATCTGGGCGTAGGCGGGAGATAAAGAAAAATGAAAGCCCAAGAAAGATAATCCCGACACCGGTAATCCCCCAGCCGATGAGCAAAGCTTCAGCGCCTGCAACTTCCGCCATATTTTGTGGCAAACTGAAGATGCCTGAGCCAATCATAGAACTTAAGACTAACGCGGTGAGCGAAATAAGCCCAATTTTTTTATTTGACATAGTTGTGTTTCCTTAATTTGAATTGAGATGTTGGGCTAAAACTTGAATATGCGCCGGTGTAATGCCACAGCAGCCGCCGATAATTGTTGCGCCTGCATTGCGCCATTTTTGCGCCCAGGCCAAATAAGCATTCGGATCTAAATCTGTACGAATTTCATCTAAGCCGTCATTTGCGGTTGCCTCTTTAGATTGTGGCGGGAAAGCATTCGCATAGGCGCCCAGTTGCACGGCTTTTTTGCCAATCACTTGTTTGGCGGCGATAATCGCTTGCTCAATCACTTCCGGTTGGCAACAATTAAATAATACCGCTTGCACACCTTGTTCTAACACGGCTTTTACTGCATCAACAACCCTTTCTCCAGAGCGTAAATAGGGTGTATCAGTTAAGCATTCATCTTGCAGCGTAAATGACACCCAAATAGGGCGGTTATCGTGTGGCAGAAAAGGAATAACTGAAAGCACCTCTTGGCTATGGCTTTGTGTTTCAAATAGCCAAAAATCGGCATAAGCGGATAGACCATCAATTAAGGGGCGAGCAACGCGTTCAACTTGATCTGCTTGAAATAAGTCGAAACGGTAAGAGCCAAAAAGCGGAGGAAGCGAGCCTGCGATTTTTACTTTTTTACTATCGGTTGCAGAATTTGTCGAAGTATCGACCGCTTGTTTTGCTAATTGTCCCGATAGCTTCGCCAGTGTAAATCCATCGGCTTGGAAACGCTTTTCACCGATATGAAAGGGAACAACGGCATAACTGTTCGTTGTAATTACTTCGGCACCGGCGTGAATAAAATCTTGGTGAACCCGAATAACTGCAGGAGGGGCTTCATAAAGGGCTAAGGCCGACCATTCCGGCTGTTTGAATGGGGCGCCAACACGCGCAAGCTCTCGTCCCATACCGCCATCTAAAATAGTAATGTGTGTCGTCATATTGCTTTCCTATGTCATATTGAGAAATATATTAATTAGCCGTTTAGACGGCTAGATAGCTATAATCTAGCACAGAAAAAGAAAAACGCAATGTTTGAAAGATGAAATGATTTGGCATAGGCAATTAGAAAAATTTATTTGCATTCTTTGCTAAAGTCGGTATCATTTAGACGTCTAGATGGAAATACTTCCAAAAAATTAGTGCAAGCGGTGTTTTTTGCAGATTTTTTATCAAAACACACCGCTTGCTTTCTTTATTCATTAATAGGATATAACACGATGGCAATTAATCTTTTTACTTCTGAATCCGTGTCTGAAGGGCATCCAGATAAAATCGCAGACCAGATTTCTGATGCGGTATTAGACGAAATTTTACGTCAAGATCCCAAAGCACGTGTGGCATGTGAAACCTATGTGAAAACAGGTATGGCATTAGTGGGGGGGGAAATCACCACTTCTGCATGGGTTGATGTAGAAAACCTCACTCGCCAAGTTATTTGTGATATTGGCTATACACACTCAGAGATGGGCTTTGATGGGCATTCTTGTGCAGTATTAAATGCGATTGGCAAGCAATCTTCAGATATTAATCAAGGCGTTGATCGTGAAAATCCGTTAGACCAAGGTGCCGGTGACCAAGGAATTATGTTTGGCTATGCTACTAACGAAACCGAAGTATTAATGCCTGCGCCAATTACTTATGCGCACCGTTTGATGGAGCAACAAGCAAAAGTGCGTAAATCCGGTAAATTAAACTGGTTACGTCCGGATGCGAAAAGCCAATTAACCTTTGCTTACGAAAATAACAAAATTGTCGGAATTGATGCCGTAGTACTTTCTACTCAACATGCAGAAGATGTGGATCAAAAAACGGTGTATGAAGGTGTGATGGAAGAGATTATCAAGCCTATCCTGCCAAGCGAATGGTTAAGTCAAAATACTAAATTTTTTATTAACCCAACAGGACGTTTTGTGATTGGCGGGCCAATGGGGGACTGCGGTCTAACCGGACGTAAAATCATCGTAGATACTTATGGCGGTGCAGCGCGTCACGGTGGAGGTGCATTCTCTGGTAAAGACCCATCAAAAGTGGATCGTTCAGCGGCTTATGCTGCGCGTTATGTTGCGAAAAATATTGTTGCTGCTGGTCTTGCTGACCGCTGTGAAATTCAGCTTTCTTACGCCATTGGGGTGGCTGAGCCAACCTCAATTATGGTGGAAACCTTTGGCACGGGTAAGGTGGCAAATGACGTGTTAGTAAAATTAATCTATCAATTCTTTGATTTACGCCCGTACGGCTTAATTAAAATGTTAGATTTAATTCGCCCAATTTACCGTGAAACAGCAGCTTATGGGCACTTTGGTCGTGAGAACTTCCCTTGGGAAAAAACCGACAAAGCCGCAGAATTGCGTGAAGCAGCAGGATTAAAATAAAGTGAGTATGAAAAAATTGTTGACAACCGTTTTTTTTTTTACAATGGGGAAGTTTTATTGGTAGCAAGTAGCAACTGATAAACAGTCGACAACAAAAGAAAACTTTATTCATCAGTTTCCCCTAAGTAGCAATACTTGGGGATTTTTTTATTTGTTTTGCAGAATTTTAGGGAAATAAGAGCGCTTGCGGCATACTTTAGGCTGAATTAAAACTTGATTTAGCTTTTTTATATTTCCGTGCATGGCTATTGCGCTAGCCAAATTTGACCATTCTCTAAGAGTAAATATACGCTGTCTTTGCTTGCTCTGGTTTTTCGAATCTCGGCAGGTAATGTTTGCGCCAATGTTTGGAGTTGACCTTGAGAGTCGAGTATTGCTATATGGCGATAATCCCGTAATGGCAAAACTGCAAAATGTGATGCGCTGGCGGCGAGATTTGTTTCATATTCGCCGTAGCGATGGTTGCTAAAGCCGTCTTGCATGAAATGTTCAGCTAATTTTGCACCCTGTGGGGTATATTCTACTAATTTCCCGCGCAGATGAGGCATTTGCACCGCATAAAGTTTACGATTAAACACAAATGGTGATTGCCAACGATTGTTTGGCAGAGGAGAGCTACTTTGTTCTAGCACTAATTTGCCATTTTGCTCGCCAATTAATACCGTTCTGCCTCCTTCTCCATTCCCAGACATGACGGATACCAATTTCGCACCACTGTTTGTGGCGAAATGTTCGAAACGATTGGCTTCAAAAACTAAACCTTTCATACTAAGTCCTTCGGCCAAAGGCTCAAGTGTATGACGTTCTAAATATTGCACTTCGGCAGCTTCTATCGCATCGCCTAATACGCCATGTAAATAAGTTGAATTATCAGGTTTTGCCAATATCGCAATGTGTCCTTGATTTGGCGCTGAATGCTTAAAATCAATTTGCATTGGTTGAGCATCAGGTAGCACTTCTGTACTTGCCATTGCGATAATTTCTGCTTGCGTGCCTTTGGTTTCAATTCGTACCAGTTTATGCTGTTTTCCTTGTTTGCTAACGGCAATGGTCGCAAAGGCAAGGGGATGCATACCCGCCTGTTTAGCTAAAGGAATGGTGGAGGTATAAAGTTGCTTTGCTGTCCATAGCATGAAATTACCTTGTTTATCTGCTCCTGCCACACGGTTATACGCCACGCTTGGTGCAATTTGGGTTGAGAAACCATCGCTTAATTTATTCATTATTGGCGTTGCTTGCCAGAGTTCTCCTTGAGTATTGATAATAAAAAGCTCATCTTTATCAGAAACAGCTAGCTGCGCTGCTTTTCCAATGGCTTGCATAGGAAAAGGGCTAAGTTGTATTTGAGCAAATAACGAGGTTGATAATAGGCTAACTAGCGTAAGAGATAATTTTTTCATGGTAATTAAGAAATGTAATGTGTGTTGAAAATACAATAGTAGCTGAAATTCTTAGGGTTTGTAACTAAAACGGTTTAGCTTGTGTTTAAATATTAAATATATATAATACTAACTATTCTCAATATTAATGGTTAAGGCTAAATTTATGACATTCAAACACAGCATTCTCTATTCCGCGCTTTTCCTCCCTTCTTTTCTCCTTGCTGAAACACAAATTGAATCATTAGATGAAGTAAATGTCGTTGCAGAACTAGAAAAATTTAAAGCTACTGATAATTTAAAAGCCGTTGTGGATTTAAGTTTACTTGGCAAACAGCTTGCTTTTACCTCGCCCATTACGGTGGTGAATTACGATGAGCAGGCATTTGCTGATAAAGCGCCACGTAATGTGGTTGATGCGTTGGCAAAAACCGATGCCTCTATTATGAACTTTGGTGGAGAAACCAATACGCTTGGTGGCATTTATGTACGAGGTTTACAGCTTGATGCGCGTCAGTTTAGCGTAAATGGCTTAGCAGGATTATATGGTGCTTATAACACAGCAACTTCCGCAGTCGGTTCAGCACAGCTGATTAAAGGCGCATCAACTGCAACAGTTGGAATGGATCCAGAAGGGGCAGCAGGTGCAGCAGTAAATATAGAAACCAAACGTGCAACCGATGAGCCGATTAACAAAGTGGGATTCGCGTGGTTTTCCAATAGCCGTTTACAAGAGAGCTTTGACTTTGGCAGACGCTTTGGCGCAAATAATGAATGGGGCGTGCGTGTCAGTGGGTTATATCGTGATGGTAATACCGCTCGCACAAATTATAGTGAACTTGCCAAAGAGATTGCGATTGGTGCCGATTATCGTGGTGAAAAATTGCGTGTAGGTGTGGATTATTTCCAAACTAAACGAGCTACCAAAGGTGGACGAGCAAGGGTGCAAGATATGCAAAATTTAACCTTTGCTATGCCAGAAGCACCGAATGGTAAAACGAACTTAGTGCCGAGTTGGTCTCGCCAAACGACAGATGATGAAACTGCATTACTCACATTTGAATACGATTTACCGTTTAATATGATGCTATCCGGTGGCATTGGGCATATGGAATCTAAATACTACGGTAACTTCACTCAATTAACGATGTTAAATAGCGATGGCAATTATCGTGCCGCTAATGCGACCGCCATTGATTTCCGCTCTCGTACTACTAGTGGTAATTTGAAATTGCAGGGTGAAATTGAAACAGGTTCTATCCATCACAGTTGGAGCTTCGCTTATGACGCAGTGCAACGAAGCCGTGATCACGATAATAACCCAACACGTCAGCGTGGTGGACGTTATACTACCAACATTTATTCGCCTGAATTTATTGATGAGCCTGAACATGGTAGCTTAAGCCAAGCGGCAGACAATAAATTTACGGCACAAAGTATCGCTGCATCAGATACCTTAGGCTTTATGGATAACCAAATTCGTTTAACGCTTGGTGGGCGTTTCCAATGGATTGAACAGCTTAATCGCACAACAGATGTACGTTTAAAAGCGGATCGTTTCAGCCCAATGGTCGCGCTGGCTTATGTGCCTAATGCGGATTTAGTCTATTACGCTAACTATTTAGAAGATTTAGAACCCGGTAATGCAGATCCTGATACCGGTGAAATGAACAGCCCTCGTGTAACCAAACAGATTGAAGTCGGTGTGCGTAAAAACTGGTATGAAATGCTCAGTACCAGTTTGAGTGTATATGAACTTAGCCGTCCAGGCATTATTCGTGGCAATACCGAAGCGATGGCAGCTCGTGCAGGGAAAGAGCAAGGAAAAGAACGCAATCGTGGGGTAGAAGTCAATCTCTATGCGAATTTGTTCAACAAAACGCTCCGCCCAAGTTTAGGTATTAGCTACAATCAAGGTAAAGTTATTGATTACCCCACTTATGCAGATACGATTGTAACTGGTGTGCAAGTTACTAGCCCACGCTGGATAGCCAAAGCGGCTGTGGAATGGGATACGCCATTCATTGCCAATTTAACCTTAAATGCAGGGTTACAGCACTATGGAAAATCTTATCAAGATACTCAGGCGAACTACCGTTTGCCGTCTTATACTACGGTGGATTTGGGCGGAAAATATCGCCTAAAATTGGGGAATAAACAGGAAATCACCTTACGAGCAGGGGTAGAAAATCTGTTTAATAAACATTACTGGCAAGTACAACGAGGCCAATATGATCGCAGTTTTGCAGTCGTTGGATTGCCAAGAACTTATTGGAGTAAAGTAGAGTATTCGTTCTAATTAGCAAGCGGTTGATTTTGCAAAAAAATCTGCAAAATCAGCCGCTTGTTTTATTTTTATTACATTATGAATTGGCAAACAGAATTACAGAATAGTTTCTCGTGGCTGATGAGCGCACTTTTTTGCACCGCACTGGGCTTATACCTGTGCGGTTTATTGCTTGGAAAAACGGAATTTGGACGGCGATTTTGGCATATTAGCCGTGATATTTGGCGGAAATCAAATAAAGTCAAAACAATCGGATTAGTGCTATTGTTATTGCTGATGGTGCTGATGGAAGTGCGAATCAGTGTACTCAATACGTTTTTTTATAATGGGCTGTACAGCTCAATGCAAAAACTCGATGTAGATGCATTTTGGTTTTTTGCCTTGATCAATCTGATGTTGGTAGTTGTTAAAATTATTCATTCGGTGATTAACTATTTTTTACAACAAGTCTTTGAAATCCGTTGGTTAGAAAAACTGAATCGTGAAATGCTGGATCGTTGGCTGGCGAATAAAAACTACTATTTGGTGAAATACGAAAAAGAGTTGCCAGATAACATTGACCAGCGAATTGAACAAGATGCCTCAGAGTTTATTCACGGCACATTAGATGCTGTGCGAGGCGTGCTTAATGCGATTGTTTCCACCATTGAATTTACTATTATTTTATGGGGACTTTCTGGCATTCTGGTGCTGTTAGGTTTTGAGGTACCAAAAGGCGTTGTCTTTTTTATCTATATTTTTATTTTGCTAGCCACTTTATTGTCGGTAGCGATCGGCAGACCTTTGATCAAACTGAATTTTAATAAAGAACGTTATCAAGGTGATTACCGTTATTCGCTGATTCGAGTGCGAGATAATGCGGAGAGTATTGCTTTTTATTCTGGTGAAGCCAAAGAGCAAGCCAATTTGCAAGCAAAATTCCAAGCTGTTATCCATAATCGCTGGCAAATTGTGCGAAAAATGTTGGGCTTAGATGGCTTTAATACGGGGGTGACACAAATTGCGATGATTTTGCCGTTAATGCTACAAGCGCCTCGTTTTTTCACTGGTCAGCTCACCTTAGGTGATATGCACCAAACCGTGCAATCATTTAACCGCTTAATGCGAGCGTTGTCATTTTTTCGCCTCTTTTATGATGATTTTACGCTCTATCAGGCTCGCTTAAATCGTCTCTATGGCTTTTTTACCACCCTTGATAAATTAGATGCAATGCCTGTACATCAGCCACTTGCCTGTTCTAAAGGCTTCTACTTAAAAAATTTTGGGGTGAAAGATCAATATGGTCATATCCTTTTTGCTCAGATCAACATTGAATTAAAAGCAGGGGATGCATTGTTGATTCAAGGCGATTCAGGCTCGGGTAAAACCACGTTACTGAAAGCGTTGGCGGGGATTTATCCTTTTGAAACAGTGGGTATTGCTGAGCGTGCTTGTGTTGAGCAACCGCTTTTTTTACCCCAACGCCCTTATATGCCGCAAGGTACATTAAAACAAGCGATTTGCTATCCGCATATTCAAGCAAGTGATGCGGAATTAAAAGCCGCAATGGCGCTATGTCGTTTAGAAAAATATCATCACGCTTTGGAGCAAGATAATGATTGGCAAGTTATTTTCTCTCCTGGTGAATTACAGCGTGTGGCTTTTGTGCGCATTTTGCTGAGTAAACCAGAACTGATTTTCTTAGATGAAACCACCTCTGCCTTAGATGAGCCAACAGAAGCATTACTTTATTGCACGATTAGAAAGGCGCTCCCACAAAGTATTATTATCAGCGTGGGACATCGTTGTACGTTACAGCAATTTCATAACAAAATGATTTCATTGTCAGAACGTGCGAATTGTGGGCTTGATGATTGTTGCGTTAAATAAAAAAACAAGCGGTTATTTTTAGCAAAAAAATCGCAAAATAACCGCTTGTTTAAACTCGCATTACAGCCTAACTATGGTGTAATAGCCGTTAGATGAAATCAATAGAGATTAGAAATCCATCAACTCTTTTTCTTTATCCGCTAAAATCTCATCAACTTTCTTGATGTAAGTATCCGTGATTTTTTGGATATCTTCTTGTGCTTTACGCTCTTCGTTTTCGCTGATTGCTTTCTCTTTTTCTAATGCTTTGATTTTGTCATTCGCATCACGGCGCACATTACGGATAGCTACTTTACCTTGCTCCCCTTCGCCTTTTACGATTTTAATTAAATCACGGCGACGTTCTTCAGTTAATGGCGGAAGTGGTACACGGATTGTTGTACCCGCAGAAGAAGGGTTTAAACCTAAATCAGAGGTTAAGATCGCTTTTTCAACTGCTTGGATTAATGAACGGTCGAATACCGTTACTGCGAGAGTGCGTGCATCTTCTGCTACCACGTTAGCTAACTGACGAAGTGGCGTTGCCGCACCGTAGTAATCTACTTGGATTGCATCTAATAAGCTTGGCTGCGCGCGACCTGTACGGATTTTCGCAATGTGCCCTTTTAAGGCTTCAAGGCTTTTTTCCATGCGCTCTTGGGTGTCTTTTTTAATTTCGTTAATCATCGTACATCCTTTATGGGTAAACAAAACGTGCGGATTTTACGATATTTCTGCTGTTTTTCCTAGCATTAAGTGTGATAGACTCTCATCGCTTTGACGTGATCAAGCGGTCACTAAATTCAATTTTTTTACAAAAGGACACATACTATGTATCAACAACAAATTCTCGCAGAACTTGAAGAAGCACGTACCGTGCTAGATAACTTTATTAACGATAAAAATAACCTAAAATTAATTCAAGATGCAGCGTTAATTATTGCGGAAAGCTTTAAAAATGGAGGTAAAGTGCTTTCTTGTGGTAATGGGGGCTCGCATTGTGATGCGATGCATTTTGCTGAAGAATTAACAGGTCGTTACCGCGAAAATCGTCCGGCTTATCCTGCTATTGCGATTTCTGATGTGAGCCATTTAAGCTGTGTGAGTAATGATTTTGGCTACGATTATGTTTTCTCGCGTTATATTGAAGGTGTTGGTCAGAAAGGTGACGTATTGTTTGGGCTATCGACTTCAGGCAATTCTAAAAATGTGCTAAATGCAATTAAGGCAGCGAAAGAAAAAGGCATGAAGGTGATTGCGATGACAGGCAAAGATGGTGGCCAGATGGCTGGTTTAGCGGATGTAGAAATTCGCGTACCGCATTTCCGTTATGCAGATCGCATTCAAGAAGTGCATATCAAAGTGATTCATATTTTGATGATGTTAGTTGAATTTGAAATGGCGAAAATGAAGTAATAAAAATAAAGAGGGGCAGAATAATGATCTGCCCCATAATTTTATGCATTATTTTTGCGGTTTTTCTTCCATTTCCAATAGACCACAATCCCGATAATAATTAAGCCAATCCAGATAATCATCTGCCCTTTATGGATTTGCTCTTCCAGCCAATCTAAGTTCTTGGCACCGAAATCACCAAGATAAACCCAAATCGGCACTGAGATAATCGCCGCACAGAAATCAACCAGTAAGAAGCGGGCAAAACTGACTTTACGGGTAATACCCGAGACCAAATAGACTACCGCCCGCAACCCAGGTAAAAAGCGAGCAATAAATAAGAGTTTCCATCCTTGGGTTTGAAAACGCTTTTGTACTTGGGCAAAACGTTCAGGCGTGGCGACATTGCGAATAAGTGGAAAATTTAAAATTTTCTTCCCATAAATTCTGCCAAGCCAATACATTGTACTATCGCCAACAAGTACACCGAGCATACTCACTACTAACATCCAGTGCACGTTGGTATAACCTAATCCAGAGATAACGCCGCCTGAAACAAGGGTAATATCTTCAGGAATAGGAACGCCAAATCCACAAGCAAGTAGAACTAAGAAAACAGCCCAGTAGCCGTAACTACTGAAAAAACTAATTAAAAATTCCATTCGTATTCCTTACTTATTTAAATTGCGTACTGATTTACGAATGACTAATTCTGGGTAAAATTCCAAAACTTTTGGCGGGTGCTCGCTTTCACTATTTTGAATACGTTCAAACAGTAGATCAAGCGCCATCTTACCTAGACGAATTTTAGACTGATTGACTGTAGTCAGCGGTGGTGCAAAAAAACGTGAACTATGGATATTATCATAACCGATCACCGAAATATCTTGTGGAACATGCAGTCCTTGTTCGGTAATCGCTGAAATCGCTCCAAGCGCCATCATGTCGCAGCCACAGAAAACCGCCGTTGGGCGTTCAGACTGTTTTAAAAGGTAGTTCATACTTTCGTAACCGCCCTCAGGCTGGAAGTCATTTTCAAAGACCCATTCTTGACGGACTGGCAAGCCAGCTTCTTCCATTGCTTTTACAAAACCATCATAACGTGCTTTAGCTGTGGTTTTATATAGATAACCTGCAATAATAGCGATATCTTTATGCCCATTTTCAATGAGGTGTTTAGTGGCAAGGTAACCGCCATCAAAACAGTGGTCGATAATGCGGTCACTTTTATCTTCATTTGGTCCCCAATCCATAACAACCATTGGCACTTTGGTTGATTTAAATAGCGCAAATGCATCTTCACGATATTCTGAACACATCACCAAAATGCCATCGACGCGTTTTTTCAATAGCATATCAAAATGATTTTTAATTTTTTCAGGTTCATTTTGCGTATTGCATAAAAACAATGAATATCCTTGTTGATAACAGTATTCTTCCACTGCCTGTACGATTTCGGCAAAGTAAGGTGCTTCGCTGGTGGTGATGATCATGCCAATAGATTTCGTGGTGCTCACTTTTAAACTGCGAGCAATGGCACTTGGGGAATAATTTAATTGTTCAACAGCATCTAATACCGCTTTTGTGGTATCCTCCGCAACAAATCGAGTCTTATTAATCACGTGAGATACCGTTGTGGTCGAAACACCAGCGAGTTTCGCCACATCTTTAATCGTTGCCATGTTTTCTCCTTACTGTCAAAAAATGTCGATATTATACCTAATTTGGTAAAATTTTTGGAAAAAATGACCGCTTGCATTTGCATTTTGTTTAAATCGTCTTAGAATAGAGAAGTTTTTTGACTTAATAATGGGAGAAATTATGGGTACTTTTGGTTATTCAATGTTAGCGGTGGTCGGTGCTTTAGGAATGATTGTTGCATTTGGATACTTCATTTTCTAATGAATTTTCATTGATAAGGGCGAGTAATCGCCCTTTTGTTTTTTTGTGAGCTGAATAATGAATAAACTTACATTTGCTTCCCTCTCCTTTAATGCAGATAACACCCCTGTTTCCGAACAGTTTGATGATATCTATTTTTCCACCCAAGACGGACTTGCTGAAAGCTACTATGTCTTCCAAGAGGGCAACCAGCTTTGGCAGAAATGGCAAAACCATTCACGAGCGCATTTTGTGATTGCGGAGACTGGGTTTGGTACAGGGCTGAATTTCTTTGCTGTAGCAGATAAATTTCGCCAATTTCGCGCAGCATTCCCTCAAAGCCCTCTTCAACGGCTCTATTTTATTTCTTTTGAAAAATATCCACTAACCGCTGAACAGTTAGCGACTATTCAGCAAAATTACCCACAATTTGCTGAATTTTCACAAAAACTGACCGCTTGTTGGCAGCCGCGTCAAACTGGATGTGAACGTTATCATTTTGATGCAATTTACCTCGATCTTTGGTTTGGTGAAATGGCAGAAAGTTTGTTGCAATTAGGCGATTACCACAATGGCAAAGTCGATTGCTGGTTTTTAGATGGCTTTTCACCGGATAAAAATCCCGATATGTGGAACGAACATTTATACCGCCAAATGTTTCGTTTAACCCGAAAAGGGGGCAGCTTTGCTACTTTTACCGCATCAAGTAATGTGCGCCGAGGGCTACAAGCGGTCGGTTTTGAGGTAAAAAAACGCAAAGGTTTTGGCAAAAAACGAGAGATGCTGTGGGGTGAAAAAACATCAGAAAGTGAGATGAGTGTATTGCGCTTTCCTTATTACAAGCAACCTGAGGCAAGTGAACATAATGAGGTGGCAATTATTGGTGGGGGAGTCGCAAGCCTCTTTTTGGCGTGGTCGCTGTTAGAACGGGGGATAAAGGTGACGCTTTATTGCAAAGATGCTGAACCAGCGCGCAATGCATCGGGTAATTTGCAAGGTGCTTTGTACCCTCAATTAAGCGATGACGACTCACGAAATGTGCGTTTTTATGTGCATAGCTTTGATTATGCCTTACGCCGTTTGGCGCAAATCACGTCACTAGTGCCGTTTGAACAGGGGCTAACGGGGGTCGCGTTATGTGCTTATAATGATAAGGCAGCAAAGAAACTGCAAAAAATTGCCGAGCAAGGTTGGAGCCCTTCGCTGTTTGCTCTGGTTTCTGCCGCTCAGCTAAGCGAAAAAATTGGCTTGCCTGTCACAGATAATGGCGCGTTTATCGCACAGGGGGGCTGGCTCTCACCTCGTCAGTTGGTACAAAATGGGTTTGCGTATTTGCAAAAGTTGGGCTTGAACATTGTATTTAATCATCACGTTGAGAAACTGGAATACCAAAATTGCCGTTGGCAATGGCAGCATAATGGACAATATTTTTCTCATCAAAATGTGGTGTTGGCTAATGGACATTTACTCAAACAATTTGAACAAGCTGAAGGTATTCCTCTGTATTCTGTGCGTGGGCAAGTAAGTCATATTCCAACTAACCGCATGCTGACAAAGCTGAAATGTGTGGTGTGCTATGACGGCTATCTTACGCCCAAATCCGCAGGCGACAGCCACTGTGTAGGGGCAAGCCATATTCGAGATAATCAAGAAACGCATTTTTCGCTAGAAGAACATCAGCAGAATTTTGCAAAGTTATCGCAAAATTTAACCGCTTGTGACTGGGCAAAAAGCGCAGATTTTTCGCAAAATCAAGCGAAGGTAGGCATTCGTTCAGCCTTCCGAGACCGTATGCCAATGTTTGGGAGCATGCCTAATTTTGCACAGCAGAAGCAACAATATGCCAATTTATATAACCAACTTCGGCGAAAAGAGCCAATTGAGATGGCGGCTTTTTATCCGCATTTATATTTAGTTGCAGGGCTTGGCTCACGAGGTTTAACCACCGCACCACTTTTAGGTGAAATGCTGGCAAGCCAAATTTGTGGTGAGCCTTTGCCATTAGCTGAAGAGCTTCATCAGGTATTGATGCCAAATCGTAGCTGGGTAAGAAATTGGTTGAAAGGAAGGTGTGTCGAATAATTGCTTTCTCGTAAATACAACAAGCGGTTTATTTTGCAGAAAATGTTGCAAAATAAACCGCTTGCTACTTTATGTGTGCGTTGAGGTTATGCTGCTAATACTAAACGTAATTGTACGGCACTTGGGGTGACCACAGGTAAGAAGGCTGCTTCACGCCACCGACGGATAAAATCAGAGCCCGCGTTGCGCAAATAGCCTCGGCCGCCACCCGCTTGTAACTCTAGTAGTACACTTTGCGCAACTACATCTACAATATCAATGCGTAATTTGAATAAAGATTTAGGGTTTTGAATAAAACTATCTTTTGCAACTAGTCCTGTTGCTAATTGCTGTTTGATTTTAGTCAGTGCCTGTTTTTGCTTCTCCCATTCAGGCTGAAGGATTACACGGTTACTTGCTAATGTGTTTTCTACCTCATTTAGGCTGCGTTCCGCCAAACCAAATGCCATACCGAATTGGAAACCTAAGAAATGAGGGCGAATTTGACTTAAAAAGAGGGGAGCATTATGAGAGAGTATCCAATCATCGTTGAGTTTTACCTTATCAAAGATTAAGGCTGCCGTATTGCTACCTTGTAAGGCAATAAGATCTAGTTCTTCAGTACGAGTTAATCCTTGTGCATCAGATGGGATTGCTATCACGATAGGTTCACGCCCATTTGGGGTTTCATAGCCTGCAATAAAAACGGCAGCAAAATGATCTGCGCGTAAATTTGTGACCCAAGGTAGCCGCCCATTCAAGTAGCATTCCCCTTTTTCTTCACAAATTGTGACATTTAATTCTTCAATTCCTGCAAGAAATTTCATAGCATTAGAGAGCGCTGTTCCGCCAGCTAGTTTGCCATTGAGTAAATCGGGTAACCATTGTGTGCGAGGAAAGGGATTCTCGCTTTGCAGGATATTTTCAATGAAAGTTCTATGCCCCCACGTAATGAAACCCGCGGTTAAGGAATATTGTGATATTTCACTAATGGCTTCAATCACTTGTTGTGCTGAACTATTATTGCCTCCAAGTTTGCTTGGTATGCCTAATTTAAACACACCTTCATCGGCAATTCGTTGTAGCAATTCATCGGCGAATTGATTTGATTGATCCAGTGAATCAGCATGTGCTACGAGCCAATCTCGGAAAGATTGAGATAAGTATGACATTGTGGTTTTCTCCTATATTTATTTATGTAATCGCAGAAATTCTAGGAGAATTAATTATTCCTTAAAAATAGAATAATATAATCTTATATTCTTTTTTGGAATATATTGTTTGAGAGAAAAAGAAAGCCCTGCTGCTCAGCAGGGCTCTAAACAAAGAGAGTAAGATAGATTATAAGGCAAAGCCTAACGCGTAGAATGCGACTAAAATAACAGCAATAATTACCGTGCCAATATTTAATTTATTAAATTCACCAGCAAGTACTCGGCCTACAACTAAAGTGGCAAAACCTAACATAATCCCTGTTACGATATTAGCAGTTAGCACAATAAATACGGCACAAACCAGCCCTGCCATCGCACCAATGAAATCATCAAAATCTAATTTAGACACATTGCTTAACATTAATAGACCTACATACATTAATGCAGGTGCTGTTGCATAGCCTGGTACTAGAAATGCCAATGGCTGGAAGAAAAGCATTAATAAGAATAACGCCCCAACAACCACAGCAGTTAAACCTGTCTTACCACCAACGGCTGTTCCTGCTGCAGATTCAATATAAACGGCAGCCGGTGCAGTACCGAATAAACCAGAAAGAATGCTCCCCATTGAGTCAGAGGTTAAAGCTCGACCTCCATTGATGATTTGCCCGTCTTTATCTAGTAAATTGGCTTGCCCAGCAACCGCTCGAATTGTGCCTGTAGCATCAAAAATAGCGGTCATAACTAAAGCAAAAATCACTGGCAATACGGCGGCATTTAAAGCACCCATCACATCTAATTCAAGGAAAAGTGATTGTTCACCGAAGCTTGGCATTTTGAAAACTTCACCACCGAATTTGACATTTGGATCGAAAATTAAACCGATTGCTGTAATGGCAATGATGACCCATAAAATAGAGCCTTTGACTTTCAACCGTTCTAAACCAATGATTGCCGCTAAACCAAATAACGACATAATGACAGGGAATGAGGTGAATTCTCCCATTTTTACAGGTAAACCAGCATCATTGCCTACGACTAAACCTACGCCATTTGCTGCGATCAACAGCAGAAATAAGCCAATTCCTATTCCTGCGCCATGAGCAATACTTGATGGCAGGTTTTTTAAGATCCAAGAACGGATGCCTGTCACAGAAACAATCGTGAAGATTACCCCCATTAAGAAAATTGCGCCTAAGGCAACAGGAATACTAATTCCTTGACCTAATACCAAGCTAAAAGCTGTGAATGCAGTAAGAGAGATAGCACAGCCAATTGCCATTGGCGCATTTGCCCATAAACCGATTAACATAGAGCCAAGTCCGGCTACCAAGCAGGTGGCGATAAACACAGATTCAGCAGGGAAACCCGCAGCACTGAGCATATTTGGTACAACAATAACCGAGTACACCATTGCAAGGAAGGTGGTTAAACCAGCAATAATTTCTTGACGGACGTTAGAGCCGCGTTCAGACAATTGAAAAATAGCATTTAAGGACATAGTAGTAAGCGCCTTTAGTTTTGAAGGGATTAAAAAATGGCGCGGATTTTACAGTAACGCAAACGATTACGCAAATGTTTATTGCCGTTGTTTTAGGCAAAAACAGAGAGAGAAGGGCGATTGGAGGTTCTCTCGCCTATATTGGATATTTTTACGAACAATCGGCGAGAGATAAACAATCTAAGCGATACGCTCAAAGCCTTTTTCTAAATCAGCAATTAAATCTTCCACCGCTTCCAAACCGATATGCACTCGAATTAATGTGCCTTCCAATTTCCGCTCAATTGTAGGGCGGATTTTGGCGATTTCGTTTGGTTGATTAGCGAGAATTAAAGATTCATAGCCACCCCAAGAGTATGCCATTGAAAATAGTTCAAAATGATCTAAGAAATTCGCAAGCTCTTCATCGCTTAATTTTTTGCAAAGTTCAAAGGAAAATAGACCGCTTGATCCTTTGAAATCACGGCTAAAAAAGGAATGTCCAAAACAACTTGGCAGTGCTGGATGGTAAACGGCTTTTACTTCTGGACGAGTAGCAAGCCAGCGCGCAATTTGGATACTGTTTTCGTGATGCTGCTGTAAGCGTACACCTAAAGTACGTAATCCACGAGCAGTCATATAAGCTGTATCCGCATCGACCATTTGCCCCATTAGGTAAGAGTGTTCACGTAGCTGATCCCAGCAACGTGCATTAGAAACAGCCGTTCCAATCATTGCGTCAGAATGTCCAACCAAGTATTTGGTGCCGGCTTGAATCGAAATATCAATACCGTATTCTAAAGCTGGAAACAGCACGCCTGCCGACCAAGTATTATCGATCATAATGACGATCTCGGGATTTTTTGCACGAGCAGCTTGTACAATTGATGGCACATCTGGCACTTCCATCGTTAGCGAGCTTGGACTTTCTAAAAAAAGCACTTTCGTATTCGGTTGAATGAGATCGGCAATACGACTTCCGAGCATCGGATCGTAATAAGAGGTGCTTACCCCCATTTTTTTCAGAATAATATTGCAAAAATCTTGCGTAGGCTCATAAGCCGCCCCTGTCATTAACACATGATCGCCCTGTGCCACAAAAGCAAGAATACTGTGGCTAACTGCTGCTGCTCCGCAAGGATAGAGATAACAGCCTGCGCCGCCTTCCAGCTCACACATAGCATCTTGAAGAGCAAAATGGGTTAGCGTGCCACGTCTACCATAAAATAATGCACCTTTATAACGGTTACGAGTGGCTTCTTTTTTATGCGCAACACTCTCAAAGACGAGTGATGAGGCACGTTGAATAACGCTATTTACAGCACCTTGTGTGTAGCGAGCTTTACGCCCAGCGTGGACTAAGGCTGTTGAAAGGTTGTGTTTGCTCATTTTTCTTCCTCTTTTACAGTCCCGCCTTGAGGCTGGCTTCGACAAATTTATCTAAATCGCCGTCTAACACTTGTTGGGTGGTACGGTGTTCTACGCCGGTGCGATGGTCTTTAATTCGCGAATCGTCTAGCACATAAGAGCGGATCTGGCTGCCCCAACCGATGTCGGATTTGTTGTCTTCCATCGCCTGTTTTTCCGCATTTTTCTTGCTCATTTCCAGCTCGTAAAGTTTCGCTTTGAGCTGTTTCATCGCTTGATCTTTATTTTGATGTTGCGAACGACCGTTTTGGCACTGTACCACAATGCCGCTCGGCATATGGGTAATTCGCACCGCCGATTCGGTTTTATTGACGTGCTGACCACCCGCCCCTGAGGCACGATACACATCAATCCGCAAATCCGCAGGGTTGATTTCAATATCAATATCGTCATCGACTTCCGGATAAACGAAAGCCGCCGAGAACGAGGTGTGACGACCGTTATTGGCATCAAACGGGCTTTTACGCACCAAGCGGTGAATGCCGGTTTCAGTTCTGAACCAGCCGTAAGCATAGTCACCGGAAATTTTCACGGTAGCGGATTTAATCCCTGCCACATCACCGTCTGAGGCCTCCATCAGCTCGGCTTTGAACCCTTTGCTCTCCGCCCAACGCAAATACATACGCAATAACATTTCCGTCCAATCTTGAGCTTCCGTTCCGCCCGAACCTGCTTGCAAATCCAAATAGCAATCGGCACTGTCGTGTGGGCCGCTGAACATACGCTTAAATTCTAAATCGGCAAGTTTTTTCTCTAATTCGTCCGCTTCCACTTGGGCTTCATTGAAAGTATCTTCATCTTCGGCTTCCACCGCTAATTCAATCAAGCCTTCAACATCTTCAACACCTTGTTCTAGAGCTTTGATGGTATTCACAATTTGCTCTAACATTGCCCGCTCTTTGCCAAGTGCCTGCGCCTTTTCCGGCTTATTCCACACATCAGGTTGCTCCAGCTCGGCATTTACCTCTTCTAAGCGTTCGACTTTACTATCAAAGTCAAAGATACCCCCTGATCACCGCGGTGCGCTCGCTTAAATCAGCCAGTTGGTTTTTAATTGGGTTTAATTCAAACATTTTCTTTCCTTATTTTATGACTAAAGAGCGAGGATTATAGCGGAACTCAAGCAAGCGGTCGAATTTTCACAAATTTTTGCAAAAGGAGTTATTTGCGAAACAAAATGTCGGGGCTTTAAATACAGTCTATTAAATTTAATCACGACAAGGAGCTAACAATGTTAAACCAAGTTAAACAATGCCTACAACAGACTGCAAATTCGTTTAAATTAACGATGCAAGGAGATCAAACAATTAAATCTAAGCTATCTGCAAATGAGAAAGCCTGTATCTTATTATGCAAAAATTGGAAAAAACGCTAATCCTGAGGCACAGCTTATATTCGGTGGTAGTTTAACAGCAGAAAAATTGCAACTGCTCGTACTATTTGGTTTTGATTATACTGATGAACGGTTGGTACAACTTTTTATTGAAGAGCTAAAACAAAATCCGCAAATATCAATTTCCTCACTTCAGCGTAAATATTCGCTAGGCTTTAATTGTGCTGCGCATAATTTAGAGCTAATAGATGGATTAAGAATTCTTTGGAAAAAGAGTGATAATGGTACTGTTGTTGCCGTTTTACCTTTTCCTAATGTTGCTAAGGTATTACAACGGAATGAATCTCATCAAAAAAATTGGTGAGTTCTTAGCTGAAAAAGTCAAATAATTCATTTCTTTATTACACAAGCGGTGCAATTTTGTAAAAACTCTACAAATTTGCACCGTTCTTTTTTTACCTTTCTCCGACTTTTAACTCTCCCGATTAGCCTGTTTTAAATGGCGTTATTTTTGTTTATTTCTGCAAAAGCATATCGAAAAAATTTTTTCCTACGACACAAAATATCGCACTGTTACATAAAATAGATGTATCCAATAAAACAGGAGTTGCAAATGAAAAAATACAGCTTAATTGAAAGTGATCGTAGCAATGGGAAGCAAAAACTGTATCAAATCAAAGCGTTAAAGACTTTTACAACCAGTAATAGCACAAAAGTTAAAGAAGGGGATTTAGGCGGTTTTATCAGTGGGGAGCATAATTTGTCGCACGAGGGAAATTGCTGGGTGGCGAATAATGCGGAAGTGTGGGATCAGGCTTGTGTTTCTGAAAATGCTTATTTAGGCGGGTTTTCTTCATTAAGTGATCAAGTGCAGTTATATGGAAATGCTCAGGTCATCAGAGGGGAGATAAGTGGCAATGTCAAAATTTATGATAATGCCAAAGTCTCAGTTAAAGGGAGTATTGAAGATGAGGTGGAAATTTTTGGCAATGCCGCAGTAGGCGGAAAAGAGACTTGGATTTGTGGTTCAGTAAAAATTTTTGACAATGCCCAAATTGGCGGAAATTCGTTTGGCTGCATTCGAATTTCTGATAATGTACAGATTTATGGTAATGCCAAAATTGAAGCAACGTGTGATATTAATGGAAATGTGGAAATTCAATGAAATTGCCCCTAATCTGACAATGGTAGCATTCTTTTCCATTCAACAACAACCTTATGCGTATTTTTTAGAACATAGCGATCTAGTAAAAGAAGGATAATAAAATGAAAAAAGATCTAAAAATCGTGGTGCTAACCGGTGCGGGAATTTCCGCCGAATCAGGCATTCGTACTTTCCGAGCCGAGGACGGTTTGTGGGAAAATCATCGGGTGGAAGATGTGGCAACGCCTGAGGGCTATAAACGGGATCCGGAGTTGGTGCAATGTTTTTATAATGAACGCCGGCGTAAGCTGTTTGACCCTGAGGTTCAGCCGAATGCCGCCCATTTAGCCTTAGCGAAATTAGAGGAAAAATTGGGCGAAAATCTGCTGATTGTGACGCAAAATGTAGATAATTTACACGAACGTGCAGGAAGTCGTAACGTCATTCATATGCACGGTGAACTATTGAAAGTCCGTTGTCCAAACAAAGGCACGGTGTATGATTGGCAAGGTGATGTGAAAGATGAAGATCGTTGTACTTGTTGCCAAATTCCACGCAAATTGCGTCCGCATATTGTCTGGTTTGAGGAAATGCCATTGGAGATGGACAGGATTTATTCCGCTTTAATGGAATGCGATATTTTTATCTCTATTGGTACATCAGGTAATGTTTATCCGGCTGCTGGTTTTGTGCAAGAAGCGAATAATTGGGGCGCCAAAACCATTGAGTTGAATTTAGAACCTAGTCTTGTTAAAAATGCGTTTCAAGAGGCGAGATATGGTAAAGCGAGTGAAATTGTGCCAGCATTTGTGACAGAAGTTTTAGAGGCAATTACTCAAGAATAAGCAAGCGGTCGATTTTGCAACATTTCCTGCAAAATCGACCGCTTGTTATGGAAAGATTATTGTTTCTTTGCCCAATCTAGGAAACGTTTTTGCGTTTCTTTGTCGGCTTGTTGGAACCAATATTGTAGCTGTTGTTCAGCAATATTTTCGCCTTGTACCATCACTTTCCCTTTGGTTGCTTTGCCATTGCTCGCAATAGCGATTGGCATTGCCGTTGCGGCTAGTCCTTTAACCGCTGCTTTATTTTCAGCAGCATTATAAGCAGCGATGTTATCCACAATGTTGGCATTTGGCATAAAGCCCTCGCCTTTTAAAATATCTTGCTGAGATTCAATTTGCTTACCTGAGGCTGTACTTACTTTTAATACGGGGGATTGTTGGAATTTTGCGACATCATTTTTAGTTGTGAGATTTGGGGCTGCGATCACAATATTTTCATTGCTCCCTTTAAAGGTGACTATAATCGGAGAAGATTCATAGAAACTTTCATCTGAACCTGAGCTATAAATGCTCGTGACTTCAACTACCGCTTGATGTGTTTGGTTTTCGTTTACTTGCAGCGAGGGGGTGTTTTTTTTCACTTTTTGCCCATCAAAAGCAAGAAAACTAATATTTGAAGAAGATGTTAAGGTAGCAGTTAAACCGAGCGTGCTAGCACTTAATGCAGCAATCGCAATCGCGATTCGACCTAATTTCATAAATAGCTCCTATGAGTTGTATCAAAAACCTGTGTATCCTATGCTAATTTCAATGAAATAGAAAGTAACAAAAGGTCGCTTGTCGATTTTTTTATAAAATTGTGATACTTTTCGCAAGTTTTGTTTTTTTGAGTAATGTTATGAGTGATGATCAGCAGGGAATCGTTTCCCAAGAAAAGAAATCTTTAATTAAATCGCTATTTGGCGGTTTATTCCAACAAGAGCCGAAAAATCGTGAAGATTTGGTAGAGGTGATTCGGAACTCAGAAGAAAATGAGCTTATTGATAGTGACACCAAAGAGATGATAGAAGGTGTGATGGAAATTTCAGAATTGCGTGTGCGCGATATTATGATTCCACGTCCACAAATCGTCTTTATTGATGCAGAACAGTCACTTGATTCTTGTCTTGATGTGATTATTGAATCAGCCCACTCTCGCTTCCCCGTAATTCGTGATGGCAAAGATACCATTGAAGGTATTTTATTAGCAAAAGATTTGCTGAAATTTTTACGTTCTGATTCAGAAGCCTTTGAAATGGAGGGAATTTTGCGCCCTGCGGTGATTGTGCCGGAAAGTAAGCGGGTGGACAGAATGCTTAAAGAATTTCGCTCTGAACGTTTTCATATGGCGATTGTTGTTGATGAATTTGGTGCGGTATCAGGCTTAGTAACGATTGAAGATATTTTAGAGCAAATTGTTGGCGATATTGAAGATGAGTTTGATGAAGACGAAATTGAGCCGATTCGTCAGCTTTCGCAACATACTTATGCTGTATTAGCTTTAACTAATATTGAGAAATTTAACGAACTGTTTGCGGTAGAATTCAATGATGAAGAAGTAGATACTGTTGGTGGTTTGGTCATGCAAGCTTTTGGGCATTTACCAAAACGTGGCGAAGAAATTGAATTGGGGGGAATGGTGTTTAAAGTCACCTCTGCTGACAGTCGCCGTTTAATTCAATTACGAGTAACCGTGAGCGATGAACAACTTGCTCGAATGGAACAACAAGATAAGCCGAGCGAAGAATGAATTTTGCAAAAAAATCGATGAAAGCAACCGCTTGTTTAAGCGGTTTCCTTTTTGGGGGGATAGGCTTATTTGCTTATTCCCCGTTTGACTATTGGATAGTCAGCTTTATTTCAGCAATTGCGTTAATTTGGATCGCAACTTTGCCACAAAAAGCGGCAGCACTACTTGGCGTATTGACTTGGGCAGTGAGCTATTTTGCTATTGGTGTGAATTGGGTGCATGTTAGTATGATTCAATTCGGTGGCGTACCTGAGATTGTCAGTTATTTAGCTGTGTTACTATTGGCTATTTATCTTGCATTTTATCCGCTTTTATTTGCGTATGTTATCCAACGCTTTAAATTGATAAATCCTTGGAGTATTGCTGCAATTTGGACGTTTAGTGAATATTTACGCGGTGTGATTTTTACTGGCTTCCCGTGGTTACAGTTTGGCTATAGTCTAATTGATAGCCCATTTTCTGGTATTGCGCCTATTCTTGGGGTGGAAGGGCTAACTTTTTTTGTTATGCTAATTAGTGGTTATATGGTGCAGTGCCAGCGACTTTTTGCAAATAAAGCCTCAAATTTCACCGCTTGGTTAGCCATGTGTGGCGTTATATTCATGGCTATTTTGAGCCAATTTATCATATGGGTAGCTCCAGATGAAAGCAAAGAAAGCAAACTGATTAGCTTAGTGCAAGGTAATATTGAACAGCGGATGAAATGGAATCCTGAACATTTTGATCACACCATTAGAACCTATGAGAGCTTAATTGGTGAAGTAATGGGGAAAAGTGATGTGATTATTCTGCCAGAATCGGCAATTCCCGTGTCTGAAGCTCAGATTTCGCCATTGCTTGAACAATTGCATTGGGTTGGAATGAAAGCTGGCAGTGAGCTAATTATGGGCACTTTGTATCAGAATTCGCATGGTTTATTTAATAGTGCCGTGGTGCTTGGTAATAGTGAATATCCCTACTCATTAGATACCTCTTTACGTTTTAACAAGCATCATCTTGTCCCTTTTGGTGAGTATGTCCCCTTTGGCAATTTACTTAATTGGATGCGCGAGGTTTTTGTATTGCCGGTAAATCTTGCGCAAGGTGATTTTATTCAGAAACCATTATTTGCAGGGCAACGTCAATTTAATACAGCCATCTGCTATGAAATTATTTTTGGTGATCAAGTACAGCAAAATCAAAAAGCTTACGCAGCAGATTATCTATTAACGATCACCAATGATGCGTGGTTTGGTGAGAGTATCGGGCCTTGGCAACATTTTCAAATGGCGCGAATGCGGGCATTGGAGCTGGGCAAGCCTTTATTACGTGCTGCAAATACAGGGATCACTGCTTTTGTTGGCGCAAATGGGCAAATAGAGCAACAAGCACCACAATTTGAGACTTTGGTATTAAGCCAAGAGGTTAAAAGTTATCAGGGACAAACACCATTTGCATTTTGGGGCAATTGGGCGATTTATGGTTTGAGTTTATTGGTTATACTGTTTGAAATAGCTTATAGACGTAAATTTAGGTAAATTTTTTGTTTGTTTTTTAGGCATTTGAAACGTGTTAATGAACTTTCTTGACAATCAACACACTAAGCAAGCGTGCGTTAAGATAGTTAAGATGCGTTAAAACGTAGTAAGTTAGGAGAACGCAAGATAATGAGCGAGCAAATCGCCGATCAGGAATTAGTAGAACGTGCGCAAAAAGGGGATAAAAAAGCGTTTAACTTGTTGGTAGTACGTTACCAAAACCGAGTAGCAGGGCTGCTAACCCGCTATGTTGCACGAGATGATATTCCTGATATTGTGCAAGAATCTTTTATTAAAGCCTACCGTTCATTAGAGTCTTTTCGAGGGGAAAGTGCTTTTTATACATGGCTTTATCGAATTGCAGTAAATACTGCAAAGAATCATTTGACAGCAATGGGACGACGTCCACCTAAAGAAGATATTCTTGCGGAAGATGCAGAAAGCTACGAAAGCGGCGTGCATTTACGTGAAGCAGATACACCAGAGAATTTGGTTTTATCTGAAGAATTAAAACGGGTGGTGTTCGAGACGATTGAAAATTTACCCCCAGAATTAAAAACAGCCATTACCTTGCGTGAGCTGGAAGGTTTAAGTTACGAAGAAATTGCTGAAACGATGCAGTGTCCTGTTGGCACTGTTCGTTCGAGAATTTTCCGTGCCAGAGAAGCAATTGATGCTAAAGTCAATCCACTAATGCAGGGTTAATAAATTTAAAACTATTGGAGTTATCTATGCAACAACGTGAAACTTTGTCTGCCTATATGGATGGACATGATGTTAACGGAGAATTTACAGACACTTTGTGTGCCAGTTCAGAATTACAGCAGAAATGGGCAGACTACCACGCAATTCGTAGCATCATGCGTGGAGAAGAACAGTTGCTTGGTGCAGATTTTTCGGCAAAAATGGCAGCACTAATTGAAAAAGAAGAAATCGAAACCGCAGTGGCAGGTGATATTAATGCTACAACTGAGAAACCACGAGGTTTATTACTGCAATTAAAACGTTGGAGCACGCCACTAATGCAAGCAGGTATTGCCGCGTCTGTTTGTTTTGCTGCAGTTGTAGGCGTAAACCTAATGAATGCAGAAAACGAGGTCGCTCAAGTGGAACAGCCTGTGTTACAAACGCTCCCATTTAGTAATTCAGTTCAGCCGGTTAGCTACAATTCACCCGCTTCAGAGCAACCAACTGTAGAGCAAATCGAGGCTCAGCAACGCCGAGTAAATGCATTATTACAAAATCATGAGTTGCAACGTCGTACGCATTTAAATAACGATAATTCCAAAGAACAAACTGCTGAAGTAGATAAAGTGAAATCACAGCAGTAATGTAAGAAATCCCCTAATTACTCAAATGGTAATTAGGGGTTATTTTTAGCGGTAATAGCCTTGTTCTAAGGCTTGCCAGTTTTCTGAATTAAAATAAATATGCAATCGTTCCTGTTCTTTATTAAATGAACGTAATAAGCGCGCTAAATTAGCTTGTTTCCACTCTTGCCCTGCTTGAATTTGGCATTTATCAAAATCAATCAACCAAAATTTCCCGCTTTCTTTCTCCCGCAAAATATTATGAATGTTAAGATCAGAATGATGCACTTGGTGATCGTGTAATTGACGGATCAGCTGCCCTATCTGTTGATAGTCTTCATTTGTTAAAGGTTGTAATTGCAATAGTTGGCTAAGATCCTGTGTGTCAGCAATTTTCTCCAGTAAAATATCAGCTTGATAGCACAGTGGTGAGCGTTGAATTTTTACTGCAATGGGTCTAGGTACAGGTAAATTCCATGCTCGCATCTGTGTGAGTAAGTCAAATTCCTGTAACGCTCGCGTCTTATTTAGTGTTTTAAACAGATAACGATCTTTGACAAATTTACCAAATAAGCCCCCACGGTAGTAGTGACGTAAAACTACATCAACCCCGAGTTTATCTTGTGTATACAGAAACCAAGTTGTACCACGCCCTTTTGAAAGGCCTAACAAGCGGTCGGAATTGTCAAAATTTTTGCAATTTAGCAGTTCTTTGATAAAGACCTGTTGCGAATCAGGAACAATATCTGAATTAAATTGATAATACATAGTAAAATTTTTTGGCAGAAATATGCGTGAAATTCTACACTATTTTTTCTTGCTTCGTTGTGTTTTCAAGCTAATTTGATACAATCCAACGCTTTAATTTTTAGGGAATAGCAAATGAACGAAATCTCACTGGAAGCCAAACAGGTTCGGCAAGCATTGGTTGCCAAAGGTATTGAAACACCAACGGTTGCTCTTACTCAGTCTAAAGCCGTACGTCGCGATAAAATTGAACAAAAAATGCGTGACGTATTAGAATTATTAGGCTTAGATTTAAATGACGACAGTTTGGAAGAAACGCCAAAGCGCTTAGCCAAAATGTATGTCGATGAAATTTTCAGTGGGCTAGATTATACGACCTTCCCAAAAATCACCAAAATCCAAAACCGTATGAAAGTCAGCGAAATGGTGTTGGTCGATGATATAACTTTGACCAGCACTTGCGAGCACCACTTTGTCACTATTGATGGTAAAGTTGCCGTTGCATATTATCCTAAAGATTGGGTGATTGGCTTATCTAAGATCAACCGAGTGGTGCAATTTTTTGCTCAACGTCCACAAGTGCAAGAGCGTTTTACGGAGCAGATTTTAACAGCATTTCAAACCATTTTAGAGACGGAAGACGTGGCGGTTTATGTTAAAGCAACCCATTTCTGCGTAAAATGTCGTGGTGTGCGCGATACCAATAGTCAAACGATTACTTCAGCTTATGGTGGAGTCTTTTTGCAAGATCGTGAAACTCGCAAAGAATTTCTTGCCCAAATCCAAAAATGATGAAAATTGCACTCGGAATTGAATATGATGGTAGCCGCTATTTTGGTTGGCAACGCCAGCAAGAAGTGGCTTCAATACAGCAATGTTTGGAAGAAGCGTTAAGCAAAATTGCTAATGCACCTTGCGAAGTTTTTTGTGCAGGGCGAACTGATGCAGGCGTTCACGGCACGGGGCAAGTGGTGCATTTTGAAACGAATATAGAACGTCCACTCAAAAGTTGGTGCTTTGGCACAAATGCACATTTGCCTGAGGATATTGCGGTAAAATGGGCAGTGGAAGTACCTGAGGATTTTCATGCTCGCTTTAGTGCGACAGCTCGTCGTTATCGCTATATTATTTTTAATCACCGCTTGCGTAGTGCTATTTTACCTAAAGGAATTTCACATTATTATCATGACTTAGATGCAGAGAAAATGCACCAAGCCGGACAATTTTTACTCGGGGAAAATGATTTCTCTAGTTTTCGTGCAGCGCAATGTCAATCACATACACCATGGCGTAATGTGCATCATCTTAATGTTTGGCGACAAGGACATTATATTATTGTGGATATTCAAGCGAATGCTTTTGTGCATCATATGGTGCGTAATATTGTCGGCAGTTTGATTGAAGTTGGGCAGGGACGACAACCAATAGAATGGATTAAATGGCTGCTTGAACAAAAAGATCGTACATTGGCTGCCCCAACTGCCAAGGCAGAAGGATTATATCTAGTGGATGTGAGTTATCCTGAACAATTTTCCATACCTAAAAAAACTTTAGGGCCTTTATTTTTAGCCGATTAAGATGAAATATAAAAATCCCCATTCTGTGTTAGTCGTGATTTATGCCAAAAATAGTGGACGAGTATTGATGCTACAACGCCAAGATGATCCTGATTTTTGGCAATCTGTCACAGGTTCGATTGAAGAAGGGGAACTGCCGTATCAAACGGCCATAAGAGAAGTGGCTGAAGAAACGGGAATTGATATTATCGCTCAAAATTTGAGCCTTTATGATTGTAAACAGAGCGTGGAATTTGAGATTTTCCCGCAATTCCGCTATAAATACGCCCCTGAAATTACACATAATACAGAGCATTGGTTTTTATTAGGCTTGCCTAATGAAATTGAACCACAATTAAGTGAACATTTAGCCTATCAATGGCTATCCGTTGAGGCGGCAATTGTTCTTACCAAATCTCCAAATAACGCACAAGCGATGGCAAAATATTTGCCAATATAGGCCGCTTGTCTGAAATTTCAAACAACAAATTAAGGAAACAAAATGGCAGGTCATAGTAAGTGGGCTAACATTAAACACCGCAAGGCGGCACAAGATGCACAACGCGGTAAAATTTTTACTAAATTAATCCGTGAATTAGTTACCGCTGCAAAATTGGGCGGTGGAGATGTTTCTTCTAATCCACGCTTGCGTGCGGCAGTGGATAAAGCGCTTTCAAGCAATATGACACGTGATACCATCAACCGTGCAATTGAGCGTGGTGTGGGTGGTGGTGATGACACCAATATGGAGACCAAAATCTATGAAGGTTATGGTCCTGGTGGCACAGCAGTCATGGTGGAATGTTTAAGTGACAATGCAAATCGTACCATTTCACAAGTGCGCCCAAGTTTTACCAAGTGTGGCGGTAACCTTGGAACAGAGGGCTCAGTTGGTTATCTCTTTAGCAAAAAAGGTTTAATTTTGATTCTTTCTGCGGATGAAGATGCACTTACTGAAGCCGCAATCGAAGCGGGTGCTGACGATATCCAACCTCAAGAAGATGGTAGCTTTGAAATCTATACCGCTTGGGAAGATTTAGGCTCAGTGAAAGATGGCATTGAAGCAGCTGGTTTCAAGATTGAAAACGCTGAAGTAACAATGATTCCATCCACTACCGTTGATTTAGATGCAGAAACTGCACCGAAATTATTAAAACTGATCGATATGCTGGAAGATTGTGATGATGTGCAAAACGTCTATCACAATGGTGAGATCAGCGATGAAGTTGCAGCGTTGCTGTAAGTATCAAAATAGATAGGGAATTAAGCGGTCGATTTGGTAAATTTTTTTACAAAATCGACCGCTTGTTTATTAAAAATATGGCAATTATTTTAGGCATTGATCCTGGTTCTCGTGTGACCGGCTATGGTGTTATTCGGAAAAATGGGCGACAACTGGAATACTTAGGCAGTGGCGCAATTCGTACTGCTGCAGATGATTTACCGACACGTCTAAAGCGGATTTATGCTGGCGTAACAGAGATTATCACCCAGTTTCAGCCAGAGATGTTCGCCATTGAACAAGTATTTATGGCAAAAAATGCAGATTCTGCTCTCAAGCTTGGGCAAGCTCGAGGTACGGCGATTGTGGCGGCGGTGAATCATGATTTGCCGGTATTTGAATATGCTGCACGTTTAGTAAAACAAACGGTAGTGGGGATTGGCTCAGCGGATAAAATACAGGTACAAGATATGGTTACTCGTATTTTACAACTCTCCGCTACACCACAAGCTGATGCGGCAGATGCACTTGCTATTGCGATTACACATGCGCACTCAATACAACATTCGCTCACGGTCGCGAAAAGCAGTAGGCAAAAAATAAGCTCCGAAAAAGAGCAAGTCCTCGCTTTGATGAAAACTCGCTATAGCCGTGGTCGCTTTCGTTTAAAGGGCTAGCATCATATTATTTAGATGAAAAGCCCTTATTGATTTACCAACCTAATGCTTGATGTGCCACCTGCTTTCTCAGTGTGGCGCAGTGTGATAAGCCCACCAAACCTAGGTTGCGCCAAATTTGAACAGGTAAACGTTCGCCACAAAAGAGTGAAATTAAACCATTTGTGTTTTGCATAATACGAGTTTGATCTTGATTTCTGGCTTGTTCATACTGATTGAGCAACGTAAATTCGCCAATATCTTGTCCTTGGCTAAAAGCCTTTCCGACTAATGTTGCCAATTCAAAGAGATCTCGCATTCCCAGATTAAAACCTTGCCCAGCAACAGGGTGGATCTGCTGTGAGGCATTACCGACAATAGCTAAGCGGTGGTGCACATGCGTTTCAGCTTTTTGCAAAGTGAGTGGGTAAATAAAGCGTTGGCTCACTTTTTCAAATCGCCCTAGCTTCCAGCCAAATTGCTGTTGGAGTGCCGATAAAAATTGTTCATCATTCATTGTCATTTGTACAGAAGGATCTTTCACACACCATACTAATGACATTGTTCTAGCGGTTAAAGGCAGCAGGGCGAAAGGGCCTTGCGCAGTAAAACGTTCAAAAGCTTGTCCATTATGTGGGGTGCTTAATTGTACATTAGCAATAATTGCGGATTGTTGATAATCCTGTAGCTGTTTCGTTTCAACGCCACACAGTTTAGCGAGTTGTGATTGAATGCCATCAGCAGCTACCAGCAGCTGGCAGCGAAGTTGTTCACCAGAGGTTAAGTCTAAATAGCACTCCTGTGCATTGCGTGTGACATTTTGTACAGTATCTGGGCAAAAATATTGAATATTGGGCTGTTGGGCAATAATCTCGGAGAGCTTCTCGCCCAATTTAGCAAGTTCGACTACTACCCCCAGTTTCGTTAATTTCAGTTCGGCAGCAGAGAGCATCGTTTTGCCAAAATGCCCTTGATCGGAAACGTGGATTTGTTGAATATCGGTGGCAATCTGACTGAGTTCTGCATTTAAATTCTCGCTCGCAAGCGGTTGAATTTGCGCTAATTTTTGCAAAGAACCGTAGGCAAGCGCAATCGAACGCGCATCAAATCCTCCTTGTTCGGCATAGTTGGGTAAGGATTTTTCAATAATTGCAATGCGCAATTTGTGCTTGGTTGCAGAGCTAAGCGCTAAGGCGAGAATAGAGCCTGTAGTCGCGCCGCCGACAATAGCAATATCAAATGATTGCATAATATATTCCCGTAACGTTATTTCACGACAATTAGCGGTGAATGATTATCTGGCGCTAACAATTTTCCAACATGATATAGTGGCACCTTATGTAATTTTGCAAGATTTTGCACATTTTCTACCGCTTGAGGACGTACGGCAATCAGCAGCCCACCGCTTGTTTGGGGATCACATAAAATCGCTTTTTGCTCATCATGCATGGGGGAAATTAAATGCCCATAGCTATCGAAATTACGAGTTGTTCCACCAGGAACTGCGCCTAATTCAATATATTCTTTTACGCCATCAAGCGTTTGAATCGCAGCAAAATCGATTTCAGCATGTAAATTTGAGCCTAGGCAAATTTCACTTAAATGCCCAAGTAAGCCAAAGCCTGTTACGTCTGTCATCGCAGTGATTTCATCCACTTTAGCAAATTCTGCACCAATGACATTCATCTCACACATTGCATCTCGGGCAAGGTTTTTATGCTCAGGCTTAAGTTTGCCTTGTTTTTCTGCGGTAGTTAGAATGCCAATACCAAGAGGCTTAGTCAAAAATAGTTCACAACCAGCCTCGGCAGATGCATTACGTTTGACTTGCTTGGTGGAAATCATACCCGTAACGGCTAAGCCAAAAATAGGTTCTGGATTATCAATCGAATGGCCACCAGCCAATGCAATCCCCGCTTGGCGGCAAGCAAAACGCCCTCCTTCAACAATTTGTTGCGCCACTTCGGCAGGCAATTTATTGATCGGGAATCCTAGAATAGCAATCGCCATTAGTGGTCTCCCACCCATCGCAAAAATATCACTCATTGCGTTGGTTGCGGCAATTCGCCCAAAATCAAACGGGTCATCGACAATCGGCATAAAGAAATCAGTGGTGCTTACGATGGCTTGTCCGTTGCCGATATCATACACTGCTGCATCATCAGCGGTGTCATTTCCGACTAATAAATTGGGGTCAAAAAAAGGTTCAAGTTGGCTGTGTAAAATGGTCCCTAACGCCTTAGGAGATATTTTACAGCCTCAACCTGCGCCATGGCTGTATTGGGTAAGCTTAATCGGTTGTTCTAACATGATGAAATAAAGCAGAAAAAATTGCTGAGATTATACCCGATTTGTAAAAAATTGGCAGTTTTTACCCGCTTGTAATGCTAAACTAACGCTATTTATTCACCCATTAAAAAATTATGCCTAGTGTTAATCAATCCGCCTTAGTGGGCTATAGCGCCGAGCAGATGTACCAGCTCGTCAATGATTATGAAAAATATCCACAGTTCTTATCTGGCTGCATTGGAGCAAAAACCTTAAGTTTAGGGGAAAACGAACTCAATGCGGAATTAGTCATTCAAAAATTGGGTATTAGTCAGCGTTTTAGTACCCATAACACCATGATCGTGAATGAAAAGATTACGATGCAGCTATTGGAAGGTCCGTTTAAGCAATTAAGCGGTGCTTGGACATTTGAGCCATTTGATGAGCAGAGCTGCAAAATTAACTTAATGTTAGAGTTTGAATTTGAAAGCCCTTTGGTGGCAATGGTGTTTGGCAAAGTATTTAATGAGCTGACACTTAAAATGGTGAATGCATTTAAACAGCGTGCGAAAGAGGTGTATGGTGTCTAAGAAAATTAATGTCGAGGTAGTATTTGCTTACCCGGAAAAATTTTTTTTAAAAAAATTGGCTCTAGATCAGGCAGTTAGTGTTCAGAATGTGATTTTACAATCGGGAGTATTAGAAAAATATACAGAGATCGACTTACGCGAAAATAAGGTAGGTATTTTTAGCCGAACAGTAAAATTAACCGATTTGGTTGAAGATGGCGATCGGATCGAAATCTACCGCCCATTAATTGCTGATCCTAAAGAGATGCGACGTAAACGGGCGGAAGGTAAAAAGTAGTTACCACTTTTTATGTTTTGGCTTCACAAATTCAATACCTTTATCTTGATATTGAATACCTTCTAATTGTAGTAGGTAGCGTTTATTTGGTAAGCCACCACCGAAGCCAGTTAAGCTATGGTTTTTACCCAGTACACGATGGCAGGGAATTAAAATAGAGATAGGATTTCTGCCGACCGCTCCTCCAACTGCACGCATGGCATTGGGCTTACCCAGTTTTTGTGCAATTTCACCATAAGTTATGGTGTTGCCGTAAGGAATTTGGCAGAGCTGCTGCCACACAGCTTGTTGAAAGTTTGTACCCTGTGGAGCAAGAAAATCAAGTTGGCTGAAATCTAAAGTTTCTCCGGCAAAATAGCGGTCTAAAACTGCGCAAGTTTTGCAAAAAACTTGCCAGATTTCACCGCTTGTTGAGCTTGCTGGCAGAAAACTTTCTAATGAGGTTGTCTGTTGTTCTTGCTCAAATTCGATATAAATGAGTTTATCGTGCTTGGCAAGGAGCAATAATCTGCCAACGGGCGAGGTGTAGTAGTGGTAATAAATCGTGTTCATCGTGTTTAAAAAATAAAATAAAGGCGTGTAGTGTACACGCCTTTTGCTTTATGATGAAATTAGAAACTGTAGTTTAGGTTTAAACCATAAACGTTAGCAACAGATTTTGAAGTATATTTGCCGCTATAAGTCGAGCTAGCTACGCGGTGTGATTCGGTAAATGATACTCGGCTACCACGAACATGCGCGTATGCTGCATCAATAGATAAATCTGGCGTGAAACGGTAAGTTGCACCTACAGCATACCAAGTACGATCTGCATCAGGGATTGAAATTGATGGCGCATTGACACTTGCGCTCTCATCAAAGGCAATACCTGCACGTAGTGTTAATGCATTGGTTAAATCATAAGATGCCCCTAATGCAATACGTGATGCATCGCTGAAGTTTTCTTCTTTGTGGAAACGATCCACATCATTTGCTGTCGCGCGTAATTCTTTGAATGAACTCCAATCGGTACGTTTGTAGCTATATTGTACGGCAAATTTATCCGTTAATTTGTGATAACCTGAAATTTCCCAGAATGCGGGTAATTCAAGATTTAAGCGAGCATCAATTTCTGCGCCACCAGTTCCACCTAAAGCGGTAAATACACTTGGAATTTGGTTTGAGTATTTGCCGTTGAATTTGATTTTAACTGGCGAATGGTAAGCGAAACCTAAGCGGTTATTTTCATTGATTTCATACATTAAGCCTGCATTCCAACCAAATTCCCATTCCTCACCTTTCATATGGCTTAAGACAGTGTTACGTTGAATACCGTATTGAGCGTAGAGTGCTGAAACATCGCCGGCATAACGGTTAAGTTTTGCTTTAGCATGAACTACATTGGCACCAGCACCAATGCTAAGACCGTAACCCAGCTTATAAGCTGCACTTAAGTTGTAGTTTGTAGCCGTTAATTCAGTGTTACCACCAAAGATACCTGCGCTATATTGATCATTAAAGTCTGATTTCAGACCATAATTCACATTTAAACCACCACCGATAACAAAACGATCAGTAACTGGTGCAACAAAATAAACAGTTGGAATCGTTGCAACCGGAATGACGTTTTTATGATCGGAATTATTGCCGAAAACAGTTGTACCTTCTACGTCAGAATCCACGTTTACATAGATAGCACCAGCAGAAACTTGCGCTTGTTTGAATAATGTCATTAAGGCTGGATTAGTCGCAACAACAGAGGCATTATCAGCTACTGCTGCATTACCTGCATAAGCTAAACCTAAACCTGAAGTAGATACTTCTGCTAATTGGAATGCTGCCGCATTCGCGCCAGCCGCGGTGAATGTTACAAGAGATGCAAACACTGTTTTGGTAAATTTTGTCATTTAATCTATCCTTAAAAAAGCGAAGCAGTAAAAATTACCGCCTTCTTACAATAAAAAACGGGCGGATTGTAAAGAGCAAGCGCTTGGCAATCAATGAAATTTTGCAAAAAAATAAAGTGTTCCGACCAGTTAAAGGGAACTTTTATTTTTTGGATATAAGAATTGTGAAAAATTGAATTTCAAGCATGATAAGAGTAAAATAGCGCGATCAATTTAATTTTATGGAGAGCGCAAAATGAGTGAATGTAAACTTAGCGAAACCCCAGCTTGTTGTTGTGTTGATGTGGGCACGGTGATCGATAATAGTGATCGAACTGTTGATTTTTCTCAAGTCTATTCGAGTGAATCTGAAGCACAAGATGCGTTAGATTATTTAATTAGTAAAGCTCGAGCCGCTGAATCTGAACCTTGTCGAATTGAAAGCGATGTTCAGCCTGTTGAAAATGGTTATTTAGCAACAGCGCATTTTGAATTTGCTTACCAAGTTGAGGCTATGATTTTCCAACTTTCAACACGTTAAATAATTTCTTAGGAAATTTCCTATTTTATTTATTTGTGAAACCTTTCAAAATACCCCACTAAATTCTTGACTAATTTAGTGGGGTATATCAGAATTTCCATCGTTTTTTATGTAGGTCTGTATTATGAAATTAACTTCTCGGGGTCGTTATGCCGTGACGGCAATTTTAGATATTGCACTACACGGTAAGACCTTACCTGTAAGCCTGGCAGACATATCCGAACGCCAATCTATCTCTTTATCTTATTTAGAGCAGCTTTTTGCTCAATTACGCCGTGATGGTATCGTGCATAGCGTGCGGGGACCTGGTGGCGGATACCAACTAGGTAAAACGCCAGAAGAGATTAATGTCGGTATGATTATTCAAGCAGTGAATGAAAGTGTTGATGTTTCTAAGTGTAAAGGAAATGGTAATTGCACTAATAATAGCCGTTGTTTAACACATTCGCTGTGGGAGCGTTTGGAAAACCAAATTGAACAATATCTACATACCATTACTCTTGCAGAGCTGGTAGAGGAGAATCGTGATCACGATTGTGAAAAATCACATTGCCATGATCACCATCACTAAGATTTTTTAGTTAGGAGCAACAATGAAATTACCTATTTATTTGGACTATGCTGCAACTTGCCCAGTGGATGAGCGTGTAGCAAAAAAAATGATGGACTATATGACCAAAGAGGGCGTGTTTGGTAACCCTGCATCACGCTCGCACAAATTTGGTTGGGAAGCAGAAGAAGCAGTAGATATCGCTCGTAACCAAATTGCTGATTTAATTGGTGCAGATAGCCGTGAAATTGTGTTCACTTCTGGCGCAACTGAGTCTGATAACCTTGCAATCAAAGGGGCGGCGCATTTCTATCAAACCAAAGGTAAACACATCATTACCGTGAAAACCGAACATAAAGCGGTATTAGATACTTGCCGTCAATTAGAGCGTGAAGGTTTTGAAGTGACTTATCTTGAACCAGAAGCAGACGGTATTATTGATTTAGCAAAATTTGAAGCGGCAATTCGTCCAGATACGATTTTAGTCTCTGTCATGCACGTGAATAACGAAATCGGTGTTATCCAACCAATCAAAGAGATCGGTGCAATCTGCCGTGCGAAAAAAATTATTTTCCACGTGGACGCAACCCAATCTGTGGGTAAAGTGCCGGTAAATGTACAAGAATTAAATGTAGATTTAATGTCTTTCTCAAGCCACAAATTATACGGGCCGAAAGGTATCGGCGGTTTATATGTTTGCCGTAAACCACGTGTACGCTTAGAAGCGATTATTCACGGTGGTGGTCACGAGCGTGGTATGCGCTCAGGGACATTGCCTGTTCACCAAATCGTGGGTATGGGCGAAGCATATCGCATTGCAAAAGAAGAGATGGCAACCGAAATGCCACGCATCAAAGCATTGCGTGATCGTTTATTAAAGGGCTTCAAAGATATGGAAGAAGTTTATATCAACGGTTCTATTGAAGAAGGCAAACGTGTTGATTCTAACTTAAACATCAGCTTCAACTTCGTAGAAGGTGAATCAATGATGATGTCATTAAAAGACATCGCAGTATCATCAGGTTCTGCTTGTACGTCTGCGAGCTTAGAGCCATCTTATGTACTTCGTGCGTTAGGTTTAGATGATGAATTAGCACACAGCTCAATCCGTTTCTCTCTTGGCCGTTGGACAACCGAAGAAGAAATAGATCACACCATTGAAATCGTGAAAAAAGCAGTAAACAAACTGCGTGAACTTTCCCCACTTTGGGAAATGTTTAAAGACGGTGTAGATCTATCAAAAATTGAGTGGAATCACCATTAATTTGTGCGGGCGTACAACGTATGCCCCTACAAAATAAATCTTAATGGAACGTATATATTTACGTTCGTAATATAATGTAGGGGCGTATGTCATACGCCCGATAAAAAAGGAATATCAAAATGGCATACAGCGACAAAGTAATCGATCACTATGAAAACCCACGCAACGTAGGTACAATGGACAAGGATGCTCTAGATGTAGGTACGGGGATGGTGGGCGCTCCTGCTTGTGGTGATATCTTACGTTTACAAATTAAAGTAAACGATAGCGGCATTATTGAAGATGCGCGTTTTAAAGCATATGGCTGCGGCTCTGCTATCGCATCAAGCTCATTGATTACCGAATGGGTAAAAGGGAAATCGCTTGATGAAGCAGCGGCAATTAAAAACAGCGATATCGCAGAAGAGTTAGAACTACCGCCTGTGAAAGTGCACTGTTCAATCCTTGCCGAAGATGCAATCAAAGCAGCAATTGCTGATTACAAAGAAAAACAAGGCAAATAATCGTAGGGGCGGACCGATGTGTCCGCCCGAATGCGTTATTTTTTATGGGCGAACACATTGGTTCGCCCCTACTATTTTCTTCATTTAATTCATTTCAAAAGGACGACTTATGGCAGTAACATTAACCGAAGCAGCAGCAAATCGTGTAAGAACCTATCTAGATAATCGTGGCAAAGGCATTGGCTTACGCTTAGGCGTAAAAACCTCTGGTTGTTCAGGTTTAGCCTATGTGCTTGAGTTTGTTGATGTGTTAAATGAAGACGATAAAGTATTTGAACAACACGGTGTGAAAGTGATCATTGATGAAAAAAGTTTAGTTTATCTTGATGGCACAGAATTGGATTTTGTTAAAGAAGGTTTAAACGAAGGCTTTAAATACAACAACCCAAATGTGAAAAACGAATGTGGTTGTGGCGAAAGTTTCAACGTATAAGGCGGTAAAATGAGTAATCCATTTGCATTATTTGATTTACCTGTGCAATTTCAATTAGATAACGCTCAACTTTCAGAGCGTTATCTTGCCTTACAAAAACAGCTTCACCCAGATAATTTCTCTGCTGCAACGACACAAGAACAACGCCTTGCAATGCAGAAATCCGCAGAAATTAATGATGCCTTGCATATTTTGAAAGACCCAATTTTACGAGCAGAGGCGATCATTGCGTTAAACACAGGTGAGCAAAAAGATCTGGAAAAACAAAGCACTAAGGATATGGCATTCTTAATGCAACAATTAGAATGGCGTGAGACATTGGAAAGCATTGAATCTGCAAAAAATGAAGCAAAATTGACCGCTTTCCAACAAGAAATTGAACGCACTCACAAACAAATTCTTGGGCAATTAGCGCAATCCCTTGAAAATCAAGAATGGCAAGTTGCTTTTGGCATTTGTGATAAGCTTCGTTTTACCAAGAAATTACTTGCAGAAATTGAAAGAGTAGAAGAGCAGATTTTAGGCTTTTAATTTAGTGTAATTATCGTAGGGGCGGATTTTCTATCAGCCCACAAGCGGTGAATTTTCTCTGTTTATTTGCAAAATTATGATACGGGCGAATATAAAGTCTGCCTCTATGAAATTAAGAATGGTGATAATAAATGAAATCTTTTGAAGAACTCAACGACAAAGCCAATTCTGCTTGGCTGATTATGCAAGACTGGTTTAAAGCTGCGCGTAATCACTATGAAATTCTACCTAAAAATGTTGAAGAAGCAGCAAAACAGTTAATTGGAATGCAACTTTCCACCAAAGCGCCTATTGGTGCGGTGATTTACGAAACGGGCGGCATTTTAATTGATCATGGCTGGTTACGTATTTTAGGTTCTGGCAATGAAAAATTACCTCGTGGTTTGTTTGATTGGAATTTTGGCAAAACCTTTGAAGAAAGTGGCGAACGCCCGTTTCATTTATTGATTGCTGATGATGCGGTCGGTGGATACTTTGCGGTAAACGGTGGTGGATTAAGCGAAAAAATCGGTATGGTGCATTATTTCCACCCGAAAAAACAGAAATGGGAAAGTATCGGCTTAAATTATTCGCAATTTATCGGTTGGGCATTAACGGCGGATATTGCGAGTTTTTACCACGATTTACGCCCTGAAAACTGGCAAGAATTAGTCAAAGATCTTAATGGCAGTGAAGTACTGAAATTAGATAGCAACGAAAAGCAATCTATTGAACGCCACTATCAAGCGACTTTTGCTCCTGATGAAATGGGGTATGCAGTCAATTAAGTAGGGTGCAACTTGTTGCACCGAAAAGGGTATAAATTAAATGGTGCAACAAGTTGCACCCTATAAAAGGAACAAAATGGCACTATTACAAATCTCCGAACCGGGGCAAACAAGCGCCCCACACCAACATAAATTGGCGGTGGGCATTGATTTGGGAACAACAAACTCACTGGTGGCAAGTGTTCGCAGTGGGCAAGCACAGGTTTTATTAGACGATAAAGAGCGTTCGCTGGTGCCGTCAGTGGTGCATTATGGCGAAACGGAAAAAACATTGGGTTACGAAGCCTTTGCTAAGGCAAGCGGTGATCCGAAAAATACTGTGATTTCAGCAAAACGCTTGATTGGGCGTAGTCTTTCCGATATTCAAACTCGTTATCCGAATTTACCTTATCAGTTTGTGGCAAGTGATAATGGCTTACCTTTAATTCACACTGCACAAGGCACGAAAAGCCCGATTGAAGTTTCTGCCGATATTTTGTCGCATTTGAATCAATTTGCTGAGCAACGTTTAGGCGGTGAATTATCGGGCGTGGTGATTACCGTACCCGCTTATTTTGACGATGCCCAACGCCAAAGCACCAAAGATGCAGCACGTTTAGCAGGGTTAAATGTTTTACGTTTACTTAACGAACCTACTGCGGCAGCGATTGCTTATGGTTTAGATAGCGGACAAGAAGGTGTGATCGCCGTTTATGACTTAGGTGGTGGCACATTTGATTTATCTATCTTGCGTTTAAGTCGTGGTGTGTTTGAAGTGCTTGCAACCGCAGGCGATACTGCACTCGGTGGTGATGATTTTGACCATTTGACTGCGGATTGGATTGCCGAGCAGGCAGGCTATAAACCGCAAACTGCAAGTGAACAGCGTGAGCTTTTAACCCTTGCGACCCAAACCAAAGTCGCCCTTTCACAAACGGATAAAACGAGCATAAATTTTGCAAATCAAACGATTGAAATTAGCCGTTTGCAATTTAATGCGCTAATTCAACCGCTTGTTAAGCGTTCATTGATGACTTGTCGCCGTGCATTAAAAGATGCAGGCGTGGAAGCAACAGAGGTACAAGAAGTAGTAATGGTTGGCGGTTCAACCCGTGTGCCATTGGTGCGTGAACAGGTAGGTGAATTTTTTGGTAAAACGCCATTAACCAGCATTGACCCTGATAAAGTGGTGGCACTGGGTGCGGCGATTCAGGCAGATATTTTAGTCGGTAACAAGCCAGACAGCGATATGTTATTGCTTGATGTTGTACCGCTTTCACTTGGGATTGAAACGATGGGCGGCTTAGTGGAAAAAATCATTCCACGCAACACGACTATTCCAGTGGCGAAAGCACAGGAATTCACGACTTTCAAAGATGGACAAACCGCAATGACAGTGCACGTGGTGCAAGGCGAGCGTGAATTAGTGGACGATTGCCGTTCGCTTGGGCGTTTTACCTTGCGTGGTATTCCGCCAATGGTCGCAGGAGCGGCACATATTCGGGTTACCTACCAAGTGGACGCAGATGGTTTATTAAGCGTAACCGCAATGGAAAAATCCACTAAAGTGCAGGCATCAATCCAAATTAAACCATCTTATGGCTTAACCGATGAAGAAGTGACACAAATGATCAAATCTTCAATGGAAAATGCAGGAGCAGATATGGAAGCTCGCTTGCTTGCTGAGCAACGAGTAGAAGCCGATCGTGTGATTGACAGTGTGATTATCGCCTTGCAAGAAGATGGGGCAGAGGTGCTTTCTGTTGAAGAGTTTAAAACGATTGAAGCAGAACTTGCTAAATTGATTGAACTGAAAAAAGGCACAGATCGCTTGGCGATCCAACAAGGTATCAAAGAGTTAGATCACGCCACTCAAGAATTTGCCGCTAGACGTATGAATTTATCCATTCAAAAAGCGTTGGCGGGTAAGAAAGTAGATGAAATTGTGTAATGTGAAAATTACAGTAGGGGCGGACCGATGTGTCCGCCCATAGAAATAGGGTAAATCTTATTATGTCAGACTACATCAAAACCCAACTTTCCGAAAAATTCCGCACGATTGCCGTAGAATTTAATTTGGAAGATAACCGTATTTTTGCGTTAAATGAGCGAATCAATGCGGAGTATGACGAAGCTTATATGAATGGCTATAACTGGGCGGCGTTTTTGCGTGCGTATTTAAGTATTTATCGTCCAAGCCTATTAGAGTTATTAGAAGAAGATCCTGAGCCAGGCTGTTATTATGTAACCTATCCGCTTTCGGAAAAGAGTAAAGAGAAAGCGCAGGAATTGAAAAAAATCATCGTTTATCTAGTGGAACACGAAGAAGAAATTTTAAATTTCATCGGTGAGCATTTAGATAACATTGAATGGGATTAACCAAAAGGAAACCAAAATGCCAAAAGTTGTATTTTTACCACATCATGAATTTTGTCCAGAAGGTATGGTGATTGAAGCCAATCCTGGGGATAATTTATTAGAGATTGCACATAAAGCAGGGGTGGAAATCCATCACGCTTGTGACTGTTCTTGTGCTTGTACTACTTGTCACGTTGTAATCCGTGAAGGTTTTGATTCGATGAATGAGGCAAGCGAGCAAGAAGAAGATATGCTCAGTAAAGCTTGGGGATTAGAGATGGACAGTCGTCTGTCTTGCCAATGTATTGTTGGTGAAGAAGATTTAGTGGTTGAAATTCCAAAATATAACTTAAATCACGCAAATGAGGCGGCGCACTAATGAAATGGACTGATGTGAGAATGATTGCGGAAAATCTTTACGATATGAATCCCGATCTAGACCCAACCACCGTACGTTTTACTGATATGCACAAATGGATCTGCGAAATGGAAGATTTTGATGATGATCCCGAAGCGTCTAATGAACATATTTTAGAAGCGATTTTGACCATTTGGTTGGAAGAATACGAGTAATATATGATACCGCAAACAAAAGTTTGCGGTTTTTCTTTAGGCTTTTCCTCGGAGATGCTAGAATTCTCACTTTCGTAATTTTCTTTTAACCCGAATGAAAAAATTTTTCCTTCCTTTTCTTGTTGCTTCGTTATTAGCAGGTTGTTCTTCCCAGCCGAGTAAAAATACCAAAAAAACAGTGCCACGTATTAAAGCGACGGCCGCTTATTTGCCTGCAGATAACTCTGCTTATGTTGTATTTGATCTGAACCAAAAAAAATTCTTAGAAGGTAAAGGATTAAATCTTGTGCGGCCAATTGCTTCAGTGACGAAAATTATGACTGCGGTGGTATTTTTAGAAGAGAATAAGCGAGGTCATGCATGCCAAACTCAGATTCTACCGTCAGATGCCGATTTTATCAAAGGTACAACTAGCCCTCTGCCTAAAAATGTCAATATCAGTTGTAATGAGTTATTAAAAGCGATGTTTGTTCGCTCAGATAATTATGCTGCGCATGCCCTTGCTCATGCGACACACTTAAGTAAAGCGCAATTTATTGCGCGTATGAACAGTAAAGCTCGTGAGTTGGGAATGATGCAAACCTATTTTGAAGATAGCTCTGGTTTGTCTGCAAATAATGTTTCGACGGTGTCTGATTTAGCCAAGCTATCTGGCTATGCGGCAAGTAAACCACAGATTCAGCAGTTATCAAATTCCCCTGCAGTAAGTGTATATGCGGCGGGACAAAACTTAGCAATGCGTAATACTAATAGTATGGTGCGAGAGCAGAGTTATCCGGCTTTAGTAAGTAAAACGGGGTTTACGCGAGAAGCTGGTTATAATCTTGCTTTTATTGCTCGCAATAGCTGTAATGGCAAGCGTATTGGTGTAGTTAGCTTAAATAATAGTAGTACTTCGGCAAGAACTAGTTTTACAGAATCAATGTTGGCAAAATATCAGTGTCAAGCAAATCCATACCGTAGCTATGAAGGATAAAAAAACGCCCTGTTCAAGCTAGTTGAACAGGGCGTTTTTGTTGAGGATGAATTATTTCACGCGCTCTTTATATTCACCCGTACGAGTATCTACACGGATAACTTCACCAATTTGTACGAATAATGGTACACGAACAACAGCACCAGTGCTTAATGTTGCAGGTTTACCACCTGTGCCAGCAGTGTCACCTTTTAAACCTGGATCGGTTTCAACTACTTCTAATTCTACGAAGTTTGGTGGAGTAACAGAAATCGCTGAACCGTTCCATAAGGTAATGATACATTCTGCGTTATCTACTAACCATTTTACGTTATCACCTAATGCTTTTTCATCGACAGAGATTTGTTCGAAGGTCTCTGGGTGCATAAAGTACCAGAAATCACCATCGGTGTAAGAGTAGTTGTAGTTATAATCTACAACATCAGCTGCTTCAACAGTAGAGCCTGATTTAAAGTTGATTTCTAATACTTTACCAGAGATAAGTTTACGGATTTTAGTACGGGTAAACGCTTGACCTTTACCTGGTTTTACAAATTCGTTTTCCACGATGACGCAAGGTTCACCATCTTGGATAAATTTCAAACCCGGTTTGAAATCTGTAGTGCTGTAATTAGCCATAATTTTCCTTAAAAATAGAATGCCTGATCGGCGGTTTCAAAAAGGTGTATATGATACATCAAAATCAGCCAAGATTTAAAATTTTTCGGGTATAATGCAGAACCTTTTATTTGCAAGAGGTCAAAAAGCCATAAATTTTTGCAAAATTGATTTAATTAGGAGTGAAAATGAACAAAATCATGACGTTAGCGGCGGTTTTCGCTTTGTCATTCTCTGCATTAACTGTATCAAAAGATGTCGAAGCAAAACGTGGTTTCAGTAGCCCTGTACGTAGTATGCCAGCAGTAAGAAAACCTGCTTCCACACAAAAAACACAACAACAGAAAACTGCGCAAAATCAGCAACAAAAAGCCGATGCCGATTTTAATAATACGCCACCGAAACAGGCTATGCCAAATAATAACGCGCAGATTCAGCCACAAGGTAATCGTTTAGCCGGTTTTGCTACAGGGGCGATGGCAGGTTATTTATTAAGTGATATGCTTTCGCCAAGTGAAGCTCAAGCTCAGCAACAAAATCAAACCGAGCCTATGCAACAGCTGACCGAACAGGTACAACAGGCCACGATGAATACTTCGCAAGTGCCAGCGTTTAAGGCAATTGACCCACAAAATGATCCTTTCTTAATTGAAAAAACTCAGGGTTATTTACGTTATTGCTTAAATGGAGTGCAATATCTTGTCAGCGCTGCACATACACAACTTCCTCCAACATTAATGGTAGATAGAACTAATGCGCCAGCGCAATGCATTATTACTCAATAAGTTGAATGCCTAATAGTCCTAGCAACAAAAGCCGTCTTTAATAAGGCGGTTTTTTCTTTATCAAGATAGCCATTCCAATTTTTCAGCAAAGCTGATTTTATTAGAAGTATATTTGATGCGGGTAAAGCGGATTTGCCAGACGTCACTTGTCATGCTTTGCGCGTAAGCATGTCGGCGATAATAAATAGCTAAGGCTTCTTCTTGTTCATTTTTCGGTAATATCTGTGCAATGGCCTGGAATTGCACACCTTCTATATCTGATATTAGGCAGGGTTGTCCAGCAATCGTCCCCGCGATTTTGGGATGTTTTTGCATTAATGAACCATGCTGCGTATTTTGACTAGTCAGAATAATAAGACGATTATTTACTGCATCAAATGCGTAGAAGCAACTTGCGCTCCAAAGTTGTTCATCTGCTTGGCAAGCAATACTAACAACATGGTTGTTTTGGATAAAGGTGCAAATCTCTTGGGGAATGGTATTTTTCATTTATTTGCCTTGCCAGCGTGGCATATTGATATCAAGCCCGAATAGATCCAATGCTCTTACAACACTATGTGTCACAACTTCATCAATATTTTTAGGTTGTTGATAGAATGCAGGCACTGGGGGAAAAATAATGCCTCCCATTTCTGTGACTTTACGCATATTGTCTAGATGCGCTAAATTGAGCGGGGCTTCTCGCACCATTAAAACTAAGCGACGGCGTTCTTTGAGTGTGACATCGGCAGCACGTGTGAGTAAATTATCACTCAACGCATTTGCGACCGAAGCGAGCGTGCGCATAGAACAAGGTGCAATTAGCATGCCTAGTGTTTTAAATGAACCGCTTGCAATGCTAGCAGCTAAATTATGAATGGGGTGGACGATATCCGCGAGAGAGAGCAGCTCTTCTTTACGGTAGTTTGTTTCATACTCTCGGGTTAAACTTGCTCCCTTCGACATGACTAAATGTGTTTCAATATGATCAAACGGCTTTAATAACTCTAATGCTTTATAACCATATTGAAAACCGCTTGCGCCACTGATTCCAATGATAATCCTATTTTTCATTAGCTTATCCATCAATCTCTTCACCTGTTGCATCGACTTTAAAGTTTAATGCCACAGAATTAAGGTAAAAACGTAAGCCTGTTGGTGCTGGCCCAGCAGGAAAAACATGCCCCATGTGTGCATCACATTTACCGCATCGAATTTCAACACGGTGAACCCCTAAACTATAATCATCTAAGTAGCGTAGCGAATCTTCGGCAACTGTTTGATAAAAACTTGGCCAGCCACAGCCTGCGTCAAATTTGGTATCAGAATAGAACAAAGGATTGTGACAACGTACGCAACGATAGATTCCTAGACGGTTTTCATGTAGAAATTTGCCGCTAAATGGTTTTTCTGTGCCATGTTTAATACAGATCTCAAATTGTTTTTCTGTCAGCTGACTAAGTGCTTTCATAATAAATTGCTATGTTTTTTATTCGGTTTGATTATTTTCTACTGTTTTAGCTTGGCTATAAAGTGATTTTTTAAATTTGATATAAATCAGAACATTTTTCATTCCCTTACGGTTTTGTCTTGTCAGGTATAGGGAACATTGTGCTATAATCCGAACCGTTTTCTGTTTGGGATTCGTTCCCAATTGTATCCAGAAAAAGTTTTTTGTTTAACTTTAAAATAGGAAAAATGCTTATGGCAATTAAAATTGGTATTAACGGCTTCGGTCGTATCGGTCGTATCGTATTCCGTGCAGCACAAAACCGTGATGACATCGAAGTAGTTGGTATTAACGACTTAATCGATGTTGATTACATGGCGTATATGCTGAAATACGATTCAACTCACGGCCGTTTCGATGGTACTGTTGAAGTACGTGATGGCAAATTAGTTGTAAACGGTAAAGAAATTCGTGTAACTGCTGAAAAAGATCCTGCAAATTTAAAATGGGATGAAATTGGTGTTGATGTTGCAGTTGAAGCAACGGGTATCTTCTTAACTGATGAAACTGCGCGTAAGCACATCACCGCAGGTGCGAAAAAAGTTGTTTTAACTGGTCCATCTAAAGACAACACTCCTATGTTTGTAAACGGTGTAAACTTCAACACCTATGCAGGTCAAGATATCGTATCTAACGCATCTTGCACTACAAACTGTTTAGCGCCACTTGCACGTGTTATTCACGAAACTTTTGGTATCAAAGAAGGTTTGATGACAACTGTTCACGCAACTACAGCAACGCAAAAAACTGTAGATGGTCCGTCTGCTAAAGACTGGCGTGGTGGTCGTGGTGCATCACAAAATATCATCCCATCTTCAACTGGTGCAGCGAAAGCAGTAGGTAAAGTATTACCAGCATTAAACGGTAAATTAACTGGTATGGCATTCCGTGTTCCGACTGCAAACGTATCTGTAGTTGACTTAACTGTAAACTTAGAAAAACCTGCAACTTACGAACAAATCAAACAAGCAATTAAAGATGCAGCAGAAGGTAAAACTTTCAACGGCGAATTAAAAGGCGTTTTAGGTTATACTGAAGATGCAGTAGTATCTACAGACTTCAATGGCGCAGTAGAAACTTCTGTATTTGATGCAGATGCGGGTATTGCATTAACAGATACTTTCGTGAAATTAGTTTCTTGGTATGATAACGAAACTGGTTACTCTAACAAAGTATTAGACTTAGTTGCGCACGTTCACAACTACAAAGGCTAATCAAGCTACTAGAAACAAAATAAATAAAGGCTGGGATTTCCCAGCCTTTTTCCTATTCAATTAATTATCTCGTTTAACAATAAATTCAGCTAATGCACTTAAAGCAGTTGTATCAAAAGGCATATCGGCTAAAGCATGCAAGGCTATTTGGTAGAGCTTTTCTGCTTTCTGTTGAGCGCCCTCTAGTCCTAATAATTTTGGATAGGTACTTTTATCTAAGGCTTGATCGCTTCCCACAACTTTACCAATCTTCTCACTTTCACCAATAACATCAAGAATATCATCTTGTACTTGAAAGGCTAAACCTATTGCTTGCGCATATTGCATTAATTTATCTCTAAGTTGAGCATTATTTGCATATGAGGAAAGATTAAAGCCCATGATCACAGAAGCAACAATTAATGCTCCTGTTTTATTTCTATGGATAAGTTCTAATTCAGCTAAAGAGATAGATTTATGTTCCGATTGCAAATCTAGACTTTGCCCTAGACACATTCCTGCCGCGCCTGCTGCTTTGGCAAGACACTGAATTTGAGCGACTTTCTCCGTGGGAGATAACAAGGAATCGGCTGAGAGCATTTCAAAAGCAAAAGTTTGGAGTGCATCGCCCGCTAAAATCGCAGTAGCTTCATCAAATGCAATATGGCAGGTTGGTTTACCGCGGCGGAGGTTATCATTATCCATTGCTGGTAAATCATCATGGACTAACGAATAAGCATGAATGGCCTCCATTGCCGCTGCAGAGCAGTCTAATTTTGCTAGTGGAACATTAAGCATTTTACCTGTTGCATAGATAAGAAAAGGGCGAATTCGCTTGCCACCAAGCAGCACCACGTATGACATCGCTTCAATTAAAGGGGTGTTACAAGCGGTATAATTTTGTAATTTTTTTGCCAATACTTCATTTACGCGATTTTGACAATTGTTCAAATCATAAGAAAGTTGATAGTTCATTATTGATAATCCACTAATGCTGCATTTTCATCTTTTTGTAATAAAATTTGGATACGCTGTTCGGCTTTTTGTAAGCGTTCTTGCCCTTGTTGAACTAATTTTATTGCACTTTCAAACTCACTCAATGCTTCTTCTAACGGCAGATCGCCACTTTCTAGACGCGCGACAATTTCTTCTAATTCTTTTAATGTGCTTTCAAAATCTTGAGTTGGTTTCTTAGCCATGATGTATCCTTATATTTTGATAGAATTTAGCGTAAATGATAGCATAAAATAGAAACTATCCAGCTACCAATTTTTGTGTTATGCAAGTTACCCAATTAAATTTATTTCCTTTAAAATCTGCGCAGGCATATTCTGTTCAACAAGTTTTTGTGCAAGCACAAGGCTTGAGTTTTGACCGTGAATTTATGATTACGGAATTAGATGGCACTTTTGTGACTGCCCGTAAAGATAAGATACTTTATCAATTTTCTGTATTGCCTATTCCTCAGGGGATAGTACTTTGCTATCAGCAAACTCAGTATGTTGTTCGTTATGCGGATTTCAAGCAAATGCAGCCGTGTGAAGTTTGGGGGGAGGTTTTTCTGTCTTATATTGCTGATACCCAAGTTAATCACTGGCTGAGTAGCATTTTTCAACGTGAGGTACAATTACGTTGGTTAGGTGTAGAATCACAACGTCAGCTTACTGCAATGGCTAAGCCGATGAGTTTTGCGGATAGTAACCCTATTTTACTTTGCTCACAGAAATCATTGCATCAAATTCAGCAATGGGCACCAGTAGAGGTGGCAATGGCACAGTTTAGAGCAAATATTGTGATTGATGGGCAGACAGCTTTTGCAGAAGAACTATGGCGAGTAATTCAGATAGGTGAAGTGATGTTTGAATTTGCACAACATTGTACTCGTTGCGTGATGATCACCCGTGATTTACAAACCCATGAACTGAATCCGCATGTAGAGCCTTTTAGAACATTGAAAACGCATCATACGAATGCGCGAGGTAAACCAATTTTTGGGATTCATCTTATTCCCCAGAATAGTGGTATTGTACGTGTTGGTGATAGGCTTCAAGTTATCCGTAGCGAGGAGATATAAGGTGGGGGCGTTTCCAGCTAACCTTCGGCACACGGCAATTTCGATTCTGGCTGCTTCCTTCCGGACCTGACCAAGTAAACCGAACGCCATTGCGAAGAACCAAAAACGCCCCCATTGGATTGCATAAGAATGCAAGACCTTGGATTATAGTGATTTATTCTAATAAAACAAGTTAAAAAATAGCAAGCGCTTAAATTTACACTAAAATTTGCAAAAAATTTGACAGATCCGACCGCTTGTTATGTTTACTTGCTCTAAAATGACATTTTTAGTTTTTTCAGGAAAGCAATATGTCTCAAGCACTTACACAACTCATTCAACTTCTCAGTTTAAAGCCTTTAGGCAATGGTATTTTTCAGGGCGAAAGCCAAGACTTAGGGCTACCACAAGTTTTTGGTGGGCAAGTATTGGCTCAATCGTTAGCTGCGGCAATGGCAGTGGTTAGCGAAGAGCGTTGGTTACATAGTTGCCATGCCTATTTTCTGCGAGCAGGTTCTGCCAAATTGCCGATAGTGTATGAAACAGAATTATTGCATGAGGGAAATAGTTTTACAGCTGCCTCTGTGACGGCAAAACAAGGGGGTGAGACACTACTTAGAGTTACTGCTTCATTCCATATTGATGAACAAGGCTTTGAGCATCAAGTCGCGGTGCCAGAGATGGAGGAACCGGAACAATTTTATTCTGAAGCTGATTTACTTGCACAAATGGCAACGATGTTGCCAGAGCATTTACGTCCTCTATTTAATTCAGAACGAGCATTCAATGTGCGCTTAAAATATCCAAATAATCCATTCCAAGGGCAGCAATTACCGGCAGAGCAACAATTGTGGGTAAAAACGAATGGTGTGCTTAGTCATCGCCGTTTACAGCAGTGTTTACTGGCTTATTTTTCAGATTTTCATTGTATTACAACCATGTTGCATCCGCATGAATGTGGTGTCTTTGAGCAAAAAGTTCGTTTTGCTACACTTGATCACAGTATTCGTTTTCATCGTGAATTTGATTTTAGCCAATGGTTATTTTTTGATATTCAAAGTCTCAATGCGAGTGGAGCAAGAGGATTAGCAAGTGCACAAGTATTTAGCCAAGACGGTAAATTGGTAGCGACTTATAGCCAAGAGGGGTTAATCCGCCCTATCTAAATTGGCAGATTTCCGATAAAATTCGCTATTTGTTATTTTAAGAAAAGAAAAACTATGATCGATTTCCGTCCTTTTTATCAGCAAATTGCGACAACAAATTTGTCTGCGTGGCTAGAAACTTTACCTTTGCAGTTAAAGCAATGGGAAAAACAGACACATGGTGATTATACAAAATGGGCAAAAGTCGTAGAGTTTTTACCAGATGCTAAAGTAGAAATTAACTTGAGCGATAAAGTAGAAGCCAAATTGGCTGAGCCATTAAGTCATGGTGAAATGCAACGTTTGGTATTCCATTTAAAGCAATTAATGCCATGGAGAAAAGGCCCCTACCACTTACATGGGGTGCATCTGGATACAGAGTGGCGTTCTGATTTTAAATGGGATCGCGTTCTGCCGCATTTATCACCATTAAAAGATCGCACGGTGTTAGATGTAGGTTGTGGCAGTGGCTATCATATGTGGCGTATGGTTGGAGAAGGGGCTAAGATGGTTGTGGGGATTGATCCCACCGAGTTATTTTTATGCCAATTTGAAGCTGTGCGCAAATTATTAGGTAATGATCGCCGAGCAAATTTAATCCCTTTAGGAATTGAGCAAATGCAGCCGCTACATGCATTCGATACCGTATTTTCCATGGGCGTGCTTTATCATCGTAAATCGCCGTTAGATCATCTTGTACAATTGAAAAATCAGTTGGTAAGAGGCGGTGAATTAGTGCTGGAGACGCTAGTGATCGATGGGGATGTTCATGATGTTTTAGTGCCAGCAGATCGTTATGCGAAAATGAAAAATGTTTATTTTATTCCATCAGTGCCGGCGTTAATTAATTGGCTTGAGAAAGTGGGTTTTAAAAATGTGCGTTGTGTTGATGAAGCGATGACAACATTAGAAGAACAACGTAAAACCGAATGGTTGGAAAACGAGAGTTTGGTGGATTTCTTAGATCCAGCTGATCACAGCAAAACGATAGAAGGTTATCCTGCGCCGAAGCGAGCGGTGATTATTGCTGAAAATCGTTAAAGCGTACTAGACAAGCGAATTTTTGTTCGTGACAGCAAAAATCGGCTGTTGTTGCTAATGAATTTACATTATCAATCGCTGCTAGACTTTACAAGACGTTCAAAAATAGTACAATAGTCCTTAAGTTAAAACTTGCCGTTCTGTATTTATACATGAACGGCAAGTTTTTGCTTTTCATTTTGAGTGGCTAACGCATAGTAGTGTAAAAAATCGTTACCTGTGTTATTCACTTCTCTCACATTTTTATTTTAATTTAGGAGAAAGAAATATGTCTTTAAAAGATATGACTGGTCAAAAAGTCCCTAATGTCACTTTCCATACTCGCCAAGGTGATGCGTGGGTTGATGTCACTACGGATGAATTATTTAAAGGCAAAACGATGATCGTTTTCTCTCTGCCGGGGGCATTCACGCCAACTTGTTCTTCAACGCATTTACCACGTTATAATGAATTAGCATGCGAATTTAAAGCTGTTGGTGTTGATGGCATTATCTGTATGTCAGTAAATGATACTTTTGTCATGAACGCCTGGAAAGCGGATCAAGAAGCTGAGAATGTGATTGTAATTCCAGACGGTAATGGTGAATTTACCGAAGGCATGGGCATGCTTGTAGGCAAAGAAGATTTAGGCTTTGGTAAGCGTTCTTGGCGTTATTCTATGCTGGTGAAAGATGGTGTAGTGGAAAAAATGTTTATTGAGCCACAGGAGCCAGGCGATCCATTCAAAGTGTCTGATGCCGACACGATGATGAAATACTTAAATCCAACTTGGGTGGAAAAACCATCAGTGTCTATCTTCACCAAACCAGGTTGCCAATTCTGTGCTAAAGCGAAAGCCTTATTAAAAGAGAAAGGTTTTACTTTTGAAGAAATCGTATTAGGTAAAGATGCGAGCTCTATCTCTGTACGAGCAATCACAGGCAGAGGCACTGCACCACAAGTCTTTATCGGTGGTGAGCATATTGGTGGTTACGACGATTTAGTTGCGCATTTTGCCAAGTAATCTGATTTTGTAAAAAATCGCATAATTTAGCCCGCTTGTAATTAATCAAGCGGGCTTTTTACATTTTTGCAAAATAGTATGCTAGCCTGTATTTCTCATACCTGCAGCAATCCCTGTAATAGTGATCATCAAGGCTTGCTCAAGAGCTGGGTCAGCGCTGTCACCTTGGCTACGTAAGCGATGAAGTAACTCAACTTGAAGAAGGTTAAGTGGATCAGTATATACATTACGTAAAGCGATCGAATCTGCCACCCAAGGGAGATCCGCCATCAATTGACCATCGTGCGAGAGTGATAATACCGTTTGTAGATCTGCTTGCAATTGGCTACGTAATTCTTTACCTAAACGGTGTAAATGGCTTGGTACTAGACGTTGATCATAATGTTCAGCAAGCCATAAATCAACTTTGCTAAATACCATCTCAAGCATACCAATACGAGTTGAGAAGAATGGCCATTGAGCGCACATCTCTTTGAGCAAAGTCTCATTACCTTGCTCAATTAATTGTTGCAGTGCTTTACCTGCCCCCAGCCATGCTGGCAACATTAAGCGGTTTTGCATCCATGCAAAGATCCATGGAATAGCACGTAAGCTTTCTACCCCGCCATTAGGATTACGCTTAGCCGGTCGAGATCCCAGCGGTAGCTTAGAGAGTTCCTGCTCAGGTGTAGCCGCGCGGAAGTATGGTACAAAATCAGGCTCGCCTCGTACAATACCACGATAGATTTCGCAAGAGGTTGCTGCGCTTTGTTCCATGACATTGCGCCAACTCTGTTTTGGTTCTGGTGGAGGGCAGAGATTTGCCTCAAGAATCGCACTAGCATAAAGATCTAAGCTGACAATAGCCACGCCTGGTAAGCCAAGTTTAAAGCGAATCATTTCGCCTTGCTCGGTCACACGTAAACCATTTTTGAGTGATCTTGGAGGTTGAGAGAGAAGAGCCGCATGTGCTGGAGCGCCACCACGACCAATAGTGCCACCACGTCCGTGGAAGAGGGTGAGCTCAATATGATATTTCTCGCATAAATTTACGAGAGCTTCTTGTGCTTTATATTGTGCCCAAGAGGCAGCTAGCATTCCCGCATCTTTGGCAGAATCGGAGTAGCCAATCATCACCATTTGGTAGTTATTGATAACACCACGATACCAACCAATTGAGAATAAGGTCTCCATCACGCTTTCACAACGTTCTAGATCGTCTAAGGTTTCAAACAATGGTGCGACAGGGATATTGGCTTTACAACCGGCTTCTTTGAGTAACAAGTGCACAGCTAATACATCGCTGGCTTCTTGAGCCATAGAGATAACATAAGCAGAAATCGTGCCTTGTGCTTGCTCAGCAACTACTTTGCAGGTATCTAGCACTTCTTGTGTTTCAGCGGATGGTGTCCAATCGGTTGGAATCAATGGGCGACGAGAACTGAGCTCACGCACTAAAAAGGCCTGTTTATCTTCTTCTGTCCACTGCGTATAGTCGCCCAAGCCAATATAACGTGTAATTTCGCCAATAGCATTAGCATGACGTGTGCTTTCTTGACGAATATCCAAACGCGACAGCCCTAAACCAAAGCAACGGATACGGCGCAGACAATCGAGCAAAGCCCCGTTAGCAATAATGCGCATACCACACTGATGCAGTGATTGGTAGCAATCATAGAGTGGCTCCCAAAGCTGATTATCATCGGTCAAAATTTCATCTTGACGAATAGTTAGCGGGCGGTCTTCCAACAATTCAGCATAATAGGCAACGGTTTTTATTAATTTAGTACGTAATGCTTTAATTACCACGCGATAGGGTTCTAAATGATCACCATATTTTGCGCGGAACTCAGGCGTACATTGCACCACAGAAAGTTCATCGGATAGCCCACGAATATCTTCTAAGAATAGTTCAGCCGCTTTCCAGCGTTGCATTTGTAGCACACGACGAGTCGTTTGCGCAGTAACGAATGGGTTTCCATCGCGGTCTCCACCCATCCAAGAAGAGAAGCGGACGGGCGCGAGTTCTACAGAATATTGCACTCCAAAGTGTTTTTCGAGTTGAAGATTGATTTGGCGACAAAAATCAGGTACGGCTTTCCATAAACTATTTTCAATAACGGCCATTCCCCATTTGGCTTCATCAACTGGGGTTGGACGTTGAGTGCGAATTTCATTAGTATGCCAAGCCAGAGCAATTAATTGCAAGAGACGGCGTTTAAGTTTTGTCGTTTCTGCTTCAGTTAAGTCATTATGCTCCAAACGGCTTAAACAGCGGTTTATTTCTACGTGTTTATTCACTAATGAACGGCGGGTCACTTCTGTTGGGTGGGCAGTGAGAACCAAATCAATGAGTAATTTATTGACTGTTGCAATCACTTTTTCGGCTGGAACGTTTTGTGCTTTTAAACGAGTAAAGAGTGCACCGAGTGAACGTCCTAGAGTATCTACTTTTTGTTGATTATTACGCGAAATAGAGTGGTATTGTTCAGCAATATTGGTGAGGTTAAGGAATTGGCTAAAGGCTCGGGCCACGGGAATAACGTTATCATCTGCAATGTTTGCCAGCATATCAAGGAGCTTTTCCCGAGCTTGCTCATCTCCATGGCGAGAATCGCGCGAGAGAATGCGGATATTTTCTATCAGCTCTAAAATGTCATTGCCTTGCGAATCACGGATAGTCTCTCCTAAAAAATCGCCAAGCATTTGAATATTACTGCGAATGGATTGGTCCATAATCAAGTTCCTTTAAAAATTAACAAACTGTGACAAGCGGCCCTTTTTAGCAAAAAATTTACCAAAAATAACCGCTTGTTTTATGGGAACAAGATATAACGAAAACCTTGTACTCGCAACGCCATTTAATTTATTTTATGAAATAAATTAGCTATTTTTATCACAAGTCAAATTTATCTCTGCCTTGCTGAAAAACGTACAGTAACATTATGCTTGGAATAAAGCTCGATGAGCAATTAATTGCTCTCTGGTCAGGCTAAATACCCCCAAACCGCCATTTTTAAATTCCAACCAATGGAAGGGAACGCTTGGGAATTGTTCAACTAAATGCACCATACTATTGCCGACTTCACATACTAACACGCCATTTTCAGAGAGATAATCTGCTGCTTGCGCAAGAATACGCTTGGTAATATCTAAACCATCAAAACCAGAGCCTAGTGCTAATTCGGGTTCATGGTGAAACTCTTCGGGCATGTCATCAAGATCTTCTTGATCTACATAGGGCGGATTGGTCACAATTAAATCGTAGCGATCCTGAGGTAAATTCTGGAAAAGATCGGATTGTAGTGGGAAAACGCGGTGAGTACAGTTGTGGCGTTCGATATTGATTTCGGCAACATTTAGCGCATCAAAAGAGAGATCAACAGCATCGACTTCTGCGTGAGGAAAACGCTCCGCACAAGCAATAGCAATACAACCACTGCCGGTACACATATCTAAAATGCGTTTTGGCTCGGCAGGTAAAATGCCAGTAAAACCTTGTTGAATCAGTTCACCAATCGGCGAGCGAGGAATGATTACCCGCTCATCAACATAAAATTCTAAACCGCAGAACCACGCTGAATTAGTCAGATATGCTACGGGTTTACGTAAACCCAAGCGAGCCTCAACCATTGCAACAATACGTTCTTTTTCTACTCGCGTTAAGCGAGCTTGATATAAACTTTCGGGCACATCAATAGGTAGTGCGAGTGCAGTTAAAACTAATTGGTTTGCTTCGTCCCAAGCATTATCATGCCCATGACCATAATAGAGATCCGATGAGTTAAAATAACTATATGCCCAGCGCATCATATCAAGTACGGAGCTAAGATCATCGGCTACCGGTGATTGCTGAATTTCATCTAACAGCTCAAGATTGTGTGTAAACATAAAATGAATTCCAAATGATAAATTTGCGGATTTATATCATATTTTGAGTTGTGATAGAATGCCGCCCTTGAATTTAAGAGGAAAGAATATGCAAGAAGATGATTTTTCACTGTTTCGTGACGCAGTGAAAGGAACAAAACAGATTAAGCAAGATACCTTTGTGCCTAAAAACGAAATTAAGGGGAAGGTAAGTGAAATTCGTCAGTTAAAAGAGCAGGCAGATACATTATTTTATTTTTCTGATGAATATGAGCCATTGTTACACGAGGTTGATGAGAAGGTTCGCTATCTACGTGAAGATATTGATCCTTATATTTTAAAGCAACTCCGTCGTGGGGATTTTTCGCCGGAGTTATTTTTAGATTTACATGGTTTAACCCGTGAGCAAGCCAAAAAAGAGCTGGCAAGTTTAATTATGGCATGTGAGCGAGAACAGATTTATTGCGCCAGCATTATGACAGGCTACGGCACTCGAGCTTTAAAAAATCAAATTCCACGTTGGCTAGTTCAGCACCCTAAAGTGATTGCTTTACATCAAGCACCGAGAGAGTGGGGCGGTGATGCAGCAATTTTGATTTTAGTTGAACAACCGGAAACCCCGGAGACACGTAGATAAGCGGTCAATTTTTTGCCTTTTTTTGCAAAATTTCGTGTTCAGGAAATCTTAATATACCTTTATAAAGGAGAATCAATGTTAGAACTTATTTTAGCTATTTTATGTAGCGTTACTGTTGGTGTATTAATTAAAGTTGCACGACAGAAAGGGATTGCAATCGATCAAAGTATTGCGGTTAATTATCTGGTTGCTATTAGTTTGACTTTTGCCTTACTTAAGCCTGATTTCAATGGGCAGAGCATTATGGAAATTGTGCAGACAAATCCTTCGTCTTATATCTTTTTTGCTTTAGGCTTTTTATTACCGAGTGTTTTTTTAATTCAAGCTAAAGCGTTGGAATATGCAGGGATTATTCGTACCGATGCCGCTCAGCGCTTATCGCTATTTCTACCGATTTTAGCGGCATTTACGCTATTTGGTGAAGCTGTAACCAGCAATAAATTAGTTGCACTTGTGCTTGCCTTTATTGCTCTGGGCTGTTTACTATGGCGTAGTCAGCAAGGAATGGAAAAAGGAGGAATGATTGCCGTTATTAGCTTAGCGTTAGTATGGGTTGGCTATGGCGTGAATGATATTTTATTTAAGCAGATGGCGAAAACGGGTTCAGCATTTTCGCTTACTTTAGTGATTTCTTTTATCTTTGCAGCATGTTTAATGTTTATTTACCTCTTATTAAAACGCACACAATGGCATATTCCAAGTGTGGCGGTAGGCTTGCTGTTAGGGACATTAAATTTCGGCAATATCCTTTTCTATATTAAAGCCCATCAAGCAATGAAAGATGATCCAACGTTGGTATTTACTGGCATGAACCTTGGTGTAATTTGTTTAGGCACATTGATTGGCGCATTAATTTTCAAAGAAAAAATCAATAAAATTAATTATACGGGTGTTGTGGTCGCAATAGTTGCAATTGTGTGCCTATTCTATTGGCGCTAAGGAATAAAAAAATGAAAAGCATCAAACAGTATGCTCAAGATTATGTGAATTGGGTGTTAAGGTTGGGGAAAGTCCGCTCAGCGATGTGGGGCTTTGTCTTTATTTCTTCCTTTGCCATTATTTTACAATGTTGTTTGAGCTTTTTATTTACAGGGCATATTCCAGCTAAAGACATTATTCGCTCAATGGTCTTTGGTTTATGTTCTGCACCTTTTGTGATCTACTTTTTTAATTTAATTGTGGAAAAACTCGAGCGTTCTAGGGCGCGTTTAGAAAAATCGCTTGATGAGCTTTCTATTCTACGAGAAGCAGATGCGCGTTTGAATGTAGAATTGGAGCAGCAAGCCGAGTTTTTACGCTCATTTTTTGATGCCTCGCCCGATTTAATTTTCTACCGAGACGGAGAAGGGCGTTATTTAGGCTGCAATCACGCAATGGAAATTCTAACGGGTAAATCAAAGCAGGAAATCCTTTGTTGTACACCCCAAGAGCTATTTACGCCAGAAAATGCGAAATTAATGACGGATACGGATCGCGATACATTAAAAACAAATACGGTATTAACGTATGAGCAGTGGATTCGTTTTCCTAATGATAAACTAGCTTGCTTTGAAATTCGTAAAGTGCCTTACTACGATCGTATTACAGATCGCCATTGTATTATGGGATTTGGTCGCGATATTACCGAGCGTAAACGGTATCAGGAAGTGATTGAAAAAAACAGCCGAGATAAGACTCGCCTTATGGCAACGATTAGTCATGAATTACGCACTCCGCTTAACGGCATCATTGGTTTAAGCCGCATTTTGCTTGAAGGTGAACTTTCTAATCAGCAGCGTGAATACTTAAAAACAATTAATGTCAGTGCAGTGTCTCTTGGGCATATCTTTAGTGATATTATCGACTTAGAGAAAATTGATAGTCGTCGTATTGAACTATTTAAAACGGAAGTGGAATTTTCACAAATTATCAGCAATATCAGCCACTTTGCGAATTTAATGGCAGAACAGAAAAAATTGAAATTTCATATTGCTTGTGCTGATGATCTACCTGAATTTATTGTGGTCGATAATGCACGCTTAAGCCAAATTTTATGGAATTTAGTGAGTAATGCAGTCAAATTTACCCCAGCTGGTGGTTCTGTCTTTTTAAATGTTGTGCGTTATGATCAAGACCACTTTGGCTTTATTTTACACGATACGGGGATTGGTATTGCCAAGCATGAACAACGTAAAATTTTTGCGATGTTTTATCAAGCTGAAAGCGCTGACCAGCGCAAGGCAGCAGGGAGCGGTATTGGATTAGCAATTTCAAAACGTATTGCAAGGCTAATGGGGGGAGATATCACAGTGGAAAGTGAGCTAGGTAAAGGTTCAACCTTTACCTTGACGATTCAGGCAAATATTGCAGATGGCACACAAAATGTGAAGATTAAACCTCATTCACTGAAAGTGCTACTGGTTGAAGATATTGAAGTAAATGTTGTGGTAGCAAAAGCAATGCTGGACAAATTTGGCTGCGAAGTCGATGTCGCGATGACAGGCGCGGAAGCCTATGAAAAATTTGCTCAGAATAGTTATGACTTAATCTTGCTAGATATCCAATTGCCAGATACGACAGGATTTGAAATTGCCCAGAATTTACGCCAACGTTATGAGCAAGGTGAAGTTGATTATTTACCACTATTAGTCTCATTAACTGCAAATATTATTCAAACAAAAGAAGAGTATCAACAACAGGGTATGGATGATGTATTGCGTAAACCATTATCTATTGAAGCACTTTCGGAATGTTTGAATTACTATTTCGGTGAAGAATTTTGGGAAAATACTGCAGAAAAAGCACCGCTTGCTAGCGAACAATTATCCTTAGATGCAATCTTTGATGAGCGTTTATTAGGTGAACTAATTGAAGTGATGGGCAAGGAAGGGGTATTAGCGAATTTCCAATTATTTTCTAAATTAATGCCTGATTATGTGAATAGTTTGGAACATAATCTAAAAGTTTGGCAAGAAACAGGCGATGAAAAACGGCGTAAACAAACCGCTGACGAAGCGCATAAAATTAAAGGGGCATTGGCCTCGGTCGGATTAACGAAATTGCAAGCTATTGCACAGTTAGCGCAAACAGATAATGGTGAAAATTGGCAGCAAGGCATTAATGATTGGGTGACTCAGATCGTTACGCAATGGCGTACAGATTTAGAGTCGGCGATTCAATGGGTAACAAAAATGGAATAAAGTCTCAACAAAATTCAAATAAATTGCGATTTTTAGCCGATTATTCTGTATAATGTGCCAGTTTTGTTTCCTAGTATTAGAAGGCGGCTATCAAAAGTATTTTTATTAAGGATATTTTTGCTAGTCGCAATTTTTAGGAAGATAAAACGATATAACTTATAGCAATTTAACAGGAATTTATTATGCTTAATCCTATTGTAAGACAATTTAAATACGGTCAGCATACCGTAACCTTGGAAACGGGGGCTATTGGTCGTCAAGCAACTGCTGCCGTCATGGCAAGTATGGACGACACCACGGTTTTCGTGACTGTGGTTGCGAAAAAAGACGTAAAAGAAGGTCAAGATTTCTTTCCTTTAACAGTTGATTATCAAGAACGTACCTATGCAGCAGGTCGTATCCCTGGTGGTTTCTTTAAACGTGAAGGCAGACCATCAGAAGGTGAAACCTTAGTTGCTCGTTTGATTGACCGTCCTGTTCGCCCACTTTTCCCTGAAGGTTTCTTTAACGAAATCCAAGTCATTGCAACCGTAATGTCAGTGAATCCACAAATTAGCCCAGATTTAGTGGCAATGATCGGTGCATCGGCAGCGCTTTCTTTATCAGGTGTACCATTTAATGGCCCAATCGGCGCAGCTCGTGTTGGTTTTATTAACGATCAATTAGTATTAAACCCAACGACTAGTGAACAAAAAATCAGCCGCTTAGATTTAGTGGTTGCTGGTACAGATAAAGCCGTATTGATGGTGGAATCAGAAGCAGATATTTTAACTGAAGAACAAATGCTTGCAGCGGTGGTGTTTGGTCATGAACAGCAACAAGTGGTGATTGAAAATATCAAAGAGTTTGTGAAAGAAGCAGGCAAACCACGTTGGGATTGGGTTGCACCAGAACCAAATACCGATTTAATTAATAAAGTGAAAGCATTAGCTGAAACTCGTTTAGGTGATGCGTACCGTATCGTTGAAAAGCAAGTGCGTTATGAACAAATTGATGCAATTAAAGCAGAAACAATTGCAGCAATCATTGGCGAAGATGAAACCATTTCAGAAGGCGCTATCGTTGATATTTTCACGGCATTAGAAAGCCAAATCGTGCGTAGCCGTATTATTGCGGGCGAACCACGCATTGACGGTCGTACTGTTGATACCGTGCGTGCCTTAGATATTTGCACTGGCGTATTACCACGCACTCACGGTTCTGCACTTTTCACTCGTGGCGAAACCCAAGCATTAGCTGTAGCAACATTAGGTACAGAACGTGATGCACAAATCATTGATGAATTAACCGGCGAAAAATCCGATCGTTTCTTATTCCACTACAATTTCCCTCCATACTCTGTGGGCGAAACTGGTCGTATCGGCTCACCAAAGCGCCGTGAAATTGGTCATGGTCGTTTAGCAAAACGAGGTGTGTTAGCGGTGATGCCAACTGCGGAAGAGTTCCCGTATGTAGTGCGAGTGGTGTCTGAAATCACCGAATCTAACGGTTCTTCTTCAATGGCATCTGTATGTGGTGCTTCTCTTGCGTTAATGGATGCAGGTGTGCCAATCAAAGCAGCGGTTGCGGGTATCGCAATGGGACTCGTGAAAGAAGACGAGAAATTCGTAGTACTTTCCGATATTTTAGGTGATGAAGACCACTTAGGCGATATGGACTTTAAAGTAGCAGGAACCCGCACTGGTGTAACAGCACTGCAAATGGATATTAAAATTGAAGGGATCACTCCTGAAATTATGCGTATTGCTTTAAACCAAGCGAAAGGTGCAAGAATGCACATTTTAGGCGTGATGGAACAAGCCATTCCGGCGCCTCGTGCAGATATTTCTGACTATGCGCCACGCATTCACACCATGAAGATCGATCCGAAGAAAATCAAAGATGTGATTGGTAAAGGCGGTGCGACAATTCGTGCTTTAACCGAAGAGACCAATACTTCTATTGACATTGATGATGATGGTACAGTGAAAATTGCCGCAACTGACGGTAATGCAGCGAAAGCGGTAATGGCTCGCATTGAAGAGATCGTTGCCGAAGTGGAAGTAAACCAAATCTATAACGGTAAAGTAACCCGTGTGGTGGACTTCGGTGCATTCGTTTCAATTTTAGGTGGCAAAGAAGGCTTGGTACACATTTCGCAAATCACAGATACTCGTGTAGAACGTGTGTCTGATTACCTCAGTGTCGGTCAAGAGGTGCAAGTGAAAGTGGTGGAAATTGACCGTCAAGGCAGAATCCGTTTAACGATGAAAGATTTAAATGCCGCAGCAGAAACAGAAACTGTTGAGCAAGAAAATTCTCAATCAGATATCGTTGAATAATATAATAAATTCAATCCCCCCGATTTAGGGGGGATTTAAATTTAATCACAACCTAAGGTTTTTTATGCAGCTTGCTAAGTTGTTCAATTTCCACTTTTGGTTATTTAATTTATTTACATTGCTCTTGCTAAGTGGCTGTGTAAATCGAAATACGGATTTAATTGCTCCGAATCGCTTACCACTATCAGAAGTCAGCCCACAGCTCCGTTTTGAGCAAGAGGTGATGCTGGTGCGACTCAGCCAAGTATTACAAGAAGCTGAACTGCGCAACAGTGAGCGTGCAGAATTGCATTTTGAACGAGGCGTTATTTACGACAGTCTAGGATTATGGTCATTAGCAAGAAATGATTTTAGTTTGGCGGTTGAGTATAACCCTAAAATGGCTGCCGCTTATAACTATTTAGGGCTTTATTTACTGCTAGACGACGACTACGATAGCTCTGTTGATGCGTTTAATGCCGTACTGGATTTAGACCAAAATTATGATTATGCTCGCTTAAATCGCGGGTTGCTGTTTTATTACAGTGGACGCTATGCGCAAGCACAGCGTGATTTTGAACGATTTTATGCAGCGGATAAAACCGATCCTTATCGGGTTTTATGGCTGTATTTTAATGAACTTGAATTAAGTCCAAGAACAGCAAAAGAGAATTTAATTGCGCGTTCTTACGGGCTTTCGAAGGAGTTTTGGGGAAGTAATATCGTTGATTATATTTTGGGTAAATTTACCTTAGATCAACTCCGTTACAAAATGGAAGCACAAGCAGAAGCAAATACTGCACAATATGCTGAAATTTTAACTGAAACATACTTCTATCTTGCAAAACAAACACTCAAAATGGGGCTAATCAATGACGCTAAGAGTTTCTTTCGTTTAGCTGCCGCAAACCAGGTTTATAACTTTGTTGAGTATCGTTTTGCCTTGTTTGAGCTTGCTCAATTACGAGCAACTCAAATTGATCCCGTTGTTGAGAAAAATTAGCGGGAATGACTAGGACAAACAAGCGGTCGTTTTTTGCAGATTTTTTACAAAATTGTACCGCTTGGATACTAAACAGGTTTTTATTTCTTGTGGGATTATCCCCAGTATTTTTATTCCTACCGAACTCAACAATTTATTTTTTTATTAGGCATTAGCTTTAATTGTAGTGCATATCGCATACCGAGAGTGTATGTCGCATATTCCCAGATTATTGCGGATAATGCCAAATCTCTATTTGGAATTTTATGACAACCGAAACTATGACTTTCGCCGACTTAGGCTTACCCCAAACCATTCTTGATGCTGTAAATGACATGGGCTTTGTTAATCCATCTCCCATTCAACAAGCCTGTATTCCACACTTACTTGCAGGTCGTGATGTATTAGGTATGGCACAAACAGGCAGTGGTAAAACCGCCGCATTCTCTTTACCGATTCTTGCACAAATTCAAGTTTCTGAACGCCACCCACAAATGTTAGTGATGGCACCAACCCGTGAATTAGCGATTCAAGTTGCTGATGCTTGTGAGCAATTTACCAAAAATATGAAAGGCATTCGTATTGCGACTATCTATGGTGGGCAATCTTACGGCTTACAGATTCGTGATTTAAAAGCAGGTGCACAAGTGGTGGTTGGGACACCGGGACGTATCCTTGATCATATCCGCAAAGGCACGCTAAACCTTTCTGCGTTAAAAGCAATTGTACTTGATGAAGCGGACGAAATGTTGCGTATGGGCTTTATTGAAGATGTTGAAACGGTAATGGCGGAATTACCAGAAGATCACCAAACAGCTCTCTTCTCTGCCACAATGCCTGAGCCTATTCGCCGTATTACACGCCGTTTTATGAAAGATCCGCAAGAAGTTAAAATTCAGGCAACTCAACGTTCAGCACCTGACATCACCCAAAGTTTTTGGCGTGTAGAAGGTTTCCGTAAAAATGATGCCTTATTGCGTTTCTTAGAAGTGGAAGAATTTGACGCTGCAATTATCTTTACTCGTACCAAAACAGGCACGGTAGATATTACCGAATTATTAGAACGCAATGGCTACCGTGCGGCAGCATTGAATGGTGATATGACCCAGCAAGCTCGTGAGCACGCCTTAGAACGTTTAAGATCAGGCCGATTAGATATTGTCGTGGCAACCGATGTCGCCGCTCGTGGTATTGATATTGAGAGAATCAGTTTAGTGGTAAACTACGACATTACTCTTGATGCAGAAAGCTATGTACACCGTATTGGGCGTACAGGGCGTGCAGGTCGCTCTGGTCGTGCCTTATTATTTGTTGAACCTCGTGAACGCCGTTTGCTGAAAAACATTGAACATCTCATCAAAAAACCGATTGATGAAGTGGCTATTCCAAACCACGAAATGTTGATGGCAAAACGTCGTGAGAAATTTAAAGCTCGTATTTCTCAGCAATTAGAGCATCACGATTTAGAGCAATATCGTGAATTATTGGAAGATTTATTCACGGCTGACCAAGATCACGAAGAGTTAGCGGCTGCAATGATGATGATGCTAACCGAAAAACAAAAATTGATTTTACCACCTGATCCTGAAATCAAACGCAGTCGTGAACGTGGTGGGCGTGAAAATCCTCGTTCATTAGAACGTCGTGGCGGTCGTGAACATCGTGAAAACAATGGCGTAGCGATGGATTTATACCGCATTGAATTAGGGCGTGAAGATGGCGTAGAAGTTCGCCACATTGTCGGTGCAATTGCCAACGAAGGCGACATCAGTAGTCGTTACATTGGGCATATCAAACTGCACGACACCTATTCAACCATTGAATTGCCGCAAGGTATGCCAAAACATTTAGTCCAACACTTTGCTAATAAAGCTCGTTTATTAAGCAAACCAATGCAAATGAGCTTAATCGGTGCAGTAGAAAATGGCGGCGGCGAACGTCGTGGTAATCCTCGCAAAGGCAGTCGCAATGATCGTCAAGATCGAGGCTTTAAAGAACGTAAAGGCGGTTTTAAAGAAAAGCGTTTTAACGAACGTGGTCGCCGTTAATTTTATTTGAGAAGATGGGCGTACTTGTGTGCGCCCTTAATTTTTTGTGAAATATGTTTATTCAATCTAAGCAAACCTTTTGCAATCTCACACTTGCTGAGCAAGATCACTATTTTATGCAACAGGCTTTAAATCTTGCAGATAAAGCTGAAGAAATGGGCGAAATTCCAGTGGGTGCGGTGTTGGTGACGAAAGCAGGGGAAATTATCGGAGAAGGGTTTAATTTGACTATCTCTTCAAATGATCCGACTGCTCATGCAGAAATTCAAGCGATCCGAATGGCAGCGGTGAAAATTCAGAACTATCGCCTGATGGATTGTACGCTTTATGTGACGCTTGAGCCTTGCCCAATGTGCGCAGGCGCGATTTTGCATTCTCGCATTGGTCGATTAGTGTTTGGTGCAATGGATTACAAGACAGGCGCAGTCGGCTCTCGTTATCATCTGTTTGAAGATTATAAAATGAATCATGCGCTTGAAATTAGAGGGGGTGTTATGGCAGAGCATTGTCGAGAAAAAATCAGTGCTTTTTTTAAGAAGAGAAGAGCGGAAAAGAAACAGAAAAGGCAGCAAAGCTTATAATAAAAAATCATATTAAAGTAAATTTTGCTATTTTCTGTAATAAGTAATTTCCTTTAGACTGCTTACAATTTCTTAATATTATTTTTGAGGTAATCATGTCTAAATTCCAAATTCACACGATTGAAAGCGCACCAGAAGCATCACAAGAGGCATTAAAAGCGGTACAGCAAGCGAATGGTTTTATTCCTAACTTAATTGGTGTGCTGGCGAATGCACCAACTGCATTAGAAACCTATCGTACTGTAGGTGGCATTAATGGTCGCAATAGCTTAACCGCAGAAGAGCGCGAAGTCGTACAAATTACAGCAGCAGTCGTCAATGGTTGTGGTTTTTGTGTGGCTGGTCATACTAAAATTTCACTAAAATTATTAAAAATGCCACAAGAGATTGTTGATGCGATTCGTGCCACTGCACGCATTGAGGCGAATCCAAAATATGACACACTGGCGCGTTTTACGATGGCAGTGATGCTTCAAAAAGCAAAATTAACCCCAGCGCAATTACAGGAATTTTTTGATGCGGGTTATAACCAACAAAATGCGTTAGATGTGATTTTAGGTGTCAGCTTGGCAACCCTATGTAACTATGCAAATAACATTGCAGAGACCCCAATCAACCCAGAATTGCAAGATTTTGCATAAAAAAGTAAAAAATAACCCGCTTGTATAGCGGGTTATCCGTTTTTAAGATTAGATTTCAAGCAATAGGCGGGTAGGATCTTCTAATAAATCGCGTACTGCAACTAAGAAGCCAACAGACTCTCGCCCATCAATTAAACGGTGATCATAACTGAGAGCCAGATACATCATTGGGCGAATGACCACTTCACCGTTTACCGCTACAGGACGATCTTTGATGGCGTGCATACCTAGAATTGCACTTTGTGGTGGATTAATGATAGGCGTGGACATTAATGAACCAAATACACCACCATTGGTAATGGTAAAGTTACCACCCGTTAGATCTTCAACGGTTAATTTGCCATCACGACCTTTTTCTGCGAGTTCTTTGATTTTTTTCTCAATTTCCGCCATAGATAGTTTGTCACAATCACGTAATACCGGCGTAACTAAACCACGAGGCGTGGAGACGGCAATACTGACATCAAAGTAGTTATGGTAAACCACATCATCACCATCAATAGAAGCATTTACTTCTGGGTAGCGTTTTAGCGCTTCTACAACGGCTTTAATATAGAATGACATAAAGCCTAAACGCACGCCATGCTGTTTCTCAAATTTTTCACCGTATTGTTTGCGCAAATCCATAATCGGTTTCATATCTACTTCGTTGAATGTGGTGAGCATTGCGGTAGTATTCTTCGCCTCCAGCAAGCGTTCTGCAATGCGTTTACGCAGACGAGTCATTGGTACGCGTTTTTCGCTACGTGCTGAGTAGGCAACGGTGCTGACAGTATTATTTGCATTTTCTGCTGCATTTTGTACCGCTTGTGATTGACGTTTAGCAACAGCTGCTTCGATATCTTCGCGGGTAATTCTGCCTCCTACGCCTGTACCGTGGATATCTTCAGCTTTGAGATCGTGTTCTGCTAATAAGCGGCGAATAGCAGGACCTTGTGCATCGGCGTCGTTATGTGAATGTTCAATTGCGGCTTCTTTACGATCGGCTGGTGTTGGCTCATTTTGGGCAATAGTAGCAGTAGAAATGTCACCAGCTTGAATAGCTGAAAGTTTACCTAGTAGCTGTTTGCTTACCACTGTAGCACCGGTTGCTTCCATAATTTCGGTTAAGATGCCATCTTGGGTTGCGGGCACTTCAAGTACCACTTTATCGGTTTCAATTTCAACGAGGACTTCATCACGCTTTACCACATCGCCTACATTTTTATGCCAAGTGGCAACAGTTGCATCGGCAACAGATTCGGGAAGGTCTGGAGTAATAATTTCGATAGTCATAAGTCTTTTCCTTTTATTTTTATTCGCGCGTATAACAATGATGTTACGGCAATATTGTGTTTACTGCAGGCGTTGCTTGCCCGCGAACTTAAAATGTTAAAGCATCATTGACGAGAGCTTTTTGTTGTTGAGTATGTAGCGACATATAGCCTACCGCAGGCGATGCGGAGGCTTCACGTCCTGCATAGCGTAATTTTGCTGTTTCAGGCAGAGATGCCTCAAAATTGTGTTTACTTGAGTACCAAGCACCTTGATTAAGCGGTTCTTCTTGACACCAAACAAAATCAGTCACATGAGCATAATCTGCTAGTACACGCTGCACATCTTCGTGCGGGTAAGGGTAGAGCTGTTCAATGCGGATAATGGCTATATCATGTTGATTATTCGCACGGCGTTGTTCAAGTAAGTCGTAATAGACTTTGCCTGAACACATCACTACACGTTTTACTTGTTTAGGATCAAGCGCATCAACTTCTCCAATCACGGTTTTAAATTCACCATTAATTAGTTCATCAAGCGATGAGACTGCAAGTGGATGGCGAAGTAGTGATTTCGGCGAAATCGCAATTAATGGGCGACGCATTTTACGTAATGCTTGGCGACGTAACATGTGATATACCTGTGCCGGGGTTGAAGGAATACAGACTTGCATATTTTGCTGAGCACAAAGCTGTAAATAGCGTTCTAAGCGTGCTGATGAGTGCTCAGGGCCTTGCCCTTCATAGCCATGAGGTAATAACATCACTAAACCACACATTCTGCCCCATTTCTGTTCACCAGAACTGATGAATTGGTCGATCACAATTTGTGCCCCATTAGCAAAATCACCAAATTGTGCTTCCCAGATGGTTAGCGTTTTCGGATTAGTAGTGGCATAGCCATATTCAAAGGCAAGCACGGCTTCTTCTGAAAGGACAGAGTCCCATACCTCAAATCTACCTTGATTAGCGTGTAACTGGGTTAATGGCACATAGCCAGTGCCGTCATTTTGGTTATGTACAACAGCATGACGGTGGAAGAATGTACCACGCCCCGCATCTTCACCAGATAAGCGAACGTGCGTACCTTCATCTAATAGTGTGGCGTATGCCATAGTTTCAGCCATTCCCCAGTCGAATAATTTTTCTTCTTGAGCCATGGCTTTACGGTCGCTGTAGATTTTTTCAACACGTGGGTGTGGGCGTACACTTTCTGGATAATCGCAAACACGTTTAGCTAAGGTTAAAAAACGCTCTTTCGGGAAGGTGTTTTCATAACCTTCTGTCCAATCGTAATTCAGATATTGCAACCAGTCCATTTTGGCAGTATCCATTTCACGCCATTCTTCAACTACACGCTCACCATTATCTAATGCATCTCGATAAGCATTGAGCATCTCAATTTCTTGCTCGGCAGTGATAATGCCTTCTGCAATTAAGCGATCGGCATATACTTTACGAGGGGTAGGGTGTTTTTTGATAATGCTATACATCATCGGCTGAGTGGCTAATGGCTCATCCGCTTCATTATGTCCATGGCGGCGATAAGAAATTAAATCAATAAAAATATCTCGTTTAAATTTTGCACGATATTCCACTGCCATTCTAGCAGCAAAAGCCACGGCTTCTGGGTCATCGCCATTAACGTGAATGATCGGCGCTTGAATCATTTTGGCAATATCGGTGCAGTATTCTGTTGAACGGGTATCATTAGGGTTAGAGGTGGTAAAGCCAATTTGGTTATTGATCACAATACGGATGGTACCACCGACAGTATAGCCGCGAGCATTTGACATATTTAAGGTTTCTTGCACTACCCCTTGACCAGCAACTGCTGAATCACCGTGTACTGTTACGGCTAATACTTTTTCTCGTGCTGTATCGTTAAGGCGGGTTTGTCTTGCACGAACCGAACCAATGACAACAGGGCTTACAATTTCTAAATGAGAAGGGTTAAATGCAAGAGCTAAGTGAATAGCACGATCATCGACTGCAAAGTCAGCAGAAGCACCTTGGTGATATTTCACATCGCCTGTACGGTGATCATCTGCATGCTTGCCTGCAAATTCATCAAAGAGGCTAGATGGTTTTTTGCCTAGCACATTAACCAGCATATTTAAACGTCCGCGGTGAGCCATTCCCATCACGACATCGGTCATGCCTTGACGACTCGCATGGCGGATGATCTCTTTCATCATTGGAATGAATGCATCAGAGCCCTCTAATGAGAAACGTTTTGCACCAGGGAATTTTGCTCCCAGATAACGCTCTAGACCATCAGCGGCTGTCAATTCTTTTAAGAGATTAATTCTCTCTTCTTTGCTGAATAAAGGTTTATTGAGCACGCTTTCAAGTTTAGATTGGAGCCACATTTTTTGCTCCATATCTTGCACATGCATAAACTCTAAACCAATGCTCCCGCAATAAGTTTCTTTTAAATTTTTTGCAAGCTCGCCCAGCGTAATAGTGTCTTTGTTATAAACGTAACGCCCAATATTAAAGGTTTCATTTAAATCCTGTTCGTTAAACCCGTGATGGCGATAGTCTAATTCAGGCACGCTAGACGTTTTCCAGCGATAATAATTGAGTGGGTCGAGGTTAGCTTCTAAGTGACCACGGAAACGGTAGGCATTAATAAATTGGAGAACTTTGACTAATTTCGCACTGGCTTCAGGGTCGATAACAGTAATCGCATCATTACGTTGCTCCCGTGCTAAACGGCGGAAGTAATCACGTACACCAGAGTGAGCTTGTTCAACCTCTGCAACTATGGGTAATTGTGCAAAAATTTTTTGCCAGCTTTCATCTACGCTGTTTGGATCTGCAAGATATTGTTCGTAAATATCTTCAACATAGGATTGATTGCTGCCTCCTAATGCAGTGGAGGCAAGTAATTCATCAAAGTTTTTGTACTGCATACAGACAACCTTAATCGTAAGAAAAGAATACATACAGAGTAACTCTGTACAGTCCGCTATATTATGCCTGAAATAAAACAAGAAAACTGTGAACTAGCTCTTGTTTTTACAAAATTTTAACAAAAAAGGCTTTGTTTTTAAACAAGCGGTTGCGTATTTGAAATAGCAAGCTTTTTTACATGAAATATAGTATTTAGTGAAAAATATAGAAAATATCGCTAACTTTGAATAAGTTGTTCTGTTTATCGCCAAGTAAACAGATAAATATTTGTCTAAATCAAACTTTTACCTAATTAATATTGTTTTAAGAAAATAGATTTCTAGAATATCGCCGATTTTACTTTCAAGGAGATATTCTATGAATGCGTCAGCAAAACGCTTTTCACTCACGTGGATGATTAATCTATTTGGTACTGCTGTTGGTGCAGGTGTGTTATTTTTGCCGATTAATGCTGGGCAAGGTGGTTTCTACCCGCTGATTATTATGGCATTGCTAGTTGGGCCTATGACCTATTTAGCACACTTAGGTTTGGCTCGTTTTGTTTTATCGTCTAAAAATGCTGGTAGCGATATTACTAACGTAGCACGAGAACATTTTGGTGGCGAAGCTGGCAAGTTAATTACTCTGCTCTATTTCTTCGCTATTTTCCCTATTCTGCTTGCCTATGGTGTTGGGATTACAAATGTAATCAGCTCATTTATGGTTAATCAGCTGGGTATGGCAGAACCATCTCGTTTCTTACTTTCAGGTCTTGCTGTTTTTGTGTTAGTCGGCGTTATGCTGTTAAATGAAAAATTGGTATTACGTATCACTGAATTATTAATTTACCCTCTCGTGGCAATTTTATTCGGGTTATCGTTATACCTTATTCCTCAATGGAACACAGCTATGCTTTCTGCAGATTTACCAAGTGCAGGGGATTTTTTCAAAACACTTTGGATCACCATTCCGGTATTGGTGTTTGCTTTTAACCACTCGCCAGCTATTTCTAGTAGTGCATTATCTCACTCGAAATTTTGTGATAACGATCCTGAGGCGACGGATAAACTTATGGTGCGTTCTTTACGTGGCACGGCAGGAATTTTAGTCGGTTTTGTTATGTTCTTTGTGTTTAGTTGCGTGCTGACATTAAGCCCAGAAGAATTACTGGCCGCGAAACAGCAAAATATCCCAATTTTATCGTTTTTGGCTAATAAATTTGATAATCCAATTATCTCTTATTTCGGGCCGGCAGTTGCTTTCTTTGCGATTACCAGTTCATTCTTTGGGCATTATTTAGGTGCACGGGAAGGTATGGAAGGCTTTGTAAACCAAATGCGTGAAACGCCAATTGAGCCAAGTAAATTCCGTTTAATTACCGCAGGGCTGTTTTTTGTCACTATCTGGCTGGTCGCTTATCTCAATCCTAGTATCTTAGGCTTTATTGAAAGTTTAGGTGGCCCGATTATTGCAATGATCTTATTCTTAATGCCGATGTATGCTATTCATACAGTGCCTGCACTGGCTCGTTTTAAAGGCAGATTTTCGAATGTCTTTGTTGTGGTAATGGGGTTAATTGCTATTTCTGCGATTGTGATTGACCTCTTCTAATTGCAGTTTGATAAGGCTATAATAGCTACGTTTTTATTATTGTTGTGTGTAAGCGGTCAATTTGAGCGAATTTTTTGCAAACTCAGATTGACCGCGTTTTCATTTTTTGGGGTAAATTTCAATGATTAGTGTATTTGATATGTTTAAGGTGGGCATTGGGCCATCTAGCTCACATACTGTCGGACCGATGAAAGCAGCAAAAAACTTTGTTGATGATTTAATCGCTGGCAATTTTTTAGCAAAAACCGACCGCTTGCGGGTAGATGTGTATGGTTCACTGTCGCTCACTGGGCGTGGGCATAGCACGGATATTGCGATTATCATGGGTTTAATGGGGTATTTGCCAGATAATGTTGATATTGAGATGATTGAACCGACTATCAACAAACTGAAAGCCGAGAAAAAATTACTGCTTGCTGAATCAGAGCCACATCATTGCAAAGAAATTAGCTTTGATTTCTATCAAGATATGCCTTTTCACTCAGAATTCCTGCCGCGACATGAAAACGCAGTAACTTTTCGAGCTTTTAATGGTGAAGAAAATTTGTTTGAAAAAACCTTTTACTCTATCGGTGGTGGTTTTATTGTTGATGAAGCCCATTTTGGATTGGAAGAAAAAGATGAAATTAGCGTACCGTTTCCATATAAAAATGCAGAAACGCTCTTAAAACATTGTGCCGATAATGGCTTACATCTTTCTACGCTGGTATGGCGCAATGAGTTAGCGTTACGTTCTAAACAGGAAATTAGTGACTACTTAGCTAAAATTTGGCAGGCAATGGACGCTTGTATTGAACGGGGCTTGCACACAGAAGGCTTATTACCAGGGCCATTGAAAGTTGTGCGTCGTGCTGCGGCATTGCGTCGAACATTGGAAGCAAACAATAAACTGACCAATGACCCAATGCAAATTATTGATTGGGTAAATATGTATGCCTTAGCCGTAAATGAAGAGAATGCCGCTGGCGGAAGAGTAGTCACCGCGCCAACTAATGGAGCCTGTGGTATTGTACCAGCCGTACTCGCGTATTATCGCCAGTTTATTGGAGAATTAAATCAAGAAACCATTGAACGTTATCTGCTTACTTGTAGCGTGATTGGAACACTGTATAAAATGAATGCGTCTATTTCTGGTGCAGAAGTTGGCTGCCAAGGCGAGGTGGGTGTTGCATGTTCTATGGCTGCGGCAGGTTTAACTGAAATTATGGGTGGTAGTCCAACCCAAGTTTGTATTGCGGCAGAAATTGCAATGGAACACAATTTAGGGCTAACCTGTGACCCAGTAGGCGGACAAGTGCAAGTACCTTGTATTGAACGGAATGCCATTGCATCGGTTAAGGCAATTAATGCTTGTCGAATGGCATTACGTCTAACTTCGCAGCCTCGGGTTACCTTAGATAAGGTTATTGAGACTATGTATGAAACAGGCAAAGATATGAATGCAAAATATCGTGAAACTTCGACGGGAGGATTAGCGATAAAAATAGTACCATGTGATTAGTCGGTTACTTTTTTGAGCCAACAGTGTATGTTTTCTTTCCCTGATTTTGCCTCATTATTCGGTAAAAATCAGGGAAAGGGGCAATAAATATTTTTCAGATGAAATAAGCAAACCCCTATGAAGTTTTCTCTTCCTCCCCTAAGCCTTTATATTCACATTCCTTGGTGTGTACAGAAATGCCCTTACTGTGATTTTAATTCTCACGCACAAAAAGGCATTATTCCTGAACGTGATTACATTCAACATCTTTTAATAGATTTAGAACAGGATCTTGCTCGCCATAAGCAGGCAATTCAGGGGAGAAGTATCCATTCCGTGTTTATTGGCGGAGGAACTCCCAGTCTATTTTCGGCAGAAAGTATCGCCTATTTGTTAGCCGAAGTGCAAAAGCGTATTGCTTTTGAAACGAATGCAGAGATCACGTTAGAAGCAAATCCTGGTACAGCGGAAGCGGAAAAGTTTACAGGCTATGCAGAGGGAGGTGTGAATCGCATTTCAATGGGCATTCAGAGTTTTGAGCCTGAAAAGTTACTGAAGCTAGGACGTATTCACGATAGCATAGAAGCAAAACAAGCGGTCAAATTTGCGCAAAATGCTGCAAAATTTGGCTTGAACAGCTTTAATATCGACCTGATGCATGGTTTACCCAATCAATCGGTTCAGCAGGCGTTGAGTGATTTAGCACAGGGAATTGCGCTTAACCCACCACATTTATCATGGTACCAATTGACGATTGAGCCGAATACGATGTTCTACTATCGCCAGCCGACATTGCCTGATGACGATGCGCTGTGGGATATTTTTGAGCAAGGGCATCAACTTCTTACAAATGCTGGCTATGAGCAGTATGAAACCTCTGCTTACGCCAAAAAAGGTTATCAATGTCAGCATAATCTGAACTATTGGCGGTTTGGGGACTATCTAGCCATTGGTTGCGGGGCTCACGGCAAAATATCCTATCCAAGCGGAGAAATTTATCGCTTTTCTAAAACGAAACATCCGAAAGGCTATATGCGAGGAGAATACCTGTATGAACAGCATGAAATAGCCCTAGAGGATCGCCCGTTTGAGTTTTTTATGAACCGTTTTCGCTTATTAGAAGCAACCCCAAAAGCCGAATTTGAAGCCTATACGGGATTAAATCGTGAAGTTGTTCGTGCGATCATGGATACTGCGCTGGGGAAAAATTTTATAACAGAAACCACTGATGCCTGGCAAATTACACAACACGGCAAATTATTTTTGAATGAGTTGTTGGAAAGCTTTTTAGTATGAGCAGCCTTAGAAACATTTGCTCATGTTATTGAAAGTTCAACGGTCTAGCGCATTTTTGCAAAATTTTCCTGAAATTCAACCGCTTGCTGTGTATAATCGCAAGCGGTTTTTTTTGATGGAAATTCTGCAAATGAATACACTGAAAGCAGGCGTTCGTGCGCCGGAGTTTACGTTGCAAAATCAGGCTGATGAGCCTGTTTCCCTTTCGCAATTTTTAGGCAAAAAAGTGCTGGTTTATTTTTATCCGAAAGCATTAACACCGGGGTGCACCACACAAGCATGCGGTTTGCGTGATAGTAAAAGTGAGCTTGATGAATTAAATGTGATTGTACTTGGCATTAGCCCAGATTTACCGAAAAAATTGGCTCAATTTGCAGAGAAAAAAGCACTTAATTTTACCTTGCTTTCCGATCCTGAGCACCAAGTTGCTGAAAGCTTTGGCGTATGGGGGGAGAAAAAATTTATGGGACGAACCTATGATGGTATCCATCGCATTAGTTTTTTAATTGATGAAAATGGTGTAATTGAACAAGTGTTTGATAAATTTAAAACAGGTGAACATCATCAAATGATCGTGGACTATATACGAGGCAAAAATGGGTAAGAAAGCAATTTTTTTAGACCGAGATGGCACCATTAACGTTGATCACGGTTATGTGCATCAAATTGATGATTTTCAATTTATTGAAGGGGTAGGAAAGGCGTTAAAGCAGCTGCAAGATCAAGGTTGGCTCTTGGTGTTGGTCACTAATCAATCGGGAATTGCACGAGGTTATTTTAGTGAAGATCAGTTTTTGCAATTAACCGAATGGTTTGATTGGTCGCTTGATGAAGATTATGGTGTGGTGTTTGATGGCATTTATTACTGCCCTCATCACCCAGAAGGCAAAGGGGAATATAAACAGGATTGCGATTGTCGCAAACCAAAAGCAGGTATGTTTACCCAAGCGATTAACGATTTAGGCATTGATCCACAACAGTCGGTGATGGTTGGGGATAAATTAGAAGATATGCAAGCGGCGTTTAATGCTGGAGTGAAAACGAAAATTTTAGTTCGTACGGGGAAACCGGTTAGCCCAGAAGCAGAACAAGCCGCTGATCTCGTGATTGAGAGTCTAGCAGAGTTGCCAAAACATTTATAATTGTGGCGGCAGACCGATGTGTCTGCCGAAATGTCTTAATAAATTTGACGGGCGAACAGATCGGTTCGCTCCTACATTGTTTAATTGAAAATGAATTACAACGACAAATCTCTTTCCGCCTTAAAATTAGGGCAAAAAACCGAATATAAAAATCAATATGATGCAACTTTATTGCAACCTGTACCACGCCGTTTGAATCGTGATGGATTAGGTATTACCGAACAGCAACCTTTTACGCAAGGGGCAGATATTTGGACGGCTTATGAACTTTCTTGGCTAAATCATAAAGGCATTCCACAAGTTGCGATTGCGGATATTTGGTTAGATTGCCAAAGTGAAAACTTAATTGAATCTAAAAGTTTCAAACTTTATCTCAACAGTTTTAACCAGACTCAATTTGCAGATTGGGAAAGCGTACAACGCACGATTCAAGCAGATCTATCTGCTTGTGCAAGCGGTCAGGTTTCAGTAAAAATTCGCAAACTAAGCGAGTTTACCGCACAACCGATTAGCGATTTTCAAGGTGAATTGCTTGATGAGTTGGATATTGAAATTGACAGTTATGCATTTTCTAACTGCTATTTAGAGAACGTGAGTGAAGGTGAACGAGTAGAAGAAACATTGGTGAGTCATTTGCTCAAATCGAACTGTCTGATTACCTCTCAACCCGATTGGGGTAGTGTACAAATTCACTATGTAGGCAAAAAGCTCAATAGAGAAAAAGTCTTACGTTACTTAATTTCATTCCGTGAACACAATGAATTCCACGAACAGTGTGTAGAACGCATTTTTTGTGATTTAATGCAGTTTGGTGAAATTGAAAAATTAACGGTTTATGCACGTTACACAAGACGAGGCGGATTAGACATTAATCCATTCCGCTCTAATTTTGAAAACGTTCCTCAATTTAATTATCGCATGGCTCGGCAGTAAGCTGTTTGGCAATTTGCATGTTTAACCATTCGGCACAAGCCGATATTTCAAAATTAGCCGTTGCATTATTATCCATATTAGGTATTTGGCGGCTAATAGCAATAAAAGTATCGGCATAATTTATTGGTTGCCAGCGTTGAATATTATGTGGGCAGTTGGCATAGAACGCGAGTAATGGCTTGCTATATGCACAAGCAATATGCACACTTGCGCTATCTACACTTATAATGATATCGGCAGAATGAGCCAGCGCAAAATATTCTAAAATAGTCGTTTTAGGGGATAAAGCAATGATATCGGTCAACCCTAGTTGCTGGGCGTAATCTTGATAAGTTGGTGTTGCCGAAAGTACAAAAGAAACTTGCTCTTTTGCGATAACAGCCTGAATTAGTGCTCGGAGTTCTTGGGGGGGAAGCTGTCTGCCACTGCCTTGCGGAGCAAGTAGAACCCGAATTTTTCCAGTCTGCCAACATTGTTGTAATGTGTTAGAAAGTTGTTGTGGTGTTAAGCTATAATGGATAGGCGCTGGAGATAGATATTTTCCCAATATAGAATGATATAGATATTGGCTAATATGTACATTTTTTAGGTTTGGTGTCGTAAAATCATAATTTTTAGTTTTATCTAAATTATAATATTTTTTCTTATTTTTCCCAAAATTAATCACAAATTTAGGAAAAAGAATAGAATCAAGAAAAATCGCGCGACTCGTATAAGTTGGCTGAAAATCAAGATAGAGATCCCATTTTTTTCTTTGTTGGAAATAGTTTTTAGCTGAATCCAGCATTAAAAAATCAATAAAATCTTCAGCAGCATATACGGAATAACAGCGTTCTGTAACGATAATGCCTAATTTGATATGTGGATAGTTCGTCTTTAACTGTTTTAAATGGGTAATATGCAAAATAGCATCTCCCAGAGCATAACCAATAGGCTTAAGTAATATAGAATTGATTTGCTTTAAATGAAAACTGGTTTCGGTGTAACGTGGTCTTTTCGTGCCAAACAGGTAGTTAATCAGTTGTTTCATGATGCTCAAAAAATAGTATTGTTTAGAAAATTATAGCACTATTTTATGAAAATTAATAAGGAGAAATTGTGAGCAAGAAAACAATATTATTGTGTATTTCAACCAATTTAGGGATTTCTAGGCTTTTAGAAAGAAATCTTATTGCTTGTGGTTTCAATGTTATTTTACTTTGCCCCTATAATGAAAAAGGAGAAGGATTTAAATATCCTACATTATGGGATCGAATCAAAGTTAATTTTCGTAAAAATATCTTAAAAGAGAAAGAAGCTAAGCGGAAGTTTGAGTGCGAGGTCTATTTCCGTAATTTGCAGGGAAAGATTAATCAGAAAATAGATTATTCTCTTTTTTTTCTTATGCAGGGGTTTTCTCCAGAAATAATTCTTAAAATTAAGGAAATAACAAAGGGTAACGGTATGATAAATTATCAATGGGACAGTTTGACTCGTTATCCTAAAGCAATGGAAAACTTAAAATATTTTGACCGCTGTTATGTATTTGATTCTAATGATCTTAAATATAATGAGTTGTTTTATAACCTCTATCCAACAACGAATTTTTATTTTGATTATGAAGATGAAATACAAATACAAGATAATGGTAAATTATATTTTATTGGTGGACATAATACTTCTCGGCAAAATGAAATAGTCAATTTTGCTCTATATGCTCAAGAACATAAAATTAATCTAGATATTCAAATAGTTTGTCAGGATATACATAAATGCCGTGATATTTATCCAAGCAATGTCAATTTATTGCCGTTGTCTGAAATTAAGCCTTTTTCAGAAAATATAGCATTAGCAAAACAATGCCATTGCATTTTAGATTTTGTGATTGCACAACATTCAGGCTGCTCTTTTCGGGTGTTTGAAGCATTAGGTTACGGTAAGAAATTAATTACAACGAATAAAAATATTAAATATTATGACTTTTATCACCCAAATAATATGTTTGTTTTAGACAATAACTTTGATGAACTAGAAGCATTTTTAACAAAACCTTATGTAGAGCTTGATCCTAGCATAAAGAAAAAATACAGTTTTTCTAATTGGATTAATTATGTATTAAATATTGAACCTTATCAGCCAATTTTATTACCAAATGAAAATTAAACAAATACTCCAAAAAATTCGTCTTGCTCTTGGCAAAATGCTGTTAGATAAGCAAACACAGAATGTAAATGGGCAGATTAAACCTAAAAAAATACTGTTTTTGCGTAAAGATGGCAAAATTGGTGATTTTGTGGTTAGCTCTTTTGTATATCGAGAGATTAAACGATTTAATCCTCATATCGAAATTGGGGTGGTATGTACGCCTAAAAACCAAATGTTGTTTATGGACAACCCCTATATTAATAATATCCACCTATTACCTTCTAGAGGGTTTAAAGATCATTGGTTATTAAGTAGAGAATTAATGAATTTTCACTACGACACAGTTATAGATCCTACGGTTTTATTGCGTAATCGAGATCTCTTTTTATTACGTTGTATTAATGCCAAATATTATATTGGCTATAAGAAAGAGAATTATCAGTTGTTTAATTTAAATATTACAGATAATTTACACTTTTCAGAAATTTACCATAAGGCATTAAGTTTATGTGGTATTAATAATGTTAATGTAACGTATGAACTGCCTTTTAATCCTGAGCGTGTAGAGAAAGTACAGAGATATATCTTAGAGAAAAAACTAGATAATTATATTGCAATTAACTTTTTTGGTGCAGCAAATTCACGTAAATTTTTGTTAGAAAATATACGCCGTTTTATTACAGAGTTTCGAGTAAAACAGCCCCAAAAACAGTTAGTATTATTAACTTACCCAGAAATAACCCCAATATTGAAACCATTACTATCAGATAGTTATGGTATTTTTATGTATGAAGATACCCAAACAATATTTGATACGGTTGAATTAATTAAATATGCAGATTGGGTTATTTCACCAGATACAGCAATTGTACATATTGCTTCTGGGCTTAATAAAAAACTGGTTGCTTTTTATCAAAAAAATGATGAGAACTGGTATAACTGGCGACCGACAACACAGGCAGAATGTCACGTCCTCTTTTTTGAGAAAAATATTAATGAAATCCAAGCTAATCAGCTAGATTTTGAATGGTTTAACTAATGGAAAAACATTATTACATTGGGATTATGTCTGGCACAAGTTTAGATGGGGTTGATCTTGCACTAATGGATTTTGCAAAAAATCCCCCTAAATTAACCGCTTGTGATTTTGTACCTATGCCAGAAGCCTTACGCCAAGCTATTTCCACTTTGGTTAAAAATGGTGAAACCAGTTTGCAACAGTTGGGGGAGTTAGATCACCGATTAGGGCACTTATACGCAGATTGCGTAAATAAATTTCTAGCTAAATATCATTTGCAAGCTGAGCAGATTATGGCGATTGGCTGCCATGGTCAGACAGTTTGGCATTCGCCAGTAGGGAAATATCCGTTTACTACCCAAATTGGTGATATGCATGTGTTGGCAGCGCAAACTCGTATTGATGTTGTGGGCGATTTCCGGCGGAAAGATATGGCATATGGCGGGCAAGGGGCGCCATTAGTGCCGGCATTTCATCAAGCTTTATTTGCTCAGCCAAATAAGATTATTGGGGTGCTGAATATCGGTGGAATTAGTAATATTTCACAACTTGTGCCGGATTCTCCGACTATTGGCTATGATATTGGCGCAGGCAATACATTGATGGACGTTTGGATCGAGCAGCATCAGGGCATGCGTTATGATAAAGATGGTGCTTGGGCGAAGAGTGGTAAAGTCGATAAAGCGTTACTTGCTGATTTGCTTGATGAGGCTTTTTTCCAACAGCCTCCACCGAAAAGCACTGGGCGAGAGCTATTTAATTTAGACTGGCTTGCAAAAAAATTATCAAAACATACCGCTTGTCAGCCTTGTGATGTGCAAGCAACGCTTGCCGAGTTCACTGCCCAGAGCATTGCCGATTCGCTTGCTCAAATTGATAATTCGCAAGGATTAGATTGTGAGTTGTTAGTCTGTGGAGGCGGTGCAAGAAATGGCTTTTTAATGGAGCGTCTCACCGCCCTTTGTGATGGCTGGCGCGTAACTACTACTAACGAATATGGGCTAGATATTGATTTTGTTGAAGCGGCCGCCTTTGCATGGCTAGCCTATCAGCGGATACACAATTTAGCCTCGAATTTACCGAGTGTGACTGGCGCAAAACAAGCGGTCAGTTTAGGGGTAATTTATACAAAATAAGATTATGAACGAGAATTTATTAAACACGCTTTCACAGCTGATAACAGAACAGCGTAATCCAAACACAATGAATATTGATACCTTATCTGCATTAGGTATTGTGCAGAAAATGAATGATGAAGATCAAAAGGTGGCATTTGCAGTAAAAGAAAATCTGCCACAAATTGCACAGGCGGTAGAGCAAATTGTTCAAGCATTCCTGAATGGTGGACGCTTAGTTTATATCGGTGCGGGGACAAGTGGGCGATTAGGTGTACTTGATGCCTCTGAATGCCCACCGACTTTTGGTGTGCCTGCGGAAATGGTTGTCGGTATTATTGCAGGAGGTGAGCGTGCATTACGTCATCCTATCGAAGGGGCAGAGGATAATAAACAAGCCGGTATGGATGATTTAAAAGCCGTTAATTTTAGTGCAAACGATGTGTTAGTTGGGATTGCAGCGAGTGGGCGTACACCTTATGTGATAGGCGCGTTGGAATATGCGAATAGCTTAGGGGCAACGACTGTCTCTATTGCGAGTAATCCAAATTCTGCAATGAGCCAGGTAGCACAGATAGCGATTGAAACAGTGGTTGGGGCGGAGGTTTTAACGGGCTCAAGCCGCTTGAAATCGGGCACAGCTCAGAAATTGGTACTGAATATGCTTACTACAGCAAGTATGATTTTAATTGGTAAGTGCTATCAAAATTTAATGGTCGATGTGCAGGCAAGTAATGAAAAACTCAAAGCGAGAGCAATTCGAATTGTGATGCAAGCAACAGAATGTTCGAAAGAACAGGCCGAGAAAACGTTATTCGATACCAATGGCAATGCAAAATTAGCGATTATGATGCTTTTATCTGGTTTGGATAAAAGCAGTGCTGAGCAGCTATTATTGAAGAATCAAGGTAAATTACATTTAGGCACTACTCACAGAGTGTAATGCCGTCAAGAATCCACGTAATTTGAGCACTTGTGTCAATATCATAAGAAACTAAAATGCATTCTTCATTGGGGTTCAAGTTGATCGTATACCATTTTCCCAATGTATAAATGGTGGGTGTTTTATTTCTATGGTAAATAAAACGCCCCTTTGTTATTCGTTTACCTAATACTGGCTGCACAGCAAACCGGAGATTTATTGCTGTTGAATGATTATTTGCTAGAGTAATATGTGTTTTTGATCCGGTGCTAATAAAACAATTATTCTCAATGGTTTGTATATTTATAGTTTGTTCTGAGTAAATCTGTTTTACTTTTAATAAAATGGTATCATGACTTGATTTCTTATCAGTATGAAATATAAATACCTTGAATTGGGGGTGTTCAAGCCGGAAATTTTGCCCTTGTTCGAAATAAATGTTGCCATGGTGTGAAATATAATCGTAGAAATTTCTTTCATATAATCTAAATGGCCCCGTTACATGTAAGCCTTGAACTTCTTCTTGATTAACAGTAAATATTTCTTTTTCTAATAACTGCCCAGTTTCAGTAATATTGCTATATTTTAAGTTTCCACTGGTTGGAAGGCTGTTATATTTTTCTGGTAATGGTGCTATAGCCCCTATTTCTAATGAATAAAGCACCACTAATAAGCTATCAATGCCAAATTTATGGGTGAATATTGCCTGCTGTGCTAATTTGTTACATATGTATTGTTGATATTTTAGCCATGCTTGGCGGTGCCCTGCAATTAATCCTACTTGCCAGAGTTTATAGCCTGTATTTAAGTAGTTTTTAATTAATTCCCTTATTGCTGTTTTATATGTATCTGTGACACAGTCATCAATAAATGAGCCGTAATTAAGATCATAGCAGCAATAGAGTTTTTCCTTTTCTTTAATTTCTGAGAATAAAGTCATTAAGTAACTAGGAAACCAAATGTCACCATCATACAATGCAATATAATCATAGTTAAATTTTTCTGCAATGAGAGCCGTGGTGAATTGTCGGTCAATATAGACAGTGTTATATTTATTTTCAGCTTCAAAAACTAAAATGTTATTTTTTAATAAGACCTGCTTTTTTATCTCAGATAAATGATATGCAATAATGCCAATATCACCTACGTAATTGGTATTTTTTAAGCTTAATAAAAATGGAATAAGATGGTTAAAGTAAAATTCATCGTCATCGTTAATTGCAGTTAAAATCAGTGTTTTCATTCTGTTATATCCCCACCCAGTTCTTGTAATAAATGCTGTTTTAATTTTTCTTTTTCTTCATTCGATAGTGTTTGTTTAGCATGATTATTGATCACAAAAAAATCTTCTACGCGTTCTCCGATTGTCGTAATTTTGGCATTGAGTAAATTTAATGAAAGTTGGTTAAAAATAGAGCTGATGCTAGCTAATAACCCATCTCTATCTAATGTAAATAGCTCAAATGTGGTTTGGTTGGGTTGGCTTGATTCTAAAAAACGAACTCGTGTTTTAGTTTTAAATGAACGGTATTTGACCGGTTTTTTTAATGCCTTAAATGGTTTGGTTGGCTGACTTAAAGTCTGAATAAGCGCTAAATGTATTTGTTGGCAACGGAGTTCATTTAATGGTTTTCCATCACTTTCCGTGACGATAAAGCTATCTAATACTAAGCCCGTTTTGCTGGTGATGATTTGTGCATCGTGGATGCTGATTTTTTTCTGGCTGAGAATATGAGCTATACGAGCAAAAAGCTGCGGTTGATCTTCGCAATAAATGAAAATCTCCGTAGCTCCTCGGGCATATTGATTACTGACTAGTACCATCAATTTGGGCAGTTCAAATTTTGCTTGTGTTACTAAACTCAGGGCATGCCAGACTAATTGAGTAGGGTTATGACGAATAAAATAACTTTTAGGGCAATGTTGCCAGAACTGTTCTAGTAGCTGGTGTTGCTGCGGAGAAAGGACCAATTTAAGTTGTTCGAGTGCCTCTTGGCGATGCTGTTGCACCAATTGTTGTTGATCGAGTAATGTTTCACCTTGAGCCAGTTGGCTGGTAGTAAGCTGATGTAGTTTCGCAAAGAGAGTGCGTTTCCAATCATTCCATAAGCTTTCATTGGTCGCATAAATATCTGCAACAGTTAAGCAGGTTAAAGCATCTAAAGCGGTCTGATTTTTTACTAATTTTGCAAATTGTTGAATCACTTCGGGGTCGTGAATATCACGTCGTTGAGCAGTAATTGACATGGTTAAATGCTGCTCAACCAGCCATGCCATATAATCAATTTCTATTTGGTTAAAGCCATGTAACGCGGCAAACTCTCGCATATCTATTGCCCCATTTTCGGCATGATCTCCTTTGCGCCCCTTGGCAATATCATGGAAAAGCGCAGCAAGGTAGAGCAGAGGCTTATTAGGTAAGCGAGGAAACAGTTTGTAACACAATGGGAATTTCTCATGATTTTCTGCTAACAGAAATTGTTCTAAATTTAGCATCACACGAACACTATGTTCATCTACGGTGTAAATATGGAATAGGTCAAACTGCATTAACCCTTCAATTGCAGACCATTGTGGTAGATAAGCAGTAAGCATGCCAAATTGGTGCATCGGTATAATTGCACGACTGATAACATTTGCTTGTGAAAATAGCCGAATAAATGCTGTACGCGCCTGTGCGTTATAACAAAGCGGTGTTGTTTGTTTTTTCAGTGCAAGCCTCAACTGGCGAAGGGTGTTTATTTCTATTTTTGCTTGCGGATACTGGGTTAGATAGAAAAAGAGATCGAGTGCTTTATGTGGTTGTGTGATAAAACAATGGGGGTGATAGGTAGAAATACGGTCATTGTGTAGGAAAAACAGTTCATCAAGCGGTTGTTTTTCACCTTTTTTCTGCAAAGGCTCAATGATTTTATGCTTAAACGCAACCAGAATGAGGCGACTAATTTGTGAAATAGATTGGGTTGCTTGGAAAAACTGTTTCATCATGTGTTCCACGGCAACATTTCCTTCACCTTCAAACCCTAGCTGTTCACTGAGCTGTAATTGGCGATCGAAACGTAAGCGGTTATCGTAACGCTTTAATTGTAAATGCAACGCAAACCGCATACGAAACAGTGTTTTTTGTGCTCGTTGCAATTCTTGAAATTCTTCAGGATAAAAAATACCTTTTTGCATTAATGTGGCAAAATTATTAGTGCCATAGTGGCGCAGCATAATCCACGAAATGAGGTGCAGGTCACGTAAGCCACCAGGACTGTGTTTGAGATCAGGCTCAAGATTGTAGCTAGTATTGTGGTAACGGGCATAGCGTGTATCTCGTTCTACCATTTTGGCATAGAAAAAGGGTTGAATTGCCCAAAAATCATCTTGAAAAATTCGAGCCATTAAAGCTTGCCATAAACATTTATTACCTAAAATAAATCGGCTTTCAAACATATTGCTTGCGACCGAGAGCTCTTGTCGTCCAATTTCTATGCATTCCTCAATAGTTCGCACCGCACTCCCAAGCTGCAGTTTACTGTCCCAAAGTAGATTAAATAGCGCATTTAAATGCTGTTGAGTAATTTCATCTAACGGTTTTTCTGTGAGTACCAAAATATCAAGATCGGATAAAGGGAACATTTCTTGCCGCCCATAACCACCAACGGCAACTAAGGCGAGATCTTGTCGCTTATCTAGTGCAAATTGTTGCCATAATTGTGAAAGTAATGCATCGTAAAAGTGGCTACGTTCAGTTAATAAGGTGAAGATATCCTGCTTTGCAAAGGCGTTCTTTTGTTGTTGATTAAAGGCGGTTAAAGCCGTCTTAAGCGTTGGGCTGTCAAGCATAGTAAAACGAAATAAGCGATAAATTCATCGTATTCTACCCTATGGTTGGCGAAAATTTGTAAAAAATCATGAAAATTTTACCGCTTGTAGAAAGTATTGATTTCGTACTGAAAGTTTTAGCGATTTCCGCTAAACTAGCGTACTTTTCAAATCGTGTTTAGGGCAAGTCAATGGCACAAACAAATCAGCAAAAAGAGCGAAGCGAGGCAGACAAAAAGTTCGAGCAAATCAATATTGCACCACATTCAATTGAAGCAGAGCAGGCGATTCTCGGCGGAATCATGCTTAATAGTGAAACCTTAGATAGTGTTGCTGAGCGTATTCAACCCTCTGATTTTTATAATAAAACACATGAATTTATCTTTTCGCAAATGTTACAACTTGCCAAAGAAGGTCAGCCGATAGATTTACTCACCATTGATCAAGCGCTAAAAGATAAAGGCATTTTGGAAGATGCAGGGCGTTTTGCTTATTTGGCCGAACTATCGAAAAACACGCCGAGTGTGGCAAATATTCTTGCCTATGCGGATATTGTCAGTGAATGTGCAATTCGTCGTGAGTTAATTTCGGCAAGTAATAAAATTGCCGAGATTAGCTATAGTCCTAAAGGCATGACGGTAAAAGACGTATTAGATGAAGCCGAGCGAACAGTGTTCCATATTGCAGAAAAACGAACCTCAAGTGATGAAGGCCCGAAAAAAATTGATAGCATTTTAATGGAAACATTAAGCCGTATTGAAATGTTATCTAATAGTAAAAATAACGGTGGGGTAACTGGGGTTTCAACAGGTTTTATTGATTTGGACAAACGCACGGCAGGGTTGCAACCTTCCGATCTGATTATTGTCGCGGCACGTCCATCAATGGGTAAAACCACTTTTGCAATGAATTTATGTGAAAATGCCTCCATGTTGGATATCGAGGTGACGGATGAAAACGGTAATGTGAAAAAAGTACCGAATAAGCCTGTACTTATTTTCAGCCTTGAGATGCCTGCCGAGCAAATTATGATGCGTATGTTTGCCTCGCTTTCTCGAGTAAATCAAACCAAAATTCGAACGGGGCAATTAGAAGACGAAGAGGATATGGCTCGCATTGCCTCAACGGTTGCTATGTTACAAGAACGGGCCAATATCTATATTGATGACAGCTCAGGATTAACTCCAACAGAATTACGCTCTCGTGCTAGACGAGTCTATAAAGATAATGGTGGCTTAAGCTTAATTATGGTGGACTATCTGCAATTAATGCGGGCACCGGGGTTTGCTGATAATCGTACACTTGAAATTGCTGAAATTTCTCGTTCGCTTAAAGCATTAGCGAAAGAATTAGAAGTGCCAGTGGTTGCCCTTTCGCAGCTTAACCGTAGTTTGGAGCAGCGAGCAGATAAACGCCCAGTAAACTCTGATTTGAGGGAATCAGGTTCTATTGAGCAAGATGCAGACTTAATTATGTTTATTTATCGTGATGAGGTGTATCACGAAAACTCAGAGAAAAAAGGCATTGCCGAAATTATTATTGGTAAACAACGTAATGGCCCGATTGGACGTGTGCCATTAACATTTAACGGGCAGTGGTCTCGATTTGATAACTATACGGGTAATGCCTATAACGAGGAAGATTAAGATGTTATGTGCAATTTATAAAAGTCCTAAAAAAGCTGGAATGTATCTTTATGTGGCAAAGCGAGATCACTTTGATGATGTTCCTCTGTCATTACGTGAGATGTTTGGTAAACCACAATTTGTCATGTTGTTCAATTTGGCTGGTGATAAACCCTTAATCAGAGCTGATAAGCAAGAAGTGCAACAAAAAATCGCGCGAGAGGGGTTTTATCTACAAATGCCCCCACCATCAGAAAATTTATTGGAAGGTTTTCTTGCACAGCAAAAAAAGGAGGTGAGTGATGAACCTTAGCATAATTGTTGCAAGAACCCAAAATCATGTAATTGGTAAAGATAATGCAATGCCGTGGCATTTGCCTGTTGATCTTGCTTGGTTTCGTCAAAATACACTGGGTAAACCGGTAATCATGGGGAGAAAAACCTATGAATCTATAGGGCGTTTATTGCCTAAGCGTCCGAATATCATTGTTTCACGCTCAGGCATTTTGGTAGAAGGTGCACATGTTGCAACTTCCTTGCAACAAGCGCTTGAAATTGCGGGAAATTATGCAAAAGGTGATGAAATTATGCTAATTGGTGGTGGTGAGTTGTTTAAGCAAGCCATGCCATTGGCAGAGAAACTCTACTTAACCGAAATTCAAGCTAGGCTTGAGGGGGATACTTTCTTTGAATTCGCTGAAAATGAATGGCAGGTGGTTAGTGAGCAATTGAGTGAAATTGATGAGAAAAACCCGTACCGTTGCCGTTTTCTTTGTTTAGAAAGAAAAAGCGTATAAAGACGTAACTAAGAGTATAAAAAAGTTTAATAAAATGTCTCTTTTTTAAACTTTTTGAATAAAAAATTTGAACTGAGTCACAAAAAAATAACAATCTGGTTACATTTTGCTGGTTTCTCTGTAGAATGTCACCTTGTCCGACCACTCTCGGTCATATTTTATTTGTGAGGTGTTCTATGGCTCTTTTCTTGAGCGTATTTCCAATCGTTTTACTCATTTTCTTAATGGTAAAACGTAATGCGTTACCGTCTTATGTGGCGTTACCTTTAACTGCCGCATTGATCTTTGTATTGCAGTTAACCTATTTTGGCAGCGATTTTACTTTAGTAGCGGCAAACATTGTTGCAGGTTTAGGTGATGTATTAACGCCAATTACTATTATCTTCGGCGCAATTTTATTTAACCGTTTCTCAGAAGTATCTGGCGCGACCAATACCATGCGCAAATGGTTAGGTAATATCAACCCTAATCCTGTGGCACAATTGATGATTATCGGTTGGGCATTTGCGTTTATGATTGAAGGGGCATCAGGGTTTGGTACACCAGCAGCTATTGCTGCACCAATCTTGGTTGGCTTAGGCTTTAATCCGATTAAAGTGGCTATGTTGGCATTAGTGATGAACTCCGTACCTGTTTCTTTCGGTGCTGTGGGTACACCTACATGGTTTGGTATGGATCCATTGCTGAAAAACGGTGCATTAAGTGCTGAGCAGGTGCTTGAAATTGGGTCTATGACGGCATTAATTCACGCATTTGCCGCAGTGGTGATCCCAGTAATGGCGCTACGCTTAATTGTATCTTGGAAAGAGATTCGTCAAAACATCGTATTTATTTACATTAGTGTATTTGCTTGTGTGGTGCCTTATTTCTTAATCGCACAATTCAACTATGAATTCCCATCATTGGTTGCTGGTGCAATCGGTTTATTAGTATCTGTATTTGTTGCTAATAAAGGTATTGGCTTAGCAAAAACAGAAAATAACCTTGATGACAATGCAGTAACAACCGGTGAAGTAGCAAAAGCATTATTACCTACCGCATTAGTGATCGGTTTATTAGTGATCACTCGTATTCAACAAATTCCATTCAAAGGCTGGATGAATGATGCAACTACATGGTTAGCAAGTTCAATCGGTTTTGCAAAATTTGATCTAAGTTATGGCTTGATTTTCTCCTTAAAAGAGATTTTTGGCACTTCTGTTGGTACTGGCTATAAACTCCTTTATGTACCATCATTGATTCCATTTATCGTAACTGTGTTACTTTGTGTTCCAGTATTCAAGGTATCTGGTAAAAATGTCGCAAGCGTATTTGGTTCAAGTTTAAGCCAAGTGAAAAAACCATTCTTAGCCTTACTTGGTGCAATCATTATGGTGAAATTGATGCTAATTGGTGGTGCCGATTCTATGGTGCAAACTATTGGTAGAAGCTTTGCGGAATTCACAGGGCAATCGTGGACTATTTTTGCCTCATTCCTAGGTGCAATTGGCGCATTCTTCTCTGGTTCTAATACGGTATCTAACTTAACCTTTGGTGGCGTACAATATGCAACAGCGCAACAAGTGGGCTTATCTGTTACCTTAATTCTTGCGTTGCAATCTGTAGGTGGTGCAATGGGTAACATGGTGTGTTTGAATAATATTGTTGCAGTATGTTCAGTGACTGGTATCGAAAAACAAGAAGGTAATATTATTAAGAAAACAGCAGTGCCAATGTTTGTTTATGGCGTTATTGCTGCATTGGTTGCCTACTTGATTATCCCTATCTTCTATAATGTATAATAGACGATATTGGTAAATAAAAAAGGAAGCGGAAAACGCTTCCTTTTGCCGTTTTAGGGCGTAAGTATTTGATTTTAATTCTTATTATTGTTGGAGTGTTCCTATGAACGTGAATTTTTATGTCACCTGTATTGCAGATGTAATGAAAGCAGGAGTGGCGAAAAATACCGTATTATTACTCGAAAAACTCGGTTGCCAAATTACTTTTCTTGAAAAACAGGGGTGTTGTGGTCAGCCTGCTATTAATAGCGGCTATACCAAACAAGCTTTGCCAGGGATGAAAAACTTGGTGGAGACTTTTGAGGCAAATGATTACCCAATTGTTGCCCCAGCAGGTTCTTGTGTTTATGCAATTAAAACTTACCCACAACATTTTGAGCGTTTTGGTGAAAAAGAGTGGGCAGCGCGTGCACAAAAAGTGGCAGATCGTTTTCACGATCTCACAGATTTTATCGTAAATAAACTCGGTGTTAGCGATGTCGGGGCATACTTGCCGGGTAAAGCAGTTTATCATCCTTCTTGTAGTTTATTCCGCAAATTAGGTATTGTCGATGAACCAATCACCTTACTAAAACACGTGAAAGGTTTAGAGTTATTACCAATTAAAAACCAACAAACTTGCTGTGGTTTTGGTGGCACATTCTCAGTCAAAATGGCTGAAATTTCGGGCGAGATGGTAAAAGAGAAAGTGGAGCACATTGATGAAGAGCAACCAGATTATTTAATTGGTGCGGACGTGAGCTGCTTAATGAACATTGGTGGACGTTTAAGCCGTGAAGGCAAAGATATAAAAGTGATGCATATCGCTGAAGTTTTAATGCAAGGGGAGAAATAATATGTCTTATTTACAAACAAACACCCTACCATTTAAAGCGCGTATTGAGAAACAAGTCAATGATGCTGGCGTACGTAAGGCATTGGTTAAAGCACAAGAGACTATCGGAGCAAACCGTCAGCGTATGGTTGATGAATTGGGTAATTGGGAAGAGTGGCGTGATGATGCAAAAGCAATTCGTAACCACGTTTTAGCCAATCTTGATGCATATCTTTACCAATTAAGTGAAAAAGTGACCCAAAATGGCGGGAAAGTATTCTTTGCAGAAACCGCAGAAGATGCGACTAACTACATCAAGCAAGTAGCAAAAGAGAAAAATGCCAAGAAAATTGTAAAATCGAAATCCATGGTGACCGAAGAGATCGGGATGAACCACGTGTTAGAAGCAGAAGGCATTAAAGTTGTGGAAACTGATTTGGGTGAATACTTGCTACAAATCGTGGGAGATAAACCATCACATATTGTTGTGCCAGCAATTCATAAAGATCGCTATAAGATTCGTCAAGAAATGCACGATGTGTTGGGTTATGAGGGTTCAGAAACGCCAGAAGAGATGACGGCTTTCGTTCGTCAAAAAATCCGTGAAGATTTTTTAGAAGCAGATATTGGTGTTTCTGGCTGTAACTTCGCTGTGCCAGAAACAGGTTCTGTCTGTTTAGTGACTAACGAAGGTAACTTACGTATGGCAACCACCGTGCCAAAAACGCATATTGCAGTGATGGGAATGGAGCGTATTGCGCCCACTTTCCAAGAGGTTGATGTGTTAATCACAATGTTGGCGCGTAGTGCTGTAGGGGCAAAATTAACCGCTTACAATACCTGGCTAACAGGGCCTCGTTTAGAAGGCGAAACAGATGGCCCAGAGGAGTTCCATTTAGTCATCGTGGATAATGGTCGCTCTAAAATTTTAGAAAGCGAGTTCCAAGAAGTTTTACGTTGTATTCGTTGTGGTGCATGTTTGAACACTTGTCCTGCTTACCGCCAAATTGGTGGCCATGGCTACGGTTCAATCTATCCAGGGCCGATTGGTTCGGTGATCTCTCCATTATTAGGTGGTTACGATGAGTTTAAAGAATTGCCATATGCATGTTCGTTATGTACCGCTTGTAATAGCGTGTGCCCAGTGAAAATACCACTGGCTCAATTAATCTTAAAACACCGTGAACACATTGCTCAAGCGGGTATGACACCTGCGGCAGAACGTTTGTCCATCTTTGGTTTCAACTTTGCCAACTCTCATCCAAGCATATGGAAAGTGGGTATGAAGCTCGGTGCGAAAGTAGCAGGTAAATTTATCAAAAATGGTAAAGCACCAGTGAATTTCGGTGCGCTTGGTGAGTGGACAAAAGCGCGTGATTTGCCGGCAGCGGAAGGGCAAAGTTTCCGTGAATGGTTTGAGAACAGAAACTAAAAGGGACTGAAATATGGATTTCCAACAAAATCGTGAAAATTTCTTAAATAAATTAGCCGAGCGTATGGGCAGACCACGTCAAAACGTGCCAGAGCCAATGCCGGCATTAGAAAACAACCATGCTATTAGCCGTTTAACCGATCGCAGCCAAGAACAATTAGTGAAAGAGTTTATTGACTTTGCTCGTGTAATGGTAGTGGATGTGGTTGAAGCGAAAGAAGAGAATTTAGCTCAAGCGATCATCGATATTTGTGAAAAATATGGCGGGGGTAACATTGTGGTAAATAATGATCAACGCTTAGTGGATTTAGGTATTACCCCTGCATTACAGCGCAAATATAGCGAGTGCCATTTGTGGGATTTTGAACAAGGTGATACTAATATCCAGAAATCGCAAGCAGCAAATATTGGTGTGGTGTATGGAGAATATGGTTTAACCGAATCTGGCGGTATTGTTTTGTTCTCAAACAAAAATAACGGTCGCTCAGTTAGTTTACTGCCGGAGAGCTCTGTTGTTGTACTACGTAAAAGCAACGTCTTGCCAAGGGTGGCACAGCTGGCAAAAATTCTCCACGACAAAGCTCAAAATGGTGAACGTATGCCATCTTGTGTGAATATCATTTCTGGTCCGTCTGCAACAGCGGATATTGAATTGATCAAAGTTGTTGGAGTGCACGGGCCAGTGCATAAGATCTATTTATTAATTGATGATCTATAAATAGGCTAATATTTATTTGAAGAAAAGCTATCCTGAGTTTAAGCTCAAGGTAGCTTTTTTATTATGCAAAGATATTTCGTTGTTTTGAGATGAATTGATGTTTACAATGGGGTGTAATTAGCGCAGCTATAAGGCTAGGTTAAAATATACACTGATACAAGCGCGCTAAAATAGCCAAAAATTTACAAATTTGATTTCTAAACCAATATGAACCAACAGACTATTCTTACTGCTGCCCACTGGGGGGCAATTAATGTGACTGTCGAAAATGGTGTCGCAGTCTCCTCTGAATCAGCTATTGCTAGCGAAATTCCTAATCCCTTAACAACAGTTGTGCCCGATCAAATTTATAGTGATGCTCGAGTCCGTTATCCCATGGTACGCAAAAACTATTTAGCAGGTAATACTGATACCAGTCTGCGCGGGCGTGATGAATGGGTCAGAATTTCTTGGGATGATGCTCTTGATTTAGTTCATCGCAAATTGATGGAAAATCGCCAACAGTATGGCGATAGTGCTATTTTTGCCGGATCTTATGGCTGGTATAGCTGTGGTTCACTGCATGCATCTCGAACCCTGTTACAGCGCTATATGAATTTAACTGGTGGTTTTACTGGCACAACGGGTGATTATTCTACGGGGGCAGTGCAAGTTATCATGCCACACGTATTAGGTGGGATAGAGGTTTATGAACCTCAAACTTCATGGCAGCAGGTATTGGAGCATACTGAGATTTTGGTGTTGTGGGGGGCTAATCCCCTGACGACTTTGCAAATTTCATGGACAGCAGCAGAACCACAGGGCAGGGATTATCTAAGCAAACTTAAAAACAGTGGTAAACGAGTGATTTGTCTCGATCCTATTCGTAACGAAACGGCTAAGCTACTTAATGCGGAATGGATTCCCCTCCACACCGCAACTGACGTACCTCTTATGCTAGGTATTGCCTATTCTCTCATTCAGTATGATCTGCATGATCGTGATTTTCTGACTAAATATACAGTGGGCTTTGAAAAATTTAAAGATTACCTACTTGGCAAAGAAGATGGAATCGCTAAAAGTGCTGAATGGGCAAGCCATATTTGTGGTGTACCCGCGCAGACTATAGAACAACTGGCTCGTGATTTTAGCGCACACCGTACCATGATTATCGGTAGTTGGGGGATTCAGCGCCAGCGTCACGGTGAACAAGCACACTGGGCGCTTGCTGCACTGTGTGCAATGCTTGGGCAGATTGGGCAAGATGGGGGCGGTTTTGTTTTTAATTATCGTTTAATGTCTGGTGGATTATCAGGCTTGCAAGCGGTACGTTTAGGGGCAATTTCTGCAAAAGTAGGGGAAAGCCTTGGTCAAAAAGAGGGGCAAAGTGCGTGGTTGGTTCAGTCAAGCCAAATTAATTTCCCTGTAGCCCGTATCGCGGATGCTTTGCTTAACCCCCATAAAACGATTGATTTTAATGGACGCAAAATCACGTATCCTGAGTTGAAAGTGGTTTATTGGGCAGGCGGGAATCCCTTTGCTCATCATCAAGATACGAATCTGTTAGTCAAAGCATGGGACAAGCCAGATACCATTATTGTTAATGAAATTAACTGGACACCTACAGCGAGAATGGCGGATATAGTACTACCTGTTACCACTAGTTATGAGCGTAATGATTTAACTATGATTGGGGACTATGCTACCAAGCATATTGTGCCTATGAAACAGGTGGTTGAGCCACAATTTGAGGCGAAAAGTGACTATTGGATTTTCCAGCAGCTAGCAAAACGCGCAGGCGTGGAAAGCGAATTTACCGAAAACAAAAATGAAATGCAGTGGCTGGCACAGTTTTATGAAACTGCTCGGCAAAATGCTGAAAAAGCTGGTATTAGCATGCCAGCATTTGAACAGTTTTGGACTGATAACAAATTGGTGAGCTTTGAGAATCAGGCTGAGACCCAAACTTTCCAGCGTTTTCGTCAGTTTAGAAGCGATCCCATGAAAAATCCACTCAAAACACCAAGTGGCAAGATTGAAATTTTCTCAGAAACCGTTGCTGCAATGAACTATGATGATTGTCTAGGGCATCCAACTTGGTTTGAACCAGAAGAGTATAAAGGCAATACGAATGCAGATTATCCGTTGGCGTTGGTGACTCCGCATTTACCATACCGCCTACATAGCCAATTGGCCGCAACTTCATTACGTCATCAATACGCGGTAAATGATCGCGAACCAGTGCTCATTCATCCAGAGGATGCTGCACAGCGGGGCATTAAAAGTGGTGATATAGTGCGGCTTTTTAATCCACGTGGGCAGATTTTATGTGGGGCAGTTGTCAGTGATAATATCATTAAAGGTACTGTTGCAGTACATGAAGGTGCGTGGTTTGACCCACAAGATCTCAATACTGCACAGGTGCTTTGCAAAAATGGCAATCCGAATGTGCTCACCAGAGATGAAGGCACTTCTAAATTGGCACAAGGCAATTCATCGAATACCACGATTTTGCAACTTGAAAAATACCAAGCTGAAGCCCCGGAAATTCGGGTACTTAAAGCACCTCACTTCATTGAACGTGGTTAAAACGTAGAATTTGCGTAAATGGACGAGGGCAAACTTTAGTTTGCCCTCGCTTTTACATGTTATGTGTCGAGACAGAGTAGATTATGCTGGTATATCCTTTTCAGCATGTGGATTTTGGGTAATAAACATGGCATCACCATAACTGAAGAAGCGATATTGTGCTTTTACTGCATGGGCATAAGCATTCATGCAATTTTTATAGCCAGCAAAGGCAGATACCAACATAATTAAGGTAGATTCTGGCAAATGGAAATTGGTCACCAAGGCGTCCACAATGCGGAATTTTTTACCTGGATGGATAAAAATGGCTGTATCGGAATAAAATGGTGCGATTAATTTCCCTTCTTTTTCTGCAGCTTGAGCGGCGCTTTCAATTGAGCGTACCGAAGTCGTGCCCACACAGATCACACGTTTACCTGCAGCTTTGGTTTTTAAAATAAGATCAACCACTTCTTGCGAAACTTCTGCATATTCTGAATGCATTTTATGGTCAGCTAATTTTTCTACTCTTACTGGCTGAAATGTTCCTGCACCAACATGTAGGGTAACAAATGCGGTATTCACGCCTTTCTCGCGTAATTTTTCCAGCATAGCATTATCAAAATGTAGTCCGGCTGTTGGTGCGGCTACAGCTCCTAATACTTTGCTATAAACGGTTTGATAACGCTCTTGGTCGGTGTCTTCATCTGGACGATCGATATAAGGCGGTAGAGGCATATGCCCTGCCTGTTGTAATAAGTCGAAGAGAGGCGCATTTGCGCTAAAATGTAATTCGAATAAAGCATCGTGACGAGCTGTCATGACAGCATGTAAACCATTGCCTTCCCCTAATTTGTCTTCACCTAAAATAATTTCGCTGCCTTCCTTAGGCGCTTTTGAAGCACGAATATGTGCTAAACAACGATGCTCATCTAGCACACGTTCTACTAGAACTTCTAATTTTCCACCACTGGCTTTTTTGCCATATAAACGAGCAGGGATGACACGAGTATTGTTAAAAATAAGTAGATCGCCTTGTTGAATATGTTGGAGAAGATCGGCAAATTGCTGATCTTGATATTCTCCCGTTTCGCCATTTAAATAGAGCAAGCGACTAGCCGTGCGCTCTTGGGTTGGATAACGGGCAATCAAATTGTCAGGGAGATCAAAATGAAAATCTGAGACAAGCACAATAAGTTCCTTTGTAAAAAAATAGAGAAAAAACACCGCTTGTTATAGCAGGGATAGCTAGGACTGTTGCTAATTAATTTGAATTATCAGCAGCTCCTAAAAGTTGTTCAATCGCTTGAGTAAGTTTGTGGCGATCATGGCGGTAATAGACATCGTCTGAGCTGAGTGGTTGGCGTAGCACTTGGATAGTATCGGGCAAACTTGATTGCTCTTCGAGTGTGGTGATAACAGCATTCAAACGTCCTTGCCCGATGCACTGTTCAAGCCATTTGATGCGATCGTTAAGTGATAGCTGACCCGCAATGCCATGTTCTCTACCAATATTATCAATAAAGATAATTTTAGCATTACTAGCGCTTAATATTTCTGCTAATTCTTTAATCAGCAGGCTAGGCATTACACTGGTCAGAAAGCTGCCAGGGCCGAGTAATACCAGCTCAGCATTTTTAAGGGTATTCAGTGCCTCAGGGGTTGCAGGCACATTAGGGGACAGCCGAAGTTGTTGTGGCAATTGTTTGAGCTGATCGATCTCCACTTCGCCGAGAATTTGCTCCCCATTGGCAAGTATAGCTAGGAGATCAACGGGTTCTTCAGACATTGGCAGTAATCCTACACGGACATAAAGCAAATTACGCACTAGCTCAATAGCTTGCGTTGGACGAATTTGCATATCCTCCAGCGCTTTTAAGATCAAGTTGCCAAGATTATGCCCAGCCAATTCGCCATTACCACTAAAACGATACTCAAATAGCGCAGAGGCGACAGTAGGCTTAATCGTAATTTGAGTTAAACAATTACGTAAATCTCCCCAAGCAATGCCACCATGTTGGCTACGGATTCTACCGGTTGATCCTCCGTTATCGCTAGTAGCCACAATGCCAGTCAGGCGCTCTTTTAAAAAAGATAAAGAAGAGAGAACGCGACCTAAACCGTGTCCACCACCGATAGCAACGACGCTATTCAAGCGGTTTAGCTGCGGATAATTCATAAACCTTCACTCTCTTTAGGTGTTGGGAGCGCATTAAGTACAGCCTTAACCAAAGTGGCAAGCGGGATCGCAAAAAAGACACCCCAAAATCCCCATAACCCGCCAAAAATGAGAACTGCAACGATGATCGTTAAAGGGTGTAAATTTACCGCTTCAGAAAAGAGTAGTGGTACAAGTAAATTACCATCAAGCAGCTGGCTGATGATATATGCAAGTAAAACATAGTAGAAGTCAGGCGATAAGCCGAATTGAAACAACGCTACTAAGGCAACAGGAATGGTTACCAGCACTGCGCCAATGTAGGGGATTAGCACAGATAATCCAACGGCAACAGAGAGCAGAAGTGGGTAACGAAGATCAAAAAAGAGAAAAATGATGTAAGTGATGCCACCGACAATGAGAATTTCAAGAAATTTACCACGGATATAATTCGCAATCTGCTGTTGCATTTCATTCCATACTTTGCCAGCTAGATGGCGATTGCGTGGTAGAAATTTAATAGTTGAGCGGATAAATAAGGTCTTATCTTTGAGCAGAAAGAACACCATCAGCGGCACTAAAAAGGCATAAATGCCAATAGCGACTAAATTGACAATAGAGTTCCAAGAGAAAGCCAATAAAGAGTTACCAAATTCAAGAATACGGCTATGTAATGAAGATAGCAAACTATCTAAAGTTGCATAGTCGATTAACTCTGGATAATGTTCAGGTAATTCAGATAACCAGACGTTCAGTAATGTGAACATCGATGGCAAATCTTTTAAAAACGTTACAGCTTGATTCCAAAGGCTAGGCAACAGCACAACAAAGAGAAAAATAGACAGCGAGATGAAACCGCCTAATACTAGAGTAAGGCTTAATACCCGAGGTAGTTTAAGGTTGGTACTTAAAAAGCGGATTGGCCATTCTAATAGATAGGCAAGAACAATGGCGACTAACAGAGGCATTAGTAAGCCGCTAAAAAAATAGATAATGCCAAAACCGATAAACAGGATGGTTAGCAGCGCAACAGTTTGTGGGTCATCAAATTTCTGCCGATACCAATTTTGGAACATTTCTAACATATCATATCCTCATTTTCTCTTTCTACTAAATGCCAAAATCCCCCAGAGGGGGATTTATTATTTCTGGCTACACACGGCAATAAAACCGAGTTTTTTTTCAGGGCTATTAAACGTTCTAAACATTTTTTTGAAGGTCTCGCGATTCTGGGTTTTCAGCGCGTTACGAATAATTTTTATTGCCCCCATAACGCCTTCATCATAAATTAACCCTTTAGGTGAGAGAAGGGTCATTTCGCCTGAGAAGGTATCAACATTACGAAAACCGCATTCAGCAAAAGTCGATTTCCAACCTTCTTTACTGAGTGGTGTAACGGTAATATTAATCGCATCGCGCAATTCGGTAATAACCGCCTCGGCATCTTCTGTATTGAGCATCACATCATGAGTGAGTAAGAATCCATTCGGTTTGAGTACCCGCAAATATTCGCGAATCGCTTTCTTTTTTGCTTCCAGCGGTAGCATAGTAAGCATGGCTTCATTGATCACAATATCAAAACTATTATCTTCGAATGGTAGTTTGGTTGCATTGGCACGCTGCACTTGTACTAATTCGTCTAGCTGATTTTCTTTGATATTTTGGCGTGCCTTTTCTAATGCTTCCTCATCAAGATCGACCCCGACTACTTGGCAACCAAATTGCTTTGCGACCTCAATAGCGGTTGTACCCATATTACAAGCAACTTCTAATACTTTTTTATCTTGGCGAAAATCGCCATTAGCGAGTAACCAATCGGTTGCGAGTTTACCACCTGGGCGTAACCGTGTTTTACCAAGACGAGCTAAAAAATGGTGACCAACTTCTTCTTTTTTCATATAGAACCCCATTTTGTAAAAATTCCATTCAAACTAACCGCTTGTTATGCGTATAGTTACGCAGGATTATACTGTTTTTTATATACAAAATCATAGCTTTTGCTAAAATGTTGCTGATTTTTTAACAGAGCATTTAAGGATAATTATGGCAAAACAAATACAAGCAAATAGTTATGCCCACGGGCGAGGTGAAATTAAAGAAAGTGCAGTAAAAGCCTTGGTAACGGATCGCTTATTTCATAGCCGAGTAGAACGCAAACGTAAAGGAAAGGGCAGTTACCAACGTAATGCAAAACATCGTAAAGCAGAAGGGCAAAATGAAACCCCATTTAAAAATGCACAAATTGCGTATTTTTAAATGGGGTTTTAGTTATCCTTGCAGGGTTAGACGGGGTTAGGCGGCTCGTACCCCTAATGAATGGCACAATGCATAAGAAAGATCTGCTCGGTTTAAAGTATAGAAGTGGAAATCTTTAACCCCTTCTTTTGCCAACACTTTAACCATCTCCATAGCAATATTAGCACCCACAATTTGCGCTGTGCTTTTATCCTCTTCACGAATGCCTTGATAAGCATGGTGTAACCAAGCTGGGATTTTCACATTGGTGATTTTTGCCATTTTTTCTAATTGTTTATAGTTCAGGATTGGCAGAATACCTGGCACAATCTCGACATCAATTCCCGTTGTTACACAGCGATCACGGAAGCGCAGGTAGCTTTCAATATCAAAGAAAAACTGAGTAATTGCACGGTTTGCTCCCGCATCCACTTTCTGCTTTAAGTAAATTAAATCTGATTGTGCAGATTTAGCTTCAGGGTGTACTTCAGGATAAGCTGCTACAGAAATATCAAAATCAGCAACTTCTTTTAGTAATTTGACTAAATCAGAAGCATAAAAAGGCGCTTTGTTATAACCAGCGGGCAAATCGCCACGTAAAGCCACAATGCTACGAATTCCATTTTCCCAATAATCTTTTGCAATTTGGCGTAATTCATCTGGCGTGGCATCAATACCAGTTAAATGGGGAGCAGAAATAATGCCCGTATCTTGCTGAATCTTTTTCACAAGTGATGCCGTGCGATCACGTTCTCCTGAGTTTGCGCCATAAGTCACAGAAATAAACTTTGGTTTTAGAGTTGCTAAGCGTTGAATTGAATCCCAAAACAGGCTTTCCATTTTTTCCGTTTTAGGGGGGAAGAATTCAAACGAGACATTTACTTTGCCATTTAATTCAGCAAGATTTTGATTGAGTAAATCAGTTGTGCGGGCATAGCTCATAAGCTTTTCCTTTTTGTTATATATGATGTTTAGTTTGCATACTGTGTCTGCATTTAGACGTTTAGACGGCTAGAATTCTATTCGGATAGCAACATAATGTCAATTTGATCATTTTCATTATGTCAATGAAAAGAATTCATCAGCTCAAGCGCCCCAATTTTGCATTTTTTTAGCAAAATTTAGCCGCTTGCTTAATAGATATCGCGTAGTAAACGTCCTTCAGCAACTAAATGTGCCACAATATTATTAAAATCATCAATATAAGGTTGATGACCAATGCGTTCTGCAATTTCAAGTAGGCTTTCATCAATCGCTTTGCTCATCTTTTTACTGCCGCATACGTAAAAATAGGCACCTTGCTGGATTAATTGCCAAATCAACTCTGCCTGTTGCTTGAGAAGATCTTGAACATAAACTTTTTCTGCTTGGTCGCGAGAAAAGGCGGTGAAAAGTTTCGTTAAAGTTCCGTTGTGCAGATATTGTTCAAGCTCATTTTGGTAGAGAAAATCATGTAAGCGGTGGCGCTCACCAAAAAAGAGATAATGCGAAGAAGCGCGTTGCTCGCGTTGTAGGGCTTGTAAAAAACCGATATAGGGGGCAATACCGGTGCCTGCGCCAATCATGACGATTGGTATCTGCTTATTTGTTAGATGAAAAGTCGGGTTTGATTTTGCAAAAATTGGTAAAAAATCGCCCGCTTGGCATTGAGCAATATAGTGGCTTGCCGTGCCGTAGTAGTGACGCTCACCGAGTTGATAGCTTACCTCACGGACGCATAGATCAACATATTCGGGATGTGTTTGCCCACAAGAGCTGATGGAATATGCACGAGCAGTAAGATTAGGTAACAGAGCATGTAAATCTTGTAGGCTCACGCGATGTTCTGGGTCGAAATCGCGTAGGAGATCGAGCAGATCGTGTCCATAAAGATAGTCTTCAAGCGCTTTTTTATTGGCGATTTTTGTTAGCGCTTTAAGCTCAGTGCTATCGCAAATTTTTGCGACATCACGCAGAATATTTTTATTCAATAAGCGTAGCTCTTTTTGCTGTAATACCTCTTTTGCTGAAGAGTCATTAAACCAATGGCAGAATTCGGCAAGGAGTGAGTCCGCGTTCGGTGCTTGAAGATAAATGAGATCGCCGGCTTGGTAGAAGATACCACTCTCTTTTAATGATAAGCGCAGATGAAATACTGCGGGAGTTGATTGTGCCAGCTGTTGAATGTCTAAAACTTGTGCCGCATAGGTTTGGTTAGCAGCATACACTTTCACTGAGAGGGAATGGGAAAGAGGTGGTGTAATTGGATTCGCTAATGCTTGAATTAAAAGGTTTAGCCATTGTTGGAAAATCGCTTGGTAGTTTAAATCTGCATCTACACGTTCAATAATGGCTGTCGCGTGTTTACATTGTAAAAGATGATCTAGATGTTTGCTGTAGCCACAAAATTTGTCATAGCTGGTATCCCCTAAGCCAAAAATCGCATAGGAAATATGACAAGCGGGGAGATTTTCTAGGTGATTTGCAAATTGATCCGCATTAGCTGGTGCTTCGCCATCGCCAAAAGAGCTGGTTACGATAAGGAGTAAGGTGTGAGGGGGGAGTTGCTCTAAATGTGTGTTATTCAGGCTGGCAATAGAGTGTGGATGAGCGGCTAAACAAGGTTGTTGTTGTAGTTGCTGAGCAAGTTGTTCCGCACGACCTGATTCTGAGCCGTAAGCAATGTGGATATGAGAAAAGAACGGCATAGCAATTCCTTATTTCTAGAATAAATACTGAAAAAGGGCGAATTATTCGCCCTTGTTACTAAGTTCTTGTTTAATTTAACCGTGGAAATCATCAAAAATTTCTTTTGAAAATTCAACAGCATCAAAGTTTTGCATTAGATCGTTAATTACGCGACGTACACTGATATAACCTGTGATCTGTCCTGCTTCATCAAACATAGGCTGAACGGTAGTATCAACGACATACACCACCCCACCTTTACCGCAGTTAGGCACGATACCTGTCCAAATTTTGCCAGCTTGGATTGTATCCCACATCTCTTTATACACTTCTTTTGGTACCGCAGGATGGCGTACGATGTTGTGTGGTTGCCCGATTAACTCTTCACGCGAGAAGCCAGTTAATTTACAGAAAAGATCATTTGCATAGGTGATCACGCCTTGTAAGTCTGTAGTGGAAATCACCAAAGTATCTTGTACGGCTTTCAGGATAGTTTCGTTAGACGGCACGATTTGTTGTGTCATGTTAAAGTCTCCATAGAGTAATGAATGGGTAATACCCGACTAAAATACTAGGAATAAGATAACGCATAATGAGGTATTTTTCTCAAGCTTTTTGTATGAAATCTGATTTAGATCAAATGGCACGGATTTTATTATTGGGTATGTGTGTACAAAAGCTCACCGATACCAAAATCAGATTGATTCTTGTCAAAAAGGAAAACGTTTAAACAGCCAACAAGCCTTGGATTTGTTACAATGCAGATGTTTTTTTTATTATGTAAATAAATTGTCAAATGTATTTCACTCGTGTTGCAAAAAATTCATCAAAATTAACCGCTATACGCATTTTTTTAGAGGAAAATGGATTACGGTTAGATGAGTGTATAGCACAATTTGTTGTCGTCTTAGATGAACATGAGCGTATTCTGGCTTGTGGCGGTATTTCCGGTAATATTATTAAATGCATTGCGATAAAACCTGATATGCGGGGTTCGGGCATTGTGCTACAGCTTGCTACTGAGCTGGTTAATTTGGCTTATGAACTTGGTCAGCACGAACTTTTTATCTATACCAAACCTGAATATGAAAAGCTGTTTCAGCATTGCGGCTTTTATCTGATAGCGGAAGCGAAACCGAATGTAGTTTTATTGGAAAATAGCCGAACTCGGTTAGCAAAGCAGCGTGACCGTTGGGCACAAATGCGAGTTGCCGGTGAGAAAATCGGCGCAATTGTGATGAATGCCAACCCATTTACTTTAGGGCATCGCTACTTAGTTGAACAAGCGCTGTCACAATGCGAGCATCTACATCTTTTTGTAGTGGGAGAAGATGCCTCCCAATTTTCCTACCATGATCGTTTCCAACTTATCCAACAAGGCTTAGCCGACCTTTCTCATCTTACTATTCATCCTGGTTCAAATTACATTATTTCTCGAGCAACCTTCCCTGATTATTTTCTTAAAGATCGGGGGTTAGCGGACTCACTCCATTTGGAGTTTGATCTCAAGCTATTTCGTCAGCAAATTGCCCCAAGTTTGGGTATTACGCATCGTTTTGTTGGGACAGAACCACATTGTGCTGTAACACGAGAATACAATCGCCAAATGCACTATTGGCTAACAGAAGCAGACATGAGCGCAGATAAAATTACCGTAGTAGAAATTGAACGTAAAAGTTGTGATGGCGAGCCTATTTCGGCAAGTCGGGTTCGTGCATTGTTGTCACAGCACGATTGGCAAGCAATAGAGAAGCTTGTACCAGCCTCTACCTTCGCATTTTTAAAACAAATTGAAACAAAATAAGGAAATCGTTATGCAAATTACGAAAGCAGCCCTCGCGGGGACGCTGGAATCAAGTGATGCTCTGATTCGAGTTGCACCTGCACAAGGTTTAGATATTGAAATTAACAGTTCGGTTGGTAAGCAGTTTGGTGATCAAATTGAGGCAACAGTAAAGTCAGTGCTAGCACAACTCAATGTTACTCATGCACAGGTGATTGTAGAAGATAAAGGTGCACTAGATTGTGTGTTACAGGCGCGTTTAAAAGCAGCATTGCAACGTGCCACCGATGAACCGATCAACTGGGAGAAAATGCTATGAGCCAAAAGATCAAATTACGCCGCAGCATGTTGTTTGTACCGGGCTCTAATGCCGCAATGCTGAGTAATTCTTTTATTTATAAACCTGATTCAATCATGTTTGACTTAGAAGATGCCGTGGCTTTAAAAGAAAAAGACAGTGCGCGCTTATTAGTGGCACACGCGTTACGTCACCCGCTCTATCAAGAAATGGAAACCGTAGTGCGAGTGAATCCATTAGACAGTGAATTTGGTTTAGCCGATTTAAACGCGGTAGTACGCGCAGGTGTCGATGTGGTACGCATGCCGAAAACAGAAACAGCCCAAGATGTGCTTGATATGGATCACGCGATTAGCGAGATTGAAAAAAATTGTGGACGAGAAATAGGTTCAACCAAAATGTTAGCGGCAATTGAATCTCCGCTGGGGATTACCCAAGCGAATCAAATTGCATTTGCTTCAAAACGTTTAATTGGTATCGCCTTGGGGGCAGAAGATTATGTTCGTAATTTGAAGACAGAACGCTCACCGGAAGGCATTGAATTACTTTTCGCACGTTGTTCTATTTTACAAGCGGCGCGTGCAGCGGGTATTCAAGCTTTCGACACAGTTTATTCCGATGCAAATAATGAAGATGGTTTTTTAAAAGAAGCAGCGCTGATTAAGCAACTGGGCTTTGATGGCAAATCCCTCGTCAATCCTCGTCAAATTGAATTATTGCACAACTTATTTGCACCAACGCAAAAAGATGTTGATCACGCTCGGAAAGTCATTGAAGCTGCGAATGAAGCAGAGCAACAGGGCTTAGGGGTTGTATCGCTAAATGGCAAGATGATCGATGCACCGATTATTGAACGAGCAAGATTAGTCTTAGAGCGTGCCAAATCAGGCATTCGGGAGGAATAATATGCGTACTAGAGAAGAACGTTTAGCAAAATTAAGCACAAATTTGACCGCTTACCAAGCTGCGCCAAAAGCGGAATCATTACAACGAACAGCAAAAGATCGCAAAGTATGTGACAGTCTGGAAGAGGCGATTCGTCGTTCAGGGTTACAAAATGGTATGACGATTTCATTCCATCATGCTTTTCGTGGTGGGGATTTTATCGTCAATATGGTTATGGCAAAAATTGCCGAAATGGGCTTTAAAAATTTAACATTGGCTTCGAGTTCCTTAATTGATAGCCATTTTCCACTTATTGAACATATCAAGCATGGCGTAGTGCGTAAAATTTACTCTTCGGGTTTACGTGGCAAGCTGGCTGATGCCATTTCATGTGGGGATATTCAATTAGCAGAACCGGTGAACATTCATTCACATGGTGGTCGTGCGCATTTAGTTAGAACGGGAGAGATTAAAATTGATGTCGCCTTTTTAGGCGTACCGTGTTGCGATAAATTTGGTAATGCTAATGGTTTTAGCGGTGAAAGCAAATGCGGTTCATTGGGATATGCCAAAGTCGATGCGGAATATGCCGATAAAGTAGTGTTATTAACCGAGCAATTTGCCCCTTATCCACATCATCCTGCCAGCATTGCACAAGATCAGGTGGATTTCATTGTGAAAGTGGATGCTGTAGGCGACCCGAAAAAAATTGGTGGTGGTGCAACCCGTATGACGACCAATCCCCGCGAATTACTGATTGCGCGCAAAGCGGCGGAGGTGATCTTTGCTTCAGGCTATTTCAAGGATGGATTCTCAATGCAAACAGGCTCCGGTGGAGCAGCATTAGCGGTTACACGTTTTCTTGAAGATAAAATGCGCCGTCAAAATATCACGGCAGATTTTGCCCTAGGAGGGATCACTTCTTCAATGGTTAAACTACATGAAGCGGGTTTAATCAAAAAACTCATTGATGTGCAAAGTTTTGATAAAGATGCCGCAGAATCATTGGCGCGTAATCCGAACCACATTGAAGTTTCAGCAAATCAATATGCAAACTTTAGTTCTAAAGGGGCGAGTGTTGAACGGCTCGATGTGGTGATTTTAAGTGCCTTAGAGATTGACCGCCATTTCAATGTCAATGTACTAACGGGCTCTGATGGTGTGATTCGAGGGGCTTCAGGAGGGCATAGCGATACCGCTGCATCTGCACAGGTTGCCATAATTGTTGCGCCTCTTGTCCGTGGGCGAATTCCTACGGTGGTAGAAGAGGTGATCACCTGTGTTACGCCTGGGGAAAATATCGATATTTTAGTGACCGATCATGGCATAGCAGTTAATCCAACGCGCGTTGATCTCATTGAGAATTTAACGCAAGCGGGGATTGAGCTTTTTAGCATTGAGCAATTGATGGAGAAAGCTTACGCCCTAACGGGTAAACCGAAGCCGATCGAGTTTACTGAGCGTCCTGTGGCGGTAGTTCGCTATCGTGATGGTTCAGTGATTGATACTGTGTATCAGGTAAAAAGCTAGATTGTCGGGCGCACAGTGTGCGTCCATTAAAGTACGCGTTTTGAATATTTAAACATACTATAAAGGCGAACGTATATCGTTCGCCTAATATGAAAAGCCAATGTTATCGCTTACATTTTCTACTACCGGCCGTCCCATTGATTTAGACGAACTACTAATGGCACGAGAAACACGTTTCGCCATTCAACAAGCGCTGCTGAGTAAATATCGGCAGAGTGTGCTTTCTGTGACTCTGACTGCAGTGGGGGCGCTGAAGAAAAATGCCTTATTGGATTTTGTCTTTGCAAAATGTTTAGCGAAATTAACCGCTTGTTTTAATCGTTTGGGCATTACCCCGACAGAACAACTTATCCGTGAATTAGAAACAGGGCACGAAGCATTGTTTGCCTTACCGATTGACGCCGAATTATTAAAACAAGCGATGATTGCTTTAGAGGATGAGAGTCCTCTAGCGCGTTTATGGGATCTCGATGTAATTAGCCCTACAGGCGAGTTACTCAGTCGGACAAAAATGGGATTGGCAAACCGCCCTTGTTTAGTTTGCCAAGGTGTAGCCAAAATTTGTGCCAGAGAAAGACGGCACAGTACAACGGAAATTATTGCAGAAATGCAGCAACGGGCAATGGCTGAGAATTTTGCAGACCAGATTAGTGAGCGAGTGCAGCAAGCGTTATTACATGAAGTGCAACTTACCCCTAAGCCCGGCTTGGTGGATAGCGCAAATAATGGCGCACACCATGATATGGATTTTACCACCTTTATGGCGAGTTGTGAGGCTTTAGCGCCATTTTGGTCTGCCTTTGTGCATAAAGGGATTGCGACAGTAAATCAGCCTGTTTCGCAAATTTTAGCGCAAATTCGACCGCTTGGGTTACAAGCTGAGCAAGCAATGTTACAGGCTACAAATGGTGTAAATACCCATAAAGGCGCAATTTTTGCTTTTGGCTTAGTTTGCACGGCGTTAGGGCGTTTATTTGCTTCACAACATTTTCAGATTGAACATAGCGTGGAACAAGTGTGCGAAATAGTCGCACAAATCTGTTATGGCGTGACGGCGGAGTTGCAAAATTATCCTGAGAATGCACCGCTTACTCATGGGGTAAAACTTTTCCAACAATATGGTTTAACTGGGGCAAGGGGAGAAGCAGAGGCCGGATTTCCACAGGTGAGAAACACATTACAAATGCTTGGGGAAAAGCCTAATTGGCATATCGCCTTATTATATTTGATGCAAAGTAATCCTGACACCAATGTGGTGCATCGAGGAGGAATGGCAGGGTTAGCGTTTATACAGCAGCAAGCGGCACAGCTATTGAATGGCTTACAGCATTTGCATAACCAAGCTGACTTTATTAAGCAACTTAATGCGTTTGACCATCAGTGTATTCAACGTAACCTGAGCCCAGGTGGCAGCGCAGATCTGCTTGCATTAACCATTTTCTTTCATTTTTTATTAACTTTATGAGGTAACAACTATGGCTTTATCTAAAAATGCCAAACTTGCAATTATGGCGGCGATTCCGATTGTTGTCTTTTTGCTCCCTGCGCCAGAGGGTTTATCCTTAATTGCGTGGCGTTTATTTGGGATCTATCTTGCCACCATTTTAGGGCTCATCTTAAAGCCTTATGGTGAGCCAGTTATTTTGCTCACTGCGGTAGCACTTTCTATGGCAACTATTGGTAATACCAGTGGAGCTGGGGAATTTGTTAAAGCTGGACAGGCGCTAAGTGGCTATCAATCACCTACTACTTGGCTAATTTTCACGGCTTTTACCATGAGCTCGGCATTTGTGATCACAGGATTAGGTAAGCGAATTGCCTATCATTTAATTGGAATGTTTGGTCATACAACATTACGTTTAGGTTATGTGACCATGTTTTTAGATCTACTTTTATCGCCGGCAACGCCATCGAACACTGCGCGAGCAGGGGGGATTGTCTTCCCGATCATTAACAGCGTGGCTGTAACACTTGGCTCTGATCCTGAGAAAAGTCCGAAAAAGGCAGGGCGCTATCTGTTAATGAATGTTTATATGGTGGTAAAAACAACGAGCTATATTTTCTTAACGGCAATGGCTCCGAATGCACTAGCACTTTCTATTATGGCGCCAATTTTAGGTTTTGAACTTGACTGGGTAAAATGGTTTTTAGCAGCCAGTGTACCAGGGCTACTGTGCTTATTCTTAATTCCATTGGTTTGTTATTTTGTTGCGCCACCAGAATTAAAAGAGGTGGATAATAAAACCATTGCTCAAGAAGGTTTAGCGGGATTAGGCCCAATGAGCTTACGTGAAAAATTCTTGTCTGTACTCTTCTTTGGCGCACTGTTTGCTTGGATCTTTGCAAAAGAATTAGGTGTGAGTGCAACGACTGTTGCATTAATCACCATGGTGTTATGTGTGTTCTTAAATATTGTCAGCTGGGATGATGTCCGTAAAAATAAGGCTGGTTGGGATACCTTAATCTGGTATGGCGGCATTATTGGGATGTCTTCTATCTTAGATAAAGCAGGTTTCTTTAAATGGCTTGCAGATACCATGCAAGCAAGCATCAATTTTGGTGACCATGGCATTATTGCTTTACTTGTGATTTTAACCTTAAGTGTGGCGGTTCGTTATTTATTTGCTTCCGGTGGTGCTTATGTTGCGGCAATGGTACCAGTATTTGCAACAGTAGGTAAAGTTGCTGGTGCACCAGTAGAACTACTGACGATAGGGCTGTTATTTGCTAACTCCTATGGTGGTTCTGTCACTCACTATGGTGGTGGCCCAGGTCCAATCACTTTTGGTGCGGGGTATAATGATATTAAATCGTGGTGGATCGCAGGAGCAATTATTGCATTTGGTAGCTTAATTATTCACTGTACAGTGGGTATTGCATGGTGGGAATTACTGCTTGGCATGGGCTGGTTGTAAATTATATTTCAAATAGAAAAGCAGGGTGCAGATTAAAGCACCCTGCTTTTTTTATGGCAATCGCAATAAATTGTTTTTAAAAATGCTTATTTGTTATCTTTGTGTTAAAAATATGTTGCAAATTATTGTTTATTGGATTATAAATAGACAAATTTCCGAAAGGAGGATGCTATGCAATATGTGAAACAACCTTTATCTGGCGAAGCGATTAAGTTGAACATAGATGGTTCTTTAAATGTGCCAACTCATCCGATTATTCCTTTTATTGAGGGGGATGGTATAGGGGTTGATGTGACCCCCGCAATGCAAACGGTCATTAATGCCGCAGTGGAAAAAGCATACGGTAGTAGTCGCAAAATTGAATGGCTGGAAATTTATGCGGGTGAAAAAGCCAATCAAAAATATGGTGAAGGTACATGGTTACCAGCAGAAACCCTGGAGCTCATTCAAAAATATCACGTTGCGATTAAAGGTCCGCTAATGACACCGGTAGGCGGAGGTATCCGTTCATTAAATGTGGCAATGCGTCAAGGCTTGGATTTATATAACTGCCTACGTCCGATTCGTTATTATGAAGGTACGCCAAGTCCAGTAAAACAACCGGAATTGGTTGATATGGTCATTTTTCGTGAGAATTCTGAAGATATTTATGCTGGCATAGAGTGGCAGGCAGGGTCTGCTGAAGCGCAGAAGATCATTACGTTTTTACAGCAGGAAATGGGTGTCACCAAAATCCGCTTTAGTCAAGAATGTGGGATCGGGATTAAACCTGTTTCTAAGCAAGGCACGCAACGCTTAGTACGGGCTGCATTGCAATATGTGATCGATAATGATCGTGACTCTTTAACTTTGGTACACAAAGGCAACATTATGAAATTTACCGAAGGCGCATTTAAAGAGTGGGGCTACCAAGTTGCAAAAGAATTTGGTGCGGAGCCGTTAGAAGGAGGCAGTTGGCATCGTCTAATTCACCCAAGAACAGGCAAACAAATTATTATCAAAGATTGTATTGCTGATGCGTTTTTGCAAGAGGCGTTATTACATCCTGCTGATTATGATGTTATCGCTACACTTAATCTCAATGGCGACTATATTTCCGACGCGCTGGCGGCACAAGTAGGTGGAATTGGTATTTCACCAGGCGCAAATATCGGCGCAGAGGCTGCAATTTTTGAGGCGACCCATGGTACTGCACCTAAAATTGCAGGGCACAATAAGGCCAACCCCGGTTCTCTTATTTTAAGCGGTGAAATGATGTTACGCCACCTAGGATGGGTAGAAGCCGCTGATCTGGTGGTGAATGCGGTGTCAAAAACAATTGCAGCGAAAACAGTGACATTTGATTTTGCTGAAACATTAGCTAACGCAACACTTCGTTCAACTTCTGAATTTGCCGCAGATATTGTGGCAAATATGTAAGGTTTTGCAAATTATGGGAGGAAAAAGACCGCTTGTTAATCTGAATTTAACCTGCGGTTTTTTTGCTTTTTAGCGAATATTATTTGTTAATTATTGATTGGGGGAGTAAGTATGTCATTTTTAAAAGATTACCACTTACAAGTTGCAGAACGGGCTAAGCAAGGCATTGTGCCGCTACCACTAAATGCTGAGCAGGTTGCCCAACTGGTTGAATTATTAAAAGCACCACCGCTAGGGGAAGAAGCAATTTTAATCGAGCTATTGGAAAATCGCATTCCTGCAGGTGTGGATGAAGCCGCTTATGTTAAAGCCTCTTTTTTGGCATCCATTGCGAAAGGCGAAGTCCTTTCACCACTGATTAGTCCACAACGTGCGGTAGAGCTGCTTGGCACAATGCAAGGTGGCTACAATATTGAGCCTTTAATTCAGGCTTTGGATAATCCTGAACTTGCTCCCATCGCTGTGCATGCCCTCTCTTTTACCCTTTTGATGTTCGATAATTTCCACGATGTGGTGGAAAAAGCTCGCAATGGCAATTCATATGCGCAACAAGTTTTACAATCTTGGGCAGATGCCGAATGGTTTTTATCACGGCCAAAATTGGCAGAAAAAATCACTTTAACGGTATTTAAAGTCAGCGGAGAAACCAATACTGATGATCTCTCACCTGCTCAAGATGCGTGGTCTCGTCCAGATATTCCTCTGCATGCCCTTGCTATGCTGAAAAATCCGCGTGAGGGGATTGAGCCGGATGAAGCCGGTGCAATTGGGCCGATGAAACAGATTGCGCGTTTAAAAGAGAAAGGCTTTCCATTGGTTTATGTAGGCGATGTGGTAGGAACGGGCTCTTCACGCAAATCGGCAACCAACTCTGTGTTATGGCTGATGGGGGAGGATATTCCTTATATTCCTAACAAACGCGCTAGTGGCGTGGTGTTAGGTGGCAAAATTGCGCCGATTTTCTTTAATACGATGGAAGATGCGGGTTCACTCCCTATTGAGGTGGATGTTTCTAAACTCAATATGGGCGATATTATCGATCTTTATCCTTATGAAGGCAAAATCTGTGCGCATACAAGCGGTCAGGTTTTAGCAGAATTTTGCTTAAAAACGGAAGTGTTGTTAGATGAAGTGCGAGCGGGAGGACGTATTCCACTTATTATCGGACGCGGTTTAACTCATAAAGCTCGTGTTGAATTAGGGCTGCCTGAAAGCGAAGTGTTCGTGAAGCCACAAACTGCAGGAGAGAATACCCGGGGTTATACGCTTGCTCAAAAAATGGTAGGGCGCGCTTGTGGTGTAGAGGGGATTCGTGCAGGGCAGTACTGTGAGCCGAGAATGACTAGTGTGGGTTCGCAAGATACTACTGGCCCGATGACCCGTGACGAATTGAAAGATTTAGCGTGCTTAGGCTTTTCCGCAGATCTTGTTATGCAATCCTTTTGCCATACAGCAGCCTATCCAAAACCCGTTGATGTAGTGACACATCACACCTTACCTGATTTTATTATGAATCGTGGTGGGGTTTCACTTCGCCCAGGGGATGGTGTTATCCATTCGTGGCTGAATCGCATGTTGTTACCTGATACGGTAGGCACAGGCGGTGACTCTCATACGCGTTTTCCCATCGGGATTTCATTCCCTGCCGGTTCTGGCCTAGTGGCTTTCGCCGCGGCAACCGGTGTGATGCCGTTGGATATGCCGGAGTCAGTATTGGTTCGCTTTAAAGGTGAGATGCAACCAGGGATTACGCTGCGTGATCTTGTACATGCGATTCCTTACTATGCCATCCAACAAGGTTTGCTGACGGTAGAAAAAGCCGGCAAGAAAAATATTTTTTCAGGGCGTATCCTTGAAATTGAAGGTTTGGAACATTTGAAAGTGGAACAAGCTTTTGAGCTTTCTGATGCTTCGGCAGAACGCTCTGCAGCGGCTTGCACCATTAAATTGGATAAGGCGCCGATTATTGAGTATCTCAATTCCAATATTGTTTTGCTGAAATGGATGATTGCCGAAGGTTATGGCGATGTGAGAACACTGATGCGCCGTATTCAGGCAATGGAAGCGTGGCTTGCCAATCCTCAATTGCTGGAAGCGGATGCAGATGCCGAGTATGCGGCGGTGATCGACATTGATTTGAATGAAATTAAACAACCGATAGTTTGTGCACCGAACGATCCTGATGATGCCCGCTTACTCTCAGACGTACAAGGTAATAAAGTTGATGAGGTATTTATCGGCTCTTGTATGACCAATATCGGTCATTTCCGTGCAGCGGGTAAATTATTGAGCCAGCACCAAGGTGCGATCCCAACGCGCTTATGGGTTGTACCACCGACAAAAATGGATGCAAGCCTGCTTTCAGATGAGGGCTATTACAGCATTTTTGGTAAGAGTGGTGCGAGAATCGAAGTACCGGGATGCTCACTCTGCATGGGGAATCAAGCCCGTGTTGCGGATGGTGCAACAGTCATTTCTACCTCTACCCGTAATTTCCCAAACCGTATGGGTAAAGATGCCTTTGTGTATCTTGCTTCTGCTGAGCTTTCGGCTGTGTGTGCATTGCTTGGTCGCATACCAACACCGGAGGAATATTTGGATTATGTGCAGCGTTTAGATAATGATAAAGAAGATACTTATCGTTATATGAATTTTGACCAAATTAATCGCTACACCCAAAAAGCAGGAAATGTGATTTTCCAAACAGCGGCGTAATGTGGCAAAAAATTGCCGAAATGCCACCGCTTGTCGGGCGTAAATAGCCCGACATCTACTTTCAAAACAAAATATCAATAAGGAGTAATCCTATGCCAAAACTACATCCTACTTTAAAAGCTGAACTGCATATTAATGATGGACGTGTGATTGAACTGCCAGTTTATGAAAGTAACTTGGGCTATCATGCGATAGGTGTTGATATGCTGCAAAAAAATCAATTGTTTACTTACGATCAAGGTTTAACCTCTACGGCATTATGTGAATCCAGCATTACCTATATTGATGGTGAGCAAGGCATTTTATTGCATCGAGGCTATCCGATTGATGAGTTAGCCACGAAAAAGAATTATCTTGAAGTGGCTTATTTATTATTGAATGGAGAATTGCCGAATGCAGCAGAATTTGCGGCGTTTAAAAAAGAAATTGCTTCGCACTATATGGTTAATGAGCAATTTACCAAAATGTTCCAAGGCTTCCGCCGAGATTCGCATCCGATGGCGATGCTGTGTGGCGCGGCGAGTACTTTAGCGGCATTTTATAACGATTTGGTCGATACCAGTTGTGATAAATCCCGTGAGCTAACAGCCATTCGCTTGTTGGCAAAAATGCCGACCTTAGCCGCGATATGCTACAAATATAGCGTAGGTCGTCCGTTTATGTATCCGCAAAATCACCTATCTTATGCAGGCAATTTTTTATATATGATGTTTGCCACCCCGTGTGAACCTTATGTAGTCAATCCGGTATTAGAACGGGCAATGGACAGAATTTTCACCTTGCATGCCGACCATGAACAGAATGCTTCTACTTCCTCAGTGCGCAGTGTGGCATCTTCAGGACCAAATCCGTTTGCTTGTATTGCTGCCGGTATTGCATCACTTTGGGGAGCGGCGCACGGTGGCGCGAATGAAGCGTGCATCAAAATGCTACAAGAAATTGGCACGGTAGATCGCATTCCAGAATTTATTGCTCGTGCGAAAGATAAAAATGATCCTTTCCGTTTAATGGGATTTGGGCATCGAGTGTATAAAAATTACGATCCGCGTGCGAAGGTGATGCGAGAAACATGCCATGAGGTGTTGAAAGAATTAGGGGTAAATACCCCGTTGCTAGAAGTGGCAATGGAATTAGAGCGCATTGCGTTAAGTGATCTTTATTTTATTGAGCGCAAGCTCTATCCAAATGTCGATTTCTATTCTGGCATAATTTTACAAGCTATCGGTATTCCGACATCTATGTTTACGGTGATTTTTGCTTTAGCAAGAACGGTCGGCTGGATTGCCAATTGGCGTGAAATGTATGAAGAGAGCCTGAAGATTGTTCGCCCAAGACAGATTTACACAGGACATAAAGAACGACATATTGAGTAATATTTTGCAAAAAAATGGGCAAAAACAGCCGCTTGTCCCTAATTAGAGTCAAGCGGCTGTTTTGGCTGAAAAAATGCAAAATTAGGCAGGATTATCTATATCAATAAATTCAACATCTAATGTATAGGTTTCTGCTAGCCATTTTCCAAGCGCTTTAATGCCATCCCTTTCCGTTGCATGATGCCCGCACGCGAAATAGTAAATGCCTTGTTCTCGCGCAGAGTGGGTAGTTTGTTCAGAAATCTCACCGCTGATAAAAGCATCACAGCCCTTTTCAAAGGCAAGATCGATATAACCTTGTCCACCGCCAGAGCAAATGCCCACTTTTTTTATTGGCTTATGCCAGCTTTCACACACAAACTCATCACATAAAATCACAGGGCGTTGTAGCGCCTGTTCTAGACGCTGTTTTAATTTTTGCGCAGAAATAGCTGTGTCGAATTCTGCGATAATGGGAATTGAATTGGGTTTATCTTCCATACCTTGTAAATTTATGGCACCGATATGTTTGGCAAGCTGAGCATTGTTACCCAGTTCTAAATGGATATCTAGGGGTAAGTGGTAGCCAAATAGGTTGATCTCATTTTGTAATAACGCTTTGATTCGTTTACCTTTCATACCACGAATGCACGGATTTTCACTTTTCCAGAAATAACCGTGGTGGACTAAAATGGCATCAGCATTTTTCTCAATCGCTTTTTCAATTAGCGGCAATGTAGCGGTTACTCCGGTAATAATTTTGCGGATTTCTGCTTTCCCTTCTACTTGTAAGCCGTTCGGTGCATAATCCGAAATTTCACGACTATTGAGTTTGGCATCTAAGATTTTTTCTAATTCAAGATTGTTTAACATGAAAAGTTCCTATTCTTGTGCTAAAGCGGTAATTGGATTTAAACGGGATGCGTTACGTGCGGGAATATAACCAAATATGACCCCGATAAGGGTAGAGCAAACAACAGCAACAACGACTGATTCAGGGGATAAAATCATTTTGAAATCGCTTCCCCAGTAGTTAAAGCCGACAATAATCATTGCTGCCAGCAAAATACCAATTATCCCACCGAGTAAACAGATTAAAATCGCTTCAATTAAAAACTGTTGCAGAATATTGCCTTGTTTGGCGCCAATAGCCATACGCACACCAATCTCTTTAGTGCGCTCAGTAACAGAAACAAGCATGATATTCATCACCCCAATACCGCCTACCACCAGTGAGATTAATGCAATAGAAGAAATAAGTAGTGTCATTGTGCCAGTTGTTGCTTCTATTGTTTGTTTGATTGTGTCGGTATTCATCACAAAGAAATCTTTTTTGCCATGACGTGCAGTTAAAAGCTCTGTTAAGCTTTTTTCTGCCGTTTGGCTTTCAACATTATCTTTAATTTTAACTGTGATAGAGTCAATCTGTTTTGCACCAGAAATACGTTGCATAAGCGTAGTATAAGGTGTCCATAGGCTCAAATTGCTGGACTGACGCATTTCGTTGTCGGCAACACCAATAATTTGTAATGGCTTTTTATCTACCAGAACAATTTCGCCAAGAGGATTTTCAAACGGCAGGCTATTTTTGGTATTGGAATCAATAACCACAACTTGGGCAGACTGTACCACCTCTTCGGCAGAAAAAAATCTGCCCGATTTAAGAGTAATGCCTTGTACATCAAAATATTGTTCGCCCACACCACTGATTTGCCCAGATACTGCGACATTGCCGGAGACAATGGTGCCGCTGTGTGAGCTTGTTGGTGTAGCACTTTCTACATAGTTTTGTCGAGCCAATGCCGAGACATCGCTGATAGTGAGATTCCGAGTTAAATTTGCTCGCCGGTCACCAAAGCCTGTACCGTTATACACACTCATTGTGTTTGTGCCTAAGTTATTGATATTAGAGAGAATTTGTTCTTGAGAACCTTTGCCAAGCGCTACGACAGAAATCACCGAGGTAATCCCAATAATAATACCGAGCATAGTCAGTAATGCGCGCATTTTATGGGCAAGAATAGCACTGACTGCCATGTTAAAAGATTCGATGAGCTGATCGATAAAACGGGGTTTTTTCGCTGGGCGTTTATGATCTTCTCGTTTTCCTGAAAGCACTTTTTGCCGCTCATCGCGGATAATGGCACCGTCTTTTATCTCAATAATACGCTCAGCGTGAGTGGCAATCTGCGGATCGTGGGTAACTAAAATGAGTGTATGTCCTTCTTGGTGTAGCGCTTGCAAAATTTCCATTACGGTTTCGCCACTTTTGGAATCCAACGCCCCTGTTGGCTCATCGGCAAGAATAATTTCACCGCCGTTCATTAATGCACGAGCAATACTCACTCGTTGCTGTTGCCCGCCCGAGAGCTGGTTAGGGCGATGCTGTGCTTTATCACCTAAACCTAATTTGTCTAATAATTCCTTGCCGCGTTTTAGGCGTGCGTTATTTTCTAAGCCGGCATAAATGGCAGGGAGAGCGACATTTTCCACAGCATTGAGGCTTGAAAGTAAGTTATAACGTTGGAAAATGAAGCCAAATTTACGCTGACGTAGATCAGAAAGTTGATTACTCGAAAGGCGTTGTGTTTCTACGCCTTCAATTTTGTAAGAACCCGAACTGGCGGTATCTAGGCAACCAAGGATATTCATAAGGGTGGATTTACCAGAGCCAGAAGCGCCAATAATTGCCACAAAGTCGCCTTGTTCAATAGTTAAATTAATATTTTTTAAAATGTGTGCAGGATTTTCAGCACTGCCCACATATTTATTTAGAGCCGAGATTTCAATTAATTTTGTCATAACAAGCGGTCTGTTTTGGAGAAAAATTTGCAAATATAGATAAGCATGCTGTTTGGCATGGATAAATCAATATTGGCATTCGTTTATTCTAACCATAAAGGCAGTTGAATTTTAACGCGTAACCCTCCCAGTGGGCTTTTTTCCGCAACAGCACTGCCTTGGTGGTTTTCAACTGCATTCGCAACAATTGCTAATCCTAAGCCTGTGCCGCCTGTTTGGCGCGCACGGTCGTCATCAACTCGGTAGAAAGGACGGAAGATCTCTTTATATTGGTCTGCTGGCACGCCATCGCCATCGTCATCAATGACAATATTTAAGCGCTGTTCTGCATCAATATAGGTTGCTAATTTTACCTGACTATGTGCATATTTTTTGGCATTGCGTAGTACATTTTCCACCGCGCTAGATAACAGTGCTTGGTTGCCATTAATAAAATAGTGAGTAGGATTATCAATGTGTTGTTCAAGAATTAATTTGAATCCTGCGTTTTCTAATTCAAATGTCACATCTTCGAGAACATCTGCCCAAATATGATGCACTGCAAATATGTCTCGGTGCATATGTTGGTTTAAGTTCTGTCGCGAAAGTTGTAGTAAATCTTGAATCATGCTATCCAGCTTGCCAATTTCACTTTCTAAACGGCAGATCTCTTTGCTTTCGCCATTTCTTCTTCTCAGCAATGATATTGCAAGCTGCATACGAGTAAGTGGCGTTTTTAATTCATGTGAAACATCAGAGATTAACCGCTGCTGATAGTTTTGTAAGCGTTGTAACGCTTGAATCATTTGGTTAAAGCTGGTACCTACTTCACGGATTTCTGTCACGCCTTCAATTTCAAGCTGAGGATTTTCATTTAAATCGCCTGTCGCAACGGCATTGGCAGCAAGGCGTAACTGTTTAACGGGCTTAGCAATTCGGTGTGATTGCCATAACACAATAGGAATACTGACCAATAACATAATTGCCAGCATTGCCCATGGTGAGTCAAACATCCTGTTGAGAAATTCTTGCTGAGGACCAACTTGTTGAATGAAATATTGGTAATAGCTATGGTTGTCAGAATGAATTTCAAACGGCCCATAGAAAGCAAGATTACCAAACATACATTTTAGTGGGGTAATGGGATTATTTGCTTTAAGAATAAACACTTGTAGCAAATTCAGCTGTTTTTCTGTGACACCGCTAATTTCCCCTGTGTCTTTTTCAAATAAAATAATGTCAAAACCACTAGCAGAGGAGAGAGAGAGTCTGCGGTCGAAGATCTCATCCAGATTATATTCGTTTTGAGTGTGTAAACTTTCTAAACGAAAATATTCTCGTGTTTCCTCCTCGATTGGATTGTAAGTGCGCGGATCAAGATTAGGGAAAATTAGCGCGAACCCTAAAATAAGCGCAATAGTTACTATAAAGGAGGAAAATATTTGGTAAGCGAGATAATTTCGTAGAATGTGAAGTTTTTTTAAAATCATAGTGCAAAAATAGATGTCTCCCAATAGTTATGGCCAATTTAAAATGAGTTGACGATAGAATCTAAGTTGGGAGACGTTTTAATCATTGTTATTCTGTGACTAAAAGATAACCTCTGCCTCGCAGAGTTTTAAACCAAGGCAAATTGTCCGTTCTATGCGGAAGTTTTTTGCGTAAATTCGACATATGCATATCAATAGAACGATCATAGGGGGTGAGATTCTTGCCTAAAATCTCCATACTGAGCAACTCTCGAGAGAGAATATGTCCGGCATTCCGCACTAAGATTTCAAGTAACGCATATTCTGTACCAGTTAATTCAATCTCTTTACCCGCGAATATTGCTTGTTGGCGTCCTGGATAGAGTTCTACGCCACCAAATAAAATGCGATGGCTACTATCGTCTGGTTCGGATTCTGCTTCACGCCGTTTCAGTGTAGCTGAGGTCACGGTTCTGCGTAAGATTGCTTTAATTCGAGCCACCAGTTCACGATCATTGAACGGCTTAGGTAGATAATCATCTGCCCCCAACTCTAGCCCCAGAATGCGATCGATTTCATCGTCACGTGCGCTTAACATTAAGACGGGTAGCTCGTATTTTAAGCGGATTTGCTTTAATGTTTCGATACCATTTAATACTGGCATCATGACATCAAGCAACACAATATCAAATTCTTGCTGAGCCAATACATCTAAAGCTTCTTTGCCATTATGTACAATGTGCGAGTCGAATCCTTCAAATGAAAGCAATTCTGCAAGTAATTCCGTCAGTTCAATATCGTCATCAACAAGTAAAATTTTAGGCATAATGATTCATCCCTAATAGGGCGTGTTGAGGTTTCAAATGGGGTGGCGGCTTTTGGCAGATTTTTGCCGTAACAAGGCAAAAAATGTGAAGTCTAGTGGGCTAAACAAACATTCTTTAAGCGACAACGCACTTCATTTGAAACATCAATACACCCTATTTAAATTAATAAAAAAACAGTCGTAAATTTTCTTTACATTTCATCGATAGTCAAGCAGTTTATCGGTTTTTATTGCGTAGAACGGTGTTTTTTGATTTTTTCCCAAATAGCATCCAATTCACTTAAACTGCAATCTTGCACTGTTTTGCCTTGCGTTTTAACTTCATTTTCAACTAAACGGAAACGTTTCTCAAATTTTAAGTTAGCATTTCTCAACGCGCTTTCCGCTTCAATATTATAGTGGCGGCATAAATTTACACTCGCAAAAAGTAAATCACCTAATTCTTCTGCGGTTTTTTCCGCGCTATATTGTTCTGCATTCAATTCATCTTTTACTTCCTGTAGCTCTTCTTCTACTTTTGCCAACACATCTATTGGGTTATCCCAATCAAACCCGACTTTAGCACAACGTTTTTGTAGTTTTTCTGCACGTGTTAGTGCAGGAAGAGCAAAGGGGAGATCGTCTAAGATCGATGCTTGTGCTTGGTGTTTGTGGTCTTTGGCTTTTTGCGCTTCCCAATGGGCTAATGCCTCTTCACTATTAGAGGCTTTTACCTCACCAAATACATGTGGGTGACGATAGATCAATTTTTGATAGATATCATTGAGTACATCTTGAAAACTAAAGCTACCTTCTTCTTTCGCAAGTTGGCTAAGAAAAACCACTTGGAGCAGTAAATCGCCTAATTCTTCTCGCAGTGCATTGCGATCATTCGTTTGAATTGCTTCTGCAACTTCATAACTTTCTTCCAGCATATGTGGTAGCATAGAATTGAAATCTTGCTTTAAATCCCAAGGGCAGCCGCCATTTGGGTCACGCAGTTTTGCAACAACTTCTAAAAATTGTTCAATTGTGATCATATTTTCTCCCTTCTATAACGTTGAGTGTGTGGATATTTCAAAGGATGTGGCAGCATGTCCTATAATTTTGCATATTTTAACGGAAAAATGACCGCTTGCTGAAGAGATTGCCCCCATTTTGGAGTAAAAAATGCTAAACTCTCTCCGTTTTCTTTTGTTGCTAGGATTTGTCAAATATGCCTTCTCGCTCCGCCCCTCGTGAATTTGCCGCGATCGATCTCGGCTCGAATAGCTTTCATATGATTGTTGCTCGCATTGTAAATGGCTCAATCCAAGTTTTATCTCGGATTAAACGCCGAGTGCGTTTGGCGGAAGGTTTAGATGAAAATCGTATTTTAAGCCAAGAGGCTATTGAACGAGGGGTTGCGTGCTTAAATTTGTTTGCTAAACGCTTACAAGGTTTCTCACCGGAAAATGTGAAAGTGGTTGGTACTTACACTTTACGTCGTGCACTAAATAATCAAGACTTTCTCACGCAGGCCGCTAAGGTTTTTCCTTATCCGATTAATATTATTAGTGGGCAAGAAGAAGCTCGTTTAATCTATTCCGGTGTTAGCCATACTCAAGCTGAGTATGGTAGAAAGCTGGTGGTTGATATTGGGGGCGGCTCAACAGAAATGAGTATTGGTGATGGCTTTTTCCCTTTACGGGCTGAAAGTCGGCATATGGGCTGTGTGAGTTTTGCTCAGCGTTTTTTTGCTGAAGGTAAGCTAGATAAACGCCGTTTTGAACAGGCTTATCAAACTGCAATGGCAAAAATTGAGGATCTGGGGTGTGAATATCGTGAGCTTGGGTGGCAAAATGTGTTTGGCTCATCAGGCACTGTCAAAACAGTGAGCAAAGTGTTGAGTGTAAACGGTTATCGAGATGGCATTATCACTGAAGCGCGTTTAAAGAGCTTGATTGAGCGTTGTTTGCAATTTGATAATCTGCAACATATTCAATTAAAAGGGTTATTGGCTGAGCGAGCAGATGTATTGCTCCCCGGATTGGCAATTTTATTAGCCTTATTTCATACATTCCAGATTCAAACCATGCGCTATTCAGATGGTGCATTGCGCGAAGGTGTTATGTATGGCTTGGACGATGTTTTTCAGGTAAGCAATATTCGCCAGCGTACCGCGGAGGCATTAGCAGAGCAATTTAATATTGATAATCGCCAAGCGACTCGGGTGCGTGATACCGCATTACAGTTGTTCGAGCAAGTGAAAGAGTGGAAAAATCGTAAGCAGAATAAAGAATTGCGCTCAATGCTAAAATGGGCTAGCCTGCTACACGAGGTGGGTATTAGCATTAACCACAATAATGTACATCGCCATTCGGCTTATATCATCGCTCATCGTGATTTACCGGGCTTTGATAATGAGCAACAACACCTGCTTGCATTGCTTATGCGTTATCATTTGAAGGGCTTTAAACGAAGTGATATTAAAAGCACAAGCCGTTATCAGTATCGAGATATTTTAACTCTGTTGCGCTTATTCCGTTTGGCAGTTTTACTCAATAAGGCTCGCCAAGCAGCGCCATGCATTGAGCAATTAACGTTGCAAATAGACAAAAACCATTGGCAGTTAATTTTTAGCCAAGGCTTTTTAAGCCAAAATCCACTGGTTCAGGCAGATTTAGAAGAAGAGCATCACTATTTATCTGCATTAGAACTAAGTTTAACGTTTAATGATTAAAGGATAATTATGTTAGCCATTATTTCCCCTGCGAAAACATTGGATTTTGAGAAAAAAATGACCAATTTTGCATTTTCTCAGCCAGAATTGACCGCTTACAGCCAAGAATTAATTGAAATTTGCAAGCAGCTTTCGCCCGCAGAGGTGGGGAGTTTAATGTCGATTAGTGACAAGCTCGCAGCACTGAATGTCGCACGTTTTGCACAGTGGCAATTAGCCCATAATGAGCAAAATGCAAAAGCCGCGATTTTTGCATTTAAAGGAGATGTATATACGGGGCTAGATGCAGAAAGTTTAACGAGCGAACAAATCTATTATGCTCAAACGCACTTAAGAATGCTTTCGGGGCTATACGGTTTACTTAAGCCACTGGATTTAATGCAACCATATCGCTTGGAAATGGGGACGAAGCTGGCGAATTTGAAGGGTAAGGATCTTTATGCATTTTGGGGCAATGTGATTACTGAACATTTGCAACAAGCTATTGATGCACAAGGCGATAATATTTTAGTCAATCTAGCCTCTGATGAATATTATGGGGCGATTAAGGCGAAAAACCTCAATGCCACAATAATCAAACCTGTATTTTTAGACGAAAAAAATGGTAAATTTAAAGTGATTAGTTTTTATGCGAAAAAAGCGCGTGGCATGATGGTGCGTTTTATGCTGGAAAATCAGCCAACCTCCGTTGAGCAACTTAAAGCATTTAACTATGGGGGCTATTGGTTTGATGCAGATAGTTCTAGCGAAAATGAGTTAGTCTTTAAGCGGGAAGAACGGCATGAGTAATGTTAACATTGTGGGGGCGTACAGCGTACGCCCGTTCTCATTTTTAGCCTTTGTGTTTTTACTGGCTGGCTGTATTTCTCACCCCGCTCAATTTTCAACACCAGAGAAAATTGTATTTCAGAATCAGATCTTTGAACGCATTACTCACAATCAGCTAGATGAAATGCAGCAAATGCTCTATTTACCGAAGGATAGTGGTCAAACTCCGGAAAACTGGCAACAAGGGGTATTACTATTTCTAGATAAAAATACACAAGCGAGAAGTTTGTCTGCTCGTGCTAAATTGCGCCAACAGCGTTTTGCGGATCAAGTGAATACTCAAGCAACAGTTGCCATTAACCAGCAAGAGCTGCAAAGCCAAGTGATCTACCCACCAACTGAGCGTTGGCAAAATGTGCAGCTAGAAGTCACTCGAGGGCGTGATTTAGATTGCGGCTACGGGCAGATGCAATTTGCGGACAAGCGGTCGATTTCAGACAAAAATTTGCAAAATTTAGCGGAATTTCAACCGCTACTAATGCAACTTGCTGCACAATTTGCTCAATTAGCATGGCAGATTGGGTGTAGGTAATCATTATGGCACAAGAATATAATCAACAGGTTAAACGAGCTGCCCATTTTGCAGTGTTTGTGGCAGGTATTCTCATTATTGTGAAAGCCTTTGCTTGGTGGCAAACAGGCTCAATGACAATTTTAGCGGCAATGACCGACTCTTTGGTGGATTTGTTTGCTTCTGTGACGAATATGTTGGTATTACGCTTTGCATTGCAACCCGCTGACGATGAACATACTTTTGGACATGGTAAAGCAGAATCACTCGCGGCATTGGTACAAAGTGCATTTATTACAGGTTCGGCAGTATTCTTACTGTTACAAGGTATTCAACGCTTAAGCGAACCACAATGGATTATGGGGAGTGAATTAGGGATTTGTATCGGTATTTTTTCAATGCTATTAACTGGGGTTTTGGTGTTATATCAGCGTCAAGTGGTGCGACAAACAGGTAGTCCTGCAATTGCTGCAGATTCACTTCACTATCAAACTGATTTATATATGAATGGCGCGATTTTAGTTGCAATGGGATTAAATTTAGCAGGTGTCATCTATGCTGATGCGCTATTTGCGATCGGAATCGCACTTTATATTTTATATAATGCGGGCAAAATGTTGTGGGATGCGGTGCAAGCCCTATTAGATAAGGCGTTACCGAAAGAAGAAATTGAACAAATCTGGCAAATTGTACATAAACAAGATGATATTATCAGCATTCACGACCTTAAAACACGTCGCGCAGGTGCGGTGCGTTTTATCCAATTGCATTTAGAGATGGCTGATGATTTAACCCTAATGAAAGCCCATGAAATTGCAGATTGTCTAGAGCATAAAATTTTAGCGACTTTTCCGCATTCTGAAGTGATTATCCATCAAGAACCAACTTCTATTGTACAGCAAGAAGAACGAGAGAAACGACAATGTATCAAGCCATAGCACATTTCAGCTACCAAAATTTTGAGCAAGATCCTGTTAATTTAATCAACCAAATTCTTGAGCAATGGCGTTTTAATGGGCAAATTTTAGGCAGAGAATTTGGCGTAACTCATCACAAGTTAGGTGAACAGTTTGAATTTCAAGTTCGCTTATCGTTACCAGAACAAGATAGTTTGTTAGATAAATATAATAATGATTGGGTAAGGCAAGCGATTGAATATGCCGAGCAGGCTGGAGTGGCATTGATCTTTTTTGAGGTTGTGGGGCGAGATTATAACGAAAATGATACCGCAAACTGCGAGCCTGCGAGTTTTCAGCTGCTCTATACTAGCTATGTTGATAGTGCCTCACCGTTATACCATGGGGATGTATTGCAAGCGATACCACTTTATCGTTTAGGCGATCAGCCTGAATTAACTGAGCAAATATTAAAATGGCAAGAAAATTGGCAGGCTTGTGATCAACTACAAATGAATGGTGGCGTATTAGAGCAGGAAGCATTAGCACAGATTTCTGAACTTGAAAGCCCATTAAGCCAGCAAGGTCGAGCATTATGCGCGGCCATTGAGCAGGTGAGCCAAATCCCAACCTATTATTATCTCTACCGTTTAGGCAGCGATATTAATCTAGAGAATGAACGAAAATGTCCTAGCTGCCATGGCGAATGGAAGCTAACTGAACCTTTACATGAGATTTTTCATTTTAAATGTGATAAATGCCGTTTGCTCTCAAATTTAAGTTGGGAATTGCTGTAAGCGGTTGAAAAATCAAGAAAATTTGCAAAAAAGAAACGCCCGAGTAATCGGGCGTTTGAGTTAGCGTTCTCTCAAGCTTTCATCAATAGTTGTTTTGAATGGGCTTAGGAAATAGTCCATTATATTTCTTTTATCTGTTTTTATTTCTGCAGATACTAGCATGCCTTGTTTTAAATAGGCACGAGAGTCATTAATATTAAGGTAATCTTTATCCATTGAGATCGTTGTACTAAAAACAAAGCCGAGCTTTTCATCTTGTATGGCATCTAAACTGATATGTTTCACTTTTCCTGTGATATACCCATATCGGGTATATGGGAAAGCTGCGATCTTTAATATAACGTCTTGTCCAGTTTGTATAAATCCAATATCTTGGTTGCTGATTGTTGCTTCGACTTCCAATTGATCTTTTTCAGGGGCAATAATCATTAATGTCTGAGCAGCCGTTGCGACTCCACCAATAGTATATGTTTGTAATTGCTGAACTACGCCATCTATAGGTGAACGGAGTATCATAAACCCTTGCCTTTGTTTCGTTTTTTCCCATTCAAGTTCAGCTTGAGATAAATTGTTGTAAGTATTTTTTAAATCATTTAACAGATCTCTTTTAAATGAATTGATAAATGCTTGGTATTCTTGTATAGATTGAATAATTTCTTTCTCGATTTCATTAAGTCTGTTTTTCTGTGTGATTAAATTATTTTCGATTTCTAAGAGTTTATTTTTCTGTTGAAAGTATTCGTGCTTTGAGGCACTTTTCTTTCGGTATAGTGTATATAGATCATCTGTTCTTTCTTTTTCATAATTTTTTATATCGCTTAAAGTTGATATAATATCAATAATAGTCTTTTTCTCAGCTTGTTTTTGTTCAATCTGTACAGCTAGGCGCTGTTTTTCTGCTTTCCAAGCTAGATATTGGCTGTTTGCAAACTCTTGCTCTTGTATTACCTCTTCTGATGAGTAAACATCATTCTTTTCGTATGTTAAAGTTGGAAGTTTTTCTTGTTCAATACTATACAATAAGGCGTTTAAACGTAAACTACTTAGTAATAATGTGGCTAAATGAGCCTTAGATTGAGAAAGATCGGTATCTATTCCCGTTGCTGTTAATTCAATAAGCGGTTGATGTTGCGTTACTTTCTCTCCATTTTTTACATAGATATTTTTTATGATTGCTGTTTCTAATGGTTGTATATTTTTGCTACGGTTGCTTGCAATAATTTTACCATGAGCAACAGTAACAACTTCTACTTTTCCTAAATAAGCCCAAAGAAGAGTAAATATTAAAAAAAGAATAATTAATCTGGCAGACCATTTAGGCAATGATGATACAGGTTTTTCACATAATTCTAAGTGAGCAGGAAGAAATTCTGTTTCATCGGCTGTTCTTGGTAAACTTTCGAGTTGTTTTCTATCCTTCCAAATAACCTTAAATATTGAGTAATATTTCTGAATTAATTCTTTGAAAGCGGATAATTTAAATAATAGCATCTTAGTTATTAGATTGTAGTTGATAAAGGTGGTAATAAATTCCTTGTAATTCAAGCAAAGTATGGTGGTTTCCTTGTTCAACCAATTGTCCTTTGTCTATTACCATGATTCTGTCTGCATGCCGAATTGTTGAAAGACGATGTGCAATCATAATGACTGTACGACCTTCACAAATTCTGCGCATATTTTGCATAATGATATATTCAGATTCATAATCTAGAGCACTTGTTGCTTCATCAAAAATAAGTATTTTAGGATCAGTAATCAATGCTCTTGCAATAGCAATGCGTTGCTTTTGTCCACCAGATAGATTTGCACCTTGTTCCCCAACAATAGTGTCGTAACCTTCAGGTAAAAGCGATATAAATTCATCGGCACCCGCTAATCTTGCAGCTGTAATGATTTGCTCCATTGGTATAGAAGGATCTGTTAAAGCAATATTTTCCCTAATGGAGCGATTTAGCAAGGTATTATCTTGCAATACAACACCAATTTGCCTACGTAACCACATAGGATCAACAAGAGACAGGTCATGTCCATCAATAAGCACTCTGCCAGATAAGGGAGTATATAACCTCTGAATGAGTTTAGTAATTGTACTTTTACCTGAGCCTGAACGACCAACGATACCGATAATTTCTCCAGAATGGATACTCAGAGAAAGCGAATGGAGTATATTTATTCCGTCTGGACGGTAACGAAATGAAACACGATCTAATTCGATTTTCCCTTGTATTTCAGGTAAGGAAATAGTGCTTTTCGGCACCTCTGTAGGCGTATTAAGAATATCGCCTAAGCGACTGACAGATATACCTACTTGTTGAAAATCTTGCCAAAGTTGTGCTAAGCGGATAACGGGATTAGCCACTTGACTTGCCAGCATATTAAAAGCAATTAATTGTCCAACTGTAATTTCATTGCTAATAACTAAGTGTGCACCAATCCATAAGTTTGCGACCATCACTAATTTTTGAATGAGCATAATACCTTGCTGTCCGACAGTCGCAAGCTTAGTCACGTTAAAACTAGAAGATACATAGCTAGCAAGCAATTTGTCCCAATGATTAGTCATTTGTGGGCTGACAGCCATTGATTTAATGGTGTTGATAGCACTAACTGATTCGACTAAGAATGATTGGTTATCTGCATTGCGTGCAAATTTATCATTCAATCGATGACGTAATACTGGGCTAATAGTTGCAGACCATATGGCATATAGCGGTAGTGAGATAAAAACGACTAAGGTTAGCCAAATACTATATTGCCACATAACAATTAGAAAGATAAAAGAGAAGAGTAGGTCTAGCACTGAGGTTAATGCTTGGCCTGTTAAAAATGTACGAATCTGTTCTAATTCCCTTATTCTTGCCACTGTTTCACCGACTCGGCGGGTTTCAAAGTAAGCAATAGGCAGAGCTAACATATGCCGAAATAACTTTGCACCAAGCTCTACATCAATTCGGCTCGTAGTATGAGCAAAGATAAATGTTCTAATGCCACCTAAAACGATTTCAAAAATGACCACAATTAAAAGCCCAATGGCAATGACATTAAGGGTGCTAAAGCCTTGATGCACCAGCACCTTATCCATGACAACCTGAAAGAAAAGTGGTGAAATTAGTGCAAAAATTTGTAATGCAATTGAAATAATTAGCACTTCAATAAAAATATGACGATATTTGATGATAGCAGGAATAAACCAAGTAAAATCAAATTTTGCTAATGTACCTAGTGTCGATGCCCGAGAAGCGACAAGAAGTAATTTTTCATTGTAGCGTTTATCAAACTCTGATTCAGAGAGTAAAACAGTATCGTCAAGTTCAAAATCATAAATTAAATATTGGTTATTCTTATGTTCTATTTGTGCCAGAATGAAATGATCGCCTGTTTCCTCATTCCATACCATAGCTGGCAGGTTAATAAAAGGCAAACGAGCTTTAGTTTTTTGTACTAATTTCGCTTTAAGCCCAAGTTCTTTCGCGGCAAGTAACCAAGAAGGGAGATCTAATCCTGAACCGTCAATATCGTATTTATGTTTTATTTGTTCCGGTGATACTGGAATTTGATGAAAATGGGCTAATAAGATTAGCCCATCTAGTGCAGATTGAGTTTTCAATGTAATAACCTTATTTTATTTCTTCCCAAGCAGTTTGAATATAGTGATATCTCGGAAAAATTGCAGGATTAGGAATACCTGGACCAATTGATTCTGGTATATTAAACCTTCCATTATCATTAAACATCGCCATAGCTTCCACTAATTTATCAACTTTATCGTAGGATAAGGATTTAGTCCCATTAAGCGTTATTTTCTCTATTTTATACTGATTAGTAACGTCTTTTTCACCGATAATACGTGTTTCATAATATCTTTTACGACCTCCACGCCATCTTGTTTCAGTAATAACTTCTTTTTCTTTAAACCAATCTTGTATAGTAATACGATTTTGGGATTTGCTATCAAGAATAGCCAAATCTTCACCAAGTTTTCTAAATAAAAGCATTCCCTTAACATTTTTAATATTAAGAGTATCTTGCCCGCCTTTATCTGTAATAATCATATTACGGTGTTTGCTTATATCCGCATTATAAGTAGTATTTTTAGAATCTCCGGTAATAATAACCGCATTAAATGATGCATCACCACTATATTCAGAAATAAATCTTGGGATATCATTGTGATGGATATGTTTGAATTGCTTAAATTCACTATTATCAGAGAAAACTTTATTATAAGCAGTATTTTCTTCCATACCTGTTACTTTTAAGGCTTTCACCTCAGCATAGCCATTTGCTAATGTACTCCCTTTCATAAAATCCGCAACAAGCTTTTCTGAATTCTTGATATTTGCCTTTTTTAATGTATCCATTACAAAATCGACACAGTTATGGGCTTTACCGATCAGGTCATAATCTCCTTGATTATTCTTATATTTGTTAGCTAGATTTCGTGAATATATCAATGCGTTATAGTACTCTTTTTCAGAGACTTCAATTATTTTATAGGAGTGATTTTTATTTCTTCTTATTCTTTCTTGAGAATCTTTATATTCTTCTTTTATTCCTCCTGTAATATTACCAAGCTTTATTTTATCAATATTGGCCCCAAACCATCCATCTCTTTTAGCATTATGCACAAATTCGATATTAGTATGGCCAACAACAGTATCTTTATATTCATGTAAGACAAGATAAAATCCTTTACCTGTAGGAAAGCCTGCATAAACTTTATCTATTCTTTCTGGTGGTTCTATAGGTTGTTTTGCTTCTGGTGCTGGTTTAGGCTTAGGATTTGGTCTTGTTGGCCGAACTAAATAATCGTCTTTATCATTCTTATGTAGTTCTATTTCACCTCTGTCTGGTCTTTCGTTTCTTCCAACAACTGTAACCTCATCTAAATGAGCAATATCATCACTATTTCTTGCCATAATTTTCTCCTTAATATTTAATTACGAATGAATTCTCATCAATTTTTTCTAATTTATAGTATCCTTCTTTGCAGCGGATAATATTTTTCATCCTAATAAAAGAAAATGCGATACCTTTGGGTTGGCTATTTTCCCTATTGTTATGATTTATAACATTAGCCTTCTTGCAAGGAGAGGATAATAATTCATATAAAAATGATTTGTTGCGGATTAAATCTGGATCTTTTATCTCAAATAGAAAATTCTTTTCTTTATAAGAAGAGTATCTTTTATCATCAGGGTAAATACTAATAATATAATCTGGGACATAATTATCTTCTGTATCATATTGATATGGATCAATTCCAGTTTTATGAAAATGCCACTCAGTCTTAATAAAATCAAGCAAGGCTATATGGTGATCGATATAACCAAACTCACCTCTTAAAAAATTAACACTACAAGCACTAAAAGGTATAATACAAGCTAAGCATGTAAGTAGTTTTTTAAACATGATTTTCTCCTTATATTAATATTTAATTGCAAATGAGTTATCATTAATCTTTTCTAATTTATAGTATCCTTTTCTACAGCGGATAATATTTTTCATCCTAATAAAAGGAAATGCGATACCTTTAGGTTGGCTATTTTCCCTATTGTTATGATTCATAATATTGGCCTTGCAAGGAGAAGATAATAACTCAAATAAGAAAGATTCATTATGAATTAAGTCGGGATCGTTTATTTGAAACAAGAAATATTCTTTTTTGTAAGAGTCATATTTTTTATCATTAGAATAAATGCCAACAATATAATCAGGGACATACGTCTTTTTTGTACCATATTGATATGGGTCCACACCTGTTTGATGAAAATACCATTCGGCCCGAATTAGATCGTCTAGTGCTATATGGTGATCGATATAACTAAACTCACCTCTTAAAAAATTAACACTACAAGCACTAAAAGGTATAATGCAAGCGAGGAGTGTAAGTAGTTTTTTAAACATAAATTTCTCCTAACTGTTTAAAAATAAATTAAATTTTGTTTAGCATTTATTATTTTCTTATGGGTAAAATTTAAGAATGCTATATGATTAAGAGAAGAAAGAGGTTTTTACAAGAGTAGTTGCTAATGATATTGATTTTAAATATCATAGCAAGAAGAAGGGTGAGAAAATGTGATCTGATTCACAAAAAATTTAGCTAAAGCATAGAACTTAAGTAATATTGAAGTAGCTACGTATGAAGTTAATCTAAGTTGAGAATTGCTGTAAGCGGTTGAAAAATCAAGAAAATTTGCAAAAAAGAAACGCCCGAATGATCGGGCGTTTGAGTGTTCATAATTAAACACGTTTGAAGTCTAAGTGAACAAGTTTTGGCTTGGTCGGGTGACGTTGCATTGCTTGCACTTTCACTTTTTCTTCTTTACCTGCAACAACGATAGTTAATACTTCGTTGTAGAACGCATCGTGAACTTGTGCGTTGTTTACTTTATCGTGGTCTAGGATGATTGATACAGGTTCTGCGTTACCACCGTAGATGATTGCAGGAACTTGACCATTGTGACGCAGGCGGCGGCTCGCACCCTTACCTTGCGCCGAACGAACTTCAGCTTCAAATGTAAATGACATTTTAATTTCTCATAAAAAAGGGAACTTGCGTTCCGTGAAAACAAAAATCGCAGGCGACCCAGCGATTCCCTATAAATTTGCGGCAAAAAGCCGAGTGCGAATTCTAATTAAATTTGCAAAAAAAGCAAATTATTTTGCAAAAAATCGCCAATTTTTACCCGCTTGTTGGTTTGTTAAAAATAATTAGCTTAATTTGCAAGCAAAGTGATGTAATTTCGGCTAAAATAGCAAACGTTTTGTATCATTTATTTTTCATTTTTATTTTTACAGGAGCAGTCCAATGGCGCAACATCAGCCAACTAATCAACTTAGCCCCGAGAATATTCAAAGTGTCAAAAATGCAATTTTGCATAAACTTGTGTTTGCTTTAGGGGTTGAGCCGCGTGATGCAACTCGTCGTAACTGGCTTAATGCCGCTTTACGTGTCGTGCGTGATCTTTCTACTGAATCATGGTTACAAACTCGTCGTAGCCAAGCAGCAAATACAAGCCGTCGAGTTTACTATCTTTCCATGGAATTTTTGATGGGGCGAACCTTTAGTAATGCGATGATTTCAGAAGGTGTGTACGAATTAATGCGTGCAGCTTTTAAGGAACTGGGGCAAGATTTGGAAGATATTATTAACGAAGAAGGTGACCCAGGTTTAGGTAATGGCGGTTTAGGTCGTTTGGCGGCTTGTTATATGGATAGCCTTGCCGCGATGAAAATTCCTGCCATTGGTTATGGTATTCGCTATGAATATGGAATGTTCCGCCAAGAAATTAAAAATGGCGAGCAAGTAGAACATCCTGATGATTGGCTAGAAAAAGAGTTTGTTTGGCCGTATTTACGTGCTAGTAAGCGTTTCCCTGTGCGTTTTGGTGGCAGAACATGGCAGGAAGGCAAAAAAACGGTATGGCAAGCAGACGATGAAATTATTGCTCAAGCGCATGATCAATTGATTCCAGGCTTTGAAACAGCATCAACCAACAGCTTGCGTCTATGGTCTGCACATGCAGGAGATAAAGTATTCGGTTTATCTGATTTTAATCGAGGTGATTATTTTGCTGCAATGAGTAAGCAAAATAGTTCAGAAAATGTCTCTCGGGTGCTTTATCCAGATGATTCTACCTACAATGGTCGGGAACTACGTTTACGTCAAGAATATTTCCTCTGTTCGGCATCAGTGCAAGATATTGTTCGCCGTCACGAAGTGGAGTCTGGTTCTTGTTTAAACTTGGCTGAAAAGGTAGCTATTCATCTGAATGATACGCACCCAACTTTAGCTATTCCTGAATTAATGCGGATTTTAATTGATGAAAAAGGTTATAGTTGGGAACAAGCGTGGAATACGACACGTAAAACATTCTTCTATACTAACCATACCTTAATGAGTGAAGCACTGGAAACTTGGCCGGTTGAAATGGTTGCTCGTGTATTGCCACGCCATTTACAGATTATTTTTGAAATCAATGAATGGTTCTTGCAACAAGTGCGTGAACAATTCCCAGGTGATGAAGAATTAATCCAACGGGTATCGATTATTGATGAACACGGAGATCGCCGTGTGCGTATGGCATGGTTAGCCGTCATTGCATCAGGCAAAGTGAATGGTGTGGCCAAAATCCACTCAGATTTAATGGTTGATTCGATCTTTGCAGACTTTGCCAAAATCTATCCTGAGCGTTTTACAAATGTCACAAATGGTGTAACTCCTCGCCGCTGGATCCAAATCGCTAACCCTGGTTTAGCAAATATCTTAGATAAATATATCGGGCGTGACTGGCGGACAGAATTAACCCAATTAGAGCAATTAAATGCATTTGCCGATGATGCTGATGTGCAAGCTCAAATTGCTGCAGTGAAAGTGGAAAATAAACGTAAATTGGCAGAGTATGTAGCGCAAACGCAAGGGATTAAATTAAACCCTGAAGCAATTTTTGATGTACAAATCAAGCGTATCCATAAATATAAACGCCAACAGTTGAATGTGTTACATATTATTGCACTCTATAACCGCATTTTACGTAACCCAAGTGCTGATTGGCAGCCTCGTGTGTTTATTTTTGCAGGTAAAGCGGCAAGTGCTTACTATGCGGCGAAAAAAGTGATCCGCTTAATCAACGATGTGGCAAATGTGATCAATAATGACAGCCGAATCAATGATTTGATTAAAGTAGTGTTTATTCCTAATTACAGCGTCACGCTTGCTCAGTTAATTATTCCCGCTGCAGATGTTTCTGAACAGATTTCATTAGCAGGAACAGAAGCATCTGGCACTTCAAATATGAAATTTGCATTAAACGGGGCATTAACCATTGGTACGCTTGACGGTGCAAATGTAGAGATCTTAGAGCGCGTTGGTAATGAGCATATCTTTATTTTTGGTAATACGGTTGAGCAAGTGGAAGAGTTGCGTCGCCGTGGGTATTCTCCATACCACTATTTTGAGAGAGATGCGGAGCTAAATGAAGCAATTTCACAAATCTTAAACGGTAAATTTTCGCCAGAAGATCCGTATCGTTATCAAGATTTAATCTTAAATTCAGGGGATTATTATCAAGCTTGTGCAGATTTCCGTGCTTATGTGGATATGCAAGAGCAGGTTGCAAAAGCATTCCGTAACAAACAGGCGTGGAATAAGTCTGCAATTATCAATATTGCCAATATGGGATACTTTTCATCAGATCGTTCTGTATTGGATTATGCTCGTGATATTTGGCATATTGAGCCAATGGATGAAAAGCAGCTCGCTGAACAGCCAAGTGTTGCGGAGTTGATGTCAGACGCTTCAAAACTATTAATCATTAAATAGCGACTCCCCCGAAGGGGGAGTATTATTGCGAAGGGATATCTCTACTTAAATAAACAAAAGGCATAGTGGTGTATCACTATGCCTTTGTTTTAGGATTGGTTAGACAGCGGTCACTGGAATTTGTGATTTTGTTCCACCGGCTAACTCTGCGAGTTCTTCCATCCGATTGATGGTAATATATTTACCTTGTACGCTAATCATACCACTTTTCTGGAAACGACCTAACAAACGGCTAATGGTTTCAATGGTAAGCCCAAGATAGTTACCAATATCGCCACGAGTCATAGTCAAACGAAACTCTCTGGCTGAGAAACCTCGTTCTGCATAACGCTGTGACAGGTTATAGATAAATGCGGCAAGCTTTTCTTCAGCACTCATTTTTGATAAGAATAAAATCATTGCTTGATCACTTTTGATTTCATTGCTCATTAAACGCATTAGCTGATGTCGAATTTTTGGCATTTTACCCGCTAAATCGTCCAGAATATCAAATGGGATTTCACAAATCATTGATGTTTCAAGTGCTTGTGCGAAACCGACATGTTTCATATCTGCAATGGCATCAAAGCCTACTAAGTCGCCAGGGAGATGGAAAGCAGTAATTTGTTCTTCGCCATCTTCGCTAATTGTATAGCTTTTTAGCGTTCCTGAACGGATTGCATAAATTGAACGTAATTCATCGCCAGATTTAAAGATTACCTGTGATTTCTGTATCGGTTTTTTTCGCTCAATAATATTATCGAGCTGAGTCAATTCATGTTCGTTAAGAGTAAAGGGCAAGCAAAGCTGGCTAATGCTGCAATTTTGACAGTGAATTGTGCAGGTATGTCTTCCATTTGATTTAAAATCCGATACAATTTTCATATTTAATACTCTTAAATTTGATTTAGAACAAATTCTAACATTGAATAGCAAAATAGTGAAATATTATCGGAAAAATTGGAGAATTTATGGCTGCTGAGAAGCTAACGAAAAAGCGTTTAATACAGATCGTAGTTATGCTGATTATTTTAATTGTTGCATTTATCTACCGAACTTATCATTATTCATAGCCAAAGGCGAGGGGGCTCGCCTTTATGTTATTTAGCTAACTTTTCCTTATAGTGTCGGCGACAAACAGACAGGTAGCTATCATTGCCGCCAATTTGAATTTGTTCACCATCTTTAACCACTTCGCCATGTTGATTTAAACGTATCACAAAATTTGCTTTGCGCCCACAATAACAGATAGTTTTCAGCTCTTCTAATTGATCTGCCCAAGCTAAGAGATAACGGCTTCCTTCAAAAAGCTCTGCTTGGAAATCAGTGCGTAGTCCATAGCAAAGAACAGGGATACCTAATTTATCTACAACTTCACTTAATTGATATACCTGTTGTTTGGTGAGAAATTGAGCCTCATCTACCAAGATACAATGCAATGTTTGTTTGTGGTGTTCTTGGCTAATTTCAGCGAAGAGGTCTGAATTTTTATCAAAAAGATTTGCCTGTTGGGATATACCAATCCGTGAGGCAACTTTGCCTACGCCGTAGCGATCATCAATTGCTGCTGTATATACCAACGGGCGCATGCCACGTTCTTGATAGTTATAAGCAGATTGAAGTAGGGTTGTGGATTTCCCTGCATTCATTGAGGAATAGTAGAAGTATAATTTTGCCATATGTAGGATATAAAAAGAAAAACGGCTAAACGAATTAGCCGCTTTTAGTCTTTGTGTATAAATTAAACGTTGTCGATTTGACCTAATAAAGAACGTAAACGTTCTTGGAAATTTTGATGTTCCGCTTTAAGTTGCTCGTGTTCTTGGCGTAAAGCATCATTTGCACGTTGCGCTTCATCATTTTTTCCTTTTAACTCTTCAACTTCTAATTGCAATAATTGAATCGTTTCTACAGCTTGTTTAATTTTGTCTTCAAGTTGGTCAAGAATAGTTACAGACATAATGTTCCCCTTATATGGACGTTGTCAAAGTGTTCAAAAGTGTAAAGATTTTACCCCAATCCGACAGCTTTTTCATTATAAAGTTTGCAATAAAATTATGATTTATCGTTAAATTTCCGTAATTTGCTGAAATTTTATCTTCAATGATTGCAAGCGCTTAAAATTCCCTTAAAATCTACAAAACGTATCACTATTTAAGTTATGCATTTTTGAGAAATTACATGAAAAATAAATTTTTAACTTTGGCTGCTGCCAGCGGATTTTTCTGTGTCGCATTTGGTGCTTTTACTGCACATGCCTTAGAAAAAACACTTTCTCCACACGCGTTGATTTGGATCGACAAGGGCTTGAAATATCAAATGTTTCATACGCTTGCTTTGCTTGCCTTGGGCTTGTTTCAAATTGTTGATGGCAGACAAAATCCGCCGGCTTGCCGTGCTAAGGCTTTTAACCTGATCGGTGGCAGCTGGGCATTAGGTATTTTATTGTTTAGCGGAAGTTTATATGCCCTAGCATTAGGTATGAGTAAAACTTTTGTGTGGACAACGCCGATTGGTGGTACGCTCTTTTTAGTGGGTTGGGCAGGATTAATTTTTATCAGTGTGAGAAGTCGAAATGTTCAATAAATTAGCGTTATATTGCCGTGCTGGCTTCGAAAAAGAAGTGGCAGGGGAGATCACTGAGCGAGCAGCAGAGCTAGGTATATTCGGCTTTGCTAATGTAAAAGCGGATTCAGGCTATGTCATTTTTGAATGTTATCAGCAAGGGGAAGCGGATCGACTTGCCCGAGAGCTAAAATTAGTCAGCCTTATTTTTGTGCGACAAATGATGGTGGTCAGTGATTTGTTGCAAAATTTAGCAGAAAATGACCGAATTTCGCCGATCTTGGCAAAATATGCTGAACTTAATCCTAAAAATAGCACAGAAATTGTGATCGATACGCCAGACACCAATGAATCCAAAGCGCTTTCGGTTTTTTGTCGAAAATTTACCGTACCATTGCGTGCTGCGTTGAAAAAGCAGGGCTGGTTACAGGCAAAGGCGAATGCTAAAAATACGATCACGTTACATATCATGTTTGTTGGCTCGGGAAAATGTTTTGTTGGTTATGGTTATAATGAAAACCGATCATCAAATCCAATGGGGATTATGCGTTTAAAATTTCCAAACGATGCTCCTAGCCGTTCTACTTTAAAATTAGAAGAAGCTATTTTAACCTTTGTACCAAAAGCAGAAGAACCCAAACGCTTTACTGAGCAAATGATCGGTGTGGATCTTGGTGCTTGTCCGGGCGGTTGGACTTATCAGCTCGTTAAACGTGGTTTATTTGTTTACGCAGTCGATCACGGTAAAATGGCCGCAAGCCTGCACGATACAGGACGAATTGAGCATTGTCCGGAAGACGGTTTTAAATTCCAACCGCCTAAACGCAAAAAAATAGATTGGTTGGTGTGTGATATGGTAGAGCAACCGATGAAAGTCGCAAAGTTAATGGCGAAATGGCTGACAAGTGGTTTGTGTCGGGAAACTATTTTTAACTTAAAATTACCGATGAAAAAACGTTATCAAGAAGTGAAATTATGCTTAGATTTTTTAGCAGACACGCTTGATAAACAAGGGCTGAATTTTCGTATTCAGGCGAAACATCTCTATCATGATAGAGAAGAAATTACGGTGCATATTCAGTTGAAATAAATTTGCAGCAAGCGGGGCTTTTTTTACAAAGTTTTGCAAAATTACTGTAAAATCGACCCGCTTGTAATTCACAACATGAAGGATAAAAACAATGACATTAAAAATTGGGATCGTGGGTAGCAGCGGTCGTATGGGAAGACAATTAATTCAAGCTGTACACAACATAGAGGGTGTGGAATTAGGTGCTGCTTTTGAGCGTAAAGGTTCATCTCTTGTGGGCAGTGATGCTGGCGAATTGGCAGGTATTGGTGCAAATGGGATTATTGTTTCAGATAATTTAGAAAGCCAAAAAGCAAATTTTGATCTCCTCATTGATTTTACTCGTCCAGAAGGCACACTAGCTCATCTTGATTTCTGTGTGGCAAATAATAAAGCGATGGTGATTGGGACAACAGGGTTTGATGATGCGGGTAAAGCCGCCATTCAAGCGGCGAGTGAAAAAATTGCGATTGTGTTTGCCTCAAATTACAGCGTGGGTGTGAATTTAGTGTTCAAACTTTTAGAAAAAGCTGCAAAAGTGATGGGCGATTACTGTGATATTGAAGTGATTGAAGCACATCATCGCCATAAAGTAGATGCCCCATCAGGCACAGCACTTTCAATGGGTGAACATATTGCGAAAACACTAGGGCGTGATTTAAAAACGCACGGCGTATTTGCACGAGAAGGTATTACAGGCGAACGTAAGCGTGATGAAATCGGCTTTGCGACTATCCGTGCTGGCGATGTGGTGGGTGAGCATAGTGTTTGGTTTGCCGATGAAGGTGAACGTGTAGAAATTGCGCATAAAGCGTCAAGCCGTATGACGTTTGCTAACGGTGCAGTGCGTGCGGCAAAATGGTTGGCAAATAAACAAAATGGTCTGTTTGATATGACAGATGTGTTGGATTTAAACAATCTATAAAATTTCCGTAGGGGTGGATCGATGTGTTCGCCCTAAATATCGTTTGAATATCGGGCGGACACATCGGTCCGCCCCTACAATGGATCATAATATGAATTTTAATAACATTGAAACTAAACTTGTTCAATTAGGCAATCGCACCGATGAACGCACTGGTGCGGTGGCAACACCAATTTTCCTTTCAACTGCTTATGGCCACGCAGGTATTGGTGAATCCACAGGCTTTGATTATACTCGTACTAAAAATCCAACTCGTACTGTGCTAGAAGAGGGCGTAGCTCGTTTAGAAAATGGTGATGCAGGTTTTGCGATGTCGTCTGGCATGGCAGCGATTCAGCTTTTAATGCAACTTTTCAAAGGTGGCGATGAGTGGATTATCTCAAGCGATGTGTATGGTGGTACTTACCGCTTGCTGGATTTCAGCTATAAAAATAACAACACTGTAAAACCTGTGTATGTAAACACCGCTGATCTTGATGCGATTGAAAATGCGATCAATCCTAATACCAAAGCGATTTTTGTGGAAACCCCATCAAATCCATTAATGGAAGAGTGTGATGTGGCTGAGATTGCGAAAATTGCTAAAAAACACAATTTAATGCTGATTGTGGATAACACTTTCTTAACCCCAGTTTTATTCCGTCCGTTAGATTTAGGGGCGGATATTGTGATCCACAGTGCAACCAAGTATCTCTCGGGGCATAACGATGTGCTTGCAGGTATTATCGTGGCAAAAGGTCAGGAACTTTGCGAACGCTTATTCTATCTGCAAAATGGTGCTGGGGCAGTGCTCTCGCCATTTGATAGCTACTTAATCATTCGTGGCTTAAAAACCCTTGCATTGCGTATGGAACGCCATCAAGCAAACGCCACTGAAATCGCTAAATTTTTAAGCGAACAGCCACAAGTTCACAGTGTGCTTTATTCAGGTAAAAGCGGAATGCTCTCATTCCGCCTGCAAGATGAAAACTGGGTCAATCCATTTTTAAAATCAATCAAAATGATTACCTTTGCAGAGAGTTTAGGCGGCACAGAGAGCTTCATTACTTATCCAGCTACCCAAACCCATATGGACATTCCAGAAGCAGAGCGTATTGCGCGTGGCGTATGTAACCGCCTATTGCGTTTCTCAGTAGGGTTAGAACACGTTGATGACATTAAGGCAGATTTATTACAAGCTTTTGCACAACTGAAATAACGTAATAAAAAACGGTGGGGCAGATCAATCAATTTTCCCACCGTTTTTGTTTAGATTACTTAATGGCAATCATTGAACCAAAATTAAAACACTGAAACCAGAGTTCAACTTGGCTAAAGCCTGCTTGTTGTAAGCGTTGTTTGTGTGTATCGATGCTATCTGTTCGCATCACGTTTTCTAATGCGGTGCGTTTTTGGCTTACTTCTAATTCGCTGTAGCCATTGGCTCGTTTGAAGGTGTGGTGTAAATCAATTAGCAGTTCATTCATCGCTTGATTTGCAAACGTGAATTTTTCAGAAAGCACCAATACGCCATTCGGTTTTAAGCCTTGATAGATTTTTTTGAGCAAAGCCAAGCGGTCATGTGGCGGTAAAAATTGCAGCGTGAAGTTGAGAATGACCATAGAGGCATTTTCAATTTCCACATTACGAATATCGCCCAAATGAATATCTACAGGAATAGATGATTGATAAGCATTGATATGGCTACGACAGCGTTCAACCATCGGCTCGGAATTATCAATACCGATGATTTTGACATTTTGGGCTTTGACATTGCGGCGAACTGATAAAATCCCTGCCCCGCGGGAACAGCCGAGATCGTAAACTTGCGAGTTGTCTGTTACAAAACGTTCGGCAAGCATACCTATCGCGGTAATGATATTGGAATAGCCCGGCACAGAGCGCTGAATCATATCGGGGAAAACCTCAGCAACCGACTCATCAAAAGTAAAGTCGCCGAGTTTTTCAATTGGGGCGGCAAAAATAGTATCTTTCATTTATCGAACCGTTGCGACTACTAAAATCATCATAAAGCTGATCACAGCTAAGATGAAATGTTTAAGTGAAAATGGTTGAGTTTTCTTAAAGGCTTTAGCCGCAAAGATGATATATAACACGAGGAAAACGAGTTTTGCTGCAAGCCAAGTAGAAAATTCATAACCGACTATAAAAAAGAAGGCTCCCCCCGAGATAAGTAGTAAAGTATCAACTAAATGAGGGGCGATTTTTAAGAGTTTGTATTGTCTCCAATCGACCATTCTGGCAGAGAGAATACCGCGAACTAGCAACAGCGCTAAACTCAAATAAGCTAAAGCAATATGAGAAAAATATAAAGTTTGCATGGATCACTCCGTAAATATTATTGTTCCACAATCACAGATTTTAAATATTGAAAAATTTCACGATAATTTTTTGGTGGCTTATTAGCTTGCTTTTCTTTTTGTGCTGCGCGGATTAAATTACGCAGATGTTGGCGATCTAAGGCTGGGTATTCTTCAACAAGCGTATTTAATACTGTATCGCCCTGCGCTATTAGCTGATCTCGGGTCTGTTCTAATTTATGTAATAGTGCAAGCTGCTGGTTATGGCGATTTTCGACTTTATCTAAAGCTTCTTGAATTGGCTCTGGATCAACATTGCGTAGCAGTTTACCAATATATTGAATTTGGCGACGGCGAGCTTCCATTTTTAGTTTTTGTGCCAATTCAATAGCATCTCGTAAGCTATCATCTAACGGCATTTTGGCTAGATTAGCACTATTGAGCTCAACCAAGCTTGTACCTAATTTTTTTAGATGCTCGGCATCACGTTTAATTTCACTTTTGCTGACCCAGATAATCTCTTCTTCATCATCCGTCCAGTCGATTTCATTATGTTTTTTCTTTGCCATATTAATTTTCTCTTGAAAAGGGAAAAGCCTATTGCAGGAATAGGCTTTAAATTAGCGTGTATTCTATGCTTAAAGGAAAAGAGGGTCAAATGAATAAGCACTTATCGGTACGTTAAATTACAGGTATAATCTCACCATTTTTGAAATTGAAAGGCAATAAAATGAGCTTAACGAGCAAATCAGAATTACAACACCAAGAGCAAGAATTAAAACAAGCGGTTGAAATCGCCTTAAATTTTGCCAAAAAAGCAGGGGCGAGTGCGGAAGTGGCGGTAACAAAAGTGGCAGGCTTATCCGTTTCTACCCGTTTAGAGCAAATTGAAAATATTGAATTTAATAATGATGGGGCGTTAGGGATTTCCGTCTATTTGGGCAATCGTAAAGGCAATGCTTCAACATCTGATCTTAGCCCAAAATCGATTCAGCAAGCGGTGGAATCAGCTCTTGCTATTGCAAAATATACATCGGAAGACCCTTGTGCAGGGTTGGGCGAAAAAGCGTTGATGGCATTTGATGCCCCAGATTTAGAGCTTTATCATCAAGCAGAGATCGATGTTGATCAAGCAGTACGAATGGCGATAGAAGCCGAGCATTTTGCCTTAAACAGCGATGAACGCATTGTTAATAGCGAAGGGGCAAGTTTTAATTCGCACAGTGGCGTGCGTGTTTATGGCAATACGCACGGAATGCTGCAAAGCTACCTTTCTAGCCGTTATTCGCTCTCTTGTTGTGTCATTTCTGCCTTTGACGAGCAATTAGAGCGAGATTATGAATACACGGTTTCTCGTGAATTTGACAAACTTGCTACGCCACAATGGGTAGGGCAGCAGGCTGCGATAAAAGCGGGAGATCGCCTAAATCCACGTCAGCTTAAAACGTGCGAAGTGCCTGTCATTTTCTACAACGATGTCGCAACAGGGCTTATCGGGCATTTAGCCGGGGCGATTAGTGGCGGTGCGTTGTATCGCAAGGCAAGTTTTTTACAAGATAAATTAGGCGACCAAATTTTACCGAATTGGTTTGAAATTGCAGAACGTCCACATCTTTTACGCCAACTCGCATCATCGCCATTTGATAGCGAAGGGATTAAAACGCACGATCACCAAATTATTCAAGATGGCATTTTGCAAACCTATCTGCTCACCAATTACAGTGCAAGAAAACTCGGAATGCAAACCACAGGACATGCAGGTGGCATTCACAACTGGTTGGTTAAACCAAACCGCACAGGTGGTTTAGATACATTGCTTAAAGAGATGGGAACAGGGCTGTTAGTGACAGAAATGCTTGGTAGTGCGATTAATGGTGTAACAGGCGAATATTCACGTGGGGCAGCAGGTTTCTGGGTGGAAAATGGTGAAATCCAGTATCCCGTTGCTGAGATTACTATTGCAGGGCAGTTGCAAGACATGTATCAAAATCTTGTTGCAGTTGGTGATGACATTGAGCAGCGTTCTAATATTCAGACGGGTTCGATTTTATTAGATAAAATGAAAATTTCAGGCAACTAGAAATAAGAAACCCTGATGATAAATCAGGGTTCTTTTTGCAATATGATGAACAAGTAAAACCGCTTGTTAGCCTACCCAAAGTAAAATCGCTAAAATTTGTGGTAGTACAATTCGGCAGAACATGACTAGCGGATAAACCGTTGCATAAGCAAGAGCTGCTGCACCATTAGTTTCTTTAAGTGCATTTGCAAAAGCAAGCGCAGGAGGGTCTGTCATTGAGCCTGCGAGTAGTCCACATAGGGTAAGGTAATTGAGTTTACCATAGAGGCGAGCTACGATAGCTGTAATGAGTAGAGGAATTGCGGTAATGACTGCGCCTGCGGCAATCCAAATCATCCCGTCTTTGCTTAGCAAAGTTGATAAGAAATTGCCTCCAGCTTTCCAACCCACTACGGCCAAAAATAGTACAATTCCAATTTCTCGTAGCGCTAGGTTGGCACTAGGAGGCATAAACCAATAGAGTTTTCCAATGCTGCCAATGCGAGCGAGTAGTAGCGCGACTACCAAAGGGCCTCCGGCTAAGCCCAGTTTGAGTGCAACGGGGAAACCCGGTAAATAAAGCGGAATGGATCCTAATAATACGCCAAGTCCAATCCCGATAAAAATCGGTAACATTTGCACCTGTTGTAATTTCTGTTGAGCGTTACCGATAATTGCCATAACCGTGTCGATATCTTCTTTCCGACCAACTAGCGTAAGCACATCTCCAAACTGTAAGTGCATTTCACCGTTTGCGACTAATTCAACGCCTGCGCGATTTAAGCGTGAAATAACGACATCATATTTGCCTTTGAGCATTAATTGGCGGATCTGTTTGCCAAAGACTTTCTCGTTTGTGACTACCGCACGTTCAGAACGAAACATAGTACCTTTGGTGGAAAGTGATGTTTCGACATTTTCGCCTAGAATAAGCTGCATTTTGCGTAAAGTACTAGGTTCGCCCACTAAATGTAAAATATCACCAATTTGCAGTTGAGTATCGACTTTTGGTACAAAGAGTTCGCCATTGCGTTTTAAGCGAGAGTAAACTACATCATGCAGTTCAAAATCAGGAAGTTCCTTTAAGGTTAAGCCATTTAAGTTGGGATTCGTAATTTTTACATTCTGGGTGCTTAAGCCGATTTTATCTGCATTATGATGGCGTTCAAATTCTGTGGCTTCTTGTTCAATATTTATATGCAGTAATACACGAATGAGCCACATAGAAAGCAAAATGCCAATGATGCCAAATGGGTAAGCAATCGCATAACCCATGCCCATCACGGCAGTATCCGCGCCGAGTTCATTGAGAATTTGTTGCCCTGCACCAAGCGATGGTGTGTTAGTTACAGCGCCAGAAAATACACCTAAAATGGCTGGTAATGGAATGGCGAAAAGTTTATGTAGTATGATCACCAATAAACCACTTAAGGCGACAATCAGTAAGGCAAAGCCGTTAAGTTTTAAGCCTGATTGGCGGAGAGAGGAGAAGAATGCTGGCCCGACTTGAATTCCAATGGTATAGACAAAGAGGATAAGACCGAATTCTTGAATAAAGTGTAGTGTATGAGGGTCAAGTTGAATACCCCACTGGGCAGCAAAGTGGGCAACAAGAATTCCACCGAAGAGAACCCCTCCGATACCTAAGCCGACCCCCCGAATTTTGATTTGCCCTAGCCATAGCCCAATAACTGAAACAAGAGAGATTAAACTAACTGTTAATGCAATATCGCTCATAATTTAAACGCAAAAATGAAAGGTGGCGATATTCTAGCAAAGAGCCAGTATGAAATATGCGATCTGGCTCAAATTTCAGCGAATAAATCAAAGTTAATATGAAATATCAACACGCTTAATGGTAAGTATTAACAAAACGTTGGTAAGCGGTCAAAAATGCTTCAAAATCTTCCAAGCCACAGAAGGCAATACTTTCTTCATCATAATAGTTTAAGCCTTCTGCGATTGCGTCTAAATCGTCCAACTCCATTTCTAGGTTATTGGCTTTGGCAACAACTTCTTCATAACTGATATAAAGTGAATATTCATGCCCTTCAAATAGCGCCTCGTAATGGTTAGGGAACGCTTTGCGACAACGGTCGATTTCTTGCAAAATTTTATCAAGATCTTTTGGGTTGGGGGCAAGTTCGGTGTTTAACCAACGAGCAAAAGCTTCGTGATCCATTGAACATTTTGCTACAACGCCATGCATTGTATGAGTAAATTGGTATTCCATAAGCACTCCTAAAAAATAAGCGGTCTTTTTGCAAAAAATTCTGCAAAAATGACCGCTTGCTATTTTAGCAGATTAATCTATTTGAAGATAATATCGTTTTTCGGATCGAATTTGCTTGGATCAATCGGGGAGTTTTCTTCAAAATATTTTTTCAACATTTCTGCATCAACAAAACCTGTGCTGACATAGCTTGGATGTTTTTTCATCACAGGATAGCCATCACCGCCTGCTGCGCAATAGTCTGGAATAGACACTTTATAACGTTTATTCAGATCTAATGGCGCACCAGCAATTTTTACCTCAGACACTTGTTTCGCTTGGCGATCAACTACCATTGAAATCCCTGCAAATTGAGGATATGCTCCCATATCAACTTCTTTTAATGCGACAACATTGAGATAATCCAGCAATTCTTGACCGGTGAGATCAACTGTTGAAATAATATTTCCAAAAGGCTGTACAGTAAGGATATCTTTATAAGTTACATCACCTTCATGAATTGAAGTACGAATACCACCTGAATTCATAATCCCTACATCTGCTTTTACTCGCTCCATTTGTGATTGCGCGATGAGGCGACCTAAATTTGTTTGGTGGAATCGAATGACATCGCGATTTCCTTCTAATACACCACCTTGCACTGTCCCTACTTTAATACCAAGTAGTTTATCACCCTCATCTTGGTATTTTTTCAGATGCTCAAAGACAGCTTGATCTTCGGCAATTTCATCTTGGTAGAGTTGATATTCGGTTTTGCCGTCTTCTAACTTCACTTTTTGTTTTAGGTTAATTGGGATTAACTCATATTTCACTAATTTGGTTTCACCGTTTTTAAATTCAAAATCAGCACGACCTAGATATTTACCCCATTCACCAGCTTGTACAATCCAAGTACCATTTTGATAATCTGGTTTACACTCATCACCTGGTTTATACGGTGCTTTTAGACCTGTACCTTCATCATTTACGCATACGGTGTCGTGCGTATGTCCCCCCACAATTAAATCTAATGCATTATGATCTAAACGGCGTGCTAATGACACGTCACCAGGCGCATTCATGCCATGTTGTTCATCAAAATAGTAGCCCATATGGGTTAAGGCAATACGAACATCAGGTTTTTCCTTTTCATTAATTTCTTTTAATGTCGTGCGAGCGGTTTCAATCGGGTCTTGGAACACAACATTTTCAGTAACATCAGGATTACCTAGTTTAGCCGTATCTTCAGTAGTTAAGCCAAGTACAGCGATTTTTAACCCACCTTTGTCAAATGTTACATAAGGTTTAACTAATGGTTTTTGCGTTTTTTTATTGACAACGTTGGCAGAAATAAATGGAAAAGTTGCCCATTTTTCTTGCATATCAAGTACTTGTAAAGGATGGTCAAATTCGTGGTTACCTAAAACTAGGGTATCTACACCTAACATGTTTAGGCCTTCAATATCCGGCTTAGCATTTTGCATATCAGATTCAGGCACCCCAGTATTGTAGTCACCCGCATGAATAAAGAGTAGCTCGCCACCTTTTTCTGCCACTTCTTTACGAACCGCATCAATTGCTGTTTTTTGAGCGGCAAAACCGTATTCACTTTTATCATTTTTCCAGAAGTGCCCGTGGGTATCATTTAAATGGAGTACGGTAAATTGATAAGTTTTATCTGTTTCATAAGCCATAGCAGTTGATGCAGCCAGCATTGCAACAGAAAGCAGAGTTTTTTTAAATTTCATGGATATCTCCTTATTTGCTGAGGGAAAAGTCAATTTAATTGCATAAAATTAATAGCCAAGTAAGGCAAAATAGTACTATTGAGGTAAATACTGCGGCAGAACCGATATCTTTTGCCTTGCCAGAAAGCTCGTGAAATTCACTACCAATGCGATCTACAACTGTTTCAATGGCGCTATTGAGTAATTCGGTAATCAGTACGATGAAGACTGATGCACATAACAGCACTTTTTCACTGGCACCTTCCCCTAGATATAAGCCAGCGGGGAGTAGAAAAAAAGAAAGCCACATCTCTTGACGAAATGCAGCTTCAGATTGGTAGGCTTTTTTTAAACCTTGTAAAGAATAGCGGGTTGCATTGAACACGCGTTGTAAATTTACGCTATTTTGAGGTTTCATGACAGTGTTGCTAAAAAAATTTTGGCACATTTTACCGAAAATAGTGTTTGTAAGCAAAAATCGATTTGAAATTAATGCGTTAAATTAAATCGAAAGCATATTTTAGTTACAAATTTCAAAAAATTGTACATGAACTATTCCAAAAAGCAGGCTTTTCCGTTAATCTTCAAAACTTCATTTTTATATATTTTGTCTTATAAGGAAGCTTTATGAGTAATCAATCTTTATCAGCCAGAATCCTTGGTGGTAATTTAGTATTACGTATCGCCATTGGTTTGGTGCTTGGGATAATCTTAGCAGTCATTAGTAAAGAGGGCGCGGAGAGCGTAGGCGTTTTAGGTCAATTCTTTGTAAAATCTTTACGCGCAATTGCGCCAATTTTGGTGTTCTCCTTAGTACTATCTGCTATTGCAAATAAAGAAGTAGGTAGCGACAGTCGCTTGAAACCTATTATTGTACTTTATCTATTAGGTACATTTACCGCGGCATTAACCGCAGTTGTTTTAAGTTTTGCATTCCCAACAACCTTAGAATTAGCGAAAGATCCAGGTAACTTAGCACCGCCACAAGGTGTTGGTGAAGTATTGAAAACAGTGATTTTCAATTTAGTGGATAACCCGATTGGTGCAATTTCAAATGGTAACTTTATTGGTATCTTAGCGTGGTCTATCGGTTTAGGCATTGCTTTTCGTCACGGTTCTGCGAGTAGTAAAGCGTTCTTAAATGATTTTGCAAATGCGGTGTCATTTGTGGTGAAAGTTGTGATTGCCTTTGCGCCAATTGGGGTTTTTGGCTTAGTTGCAGAAACAGTTGCAACCAACGGTATTGAAGCTTTCGTTGGCTATGCGCAATTATTAGCCGTATTATTAGGGGCAATGTTAATTGTTGCATTAGTGATCAACCCGTTGTTGGTTTATTGGAAAATCCGACGTAACCCATATCCATTAACTTTAAGTTGTTTACGTGAAAGTGGTACAACGGCATTTTTCACGCGTAGTTCTGCAGCTAATATCCCTGTGAATATGAATCTGGCAAAACGTTTAGGTTTAAAAGAAGAAATCTATTCTGTTTCTATTCCATTGGGTGCAAACATTAATATGGCAGGTGCAGCGATTACCATCACTGTATTAACTTTAGCAGCAGCTTATACTCAAGGTATTCAGCCAGATTTCTTTACCGCATTATTATTAAGTGTTGTGGCCTCTGTATGTGCTTGTGGTGCATCGGGTGTTGCTGGTGGTTCATTATTATTAATTCCATTAGCGTGTAGCTTATTTAATATTCCAAATGATATTGCAGCACAAGTTATTGGGGTTGGCTTTATTATTGGGGTATTACAAGACTCCGCTGAAACCGCACTGAATTCTTCTACTGACGTGTTATTTACCGCAGCAGTAAGTATGGAAGCGGACAATAAATAAGCGAAAAATGAATGAATAAAAGGGTGTGGTCTGATTTGCGCTAAAAAGTTAGACTCATTTAAATCTAGGACTGAGTTTGGTATTCCATCGAACTCGGTCTTTTTTATTGTCAAGAGAGTACGTTTATTTTGGGATCGAGATCGAAAAAGTTTGTTTCTACACTGTTCTTTTCCTGAGAGCTATTCATAATCAATCGTTGTGAATTTTAATGATACTTTAGATGAACGTAGAGCGTTGCTGTTATTGCTTCTTGATAAGTATATTGCCCATACTTTACTTGCCTTCACTTTATTTATGGCTAGGTTTTATTTGGGGAACATTGCTATTGTGCTATGCAGGCGTAAGACAAGATAAACTATTAGGTTTAACGGCGATATTTATCCTACAGTGCTATATCAGAGTCAGTGATTTTGCAGAAAATTTACATAAACAGACCGCTTACACAAGTCAAGAACAGATCCATATTCAACGTATTTTAAAGCAAGACGGTATGCCGAGTGCGATTGCACAACGAGAAGATGGCAGCCTTGTATATTTATGGTGGCAGGCGGAAACAGCGCTATTTTTGGATCAAAAGTATTTTGCCGAATTACGTTTACGTCCTATCTCTGCCAGATTGAATGAGGGCAATTTTAATCGACAACGCTGGTATATCGCCCAGCACATTTCGGCAACCGCAACCGTCAAAACAGCGCAGAAGCTTACTCAACCATCGCAAGGATTTCGGGCATCTTGGCTTACAAAAATAGCTCAACAGACTCAAGAATTTACCTCTCAAGGGGTGATTTTAGCGCTTGCTTTTGGTGAACGAGCATGGCTTAACCCACAACATTGGCAATATTTTCAGCACACAGCGACGGCACATCTAGTGGCGATTTCTGGTTTGCATATTGCGCTTGTTTTTGCATTGGGGTTTGGGGTTACAAAAGGTGGGCTCTATATTTTAGGGAGCATTTGCTACCGGTTTCAGCTAAAACAAGCGGTGAAAAATCCATATTTTTTTGCAATTTTGGGCGGGTTCTTAACCGCTTGGGGCTATAGTTTTTTAGCTGGATTTAGCATACCAACCGTACGCGCAGTGATAGCAATAAGCCTTATATTAGGCTGCCGTTTGAGTAGACGTTATTATACTGCTGGGCAATTATGGTTACGGTGTGTCACTTTATTGATCGTGTTAGATCCATTCTGTTTGCTTTCCGATAGTTTTTGGCTTTCGATTTTAGCGGTGGCAGGGTTAATCTGTTGGTATCGTTATTTTCCATTATCACATTTTTCAATTTTTGAACGACTGCAGAAAATTTGGGGTGTACGGTATTTGGTGCAATTAATTCATTTGCAAATTGGCATTGCATTTTGTTTTTTACCTGTACAGCTCTATTTTTTCGATGGGCTTTCTGCTTGGGCATTTGTTGCAAATTTATTGGTTGTGCCACTATTTAGTTTACTTGTTGTACCATTAATTTTATTCAGTTTACTGAGTAATAACTTGCTACAGAGTTGGGCATGGGTAGATTGGCTATTACAAATTAATTTAGATGTACTGGAATATTTATCAACAGCATGGTTACCGATTAGTCAGATTATGCAATGGCGTTTAGTCTGTCTTGCCTTATTTTTCTTACTCATTACTTATTATAGGGAGCTGCTTAGAAGTAGGTTAAGTTTAATTATTGTTACCACATTGGCATTGTATCAATGTGGTAGTTGGTGGCTGAATGTAGCTAAATCTGAAGTGGCATGGATACATTTTGATGTTGGACAAGGGTTGGCAATGGCATTTGTTTATACCGATGAAAATGGCAAACGTAAAGTGGTGTTGTATGATACCGGAGCGGGTTGGCAAGGTGGTTCAATGGCAGAGATAGAAATTCTCCCCTATCTGCGCAGAAATGGGCTAACGCTAGAAGCCATTATCGTCAGCCATGATGATAATGATCATGCAGGCGGAGTTAGACCATTATTGCAATATTACCCTTATAGTCGTTTAATTTTATCTGCTAAAAATCGCTATTCGCCAGATTTAGCCGAGGCCTGTGTGGCAGGAAAACAGTGGCAATTTGGACAATTACGTTTTACAGCTGTTTATCCCTATCAAGTGGTTGAGAGAGCAAAAAATGCAGATTCTTGTGTTTTAGTGGGGGAAATAGGTCAGTATCGTATTTTGCTCACTGGGGATAGCGGTACAGCTCAAGAGCGAGAATTTGCCATGCGAGTAGGGAAAATAGATTTTCTTCAAGTTGGGCATCATGGCAGTAAAACCAGTACAAGTTACACGTTACTTGCAGCGACACAGCCACAAGCTGCTTTTATTTCTGCAAGTCGTTTTAATCCTTGGAAAATGCCAAGTTTATCTGTAACAACACGTTTAGATAAACTTGGTATTCAGCATTTTAATACTGCGGATAAAGGGATGATAACGGTATTATTTGAACGGGAGAACTATCGGATTAAAACCGCTAGAAATCATTATAGCCCTTGGTATTCTGACTATTTTGCGAGATAGCCATCACTAAAAACGGCAATACCTTTTTAGAATTTTGTTATAATAAGCACTTTTTAGTAGCAAAGAGATTTCCCTATGGCAACAATTGCAGCAAACCCACTCGTTCTCGTTGATGGTTCATCTTATCTTTATCGTGCTTTTCATGCTTTCCCTCCTTTAACGAATAAACAAGGTGAACCTACCGGTGCAATGTACGGTGTATTGAATATGTTAAAAAGTCTGATTGCACAGGTTGCGCCAAGCCATATTGCGGTAGTGTTTGATGCTAAAGGAAAGACCTTTCGCGATGAGCTGTACGAACAGTATAAATCGCACCGACCGCCTATGCCAGATGAACTGCGTGCCCAAATTCAGCCATTACACGCTATGATTAAAGCGTTGGGTATCCCTCTCATTTCTATTGAAGGCGTGGAAGCAGATGATGTGATTGGGACGCTAGCGGTACAAGCGGCAAAAGATGGTAAGGATGTACTAATCAGCACCGGCGATAAAGATATGGCGCAGTTGGTGAATGAACATATTATGCTGATTAACACCATGAATAATACATTGCTCGATCGTGATGGTGTGGTTGAAAAATATGGTATTCCGCCGGAGCTTATTATTGATTATCTCGCTCTGCTAGGCGATAGCTCAGATAATATCCCTGGGGTAAAAGGTGTAGGCGAGAAAACAGCCATTGCGTTATTGCAAGGTATTGGTTCAATGCGAGAAATTTATGCGAACCTAGATAAAGTGGCAACGCTTAGCTTTCGTGGGGCAAAAACATTTGCGCCTAAATTAGCGGCAGAAAAGGCGATGGCAGATCTCTCTTATACCCTTGCAACCATTAAAACCGATGTTGAATTAGCACTTAGCCATGATCAGCTCATTCCCCAACCACAAAATCGCGATGTGCTAATGGAACTATTCGGACGTTACGAATTTAAACGTTGGCTCAATGAAGTGATGGGAGACAGTAATCCGGTTACTCAAGGTAGCAAGGAGAAAATAGCGAACAAGTATTCCGTAACGCAAGCGGTGGTTTCTGAAGAAAAATTTGCAAAAATAACATTAGATCGTAGCGCTTACCAATGTGTTAATAATGCAGAATTATTTGAACAATGGTTAGAAAAACTACAGCGTGCGAAATTAATTGCCGTAGATACTGAAACCGATAGCTTAGAAGCCGTATCTGCCAAGTTAGTTGGTGTTTCTTTTGCGCTTGAAAATGGTGAGGCGTGTTATATTCCTTTGCAACATCAGGGCATACAAGCGACACAGAGTGATTTATTTGCAGATGATGAGCCACAAATAGGACTATTACCTAATCAGCTTGATTTAAACGAGACGCTCGTCCAATTGAAAGCTATTCTAGAAAACCCTCAGATCCAAAAAATTGGTCAGAATATTAAATATGATTTGACCATTTTTGCCCAGCACGGTATTGAACTACAAGGCGTTGCTTTTGATACTATGCTTGAATCTTATACGCTTAATAGTACTGGGCGACACAATATGGATGATCTTGCTGATCGTTATTTAGGGCATAAAACGATTTCATTTGAAGAGTTAGCTGGTAAAGGCAAAAATCAGCTCACATTTGACCAAATTGAACTGGATAAAGCAACAGAATATGCGGCTGAAGATGCGGATATTACGATGAAGCTGCATCAAGTTCTCTCAAGCGAGTTGGCAAAAGAACCAAGTCTGAAAAAGTTGTTCTCAGAAATAGAAATGCCTCTAGTTTCTGTGTTATCACGAGTAGAACGTAATGGCGTATTAATTGATCCACAACGTTTACTTACCCAATCCAGAGAAATTGAACAGCGTCTTTCGGCGTTGGAGCTGGCAGTGCATCGTGAGGCAGATGAGGTATTTAATCTCGCTTCAACCAAGCAGTTACAAGAGGTTTTATTTGATAAACTGGGATTGCCAGTGATTAAGAAAACGCCAAAAGGAGCACCATCAACGAATGAGGAAGTGTTAGAAGAACTTGCTCAAATGGGGCATGCTGTGCCGAAATTGATTATTGAACATCGAGGTTTAAGTAAGTTGAAATCAACTTATACTGATAAATTGCCACAGATGATTAATCAAAAAACAGGTAGAGTTCATACCTCTTATCATCAAGCGGTAACTGCAACAGGGCGACTTTCTTCAAGTGATCCAAACTTGCAAAATATTCCTATCCGTAATGAAGAGGGCAGACGTATTCGCCAAGCTTTTATTCCACGTGAAGGTTATGTCATACTTGCGGCCGACTATTCGCAAATTGAATTACGGATTATGGCGCATCTTGCTAATGACCAAATGATGATTCAAGCCTTTGCTCAAGGGCAAGATATTCACCGAGCGACAGCTTCTGAAATTTTTGGTGTCTCTTTGGCTGAAGTGAGCAGTGAACAGCGTCGTAGTGCTAAGGCGATTAACTTTGGCTTGATTTATGGCATGTCTGCTTTTGGCTTGTCTAACCAGCTTGGCATTGGGCGTAAAGAGGCTCAAGAATACATAGACAAATATTTCCTGCGTTATCCTGCAGTTCAACAATTTATGCTTGATATTCGAGAAAAAGCAGCAGAGAAAGGTTATGTGGAAACACTGTTTGGGCGTCGTTTATATTTGCCAGAGATTAATTCCAGTAATCAAATTCGCCGTAAAGCGGCGGAACGTTTAGCGATTAACGCACCAATGCAGGGAACAGCAGCAGATATTATTAAAGTCGCAATGATTGGTATTGATAAAGCAATTCAAGGTTGTGATGATATTTTTATGATTATGCAAGTGCATGATGAATTGGTTTTTGAAGTCAGAGCGGATCGAGTAGAGCACTATACGGCTTTAATTAAAGCAGAAATGGAAAAAGCGATTGTGCTGAAAGTGCCACTTATTGCAGAGGTAGGGATTGGGCTGAATTGGGATGAGGCTCATTAATTATGCGTTGATACACGGCGGGGAGACCCCGCCGTTTGCATTTTTATAAAAGTTTTTAGGTTACAGAACTTTGACAATAGCTGAACAGAGCGCATCAATATTTTCATCTGTGATGCCTGCAACATTGATTCGGCCAGATCGAACCGCATAAATTGCAAACTCTTCGCGAAGTCTATCAACTTGCTCAGGGCTTAAGCCACTAAATGAGAACATACCATTCTGGGCGATAATAAAATCAAAATTTTGTGTTGCTCCTTTTTCCTTTAATAGCTGCACAAATTTGGTACGCATTGCTTTAATGCGATTACGCATTTCAGCTAATTCAGCAACCCAATCTGCTTTTAACTGTGGATCAGCGAGTACGGTTGCAACCGCGCTTGCACCATGTGATGAAGGGTTAGAGTAGAGTACACGGATAATTGATTTCACTTGGCTGAAGGCATTATTGGCAATCTCTGCGTTATCTGCAACTAAAGTGAAAGCACCTACGCGCTCATTGTATAAGCCAAAGTTTTTTGAGTAAGAACTTGAAATAAGCACTTCTCGATGATTTTTCACAAAGGTGCGTAAGCCAAACGCATCTTCTTCTAAGCCATTTGCAAAGCCTTGGTAAGCAAAATCAAATAATGGTAGCCAGCCTTTTTCTGCTGACATTTCGGCTAAGGTTTGCCATTGCTCTGGGGTTGGGTCGATACCTGTTGGGTTATGGCAGCAACCGTGGAATAGCACCACATCACCGTGTCCAGCCTGAGAAAGATCCGCAATTAAGTTATCCCAGTCAAGCGCCTTGGTTTCTTTATTATAATAGCGGTATTCTTTGATATTCATGCCTACTGCATTGAAAATCGCATTATGATTTGGCCATGTTGGCGTAGAAATCCATATGTTCTGTGCAGAAGTCTGGCGTTTGATAAATTCCGCAGCAATGCGTAGTGCACCTGTACCACCAAGGCTTTGCGCTGTTTTCGCTCTGCCTTCTTTAATTACATCAGCGTTTTCACCGAATAATAGTGCTTGAGTTTGAGCATTAAAATCGGCGATGCCATCAATAGTTAAATAATTTTTGGTATTTTCTTGAGCAAGTAAGCGTGTTTCCGCTTCTTTTACTGCTTTTACAATCGGGGTTTGACCATTAGCATCTTTATAGACCCCAATACCTAAATTGATTTTTTCGGCACGGGTTTCAGCTTTAAAGGCTTCGCCTAAACCTAAAATAGGATCGGCAGGAGCTGCTTGAATATGACTGAACATTGACATTGTGTTTCCTTATTGATTTTTTGAGTGAAAAAACCCAGAATTTATACGACTAAATGCTTGGTTTTGCAAGTCACAAGCGCTGTTTTTCTGCAGATTTTTTGCAAAATTTACCGTGCTTACTAATTAATTTGAATTATGACTAGACTATTGTATCCTGTGTTTAACAACCATGTCATAAAACGGAGTTTTAAAAAGAGGAAGTTATGCCAATTAGACATAATCATGCTGAGCAACAATTTATATATATAACTGAAGAGGATATTCCAGCGGGTAAGCTTAGCTATCGTTATTTATCGGATGATACGATTGATGCTTATCACACTCGTGTTTTTGATGAATTTCAAGGGAAAGGGATAGCAGGGGAGTTATATAACGCATTGATTACATTTGCACTGGCGCAAAATTTGCGAATTAAACCAAGTTGTAGTTATATTGAGCTGCGTATGCGAAGAAGTCACCCAGAATTAATTGCTTAAGCGTTGGCATAGCAGTATGCAAAAATTAAGGGGACACTGCTAAATTGTCCCCTATGTAGCTATTTTTTACTTATTGCCCCTAAAATACCCCGCATAATTTGCTTGGTCACTTGATTACGCAAATTACGACCAACAGATTTGGCGACATTACCCACTAGCTGTTCTGCCACGGTTTGGTCTTTTTTCTTCTTCGTGCCAAAAATAGCGCCTAAGAACCCACCAAGAATACTTTCTTCTTCCTGTTTGGCAGCTTCTGTGGCCTGTTGCACTGCTTGAGTTTGGGCATTTAATACTTCATAAGCAGATTCATTATCAACATATTGGCTATAGTGTAGATAGAGATCATCTTGCTTAACTAAACTTAAACGCTCATTTTCGCTTAATGGCGAGAGCTGGCTTTGTGGCGGATAAATATACGCAATTTCAACCGGCGTTGGCATACCTTTTTCATCTAAGACCGAAATTAATGCCTCTCCTACGCCTAATTGCGTGATGGCTTCAACCACATTGACATTTGGATTAGCCCGGAAGGTTTCTGCTGCGGCTTTTACTGCTTTTTGATCTTTAGGAGTAAAGGCACGTAAGGCATGTTGAATACGGTTACCAAGCTGACCAAGTACACTTTCGGGCAAATCGAGCGGATTTTGAGTGACAAAATAAACCCCAACACCTTTAGAGCGGATTAATCGCACGACTTGCTCAATTTTATCGACTAGCACTTTGGGCGCACCATCAAAGAGTAAATGCGCTTCGTCAAAAAATAGCACAAATTTCGGTTTCTCAGGGTCGCCTACCTCAGGTAGTTGTTCAAACATTTTTGCCATAAACCAGAGCAAGAATGCGCCATACATTTTTGGTGAGTTGATCAGTTTTTCTGAATTTAACACATTGATCACGCCTCGCCCATCTCGAGTTTGAAACCAATCTTGTAAATCTAGCGCTGGCTCACCAAATAGGCTGGTTGCACCTTCATTTTCTAGTGCGAGCAAGGCGCGTTGAATTGCACCAACACTAGCCGCTGAGACGTTGCCGTATTCTACTTGGAAGGTTTTTGCATTTTCAGCGACAAATTTCAGCATCGCTCGCAGATCTTTAAGATCAATTAATAACAAACCTTTATCGTCAGCAACACGGAAGACCAAATTGAGCAGCCCCTCTTGGGTATCATTCAAATTAAGTAAACGAGCCAGCAGCATCGGGCCCATTTCAGAAATTGTGGTGCGCAGCGGAATACCCGTTTCACCGAATACGTCCCAATAAGAGACCGGGAAACCATTGAGGTAACTTTCTCCGCCTAAATCAAATTGCTCAATACGTTCTGCAATTTTTCCGGAAAAATTGCCCGCTTGCACTAAGCCAGAAAGATCCCCTTTTACATCGACTAAAAAAACGGGAACACCATCATTACTAAAGGTTTCCGCAAGTTTACGTAAAGTAACCGTTTTTCCTGTACCAGTCGCACCGGCAATTAAGCCATGACGGTTTGCCATTTTGGCAGTGAGAGAAATAGGTGTGCCCGTTTTGCCATGGGCGATAGCGTAGTTCATAGTTAATCCTTATTAAACCGAACAAGCGGTTAAGTTTATGCAAAATTTTGCAAATTAGCGTATGCCTTGATTAAAACCTCGTTGCCAATTCTGTTTGAAATGTGTTGGCAGGCTTGCAGCTGTGTAGCCACAATAATTTAAGCGTTGTTGGTACATCTGTTGCTGTTGATTTGCAAAAGATTTTCCCACACGATAACCATCAATATACCAGTCATCACTATCACGACATTGTGTCGTATTTATCCGCTTCGTTGTTGGTTTTGCCGTTTGTTTATTGTGAACAGTAGCGACTGTTTGCGGTTGTGTTCGGAGGTATCGTTCGTAATCTGCGCTATGTGTTTTGACAACAGCCACAGGCTTATTTTCTGGTTGTTTAAAATTTTCTGCTAAAAAGGTTTCAAGAGATTGGCAGCCCGTCAGTAGGGCTGCAGAATAAATTAAGCTTAATTTCAAGTATTGCATTGCTATTAGCGTTTACGGTTATTGATTGGTAAGCGACGTGTTCTGTTTTTAGCCTTCACTTTGGGTAACGGGAATAAGGCTTCACTATCATACTGGCTAACTGGAATTGCATGTCCAATGTAGGCTTCAATTGCAGGTAAATTAACAGCATAGCGTTCACAAGCAAAGCTTATGGATTTGCCACTTTCGCCAGCTCGTCCTGTGCGACCAATACGGTGAACATAATCTTCACGATCATCTGGGAGATCGTAATTGAACACGTGAGTAACATCAGGAATATGCAGACCACGAGCCGCCACATCGGTTGCCACTAGAATATCTAATTCGCCACGGGTGAAACTTTCGAGTAAAGCAAGACGTTTCTTTTGTGCAATATCGCCAGTTAAAATGCCAACACGATGCCCATCTGCGAGTAAATATTGCCATACTTCTTCACATTTGTGTTTGGTGTTGGCGAACACAATGCAACGTTCAGGCCATTCTTCTTCCATTAAGGTGAGTAATAATGCCATTTTATCTTCGTTAGAAGGATAGAAGAGTTCTTCCTGAATACGGTGTCCTGTGCGTTGTTGAGGCTCAATTTCAACATATTCAGCGTTATGCATGTCTTCATAGGCAAGCTCACGTACTCGGGGAGAAAGTGTTGCTGAAAACAACATTGTTAAGCGTTGAGCAGGTTCAGGGCATTTACGCATTAAATAACGAATATCTTTGATAAAACCAAGATCAAACATTCGATCTGCCTCATCTAATACAATCACTTGTATTGCGTTTAGATTTATTACCCCTTGTTTGACATAATCAATTACACGCCCAGTCGTGCCAACCAAAATATCGACACCTTTTTCAATTGCCTGTAGCTGTTTATCATAACCATCGCCACCATAGGCAAGTGCAAGCTTAAAGCCAGAGTGTTTGATGAGCAGCGCTGCATCTGAGGCAATTTGTACTGCTAGTTCACGAGTTGGGGCAAGAATTAAGGCTCTTGGCTGGTTTTTTTCTGTTTGAATATCGTTATTGAGTAAGTGGTGAACGGTTGCGACTAAAAAAGCAAGTGTTTTGCCGGTACCCGTTTGTGCCTGTCCTGCAATATCTTGTCCTGCAAGGGTATGAGGTAAGGTTTTAGCTTGAATTGGAGTACAAAATTCAAAGCCTTTGCTATCTAATGCAGCCAGTACTCGCTCATGAATAGGAAAATCGCTAAAACGTTGTTCTGTAAGGTGTTTTGACATAATTTTGTTCTTTTGCAAAAAATTGTGAAGTTTTAACCGCTTGTTTGGCGGAAAATTATGGGAAAGATAGCATAAAAGGGGAACCTTGAGTAGAGCTCAATAAAGCAGATATTGCAGTTTAGCGCTTTTGTGATTTCCACAGCGTTGAATAACATAGTTCTCTTTGTTTTTATTTTTGAGTAGAATCTTAGCAACTGTATCTCCCCAAAATTTTTGGCAAGATACAGTTGCTAAGTATTCTTTTTAATATAGGAAAATGCCATGGCAACATCAATTACCCTTAAAAATCGCCATTTCTTGCGTTTAATGGATTTTACTCCTGCCGAAATTCAATTCTTATTAGCGCTTTCCGCTAAACTTAAAGCGGATAAAAAAGCGGGCAAGGAAGCAAAAACCTTGCAAGGCAAAAATATCGCACTGATTTTTGAAAAATCTTCTACTCGCACTCGTTGCGCCTTTGAAGTAAGCGCATTTGATCAAGGCGCAAATGTCAGTTATATCGGGCCTTCTGGTTCGCAAATCGGGCATAAGGAGTCAATGAAAGATACTGCGCGCGTGTTGGGTAGAATGTATGACGGCATTCAATATCGTGGTTATGGGCAAGCATTGGTACAAACATTGGCAGATTTCTCGGGTGTACCAGTGTGGAATGGTTTAACTGATGAGTTTCATCCAACGCAAATTTTGGCGGACTTTTTAACAATGCTGGAGCATTGCAACAAGCCGCTAAATCAAATCAAAATGGCCTATCTTGGTGATGCGCGCAATAATATGGGTAACTCTTTTGTGGAAGGCGCAGCACTAATGGGGGTAGATTTACGCTTAGTTGCACCGAAACAGTTTTTTCCTGAACAGGCATTATTAGATGAAGTTGCTGAGCAAGCGGTTAAAAGTGGGGCAAAAATTACTTGCACCGAGGATGTGGCTGAAGGGGTTAAAGATGTGGATTTTATCTATACAGATGTATGGGTTTCCATGGGCGAGCCTGAATCAGCTTGGGTGGAACGTATTGCATTGATGAAACCTTACCAAGTAAATGCAGAATTAATGGCAAAAACGGGTAATCCTAATACGAAATTTATGCATTGCTTACCCGCATTCCATGATGATCAAACAGTGCTGGGTAAAGAGATTGCGGAGAAATATGGTATGAATGGCTTGGAAGTGAGTGATGAAGTGTTTGAAAGTGAAGCATCAATTGTGTTTGATGAAGCTGAAAACCGTATGCACACCATTAAAGCGGTTATGGTGGCAACATTAGGCAATTTTGAATACCCGATGAGTTAATTTCATATAAAAAGCACTACCGCAAAAATAGAAAAATGCGTAAAATATGCAGGAATCTTGCTTACGCAAACGATTACTTAATTAAATTATCAACAAATCAGGAGTATGCCCAATGTTAAATCGTTCAATGAACATTAAAGATTTTGACCCTGTTTTATGGCAGGCAATCCAAGATGAAAATACCCGTCAAGAAGAGCATATCGAACTGATTGCTTCTGAAAACTACGCCAGCCCACGAGTGATGGAAGCGCAAGGCTCACAATTTACGAATAAATACGCAGAGGGCTACCCAGGTAAACGCTATTATGGCGGATGCGAGTATGCAGATATTGTCGAGCAATTAGCGATTGACCGAGCAAAAGAGCTATTTGATTGTGATTATGCTAACGTTCAGCCACATTCTGGTTCGCAAGCAAATGCGGCAGTTTATGGCGCGCTATTACAACCATTAGATACTATTTTAGGTATGAGTCTTGCCCATGGTGGACACTTAACGCACGGCGCAAGCGTCAGTTTCTCAGGCAAAATTTACAAAGCGTTTCAATATGGGATTACTGATGAAGGCGTGATTGATTACGAAGCGTTACGTCAACAAGCGTTAGAAGTGAAGCCTAAAATGATCGTAGGCGGTTTTTCAGCATATTCGCAAGTAGTAGATTGGGCAAAAATGCGTGAAATTGCGGATGAAGTTGGCGCTTATTTATTTGTGGATATGGCGCATGTTGCAGGTTTAATTGCCGCAGGTGTTTACCCAAGCCCATTGCCACATGCTCATGTGGTGACGACTACAACGCATAAAACGTTGGGAGGACCGCGTGGTGGTTTAATTCTTTCAAATGCAAAAGATGAAGAACTTTATAAAAAGCTACAAAGCTCCGTGTTTCCTGCTAATCAAGGTGGGCCATTAGTTCATGTGATAGCAGCAAAAGCAGTCTGTTTCAAAGAAGCCTTAGAGCCTGAATACAAAGTGTATCAACAGCAAGTAGTGAAGAATGCAAAAGCAATGGTGGAGGTGTTTAAGCAGCGTGGCTATAACGTTGTCTCAAACGGTACAGAAAACCACCTATTCTTAGTTGATTTAGTCAGTCATAATTTAACCGGTAAGGCTGCAGATGCGGCTCTCGGTAAGGCGAACATTACTGTAAACAAGAATGCAGTACCAAATGATCCACAAAAACCATTTGTGACTTCGGGTATTCGTGTAGGAACTCCGGCGGTGACTCGTCGTGGTTTTAAAGAAGCTGAAGTGGCGGAATTAGCCGGCTGGATGTGTGATGTATTAGATGCTTGTGGTAAAGAAAATGAAGCGCAGGTGATCGACGCAACCAAAGCGAAAGTGCTGGAAATTTGTCAGCGTTTACCTGTTTATCCTGCATAAGCAAGCGGCTGTTTTTACGAAAAATTTTACAAAAGCCCCGAGGATTCGGGGCTTGCTTTTTGAGAGAATAATGGGCTATTTCTTATTTGGTTATTTTATTTGGATTAATAGCTTGGCGTGGTATTTGATGTATACCGATAAGCGAAAAGCGATGAAAAACGCATGGCGTGTTCCAGAAAGTCATTTACTGGTTTTTGCCCTTGTTGGTGGTTTTATTGGTATATACCTCGGGATGAAATATAACCGACATAAAACGAAACATTGGCAGTTTCATGTTGCTGTAATTTTCTCAGCTTTTCTGTGGCTGCTTGCGATTCCTGCATTCTATCTTTATTTACAGGTTTAGATGTGATACATCATTAAATTGTACTAACGAGGTTTTGCCCTGTTCAACCTGTACGACATTAATCGCAGTATTCATTACAAATTCATGTTTTTCAAGATTACGGAATTCTTGCCAAGGTAAGCCTTTTAGCACAGCAGTAAGCAGGGTCAATGTCATTCCATGGGAAACAATCAAAACGTTATCGCCATCTTGATGGCGTTGTACAATTTGCTCAAATGCTTGGGTCGCACGCTGATAAAGTTGTTCAATAATTTCGCCTTGGCTTTCAATTGCTTGATATTCGGCTGGTTTAGTACGCAGTAGTTTATATTCAGGGTGTTCTGCAAGATCAACGGATTTCTTGCCTTCCCATAAGCCAAAATCGAATTCATTTAAGCCACGATGATGAAAATGTGGAATCGTGCGATCGCCAATAATGTAATCTGCGGTATCTTGAGCGCGTTTTTGCAAACTAGAATAGCACGCTGAAAATGGAATATGGCTAAGCGCTTGCCCTGTCGTTTTTGCACCAAGAATGCCTTCCTCCACTAAATTTGAATTTTGAGAACCTTGTAGTCTGCCCTCTAAATTCCATTCGGTTTTACCGTGGCGGATTAAATAAATATTAATGGACATTTTGTTTTCCTTCGTATTTTTATTAAAATGTGCTAAAAATCAAGCATGCTAGGTATATCTAGCACAACCTTTATTAGTATAACAAAGTATGTGCAATTCTCAATTTCCTGTCATTTTCCAACATTCTGATTTTGTGATAATTAACAAACCTGCGGGTATCAGTGTGCATCGTGATGAGCAAGCGATAGGATTATGCGAAAATCTTGCAAAGCAGCTTAATGTGCCACAAGTCTGGCTTGTTCATCGTTTAGATAAAGTTACTTCTGGCTTGTTGATTTTTGCTTTAAATAAAGAAGCTGCCGCCTATTTTTATCAGCTGTTTGAACATCAACAGATTCAGAAGACTTATTGGGCATTAGCAACGGATAAACCAAAGAAAAAACAAGGCACAATTATTGGTGACATGCAAAAGAGCCGTAATGGGGCTTGGAAATTATGCCATAGTAAAGAAAACCCCGCGATCACTCGCTTTTGTTCACGGAGCCTTGAGCCGAATCTTCGCCATTTTATTTTACAACCTAAAACAGGCAAAACCCACCAGCTACGGGTAGCAATGAAAAGCCTTGGTAGTCCAATTCTAGGCGATACGCTATATGCAGGAACGGTTTCGGATCGCGTTTATCTGCATGCCTATCAATTAGATTTTCTATATCAAGGTGAACAGATTACTGTTTCTACATTGCCCGATATAGCAAGCGGTCAATTTTGGCAAAAAATCTGCAAAGAGGGATGATCAATAATATTCATCATTTAATTCATCAAACGCTGAGCCTTCTTCAAATAGGCTTTCCATAAATTCGGCAACAGTTTTCTTTCCCTCTTTGCCTAAGCCAAAAACATTAATATCGCTGATTGAGGAGGATTTCCGTACGCGGACAATCGCTTGTGGAAATTCTTCCCCCACACGCTGTTCAACAATTTCCATCATTCTGGCAAATTTGTTTTCTTCCATCTTCTGCATATTCGCAATACGGATATCAATAGTTGCGGTCATACTATTCCTCTGGTTATTTATATACTGAATTAATAAACAGTATAACCGAAAAATAAAACCTGTCAATAAATACAGTAGGTTGTTTTAGATCAATATTTATAGAAAGAGGCTAAATATTTAAGCTGAAAAGTTTCTGACAAATCTTAATTTTTTTGACATTTATCAAATAAAAATCGGATTCCACTCTTTAGAATGGCAACAACTTTAACAAAGGTTACAACTTAGTAACCATAATCATAGGGATGGTAAAAATGAAAAAAACAACATTAGCACTTATGTTAGGTTCTGCTTTAGTAGCAGGTTCAGCAATGGCTCACGAGGCAGGTTCAACACACTTCCGTGTAGGTGGTGTTTTTGTCAATGCAAACTCTCATTCTAAAACAACAACATCCACTGAGGTAAAATTAGATGTACGTGATAACCAACAATTAGGTTTAACGGCAACCTATATGTTTACTGACAATATCGGTGTGGAATTATTAGGTGCAACACCATTCTCTCACAATATTGATGCAACAGTACCGGCAGTTAATGCAGTATTGAATAAAGCAGTAAAAGTAAAACACTTACCACCAAGTCTTTATATGCAATACTATTTCTTAGATAAAGATGCAGCTGCTCGTCCGTATTTAGGTGCAGGTGTAAACTACACTCGTTTCTTCAATGCGAAATCACAAAATGCAGCCGTTACTGATTTACAAGTGAAAAAACATTCGTTTGGTCCAGTCGTAAACGGTGGTATTGATATTAAAGTCGCAAACAATGTTTATTTGAATGCTGCAATGTGGTACACCCATATCCGCACTAAGGCAAACTTCAAAGCATTAGGCTTAGATCACGAAGTAAAAATCAAGCTTGATCCAGTTATCTACTTCGCAGGTTTAACTTACAAATTCTAAATTTATTAGAAAGCAAAACGCCAGCGTTAAGCTGGCGTTTTGCTTTGGCGTTATTCCCACTCAATGGTCGCTGGTGGTTTACCTGAGACATCATAAACGACACGAGAAACACCGTGTACTTCGTTGATAATACGATTAGAGATTTTGCCGAGTAACTCATACGGCAGATGCGCCCAGTGAGCGGTCATAAAGTCAATGGTTTGCACTGCACGTAGTGAAAGCACCCAATCGTATTTACGCCCATCGCCCATTACACCAACGGATTTCACTGGCAGGAATACGGTAAAGGCTTGGCTGACTTGGTAGTACCAATCTGCATTGTGTAATTCTTCCATAAAAATTGCATCGGCTTGGCGTAGAATATCGCAGTATTCTTTTTTCACTTCGCCTAATACACGTACGCCTAATCCCGGTCCAGGGAATGGGTGGCGGTTGAGCATTTCCGCAGGTAAGCCTAAGGCTAAGCCAATTTTACGCACTTCATCTTTAAAGAGTTCACGCAGCGGTTCCACTAAGCCTAATTTCATATAATCAGGTAAGCCGCCGACATTGTGGTGCGATTTGATCACGTGGGCTTTACCGGTTTTGCTGGCAGCAGATTCAATCACATCAGGATAAATTGTGCCTTGTGCTAACCATTTCACAGACGGCAGTTTTTTAGATTCATCATCAAATACATCAACGAAAACTTTACCAATAATTTTGCGTTTCGCTTCTGGCTCATCAACGCCTGCTAATTCACTCAGGAAGCGATTTTCGGCATTCACACGCACAATGTTTAAGCCAAATTTATCGCCAAACATTTCCATTACTTGATCGCCTTCATTTAAGCGGAGTAAGCCGTTATCCACAAATACGCAGCGTAGGTTTCTACCGATGGCACGGTGTAGTAGAAGTGCTGTAACAGAGGAATCCACCCCGCCAGATAATCCTAAGATCACTTCATCATTACCCACTTGTTCACGAATGCGTTTTACTGCATCTTCAATAATGTTTTCCGCCGTCCAGTTGGTTTCACAAGCGCAAATATTTACCACAAAGTTTTGTAATAATTCCAAGCCTTTTTTGGTGTGGGTTACTTCTGGGTGGAATTGCACGCCATAGAATTTACGGCTTTCATCAGACATCGCCGCAATCGGGCAGGTTGGTGTTTTGGCGGTAACTTGGAAGTTGGTTGGGAGTTGCGTAACTTTATCGCCATGACTCATCCACACATCAAGCTGTGTACAAGCGGTTGGATTTTCCAATAAATTTGCAAAAAGGCTATCTTGATTTGCCACTTCAACCGCCGCATAGCCAAATTCACGGTGATCGGAATTTTCGGTTAAACCGCCAAGTTGCATTGCCATGGTTTGCATACCGTAGCAAATACCGAGCACCGGCACGCCAGCGTTAAACACATATTCAGGTGCACGCGGGCTATTTGCTTCTGTGGTACTTTCAGGGCCGCCAGAAAGGATAATCCCTGTCGGATTAAATTCACGAATTTGTGCTTCGGTTACGTCCCAAGCCCAAAGTTCACAATACACCCCAATTTCACGCACACGACGTGCAATAAGCTGGGTATATTGTGAACCGAAGTCTAAAATTAAAATTTTATGGTGGTGGATGTTTGTCATGATGGTTTCTCTTTGTTTAAATAAAGCGGTAGGGGGGATTGAATAATCCTTAAAAAGCCTGTTAGTAACAAAGCGGCTTAGCACCTTTAAGATTGGTATAGGTTAAAATCAGTGAACGAGCTTGTTCGAAGCTCTGTTTTGCTTGAAATCTTTGGGCATTGAGTTGCAGAATTTCGTATTTAGCAAAGGGTTTTTTCTCTGCATCAAGCAGTGTAAATAGATTTTCTCTTATTGGGCTAAGGTGGACGGCTTCCGTTTCATTGAGAGAATAAGAACCGTCAGTGTGGCAGCTATAATCATAAATTTTAACTAAACCACTCGGATGGAATTTCAAAACACGATACTGGCTTTCAACGGGTTGCATCGCCCAATAGCCTTGATAGATTTCTGATTTCAGGTCTTTAGCATTAAATGATGAGCCACTATTACTGCTACAAGCGGTCAAAATAAAAGCAGAAAATGCAAAACTGGCAATAGAAGAAAATTTCATTGGAAAATAGAGCAAAAATAAAAAGCGTATTGTACCTGATAATCAAAAAATAGGGCGGAGCAGATGCTGTTCCGCCCAAGTTTTTTTATCAATTAGAACGATAATTTGGAGCTTCTTTGGTAATGGTTACATCGTGAACGTGGCTCTCTTTAATGCCAGCACCGCTGATGCGTACAAATTGTGCTTTGGTACGGAGTTCTTCAATGGTGGCACAGCCCGTTAAGCCCATACAAGAACGCAAGCCACCCATTTGTTGATGGATAATCTCTTTTAAGTAGCCTTTGTAAGGGATACGTCCTTCAATGCCTTCAGGCACTAATTTATCAGCAGCATTGTCCGATTGGAAATAGCGATCTGATGAGCCTTTCGCCATAGCGCCGAGCGAGCCCATACCGCGGTATGATTTAAATGCACGACCTTGGTATAGTTCAATTTCCCCAGGGGCTTCTTCTGTACCTGCAAACATTGAACCGACCATCACACAGCTTGCCCCAGCAGCAATCGCTTTGGCAATATCGCCAGAGTAGCGGATACCGCCATCGGCAATCACAGGAATGCCACGCTCTTTTAATGCTGCTGCAGCATCAGCAATCGCGGTAATTTGTGGCACGCCCACACCGGTTACGATACGAGTAGTACAGATTGAGCCTGGTCCAATCCCCACTTTTACTGCACTTGCACCTGCATCAGCCAGAGCAATTGCCCCTTCAGCAGTGGCAATGTTACCTGCGATAATCGGTAGGTTAGGGTATTTAGCACGAGTTTCACGTACACGTTGTAAAACGCCTTCAGAGTGACCGTGTGAGCTATCGATGAGTAATACGTCCACACCGGCTTCGACTAATGCCGCAATACGTTCTTCGTTACCTGGGCCTGCGCCAACTGCAGCACCAACACGCAAGCGACCTAATTCATCTTTACACGCATTCGGTTTGCTTTCCGCTTTTTGGAAATCTTTTACGGTGATCATGCCTTTAAGTTTGAAATTGTCGTCCACCATTAACATTTTTTCGATACGGTTTTCGTGCATCAATTCCAAAATATCTTCACGGCTGGTACCTTCTTTCACGGTAACAAGGCGATCTTTCGGTGTCATCATTTCAGCAACAGTTTTATTAAGATCTTTCACAAAGCGGGTATCTCGTCCGGTCACAATGCCGACTAAATCACCATGACTATCCACAACTGGATAACCTTGCCAACCGTTTTTCTTGGCTAACTCAGAAAGTTCACGCAAAGTTAATTCTGGGCTAACGGTTACTGGCTCGGTGATAATGCCATTTTCAAATTTTTTCACACGGCGAACACGATCCGCTTGGCGCTCAATCGACATATTTTTATGGATAAATCCAATACCGCCTTCTTGAGCGAGAGAAATTGCAAGTTTAGCTTCAGTTACCGTATCCATTGCTGCTGAAAGCATTGGGATATTGAGCGTAATGTCTTTGGTGAGTTGAGTAGAGAGGTTGGCTGTATTGGGAAGCACAGTAGAATGTGCAGGGACAAGAAGTACATCATCAAAGGTGAGCGCTTCTTTTGCGATTCTAAGCATTGCAATAGTTCCTTAAATTTAAAAGTTTGAAAAGTAAATTGGGAAAAATTGCGGGCGGATTATACAGATTGGAATTAAGCTTGTAAAATAAAAAATGAGTAAATGCAAACGTTTTCGTTGCTTTTTAAGCAGTAAAAGAATGAAAAAAACGCAAGCGGATCGTTTTTGCAAAAATTTTACAAGAAACGAGCGCTTGCGTTGCGTTAATAAGGCACTAAACAATTTCGTGATATAACTCTTGATATTGCTGTGCCACCTTTGCCCAACCAAAATCTTGTGCCAGTGCATTTTGACGCACACTGGACCAGAGTTTATTTTTCTTCCATAAATTAATTGCCCGATAAACAGCATCAGCAAAGGCATCGGCGCTTGGGTAATCAAAGACAAAACCTGTTGCGCTGCGGTTTTCGATGGTTTCTTTATGGCTATCGACAACGGTATCGGCTAATCCACCGGTGCGGCGAACTAATGGCAATGTCCCGTATTTTAAACCATAAAGCTGAGTTAAACCGCAAGGCTCGAAACGGCTTGGCACTAAAATCACATCACCGCCGGCAATAATTTGGTGTGAAAGTGCTTCATCATAGCCAATTTTGATGCCAATTTTGTCTGGATAGCGGGATTGTGCTTCACGCAATGCCCATTCTAAATCAGGGGAACCGCTGCCAAGAACGATGATTTGTACATCTTGTTGCATAATTTCATCAATTTTGGCAAGCAGGAAATCTGCGCCTTTTTGTTCAGTTAGACGTGTAACCATAACAAAGAGCAGTGCATCTTTATTTTCAGGTAAACTAAAGTAACGCTGTAATTCAGCTTTGTTTTTCGCTTTGCCATGCATATAGTTTGGGCGATAGTTTGCGACGATATTGGCATCACTTTCTGGGTTCCATACTTCTTCATCAACACCATTTAAAATCCCGCGTAATCTGCCTTCAGCTTGGCGTGTTTGTAATAATCCATGCAAGCCAGCACCGGCGATGGGTTCGGTAATTTCACGGGCATAAGTTGGGCTAACAGTGGTGATTTTATCTGAGAAGTATAAACCTGATTTTAGGTAGGACATTTCCCCATAAAATTCTAAGCCATTTGGGTGGAAAAATTCCCAAGGCAAGCCAAGCTCTCCAATATGATAGGCTTGGAATCGTCCAAGATAGGCAATGTTATGAATAGTAAAGACACTTTTAACGGGACTATTCCAACTTTTTAAGTAAGCACAAGCTAAACCTGCTTGCCAATCATGAGCGTGTAACACATCCGCTCGTCCCCACCAGTGGTCTAAGCCTGAAGCAAGCTGTGCGCCAACTAAGCCAAGGAGTGCAAAACGTTTGTAGTTATCCCAGTAATCGTTATAGTTATCATCGTAATAAGGCAAACGGCGGGCGAAGAGGTGTGGCGCATCAATTAAGTAAACGCCTAAGCCGTTAAATTCGGTATAGCGAATGGAGATCATTCCTGCAAAAGTGCCAATGTTTGCAACCTCAACACTTTCTCCCATTTTTTCTGCAACTTGTGGATAAAGTGGGAGCAACACCCGCACATCATTGCCTAATTTTTGCTGTGCGTAAGGAAGAGCCCCCATTACATCTGCTAATCCGCCAGTTTTGATAAGCGGATACATTTCCGAGCAAACATGTAAAATTTTCATTGAACTTAAACCTACGTTGATTTGTAAAATTTCTAGCCAAAAGAACCGCTTGTTTAGGGCAGGTTTGCACCCGCCCAAGAAGGAATGTTGTTTAAGCCTTATCTTTTGCCATTTTATCTAACATTTTTTGCGAGACAAGCACAATCCCGCCTTTGCTAATGCGGAAGTATTTCGCATCTTGTACGGCATCAACACCGATTTGTAAACCATCAGGAATAGTACAGTGGCGATCGATAACAGCACGTTTAATCACACAATTTTTACCAATATCGACTTGTGGCATAATCACCGCTTCTTCAATAACGGTTTCTTCTGCGACTGTTACACGGTTGAACAGTACTGATTTACTGATTTCTGCATCCGTGATTACACAGCCACCCGCAATAAGAGAATTATCAAGGGTTCTAGCGCGAGGTTTGTTATAGAAGAAACGAGCTGGTGCAGTTTGTTGTGGGCGTCCGTGGATTGGCCAAGACTCATCATATAAATCTAGCTGTGGTTTTTCACTCACAAGATCCATATGTGCAGCCCAATAGCTATCAATAGTGCCGACATCGCGCCAGTAGATTGCGCCTGTTGTATTACGACCTTCGCAAGAACGTTCGAATGGGTGGGCATAAATAACACCTTGCTCTACTGCTTTTGGAATAATGTCTTTACCAAAATCGTGTGAAGTGTTTGGATCGCTCACCTCATTTTCGAGCATTTCATAGAGATAATCTGCATCAAATACATAAATCCCCATAGACGCAAGTGATGAATTTGGTTTGTCTGGTATCGCTGGTGGGTCAGCCGGTTTTTCAACGAATGCTTGGACTTTCAGTTTTTCATTAACAGCCATTACACCAAATTCGGTTGCTTGTTCACGAGGGACTTCAATACAACCTACGGTACATTTCGCGCCAGAATCGACATGATCTTCTAACATTTTGTTGTAATTCATCTTATAGATATGGTCACCTGCGAGGATAATGACGTATTTTGGACGGTAGTGCGATTTCATCATTTCCATATTTTGATATACCGCATCGGCAGTGCCACGATACCATGTGTTCTCATCAATTTGCTGACGAGCTGGTAACATGTCGATATATTGATTACGCTCGTAAGGCAAGAAGGACCAACCACGTTGTAAATGGCGGAGAAGTGAGTGAGCAGCGTACTGAGTAATTACACCAACTTTAAGTAGATTAGAGTTGATACAGTTAGAGAGTGCGAAGTCGATAATACGGCGACTACCTCCGAAATAAACGGCCGGTTTGGCACGTTTATCGGTGAGTTCATATAAGCGAGAGCCGCGTCCGCCGGCGAGAATTAACACTAGCGTTTGTCCTGTTAGGTTACGGCGAGAAGTAGTTTCTTGTGTGAGCATATTATGTCCTCCATCATTTGAAGAGTTTAATTTAATTCTTTTGCAGTACGCATACTCCAATATCCTTTAGAGCAACCGCAAGCGTATCCGTCAGCAGAGTCGTATTTTCTTTACCCAAAAGAATTTGCCATTTTCCCTTAGGCAGTAAGAACTGTTGCATGCTTTGTTTAGCATTGATCAAGAGCAACCATTTGTCTTCCAGCAGAATTTGTATGGCTTTTATTTGATTGTTATTCCAATCTGCTTGTTGCAGAGGGGTGCCATTTGTACTAAGCCAAGAGACGAGTTCGTTATCCCACCATTTGTGATAACGTGATAACAATGGAATTTGTTTACGCAGAGCAATTAAGTTTGCCGTGTAATCTATTAATGAATGATCAGCGTTTTGCCAATCTAGCCAAGAAATCTCATTATCTTGACAATAACTATTGTTATTACCCTGCTGGCTATTACCCATTTCATCACCTGCAAGCAGCATTGGTGTGCCTGCAGACAGCAGGAGAGTTGCCAATAATGCACGGCGAGCATGGTTGCGTTTATCTAAAATAATAGGGTTATTACTCGCACCTTCTTCGCCAAAGTTATAGCTAAAATTGTGGTTATGTCCGTCCTGATTTTGTTCACCGTTTGCTGCATTATGTTTGTCGTTGTAACTCACTAAATCTTGCAGGGTGAAGCCATCGTGAGCGGTGATAAAATTAATACTGTTATAAGGTTTTTTTTGCTCACCGAATATGTCGTCGCTACCTGCAAAACGACGGGCAAAAACATCTAAACGCCCGCTTTGGTGTAAGAAAAAAGCTCGCATATCATCACGATAGCGATCATTCCATTCGGCAAAAGGCTTAGGGAAAGAACCGAGTTGGTAGCCATTAATGCCAATATCCCAAGGCTCAACAATCAGTTTTACGTGATCCAGCGTTGAGTTACTCATAATTGCGGTGAAAAATGCCGAACGATCTGAAAATGTTGGCGTTCTACCGAGTACGCCACCTAAATCAAAACGGAAACCATCGACATGGCACTCTTTAACCCAGTAGCAGAGGCAGTCAATGACCCAGCGTAATACGATTAAATCAGAAGAAACATTCAAGGTGTTACCACAACCGCTCCAGTTGTGATAATTACCATCTTCAGTTAGCCAGTAGTAGGCTTGATTATCAATTCCGCGTTGCGACAGCATCGGACCATCTTTGCCACCTTCCGCAGTATGGTTAAATACTACGTCCATGATCACTTCAATTCCTTCCGCATGAAGCGTTTTAACGAGTTGTTTAAATTCCGTGAGTGGATCTTGTTTATTCGCGGCAAGTTTTGGATCAACGGCAAAATGACCAAGCACGTTATAGCCCCAGTAATTAGATAGCCCTAAGCGCTGTAAATGAGGCTCATCAATGTGGTAGGTGATTGGTAGAAGCTCAACTGCGGTAATTCCTAGTTTTTTTAAATAATTCACGGAAGCGGGGTGAGCCAAGCCGGCAAAGGTGCCTCGTAAATGTGGTGGCACAGCAGGATTCATTTGACTAAATCCTTTGACATGTGTTTCATAAATCACTGTTTCTTGCCAAGGCACAAAAGGCTTATAATCTCCTCCCCATTCAAAGCCCTCTCGATTAATCACTATAGATTTTGGTGCCAAATGCGCATTATCTCGCCCGTCATTCCAGATAAACCATTTTGCGGTTTGTTCGCTAGATAAATCAGGCGAACCGCTAATCGCGTTAGCATAAGGGTCAATAAGTAATTTCTCTGGGTTAAACAGATGACCGATTGCCTCATCGCTCTTGCCAGCAACACGAAAGCCATACTCTGTTCCTGCGTTAAGCTCTTCAACAAAGAGATGCCAAATGTCGCCAGTTTTGCTCATGGGTAGTCGTATTTCCCCCCGATTTTTGCAAAAAATACACAATTCTACACCGCTTGCATGTTGCGAAAAGAGTGCAAAATTGACCCCATTTATACCGTTAATTTCAGTTAAACGGCTGCCAAGAGGAAAAGGTCTACCAGCTTGATATTTCATCATATCTTATTTTTTCTTCGCTTTTTTCTTATTTTTTAGTGCAGTTTTGGGCGTATGTTTTATGTTACGGGAGAGGTTGTTTATATTGCCTGAGTACTCTTTACGCAAAAAAATGGTTGAAAGTGGCGGTAATGTCACACTGATCGAGTAGTTTTTACCGTGGGAGGCTATTTCTTCTGTCGTGATAAGAGCGTGGTTTTCAACGCCACTTCCCATATATTGTTCTTTATCTGAGTTTAGAATTTCACGGTATTTTGCCGGTGCATGTACGCCAAAGCGATAATTTTCGCGTACTACAGCAGTAAAGTTACTGATTACAATAATGCTTGAACCATCTTTTGCTTTACGCTCAAATACAAAGACGGATTGCTCTGCATCATCGACAACTAACCATTCAAAACCTTCTGGAGAATAATCAAGTTCGTAAAGCGCAGGGGTTTGTTGATAGAGGTGATTAAGTGCTTTGACCCAATCTTGCATACCGATATGCCAGCCACCGTAGCCCTTATCTAGCAAGAACCAATCTAAGCTTTCTTGGAAATTCCATTCACGCCCTTGGGCAAATTCATTGCCCATAAAGAGTAATTTTTTACCAGGATAACCCCACATATAGCCATAGTAAGCCCGTAGGTTGGCAAATTGTTGCCAGCAGTCCCCAGGCATTTTCCCTAAAAGAGAATATTTGCCATGCACCACTTCATCGTGTGAGAGTGGTAACATAAATTGCTCACTATATTGGTACACCATGCCAAAGGTCATTAAATCGTGGTGATATTTACGATGAATCGGATCTTTTTGCATATAGCGTAAAGTGTCATTCATCCAACCCATATTCCATTTATAGTTAAAGCCTAAACCATGGTTTTGAGTTGCGTGAGTGACACCTGCAAAAGAAGTGGATTCTTCAGCGATCGTGATACCGCCATGTCCTTCTTGTTTTAGCAGATCATTGGTTTGGCGCAAAAAATCAATGGCTTCTAGATTTTCACGCCCGCCATATTGGTTAGGAATCCATTGACCATCTGCGCGAGAATAGTCGCGGTAGATCATCGAAGCTACAGCATCAACGCGTAAGGCATCAATACCAAAACGTTCAATCCAATAAAGCGCATTAGCCGTGAGATAATTGCGCACTTCGTGTCTGCCATAGTTAAAAATAAGAGTATTCCAATCTTGGTGGTAGCCTTCTTTCGGGTCTGCATGTTCATAGAGGTGTGTGCCATCAAAGTAGGCTAAACCGTGTTCGTCGGTTGGAAAGTGTCCTACCACCCAGTCTAGAATGACATTAATACCTGCATCATGGGCTTTTTGAATTAAATAACGTAGGCCTTCAGGCGTACCAAAGCGGCTGGTGGGTGCATAAATGCCTGTTGGTTGGTAGCCCCAAGAGCCATCGAATGGAAACTCAGAAACAGGTAATAATTCAATATGCGTAAATCCCATTTCTTTTACATATGGGATCAGTTCTTCAGCAAGCTCTTCATAGCTTAGCCAGTAATTGTTTTCGAGATTGCGGCGCCATGAACCGAGATGAACTTCATAAACCGAAATAGGTTTATCTGGATTATTTGCAGCTCGTCGTTTTGAATCTACCTCGACGATTGCGGGTAAACCTGTTGCTACGGAAGCAGTGTCTGGTCGAAATTGTGCAGCAAAGGCATAAGGGTCTGATTTTAAACGTAACGTCCCGTTTTTATCTAAAATTTCGAATTTATATAGTGTGCCGGCTTTCGCATTTGGAATAAAAATATCCCAAATACCACTTGTTGGGTGGAAACGCATTGGGTGGCGTCTACCATCCCATAAGTTAAAATCGCCAACAACTGAAACACGCTGAGCGTTGGGAGCCCATAAACTAAAATGAATACCGCCCACGTCATTTTGGGTAACCAAATGCGCACCTAATTTTTCATATGGACGAATTTGTGTGCCTTCAGAAAGTAGCCAATTATCAAGGTCAGAAAGGTGGGATTGGAAACGGTAGGGATCTTCAATATCAATTTGAGTATGGGCATAGGAAACCAACAAGCGGTAGGAAAAATCAATTTTTTTACCAATTAATTCCGTGGCAAAGAACCCTCGTTCATCAATTCGTTGCATTTCAGCTAGTGGGTTTGCATTTTTATCAATAATTTTAACCGCTTGAGCTTCGGGTAAATAAGCCCGAATAATCACCCCATGTGTAGAAGGATGAATACCTAAATAGGCAAAAGGATCGCGACATATTCCTGCAGAAAGTTGTGTAATAAAATGCGTATCTTGTTCAGAAAGGAGAGGAGAAAGGCTTTTATCGGTCATTTTACGCTCCTGTAGGAATAGTAATGAAAACGTTTTCGTGGAATGTATCAAAAAACACTTTTCAAAACAACGATAAAGTTTGACCTAGATCAGTTTTCTCTCCGAGTCTTATTTTCTTTTTGATATTCAATAAGTTAAACCAATTTTTTCTTGACACTCTCTGTTTATGCGCAGCGCTCATAAGATTATTCTTTGACGTATTTTAGCGAACAGAGAATCAAGAGGATATACAGCAGTTGCGCACTCAGACCTTCCCATGAACTATAAAGTCCGATAGATGGTAGATTTGTGAGTTCATCAATAAGATGTCTAGGTAAGATTTGGGTTAGCTGTAATGTGTGGATGCTTACACCTAAAATTTTAAATCCAAGGGCATAAATAAGCCATGTCATCAGCTTAAATAGCTGAGGAAGTGGCAATTTGCTTGCAGAACGTTGCATTAACCAAGCAATACCTGCTAAGCAGAGTAAAGCAAAGACAATGCCGAGTAGAAAATCTTGCAGGCTAATTTGCGGTAAAATGCCAGCGTAAAACAACATCGTTTCTGCGCCTTCGCGAAAGACAGCAAGGAAGCTGAGTGAAAGCATAGAAAACAGGCTTCCTGTTGCAAGTGCATTCCCCACTTGCTGCTCAATAAAATGTTTCCAACCCTGTTGTGACGATTTGTTGTGTAGCCATGCTCCGACAAATAGCATAGCTATTACGGCGGTAATACCGACTAACCCCTCTAAGATCTCACGATGAATGCCTGCTGTTATTGTTGGGAAAAGCTGTTGTAGGGCGAGTGCGCCAACAATACTGGCTAAAATGCCTAGCCCTGCACCAGCATATACCCAATGTTTTGCGTTAGGCTGTTTGGTGGCATTCAGTGTGGTTAGCAATGCCATGATAATTAGTAATGCTTCCAAGCCTTCCCGCAATAGAATAAACATTGCATCAAACGCGTTATAGCGGCTGCCTAAATTTAGTAATTTTAAATTAGTAATCAGTTCGGCTAATTTGGCTTGGTTGGCAATTTCATGGCTTTTCGCCATAATAATGGGTAAATCGTTTTCTAGGCGTGTGTAGAGATGGCTATCACGGGTACGTACCTCACCTTCAAAAACAGGCCAGTGCTGAATAAACAGGTAAATTGCTGATTGTGCTTGTGTATGTTGCTGTGCCAGTGATGCTGAATAGGCATCCTCCAATAAGACGATACCTTCAAGTAAGGTTTGTGGTGCGTTTGTATTTGTAGTTTGGAGCTGTAATAGATTTCCAGCATTAAAATCATCTAATGCTATCCCTAATTGCTGTACTTGTTGATGCATTTCCTTAAAATTTGCCGGCTCTGCGAGCATTGCTACACGTAGTAGTGCCATTGCTGTTTCAATCTGCCCATAATGCCCGAGGCTGATTTCTCGGACAATTTTTTCATTGACTGTCCAAGTATTATTAAAGCGCTTATAAGCGTTTTGAATCTCATCTAGTTGCTTTTGCTCAATCGCGTGAACTAGTTTTTGATAAATCGGTTTAATACGTTTAGCAAACTGTTCCTGCCTTGCTGTGTAATCAATAGGATTTTGTTCTTTCTCAAAGGCAAGTAACGCTCTTGCTAGCAACTCAAGGGTATCTGCATTCGGTGAGTTTTTTGCAGAATATAACGCAGAAAGTACCGCTTGTCCTGCTGTGGATTTATGTGTTGGAATGGTTTGGAAATGATGTTCTAATTGAACTAGATGAGGTAGGGCGGTATCTGGGCTACCTTGTTTGATTTCTGCCATTGCATCAGAAAGCTGCACAAATAATAAGGAAGTTTCTACTTTTGCCCATACAGGGAAGGATAAGCAGAGAAATAGGAGCAAGGAGAATTTTTTGAGCAGCTGAAACATGTAATGCATTTCCATTGTTGGTTTATAAATTCTTCCCCCAAAAGGAGGAAGAAAGATTAGCATTGGGCAAAAAGCGCCTTACCTAAGTAATCATTTTCATCTGTTACGCCCGCAAAGCATGCAAATAATCCACTGCCGATATGAGTAATATATTCATTCATTTTGTCAATATTGCCCAAGCTGTTTTGAATATCAATAAATTGTTGTGGGTGTTTTTGGAAGGAAATAAACAGTAAACCTGCATCAAATTGCCCAGTTTTCGGATCAATTCCGCTGGCATAAGAAAATGAGCGACGTAGTATATTATGTCCTACCTTTTTAGCTAAATGCAGATGCGAAATCTCGGGGATAATTTTTTCACCATTTGCATTTTTTTGCTCTAAATCGACCGCTTGGAATTCTTCCTGTTGGCCAAGAGGTGCGCCGCTATCTCGATGTCTACCAAAGGTTTCTTCCTGCCCATTAAGATGTGTTCTATCCCAAGTTTCCAAATGCATCTGAATGCGACGAACAGTAAGGAACGAGCCATTTTTGAGCCAGTTGTCACCTTGATACCATACAGCATCTTCAAGTGCTTCCCCTTGAGGATTGCCTGTGCCATCTTTAAAACCAAATAGATTGCGGGGCGTTTCGTTCCCTTCAAAAGAATTAAACCCCGATTGACTCCAACGCATGCTGATATTAGCGCGAGCGGCTCGAACGAGATTGCGCACCGCATGGAATGCAACCTGTGGGTCATCAGCACAAGCTTGGATACAAATATCACCATCGATATAAGGCTGACGTAGTTGATCGCGTGGAAAGTGCGGTAGGGGATTTAACTCTGCGGGTTTGAGATGTTCGATCTTCAATTTTTCAAAAAAGCTTGGGCTCACACCGAATGTGAGTGTGAGATGGTATGGGTTTAAACTATCAGACTCGCCAGTATCAGCCGGAGGTAGATAGGCATTTTGCTGATAGGGGCGGACATTTTTACCCGCTGTAAGGTTAGCACTGTAAGCCGTCCAAAGCTGGAACATTGCCTTAATTTTTTGTATGTCATCAGTATGGAGGTCTAGCACCATAAAGTAAGTATGATGCTGAGCTGGCGTTGCAATTCCTTGTTGGTGCTTGCCATAAAATGGGTAGATATTTGTGATAGTTGGTGTTGCACGTGGTTCTAATGCAATAACTGAGCCAGCAAACATACTGGCTCCGAGACTTGTACCCCAAAAAGCGGATTGCTTTAAGAAATCACGGCGTGGGAGTAATATATTTTTGCTCATCATTGTACCTTACTCTTCGAGTAATACACCCATTTGTGCAAGAGGTTCACCCAGTTTATTTACCGCTTCGGCAAGAGCTTTAATATCTGCAACGCTTAATTTATCGTAACCTACATAATCGTAGCCTTGTTTAGCTTGGTTATGTTTCGCTAACAGCGCATTCACTTCGGCAAAGCGCTCCATGATTTCTGTGACGAGTTTGCTGTCTTTTTTAGCTAGATGAGGCTGGAATAAAGTAAAAATTTTTTCAGCACCTTCTATATTCGCTTTGAAATCGTAGAGATCCGTTTTGGAGTAGATTTCTTCTTCCCCCGTCACTTTTGTGGTGGAAACCTCGTTAAGTAAATCAACAGCTCCGGTAATCATGAGTTCAGCAGTAACATCAGCGGTTGGAATTTTTGCTCTTAACTCTTTGACATCATTCATAAGTTGAGTAGCAATAGCTTCCGTTCCTTGAGTAGTATTCTGTTCCCATAAGATTCGTTCAATTTTATGGAAACCTGACCAATCATCTTCATTTTTGCCTTCTTCAGTAAGATCAGCTAAACGGGCATCGATCCGCGGGTCTAGATCACCAAAACTTTCTGCGATAGGTTCAGAACGTTCAAAATACATGCGTGCAAGTGGGTAGATTTTTTTAGCATTGTCAAGATCCCCAGCTTTTAAGTAGTTCACAAATTTTTCAGTGTCGAGCACGAGTTGATCAATTTGTTCTATCACAAAGGCTTTGTAATCTTGAGTTTCTTTAGAGAGATCAAGCGCATGGACATGAGAGGCAAATAAAAGACTGGAGAGTAAGACAGAGAGAGAAGTTAAACGCATAGGACATGCTCCTTTAGTTAAGAAAACTAAATGCGAGTTATTCGCACACGCATAAAATACATGGTTCTTTGCCGTTATGCAAATAGAATTTGTTAAAAAAACAACATTGTGGGCTTTTTTTCGGCAATTGAAAAAAAATATGTTATTTGTTAATTGACAGTACCTGAGAAATCTATAGAATACGCCTCGTTGTTTACAACAACGTATTCAAATGCGGGAATAGCTCAGTTGGTAGAGCACGACCTTGCCAAGGTCGGGGTCGCGAGTTCGAGCCTCGTTTCCCGCTCCATTATTTCTTATCTCATGGCGTGTTAGCAAAGCGGTTATGCACTGGATTGCAAATCCATGTAGCTCGGTTCGACTCCGGGACACGCCTCCATATCTCCTTAACAGCTTATATTAATTTTGAATTGGATCTATATTTTTAGCAATGTAAATTTGTTGCCGTTTTATGGCTATAAAAAAGCTCCCATAAGGGAGCTTATGATGTCGTAGGCAGATTAAAATGCGACACTTTCTTTTAAACTTACTGTTAAGTTAAACACTAAGTTTTCTTTTGAACCGTCTTTGCTATCTAAGCAGTAGTAGCCTTCACGCTCAAATTGATAGCCTTGACCCGCTACGGCATTTTCTAAACTTGGCTCAACAAAACCGTGTTTCACCACGAGTGAATTTGGATTCACTGCGGCATTGATGTCTTCTTCTGCACCCGGATTTGGTACAGTGAACAAGCGATCATAAACACGGAACTCTGCTGGACGGTTGTTGGTTGCAGATATCCAGTGAATCACGCCTTTGACTTTACGTCCGTCTGCTGGATTTTTACCTAAGGTTTCCGGATCGTAGGTGCAGAAAATCGTGGTAATTTTACCGCTTGCATCTTTTTCTACACGCTCGGCTTTAATCACATAAGCATTACGCAGACGCACTTCTTTCCCTAGCACTAAGCGTTTATATTGTTTATTCGCTTCTTCACGGAAATCCGCTTCATCAATATAAAGCTCTTTGGTAAATGGCAGCTGGCGAGTGCCTAATTCTTCACGATTTGGGTGATTTGGTGCGGTTAGAATCTCTTCGCCCTCAAAGTTTTCAATCACCACTTTCACAGGGTTTAATACTGCCATTGCACGAGGTGCATTGGTGTTTAAATCATCACGAATACAGGCTTCTAATGCACTGTATTCCACCACGTTATCTTGTTTTGTTACCCCGATACGGTGGCAAAATTCACGCAGTGATGCAGGGGTATAACCACGACGACGTAAACCTGAAATGGTCGGCATACGAGGATCGTTCCAGCCATCGACCACTTTATCTTCAACCAGTTTGAGGAGCTTACGTTTAGACGTGAGTGTCCCTTCTAAATTTAAACGAGAAAACTCATATTGGTGTGGCAATGGGCGTTCAATACTGATGTTTTCTAATACCCAATCATACAAACGGCGGTTGTCTTGGAACTCTAAGGTACAGAGCGAGTGGGTAATACGCTCAATAGCATCGGAAATACAGTGAGTAAAATCGTACATTGGATAAATGCACCATTTATCGCCAGTTTGGTGGTGGGTAGCAAATTTGATACGGTAGATCACAGGATCACGCATCACCATAAATGGAGATGCCATATCAATTTTTGCACGCAGGCTCATTTTACCTTCTTCCACTTCGCCGTTTTTCATTTTTTCAAATAGGGCTAAGTTTTCTTCCACACTGCGATCACGGTATGGGCTGTTTTTACCTGGTTCCGTTAGCGTGCCACGATATTCACGCATTTCATCAGGGCTGAGTTCACACACATATGCCAAACCTTTTTGGATTAACTCAATGGCATAGCCGTAGAGTTGATCAAAATAGTCGGAAGCATAACGAGGTTCGCCCTCCCATTTAAAGCCAAGCCATTCCACGTCTTCTTTAATAGAATCCACATATTCTACGTCTTCTTTGGTTGGGTTAGTGTCATCAAAACGCAGATTACATTTGCCTTGATAATCTTGGGCAATACCGAAGTTTAGGCAGATAGATTTTGCATGACCGATATGTAAATAGCCATTTGGTTCAGGTGGGAAACGAGTGTAAACATTACTATGTTTACCGTTTTTTAAATCTTCATCAATAATATGGGTAATAAAGTTGGCACGAAAATCAGGATTTTCGGCACTTGAAATAGTTTCGCTCATAGTCTTCTCTTTTTAAAAAATAACAGGGTATTCTACACATTTTGCGTTGCAACTCAACGGCTTTAAAAAATTGACGGAATAAAAGTTACTCAATACAATATCGTCCCGCCTAAATCAGACTGTGCAAGCGGTCTGAAATCAGCAATTTTCTGCAAAATCATTCAATTCATACAATATCAAGGACAACATAATGAAAAGATCCCTTTCTATCGAATTTTCTCGTGTCACTGAAGCTGCCGCTTTGGCGGCTTATGCTTGGTTAGGTCGTGGTAATAAAAATGCAGCCGACGATGCTGCAGTAAAAGCGATGCGTTATTTGTTAAATCAGCTTGATATACGGGGTGAGGTTGTCATTGGTGAGGGGGAGATAGATCAAGCTCCAATGCTCTATATTGGCGAAAAAATTGGTAAACATGGAGCAAATGATGAAGAGATTACCATTGCAGTTGATCCGATTGATGGCACACGGATGACTGCAATGGGGCAAAGTAATGCATTATCAGTGCTTGCGGCAGGCGGAAAAGGTACTTTATTACAAGCGCCCGATATGTATATGGAAAAATTAGTTGTAGGCAGTGATTGTAAAGGGATGATCGATTTAAATTTGTCGATTGAACAAAATTTGCGCCGCATTGCTTCTAAAAAAGGGAAACTACTTTCACAATTAACCGTTGCTGTATTGGATAAACCGCGCCATCAAGCTGTAATTAGTGAAATGCAAGATTTAGGTATCCGTGTGATGGCTATTCCTGATGGCGATGTGGTGGCAGCAATTCAATGTTGTTTACCAGAGGCGGATTTAGATGCACTTTATGGGATTGGTGGTGCACCAGAAGGGGTTATTGCAGCAGCAGGCGTGAGAGCCTTAGGTGGTGATATGCAAGCTCGTCTTGTACCTCGCCATCAAGTTAAGGGCAGTACACCTGAAAATTTTGCTGCAGCAGAAAAAGAGATTGCACGTTGCAATGAATTAAATGTACCCGTCAATGAAGTATTGAAATTAGAAGAGCTTGTGCGTGATGATAATCTAGTTTTTTCAGCAACGGGGATTACTTCAGGAACATTATTAAGCGGTGTTCAACGTAAAGGTAATTTGGCGACAACGGAAACATTATTAATTCGTGGACGTTCCCGCACGATTCGTAAAATCCAATCTTCACACTATATTGATCGTAAAGATGATGATTTATTGCGCTTAATGAATGTATAATCGCCATTTTGATTAAAAAAATCACACTTAATAAACTTTTTTAAAAAAGTGCTTGCAAGAATTTTTTATCGCCCTATAATGGCAACCATTCAGACGCGGGGTGGAGCAGCTTGGTAGCTCGTCGGGCTCATAACCCGAAGGTCGTCGGTTCAAATCCGGCCCCCGCAACCAGTTTTCAGCTCATTGTTCTAACGGACAATGAGCTTTGTTTCATATAGCGTTTGTAAAAAAATTGTAGAAAAATTTTTTCAAAAAAGAATATGAAACAAACCGCTTGTAAGCCCCACTGATGTTTGGGGCTTTTTTGCGGCGATGGATTATTGTAGGGGCATATGTTATACGCCCACTTCGACGAGATAATTTGGGTTGAATATTATACGTCTCTACAATAGTCCCAGAGTCAACTTTGTTTTTTAAGAGGACTTAATTAAGTCCTTTTTTTATATCTAAAAAATGGGAGGAATGCTTTGGCAACCTTGGAACAAAAATTACAAGAACTCGTGCAAGGCACGATTGAATCAATGGGATTCGAGCTCGTTGGGGTAGAATGCCAGCGAGCGGGCCGTTTCTCAACAGTGCGTTTATATATTGATAAAGAAGGTGGCGTAACTATTGATGATTGTAGTGATGTTAGCCGTCAAGTAAGTGCGATTTTCGATGTAGAAGATCCAATTAGCGATAAATATAATTTGGAGGTCTCTTCACCAGGACTTGATCGCCCGCTTTTTACGCTAGCGCATTATGAGCGTTTTATTGGAAGAGAAGTGGTGGTTCATCTACGTATTCCAATGTCTGATCGTCGTAAATGGCAAGGTGAGATTGTAAGTGTCAATGGTGATACAGTAACCTTAAAAGTAGAAGGTAACGAACAGGCGTTTGCATTCGGTAATATCCAGAAAGCTAACCTTGTGCCGGTATTTAATTTTTAATTGTAAAAAATCATGAAAAATGCCCCGCTTGCCATAAGCAGGGTGAAGAATATTATCAAAAGGAAATTTTCTCAAATGAGCAAAGAGATTTTACTTGCCGCTGAAGCGGTATCCAATGAAAAACTGCTACCAAAAGATGCAATTTTCGAAGCCTTAGAAACGGCATTAGCAATTTCAACCAAGAAAAAAGCAGCCAATGAGCGTGAAGATGTAAAAACAGCGAAAGGTATTGATATTGACGTGCGAGTCGTTATTGATCGTAAAACAGGTGAATTTACCACTTTTCGTCGTTGGCTAGTGGTAGAAAATGTTCACAATCAAACACGTGAAATTAGCTTGGAAGCCGCACAGTATGAAGATCCAAGCATTCAGTTAGGTGATTTTATTGAAGATGAAATTGAATCGATCGCCTTCGATCGTATCACTATGCAAACCGCTCGTCAGGTGATTAGTACTAAAATCCGTGAGGCAGAGCGTAATAAAGTCATTGATGAATTCCGTAGTGAAGAAGGTAATATTGTGCTTGGTACGGTAAAAAAAGTAAGCCGTGATAGCATTATTTTAGAATTGCCGGGTAAAAAAGATGCTACGATCAAAGCGGAAGCCATCATTGTGCGTGAAGATATGCTTCCGCGCGAAAACTTCCGCCCAGGAGACCGTATTCGTGGGGTGTTGTATGCAATTAAGCCTGAGTCAAAAGGGCCACAGCTTTTCATCACTCGTGCAAAACCGATCATGTTACAAAAATTGTTTGAGTTAGAAGTACCAGAAATTGGCGAAGGCGTGATTGAAATAAAAGGTGCTGCTCGTGATCCAGGAAGTCGCGCTAAACTGGCAGTGAAAACCCATGATAAACGTATTGATCCTGTTGGTGCTTGCGTAGGTATGCGCGGAGCACGAGTGCAAGCGATCAGCAATGAATTAGGTGGTGAGCGAGTTGATATCGTACTTTGGGATGATAATCCTGCACAATTCGTAATCAATGCGATGGCTCCAGCAGATGTAAGTTCTATTGTGGTAGATGAAGATAATCATTCTATGGATATTGCAGTTGAGCCATCAGCGTTAGCCCAAGCAATCGGTCGTAATGGTCAAAACGTACGTCTTGCAACTCAATTAACTGGTTGGACATTAAATGTGATGACGACCACTGATTTAGATCAGAAGCATCAAGAAGAAGACAATAAAGTGATCAATCTTTTTGTTTCGAGCTTAGAGATCGATGAAGAATTTGCGCAAATCTTAATTGAAGAAGGCTTTAGTAGTCTAGAAGAGTTAGCTTATGTTCCAATGGCTGAACTTACTGCGATTGATGGTTTAGAAGATGAAGATTTGGTTGAAGAGTTACAAACCCGCGCGAAAAATGTATTAACGCAACAACTGTTAGCCGAAGAAGAAGCGTTAAAACAGGCGCATATTGAGGAGCGCTTGCTCAATTTAGAGGGGATGGAACGCCACATCGCGCTAAAACTTGCAGAAAAACAGATTACCACCCTTGAAGCATTGGCAGAACAAGGTGTTGATGATCTTGCAGACATTGAAGAATTAACAGCTGAACAAGCGGGCGAATTAATTATGGCCGCACGTCAAATTTGCTGGTTCAGTTAAATAGGGGAAGAATTATGAGTGAAGAGATTAAAACAGAAGCACCAAAGAAACTGAGTTTACAGCGTCGTACTAAAACGACAGTAAGCGGCACGACCGCGGGCGGTAAGTCAAAAGAAGTACAGGTAGAAGTACGTAAATCACGTAAAGTGGATACTGAAGCAGCCAAAAAAGCAGCGCTTGAAGCAAAATTGAAAGCGGAAGCTGAGGCAAAAGCGCAAGCAGAAAAAGCCGCTCAAGAAAAAGCTGCAGCAGAGGCTCAAGCTAAGAAAGCAGCAGAAGAAAAAGCGAAAGCAGCCGCTATGAAAGCTGAAAAAGCAGTTGATGCAGAGAAAGAAGCAAAAAGAAAAGAAGAAGCTGAATTACGCCGTAAGCAAGAAGAATTAGCTCGTGAAAAAGCCGAGATGGAAGCAAAACGAGCGGCTGAAAATGCTCGCCTTTTAGCAGAACAAGAGCGTGAAGAAACCATTATCGAAGATAATGATGATTTTGAAGATGAGCGTTTTAGTTCTAGTTATGCACGTGAAGCGGATCGTGATTCAGATCGCCGTAGTGAAAATAACCGTAACCGTGGCGGTAATAAAGCGAATGCGAAAGGCAAAAAAGGCGGACGAGATGAAGAGCGTAATGAGCGTAATGACCGTCGTAATAGTAAAGATGCCAAAGGTAAAGGTAAGCAGGGCAAAAAAGGTTCTGCATTACAGCAAGCGTTCACAAAACCGGTACAAGTTGCAAAATCTGATGTAGTCATTGGTGAAACTATCAGCGTAAAAGATCTTGCGGAAAAAATGGCTGTGAAAGCCACCGAAGTGATCAAAACAATGATGAAAATGGGAGAAATGGTCACCATCAACCAAGTGATTGACCAAGAAACCGCACAGCTTGTTGCAGAAGAGATGGGGTACACTGTTATCTTACGCAAAGAAAATGAGTTGGAAGAAGCGGTATTAGGTGATCGTGATACGGCAGCAGAAAAAGTGACTCGTGCGCCAGTGGTGACGATTATGGGGCACGTTGACCATGGTAAAACTTCATTGCTTGACTATATCCGTAAAGCGAAAGTGGCGGCTGGTGAAGCAGGGGGTATTACTCAGCACATCGGTGCATACCATGTGGAAACTGATGATGGTAAGATGATTACCTTCTTAGATACACCGGGACACGCAGCCTTTACTTCTATGCGTGCGCGTGGTGCGAAAGCAACGGATATTGTAGTACTTGTGGTTGCAGCGGACGATGGTGTGATGCCACAAACTATTGAAGCGATTCAGCACGCCAAAGCGGCAGGGGCACCATTAGTAGTTGCAGTAAACAAAATTGATAAGCCAGAAGCTAATCCAGAGCGTGTAGAGCAAGAGTTATTACAACACGATGTCATTTCGGAGAAATTTGGTGGTGATGTACAATTTGTTCCTGTTTCTGCGAAAAAGGGGATGGGGATTGATGACTTATTAGAAGCGATTATCCTGCAATCTGAAGTGCTTGAATTAACCGCAGTGAAAGATGGTATGGCAAGTGGTGTCGTGATTGAATCTTACTTAGATAAAGGTCGTGGTCCTGTAGCAACTATCTTGGTTCAATCAGGTACGCTAAACAAAGGCGACATCGTACTTTGTGGCTTTGAATATGGTCGTGTGCGTGCGATGCGTGATGAAAATGGTAAAGACATTGAATCAGCAGGCCCTTCTATCCCTGTGGAAGTATTAGGTCTGTCAGGTGTGCCAGCGGCAGGTGATGAAGCAACTGTGGTACGTGATGAGAAGAAAGCTCGTGAAGTTGCATTGTATCGTCAAGGCAAATTCCGTGAAGTGAAATTAGCTCGTCAGCAAAAAGCGAAACTGGAAAATATGTTTAGCAATATGGCTGAAGGCGATGTAGCGGAATTGAATGTTATTGTGAAAGCAGACGTACAAGGCTCTGTGGAAGCGATTGTTCAATCATTACACGAACTTTCAACCGATGAAGTGAAAGTGAAAGTAGTGGGTTCTGGTGTAGGTGGTATCACCGAAACCGATGCAACCCTTGCAGCTGCATCAAGTGCAATTATTCTTGGCTTTAACGTGCGTGCCGATGCAACCGCTCGCCGTGTGATTGAAACAGAAAACATTGATTTACGTTACTATTCAATCATCTACGAATTGCTCAATGAAATTAAAGCGGCAATGAGCGGTATGCTACAACCTGAGTTTAAACAAGAAATTATTGGCTTGGCAGAAGTACGTGATGTATTCCGCCATCCGAAATTTGGTGCGATTGCAGGTTGTATGGTAACCGAAGGGGTGGTTAAACGTAATAATCCAATCCGTGTATTACGTGATAATGTGGTTATCTTTGAAGGGGAATTAGAATCACTGCGCCGTTTCAAAGATGACGTATCAGAGGTACGTAATGGTATGGAATGTGGTATTGGCGTGAAAAACTATAACGATGTAAAAGTCGGCGACCAAATTGAGGTCTTTGAAGTGGTTGAAGTTAAGCGTACAATCTAACCACATCGCTAACTTTAGTAAACCTTTTTAAAAGAGTTCCCTGCTCACGGTAAGTAGGGAACTCTTTTTTAGTAATGACATTTAATTAGAATTGAACATCCGGAAAAATTTCTGTTTATTTAGCGTATTCCGATAGCTTAATTATGATAATTTATACCCAAGATCTATGGCATAGAGTAATAAACTCAATGCAATGGCATACATAATTAAGCCTGTAATAGCATCTAAAATTTGCCATGTGCGTCGTTGTGCAAAATAGCCAGATAATAGTCCTGCGCCATAACCTACACCAAAAAACCAGAGAAAAGAGCAGATCAGAGCACCACTTAAAAATTGGATTTTTTGCTCTAAAGTTAAAGTTCCTCCAATTCCACCGACAATAACAACGGTATCAATATATACATGTGGATTAAGTAGTGTAATTGCGAGAGTAATAGCTATTGCTCGTTTCAAACTAACTTTTCTGCATTGTTCAGCTTGGAGTGCGCCAATCCCTCGATAGGCGGCAATAAATGAACGACTGCCATAAGTAAAAAGAAAAATAGCGCCAACTAGAGCGAGTATTAAGCTAGATAATGGTGACTGTGCAATGATAGAACCAAGCCCTAAAACCCCCAATGTCATCAGCACTACATCGCAGAAAAAACAGATAAATGCAACCCAAAATACGTGCTGCTTGAGGATACCTTGTTTGAGTAAAAAAGCATTTTGTGCGCCAATTGAAACAATCAGCCCAAAGCAGACCACAAAACCGTGTAAGAATGAATGCATAAATTGCTCCGAGAACGTTAAAAGGATGAAAAATTTGAGTATTTTACGTTATAATATAGCATTCTAGTCAGCTTGGGGTAAATATGTCTAATCCAACAGAAAAATCCTGCATTGTTATTGCGATTGCAGGTGCATCCGCATCCGGTAAGAGTTTAATTGCATCGACAATCTATAAGGAATTAAAAGCAGAATTAGGTCAGGAAGATATAGGGATTATTTCTGAGGATGCTTATTATAAAGATCAATCCCACATGGTGATGGAAGAACGGATAAAAACCAATTACGATCACCCTAATTCTATGGATCACGCATTATTAGTCCAACATTTAAAGCAGTTAAAGCAGGGGCAGTCGGTTGAGATTCCAGAATATGATTACGCTGAGCATAATCGCAAAGCAACAGTCACTTACTTTTCTCCGAAAAAAGTGATTATTCTGGAAGGGATTTTGTTGCTTACAGATGAACATATTCGTAATGAAATTGATATGTCTATTTTTGTTGATGCGCCATTAGATATCTGTTTTATTCGTCGTTTACAACGGGATATGGAAGAGCGTGGACGTACATTAGAATCAGTGCTTAATCAGTATCGAACTACCGTTCGCCCAATGTTTTTACAGTTTGTGCAGCCTTCGAAACAGTACGCGGATATTGTGGTGCCACGAGGTGGTAAAAATCGTGTAGCCATTAATATTCTTAAAGCACAAATTAAAGAGTTACTTGGTAAAAAATAGGAATAGTTATGCGTTTATGTGATAGCGATATTGAGCGTTACTTAGATAAAGGCATTATCAGCTTAACGCCTCGTCCTTCAAATGAAAAAATTAATGGCGCAACTATTGATGTGCGTTTAGGCAACTCTTTTAGAGTGTTTCGCGAGCACTCAACGCCATATATTGATTTAAGTGGTCCTAGAGAAGAAATGTCTGCACAGCTTGAGCGCGTGATGAGTGAAGAAATTATTATCGCAGAAGGTGACGCGTTTTTCTTACACCCAGGGGAACTTGCTTTAGCTACTACTTTAGAAAGTGTTAAATTACCTGCCAACATTGTAGGCTGGTTAGATGGGCGTTCTTCTTTAGCCCGTCTTGGCTTAATGGTGCATGTTACGGCACACCGTATTGATCCCGGTTGGGAAGGCAAAATTGTACTGGAATTTTTTAATGCAGGTAAGTTACCTTTGGCATTACGGCCTAATATGGCGATTGGTGCATTAAGTTTTGAAATTTTAAGTGGCTATGCTGAACGTCCATATAATGCTCGTAAAGACGCAAAATATAAAAATCAGCAGAATGCGGTTTCGAGTCGGATTGATCATGACTCATAGGGATACGTTCTCTAAACTTATGCCGAGTTTAGTGCTCGGTGTGTGAAACTGTTTTCTGAAGCAGGGATGCTAGTTTTCGTATTTTAGAGATTCTTATTTTCTACTTGCCTCTAAGGGCTTTTCTATAAATCATCTATGTCAAAGGATAATTGGCATAAAGTTGCCAATTATCGATTCATTTTCACTTCTTTTTGTTTATTTTTAAGCTTAATTTTTTGCTGATAATCTATTAGCTCAACTTGTTAGATTTGCATTGGAAATATTAGCGATCTGAACCCTCAATGGGTCGAGGTTTTTAGGCTGTAAAGAAATTTTTACAAAAAATGCTTGAAATTTCTTCTCTAAACTCCATTTATGTTCTCGTTGAAATTCAGCATAAGGCTGAATAACGATTTTAGGAGTAAATGATGAACATTGATAAATTCACTTCCAAATTTCAAGAAGCCATTGCCGAAGCCCAATCTTTGGCAGTAGGGCGTGATCACAATTACATTGAGCCAGTGCATTTGATGCAAAGTTTACTTTTGCAAAATGATGGCTCAATTTCACCGCTTGTTACCACACTGGGGGTATCGCCTGCGCAATTACAAAATGAGTTGGAAAACCTTATCAACCGTTTACCGAAAGTACAAGGGGCAACCACGCAGCCTTCTCAAGCCTTAATTCGTCTATTAAATCAATGCGATAAACTAGCACAACAAATGGGCGATAGCTTTATTTCCTCTGAATTGTTTGTGCTTGCGGCATTGGACGATAGTGGCGATTTAGGCAAGTTATTGAAAACGGTCGGGCTAACCAAAGCTAAAGTGGAACAAGCGATTAACCAAATTCGGGGAGGAGAAAAAGTGAATAGCCAAAATGCAGAAGAGACTCGTCAAGCGTTAAGTAAATATACGATTGATTTAACCGAACGAGCAAGAAATGGCAAATTAGATCCTGTTATTGGTCGTGATGAAGAGATTCGCCGTACCATTCAAGTGTTACAACGCCGTACCAAAAACAACCCTGTGTTAATTGGTGAACCGGGTGTGGGGAAAACGGCAATTGTGGAAGGTTTGGCACAACGCATTGTGAATGGTGAAGTGCCAGAAGGGTTGAAACATAAAAAAGTGCTTTCTTTGGATATGGGGGCATTGATCGCAGGGGCGAAATATCGTGGCGAGTTTGAAGAGCGTTTGAAAGCGGTGCTGAATGAAATCAGTAAAGAAGAGGGCTCAATCATTCTGTTTATTGATGAAATTCACACAATGGTGGGGGCAGGCAAAACCGATGGAGCGATGGACGCAGGTAACTTGCTCAAACCAAGCCTTGCACGTGGCGAATTACACTGTGTGGGGGCAACTACGTTAGATGAATATCGCCAATATATTGAAAAAGATGCGGCATTAGAACGCCGTTTCCAAAAAGTGCTAGTGGACGAGCCGAGTGTGGAAGATACTATTGCGATTTTGCGTGGTTTGAAAGAGCGTTATGAAATCCATCACCACGTACAAATTACCGACCCTGCTATCGTAGCAGCGGCAACCCTTTCACACCGCTATATTTCAGACCGCCAGTTGCCGGATAAAGCGATTGATTTAATTGATGAAGCGGCAAGTAGTTTACGTATGGAAATTGATTCTAAACCAGAACCGCTAGACAGATTAGATCGCCGTATTATTCAGCTTAAATTAGAGCAACAAGCACTGCAAAAAGAAGATGATGAGGCAAGCCGTCAGCGTTTGGAAAAACTGAATGAAGAGTTGCAAGCTCGTGAGCGTGAATACGCGGAATTAGAAGAGGTTTGGAAAGCAGAGAAATCCGCAGTGCACGGCACGCAGCATATCAAAGAAGAGTTGGAAAATGCGCGTATTAAAATGGAGCAAGCACGCCGTGAAGGTGATTTGGCGAAAATGTCGGAGTTGCAATACGGTGTTATTCCAAATTTAGAGAAACAGCTGCAAGCGGTGGAAAATGGCGAAAAAAATGCAGAAAATCAATTACTTCGCACTAAAGTGACCGATGAAGAAATTGCCGAAGTGCTTTCTCGTGCAACGGGTATTCCTGTTGCCAAAATGATGGAAGGCGAAAAAGAAAAATTACTGCAAATGGAAACTGTGTTACACGCGCGTGTCATTGGGCAAGATGAAGCGGTAGATGCGGTGGCAAATGCCATTCGCCGTAGCCGAGCTGGGCTTTCTGATCCAAATCGCCCGATTGGTTCATTCCTCTTTTTAGGGCCGACAGGCGTCGGTAAAACCGAGCTTTCCAAAACGCTTGCGAATTTCTTGTTTGATAGTGAAGATGCAATGGTTCGCATTGATATGTCGGAATTTATGGAAAAACACAGCGTTTCTCGCTTGGTGGGCGCACCTCCGGGTTATGTCGGCTATGAAGAAGGGGGCTATCTCACCGAAGCTGTTCGCCGCCGTCCATATTCCGTGATTCTGCTTGATGAAGTGGAAAAAGCTCACCCTGATGTGTTCAACATTCTGTTACAAGTGCTTGATGATGGGCGTTTAACCGATGGACAGGGTAGAACGGTAGATTTCCGCAATACGGTGGTAATTATGACCTCTAACTTAGGCTCACATCTTATTCAAGAAAACGCCCATAAAGGCTACGATGCGGTGAAAGAGATGGTGATGGAAGTGGTTGGACAACATTTCCGCCCAGAATTTATCAACCGTATTGATGAAACCGTGATGTTCCACAGTTTAGGCAAAGAGCATATCCGTTCAATCGCGCGTATTCAATTGGAGCGTTTAATTAAACGCTTAGCGGAGCGAGGCTACGAAGTGAGTGTGAGCGATGCAGCACTGGATCATATTGGTGAAGCAGGCTTTGATCCACTCTTTGGAGCAAGACCGCTTAAACGAGCGATTCAGCAAGAACTGGAAAATCCATTGGCAAGCCAAATTCTCAGCGGAAAACTACTGCCGAATAAAGCGGTGGTGATTGACGTAGAAAATGGCGAGATTGTAGCGAAGCAGTAACGAGTATCTGGCATGAAACAAAGCCGAGTAAGGTTGCTTACTCGGCTTTTGCATATTTTCTTAGTAAATCAACCGCTTGTTAGTGGTTGTGAAGCATACAAATTATTCATTCTCTGCTTTAGTTTGCCTAATGGCTAACATTCGGCGACGCTCTAATTCTTGTCGGATAGCCTGTTTTTCAAAACCATCTTGAATGACCTGTTGTACATCAACTTGCATTGCAGCATGATAATAGGATTTGGCTCGCTCAGCTTGTGGGTATGGACGATCTTCAAAACCTAAACGCCCTTTACTATCGGCCTCACAAACTAAGAGGTAGTCAAAAAAACGTTCGGGTTTACGCCATACATCCAATTTATTGAACAGTTTAATCACCGTTTCAGGTCGAAGCTCTGTCATTTTGTGGCAGTGGGAGTGAAATTCTGTGACCAATAGAGCAAATTCTTTGCAATGATTCGGAATTTTTAGGCGATTGGCAAGGTTCACTGTGGGGGTGATGCCATTCACCTCATGCCCATAATGGTGAGGCAGATTATCCTTAGGACTAAGTGCTTTACCGAGATCGTGGCAGAGGGCTGCAAATAAAACACTTTCAGAATCTGTCGCTTTAGCAGAGAGCTTTTTTGCTTGAGCTAGAACCATTAATGTATGTACGCCACAGTCAATTTCAGGATGGTGTTTTTCTGGCTGTGGTATACCAAATAATGCATCGATCTCGGGGAATAATACTTTTAATGCGCCAACTAAGCGTAAAATATGGAAATAAACTTGCGGATTATCACAATTAAAGGCTTTTTGTGTTTCTAGCCAAACTCGTTCCGGTGTGAGATTTTCTAATTCGCCAGATGCGCTGATTTGCCGCATAAGCTTGAGTGTCTCTGGTGCAATCTTAAACCCAAAGGTATGTAGCCGAGCAGCAAAACGCGCGACACGTAGAACCCGTAGTGGGTCTTCACTAAATGCGGCAGAGACGTGGCGTAATATACGCTGTTTTAAATCTGCGACTCCCTGATATGGATCATAGAGTGTACCATGTTCATCTTGAGCAATAGCATTGATGGTTAGATCACGGCGTAGTAAATCCTGCTCTAAAGTAATCTCAGGAGAGAAATCACAAATGAAGCCATTATAACCTTTGCCATTCTTTCGCTCAGTGCGAGCGAGAGCATATTCTTCTTTTGTTTTAGGGTGTAGAAAAACAGGGAAGTCATTGCCGACTTGCTGATAGCCGAGTGCAAGCAGTTCGGTAGGGGGTGCGCCTACTACCAGCCAATCACGATCTTTAATTGGTAAACCAAGCAGTTGGTCTCGTACCGCCCCGCCGACAAGGTAGATTTGCATTTACTGTTTCACTCCACCAAATTCGTTACTTAATTTTGCGCTAAATAGGCGTAACTCTTCTGTCATTAACAAGAAATCAGCATCAAAGCGTTGAGCTTTGTCCTCTTTGAGAATGTCATCATTTTTCTCCCGCACTTCGTCGGCAAATTTAAGGCGAGTAAGGGTCGCATCTTCATTGAGCACACAGGAAAAATGGGTTTCCCAATCAATAGCCAGTTTAGTGATAAATTTACCCGCTTGTAAATGGTTGGCGATCTCCTCGCTTTCTAAATCTTGTCGTTTACAGCGGATAATACTGTCATTCTCGAAATCTTTTAATTCCGCTTCTTCAAGTAGGGTGAGCCAACTAGGTGTATGGCCTTTGGCGACCCAATTTGTCATCACTTCGCTTGGGCTTAATACAAATGACAACGGCACTACAGGTAATGAACCGAGTGATTTGCGCAGTAGAGCTAAAGTAGCTTCTGCACGTTTAGCTGAGCCCGCATCGACATAAATAAGCTGGTTGTCCAAATCAAGCCAAATTGCGGTTGATTGATGTTTACTAAAAGCGCGCGGCAGTAGGGTAGCTATCACATCATCTTTAATTGCCTGTTTTTCCGTTTTCTTTAATTTACGTTGTTCTTTTTCTTCTAACACGGCAATGCGCTCTTCACAGGTTTTTTTTATCACATTAGCCGGCAATATTTTTTCTTCTTTATGTGAAATAAGTAGAAATTGGTTGCCTTGCGAAAAATGCAGCATTTCACTGCCTACAAGCGGTGCAAACCAACCAAATTTTTGCAAATCGTGTTGCGAGCAAGGGCTAAATTTTTGCGGTGCAAGTTGAGCTTCTAATTCGCTATGATTTAAATTTAACGTGCTGGTTAAGCGATAGATCATAATATTTTTGAACCAGAACATTTGGGTAATCCTTAAGTGTGGCGTAGAATAACGACTATTCTACCGTAAAACCCATTTCACCAAAAGGAACAGACTATGCTGAGTAAAAAAATCGCCTTTATCGGGGCTGGTAATATGGCGTTTGCGATCATTAAAGGGCTTATTCGCAGTGGCTATCCTGCAGACTTGATCGCGGCTTGTAATAAGAGTAATCAGGCGAGATTGGCTGAATTACAGCAACTGGGGGTGCAGATCGCTTTTTCGAATTGTCAAGCCGTCAAATGGGCAGATTGTGTGGTTTTAGCCATAAAGCCGCAGGTGATGGCGGAGGTCTGTGAAGAATTAGCTAAGATTGATTTTACTGAAAAATGGCTCTTGTCAATTGCAGCTGGCATTTCGGTAGCACGCTTAACCCAATTGTTACCAACAGCAAACCAGATTATTCGTGCCATGCCAAATACGCCAGCGTTAGTTGGTGAAGGGATGACGGGGCTTTTTGCAGAAAAAACGGTTAATTCAAGCGCTTGCCAGTTTGTTGAAAGCCTGCTGAATGCTGTGGGGAAATGTTATTGGGTGACACAAGAGAGCCAAATTAACCAAATCATTGCCATTACAGGATCGAGCCCTGCCTATTTTTTTCGTTTTATGGAAGCGATGCAAAAATCTGCTGTGGCGATGGGGTTTAGCCAGCAAGATGCGAGAGAATTGATTCAATCGGTTGCATTAGGCGCTGCAAAGATGGTGCAAGAAAATCCTGAGCTACCGTTATCTCAATTAAGGGAAAATGTAACCTCAAAAGGCGGAACAACAGCACAAGCTCTAGCCGTATTTGAACAATATCAGTTAGATAAGCTTGTGGAGGAAGCAATGAATGCCGCAATTTTGCGTGCAGAGGAAATGGAAAAATCGCTATGAAATTAACACCTTTTCAGTGGTCATCATTTAACTTTTTTGGCTTTTATGCAGCATTTGGTGTACTCGTGCCATTTTTGCCGGTTTGGTTAAATCATCATCAATATAATGTGGATACCATAGGAACCTTGATCGCGCTGGGGTATCTCTTTCGTTTAGTTGGTGCGATGTTTTTTTCTAAAAAAATTAAAGAACCTAATCAGCTTTTACCGTTGAGCCGTTTTTTAACATGGGGTGCTGTGGTGCTTGTGCTAGGAATGGCATGGAGTGTTTCATCTATTTGGTTTTTTGTCCCTCTGCTCGCGTTCTTCCATATTGTAAACGGAGGTGCTATGCCAATTGCAGATACGATTGCAGCAAATTGGCAACAGCAAAATATGTTGGATTATGGTAAAAGTCGATTATTTGGTTCACTTGCATTTGTGGTAAGCTCGGTTTCAACGGGCTTTTTGCTGGAATGGACGGGGCAGGATGCGATTATCACCATTTTAGCATTGTGGCTGATTTTACTTGGGATTGGTATCTCTTTTCAGCCAAGCCAAACATTTAAAAGTGTGAGGGAGAATCAGACTCACCAAGAAATTAGTTATCGGCAATTGCTCTCTAATCGTACTACAGTGCGGATGATTATTGCGGTTTCATTAGTACAGGCATCACACGCTGCTTATTATGCCTACAGCACAATGCATTGGACGAGCAATGGCATTTCTACCCAACAGGCGAGTTTGCTTTGGGGGCTCTCAGTTTTAGCAGAAGTATTATTTTTCTATTTCTCAAAACGTTTATTTGGCAATATGGGGATTCGTACATTAGTGCTGGTTGCAATTGCTGGTGCAATGATTCGTTGGGGGCTATTAGCAAGTACAGTTGAGTTTTCTTGCTTAGTTTTAGTTCAATTATTGCATACGGCGACATTTGGGATTTCACACTATGCGATGATCCGTTACATCGCTACTCAACCGATGGCTCATTCAGCAAAATTGCAAGCGCTCTATTTTAGTGTAGCAAACTGTGGGGCAATGGCCGCATTGACCTTTATTGCGGGTAAACTTTATCTGGTTTCACCACAGGTAAGTTTTGGATTAATGGCAGCCACTGTTATTCCCGCATTATTTATTCTGCCCAAAAAGTTTATTGTGAAAATGCAGACAACAAGCGGTGAAAAACCATAAATTTTTTGCAAAACAGCGATTTTTACTTGTAATTTTTGGGAATTTTGCTAAATTCTTTCGGTTTTTTACTAATAAAAATAGGTCAATTTATGAGCCAATTAGATTTGATTAAATCTTCAATTAAATCCATTCCTGATTATCCGCAAGCAGGAATTATTTTCCGTGATATTACTTCATTATTAGAAGTTCCGGCGGCTTTCCAAGCATCTATTGATGCGATTGTGGCTGAATTTAAAGATAAAGGCATTACCAAAATCGTGGGTACAGAATCTCGCGGCTTTATTTTTGGGGCACCTGTTGCGCTTGCCTTGGGATTACCCTTTGAATTAGTGCGTAAGCCAAGAAAATTACCCCGTGAAACGATTGCACAGTCTTATGAATTAGAATACGGTCAAGATACCTTAGAAATGCACATTGATGCGGTTCAAGCAGGTGATAAAGTATTGGTTATTGATGACCTACTTGCCACTGGTGGCACAGTAGAAGCGACAGTAAATTTAATTCGCCGTTTGGGCGGTACAGTAGAAGATGCTGCTTTTGTAATTGAACTGCCTGAGTTAGGTGGTGCAGCACGTTTAGAAAAACAGGGTGTGAAATCATTCAGTTTAGTGACATTTGAAGGACACTAAGTGAATTGAGGATTGGGTAAGAATTGAAAGTGGGCACTTAAGAACATTTTCAATTCTTTTTTATCGTAGAACGTTGTTTATTTCGATTTTTCAATTCTCCGCCAGTAACTATCAATTCTTCATTATCAATTTTATTTATCATTATGTCTTATCAGGTTCTTGCCCGTAAATGGCGACCACAGCGTTTTAGTCAAGTAGTTGGTCAGCAACATGTTTTATCAGCCCTTGAAAATAGTTTGCGAGAAAACCGTTTACATCATGCTTATCTTTTTTCAGGCACCCGTGGTGTGGGCAAAACCTCAATTGCTCGTTTATTTGCCAAAGGGCTAAATTGCGAACAAGGGATTAGTGCCGATCCTTGTGGTGAATGTGCCAATTGCAAAGCGATTGAAGAAGGACGTTTCATTGATTTAATTGAAATTGATGCTGCCTCTCGTACTAAAGTGGAAGATACGCGAGAGCTATTAGATAATGTGCAATATAAGCCAACTGTTGGGCGTTTTAAGGTTTACCTGATCGATGAAGTGCATATGCTATCTCGTAGTAGTTTTAATGCTCTACTGAAAACCTTAGAAGAACCGCCAGAGTACGTCAAATTTTTATTAGCAACCACTGATCCGCAAAAACTACCGATCACAATTCTTTCTCGTTGTATGCAGTTTCATCTGCGTGCTTTAGACCAAAGTCAGATTCGTAAACATCTGGAATTTGTGCTAGGTGAAGAGCAAATTCCTTTTGAATTTCCAGCGTTAGAGCGTTTAGCGAAAGCGGCACAGGGTAGTATCCGAGATAGTTTGAGTTTAACTGATCAGGCTATAGCGCTAAGCAATGCGAATATTACCTTAGCGATTGTTAGCCAAATGCTAGGGTTGCTTGACGAAAATCAGCCATTAGAATTAGTGCAAGCACTTGCTCTTGCGGATGGTGAGAAAACAATGCAAATTGTGCAAGATGTGGCGGAAAGGGGAGTTGATTGGCAGCAATTACTTAGTGATGTTGCTGAAACGTTACACCAAATTGCGATGTTGCAGCTACTGCCAAATAAAGATGGAGAGGAAACACCACTGCATTTTCTTGCTCGTAGCATATCACCTGAAGATGTACAATTTTTCTATCAAGTGATGCTAAGCGGCAAAAAAGAGTTGCCATATGCACCTGAACCTCGCCGTGGCATTGAAATGACAATGTTACGAGCCTTAGCATTTCATCCTAAAAATGCGGATAAAAGTCCGATTGTTGCTACTGGCACAGTGCCAGTCACTTCGGCAGCAGTAAATAGTGGGCAGCAAATCGCACAGTTACGTGATAAGTTAGTGGCTCAGCAAGCTAGTGTGACTTCGCAAGCGGTACAAAATGACCGAAATTCTGCAAATAGTGCTTCTAATATGAGTTCTACGCCTACTGTGCAGACAGCAGTAAGTGGTGGTGTCAGCGCTGCTATGCAAGCATTGCAGGCGAGCCGCCAGCTTAAAGCACAGCAACAGGAAAGTGAAAAAAAAAAGTCTGAGCAAGCGGTAAAAATATCCACACCTAATTTAGTCAAAGCAAGTTCTGCTAAGCAAGCAGTGAAAAATGTGGAACAAAGCTTTGCTAGGCTGCTTTCTAGCCAAGATAAAAAACGTCAAATCGATCTTCCCCGAGCCCCAACTCAAGAACAAGTAACCAGCGATGAAGAATATCGTTGGCAATGGTTAAATCCTGAATTGGAAAATCAGCAGGAAACAGCAAATCCTTCGGAAATTAAACAAGCGATTTTGCAAGAACGTACACCAGAATTAGTCAAAAAAACCATTGAACTCTCTTGCCAACAAGATGCATGGGCAAAATTGGCTAATGAACTGAATTTAGGTGGGTTTTCTCGTCAGCTTGCTTTAAATAGTTACATGGCAGAAAAACGAGATGATTACATTAAATTAGTGTTAAAGCCTGCAATGTCTCGCTTGAATAATGATGAATCGCGTAAAAATCTGGCTGATGCTCTCAAAGCGAAAGGGTTGGATTTAGAACTGATTATTGGCGAAGATGACCGGTATAAAACACCTTTAGAAATTCGGCGTGCTATTTTTGAGGAGCTAACTCAAGCTGCTAGAGTGTCACTTTTTGCTGATGATAAATTAAAGCTGTTACAACAGGCTTTTGAAGCAGAAATTGATGAATCGACAATCCGTGCTGTGGCAGAATGAACCTGCTCCATTGATATAAAAAAGAACAATGAATTTTATTTTTAGTACCTTATAAGATGAAAGCACTTGAAATTACTAATCTAATTAAACAATACCCTACTGGTGTACAAGCGGTTAAAGGGATCAATCTCACCGTAGAGCAAGGTGATTTCTATGCCTTGCTTGGGCATAATGGCGCGGGGAAATCGACTACTATTGGGATTATTAGTTCACTTGTGAATAAGACCTCTGGTAGCGTGAAAGTCTTTGGCTTTGATTTGGATAGACAAAAAATCCAGCTTAAACAGCAGATTGGCTTAGTGCCTCAGGAGTTCAACTTCAATCAGTTTGAGAAAGTGATTGATGTATTACTCAATCAAGCTGGATTTTATGGTGTATCTAGAAAAGCGGCTTTAGAACGCGCGGAATATTGGCTGAAAAAACTTGAATTATGGGAAAAACGAGAGCACTTTACTCGCGAGCTCTCAGGGGGGATGAAACGTCGAGTGATGATTGCCCGAGCTTTAATGCATAACCCTAAATTACTGATTTTAGATGAGCCTACCGCGGGGGTAGATATTGAATTACGTCGCAGTATGTGGGATTTTCTGCGCGAGTTAAATCAAAATGGTACGACTATTATTCTTACTACGCACTATTTGGAAGAGGCTGAGACACTTTGCCGCCATATTGGGATTATTCAACAGGGGGAGCTTATTGAAAATACAACAATGAAAGCGTTATTGGCGAAGTTAGAAACGGAAACTTTTTTGCTAGATTTGAGTAAAAATCGACCGCTTGTTATTGATGATTATCCTTTTAAATGGCTTGATGACGATACTATTGAAGTAGAAGTGAAACGGCAACAAGGCTTAAATAAACTGTTCCAACAACTTAGTGAACAAGGTGTTGAAGTGTTAAGTATGCGAAATAAATCTAACCGCTTAGAAGAGTTATTTTTAAAGATGGCGGAGAAATAATCTATGCAAAACCTAATTGGATTTTATACCCTTGCGACTAAGGAAACGAAACGCGTATTACGAATTTGGCGCCAAACATTAGTTCCTCCTATCATTACAACAACCCTCTATTTTTTGATTTTTGGAACCTTGATCGGGCATCGTATTGGTCAAATGAATGGCGTGAGCTATATGCAATTTATTGCACCTGGTTTGATTATGATGTCAGCAATTACGGCTTCTTATACCAACACCGCTTCTTCGTTTTTCCTCAGTAAATTTGTGCGTAATATAGAAGAATTATTAGTATCCCCCCTTTCTAGTCATACGATTATCTGGGGATATGTAACAGGGAGTATTGTGCGAGGAGGCTTAGTCGGCATGCTTGTGATGGTGGTAGCGTTATGCTTTGTTCGCTATGAGATCCATTCGTGGCTAGTGATTATCCTAACCATGTTCCTCACTACCACCGCATTTGCTTTAGGTGGCTTGATCAATGCTGTTTTTGCACGCACCTTTGACGATATTGGTATTATCCCTACATTTGTGCTAACACCCTTAACTTATTTGGGAGGTGTGTTCTATTCGCTTTCATTATTACCTGAATTTTGGCAGATGGTGTCTAAATTCAACCCGATAGTGTATATGATTAGTGGCTTCCGCTACGGCTTTTTAGGCATCAGTGATACCCCTTTATTTGCAACCTTTGGTGTGTTGGGGCTCTTGGTTATTGGGTTATATTCTTGGGCGTACTATTTAGTTGAAAAAGGCATTGGACTACGAACTTAGTTAATCTTGAGCAATTAGGCATAAAAATGGCGGGATCTCCCGCCATTTTCAATTTAGACAATTGACATTATTTGCTTAAATCGACTTTATATACAGCAAAGCCAACTTCATCGGTAGCAACTTGTGTCATTGGGTATTGTGCTTTTTCTTTGATAAATTCAGCCGCTTTGTCACTCGGAGAAGTTTCAAAGCGAACATCTAATTTATCATTACCTGTAATTGGAGCAATACGCCAGTTACGATCTGCTGTTGGTACAACGTGCCCATGTGCTTTACTTTCATCACGGATATAATCTGCAAGGATTTGGCGGTTTTCATCTGGTGAAGCGTAAACAATATGTTTATCACCTGTACCAGGGAATTTATCACCATAAGCACGATAGTTATTTGTAGCAATCAAAAATTCTGCTTTCTCATCAACTGGTTTGCCTTGATAGGTTAAGCTTACTACACGGTGAGAATTTGGGTTGATTAGTTTACATTCACCATCATAACGTGCAGGTTGAGTAATATCATATTGATACTCAACACCATCAATGACATCAAAGTTATAAGTACGGAAGCCTTCCCAATCAAGGAGTGATTGTGGTTCAGTACTTTTCGGATCGATTTGTTTAAACATACCTGCACTGCATTCCAACCACTCTTTTAATTGTTCCCCAGTGACTTTTACAACAACTAATGTATTTGGATAAAGATAAAGATCCGCTGCATTACGGAAAGTTAAATCACCTTTATCAACCTCTGTATAGCCTGTTGGATCATTTTTACGACCGCCCGCTTTAAATGGTGCACCTGCACTTAAAATTGGTAGACCTGCAAGATCTGGTAATGCTTTTACAGCATTTTCTACATAAGCTTTTTGTGCAGCATTGACAATTTGAATTGTTGGATCATCTTGTACTAAGGCTAAATAACTAAACATATTGTCTGTTGCTTTACCGATAGGCTGTGCGACATATTTACGTGTTTCTTCATGCGTTTCTTTCAGTAATGTGGCAATTTCAGGGTGATTTTCTGCATTAGCTTTTTTGGCTTCTGCATCATAAATTGGACGTAACTCAGCACGTCCGTCAATGACATCCCATTTGCCATTATTTTCTGCCAGTACTAAATCAATTACACTGATATTATTCGCCCAATAACCAGCCATACTTTCAGGTGTTTTCTTCACTAAGCCTTTTTCAATATTCACATTTGGCGATTTAGAAAACTCTTTATTTGGGAAGAGACGGTGAGAATGTCCGAAAATTACTGCATCAATACCTTCCACATCAGCCAGATAGAACGCTTGGTTCTCACTCATTTCTTTATAAGGTTCATCTGATGGACCAGTATGCGCGAGAGCGACAATGATATCAGCACCTTCTGCTTTTACGATAGGCACATATTTTTGAGCAGTTTTCACGATATCACGGGCTTCAACTTTGCCATCTAAATTCGCTTTATCCCATACCATGACTTGTGGTGGCACAAAACCGATATAACCGATTTTTACACTATGCTGATTACCGTCTTGATCGATGATCTCTTTAGTTTGAATAAAATAAGGTTGGAAGAACGGTTCATCGCTACCCACTTTGACGATATTAGCGTTAATGATCGGAAATTTTGCTTGTTTGATGGCATTATCTAAGTATGGTAAGCCATAGTTAAATTCGTGGTTACCGAGTGTGCCGACGTCATATTGCATCGCATTTAACACTGCAACAGCTGGATCAGGCTTACCCTCTTTTGAACCTTTTGCTGCTTGATAATCAGAAATTGGATTACCTTGAATTAAATCGCCATTATCTACTAAGACGCTATTTTTTACTTGCTCACGAGCTTGTTTAATCAAGCTTGCAGCACGCGTAAAACCGAATTTATCGGTTGGCGCATCTTTATAATAGTCAAAATCGGTTAAAAAACCGTGAATATCGGTAGTACCGATAATACGTAAATCGGCTTTTTTCACTCCATCTGCAAATGCAAATTTATTTGTGCCAAGCACTAACATTGCTGTTGCACTAAGTTGGATAAAACGTCTTCTGTTAAGCATAGCATGCTCCTTGTTAGCTTTATATGAGAAAAAAGGCTGAAATATATTCAGCCTTAGGAAAAAATTTAGTCTATAGTGACATTATTAATAATGACATCTTCATTTGGTACATCCGCATGAAAACCGTGATTACCTGTTTTTACACCTTTAATTTTGTCTACGACATCCATGCCTTCAACAACTTTACCAAATACCGCATAGCCCCATTCCTGCACAACCTCTTTACCATACATTTCTTTTGAACGGTAATCGAGGAATGTATTATCTGCGACATTGATAAAAAATTGTGAAGAGGCAGAGTGAGGCTCCATTGTCCGAGCCATAGCAAGTGTTCCACGTAAGTTGCTTAAACGGTTATTTGCTTCATTTTGAATAGGCGCTTTGGTTGGTTTTTCTTTCATACCTGGTTCCATTCCACCACCTTGAATCATAAAACCATCAATGACGCGATGGAAAATTGTGCCGTTATAAAAACCTTCTTTACAATAATCCTCAAAGTTTTTTGCCGTAATAGGTGCTTTGTCAAAATCTAATTCGATTTTAATATCGCCATAATTGGTATGTAATGTAATCATTTTATTGTCCTTTATATCCAGATAGGAAAGTTAGGCGCATATTATTAAAAAGTTTTGCTGAAATTGCAAAATTTTCTCAAAAATAAACCGCTTGTCGGCTATACTTAATATGTGTATTTGAATGAAGAGTTAATAAGGTTTCTATTATGTTAAAAATTTATAATTCTTTAAAAAGAGAAAAAGAAGTATTTAAACCGATTAATCCCAATCAAGTGGGAATGTATGTTTGTGGTGTGACAGTTTACGATCTTTGCCATTTTGGACATGGTAGAACTTTTGTCTCTTTTGATGTCATTGCGCGCTATTTGCGATATAGCGGTTATAACTTGCGCTATGTGCGAAATATTACCGATGTGGACGATAAAATTATTAAACGTGCCGCAGAAAATAATGAAACCTGCGATCAGCTTGTAGCACGAATGATCGCAGAAATGCATAAAGATTTTGATGCATTAAATATTCTTCGCCCTGATGTTGAGCCTCGAGCTACCCAACATATCGCTGAAATTATTGCAATGGTGCAACGCTTGATTGATAACGGTAACGCTTATGTGGCGGATGATGGTGATGTTATGTTTAGTGTGCCATCTTTTCCTAAATATGGTGCGCTATCCCGACAAGATTTGGATCAATTGCAAGCAGGAGCAAGGGTTGAGATTAAATCAGTAAAACGCAATCCGATGGATTTTGTGTTGTGGAAAATGTCTAAACCGAACGAGCCAAGCTGGGATAGTCCGTGGGGCAAAGGTCGCCCTGGTTGGCATATTGAATGTTCAGCAATGAACAGCAAAGAACTTGGCAATCATTTTGATATTCACGGTGGTGGCTCGGATTTAATGTTCCCACACCATGAAAATGAAATCGCACAATCATGCTGTGCGAATCATGGTGATTATGTTAATTATTGGCTACATACCGGTATGCTTACGATTGATGAAGAGAAAATGTCAAAATCGCTCAATAATTTCTTCACTATCCGTGATATTTTGAATAAATATGATAGCGAAAGCGTGCGTTATTTCTTCTTAACGGCACAATACCGTAGCTTATTAGATTACAGTGAAGAGAATATCGGTTTAGCACGTAAAGCATTAGAACGTTTATACACTGCCTTGCGTGGTTGCGAACTCGTGGAACAAGCGGTCGGTTTTGAGCAATATATTGCAAATTTCAAAGATGCAATGGACGACGATTTTAACACCCCAGGCGCATTAGCGGTGTTATTTGAAATGGCTCGAGAACTGAATAAATTGAAAACTGAGAATCCATTGCACGCCAATCAACTTGCTGCTCGCTTAAAAGAATTAGCTGGAGTATTAGGTTTGTTGGAGCAAGATCCTGAAACCTTCTTACAAGGTGGCTCAAACAGCAACGATGATGAAATAGCGGAAATAGAAGCTTTAATTAAACAGCGTAATGATGCTCGAGCGACAAAAAATTGGGCGGTAGCGGATGAAGCACGTAATAAACTCACTGCAATGGGAATAGTGCTAGAAGATGGTGCAAATGGCACAACGTGGCGTAGAGCATAAAGGAGCAAATATGTTGAATAGCATTACGATTGTAGCGGTTACTGGCATGCAAGCCTATGCTCAAAACTCTGTGTATGCTATTCAACGTAGCTATTTAGAATTACAAAAGCAACTTCCTGCGGAACGGTTGCGTTGTTTGTTAATTAGCCCAGAAAAGCCAGAACACTTTTTTGATAATATTCAACATATTGCTTGTAAGCCATTTGGCTATTTAGAATATAGTCTGTTTATGGTTTATTCTTTGGCGCAATTTATTGAAACTAGCCATGTGCTTATTGTGCAAGAAGATGGTTGGGTATTAAATGGCAATAATTGGCGTGATGAGTTTTTTCAATATGATTATATTGGTTCCCCTTTAATGATTCTTGTTGATGAAAAGGGGAAAACATATCGTGATGCATTTTGGGAAAAACATAAATTTGATATTCCTGATGGCATGATTGGACACCAAAATGGTGGTTTCTCATTGCGTAGCAAAAAACTCTTGGAAGCCGCGCGGAAATATCAATTAGGCTTTAATGTGCAGCCACCGGAATATATTCAATCTTTACCATTTGAATTTAAATGGACGGAAAGTACTCATCAGCATTATGAAGATGTTTATTTTTTACAACGACATAAGCAATTAAGCGAATTAGGCTTTAAATTTGCGCCCCCTCATTTGGCTGCCTTATTCGGTTTCCAGCATCTTATGCTTCAAGTCTTGGAAAAAACGAATGTAATGCGAATTTTAGGCTGCCATTTTTCATCATCCTTGAAAATAACAGGGTTAAATCAAGTCACGGTTTTACATCATCAATTTTCTTCAATGGAAGAATTAATCAGAAACGGTCGTATTTTTATTCTTGTTGAACAGGGAATGGAAGTCTATATACCGCCAGAAGTCTCTTTTAATGGGCAAAGCTGTTATCTTAAAAAGAGATGAAATCATACAAGATAGAGAATTAGACTAGGCTTATTTTGCGGATGTGTTGATGAAATAAAAAACCGCTGAAAGTGGTCTCTTAATTTTGTCCACTACCCCCAAATTGCAAAAAAATAGGCAAATCCGACCGCTTGTATATAATAAAATCTGCACTTTATAGAAATAGCTTAAAGTGCAGATTTTTCTCTTTATGTGCCAGAATTAGAGATTATTTTTTTCACCGCGGGATAGACTGATTACGCCTGAGCGCACCATTTCAATAATCGTGGTTTCTTGTGTGACGGCTTCAATGAAAGCATTGATTTTCTCACTTGAGCCGGAAAGCTGAATCGTATATTGCTTTGGCGTAATATCCACAATTTGACCGCGAAAAATATCAGCCATACGTTTAAGCTCGTCACGAGAGCCGCCTACTGCGCGCACTTTAATTAACAATACCTCTCGCTCAACATGTTCAAATTCACTTAAGTTAATCACTTTAAACACATCAATAAGCTTGTGTAACTGCTTTTCAATTTGCTCTAGTACTTGGCTATCACCTTGCGCAACAATCGTCATGCGTGAAAGGCTTGGATCTTCCGTTGGTGCAACAGTTAAACTCTCAATATTAAAGCCACGTTGAGAAAAAAGCCCGATCACACGGGATAATGCCCCTGATTCATTTTCTAATAATACTGATAATGTTCTACGCATCTGTTCGCTCCGTTTTGCTTAACATCATATCTTTCATTGCTCCACCACGTACTTGCATTGGGTAAACGTGCTCGGTTTCATCTACTCGAATATCAACAAATACTAATTTGTCTTTGATTGCAAATGCTTGCTGTAATTTTTCTTCTAGCTCCGAAGGGTGGTCTATTTGAATTCCAACATGCCCATAAGCTTCCGCAAGTTTAACGAAATCAGGTAACGAATTCATGTAAGACTGAGAGTGTCGCCCTTGGTAAATCAGATCTTGCCATTGTTTTACCATTCCCAAGAAGCGGTTATTTAAACTGACGATCACAACAGGCGTATCATATTGACTTGCAGTAGAAAGTTCTTGGATATTCATTTGGATACTGCCATCGCCAGTAATACAAACAACAGTCGCATCAGGATGTGCTAGTTTTACCCCGATTGCCGCAGGTAAGCCAAAGCCCATCGTTCCTGCGCCCCCAGAATTGATCCAACGGCGAGGTTTATCAAAAGGATAGTGTAACGCAGCAAACATTTGGTGCTGGCCAACATCAGAAGCAACATAAGCATCGCCTTGAGTTAATTTATAAACCGTACGAATAACATCTTGTGGTTTTATCACATCACCTTGTTCAAAATCCAAACATTTTTTCGCTTTCCAGCTATTAATTTGCTCCCACCAAGCGCTTAAATCACTTTGACTTTTTGCTAAATTTTCATCATCAAGTAGGCTTAAAAACTCTTCTAAGACATTTTTTGCATTGCCAACAATAGGAATATAGGCCGGTACAGTTTTAGAAATTGATGCTGGATCGATATCAATATGAATCACTTTCGCGTTTGGGCAGTATTTTGCAAGATTATTAGTAGTACGATCATCAAAACGGACACCAATACCTAAAATTAAATCACTCTCATGCATTGCATTATTGGCTTCATAAGTACCATGCATTCCTAGCATGCCTAAAAACTGTCTATCTGTACTTGGATATGCGCCTAAACCCATGAGCGAGCTTGTGACAGGAAGGTTTAATTTTTGAGCGAAAGCGGTTACTTCTTCGGCTGCTTCAGAAATGATGACGCCCCCACCAACAAAGAGAACCGGTTTTTTGGCAACAGTAATCGCTTTTAATGCGCGTTTGATTTGCCCTTTATGTCCTTCAGTTGTTGGATTATAAGAGCGCATTGCCACAGATGCGGGATATTCATAAGGAAATTTATTTGCAGGATTAACCATATCTTTTGGCACATCAATAACAACAGGGCCGGGTCTCCCTGTCGAGGCGATATAAAATGCCTTTTTGATAATTTCTGGAATCTCTGCGGGATTTTTAATGAGAAAGCTATGCTTTACCACAGGACGAGAAATACCAATCATATCGCATTCTTGGAATGCATCAGTACCGATTAAATTTGATGGTACTTGACCGGAAAAAATGACTAGCGGAATTGAATCGGCATAAGCGGTAGCTATACCTGTAATGGCATTGGTCGCACCAGGGCCTGAAGTTACAAGCACACAACCCACTTTACCTGTAGAACGAGCATAGCCATCAGCCATATGTACAGCAGCCTGTTCATGGCGTGTAAGCACATGTTCAATACCACCAAGGGTATGAATGGCATCATAAATATCTAGAACTGAGCCACCAGGATAACCAAAAAGATACTCTACGCCCTCATCGCGCAGGGATTGTACGATCATTTCTGCACCAGAAAGTTTTTTCATAAATTCTCCAACAACTAGATAGGGAGGCCCCTAATAAAAATGAATGTTTTGGATTCTGCGCTTAAAAATAGCACTTGTCTAGTCTATTTTTGTAACAATTTGATAACATGTATATAGTTTGAAAATCTAAAAATCTTTAAATTTTAGATTTTTATAAAATAAAATTGGTAAATAATAGCTTTCGCAGAGTTAAAAACCAAATTTTATAAAATATGTAAAATTAAATAAAAAATACACAAGCGTTGTTTTTTTATACAAATGGGAACGATAACAACTTTTTTAAAAAATTGTTAAAAAATTAGATCAAAGTCATATTCTTTCCGAATAAATTTGAGTAGAATGCCTCAAGATTTTTCACTTACAAAGAAGGATATACCTATGGACGAGACTCTTCGCCAAGCCGCTCTGGATTTTCATGAATTTCCGAAACCAGGCAAAATTGAAGTTACCCCAACCAAATCTCTTGCGACACAGCGAGACCTTGCCTTAGCTTATTCTCCAGGTGTTGCTGAACCTTGCTTAGAAATTGAAAAAGATCCTTCAGCAGCTTACCGTTATACAGCAAAAGGCAACTTGGTCGCCGTTATTTCTAACGGTACAGCCGTATTAGGCTTAGGCAATATTGGTGCATTGGCAGGTAAACCTGTTATGGAAGGAAAAGGCGTTCTATTTAAGAAATTTGCAGGTATTGATGTATTTGATATCGAAATTAATGAACGTGATCCAGAAAAATTGGTGGAGATTATTGCCTCATTAGAGCCTACTTTTGGCGGAATTAATCTGGAAGATATTAAAGCACCAGAATGTTTTTATATTGAACAAAAATTACGTGAGCGTATGAATATTCCTGTATTCCATGATGATCAACATGGAACAGCAATTATCAGTGCTGCTGCAGTCATTAATGCATTACGTATTGTTGATAAAAAAATCGAAGATGTACGCTTAGTCGCATCTGGTGCAGGAGCTGCATCTATCGCATGTTTGAATTTGCTTGTTTCTCTTGGTATGAAACGTGAAAATATCGTTGTATGTGACTCAAAAGGTGTGATTTATAAAGATCGTGATGATCGCATGGACGATACCAAAAAATTATATGCGATTAACGATAATGGCTGGCGTACTCTTGCTGATGCTATGCCAAATGCAGATATTTTCCTTGGCTGTTCAGCCGCAGGTGCATTAACACAAGATATGGTGCGCTCGATGGCTGCTCACCCAATAATTCTTGCTCTTGCGAACCCAAATCCTGAAATTACCCCACCAGAAGCAAAAGCTGCTCGTCCTGATGCGATTGTGTGTACAGGTCGTTCAGATTATCCAAACCAAGTTAATAACGTACTCTGTTTCCCATTCATTTTCCGTGGTGCACTAGATGTTGGAGCAACAACAATTAACGAAGAAATGAAAATGGCTGCGGTATATGCGATTGCTGATTTGGCATTGGCAGAGCAAAATGAGGTCGTAACTTCTGCTTACGGTGGTGAAGGGGCGACCTTTGGAGCAGACTACATTATTCCTCGTCCATTTGATCCGCGTTTGATTGTTCGCATTGCGCCAGCCGTTGCTAAAGCTGCAATGGAATCAGGGGTTGCGACTCGTCCAATTACAGATTGGGATGCTTATATCGAAAAACTCTCTCAATTTGTTTATAAGACTAATCTGTTTATGAAACCAATCTTCAGCCAAGCGAAAGCGGATAAAAAACGCATTGTCTTAGCAGAAGGGGAAGAAACAAAAGTATTACATGCAACACAAGAAATTGTGTCAATGGAATTAGCTTATCCAATTCTGATCGGTCGTCCTGCGATTATTGAAGCAAAAATTAAAAAACTGGGCTTACATATTCAAGCAGGCAAAGACTTTGAGATCGTCAATAACGAAAGTGATGAACGTCATGAACAACTCTGGAAACGCTATCATGCATTAATGAGTCGTCGAGGTATTACTGAAGCAATTGCTAAACGCGTTACAACGTCAAATACCAGTGTAATCGGTTCATTATTGGTTGAGATGGGGTATGCAGACGGCATGGTATGTGGTTTGTTTGGTTCATATAGTCGCCATTTAGAAGCAATTAAAGATGTGATTGGTGTAAAAGCAGGTGTGAAAGTACCAGCGGCGTTAAATAGTTTGGTTTTACCAACCGGTAACGTTTTTATGACGGATACCTACGTGAATGCTGAACCTAATGCAGACGAGTTAGCTGAGATCACTTTAATGGCAGCAGAAGAGATGAAGCGTTTTGGTATTGAACCTCGTGTAGCATACGTTTCTCACTCAAACTTTGGTTCTAACAACCAATTGGGTGCGCCAAAAATGCGTGAAGCCTTAGCCATTGTGAGAGAGCGCGATCCTGCTTTAATGATTGATGGTGAAATGCATGGTGACTTAGCTTTAAATGAAGAGCTACGTTTGGCGCATATGCCAGAAACAACCTTAAAAGGCACGGCAAATTTATTAGTGATGCCAAATGTAGAATCTGCCCGCATCAGCTATAACTTGCTGAGAGCGACAACTACAGCAGTAACGGTTGGTCCTATCTTAATGGGGGTGAATAAATCTGCACATATCTTAACGCCAGCAGCATCGGTTCGCCGTATTATCAATATGGTGGCATTTGCCGCAGTAAAAGCTCAAACTGAAGCTTAATCAGCTCAATGCTGGGGGTTTATAAATTATCAATAAACCCCAGCATAGTTTCAAAATATTTATGTAATAAAAAACATATTAATTATCTTAATTGATATGTTTTTGTTATGTATATTGGAAATATATTTTTAATTAATTAAAAAGCTATTTGATAATAATTCTCTTATAACGTAGAATCGAAATATCAGCTAACTTAATTAAGTAAAAATATGCTACTTCGTCCAAAAAGCCTTTACACAACAATTGTATTTGCAATTATCTCTACTTACTCACAAGCTAATCAAGTGCCAAATTTACCCGAGCTGAATCGGCTTGATGCGAGTCAACAACAACGGCAAACGCTGCATCAACAGGCTCAACATGCGCAACTGCAACATCAAGCTGAGGTAAGGTTAGAGACTTCTCATCAGCAATTATCCCTTTCAAATAACGAATCACCTTGTTATCCCATTCATAACATCTCTCTCATCGATTACGATTCAAACACTCAAAAAAGCCAATTTCAATGGGCATTAGATAAAGCCGTGCGAGATTTAAAATTAACGCTACCGCACTGTTTTGGTGGTGAAGGTTTAGGTATTTTAATGAAGCAAGTCCAAAATAATATTATTGAGAAAGGTTATGTCACTACTCGGGTTGTTACCGAGGAGCAAGATTTACGCGGTGGAAAATTAGTTTTAACGGTAATTATAGGCAAAGTGCGGAATACCATTGTGGCAGATAGTGGCAGTACGCCGCGTTTTACTAAATTAAATGCACTCACTGCATTTACCTTTGCTAAGGGCGATATTCTCAATGTGCGTGATATTGAACAGTCGCTAGAAAATTTAAAACGAGTCCCGACAGTAGAAGCGAATATTGAGATTTTACCGAGTGATGATGAAGCGGCTTCAGTGGGTGAAAGCGATTTAAAAATCAGTTATACCCAAGCCTTTCCATTTCGCCTAAATGTAGGTTTAGATGATTCAGGTTCAAAATCCACAGGAAAATGGCAAGGTTCGGCAACACTTTCAGTTGATAATCTGTTGTCGGCAAATGATCTTTTTTACGCCTCATTTACACATAGCATCAAACAAAAGGGAGATGATAAGGGTAAGCGAGCGAGTAAAAATCTCACGCTTTATTACGCAATTCCATTTGGCTATTGGAATTTAGCTTTTTCCCATAATCAGAGCCGTTATCATCAAGAAGTTTTTGGTGCTTTTGAAAACAGCTATATCTATGCCGGTGAAAGTGCCAACGATAAGCTAACGCTTTCTTATTTGCTTTATCGTGATAGCGTACGTAAAACAACAATCTCTGCTTCGGCTTGGTCTCGCCAATCACAGAACTATATTGATGGAGCTGAAATTGATGTACAAAAACGTCGTATGGCGGGTTGGGAAGCTGGATTTTCACATAAAGAATACTGGGGAAACAGCACACTAGAATTCTCGGCAAATTATAAACGAGGTACAGGTGCGAGAGGGCAGCTACAAGCGCCAGAGGAATTATGGGGAGAAGGTACATCTCGCCCACAAATTATTAGTGCGTCAATGAGCTTCAACAAACCATTTATGTGGGGGAGTCAGCCATGGCAATTTAATTCCAGTTGGAATGCACAATGGAATAAAACACCACTGATCCCACAAGATAGATTGAGTATTGGTGGACGTTATACCGTGCGTGGTTTTGATGGTGAATTAACGCTTTCTGGCGAGCGTGGTTGGCTATGGCGAAATGAACTCGCTTGGAATTTAAACGGCTTAGGACAACAGATCTACTTCGCATTAGACGGCGGACGAGTAACCGGCTGGGCAACGAAAAATCAGCTCGGTCATCATTTAATGGGCACTGCATTAGGTTTACGGGGTTATTTTAAAGGTATCTCCTACGATGTTTTTGGGGGCAGACCAATACGTAAACCAGAGGGATTTAAAACATCTGATGCTGTCGCAGGCTTTAATTTAAATTACCATTTTTAATGTTGCGCTGGATAGCGCTTTAATAGACAAACACAACAGGATATAAAACTATGAACAAGCAATGTTTCCGCGTTATTTTCAGTAAAACACGCCAACGTTTAGTGGTGGTCTCTGAACTCGCAAAATCAGAAGGTAAATCTA
>NZ_SMAM01000001.1 GCF_004346205.1 Bibersteinia trehalosi | reverse complement strand
ACGGATTTAAGCCAAGCAAATCGACAGGTGGCACAGCCGAAGGATATTAACAAAGTTCTGAAAGAGCAAGCCTCTATTAGCAATGCGCTTGGCAACCTCAGCGAAGCAGCGAATAGCTATGCCGATAAAAGAGCCAAAGAAACCAAAGATAAAGCTTGGGAAGAAGGTGGCTCGAAAAGACGGCAAATGGAGGCTGCAGTGGCAACACTTGGCGCAGTGCTAAGTGGCGGCAGTGCAGGGCAAGTGGCAGTAGCGGCGCTTTCCCCGGAGCTGAATGCCCAAATCCACGAGCTAACGAAAGACAGCAAAACGGCAAATTTACTGGCGCACGCCGCCCTTTCTGCATTAGAAGCTGGGGTATCAGGCAACAACGTTGGTGCAGGGGCGGTGGCTGGTTTAGTCGGCGAAGGCAGTGCAATGTTACTGGCTGAAACAGTGTTCAACAAACAACCGAACGAACTCACTACCGAAGAGAAAAACCTGTTAAAAGTAGCGGGACAACTTGCGGGGGCGGTATCGGGCAACCTTGCAGGCGGCACAACGGCGGATACGGTGTTTGGGGCAGGAACGGCGAAGCGGGCGGTGGAGAATAACTACCTATCTCGACAGGAGGCGGAACGAAAACGTGTTTTAGAAGGCAAACTTCAAACCGGCACGATTACAGACGCAGAGAAGTCTGAGCTTGATGCAATTAACCGTAAAGATAGAGAAAGTGATATTGCTTTAATTTCAGCTTGTGAAGGAAACCGTCTGTCTGCTGAATGCCAAGTAGAGCGGCAAAAACTCGAACGAGATAAATTCAGCTACTCAGGGGCAGAATATACTCCGACAGGTTATAACTACCCGACTTATACTCGTTATTCAGATCTTTATTCTGAAGATTATGAAAAAGTCACAAGTTTTTCAGACAGATATGATGTGCTGAAAAATGCAAAAGTGAAGGCAAATGCGGATTTTTCTAGATATGCAGGGCTATCTGAAAATATAGTCAATAAAATTTCATTATGGGGAGATTTTTTATCAAATGGAATTTCTTCATATAGTGGATCTAGATTTGGAAAATATGACCAATATGTACCAATGAATGAACAAATTAAATTTCATTTATCAAATGAACACGGGTTTGACAGAAAAGGTATAAAAGGAGGACACAACTTAGATAAATTTGTCTCATCATTATATAGCAACGAGATTAATGGAAAAATCAGAGATATAATACCTACTCCCTACAATGGGATATATGATATTTATTACCAAATTCCAGCTTTTGATGGAAAAGGGAATAATATCGGGTTTAAAAATATAAAAGAGCCTAAAACAGTATATGATAGTTCTATATACAATGATAACTCAATGTATAACTTAGCTAAAGATGCTGTAGCAACCAGTTATAGAGATCATATTGATAGACAAGGTTTTAAAAACTATTCAGTAACCTATGATGGCATTAGATTCAGAGTATATATAGATCCAAATACAGGTGAGGTTAGAAATGTTCATCCATCATCTAAATAAATCAGAGTATAAACTATATGAATTATCATTATGTGAGAAACTTAGGTATGGAAATATAGAGCCTGAAACATTATTTTATAAAAAAATGTATTTTAAAAAATGTAGAAGTCATTTGTGTACATTATTTGCTTTTGCATATAATGATATTAATTTGATAGAGTTATTTAGGTGCATATTGAACAAATCAGAATTCAGAGGGGAAATATATGGGATTGATTTTATTTCATATAGTAATGATGTTATTTTTTTTATAGGGTATGAATACGAGGAGAGAATCCCTTATTTAGAGTTGCTTGTTTATATGAAGCGAGCAATGAGAGTTTTCTTATTACTTAATGGTGGGCTAAAAAGTAATTTAGATGTTTATTTTATGATAAAAAAGTATATTCAATCACCAAATTCAACAAGCTCTAAATTTAGTGGTAGAACAACTGGTTGTTTTGGCACGAGCAAGGATTAGCCTGAAGTATATATTGCTAGCGTCCACGCTAGTACGATCTAACACAAATTACAAGCGGTTAGTTTTGTTAGGTATTTTGCACTTTTTAAAAAGTAAATATGAACAACATCCATCAAGTTATTTTCAACAGGGCAACTCAACAATTCGTTGTAGTATCTGAACTTGCTAAATCAGCCGGAAAGTCTAAAGTCATTTCTGCTGATACTGTGGATGTTGTTTCCATTTTGCAAAATTTTTCTGAAAAACGACCGCTTGTAGATTTTTCGCTTCCAACAAGAGGTCAAATAAACAACACAGCCAACAACACCTTAAGAGAGCGGTGGAGAATAACTATCTTTCTAAACAAGACTGGATAGACTACAAACGAGAAATCGCCACTTGCGGAGATAATCAAGAATGTATCAAAGGAGTAAAAGACGAATTTTCCGATGTTAATCGGGCAAATAGCGAAAACTTAAAAGCGGCTTGTCGTCTTGGCGGTAGTAGTGAAGCCTGTGCAGAACATACTAAAGCAGCACAGGATGGTTTTGATTACGCTAGAACAAATGTACAATTTGATGGTTCTGGCTGGATGGCAAGAGTGATGAATACAAACAAGGCTGAAGCTAAAATTGAACCAAGTCAGGCTTTAGTAGGGCACGAGACTATTACTAATATTGAGAGGGCTTTAGCTGATCCTAATGTACGAAATAGACTGGAAAACGATCCTACTTTACGAGAAGCATTAGAAAAAGGAATTGATCAAGCAGCTAGTGCAGTAAGAACTGAAAAAACGAATGCCTATGAATTTAGTGCAAAATTTGAATATCCAAATATTTCAGTACTTTCAAATGATTATAAAGTATTTGGACGAGAATTAGGGGCAGAGCCAGTTGTACCTGAATATTACGTTTATTCGGGATTAGGGCTTACAAAGATAGGGAAAAATTTATTTGATTTATCTTCGCCATCAACTCGCTTGATTGTCGGCGCGAATGGTGCAGTAAGTGCTGGTTCTCAATATCTTGCTAGTGGAGAGGTCAGCTTAAAAGATACTGCAAAAGATATGGCAGAAGCCTATGTAACTAAAGATTTTAGCTTTAAAGCTTATACAGCTTGGAATTTAGGAGTAGGCTTCTTAGAAGGTGGTTTAGAAAATGCAGGAGTAAAAACAGTAACAAGCACATTAGGCTATGGGTTTGGTAAAGGAGTTGAAAATACCTTAGGTAAAAATATTAACACTTATGGAAATAGCCTGAGAACAGAGCCGATTAAAGTGGGAAGCCCAATTACTCGGTTTGTAGAACCTAGCTCAGTTCCTGTAGGAGTAGGAAATGCTATAGATAGTATTAGTAATAAATTTTCAGAAAATGAATATGAAAAATTTAAACTTTTGAATGGAGTGGAAAAATGAAACACCCTCTAAGAGTTTATGTGTTTGCATTTTTGATATCATATATTTTTTCTAATATTGCTATATTAGGTATATTTTCATTTATAAAGTTATACTTTTATTTTTTTAGGTACAAGATGAGAATACCTTTTTGGAACTTTATATACGAAGATATTAGATTTTTATTATTTATGCCTATTATTACCGCTCTATCTATTATGATTATGTATTTTGGACAAAGGAGATAGCTTGTAGCTCGTAGGTTAGGCTGAGCCTGCGAAAACCCAATGTAATGAATAAATACTTGTTGGGTTACGCTTTGCTAACCCAACCTACGAGCTATAGAAAAATAATTTTAGGAGTAATTACTATGAAGAAAGTATTTGATCTCAGAAAAAAATATAGACGAGCCATATTTAATGAGAATGTATCAAAAGGCAACATTATCTAATAACAACATAGGTCTTTTAGGAGAGTTTGGATTATTTGGAACTACAGAATGGTGGGATAATATATCAAAAGGAAAGATTAAAAGTAGAATATTTACAGGGGTTATCGTGGATTTGTATATAGATGGTCAGGATTCTGCAGAAAATGCTTTTGAATTAAAACTAGAAGATGGAAGTAGGATAAAGGAATCTATTATGGTAAATAATCCTTCAGATAAAAAGTTATTTCAAAAAGGTAAAATTGCTAGTATCTGAAATTTTCATATATGATGATATCAAGAACAATGTTTAACCCGATAGCGCCCGTCTCCAGACGGGTGATAAACATATTGCCTAATATTTTGTAAATTTTGGTACGAGCGAGGACGCTCGCACCATCGGGGGTTCTAAATGATAAATTTGAAATTCTACCCTGATTTTTTTTGTTATTCTTTATGGGTTTTATATGATGATGGGAATGTTGAAAATATTGATCCTACAAATCTACCTATAAGTAATGAGTTGAAAAATGATATTTCCACATGGGGAGATAAATATAATGCTATATATGATGATTATCCACCAAATTCTAACTTTAAATCTAAGAAAGATGAAACTGAGTTTTTTATACAAGGAGCTTGTTTATACAATAGATTAATAACTGAATTACCTAGTAAATATAAGGTTAGTATTGGTTGGTGAATGTATATTCAATGGTACTCCCCGATAGCGCCCGTCTCCAGACGGGTGATAAACATTTGCCTGATATATGAAAATTAAAAATGAACCATAGATTTCACAAAATCATTTTCAGTCAATCCCAACAACAATTTGTAGTGGTTTCTGAATTGGTAAAATCTTCGGGAAAATCGTCAACCTTGCCAAAAGCAAAGGTTGATGATGTTTTTTCGTTGTTGTTTAAAAATCTATTTAGGCATTCAGAATTACATTTGCAAAGCCAAGCCTGGCAAAACAACCAATTACAAGCGGGCAAATTAGTCACACATTCTGCAAACGGCAAACTCTTACTGGATGCCACTAATGTCAAAGCCGGAGAGGTGCAAGACTTTGAAGCCATTAGCCGCCAAGACCTCACCAAATACAGTAGTGAGCAAGTGCAAGCCGGTGGCAGCGTGTCTGTCACTTACGGCTCTGGCGGTGGGGCAAAGGCAAATGCGGCTTACAACTCAGCCAAATTAAACACGGCACAGGATGAAAACCAAACGAGTGTCGATATTGGTAAAGGCGGAATGAATGTTACCGTTTAAGGCAACACACATCTTGATGGAGCAATCATTACCAGCGAAGCAGACCAAGAAAACAACCGCTTCCAAGCCGGCACGCTGACCACCGGCGATATTGAAAACCACAGTGAACTGAAAACAAGAAGTGCAGCGATTAGCGGTGGCACAAGCGGAGTGAACCCGATGTCGGCACTGAGCTTACTGGGCAATAAAAACGAAAGTGAGCGAAGCACGACAAAAGCAGCGATTGGGGAAAATATCAACATTGCACTCACAAACGATAAAAACGCCGAAAAAACGCTTAGCCAGCTCAACCGAGATACACAAAACGCCAATCAAAAAGTGACGAAACACGACATCAGTGAGGTGAAAGAAACACAGGAGCTGGTGAAAGGCATAGGTGAGATTGCGGAGAAGGCATTCCAAATTTACACGCATTCGGCGCGTGAAAAAGTGACGGAAGCGAAGCTGGAAATGGGCAAAGTGGAAACCCGTTTGAAAAATGAGGGTAAAACAGAAGAAGAAATCGCTCAACATCCTGAATATCTTGCATTAAAACAGGATTTAAACGATAAACAGCAGACTTTTGATAACGCCTACACGGCACGGGTAGCAAAACCAAACGAGCAGTGGAAGCAGTGACGGCAGCCTTGCAAGGTTTAGCGGCGAAAGACGTAGGATAAGTCAGCCACTGGTAATAAATTACTTACTGGTGATGAAAACGCTCAGTTCTGTAACCATTGTTGCAGAATTGAGCGTTTTCTTTTTATATGCTGAGTTAAAGTGTTGAAATTATCTGCAAAAAGATAGGAAAGATATTTGGAACTAGTGTAGATATTATTTGTTTGGAAAGAATGCGTTACGTTAATACGAGAAATTTGAAAGTAGAGAGTTGTATAGTAAATGATAGTGTTTGGTCTTTAATATTAAAAAATACGTTTATTTATCAACTTGTTAGTTTTTAATTATGCTAATTTTTGGTGGCAATGAGGCAAGCGGGTAGTGTTGCTACTTTTTTGCAAAATCATTTTGAGGTGTTTTTTACCTAAGCTTTGCAAGAAAATTTACATCTTTGTATAAGAAAATTTCCAATGAAAATAATTAGTTACATTTATTTTTATGCTAACTATAATGCCCGCCTTATACATTAAGGAGGCAGAAATGCGAAATAAATTATTAGGCAGTGCATTGATGATTGCAGGCACAACAATTGGCGCGGGTATGTTGGCAATGCCATTAACTTCAGCGGGTATTGGTTTTTCAATGACAGTTCTTTTATTAGTAGGGTTATGGCTTTTATTAACGTATACCGGCTTGCTTTTTATGGAGGTTTACCAAACAGCAAAGGTGCGTAATGTCGGTGTAGCGACATTAGCTGAGCAGTATTTTGGGGTAATGGGGCGTATATTAGCTACATTCAGTTTGCTTGTTTTGTTATATGCGCTGCTCGCAGCATATATTACAGGAGGTGGTTCGTTACTATCTGGTGTATTGCCGTTTTCGGCGGATAGTCAAACAAACTTAACTTTAGGAATTTTATGTTTTACCTTGGTATTAGGTGCTGTTGTTGCGATAGGCATTAAAAGTGTTGATGGGCTCACTCGGATACTCTTTATTGGTAAAGTTGTCGCTTTTTTTGTTGTATTGCTGATGATGTTACCTAAAGCTAAGTTGGCCAATTTAAGCGCTATTCCGTTAGATAATTTATTAGTGATTTCGGCAGTGCCTATTTTCTTTACCTCTTTCGGTTTTCACGTGATTATGGGATCAATCAATGAATATCTTGAGGCAGATATTCGTAAAATCAGATTAGCGATTATTATTGGTACACTCATTCCCCTTAGCGCCTATTTATTGTGGCAGTTAGCAACACATGGCGTGCTTAGCCAAAATGAATTTGTTGCAGTGTTAAAACAAGATCCGACATTAAATGGATTAGTTAGCGCAACGGCACAAATTACAGGGAGTAATATGCTCGGCGAATTAGTACGCCTGTTTTCTGCTTTAGCGTTGATTACCTCATTTTTAGGGGTAGCAATGGGGATTTTTGAAGGTGTGGGTGATCTATTTAAGCGGCTTAATCTCTCTACAAATCGCATTTTCTTGACAATTTGTACTTTTATTCCACCTTTAGGTTTCGCACTATTTTATCCAAATGGATTTATTGCAGCGCTTGGTTATGCGGGGCTTCTATTTGCTTTTTATGGTTTGATTTTACCTATTGGCTTAGCTTGGAGAGCACGTCAGCAACATCCGAATTTGCCTTATCGTGTTGCGGGGGGCAATATTGCGCTATTTTTAGCGCTAATTTTTGGGATTTTTATTATGTTGATCCCATTCTTACCGAATTTACCTTCAGTGGTTGGTTAGCATTCGCGTCATAACTTAACAAGCGGGTGGTTTTGCAAATTTTTCTGCAAAACCACCCGCTTGTTATTTTTTATTGTGCTTATTGGGATTAAGCTAATAGCGTTGTTGTTCGGCTTTAGTAAACATCTGCAATGGTTGTAAACCCTGTAACATTTGATAGTAATAATCATAAGCGAGCACATTTTGTACATAGCCTCGGGTTTCAAAGAATGGGATAGAGGCAATAAATTCATCCATTGCCAATTTTCCATTCGCTCTTGCTAACCAACGTTCAACTCGATGACTTCCTGCGTTATAAGCTGCTGCGATTAGAATGCGATTGTTGGGGTATTTCTCATTTAATTCAGCAAGATGAGTGGTGCCAAGCATAATATTGCGAAATGGCTGTAATAGATCTTGCTCTCCGCTAAATGGTAAACCATTATTTTTCGCCGTTTGCTTTGCAGTCGTGGGTAGCATTTGCATTAGCCCTAGAGCATTGGCATGCGATTTAGCTTGGAAATTCCAAGCACTTTCTTGGCGTGCAATTGCCATAGCAAAGCTTTTGCTGATTTTTTTATTCTTTAAATTGAGATCAAACCATTCGCTATAAGCATTTGGCAGGCGTAAATCAATATAATCCCATGCTTTGGCGATAATTGTGCCTTCTACGCTCAAATCAAACCAGTTTTGTTGTTGCGCATAGTGTGTTAAGGCTAGTTTTTCTGTAAAACTGACGGATTGTAGCAGATCTTGCCATGCCAATTTCGCTCGGTCGAAACGTTGTAACGCCCGGAGTTCTGCAACTCTGGCTAATTGGGATCGAAAGGCGATTAGCTGATTTTCATTGAGCATTGGCGCTTTTGGAAAATCAAATTGATAAGGTTTTCCCAGAGCATTTGCGGCAAGCATCGGATAAAAACCACGCTCTTGGCTTAATTTAGTTAGGCGCGCTGCTTTCTCAGGGCTGGTTTTGGCTATCCAATATTGCCATTCTTGCTTATTTTGTGCTTCCTGTGAGAGGAGAGCCAACCAAGGTTTCAAATCTGTTTTCTGCCAAATTGCCATACGAAGACGCCGCTCAAGCAGATTATCTGCTTTTAATTCAGCAAGTTGTGCATCGCGCCATTGCTGAAATGCCACGTTATCATTATCAAATGCACGACTGAGAAAAGCGATTTTCCATTGGCGAATATCATCAGCGGAGAGTTGGAATTTTTCTGCCCAAGTTTGGTAAATAGCCCAGTGATCCTGATTGCTCTCTTCAGGCTGGCTTTTCACAAATGATGTAAATGCTTTGGTGATGATGGCTTGATTCCATGGGTCAAGCGCTTGATTTTCGGCAAAAGTTTGCAAACTGTTTGCATTGGTTCGTAGAAATTCAAGTTCTGTTAGCCATTGCTGCACATTTTCATCGGATGAGGGGATATCCGCCAGTGTTTGATTATGTTGAAAGTGAATAACAGCTTTATTTTTTATTTTTTCTACATTAAGAAAGCCTTGCTTTAGCCACTCTTGGGTTAATGAATCGCATTCTGGGGGTAATGTGGTATGAGTGTTTTGCCAAAAAAGATCAAACTCTTGCAACAGCTTTTTTTGTTCATATTTGAAGGATTCAGTATGCTCTGCATTGAATTGCTGATATTTACTCTCGAATACGAGGCATTGATTTTTTAACCCTTCAGCAGGTGTGTTACCTGCATATTGCAATAATTCCTCTCGCTTTTGGTGTTCTGCATAAAGTGAGATAGGAAGTTGTGCTAATTTATTGCGTTTGGCTGTATTTGGATACTGTTTGCTGAAGGTCTGTATTTCTTGTACACGTGTTGCGAGGTTTTCGGGAGTAACCATAGCCAGTTTGGCGCGTAAAAGAAGCCATTGTGTTTCTTCTTGCAAAGGATACTCTTCAGAAATTAATTGCGAAGCAAGCTTTATTAAGGGCTCGGAAACCATTTTTTGCTTAATTGCTGTATTTATTAGATTTTCTAACTGCAAGAAATTTTCACGTTGCAGCAAAAGAGTTTGTTGCTCATTCAACCATTGCTGTTTTAAGGCTAGAGGTTGCAGTTCGACATCTGCTGTTGTGCTCTCTGTGGGTGGCATAGTTGGTATGGTTGCTGGTGTAGCAAGCGCGAATGGAGAGAGAATAAACAAAGCGGGTAACGTTTTTTTCCACATATTGAGTCTTCTTGGTTACATTGAACGCGATTTAGTACATAAAAACCGCTTAGTGTTCCCACCAAGCGGTTCATTTTATACAAAATTTTGCTAATTATTCTTCAATAACAACTTGAGCGATATAATCTAAATTACGGTAGCGTTGTGCATAATCGATGCCGTAACCCACTACAAATTCATCAGGAATTGCAAAGCCTGCCCATTGTACTGGTACATCAACTTCACGGCGAGAAGGTTTATCGAGCAAAGTACAAATAGAGACAGATTTTGCCCCCTTGAGGATTAACAACTCACGCACTTTATTTAAGGTAAAGCCGGTATCAATAATATCTTCAACCAGTAAGACATCTTTACCAAAGACTTCACCATCAAGATCTTTTAAGATCTTAACATCGCGACTAGATTCTGTACCGCTGCCGTAGCTAGAAGCTGTCATAAAATCGACTTCTAATGGCATATCAATTAAACGAACTAAATCTGCCATAAACATAAAAGAACCGCGTAATAATCCCACAACGACTAAATTTTCACACTGCAAATGCTGATAGTGTGCGTTAATTTGACTGGCAAGTTCTTGAGTACGAGAAAGGATGTCTTCACGAGAGATAAGCGTTTCTAAATGATGTTTTTTCATAGTGACCATTTTTAGGGAGGAACAAGGCTAAGATTTTAATTTATCCGTTAATTTTTGTAAATCTGCATTATCCGCTTATCAGCAAGGGCTTTTTCTTGTAGAATGCTTGGGTTTTTTGTTTGCAAAAATTCTAAATATCAGAGGTTTATATGTCTAAATTCCCATCAGTTTCGGAAATTCTTAGCGGTAAAATTGCCGTAGGAACCGAGGTCTCTGTGCGTGGTTGGGTACGTACCCGCCGTGATTCAAAAGCGGGTCTTTCTTTCCTTGCCGTGTATGACGGTTCTTGTTTTGACCCAATCCAAGCAATTGTTAATAACGATATTGAAAATTACCAAAATGAAGTTTTACGTTTAACCGCAGGTTGCTCTGTTGTTGTTACTGGGGTGATTGTTGAATCGCCAGCAGAAGGCCAAGCGGTTGAATTACAAGCAAAAAATGTCGAAGTAGTCGGTTGGGTAGAAGATCCAGATACTTACCCAATGGCAGCCAAACGCCACTCGATTGAATACTTACGTGAAGTGGCACATTTACGCCCACGCACCAACTTAATCGGTGCGGTTGCGCGTGTTCGCCACTGTTTAGCTCAAGCGATTCATCGTTTCTTCCACGAACAAGGTTTCTACTGGGTCGCAACCCCATTAATCACTGCGTCTGATACCGAAGGTGCAGGCGAAATGTTCCGTGTTTCAACATTGGATTTAGAAAATTTACCACGTGGTGAAAACGGTAAAGTGGATTTCAGCCAAGATTTCTTCGGACGAGAATCTTTCTTAACCGTATCAGGTCAGTTAAATGGCGAAACTTACGCTTGTGCATTAAGCAAAGTTTATACGTTTGGTCCAACATTCCGTGCAGAAAATTCAAACACTACTCGCCACTTAGCCGAGTTCTGGATGGTTGAGCCTGAATTTGCTTTCGCCGATTTAGCTGATAACGCTAAATTAGCCGAAGATATGCTGAAATATGTCTTTAAAGCGGTACTCGCAGAACGCCCAGATGATATGGCATTCTTTGCCAAACACATTGATAAAGACGTGATCAACCGCCTTGAAAACTTCATCAATTCGCCATTTGCCCAAGTGGATTACACCGATGCGATTGAGATTTTGCTCAAATCAGGCAAAAACTTTGAATTCCCAGTAGAGTGGGGGATTGATTTATCTTCTGAACATGAACGTTATTTAGCGGAAGAACACTTCAAATCACCAGTGGTGGTAAAAAACTACCCGAAAGATATTAAAGCGTTCTATATGCGTTTAAATGATGACGGCAAAACCGTTGCCGCAATGGACGTGTTAGCACCGGGAATTGGTGAAATCATCGGCGGTTCACAACGTGAAGAACGTTTAGATGTGCTGGATAAACGTATGGTTGAAATGGGCTTAAATCCAGAAGATTACTGGTGGTATCGTGATTTACGTAAATACGGCACTGTGCCACACTCGGGCTTCGGTTTAGGTTTTGAACGCTTGATCGTGTATGTCACTGGCTTACAAAACATTCGTGAAGTGATCCCATTCCCACGCTCGCCTCGTAATGCGAATTTCTAATTAACGATTAACAGGCGGTTATTTTTGCAATTTTTTTGGCAAAAATAACCGCTTGTTTTTTGTTATATGTCGTTTTCGCTTAATTCTCCGGCGATCTCTTCTGCTTGTTGCAACACAAACTCAATCGCTTCCGCCTGTAAATCGGGCGGATATTTATAGCTACGTAGGGCAATGCGGATTAAGGTTCGCATTTTGGCACGCACCGAGTCTTTATATTGCCAATCTACGGTGACCGATTTGCGTAATTTATCGGTAATCTCTTTGGCGAGGTTCATCAACACTTCATCGCCCATTTCCCGCACCGCACTTTCGTTGCGTGCCAAAGCATCATAAAACGCCATTTCCGCAGAGCTTAACCCCAACTGTTCCCCTCGTTTTTGGCGGGCTTCAAACTCTTTGGCAAGGGCGATCAGCTCTTCCAAAATTTCCAATACGCTTAAATTGTGGTTGTGGTATTGGTTCATCGCCTCTTTGAGTTTCTGTTCAAATGCTTTTTTGGTGGCAAGATTGGCACCGCTTTGCTCTCGCAGTTGTGCGACAAGATAACGCTCCATTGCCGACAGCCACAAATCTTTGGTCGGGCTGTTTTTCACTGTTTCTAAAAACTCATCAGAAAGCAGGTTGATGTTCGGGCGGTCTTTTTTCAGCAAATCAAATAAATCCACCACACCGTCCGACTGTACCGCACGGTTCATCAAGGCGGTAAGTTGCAACAAGCGGTCTTCGCCCGAAGGATTGCGAGGAGCGGTGCTGTTTTTGATAATGGTGGCACGCACCGCATCATAAAACGCCAATTCCTGTTTATAGGGTTCAACTGCTTTTAATGCCCCACATAAAGCATAACCTTTTTTCGCCAAGCGTACCGACTGTAAAAAAGCGCTTTTGCGTGGGGTTTTGTCTTTGGCAGTGTTATCAATTGGCTGAATGCGGTCTAGGGCGAGAATATGATTGGCAGCCTGCAAAATCGCATTGAGCAGTTTGGCAGGTTCGCTGATTTGCAAAATTTTGGCAATATCAACCGCTTGTCCGTCAATCGGTGTGGCAAATAGCCCACGAATGACCGTGATGTGTTCCACCATTTTTTCCAGCACCGCTGAAATGTCTCGCACCGGCTTTTCTTTGCCGCCTGCGTTGGTGTATTGCTTCATCGCTTTTTCTAGCTCATCGGTTAAGCCCACATAATCCACAATCAAGCCGCCATTTTCACGGCTTTTGTTGCGAAATACCCGATTTACCCGAGCGATTGCCTGCATCAGGTTGTGTCCGCTCATTGGTTTATCAATATACATTGTGTTACAACAAGGGGCATCAAACCCTGTCAGCCACATATCTCGCACAATCACGATTTTGAGTGGGTCGTCTGGGTCTTTAAAGCGTTTTTCTAAGGTTTTTTTGTCCTGATTATGTACTTGCCACTCGGCAGGGTCGCTGGCATTGCTTGTCATCACAATTTTAATGCTGCCTTGAAGCACATCGTTTGAGTGCCATTCGGGGCGAAGTGCGGTGATTTTTTCGTAGAGTTTGACGCAAATGGCACGGCTCATCACCACAACCATCGCTTTGCCGTCTTGCTGTTTGGTACGCTCATCATAATGGGCAATAATATCTTCCGCCATTTTCTGCAAACGGCTATCCACACTGTGCAGTTTTTCACGCAGGCGGAAGTTATAGCTGGTTTCATCTTCTTCTATCAGTGTTTGAGCTTCTTCCATCACTTTGGCAAATTCACGGCTTTCACCGAGACTGATTTGGCGTGGCTCATAAATAATCGGCACGGTTGCCCCATCTTCCACTGCATCTTCAAAATCATAGATTGACACATATTTGCCGAAGACTTCTTGGGTATCTTTGTCATCAAGAGAAATCGGTGTGCCAGTAAAACCGATAAAAGACGCATTGGGCAATGCACTGCGTAAATGCTTGGCGTAACCCTCACGATACTCGCCCTTGTGGTTGATTTTTTGGCTAAAACCATATTGCGAACGGTGCGCTTCATCGGTAATCACAATGATGTTTTCCCGCTCGTTTAACACTGGATGGGCAAGCTCGTCCTCCATTAAGCCGAATTTTTGAATGGTGGTAAAAATCACACCGCCTGCTGAACGACTGGCAAGGGCAGAGCGGAGTTCATCTCGCCCATCGGCTTGGATTGGTGTTTGTTTGAGTAGTGCCTCACCGCCGCAAAAAGTGGCATAAAGCTGACCGTCCAAATCGTTGCGGTCGGTCACCAACACTAAAGTCGGATTTTTCAGGCTGCTTTTGCTTAATACTTTGCCAGCATAAAACAGCATAGAAAGCGATTTGCCCGAACCTTGCGTATGCCAAAACACACCGATTTTGCGGTTGCCTGTGGCAGCAAGCAGAGTGCAATCCACCGCTTCATTCACGCCATAAAACTGATGATACGCCCCGATTTTCTTAATCAAACGGTTTTTGCCGTCCCGTTCAAACACCACAAAATTCTGCACATAATCCAAGAGATTTTTGGGATTCATCACGCCTTGCAGTAAGGCGGTGAGTTCATCTTCAAACACAACGCGTTTGCTCTGATTTTTTTCATCGACCACACGCCAAGGGGTAAAACGGTCGAAATCGGCGGTCAGCGAACCGATACGGGCGACAATGCCGTCTGAAATCACGAGTGCCTGATTAAACACAAACAAATCGGAGATTTCATCTTTATAGGTTTGCAGTTGGGCAAACGCCTTGCCAATGTCGGCATTTTCTTTGAGCGGATTTTTCAGCTCAAATACCACCAGCGGCAAGCCATTAACAAAGCCAATCAAATCAGGAATGCGTTTGCCCTTTTTACCGCCAATATCCAGCTGATTGACAATACGAAAATCGTTGTTTTCCGGACGCTGAAAATCAATCAGCTGCACCACATCAGACACCTGCTCACCGTCTTGCTGATAAGTGATTTTTACCCCATTTCTTAGCCAATCATAAGCCTGACGGTTACGCTCCGCCAAATCGCCACTGTCGGCACGGCACACCTGTGCCACCACATTGTCTATCTCGGCAGTGGGCAAATTGGGGTTTAATTTGGCGATGACTTGCATCAACAACGGCTTTAAAATCACCTCGGCGGTTCGCTCTCGCCATTCGTGTTCTAAACCTGCCAAAATCGTTTTGCCGTAGGTGTATTGCCAGCCCAAGCTTTGCAAAGTCGCAATGGCGGATTGTTCAATGGTGTTTTCGTTGATCAGCATAGTGTGTCCTTGTTTTTTATTTTTGCGATCTGGATCGAAAAAATAGCAATCCAATCGGATTTTATCTCTGTGATTTGTTAAATTTAAAACGGAACATTATTCATCGTTATAATATTGGGTTTATATTGTTATGGGCGTATGACATACGCCCCTACATACGAGCATTATTCTTGCTTAAATATAAATTTAAAATCCCGATTGTAGGGGCGTACGTCGTAGCCCAAGCGGAACATTATTTACGTTTATCCGTTGGGATTTATGTTATTGAGGGCGTATGCAATACGCCCCTACGTACGAGCATTATTCTTGCTTAAATATAAATTTAAAATTCCGATTGTAGAGGCGTACGTCGTACGCCCATTGCACAAATGAGGTATCAAAATGAAACCAACCAGAAAATCCATTCGTGTAAAATGGGATAATTACCAAAATGGTTCGTATTTCATTACTATTTGCACCCAGCATAAATTGCATTATTTTGGTGAAATATCCTATGATGGAATGACTTTATCTATACTTGGTAATAAATTAAAAAATATCATTATTGAAACATCAAAATATACAAGGCAATTTATCGAAATCCCCATTTACACCATAATGCCAAACCACCTTCATTTGATTATCACATTAAATACTGATTTTGATATTTCTCAGCATTATTTCCAATCCAATACCCACAATATTGGTTCGATTGTTCGTGGTATAAAATCCGCATTAACCTCATTTGCCAGACAACATGATTTGGATTTTGCGTGGCAACGTGGTTATCACGACCGCATAATCCGCAACCAAAAAGAATTTGAACATATTTACCAATATATTGAAAACAATGTCATAAATTGGCAACAGGATTGTTTTTATCCTGATAATCCCAATCCGAAATTTTAATTTATATTTTTGCGGGCGTATGATATACGCCACTACGTACGAGCATTATTTTGGTTTAGATGTAAATTAAAATACCGAAGGAACATTATTTTCGCTCAAATATAAATCAAAACATCGATTGTAGGGGCGTACGTCGTACGCCCATGTGTAAATTTCAAAGTTTTTTATTTTTTACTCACAATGTTTCAAGCAATCTATCTTGTTTTGAAGAAATATATTCATTATGTAATTCTTTATATGCTTCAATATCTTGGTCAAACAAGGCCCTTGAATAGGAAATTTTATATCCTGTATTAAATTCACTATATTCCTCATCTATTTCTTCATTAAATTCTGCATAATCATCATATCTAATTCTTTGTCCTTTCCTATAATCATCAGTAACAATATAAAAATGTAAAATAAATCCAAGGATTGCATTGGTTGTATGAATGACAAATAAAGCTAAATCAGACGAAGGGTTACAATGCTCAATATCTTGTCCGTGGCTGGCGAAGCCGCATTGATTTCTAATTTCGGCAATATAATGTAAAACGCTGTTCAATCTTTTTGATAATTCCTTGATATGCTTGGCATCAGGGTGTAAATCTACATTTAAATTATTTAGTGTGCTAGAAACTAAATTGGGAAAATTATCTGTAATTTTATTTCCTTTATCTTTGAGAATAGTTTTACATACTCCTTCTATAAGTGTCTTACACAGCTCAATGCTAAAAACAGGGTTTGAATAAACATTAGAAATAATATTTTCAACATGCCTATTATAAGCACCAAAACTGGGTGCTTTATCTATGGAGCTTAAAATCCATTTCATCATAAGTGGATTTCTCCACTTAATAATTTGGGTAAGAGCAGGTCTCTGGTTTGGGCTAGGATTTGATTTTCTTCAATATTGTTTCTAAATTTTAAATAAATTGATTTTAAAAAACAGTCAAAAACAATATTAATTTTATTGTTGGCTTTTAGGAATGGTATTCTATTCATATTTGCTTGATTTAATTTCATTTGAACCGCACCAGTTACATAAGCAGATATATTTTCTGTTCTAATGAATGTCATTAAATGTTCAGTTGATATACCATTTTTACCTTGTAAAACATGAGCATGATTATTTACCCAAGATTTACCCCAAATATATTGGATAAATGGGGTGCCATCTTCTCTTAGAACAGAACCATCTTCACCAACTAACAAATAAATATCATCAAAAATGGCTTCATTAACATAATCCATTATTGATGTTGCTCCATAGTAGGGAATTGTTCCCTTTTTTTCTTCTCTCTGTTTTTTGGATAAAGGAATACGTTTTCTATCAAAGCATTCTGAAACCTCTCCAAATGTTGTTATTTCCCACCCCTTCGGAACTTCGCCAAATTGTTCATTTTCCACAAGCTCACTTGGGAAGGCTTCGGCGATTTGCCAAAGCGCTTTGTATTCGGTGTCGTTTAACTCGCTGGTGTCTTTGCCACAAATCACCGACATTGCCGCAAGGTTGGCTTCGTGTTCGCTTTTGCCTTCGCTTAGGGCGGCTGCTTTGGCACGCACAGGGTCAAAATTCACAAACCAGCTTTTGAATATCGCCTGTGCAATGGCTTCTAGGGTTTGGTTGGTTTGGGTGTTGAGGTGGATTTTGTCGTCATATTTACCTAAAATATAGGCAATTTTCTTTTGATTTTCTAAACTTGGTAAGTGGAATTCATATTTTTCTAAATCTCCAATTTTCATATTCAACTGAACAGACGTACCACGAGATATACCATCGATATAGTCTGTAAAATGCTTTGATTTAAAAACATAATACATAAATTGTGGATATGCTTTTTCTTTATCTAATCTAATTCTAGCTAATCCATTATTGAAAACGGCAGGGATGTTTTCTTTTACTAAATAGCAAATTCCTGTAGAACAAGTTCTTGCCATAATAATATCATCAGTAATTAGTTGAAACTTTTCGAAATCTTTTTTTATAACTTCGGTATATCCCCATTTTTCAAAAGACTTGCATTGTGAAATATCTTGTATTCTTAAACATCTAATATCTGTTTTCTTTTCAATAATAGGGGCTCTGCGAATAGCATCCAATCCAGTGTTTATACTTATTGTTAATTCTTGTAATGTACATTTATTTCTATCAGCCATTTTCCTCTCCAAATTTGCAATTTTCTGTTAATTTTCCACCGCTTGTGATTTGATGATGAATGTAGGGGCGTACGTCGTACGCCCGAATGGAACATTATTCATATTCAAATCTAGGCATTTATATCGTTGTGGGCGTATGACATACGCCCCTACGCACGAGCATTATTTTTATTCTGTTGCTAACTCAAACCCCAATTCCGCTAAATTCTTGCGGATTTGCTGTTCCAATTCCCGCCCCTGTTTAAATTGTTCATTTAAACAAGCGGTCAATTCCTGCATTTTTTCTGCAAACGGCACGCCATCATCTTTTTCTTGTTCCGCACCGACATAACGCCCTGCGGTCAGCACAAAATCGTTTTTGGCGATTTCGTCCAGCGTGGCGGAATAACAAAATGCAGGGATATTTTCGTAGCCGTCCTGTTTTTGCCAGTTGTGGTAGGTGTCGCTGATTTTGGCAATGTCATCAGCGGTAAAATCACGCAAGACACGGTCTTTCATATAGCCGATTTGGGTGGCGTTGATAAACAGCACTTCACCTTTTCTGGCTTTGGCTTTATTGATAATCCAAATACAGGCTGGGATTTGGGTGTTGGTGAACAGTTGGTTGGGTAGGGCAATCATCGCTTCGACAAGGTCGGCTTGCACGATGTTTTTGCGAATGTCGCCTTCGCCTGAAGTTTGGCTGCTCATTGAGCCGTTGGCGAGCAGGAGTGCCATTTTGCCTTTGGGGGAGAGGTGGTAAATCATATGTTGCAACCACGCAAAGTTGGCGTTGCCTTGCGGCGGTGTGCCGTATGCCCAGCGTGGGTCGTTTGCTAGACTTTCGCTCCACCACTCTTTTTGGTTAAAGGGCGGATTTGCCATCACAACATCCATTTTTTTGTCGATGTGCAAAGGATTTAGTAGGGTATCTTCGGGCTTGTCGCCAAAGTCAAAAGGAATACCACGAATCGCCATATTCATCACCGCCAGTTTGCGGGTGGTAGGGTTGGATTCTTGCCCATAAACAGAAATGGCGTTGCGGTTGCCAGCGTGAGCCTGAATAAAGCGGTCGGCTTGAACAAAAAATCCGCCGCTGCCCATTGCCGGGTCGTAAATCCGCCCTGAATAGGGTTCGAGCATTTCAACAATTAAGGTAACAATGGATTTGGGTGTGAAGTATTGACCGCCTTTTTTGCCTTCAGCAAGGGCAAATTGTCCAAGGAAGTATTCATAGACGTGTCCCAAAATGTCTTTGGCTTGCAGATGGACAGGCTCGCCGTCCAGCATCGGCTGGGTGAAATTGGTGCGTGAGAACAGGTCAATCAAGCCCGTGAGCATCTCATCAGGCACGCCAAAGCCGGCAATGCGTTGGAGTACGCCTTTGAGTTTGGGGTTTTCTCGCTCGATGGCTTCAAAGGCATCATCAATCAAACGGCTGACACCTTTGAATTTGTCTCCCCAAGGCAGCTCATCGCCAAGATTGAGTTTGCTTAATGATTTGGTGTTGTCCCAGCGGGCTTGCTCCGGCACCCAAAAGATGTTTTCGGCGGCGTAGTAATCCCGCTGTTCCAACTCTTCGGCGAGAATTTGGCTAAATTCTTGTTCGTCAAATAGTGCAGGGTCAAGATAGAGTTCGTTTTCGGGCGTGGTGAGTTGGGTTCTTAGCTTATCTTGAAAATCGGTAAAGCTGTCGGAGATGTATTTTAGGAAGATAAAGCCGAGAACGATGTGTTTGTAGTTGGCGGCGTCTAGGTTTTTACGCAGTTTGTCGGCGGCAGTCCAGAGGGTTTGGTCGAGTTCGTTTAAAAAGGCTTGACTTGTGGCAGCGTTGAGATCAGGCTGTGCTGTGCTGTGCTGTGCTGTGCTGTGCTGTGCTGTGCTGTGCTGTGCTGTGCTGTGCTGTGCTGTGCTGTGCTGTGCTGTGCTGTGCTGTTTGGCATTTTAGACTCCTTAGGTTGAAAGGACGGAGTATAGCAATTTTAGATTATTTAAGGAATGTTGGCGTTTAATCCTCAACAAAAATCGGTTAAAATACGCCGATTTTTTATGTGATAAAACAAGGATTTTCTATGACTCAACTGAGTGTGGTAATTTTAGCCGCAGGTAAAGGCACGCGTATGTATTCTGATTTGCCAAAGGTGTTGCACCCTGTAGCAGGTAAACCGATGGTAAAACACGTGATTGATACGGCTAAACAGCTTTCGGCAAAACAAATTCATTTAATTTACGGACATTGTGCGGAATTATTACAAACTCGTCTTGCTGATGAGCCAGTAAATTGGGTTCATCAAGCAGAGCAATTAGGCACAGGTCATGCAATGCAACAAGCCGCACCGTTTTTTGCAGATGATGAAAATATCTTAATGCTATATGGCGATGCACCGTTGATTACCCCTGAAACCTTAGAAAAATTGATTGCGGCAAAACCTGAAAATGGCATTGGTTTATTAACCGTTGTGTTAGATAACCCAACAGGTTATGGACGTATTATTCGTGAAAATGGCTCTGTAGTCGGGATTGTGGAACAGAAAGATGCCAATCCTGAACAGCTTAAAATTCAAGAAGTGAACACGGGCGTGATGGTCGCAAGCGGGGCGAGCTTTAAAAAATGGCTTGCTCAATTAGACAATAACAATGCACAGGGTGAATACTACATCACCGATGTCATTGCAATGGCAAACCGTGATGGTTTTAAAGTTCAAGCGGTGCAAGCAACCGATTTAATGGAAGTAGAGGGGGCGAATAACCGTCTGCAACTTTCGGCACTTGAACGTTACTACCAGAAAAAACAAGCGGAAAAGTTGATGCTTGCTGGGGTAACGATTATTGATCCTAGCCGTTTTGATTTGCGTGGTACGGTTTCACATGGTAAAGATGTAGAAATTGATGTGAACGTGATTTTAGAAGGTTCGGTCACTCTCGGTAACAACGTGAAAATTGGTGCAGGTTCGGTGTTGAAAAATTGCGAAATCGGCGATGGTGTTGAGATCAAACCTTATTCGGTGATTGAAGATACCGTGATTGGTAAAGCCGCAAAAATTGGGCCGTTCTCACGCCTCCGTCCAGGGACAAACCTTGCTGCACATACTCACGTGGGTAACTTCGTTGAGATTAAAAATGCAGTCGTAGGCGATGGCTCGAAAGTAAACCATTTAACTTATATTGGTGATGCGGAGATTGGTAAAAATACCAATATTGGGGCAGGGACAATAACCTGTAACTATGATGGTGCTAACAAATTTAAAACCATTATCGGAGATAATGTGTTTGTTGGGTCTGACAGTCAATTAGTTGCTCCTGTAAAAATCGCAGATGGTGCAACTATCGGTGCAGGTGCAACCATTACGAAAGATGTGGCGGAAAATGAATTGGTGATTACCCGTGTGCCACAGCGTCATATCGCAGGTTGGCAACGTCCGGTGAAGAAAAAATAACATGAGCGGGGGACTTGCAGAAAATTAGCCAAAACAGACCGCTTGTAATAAAAAAATGTTTGTGATTTGGCTATTTTCTGATAGAATTCGCCCGTTTTTGTGCGCCTTAAGTTCGCAAAAACATTTTTTATGTTATTAACCCAAAATCACACACATATCAGCCACTTTTAATCAGGGTGCTAGCGATAGTCGATTACAAGGATATGTGGAGGCAAAACCCATCTAAGCGTTAGCTTAGAAAACAACAGAAAGGAAAATTTCTTATGGCACAAGTATCTATGCGCGATATGCTTAATGCAGGCGTTCACTTCGGTCACCAAACTCGTTATTGGAATCCAAAAATGAAACCATTCATTTTCGGTGCACGTAACGGTGTTCATATCATCAATTTAGAAAAAACTTTACCATTATTCAATGAAGCATTAGCAGAATTAACTCGTATCGCTGCTAACAATGGTAAAATTCTTTTCGTTGGTACTAAACGTGCCGCAGGTGATGCCGTTAAAGCAGCTGCTGTAGAGAGCCAACAATTCTACGTGAACCACCGTTGGTTAGGTGGTATGCTGACTAACTGGAAAACAGTTCGTCAATCAATCAAACGCTTAAAAGACTTAGAAGCTCAAACTCAAGATGGTACTTTCGATAAAATTACTAAGAAAGAAGCATTAATGCGTACCCGTGAGTTAGAAAAATTAGAGTTAAGCTTAGGCGGTATCAAAGATATGAACGGTTTGCCAGATGCGATCTTCGTTATCGGTGCAGACTACGAGCATATCGCTGTTAAAGAAGCGAACAACTTAGGTATTCCTGTATTTGCTATCGTGGATACTAACGCAAGCCCAGATGGCGTAAACTACGTTATTCCAGGTAACGATGATGCAGCTCGTGCGATCCAACTTTACTTAGATGCAGCGGTTGCAGCAATCAAAGAAGGTCGTGGTCAAGAAGCTGAAGTTGCAGCAGAAGCGGCAGCTGAATAATCATTAATTTAAGGCACGCCCTTAAAACACATCCTAAACGGTGAAGCAGGGGCGAAATTCCCCTGCTTTTCTTTATCTATACTTAAGAGGAATTTTAAAATGGCTGAAATCACAGCATCATTAGTGAAAGAACTGCGTGAACGTACTGGCGCAGGTATGATGGAATGTAAAAAAGCGTTAGTAGAAGCAAATGGTGATATCGAATTAGCAATCGATAACATGCGTAAATCTGGTCAAGCAAAAGCAGCGAAAAAAGCAGGTAATGTGGCAGCTGAAGGTGTCATTCTTGCGCGTATTGCAAACGGTTTTGGTGTATTAGTTGAAATGAACTGCCAAACTGACTTCGTTGCAAAAGATGCTGGTTTCGTTGGTCTTGCAAATGAAGTTGCAGACTATGCTGCTGCAAATAAAGACATCTCTATCGAAGCATTAGCAGCACAATTTGAAGAAAAACGTGTTGCATTAGTAGCAAAAATCGGTGAGAACATGAACATTCGCCGTGTTCAATACTTAGAAGGTAACGTAATTGCACAATACTTACACGGTGCGAAAATCGGTGTATTAGTAGCAGGTGAAGGTTCTGAAGAAGAGCTGAAAAAAGTTGCAATGCACGTTGCTGCAAGCAAACCAGAATTCGTAAACCCAGAAGATGTTTCTGCTGAAGTGGTTGAGAAAGAGCGTCAAATCCAAATTGATATTGCAATGAACTCTGGTAAACCAAAAGAAATCGCAGAGAAAATGGTTGAAGGTCGTATGAAGAAATTCACTGGCGAAGTTTCATTAACTGGTCAGCCATTCGTAATGGATCCATCTGTTTCTGTAGGTGATTTCTTAAAATCAGTAAACACTTCTGTTTCTAACTTCATTCGTTTAGAAGTCGGTGAAGGTATCGAGAAGAAAGAAGAAGATTTCGCAGCAGAAGTTGCAAAAATCACTGGCGGTAACGCTTAATTCTTCTAAAAAGGCGGAGATTTCCGCCTTTTTTATGGTTAGAAATTTAATCACAAGCGGTGTGTTTTCAAGGAAATTTTGCAAACCGCTTTTTATTAGGTTTCCATGTGATAATAAAAGAGGTATTCAGATGTCAGCTCCAATCTATAAACGTATTTTATTAAAACTTAGTGGTGAGGCACTGCAAGGTGAAGAGGGTTTCGGTATTGATCCATCTATTTTGGATCGTATGGCGTTAGAAATTAAAGAATTGATTGAAATGGGCGTAGAGGTCGGTGTTGTGCTTGGTGGCGGTAACTTATTCCGTGGTGCAAAACTAGCAAAAGCAGGTATGAATCGTGTTGTTGGTGACCACATGGGGATGCTTGCAACGGTAATGAACGGCTTAGCAATGCGTGACTCTTTATTCCGTGCTGATGTCAATGCAAAATTAATGTCTGCTTTCCAATTAAATGGTATTTGTGATACCTACAACTGGTCTGAAGCGATCAAAATGTTGCGTGAAAAACGTGTGGTAATTTTCTCTGCGGGTACTGGTAGCCCATTCTTTACTACTGATTCTGCAGCTTGTTTACGTGGTATTGAAATTGAAGCCGATGTGGTATTGAAAGCGACTAAAGTGGATGGTGTATATGATAAAGATCCAGCGAAAAATCCAGATGCGGTATTATACAAAGCATTGAGCTATGAGGAAGTTATTGATAAAGAGCTTCAAGTGATGGATTTAGCAGCCTTTACTCTTGCACGTGACCATGGTATGCCAATTCGCGTATTTAATATGGGAAAAGCTGGAGCATTAAAACAGGTGATTACCGGTACGGAAGAAGGTACGACTATTTCTTAATGGTTAGTTATAACTACCAAGGCGGTTTTTTAACCGCCTTTTGTTTTTTGTAAACAAAAGTTTCCAATTTGGTTGTTTACAGGGTATGATATGCGCCATTATCAAGCGGTTTAGATTGTGGCAAATTTTACCAAAGGGAATAATTATGCGTTTAGTGATCGAATGTATTGAACGAGTCGGTATCGCTCAAGACTTGCTTAAATTATTAGCAGAACAGAATATTAACTTAGAAGCCATTGAACTCGAGAAACTTGCAGAGAAGGGGCTGATTTATTTACGTACGGAGAAAGTTGCAGAGCATGCTATGCAACAATTGATTACTGAAATTCAGCAGATTGCTAGTGTTTTAACTGTGCATACAATTCCCCACCTTCCTCAAGAGCGTAAGCAGCTCGAATTGCAAGCTTTATTAGAAGCGTTACCTAATCCTGTGCTCTCTTTGGATATTCACGGCAAAATTACATTTGCTAATTCCCAAGCATGTAAACTTTTATTACCAATTTATCGTTTGAACTTACCTAAGCGTAAGCAAGATAGCATTCAGCATCTGGAACAATTGCCACTAAATGAGGTGATGCCAAATTTAAATCGAACCAAATGGTATGGGGCGTATTTAGAAAAAGGGCGCAATGCACAGATTGCACATCTACAGCCTATTTCCCATGCCACACAATTTAATGAGCAGTTGTGGCAGCTAGATTTGTTGCCACTCCTATTACGAGAAGAGCAGCAAAATCAAATTGTAGGCTATGTGGTTAATTTACAGCCACAAAGAATGCAGTTGGATTTACGTCATTTCATGGCCAGCCAATACAGTGAATTTGATCAAGTTGTGGCTCAGAGTCATAAAATGCAAGCGGTGATTGAACAAGCAAAAAAATTTGCTTTATTAGATGCACCATTATTAATCCAAGGGGAAACTGGTACGGGTAAAGATCTCTTAGCAAAAGCTTGTCATCAATTTAGCTTCCGGCGTGAGCAAAAATTTATTGCAGTAAATTGTGCCGGTTTGCCTGCTGAAGATGCAGAAAGTGAAATGTTTGGGCATCGCGGTAACGGCATAGATAGTATCGGCTTCTTCGAATACGCAAATGGCGGAACAGTCTTGCTTGATGCGGTTGCCGAGCTCTCATTAGAGATGCAGGCAAAACTCTTACGTTTTTTAAATGATGGCTCTTTCCGTCGAGTGGGAGAGGATCGTGAAATTCAAGTGGATGTTAGAGTGATCTGTACATCGCAAAAATCTCTGGCTTCGCTAGTTGCAGAGGGTAAATTGCGTGAAGATCTTTATCATCGTTTAAATGTCTTAACGCTAAATTTACCGCCATTGCGGGAACGACAAGGCGATTTACCGCTATTAACGGAGCATTTTGTTACACAGATTAGCCAACAACTGGCAATTGAAAAGCCAACTTATCCACCAGAATTTGTACAAGCATTGCAAAATTACTATTGGCCGGGCAATTTACGAGAATTATATAACGCGATTTTCCGTGCTTGCAGCTTAGCTAATGGGCAATTGAGTCTAGCGGATTTAAATCTGCCAGACGATGTGCCAAATGACTTTGATCTGGATAGTCTAGCCAATCATAGTTTAGAAGAGTTAGTCGATCGCTTTGAAGCTTCGCTTTTACGCAAGTTTTACGCAGAGTATCCAAGTACACGTAAACTCGCTCAACGTTTAGGGCTTTCGCATACCGCGGTGGCGAATAAATTGCGTCTTTATGGGATTGGCAAGCAATGAAATTGAAGTTACAAGCGCTTATTTTTTCGCTGTTTTGTGCAAAATCAGCTTTGTCTGCACCGAGTATTCCCGCGAATCTCTTGCAAGATAGCTTGGTTTATTGTACCAGTGTATCTGGTTTTTCATTTAATCCACAAAAAGCCGATCTTGGCACTAATATGAATGTGGTAACGGAACAGATATATGATAAGTTGCTTAGTTTTGATGCTGAAAGCAATACGTTAAAGCCTGCTTTAGCTAAACGTTTTGAGGTGAGTGACGATGGCTTGGAAATTACATTTTATCTGCGTGAAAATGTTGCATTTCATCAAACCAGCTGGTTCACGCCTACACGCTTTTTTAACGCAGAAGATGTATTATTTTCTTTAAATCGAGTGATCGGTCAGGAAAATGCAGATTTGTCCATGACACATAAAGAAGAACAAAGTGAAATACAGCGCAATCAAAGTGATTTGGCTCGTGTTTTGGCATCTCGTACGCATTTTCCTTTTTTTGAGAGTATTGATCTTAAAAGTAAAATTGCAAAAATATCTGCACCGAGCAGCCATGTTGTTAAAATTTATTTAACGAAACCAGATAATTCGTTGCTCTCGCATTTAGCTAGTCAGTTTGCGGTAATTTTGTCGAAAGAATATGCTTTGCAATTAAATGCAGATGAAAATTTAGTGATGCTAGATTTATTACCTGTGGGCACAGGTGTGTATCAGCTCGAAAGTTATATTCAAAATGACTCTGTGCGCCTGAAAGCGAACCCTCATTATTGGGGAGAAAAAGCACATATTAGCCATATGATTGTGGATTTTTCGACTAGCGGCACTGGGCGCATGGCAAAATTCTTAAATGGTGAATGTGATGTAGCTGCATTTCCTGAGCCAAGTCAATTACAGATTTTAAAAGATGAGAAGGGCTATTTGGTAGAGCGCTCAGGGGCAAATCTTGCCTACTTGGCGTTTAATTTTGACCGAGCGATTGCATATGATATTACACTGCGTAAGCGTATTACTCAGGCAATTAATCGTCAGAGAATTGTACAGATGCTATTTTATGGCAGAGCAGAAGTGCCACAAAATGTTGTGCCTCAGGTATTAGCCGCGGTAGAGAATCTCACTAGTTATCCTTACCAAGAAATACAGCATCGACAAGAGCCTCAGTTTGATAATAAGCCGTTGATACTGTGGGTGGTGGATGAAAAGCGAGTATATAACGCAAATCCAATGAAAATGGCAGAGATGATCCGCTTTGATCTTGCTCAGGCGGGTATTCCTATTAAAGTAAAAGCGGTTAGTCGAGCTTATTTAACGCAGCGTTTGGAAGAAGAAAATGCTGACTACGATATGATTTTAAGTGGTTGGCTTGCGAATGATTTTGACCCAGATAGTTTTTTATCGTCTATGCTTGCCTGTCAAGCGAAAAACTCAGTGACAAATTTAGCAAACTGGTGTAACGATGAATTTGATCATGTGCTGAATTACGCCCGATTAACGCAAGACAATGCTTTACGTCAGCTACTTTATCTGCAAGCGCAGCGTATGCTTGAAGAGCAATTACCGCTTTTCCCATTAGTAAATGTAAAACGTTTGTTGGTCGCGAATAATGATGTGGAGAAAGTGGATATTACCCCTTTCGGACAGGTAAATTTATCTAAAATGAGATTGAAATAATGCTGATTCGCTTTATTCAGAAGCTATTATTGACCTTAATCACATTAGGAATTCTATCAATAATTAGTTATAACATTCTGCTGCGAGATCCGATTTATCAGTTTGATAGCTATGCTATTACAAACTATTTCGGCTATTTACAGGATTTTTTACGAGGTGATCTGGGGATTAGCCATAGCACAGGTGAGCCGCTATTAAAGCAGATTTTGCAAGTATTCCCCGCTACTATCTCATTAACGGTAGCTGCCATAGTATTGTCTCTACTGCTCGGTATTCCGCTTGGTTTTTTAGGTATTACACAACGTAAAAACATATTTGGCAAGTTATTGCTATCCTTGGGTTCATTAAGTCTTGCAGTACCTGTATTTTGGTTAGCCATTGTTTTACAGGCGTATGCATCAATGAATAGCTGGGAAATTGCGGCTATGGGTGAAATCCACCCAATTTATGCTGTGCAGAGTATTACAGGAGTTAAACTGATTGATATTTTTTTATCAGATAGCCCATATAAGCTGAAGATGATGCAAAGTGCCTTACAGCATTTAGCGTTACCTACGCTCATATTAGCAGTACCGGCGACATTGGAAACAATGCGATTCACAGCAGAACGCGCAGAATATGTATTAAGACAGAATTACGTTAAAGTGGCGCGTACACGAGGGTGGTCTCCACTAAAAGTATGGTATCGGCACGTTTTACGCAATACTTTGCCACCACTAATCCCGATGATTGCACGGAATGTCACTTTAGTATTCGCATTTAGCATGTTGGTCGAGAATGTTGTGAGCTGGGGGGGGATTGGTCGCTGGCTAATTAATGCGCTTGCACTACAAGATTATCAAGCGATTTCAGCCGGTGTAATGGCAATTGGGGTCTTTGTCTTAGGCGTTGATCTTTTAGCCAGCTTGGTCACGACATTGTGTGACCCTTCGCATAAAAAGGATTGGTTTAATGCTAAATAATCAAGAGCCAGAACAATTTCGTCAGCAGGATTATTTTCGTCAGTTTTGGCAGCAACTCCGTAAAGATCGGCTAGCACTCATTAGTTTAGTGCTATTCATCGCGTTGTTGATATTAGTTTTTGCGGGTTATTTATTAGCACCTTACAGTTCAGATCAGCAATTTGTAGGGTTTGAGCTTATGCCCCCTTCATGGAGCAATGAGGGACAAATTAGTCATTTTTTTGGCACAGATAATTTAGGGCGAGATGTCTTTAGCCGTATTTTATACGGTTTTTATTACACCGTGGGCTCGGCACTCTTGATTAGTGCTTCAGTAGCTATTATTGGTGGAATTATAGGGATTCTGACTGGAATCCAAAAAGGAAGCCCTATATTGTTGCTTAGCCATCTATTTGATACTTTTTTATTTACGCCGGTGTTACTGATAGCAATTATTATTGCTACGCTAATGACTCCGAATTTGATCAATGCGATGCTTGCGGTATTTTTAGCACTACTACCGCATTTTATTCACCGAATCTATCAAACAACAAGACGTGAATTAAAACGTGAGTATGTGGTGACATTAATTTTAGATGGTGCAGATAAATGGACACTGATCAAAAAGGTAGTCTTGCCAAATGTAAGTATTGTGGCGATTAAAGAGCTCTGTCAGATTTTTACGATCGCGGTAATTGACATTAGTGCGCTTAGCTTCATTTCATTGGGCGCAGAAAGCCAAACAGCAGAATGGGGAGCAATGATTCGTGATGCAATCGACCTAATTTATATTGCGCCTTGGACAGTCGTATTGCCTGGCTTAGCCATCGTGTTTAGCGTGCTTATCATTGCATTGCTTGGTAACAGCATCGTACGTGTGTTACGTCAATATCGTCATTAACGAGGAAATATGGCTTTATTAGATATTCGGCATTTAAGTATTGAAATTGATACGCCTAATGGGCGGATTAAAATGGTAGATAATATCAATTTAACGCTTGATAGTGGTGATGTATGTGGCTTAGTTGGAGAGAGTGGCTCTGGTAAAAGTTTGATTGCAAAAGTTATCTGCGGCTTAGTTAAAGATGAATGGATTGTTAGTGCAGATCGCTTTCGGTTCAATGACGTAGAACTTTTAAAGTTGTCGCCACACCAGCGGCGCCAATTAGTGGGAGGAGATATTTCTATGATCTTTCAAGACCCTCTATCCTGTTTGGACCCTAGCCAACCTATTGGGAAACAACTTATTCAAACTATTCTATTTAAAGGTAAGTGGTGGCAATTTTTTACTTGGCGTAAGCGTAAAGCAATAGAATTGTTGCATAAAGTTGGCATTAAAGATCATCAAGATATTATGCAAAGTTATCCCTGTGATATTACAGAAGGTGAGGCGCAGAAAGTCATGATTGCGATGGCAGTAGCAAATCAGCCAAGGTTGTTAGTGGCGGATGAACCAACTAATACCATGGAGCCGAGTACACGCTTGCAAATATATCGCTTGTTATCCAGCATGAACAAAAACCTCGGTACTTCTATTATTCTGGTGAGTAATGAGATTCAAAGTATCTATAAATGGGTCGATCATTTTAATGTGCTATATTGCGGACAGACCGTGGAGATTGCTGATAAAGAAACATTGATGAAAAGCCCTTATCACCCTTATACATCCGTGTTGCTCAATAGTGTGCCGGATTTTTCGAATCCATTGCCGTTTAAAAGCCATTTAAATAGTTTAAAAGGCGCTGTACCCATGTTGCAAAATATGCCAATAGGTTGCCGCCTTGGGCCTCGTTGTCCCTTTGCGCAACGGAAATGTGGGCAAAAGCCACCATTACGTAAACTTAAACAGCATGAATTTGCTTGTCATTTCCCAATTAATTTTCGTGAGCAAAACTTATTGCGCAAAGAAGAAAATATACCGATTGTGGTAAATGAAAAAGAAGCATAGCCATTTAATTGTATTATTAAGCTATAAGGCAATGAAAAATTGCCTTTAGTTTATTCGTTTGATGAGTGTGAACTTGTTTTTTTTGTGTGAGCTTGTTAGAGTTCGCGCATTTTGAGCTGAATAGCAGAAATTAATTAGGAATAGGTATGGGAAAATCATTAGTGATCGTTGAGTCGCCAGCCAAAGCGAAAACGATTAATAAGTATTTAGGCAGTGATTTCGTAGTGAAATCCAGTGTAGGGCATATCCGTGATTTGCCAACAAGCGGTGCAGAAAAGACAGAAAAGAGCGAGAAAGCCAAGCCTATTTCTACGAAAGGGCTATCAGCGGAAGAAAAAGCAAAAATTAAAGCAGAAAAAGATCGCAATGCGTTAATTAAACGTATGGGGATAGACCCTTACCACGATTGGAAAGCAAATTATCAGATTCTTGCTGGTAAAGAAAAAGTCGTCTCTGAACTCAAGTCACTCGCTAAAAAAGCTGACCATATCTATCTCGCAACCGACTTGGATAGAGAAGGGGAAGCAATTGCGTGGCACTTACGCGAGGTGATTGGCGGAGATGACAGCCGTTTTTCTCGAGTAGTGTTTAACGAAATTACTAAAAATGCGATTAAAGCGGCTTTTGAAAAGCCAGAACAGTTGAACCTAGACCGAGTAAACGCACAGCAAACCCGCCGTTTCTTAGATCGTGTGGTGGGTTTTATGGTGTCGCCATTGCTTTGGAAAAAAGTGGCACGAGGCTTATCAGCTGGTCGTGTGCAATCGGTTGCAGTGAAATTATTAGTTGAGCGGGAACGTGAAATTAAGGCATTCCAACCTGAAGAGTTTTGGGAAATCGCCGCAACAGCACAAGCACAAAAAGGCGGGTTAAATCTTGATTTAACGCACTTTAAAGGCAAAAAGTTCTCGGCAAAAAATCAAAATGAAGCAGAGCAAGCGGTTAAAAATCTGCAAAATTCTGCATTTATTGTTAGTGAAATTGAGCAAAAACCGACTTCGTCAAAAGCCAAACCACCATTTATTACTTCAACCTTACAACAAGCCGCCAGCACTCGTTTAGGTTTCAGTGTAAAGAAAACGATGATGTTAGCTCAACGTCTATATGAAGCAGGTTATATCACTTATATGCGTACCGATAGTACGAATTTAAGCCAAGATGCTTTAGCAATGGCACGCAGTTACATTGAAGCACAATTTGGTGAGAAATATCTGCCAGGCAAACCAAATTTCTTTGCAAGTAAAGAGAAAGCTCAAGAAGCCCACGAAGCGATTCGTCCTTCTGATGTAAAAACCAAAATGGCTGATTTAAAAGGCATGGAAAAAGATGCTGAACGCCTTTACGACTTAATTTGGCGACAATTCCTTGCTTGCCAAATGCCTCCAGCGGAATATGACAGTACAAGCGTGACTGTGCAAGCTGGCGATTATGAATTGAAGACGAAAGGGCGAGTGTTGCGTTTTGATGGTTGGACGAAGGTGTTACCAATTCAAGGTAAAACCGCAGAAGACCAAGAATTGCCAAATTTAAGCAAAAATGAACCGCTTGCACTACAAGCGGTGAATCCAAGCCAACATTTTACCAAACCACCCGCTCGTTATTCTGAAGCCGCATTAGTAAAAGAGCTTGAAAAACGGGGTATTGGCCGCCCATCAACCTATGCAGCGATTATTTCAACCATTCAAGAGCGTGGGTATGTACGTGTGGAAAACCGCCGTTTCTATGCAGAAAAAATGGGCGAGATCGTCACCGATCGTCTAAATGAATCTTTTAGCGATTTAATGAACTACGATTTTACCGCCAATATGGAAGATACACTCGACCAAATTGCGAATGGTAATAGCAACTGGAAAGAAGAGCTTAACCGCTTCTTTGCAGATTTTTCAGAAAAATTAACCACCGCAGAACTCAATGAGTTAGAAGGTGGAATGCGTCCGAATAACTTGGTGGAAACCGATATTCTTTGCCCAACATGCAACCGCCCAATGGCAATTCGCACTGCAAGTACAGGGGTCTTTTTAGGTTGCTCTGGCTATGCGTTACCGCCTAAAGAACGTTGTAAAACGACGATCAACTTAATTCCCGAAGCAGAATTGTTGAACGTATTAGACGAAGAAGCGGAAACCAATGCACTTCGCCAACGCAAACGTTGCCCGAAATGTGATACAGCGATGGATAGCTATGTGATTGATCCAGAGCGTAAAATTCATATCTGTGGTAATAATCCAAACTGTGATGGTTATGTGATTGAGCAAGGTTCCTTTAAAATCAAAGGCTATGACGGCCCTGTAGTAGAATGTGATAAGTGTGGTGCGGATATGCACTTAAAACTGGGGCGTTTTGGCAAATATATGGGTTGTACTGCTTGCGAGAATACGCGTAAAGTGTTGAAAAGCGGTGAAGTTGCACCACCAAAAGAAGATCCAATTCCATTCCCAGAGTTAAAATGTGAAAAATCAGATGCGTATTTTGTATTGCGAGATGGGGCTAGTGGGGTATTTATGTCGGCTCATAATTTCCCTAAATCACGAGAAAGTCGCCCTGCTAAAGTGGCAGAATTAGCCCAATATCGAGAACGTTTACCTGAAAAATTACGTTATTTAGCTAATGCTCCAACACAGGATCCTGAAGGTAACGAAGCCGTGATTCGCTTTAGCCGTAAAGAAAAACGTCAATACGTGAATTCAGAAAAAAACGGTAAAGCAACAAAATGGATTGTGGATTATATTGATGGAAAATGGGTAGAGCGTAAAAAGGCATAGTAGGCAAAGTGGTTGCTAATAATTATTTCATTGAATTGTTAGCAACTTTTTTTATGCAAAAATCCTGTATAAACAATATCTTACTAAACTGGCATAGGCACTTCTTACCGCGCGATGTTTATAAGGATATTTCCCTTTTTCATTCGGTTTATCAGACCGTTCATTTAAAAACGCCTTGTGTTTTTCAAAGCAATAATATAAACGTAGATAAAATTCATTTTTTGAACTTTCTTTTAAAGTTTTGACGATAGTTTTTAATTCTCTCCCTGCGTCTGATTGATGTTTTTTTCTTAATGCTCTCATCACGATTGCAACCATATGATATTGACAGATTTGTGTAGGAGTATCGAATAAATCTTTCAGTAGCCCTCGCCTAGCATCACAGGTAACCGATTTAATGATATAGTCTTTTTCTCTCAGTTTGTTGGGTGCTTTCTTGTAATAAATATATTTTTCTGTTTTGACAATTTGATGGTAAATCACTTTCTTAGATAATGTCTCCATAAAAACCATTACACCAAATTTTCTATGAAAAAAGCTCGTATCAATAAGTAGATTTGAATATTTGCTTTGTGGGAAAGATAATGCTTTTTTAGGGGATTTATCAATATACCTTTGAATAGTTCTTATCGAACAATGATATTTTTCAGATAATTGAAGGTAAGTTTGTTTACCCTCTGTAAACTCAAGCCATATTTTCAGTGGGGCTAATTTTTTCTTAAAGGTAAATGTTTTTAGACAGGCATTGCACTTATAGCGTTGAATATTATTTCTTACGCCATATTTACGGATATGTGGATTTTGGCAAAAAGGACAGTTTTTTTGCAACCATTTTTCTATTATGTCTTATTTTGCGGATGTGTTGATGAAATAAAAAAACCGCTGAAAGCGGCCTCTTAAAATTTGGTGCCTAGGGTCGGACTCGAACCGACACGGTTATTCACCGGCGGATTTTGAATCCGCTGCGTCTACCAATTTCGCCACCCAGGCAAGGTGATTCTGTTTTAAACTCGTTTTGTTACTGACAAGAGCAACAAAACGAGCGTTATTCTAAGGGAGATGCTGAGATGATGCAAGTAGAAATAAGGGTAGGCTGATTCGTTTGCTTTAAATTTCAACGGCATTGCCTAAAATACCGAATAATATCGCAATAAATATGCCTATTCCCACATAGTTATTATTTAAAAATGCCTTGAAACAAGCCTCGCGTTCTCTTAGTTTAGTTAATTTGCATTGGTAACTAAACAGGCTTGCTGTTAGGGCTAAAGCCAAATAGTAAGCGCTAGAAAAACTTTTTAAATATGCAAAACTTACCAATAACATTAGCGCAATAAACTGTAACAAAGCGATAATTTTATTATCGTATTGTGCAAACAGAATGGCGGTTGATTTTACGCCAATTCTTAAGTCATCATCGCGATCAACCATCGCATATTGTGTGTCATAGGCAACTGTCCATGCTAAATTAGCAAAAAAGAGTAGCCAACATTCTAATGGTAATGCCTCTTGTATTGCACCATATGCCATTGGAATTGACCAGCCGAAAGCCATGCCAAGCACAAACTGTGGCAAATGGGTATAACGTTTCATAAAAGGGTATACAAAAGCTAATGCAACAGCAATAAATGAAAGTGCGATCGTATATCGATTTAAATGAAGCACTAAGAAAAATGAAACTGCTACCAATAGAGCAAATAATGCTTTGGCTTCATTTTCAGTTACTTTCCCTGTCGCTAAAGGGCGTTGTGCGGTGCGTTTAACACTACCATCAATATGACGGTCGGCATAATCATTGATCACGCAACCAGCAGAGCGCATAAGCAAAACGCCAAAGAGAAAAATTAGCAGGATTTTTATATCAGGCACGCCATTTTGTGCTGAAAATAATGCCCACAGTGTCGGCCAAAGTAATAGCAGTGTACCAATAGGTTTATCTAATCGCATCAGTTGGATATAACCTTGGCATTTTTCTCGGGTAAAATGCGATTTCATCTATTCTCCACAAACACAAACAACAACATCACTATGACTAAGATGGTGGCTTAATTCTAAAGGTAGCGGATTATCTGTAACGATATAGTCCACATCTCGAATATTGCCTAAACGTACAATAGCATTACGGCTAAATTTGGAATGATCGGTCACAAGTATTACTTGGCGAGCGTTACGCATTAAGGCTTTTTTTACTTGTACTTCATGATAATCATAATCCATCATAGAGCCATCGGCTTCCACCGCACTAATGCCTAAAATGCAATAATCTAAGCGGAATTGGTTAATAAATTCCACCGTTGCCTCACCGATAATCCCTCCATCGGTACGTAGTACACCGCCAGCAAGGGTAATCTTAAAATCTTCTTTTTGCATCAATAAATATGCTGCATTGAGATTATTGGTGACGACTCTTAAATTCTGGTGAGCTAAAAGTGCATGAGCAACGGCTTCTGGCGTTGTGCCTATATCAATAAATAATGATGAACCATGGGGAATCAGCTTGGCAACTTCTTGACCAATACAGCTTTTCTGCTGAGAAAAGAATTGTTTACGGTCAATATAATCACTGTTTTCCGTTGTTGATGGTGTTGCTGCACCGCCATGGTGACGACGGATCAGATGATTTTCTGCCAATTCATTTAAATCACGTCGAATTGTTTGAGAACTCACTTTGAGCTCTTCGACTAACTGTTCTGTACTAACATAACCTTGTTGTTTGACTAACTCCAAGATCTTATTGTGGCGTAAAGTTTGTTTCATGCTTTTCTCTATTTTGTATTTTTTGAATGGAAAAAGACCGCTTGCAAGCGGTCTCTTCCTGAGAAAATTTTACCAAATTAAAGTTTTTCAACGAGATCTACCGCATAGCCGATATAGCTTGCTGGTGTCATCTGTTTTAAACGCTCTTTTTCCGCTTGTGGTAAATTAAGCCCATCAATAAACTGACGCATTGCTTCGCCGGTTACCCGTTTACCGCGGGTAAGCTCTTTCAATTTCTCGTATGGTTTTTCGATACCATAACGGCGCATCACAGTTTGAATTGGCTCTGCCAATACTTCCCAGTTTTGATCTAGTTCATCAAGTAAATTCTGTTGATTGACTTCTAATTTGCTAATACCTTTTAAGGTTGAGGCGTAAGCAATTAACGCATAACCTAAACCAACACCTAAATTACGCAATACTGTAGAATCTGTTAAATCCCGTTGCCAACGAGAGACTGGGAGTTTGCTAGCTAAGTGGGCTAATACTGCATTAGCTAAACCTAAGTTACCCTCAGAATTTTCAAAATCAATCGGGTTTACTTTATGTGGCATTGTACTTGAGCCAATTTCGCCTGCAATCGTACGCTGTTTGAAGTGATTTAATGCAATATAACCCCACATATCGCGGTCAAAATCTAACAAAATAGTGTTAAAACGAGCAACACAATCGAAAAATTCAGCGATATAGTCGTGTGGTTCAATTTGCGTGGTATATGGATTCCACGTTACACCTAAAGATTGTTCGATAAACTCTTGGCTAAATTGATGCCAATCTACTTCAGGATAAGCAGAAAGGTGGGCATTATAGTTGCCTACAGCTCCGTTGATTTTAGCAAGAATTTCAATTTGTTGTAGCTGTTGTAATTGGCGCTCTAAACGATAAGCAACATTTGCAAATTCTTTGCCAATTGTACTTGGTGTAGCAGGCTGTCCGTGAGTGCGGGACAGTAAAGGAATATCTTTATATTGCACAGCAAGCGTTTTTACCGCATTAATTAATTTTTCCCATTCAGGTAATAATACTTCTTCGCGTACTGTTTTTAACATTAAGGCATGAGAGGTATTATTAATATCTTCAGAAGTACAAGCAAAGTGGATAAACTCACTAACTTTCGCTAATTCAGGCACGGCTTCACTTTTTTCTTTTAGAAAATATTCCACCGCTTTTACATCATGGTTAGTGGTGCGTTCAATAGTTTTAATTCGCTCTGCATCTGCCAGTGAAAATTCGCTGACAATTTTATTCAAATATGCATTAGCTTCGGCGGAGAAAGAGGGAACTTCCTGAATTTGAGGGTGGGAGGCGAGTTTTTGTAGCCAGCGCACTTCAACCGTCACACGGTATTTCAATAAACCAAATTCACTAAAGATAGGACGTAATGCCGAGACTTTATCTTGGTAACGTCCATCAATTGGCGAAAGTGCGGTTAAGGCGGTAAATTGCATAGAATAAGCTCCTGTAAGTCTAGCGAGATGAATACAACGATTGCGTTGTGTTAATTAATTTTTTGCGCGCGAGAAAGAATTGCCAACGGCTACCTCCAACTTGTTGCCATAAAATACCTGCTCGTACACCGGCTAATAGGCTGGCGCGAACTTTATTTTGAATATCGGTTCGGGAAAGTAGCTCTTGCAAACCAAAAACCTGAATTCGAGTCCCCATTGGGCTGATAATATCGCTGTAAATAGCAGCAATACTACTCAGGATTTGGGCGTGCAGAATATCGTTATCGTAGAGGGGCAATTGGCGCTCAAGTTGTTGCAAACGGCGAGCGAGCTCTGCTTTAGCTTGTGGGTTTTTATTTAATTTACGGCTTAGGGCAAGTATGCCAATCCAGTAGCGACTAACTTCAGCATCAATTTTTCCAGGTTTACCACCAAGTTGTGCAAGCGCTGTTTCGAAGCCTATCGAAAGGTTGGCAGGATTATCGCCAAACACATGAAGCGTAGAATCAGGCTGGGTAATCAACAGGCTCTGTAGTGAAGTTTTAAAATATGTTTGCTCTACATTACCGGTATGGGCAAACTGATAAACCAATTCTGCACATTGGCAAACACCAGCAAAAGCGATAGAAATGTCTTGATAATTGCTCATTTGTAGCCGTAATTAACAAAAATTGACGCAGAATATAGCATTTTTTCCACCATTTTTGAATGCCGATTCTTGTTATCTTCACAATATTATGCTTTTTCACAAAATCCCCTTGTATTTCCCTATATCGCCCCCATAATGTGCGAATTGTTTTTATGGAGAGCAAATCGAATGGCAAGAAAAAAGAAATTATCTATTGACCTTCCATTACTACCACTGCGTGATGTCGTGGTTTTTCCGTTTATGGTTATGCCACTTTTTGTGGGGCGAGATAAGTCGGTAAAAGCCTTGCAAACGGCAATGGAAAGCAACAAACAGCTTTTCTTGGTCACCCAAAAAGATCCCAATGATGAAGATCCTACCTCTGAGGATATTTATCATTTTGGGGTCATTGCGAATATTATTCAAATGTTGAATTTGCCTGATGGCACGGTAAAAGTGCTCGTTGAAGGGCAAGTACGGGCAAAAGCTGAAAAGGTTTTTGACGACGAAAATGGTTTTTGGGCATCTGTCACCCCACAAGTTTCAGAATTTGATGATGAGAATGAAGAACTTAAAGCAATTTCGAAAACTGCGCTGAGTGAATTTGAAAATTACGTTAAAACAAACAAAAAAGTACCATCAGAAATTCTTCCGAAGCTACAAAAAATCGCTTTTGAAGACCGTCTAGCTGATACCATGGCTGCCAACCTTATTGCTCCTGTTGCAAAAAAACAAGCGTTGCTTGAAGAGTTAAATCTGGTGGCACGTTTCGAGGCTTTATTAGTCGCAATGGCAACTGAAATTGATACGATGGAAACTGAAAGTCGTATCCGTAATCGTGTTAAACAGCAGATGGAAAAAAATCAACGTGATTACTACTTAAACGAGCAAATTAAAGCGATTCGTAAAGAACTTGGCGGGGAAGACGAAAGTGAAGCGAGTGAGCTAGATAAGCTCAAAGAGAAAATTACCGCAGCAAAATTGCCAAAAGAGGTGCAAGAAAAAGTTGATAGCGAATTTAATAAATTAAAAGCGATGCCACAAAGCTCTTCGGAAGCAACAGTGGTACGTAGCTATATTGATTGGATTTTGCAAATGCCGTGGCACAAGCGGTCTGTGGTGAAGAAAGATTTGCAAAAAGCCCAAGAAACGCTAGATAAAGATCACTACGGTTTAGAGCGTGTCAAAGAACGCATTGTGGAATATCTTGCGGTGCAAAGCCGTTTGAATAAACTCAAAGGCCCGATTCTTTGCTTAGTAGGCCCACCAGGGGTGGGTAAAACTTCACTGGGTCAATCTATCGCTAACGCAACAGGGCGTAAATATACCCGTATGGCATTAGGTGGCGTGCGTGATGAAGCGGAAATTCGTGGTCATCGCCGTACTTATATTGGCTCAATGCCGGGTAGCCTAATGATGAAAATGGCGAAAGTCGGTGTGAAAAACCCGCTCTTCTTGCTTGATGAAATTGACAAAATGGCACAAGATATGCGAGGTGACCCTGCATCAGCCTTACTTGAAGTGCTAGATCCAGAGCAAAATAAAGCGTTTAACGATCACTATTTGGAAGTGGATTTTGATTTATCCGACGTGATGTTTGTGGCAACCTCAAATTCAATGAACATTCCACCTGCATTACTTGACCGTATGGAAGTGATTCGCTTATCAGGCTACACCGAAGATGAAAAAATGCACATAGCCAAAGAGCATCTAATTGCGAAACAGATGGAAAATAACGGCTTAAAAGAAGGCGAATTGACCATTGATGACAGTGCCGTGATGGGCATTATTCGTTATTACACTCGTGAAGCTGGTGTGCGTAGCTTAGAACGTGAAATTGCAAAAATTTGTCGTAAAGCTGTGAAAGCGTTAGTGTTAGATAAAAAATTAAAATCTATCACGGTGAATGACAGCAATTTGCACGATTATTTAGGTGTTCGCCGTTTTGATTATGGCAAAATGGATAGTCAAAATCGCATTGGTGAAGTAACAGGTTTGGCGTGGACAGAAGTGGGTGGTGATCTACTGACAATTGAAACTGCCTCAGTACCGGGTAAAGGCAAATTCTCTTACACGGGATCACTCGGTGATGTGATGAAAGAGTCTATCCAAGCGGCAATGGTGGTGGTACGTTCTCGAGCAGAAAAATTGGGCATTGCCGAAGATTTCTATGAAAAACGAGATATCCACGTGCATGTGCCAGAAGGTGCAACGCCAAAAGATGGCCCGAGTGCTGGTATTGCAATGTGTACCGCACTTGTATCTAGTTTAACGGGCAACCCTGTGCGCAAAGAAGTGGCGATGACCGGTGAAATTACCTTGCGTGGTAAAGTGTTGCCAATTGGTGGTTTGAAAGAGAAATTACTCGCGGCGCATCGTGGTGGGATTACAACGGTGATTATTCCAAAAGAGAATGAAAAAGATTTGGAAGAGATCCCAGAAAATGCCAAAGCAGCACTTTCTATTCACCCTGTGGAAACCATTGATGAAGTGTTAGCGATTGCATTGGAAAATCCGCCAGAAGGGGTAGAAATTTTACCTACTCTTGCGAAAGGCAAAGGGATTAAAGTGAAAAAATCGAAGGCAACCAGCGCCTTACAATAACCATTCACAAACTAAGCACCGTGCAAGCGGTGCTTTTTTCTTACTATTTTGCAAAATCTTCCTGAAAATTCACCGCTTGTCCGTTCAAACATAGCTCAGTTTAAGGTAGAATTAACGCCAAATTTTTCTAGATAATTCAAACTATGGCAAAAAAACCTAAAGTGTCGGATAACACTATTGCTCTGAATAAACGAGCAAGACACGACTATTTTATTGAAGATGAGATTGAAGCTGGTCTTGAATTACAAGGCTGGGAAGTGAAAGCTCTACGTGCAGGAAAGGGTAATATTAGCGATAGCTATGTGATTTTCCGTGATGGCGAAGCCTTTTTGTTTGGGGCAATGATTACCCCTTTAACTGCGACTTCAACCCATATCGTTGCCGATCCGACTCGTACTCGTAAGTTACTGCTGAAAAAACGTGAACTTGATAGCCTATTTGGCAAAGTAAACCGTGATGGTTTTACTATTGTTGCTACGGCAATGTACTGGAAAAAAGCATGGGTGAAAGTCAAAATAGGCTTAGCAAAAGGTAAGAAACAACACGATAAACGAGATGATATCAAAGACCGAGAATGGCAACGTGATAAAGCTCGAATTATGAAAAATGCGAATAGATAATTCGTAAAATAAGCGGTTACAAATTAACAAAATTTTGCAAAATAAGGAAACAACATGATCGATCAAAATTTACTGCGTACTAATCTTGCGGAGGTCGCAGACGCACTCAAAACCAAACGTAATTTCATTTTGGACGTGGAAAAAGTTCAAACGCTTGAAGAACAACGTAAAAATTTACAAGTGAAAACCGAGACTTTGCAAGCAGAACGTAATGCTCGTTCTAAATCTATCGGTCAAGCCAAAGCCCGTGGTGAAGATATTTCTGCATTGCTTGCCGAAGTAGATAATATGGGCAATGAACTCGACGATGCCAAAGTAGCATTAGATAAAGTACAAGCTGAAATTCGTGATTTACTTTTGACTATTCCAAATTTACCCGCAGATGAAGTGCCACTTGGTAAAGATGACACGGAAAATAAAGAAATTTTACGTTGGGGCGAACCACGCCAATTTGATTTTGAACCAAAAGATCACGTAACTCTTGGTGAAAGTTTTGGCGGTTTAGACTTTGCCGCAGGTGCAAAATTAACTGCCAGTCGTTTTGTGGTGATGAAGGGGCAAATTGCACGCTTGCACCGCGCTATCTCACAATTTATGTTGGATTTACATACAGAACAACACGGCTATATCGAAACCTATGTGCCTTATTTAGTTAATCATGATACGTTATATGGCACAGGACAATTACCAAAATTTGGTGAAGATTTATTCCACACTCAACCACTTACAGGACAAGATCCGAATGAAGTGCAACGTGCTTTTGGTTTAATCCCAACAGCAGAAGTGCCAGTAACCAACCTTGTGCGTGATGAAATTATCGATGAAGCCGATTTGCCAATTAAAATGACTGCTCATACACCTTGTTTCCGTTCAGAAGCGGGATCTTATGGGCGTGATACTCGTGGCTTAATTCGTATGCATCAATTTGATAAAGTGGAATTAGTACAAATCGTTGCGCCTGAAAAATCAATGGAAGCTTTAGAAGAGCTAACAGGACACGCCGAGAAGGTGTTGCAGTTGCTTAATTTGCCATACCGTAAAGTGATGCTTTGCACGGGCGATATGGGCTTTGGTTCTTGCAAAACTTATGATTTAGAAGTATGGGTACCTGCTCAAAATACCTATCGTGAAATCTCTTCTTGCTCAAATATGTGGGATTTCCAAGCACGTCGTATGCAAGCACGTTGCAAGGCAAAAGGTGAGAAGAAAACTCGCTTGGTTCATACCCTAAACGGTTCAGGCCTAGCAGTGGGACGTACGCTTGTCGCCGTGCTAGAAAACTACCAAAATGCTGATGGCTCAATTACTGTGCCAGAGGTATTAAGATCTTATATGAATGGCCAAGAAGTCATTAAATAATACAGTCAAAAGCCAGAACCTCAGTTCTGGCTTTTTTATATTATTCAGCAGGGAATAGGAATGGATTAATTGCACTACGTGCGAATGATTTTTCTTCCATCTCTGCATCAAGAAATAGGCTTGCTAAATCATCCGCTGCCGCTTCGACATAAGGATCTTTATCTTGATAGAGAATTTTCAGGTAACTACCACAATCACCACAGCTTTCTGCTTTAATTGGCGCATCAGCTTTATCTAAGCTCCAATAATCTAATTTCCCCGATTGTTCACAGTTAGAACATTTTGCGCGTACGACATGCCATTCACTTTCACACAGTGCACAATGTAAATAGCGTAAGCCCTGCGTTTCACCGAAATGTACCACGCCGGCAACAGGCGCTGAACCACATACTGGACAATGACAACGTTCGCCAGTTTCTGTCTGCATATTACGAGGTAATTGCTGCGCTAATTGTAACCAATAAAGTGATAATGCTGCCCATAAGAAAACAGCTTTATCCGCACCAACCTCATGTAAATGGCCATTCAGTAACCGTTTAGCTAGTATGTCTAGCTCAGTCTCAGAAGCTTTTTTCAGCCAATCTAAGGTTGCGTTTACTGTTTCATTAGCATGAAAATGGGGGCTAAGTTCATCAATGAGCAAGCTAAGCAATTTACGCCACTCGGCATCTGGTTGGAACTGTTGTATATCAAGCGGTGCAATTCCATGATTTTTTTGCAAAATATTTTCAAGCTCAGCATGGTGATCAGCAATTGGATGATGCTCTAGTACTTTAGCTTGCGCTGCAACAATTTGTGCAGCAAACATAAGATAATCTTTAAAGGGGTGTTTTTCGGCCAATTGCTGAAGGCGCTTTTCACGTCTGGCATATAAATTTTTCGGATTAGCATAAAGCAACGCTGGCGTGTGCAATGAACTGGCTGCTTGTTTGATATCATGTTCAGGAAGAATTCGGATCGACATGGCTTTCCCCTAGTAAAATAAAATGGCATTTTAGCTAGGGTCTGTGGATAATTCAATGAAGCAGCGTTATCGTTTACAAACAATTTTTTCAAAATCGTTAAAATTTTTGAATTTTTTTGAACTTTACTTTCAGAGCTTAGTCTGATAGAGCGCTAGATGCTTAAATGGATATAGCGAAGTTTTTTTCATTTCCTTAGGTAAGACCTCCGCCCGCTTTCGATTGTTGATTGCGGGCTTTTTTTTATTGTTCTCTCTTTAGCAGACAAACTTCTGTTAAATAAAAATGCAATCAAATCAAATAGTTCCATAGTTTGATTTGAGTCATTTGTTGAAATGCCTATTTTATTTATAATAAGAAAAATTATTTTATGGATATAGATATGCAGCGAGAACAATGGTCCTGTTTAGTTGATATAAAAGGAGAACTGTCGGAATGGGAGGATGGCGAGGGCAAAGTATTTTTGTCTCGTTTTAGACAGGTTATTGACTATGCGCGGGCGTTATTCCATTCTAGGCATCAGAATCTTTGTTTCTACTATCAGCATGAACAAAATTGGTATCGGTTTACTCTGAGTTTGCATCAGCCTTATTTGGCGTTAGTCCGTTGCAGCTGGATTAAACAGATTCCTTATCAATTGAGTGAGCGAGAGTTACAAATTCTAACTTTGCTGAGCCATGGGTTAAGCAATAGTGAAATTGCAGAAAGCCTTTTTATTAGCAATCGAACTGTGGCGAAACACGTGGAACATATTTTTGATAAAGTTGGGATCAATAATCGTACATTGTTGGCGATTTTTGCTACACAGCATTATTTATATTGTTTGCCTACGCCAGCACAACTAGAACATTCTATTTTGCCGACATTTGAAATTGAGCAATTAGTGGCACAATTAGCAGACAGACACCAAGTAGAAAAGAGTCCTAGCACAAGCACATTCTTGGCAAATTGTGCAGATAAGCCGATTACTATAGGGATTCCGTTTGTCGAAAGTGGCTTAGGGCAAATTGATACAGAAGAATTATTGAATGGTTCACAACTGGCGGTAGAGCAGATCAATCGCCAAGGTGGTATTCATGGACGGAAAGTTCAATTAGTGAAATCTGCTTATCAAGTGGAAGAAAAACAGAGTATTATCAATGCCTATCAACAGCTTTTTGATCAGGAAGTTGAGGCAATATGTACTAATTATGCTTGTTATTTACCTGAAGTGCATGATTTGGTTGCGAGCGAGGGTATTCCTTACTTACATGATGCGAGCCATAGTGGATCACAAAAATCGGGAAGAATTGGTAATATTTTCCAAGTCTGTGCCAGCAGCATTAACTATGGGCTAGGCGTGGTGCGCTTTTTGCAGGCATATCAAGCCAGCTATCCGATGTTATTGAAAAATCGCCGCGTAGCGATAGTGACTGTAAAATGGCAATGCATTGATATTGGGATGGATGAACTGGTTGCCTCTTTGCGCAAACTTAATTGGCAAGTTGAGGTAGTTGAGTTAGAAAAATCAACAAATGTTTTTCAGCAAGCAATGGTGCAACTGCATAATATTGATCCGACTTTAATTGTCTTTGCCTCTTATTTTACAGAGGATATTCTTAACTTTTATGCGGCGTTCATTGCGCAACCACTCAATGCTGTATTATATGCCATCTATTCACCAAGTACGTTACAACCGCATCAGCAGTTGTGTGAAGGCGTTGTTTGGGCAACGACAACGGGGCTTGCTTCTACTTATGCGGGTAAGCAATTTAACCAGCTTTATCAAAATACTTTTGGTAAAGCACCGAGTTTTTCACAGGCCAGCCTTGCGTTTGACCAAATCAATATCTTAGCGAATGTTTGGCGTAAGAGCGATTATCCCCGCCACTTTAAACAAGTGACACAAGGTATTCGTACGCTAGTGAATCATGGCATCAATGGCTCGTATTTTTTTGGTAATGAACACCAAATTGGGCTAACGTATCCAGATAGTACGACCGATCTCTCAATTAGTCAGCCGCATTTGATCTATCAAATTCAGCAGGGGCGTAATACCGTTATTGCACCAAGCTTATTTGCTGAAAGCCATTTCAAATTACCTAACTGGTTTGAACTGAAATAACTTTTTGCAAATTTTGGCTGAAAATAGCCCGCTTGCAACCCACACAAATTTGATTTTTATCAAATCTCTTTAGAACAACTGCCACCAATACGCAAGTTTGCGTATTGAGGCAGTTATATCGCCTAAATAAAATAATACCGTAGTTCCTTTCAGGTTGTAGGTCTCCTTTCCTTATCGGTAATGATATTCCCCACACAACTCCTCATTGCCGATTTTAGGATAAAACCTATCTTAGTATTTTATTTGGAGTGATTATTCGATGAGTAAATTGAAAAAGTCCCTAGCAATTCTTGGCTTAGTGGGGCTAGGTGCTGCATTATTTGGTGGCACACAATATGCTATGCATAAAACCAGTACAACAGAATTTTGTGTCAGTTGCCACTCTATGAGCCACCCGAAAGAAGAATGGGAAGGTAGCGTACACTTTGCCAATCGTAAAGGGATTCGAGCTGAATGCCAAGACTGTCATATTCCACATGAAGGTATTGATTACCTTAAAACTAAAGTATTTGCGGTAAAAGATTTATGGCATACCTATGTCACCAATAAACTTCCTGATCAGGAAGCTTTTGAAGCACATCGCTTAGAAATGGCGCAAAAAGTTTGGGATGATATGAAGGCCAACGATTCTGCAACTTGTCGTTCTTGTCATAGTTTTGATGCGATGGTGCTCTCTGAGCAAAAAGAAGCTGCCCAGAAAATGCATAAACTTGCAATGGAAACCAATCAAACCTGTATTGATTGCCACAAAGGGATTGCGCATTTTATGCCTGAGGTTGAAGTTGATAGTGCTGCTGCATTAGGTGAGCTCGCAAAGCATGGTGCAGAATTTGGCACAAATGATAAAACTTTATTCTCGTTGGCAATGAACAGTGTTCAGCTGCAACAAGGCGGAGAAGTCCGTTTATTGCCATTTGCAGAAATGAGTAACTGGAAAGAAGAAAATGGCAAGGTAACCGCAACCGTGAAAGGCTGGCAACAAGCTGGTGCTGAAAGCGTAGTGTATGCGGGGCTTGGTCAGCGAATTATGGTTGCGTTGCTTGGTGCAGAAGAACAAGCTAAAGTAACGGTATTAAATACTGTTCACGATAGCGTAACAGATTCTGATTGGAAAGAAATTAGCTTTGAGATTATTGCCGATAAAAACAGCGTGACTGCAAATATTAATGCCTTAAATGCTTTTGGTAATAATCTGAATGAAACCCATTGTAGTGGTTGCCATGCTGCGATCAGTGCTGATCATTACACAGCAAATCAGTGGATTGGTGTGGTGAATTCAATGAAAGACAGAACATCAATGTCTGCTGACGATGTACGTGCAGTAACAATCTATCTGCAACGTAATGCAAAAGATATTAAAGGCAGCTCACACTAGATTGTCAGTTAAGTGATAAAAGCGAAAACAGCCATGTTTTCGCTTTTTTGTAAGCGGTTCTTTTTGCAAAAAATTCTGCAAAAAGAACCGCTTGTTATTTATACTATTATGAAAGGTTTTCATAAATAAATGTGAAATATCTCATTTTTCTTCACATAAAATTTATGATTGAATAGGCGTTATTCCAGAACACAATACAGGGAAGTAATATGACAGCCTATTTTAAATGCCGAGTGCAAACCCTTGAATTTAATGAAAACTATCAACCCGATCAAAGCACTCGTTTAACCACCAATTTTGCCAATTTAGCGCGCGGTGAAAACCGTAAACAAAATCTGCAAAATGCGATTGCAATGATTAACAAACGTTTCAATGATTTGGCCAATTGGGATAATCCAACCGCAGATCGCTATTCGGTAAAATTAGAAATCGTTTCTATGGATATTGATGTGGAAGGCAACGGTGAATTTTTTCCGGGTGTGGAATGGTTAAAAACGTATGTCGTTGATCATAAAACAGGTAAAACCATTGATGGTATTATCGGCAATAACTTTTCCTCTTTTGTGCGTGATTACGATTTTAGCGTGCTATTGCGTGATTTTAACAAAGATAAGCCAAATTTTACCGTGCCTGACAACTATGGTGAACTACATGGTAAATTATTTAAACATCTGCTTGATTCGCCTGAATACAAAGCAAAAAATAACAAACCTCCCGTGCTTTGTTTAAGTGTAGCAACGACTCGTACTTACCAAAAAACCACGAATGAACACCCAATTTTAGGTGTAGAATACCGTCAAGATGATTATTCTTTAACGGACGACTATTTTGCCAAAATGGGCTTAACGGTACGCTATTTTATGCCACCAAAATCCGTTGCACCTTATGCGTTCTATTTTGATCAAAATGCAGATCTGCTTAATGATTACACCAATTTAGAATTGATCAGCACGATTGCAACAATGGAAGCCTTCCAAAAAATTTACCGCCCTGAGGTGTATAACGCCAACTCAGTGGCAGGGCAGGTATATAAAGCCAGCCTCAATTATGAAGATTATTCGGTAACCAAAGTAGAATATGACCGTGTAGAGCGTACCGAGCTTGCGATTAAACAAGGTGAATATGCCCAAACACATTTTATTCAGCCGTTTAAAGCCATTTTAGATGCTTGGGTGAATGAAAAATAAAAACTAATTTAATAGGGCGGACACATTGGTTCGCTCCTACCCGTTTTCAATAATAGGAAAATAACGAATGAGTAAAATTCTTCTTCCCACTTCTACTGCAGGCAGTTTGCCAAAACCTGCTTGGCTTGCTGAGCCTGAAAAATTATGGTCAGAATGGAAATTAAGTGGCAGTGAACTGTTACAAGCAAAAAGAGATGCGCTTTTAGTCTCTTTGATGGAACAAACTGCGGCAGGCATTGATATTGTCAGTGATGGTGAACAAACACGTCAGCATTTTGTGACAACCTTTATTGAGCATTTAGAAGGCGTGGATTTTACTAAACGTGAAATTGTACGAATCCGTAATCGCTATGAAGCGAGTGTACCAAGTGTTGTTGGGGCGGTACATCGCCCTAAATCGGTATTTGTTGAAGATGCTAAATTCTTACGCCAACATACCGATAAACCGATTAAATGGGCGTTACCCGGCCCAATGACAATGATTGATACCTTGTTTGATGGGCATTATAAAAGCCGTGAAAAATTAGCGTGGGAATTTGCCAAAATTCTTAACGAAGAAGCCAAAGAATTGGAAGCGGCGGGGGTAGATATTATTCAATTTGACGAACCTGCATTTAATGTTTTCTTTGATGAATTAAATGATTGGGGAATTGCCGCCTTAGAACGTGCTGCCGAAGGGCTAAAATGCGAGACAGCGGTGCATATCTGCTACGGCTATGGCATTAAAGCGAATACGGATTGGAAACAGACGCTAGGCAATGAATGGCGACAATATGAAGAAAGCTTTCCTAAACTGCAACAATCTAAAATTGATATTATTTCACTGGAGTGCCAAAACTCAAAAGTCCCAATGGATCTACTTGAATTAATTCGTGGCAAAAAAGTGATGCTGGGAGCGATCGATGTGGCAACAAATGTGATTGAAACCCCAGAACAGGTTGCCGATACATTGCGAAAAGCGTTGCAATTTGTGGATGTGGAAAATCTCTATCCTTGCACCAATTGCGGCATGGCACCGCTTTCACGCGCAGTAGCACGAGGTAAACTCAACGCACTTAGCCGAGGGGCTGAGCTTTTAAGAGCAGAGCTAGCAAGTTAATTAAGATTGAAGATGAAAGACGAAAACAGCAATGTTTTCGTCTTTTTGTTATACAAGCGGTCTATTTTGCATATTTTTTGCCACATTGATCGCATAGCATAAACTTTGATCTTGCTCAAATTTGCTTCGGAATGCGTATTTTTACGTATTATGCTTTATTAGAGAGAAAACTATAATGCGACCAGTTCTTATTTCCCGACTCCGAGCCTGTTTACCTAAGTCGTTCGATATGGTGGCAGTGCCAGTGAAATTTCACTCAATGGTTAATTTGGAAACGGATTGGCCACTCCTGTTTAGAAAGGTGTCGTATTTTCAACTTCACAATGATTTGTGGAATTTGTGATACTGTAGGGGCGTACTGCGTACGCCCGTGGGCGTGAGCATCATGCCCCTACGTTTGTATGACAAGCGGCAACTTTTCCCGTCTTTTTTGCAAATCTTGTGAACTCTCTCAAATGAGGTGTTTTATGAAAAAACAAGACCAAATCAATCTCAAACGTCGTGATTTCTTAAAAAATACAACACTTGGTGCAGCTGGTGTATCGCTTGGCGGTGGTGTTGTTGGCTCGGTAGTGTCTGCGCCAGCGCAAGCCTCTGAAAGTAAAACGGTGATGACCGCTGCACACTGGGGACCTATCGGGGTTGTTGTGGAAGACGGTAAAGCGGTGAAATCGGGGCCGGCAATGCCAATGAGCATTGAAAACGAATTACAAACCGTTGTTCCTGATCAGCTTTATAGTGAAGCCCGTGTGAAATATCCAATGGTGCGTAAAGGCTACTTGGAAGGCAATAAAGATACCACCTTGCGTGGTCGTGATGAATGGGTGCGTGTCTCTTGGGATAAAGCATTAGATTTAGTGGCTGGCGAAGTGAAGCGTGTTACCGATCAACACGGTGCAAGCGGTATTTTCGCAGGTTCATACGGCTGGTATAGTTCTGGTGCATTACATGCTGCTCGTACTTTATTACACCGTTACTTAAACTTAACTGGTGGCTTCGTGGGGGTAAAAGGCGACTTATCTACTGGGGCAGCTCAGGTGATTATGCCACACGTGTTAGGTACGATCGAAGTGTATGAACAGCAAACGAGCTGGGAAGTGGTGTTAGAAAACAGCGAAATTGTAGTATTTTGGGCGGCAAATCCGCTTTTAACCTTGCGTAATGCATGGACATCAACCGACCAACACGGGATTGAATACCTGAAAAAACTCAAAGAGAGTGGTAAACGTGTGATCTGTATTGATCCAGTGAAAAGTGAAACCTGCCAATTCTTAAATGCAGAGTGGATTCCAACCCGTGCGGCAACAGACGTTGCATTAATGATGGGGATTGCTCATACATTAGTAACCACAGGTAAACACGATCAGGAATTCTTAAAAAAATACACCAAAGGCTTTGAGCAATTTGAAAACTATTTATTAGGCAAAGAAGATAATCAGCCAAAAGATGCTGATTGGGCGGCAAACATTACAGGTGTACCAGCAGAAACCATTAAACAATTAGCTGCAGATTTCTCTGCTAAACGCACAATGTTAATGGGCGGTTGGGGTATGCAACGCCAACGTCATGGTGAACAAACTCACTGGATGTTAGTGACCCTTGCTTCAATGCTCGGTCAAATTGGTTTACCGGGTGGTGGTTTTGGTTTCAGTTATCACTATGCAAATGGTGGTGTACCAAGTGCGACAGGTGGTATTGTGGGTGCAATTACCGCAACGGCTGCCGAAGCAGGTGAAAAATCTTGGTTAGATGATGCGTCTAAATTCTCTTTCCCAGTTGCACGTGTGGCGGATGCGTTGCTTTATCCTGGTAAAACTATTCAATATAACGGTACAGAAATTACTTACCCAGAAATTAAACTAATCTACTGGGCCGGCGGTAACCCATTCACTCACTTGCAAGATACCAACAAACAAGTGAAAGCGTGGCAAAAACCAGATACTATCATTGTAAATGAAGTGAACTGGACACCAACAGCTCGTATGGCGGACATTGTATTGCCAGTTACAACTAGCTATGAACGTAACGACATTACCATGTCAGGCGACTACTCAATGATGTATATCTTCCCAATGAAACAGGTTGTTGAGCCACAATTTGAAGCGAAAAGTGATTACGATATTTTCACAGAATTAGCCAAACGTGCAGGTGTGGCTGATAAATTCACCGAAGGTAAAACGGAAATGCAGTGGTTACAAGGTTTCTACCAAACTGCCTTTGATGCTGCTCGTAAAAATCGTGTGAATATGCCACGCTTTGAAAAATTCTGGGAAGAAAATAAACCTGTCACCTTCCCAGTAAAAGAGGCTGCGAAAAAATGGGTGCGCTATGAAGAGTTCCGCAATGATCCGCTACTCAATCCATTAGGCACACCATCAGGTAAAATTGAGATCTTCTCTGATGTCGTCGCTAAAATGAATTATGATGACTGTAAAGGCCACCCAACTTGGTTTGTGCCAGATGAGTATGCAGGTAATGTTACTGAAGCAGCTCCGCTTGCGTTAGTCACTCCACACCCATACTACCGCTTACACAGTCAGCTTTGCCATACCTCATTGCGTGATAAATACACTGTAGCTGGTCGTGAGCCAGTCTTAATCCATAAAGAAGATGCGGCAGCTCGTGGTATCGCAGATGGTGATGTGGTACGTATCTTTAACAGTCGTGGACAAGTGCTTGCTGGTGCAGTGGTAACAGATGGCATTATCAAAGGTACGGTTTGTTTACATGAGGGGGCATGGTACGACCCAGCAGATTTAGGGCAATCTGAGCAACCGTTATGTAAATTTGGTAACCCGAATGTGCTGACCCGTGATGAAGGAACATCAAAATTGGCTCAGGGCAATTCACCAAATACTGCAATTGTACAGGTAGAAAAATTCCAAGGTGAAGTACCAGAAGTAACGGTATTTACCGCGCCGAAGTTTATTGAAGGCTAGGCTACTTCGCTTAGTTTTAAATGAATAGTCGATCTTAATCTATATGAAAGAGGCTGAACACATAAATGTTCAGCCTCTTTTTACATATCGGTTTTTTGTTTATATTCACATAAATCTTCGATAATACAAGAATTACAGCGAGGTTTTCGTGCAATGCAAGTATAGCGCCCATGCAGAATTAGCCAGTGATGCACATCGACTTTAAATTCATTGGGTACAACTTTAAGTAGTTTCTCTTCAACTTTTACGACATCCTTACCTGGCGCAAAATTAGTCCGATTCGAAACACGAAAGATATGTGTATCTACGGCAATAGTTGGTTGCCCAAATGCCGTGTTAAGAACCACATTTGCCGTTTTCCTGCCTACACCAGCGAGAGCTTCTAATTCTTCACGTGTTTGAGGTACTTCACCATTGTGTTTTTCAATTAGATCACGGCAAGTTTTGATAATATTCTCTGCCTTACTATTAAATAAACCGATAGTCTTGATATATTCTTTTAAACCCTCTACGCCTAGCGCTAAAATTGCTTGGGGAGTATTGGCGATAGGAAAAAGTTTTGCCGTTGCTTTGTTCACACCAACATCGGTAGCTTGGGCAGAGAGAATCACGGCAATCAATAGTTCGAATGGAGAATGATAGATTAATTCTGTCGTTGGGTGTGGATTTTGAGCACGCAAACGGGTAAGAATTTCGATACGTTTTTGTTTGTTCATAATTTTGTAAAATTTTAGATTAAAGAGACCGCTTGCTATGGGCTGCAGTAATGCAAATTAAAGGGTGATTATCGCTAAGCAAAATATCCTTGTTCCCATAACATTTTTGCCACCATAAGGAATGACATAGTAACAATAAGCGGTTTGATCAGCTGTTTGCCCTTTGTGATCGCCATTTTTGCACCAAGGTTACCACCGATAAATTGACCAACGAGCATAATCAAACCGATCTTCCATAGCACAACACCACCTAATATAAAAAAGACAAGTGCGGCAAAGTTTGAGGTAAAGTTTAATACTTTTGTGTGTGCAACTGCCTTAGTCAGGTTGAAACCTAACAATAAAACAAAAGCAAGAGTGAAAAATGAACCCGTTGCAGGCCCTAATAAACCATCGTAGAAACCAATGCCTATTGCAGCAGTGAAGGCAAATAGTGTGTAGCTGATCCGCTGTTTGCTGTCTTGATCACTAATGGATGGACTAAATAAGAAATAAACTGCCAAAATTAAAATTAAAAAGGGGAGTGCAGATTTTAGCAGACTAATATCGATGAGCTGGACGGTAATTGCCCCAAGCGCAGCCCCCACAAATGTCAAAGCAATTAATTTCCCTAAATGCTTAATTTCGACTTGTCGATGGCGTATAAAGTACAGTGCAGCAGAAAAAGAACCACCACAGGCTTGCAACTTATTTGTCCCCAATGCCATCGCGGGAGGAATGCCGACTGAGAGTAAGGCAGGAATAGTAATTAAGCCTCCACCACCGGCAATTGCATCAATAAAACCTGAAACAAAAGCAGCGATGAACAAAAGCGCAATAATGTCGAAACTAAACTCCATCTTATTTCTCCTAGTAAAGAATCATTTCATCACGGTGTAGTACAACTGCACCAAACTCATAGCCCAAGAGCGTTTCAATCTCACTTGATTTTTTCCCTTTGATTTGATTAAGCGCTTCACTATTGTAGCGGGAAATGCCCAAACCAAGAATTTGCCCGTCACTGCTTTGAATTTTTAATACCTCCCCGCGCGCAAATTGACCTTGTACCGCACTAATTCCAGCAGGCAAGAGGGATTTATGCTGTGCTAATAACGCATTTTCTGCGCCTAAATCAATGGTAATGCTTCCCGCCGGTGGAGCACCAAATAACCATTGCTTACGCCCTTCAATTTTATCGCTTTGCGCAAGGAAACGGGTACCAATTGCTGCTCCGTTTACAATTTCAAAGATCACATTTTCATGTTCGCCTGAAGCAATAATTGTTTCAACACCCGAACGGGTTGCAATTTCTGCGGCAACGACTTTGGTAAACATGCCGCCAGTGCCAAGCGTTGAACCACTTCCCCCAGCAATTTGACGAATTTCAGGGGTGATTTTTTCAATCACACTAAGTAATTTTGCCGCAGGATTTTTACGAGGATCGCTATCAAATAAACCTTGTTGGTCGGTGAGTAATATTAGCTGCTCTGCTTGAGAGAGCATAGCCACTAAGGCGGAGAGGTTATCGTTATCGCCGATACGAAATTCTGCGGTGGCAACAGCATCATTCTCATTAATTACAGGAATAATGCCTTGTTCTAGTAGTGCAAACAATGTATCACGAGCGTTCAAGAAATGGTCTTTATTTTCAATATCTGCACGGGTGAGGAGCATTTGCCCAATTTTTATCCCATAAATTGAAAACAGACTTTCCCATACTTGAATTAATTGGCTTTGTCCGACTGCAGCGAGAAGCTGTTTGCTTGCCAATGTTGGTGGTAGTTCGCGATGCCCTAAATAGTCTCGCCCTGCCGCGACAGCTCCAGAAGTAACTAAAATTAAGCGATGTCCTTGCTGGTGTAAATTGGCCATCTGTTTAACAATTTCTAGCATGTGAGGACGGCTTAAACTTTTCGTACCGTGGGTGAGGGTGCTAGTCCCCAGTTTGATCACAATGGTTTTATGCATAGTATTTGTGGAGGTTAAAAAGTAGAGTCGCTATTATTCATGAAATCCAATGAAATTACAAAGAGAACAAGCGGTTGCTTTTGTGGAATTTTTTGCAAATTGTCCTGGCGCTGTTGCTCATGCTAATTCATCATTGAGCTCAACTTGTTTGCGCACAAGAACCTAGGTTAACCGCGCACACTTTATTAGTCGCTGTTTGTGTCATTTTTAGCGCCAATGCCGCTGAATTTAAACGAGCATACCCTAAGGAATATTTGCGAAAAATTGAAAAATCAGTAAAATGAACAATCGTTCAGTTACGAAAAGGTCTTAACTATGTTTGATGATGTTTTGCCACATAATGATGTGGCAATTCGCATTTTAAGAGCGGCTGATTCGTTAATGGCACGGAAAGGTATCCAATATCTTTCAACACATAAAATCGCAAAGGAAGCTGGGGTTTCAGTGGGGACAATTTATCTCTATTTTAAAGATAAAGAGGAATTGTTGAATCAACTGGTTAGGCATCTATTTAATGAATTTCATCATTTTGTGAAAACGCATTACGACCCAACGTTAGCGTTTTTTGAGCAATATCGGCAACTTTGGTTAGCTACGTGGGAATTTATGCAAAGCAATCCAAATGTCGTTGCCAATATGCACCAATATGAGTCATTGCCAACGTTCCAAACGATGATATTGTCTTGTATTGATAATCAAGAATTGGCTTGGTGTCAATTTATTGAAAATGGTAAGCGAGAAGGTGTGATTGCGCCATTGCCATCTTATGTTTTGATGGCGATGAGCATGAAAGTAACGTGGGAGTTGATGTATATGCAACTGCTACGTAAGGAAACTTTATCCGATGCGGTTATTGAAGAGGTGATAGTCCGCACTTGGAAAACGATTATGGTTTAAATTGTAATTTAATTATGGAGAAATTATGACAGAGCAAGTCACATACGAGCAGAACAAGCCTGGCAAAGGGCGGAAGTTCTTAATCGTGATTACTTTGATTGTTGTCCTGCTTGCCTTTGCTGGGGTAGTTGGCATGCAACAGTTTATTGCAGGGAAGAAAGCAGAAGCAGCGGCAAATATGCCTGAGACGGTGAGTGGAGTCACGGTAATGCAGGTGGAGTCGCGCGAATGGACACCAATGATTGGTGCGACCGGCTCTATTCGTCCAAATCAAGGTGCAATGTTAAGCGCTCAAGCTGCTGGCACCGTTACCCGTGTGGCGGTAAGCTCAGGTGATCGTGTGCGTAAAGGACAATTATTAGTTGAAATTGATAGTAGTGCAGAACGTGCAAGCTTAAAAGCGAGTGAAGCGCAACTTCCAAACGCCTTGGCAAACTACAACCGCTATAAAAATTTAGTGGCGAGCAACAGTGCATCGCGTATGGAGTTTGATAACGCCAAAGCAACTTACGAAGCATTGGTAGCAAATATTGAAGCGTTAAAAGAACAAATTGTTCGCCGCCAAATCTATGCACCGTTTGATGGTATGGCGGGTATTGTGAACGTCAATGTTGGGCAATTCGTAACAGCAGGTACAGAAATTGTGCGAGTGGAAGACCAAAGCTCAATGAAAATTCGCTTTACGTTGCCGCAAACTGATCTTGAGCGAATTGAAATTGGGCAGAAAGTAACAGCAACGATTGATGCATTACCAGGGCAAACATTTCCTGCTCGTATTTCCGCGATGGATCCTGCGGTTGATCGTACAACGGGCTTAATTAATCTTGAAGCAGTAGTTACAGAAGGGCAAAACAAATTATTATCGGGCATGTTTGCTCGTTTAAATATTGCCATGCCAACCCAGTATAACCAAGTGGTGGTACCGCAGATTGCCGTTGCTTATACGATGTACGGCGAAAGTGTGTATGTTTTGCAGGATTTATCGGACGAAGATAAAAGCTTAGTAAGCAAAATGGCAGAGCAGAATCCAAGCTTGCAAGTAGATAAAATTTACCGAGTAAAACAAGCTGAAGTCAAAACGCTGGAACGTCGAGGAATCTATTCTCAGCTTGCTAAAGGTGTTAATGTGGGTGATGTGATTGTCACTGGTGGTATGCAACGCATTAGCAATGGCTCGTTGGTTATGGTATCCGAGCGTGAAGCGGTAGGTGTGACAGCACCGGCACAAAACAACAAACTGTAATGGGAGTTTGTCGTGAAATTTACCGATATATTTATTAAACGCCCTGTACTCGCGGTCTGTATCAGCCTTTTAATTACGATTTTAGGTTTGCAGTCCATCAGCAAATTACAGGTACGAGAATACCCTGAAATGACAATTTCAGTGGTAACTGTAAGCGTAAACTACTCAGGTGCAGATGCAAGCTTAATGCAAGCATTGGTAACCTCGCAGCTAGAAGAAGCGGTAGCTCAAGCGGATAATATTGACTATATGACCTCAAGTAGTTCGCCGAGTACCACTACGATTACGGTAAAAATGAAATTAAATACCGACCCTAATGCCGCGTTATCGGATATTTCATCAAAAGTAAATGCCGTACGTGCAAATTTACCAAGTGGTATTGATGATCCGTCAATTCGAGTTTCAACTGGGGGCGATGATGCCTTGATGTATATTCGCTTTGTTTCAGATGAACTCAATACTTCACAGGTCACAGATTATCTAAATCGTGTGGTGAAGCCACAATTCTTTACGGTAAATGGAGTGTCGTCTGTAAATATTTTTGGTGGTTCGGTATTTGGATTAAGAATCTGGCTTGACCCTGACAAAATGGCAGCGAAAAATCTTTCGGGTGCTGCAATTTTACAGGCATTAAGTGCGAACAACTTACAAACTGCCGCAGGTAATGCGAATGGTTATTACACGGTGTATAAAAACAAAGTGGAATCTACTACACCATCGGTTGAAGAGCTAGAAAATGTGACCATCTCCACGACTGCGAAAGGGGATCAAATCAAGCTGAAAGATGTTGCAACGGTTGAATTAGATAAATCATCTGATGCTGCTCGTGCAACAGCTAATGGTAAAGATGCAGTTGTGTTTGCCGTTTCAGCGGCTACGACAGCAAATTCACTTACGGTGGCAAAAGATATTTACCCAATGTTTGAACAGGTGCAACGTAACTTGCCTCCTTCCATCAGCGGTGAAATTCTCTATGATAAAACGATAGCAATTAATAGCTCAATTAATGAGGTAATCAAAACGATTGGGGAAGCAACTTTAATTGTATTAGTTGTTATTGTGCTATTCCTAGGCTCGTTAAGAGCGATGATTGTACCGATCATTACGATTCCGATTTCACTTATTGGAGTACTGTTCTTTTTACAAATGTTCGGTTTTTCCATTAACTTGCTCACTTTATTGGCATTAATTCTTGCTATCGGTTTAGTAGTAGATGATGCAATCGTTGTATTAGAAAACGTTGAACGTCATGTAAAAGAGGGAAAACCACCATTTGATGCTGCAATCATTGGTACGCGTGAAATTGCAATTCCTGTTATTTCAATGACGATTACCCTTGGTGCCGTGTATTCGCCAATGGCGTTAATGGAAGGCGTAACAGGCTCACTCTTTAAAGAGTTCGCTTTAACTCTTGCTGGCGCTGTATTTATTTCAGGTATTGCGGCTTTAACTCTTTCACCAATGATGTCGGGTAAGGTATTAAAAGCACATGATGAAGAAAACGAAAGTAAATTCACGAAATGCATTAACAATATTCTTGATCGCGTAACCAAATGCTATACCAATATGTTGGCTGGTGTCATGGCAGTGCGTGGTTTTATGCTTGTATTTGCTGTCGCAATCTTTGCTAGCCTACCGTTTTTATTAACCTCACTTTCAAGCGAAGTCGCACCAACTGAAGACCGTGGTTTCGTTGTTGGTATTGGTAATGGGCCATCAAATACCAACTTAGACTATACGCAAGAAGCAATGAAGTCGTTTGAAGAAGAAGTGCTACAGATTCCGGAAGTAAACTCAATGATGAGCATTGCAGGGTTTAATGGTAGCAATAGTGGTTTGGCAATTATTAGTTTGAAAGATTGGAACGACCGTGAGCGTGAACGAGCGGCTATTTCAAATGATGTAGCGGCAATTGCGAAAAAAGTCGTTGCAATGGATTTAAACGCGATTTCCTTCCCTGAAATCTCAACAGGAGAAAGCGGTTTACCATTCTCATTGGTTATCACTACGTCAGATAGTTATGAGAAACTTGCTGATGTGGCAGCAGAATTTCTTGGTAAAGCGAGAGCATCAGGGCAATTCTTCTTTAACAACTTAGACTTAAAATTTGACACCGTTACGATGAATATGAAATTCGACCGTGAAAAAATGGGAGCGTACGGTGTAACGATGCAACAAGTGAGTGGTACATTAGGTTCATTCTTATCTGGAGCGATTATTACGCGTGTGGATATTGATTCACGGGCTTATCCAATTGTATCGCAAGCCGTACGCCAAGATCGTTTAAATCCAGAAGATTTAATGAGCTACTATGTTACTACGGCAAGTGGCGAGTCTATTCCTCTCGGTTCATTCGTTACGATGGAATTAACAACTTCACCGTCTAGCTTAAACCGTATGAATCAGTTGAATTCCGCAACCATTGGCGGCGTTGTCTCTGGCTCAATTGGTGATGCAGTAAAATGGGCACAAGCTGAATTGGATCGCAGTTTACCGAAAGGCTATCAGTACGACTTCAAATCGGAAGCTCGTCAATATATCCAAGAAGGTAATGCAATGGTTATGACTTTCGCATTAGCAGTAATCATTATTTATCTCGTGTTAGCGATTCAATTTGAATCTTGGCGTGACCCAATGGTCATTTTGGTTTCCGTACCGCTTGCCGTTTCTGGCGCATTGATTGTGATGAATGTGCTTGGTATTGCAGGGAAAGCGGGTGCAACCTTAAATATCTACTCACAAGTAGGCTTAGTAACCTTAGTTGGTTTGATCACTAAACACGGTATCTTAATGTGCGAGGTGGCAAAAGAAGAGCAGTTACATCATGGCAAATCACGTTTTGATGCAATTATGTATGCAGCAACAATCCGTCTGCGTCCAATTCTCATGACTACAGCGGCAATGATTGCGGGCTTAATCCCACTTCTCTTTGCAACTGGTGCAGGGGCAATTGCTCGTTTCAGTATCGGTATGGTCATTGTTGCGGGTCTAGCAATTGGTACAATGTTTACCTTATTCGTATTGCCGGTGATCTATACCTTCTTAGGTAGCGAACATAAACCACTGCGAGAATTTGATGAAGACAAATATGCACGTAAAGCGGTGGAACGTGTAGCCCACGGCTAAAGCTTAATCTTAACACTTAGCAAGCGGTCGATTTTGCAAAAAATTCTGCAAAATCGACCGCTTTTTTATATAATTCACAAGTTTTTTTGAATTTTGCTTGAATAGGAAAACAAAATGAATAAACTCGCAACGCAACGCAACGCAACGCAACGCAACGCAACGCAACGCAACGCAACGCAACGCAACGCAACGCAACGCAACGCAACGCAACGCAACCGCCTAAATTCTGCCTTTAATCTTTTCTCTGCGGAGGCACTATGCAACAACTAAAAATGCACAGTGCTGATCAAACCGCGCAAAATATTTCTCAACTTCAACACCTTTTCCCACATTGCTTTTCAGAGGGCAAAATTGATTTTGAACTATTGCAACAAGAGCTTTCCGAGCATCTTATTGAAGGCAATCAAGAACGCTATCAGCTCAACTGGGTTGGTAAACGAGAGGCAATTCTTGCTGCTAATGCGCCAATTGCCAAGACCCTGCGCCCAGCGCGCGCTGAAAGTGTAAATTTTGACACCACCGAAAACCTTTTTATTGAAGGTGATAACCTTGATGCTCTGAAACTATTGCAAGAAACCTACCTTGGCAAAGTGAAGATGATCTATATTGATCCCCCTTATAACACTGGAAATGACTTCGTGTATCGTGATGATTTTGCCGAGGATAAAGCCGATTTTCTTGTGCGTTCCAACCAAACCGATAAGCAAGGCAATCGTCTTGTCAGCAATCCTGAAAGCAACGGGCGCTTTCATTCCGACTGGCTTTCAATGATTTACCCTCGATTAAAACTCGCACGTAATCTGCTTGCCGATGACGGCGTAATTTTTATCTCGATTGATGATAATGAACAAGCAAATTTGAAAAGGGTCTGTGATGAGATTTTTGGGGAGCAGAATTTTGTTGAATGTTTTATTTGGGATAAGAAGAATTCAGCAAAAGGTGTTCCTCCTAAAAATATGGTCGTGAATATTCATGAATATATTTTATGTTATACAAGGCAAAATGCCGGAAAGTTGCTAGGAGAGTTGCGGACGATAGAGGGGTTTTCTAACCCAGATAATGATCCAAGAGGTTTATGGCGATTATCGAATATAAAAAGTACATTAGAAAGAGAAGCTGACAAATTTACTATTAAAGATCCTAATACAGGCAATGAATACACCAATTATTGGGCATTTTCACAAAAATCTTTAACCAAAATGATTTTGGAAGGGAGAGTTATTTTTCCAAAGAATCTAGACGGGCTACCAAAACAAAAAGAATTCTTTTCTGAATTTGATAATCCTTATATGCCGATAAAATCACAATTAGGGTGGTTTGATCCTCAATCAAGAACAGAAAAATCAGTTGATAAACTGATGGAAAGCAAGGTTTTCTTATATCGGAAACCATTAGAGTTAATGAAAAAAATTCTTTCACAGGTACTTTCAAATGATGCTCTAATTTTGGATTTTTTTGCTGGGACAGGTTCTAGCGCCCACGCTGTAATGCAACTTAATGCTGAAGACGGCGGCAATCGCAAATTTATTATGGTGCAGTTACCTGAAAAAACGGATATTCAATCCGAAGCATATAAAGCGGGTTTTGCCACCATTGCCGAAATTTCCAAAGAACGCATTCGCCGTGCAGGTAAACAGATTGCCGAGCAGAATAGTGGAGTAGATGTCGGTTTTCGTGTGTTGAAAGTTGATAGTAGTAATATGGCGGACATTTTCTATACACCACAACAATTAAGTCAAGATGATTTGTTTACCAATGCGATAAAAAACGACCGTACAGCAGAAGATTTGCTATTCCAAGCCATGTTGGATCTGGGAATTGCATTAAGTAGCCCGATTGAAAACCGAGAAATTCAGGGAAGAACGGTATTTAACGTAGCGGATAAACAGTTGATCGCCTGTTTTGATGAGATTGACGAAAATCTGATTACCGAACTTGCGGAAATGAAACCACAACAAGCGGTCTTTTTAGATGCAAAATTTGCAAGTGACAGTGTGAAAATCAATGCCGTGCAGATTTTTAAACAGATTTGCCCAAATACAGGGTTGAGTGTGATTTAAAGAGTGTGGCAAATCTCCCCCCTCTTTGACTAAGAGGGGGCTCGTTTAGAAAGGAATAAATATTCATCTGATTTTCCAAAATCATAATGAAGAAAGATGAATGAACATTTTTCGATAATTGCTCTCTCCCTTTTTAGGAGAGAGGGGAGATTTCCAATAAAAATGAGAAATATAAAATGAAACTCCAGTTCAAACACCAACAGTACCAACTAGATGCAGTAAACGCCGTTGCCGATTGCTTTAATGGTGAGCCGTTTCGTTCGATGCAAAATTATTTCAGTAAAAGAGAGGAGCAGAGCGGTCAGCAAACATTGAGTGAAATCTTTGCCAATCCGAAACTCACTTTAAGTGAGATGGAGTTGCTAACCAATATACAACAAATCCAGCTTAGCAAAAATTTGCCGAAATCCGACCGCTTGATTGGCACGGGTAGCTTGCCTATCAACCTTGATATTGAAATGGAAACGGGCACAGGCAAAACCTATTGTTATATTCGCACTATTTTTGAGCTTAATCGCAAATATGGATGGAGTAAGTTTATTATTGTTGTGCCGAGTATTGCGATTCGTGAAGGGGTGAAAAAATCCTTTGAAGTGATGGCGACACATTTTCAGCAAGATTACGGCAAAAAAGCACGGCACTTTATTTACAATTCTAAGCGTTTACATGAGTTAGAAAGTTTTGCAGCGGATAGTAATATCAATGTGATGATTATCAATATTCAGGCGTTTAATGCCGGAGGTAAAGATAATCGTCGAATTTATGAAGTGTTGGATAGTTTTCAATCTCGCCAGCCGATAGAGGTGATTGCACAAACGCGTCCGATATTGATTTTAGACGAACCGCAGAAAATGGAAGGTAAGAAAACACAGGATGCTTTGGCAAAATTCAAGCCGCTATTTATTCTGCGTTATTCTGCAACGCATAAAACCGAGCACAATAAAATTTATCGTCTTGATGCGGTAGATGCCTTTCATCAAAAATTGGTGAAGAAAATTGCGGTAAAAGGCATTCAAATCCAGGGGTTGAATGGCTTGGGTGGATATTTGTATCTGCAAGGGATTGAGATTTCTAAACGCGATCCTGTTGCGGTGGTGGAAATAGAACAACAGCTGGCAAGCGGTGAGATTAAACGTAAAATTTGCAAAATCAAAAAAGGTGATAGTTTACACACATTAAGTAATGGTTTGGCACAATATCAGGGCTGGAATGTTAGCGATATTGATGCTCGTACAGATCAACTACATTTTCTTAATGGCATCGTACTCGCAGTGGGGGATGCCGTAGGTGATCTTAGCGAAGAAGCGTTACGCCGTATCCAAATCCGTGAAACGATTAAAGCACACCTTCTCAAAGAACGGATATTGTTTACGCAAGGGATTAAAACTTTGTCGCTATTTTTCATAGATGAAGTCGCGAAATATCGGGATTACACTCAGGCAGATGAAAAGGGTGAATATGCCCGAATGTTTGAACAAGAGTATGCTACCCAAGTTGCCGAGCTGCTCGCTGAACCATATTTAAACCGTGATTATGCCGACTATTTGCAACAAATTCAGGTGGGGGCAACCCACAATGGCTATTTTGCTATCGATAATAAAACCAAGCGTTTAACTGATCCAAGCGTGAAAAGGCGAGGTGAGGAAGCCGGGCTTTCGGATGATACAGACGCTTATGATCTGATTTTGAAAGATAAGGAAAAACTGCTTTCCTTTGAAGAGCCTACTCGCTTTATTTTTTCGCATTCCGCATTACGTGAAGGTTGGGATAATCCCAATGTGTTTACGATTTGCTTACTGAAACACAGTGATAATAATGTGTCGAGAAGGCAAGAAGTAGGGCGAGGATTACGTTTAGCGGTGAATAAAAAAGGGGAGCGCCAAGATAATCTGAATACCGTTCATCAAATTAATGAATTAACCGTTGTAGCAAATGAAAGCTATACGGATTTTGTTAAAGGATTACAATCAGAAATTAGCGAAACGTTGTCACGATTATCAGTTTTTAATGAGGCGTTTTTTGTGGGGAAAGTGTTGTGTGGGCATGATAAAAAGCTCGAAATCAACGAAAAACAAGCACGTCTTCTGTATAAATATCTCCTAAAAAATGATTTTGTTGATGATGACGATCAGCTTACTCCTGAGTTTCACTCCGCAGTAGAAAATGGGGCTTTAGCACTACCAGCAGAATTTGTTGAGTATCAAGCAGCGCTTGTGGCTTTAATTTGTCGCTCAGCGCAAAGCCATGTGCCAATTGAAAATACCAATAGAGCGAAAAGTAATCCGCTTAATGCTAATTTTAACCGTAAAGAGTTTCAAGCACTATGGCAGAAAATTCATCATAAAGCGGTATATCAGGTGAATTTTGATAGTCAAGAACTTATTAGCAATGCCGTGCGAGCATTAGAGCGGGAACTAAACGTTATGCCTTTAACTTATAGGCTAGAAAGTGGTGAACAAATTGGTATTGATCAATTCAAGGTAAGAGAAGCAGTAACAAATCAATACAATGTCACGCTAAATAGCAAGGTGAAATACGATTTAGTAGGTACGCTGGCAAAAAATGTTGGCTTAACTCGCAAGACAATTGCGGTAATTTTAAAGCAGATTAGCTCTCAGAGTTTCGCAAAATTTGCACTAAATCCAGAGCAATTTATCAGTGAAGCGAGTCGCTTGATTAAAGAACAGCTTGCTACGATCTTTATCGATCGGCTGAGTTATCACCGAACCAATGAAGTGTTTGATACAACCTTGTTCACCGCAGAACAAACCATTCGGGATTTTAGTAAAGCCGTCATTGGGCTGAAAAAGCATATTTATGATTATGCGGTGGTGGATTCGCAGGGTATTGAGAGAAACTTTGTTGAAGCGTTAGATAAAGATCGCGATGTAGTGGTTTATGCGAAGTTACCGCGCGGTTTTGCTATTCCAACTCCAGTGGGTGATTACAATCCAGATTGGGCAATTTCCTTTATGAGTGGAGAGGTTAAACATACCTATTTTATTGCTGAAACCAAAGGCTCTATTTCTTCAATGGATCTACGGGGAACAGAAAAAGCAAAAATTGAATGTGCAAGAAAATTCTTCCAGAAAATGAGCGCTGATACTGTTCATTACGATGTGGTGAAAGATTTTGAAGGATTGATAAGTCTGGTGAAATAGGTTTATTTCCCCTCCTAGCGAAGCACAGGGAGGGGGAATATTTGTCAGAAAAGACTTAAATGAATTCCTTAATTGCTCGAATAACGGCTTCCGGTTTTTCTGCATGTACCCAGTGATCCGTATTGGCAATCACCTTTACTTTTGCATTTGGGAATTGGGCGACAGTTTGAGCCGTATAGGCGGGCAACATGTAGTCTGAATTTGCCCCTTTGATAAACAGCGTTGGTTTTTCCACGAACACATCTTGCCAACCCATCACATTAGCATAATTTTTATACAATCCAGAAAGATTGAATTTAAAACGTTCAGGGCTATTAGCATCAAAGGATTTCAGCATAAATTGCACGACACCTTCGTTAGCAATATGCTTAAGAAAAACCTGCTTGGCCTGTTGGCGATTTTCAGGCTGTGCATCACGAACAGCAAATAGCCCAGCAAAATTGGCATCATGACGGTTGCTGATATAGCGAACAGGGGCAATATCAATGATGACTAACTTTTGTACAAGGTTGGGGAAGAGGTGGGCAAACATCATTGCAGTTTTGCCGCCAAGCGAATGCCCAATAACGATCAAATTATTTAAATTTAAATGTTCAACCACTTGATAAAGATCCTCTGCCATTTGAGATAGGCGCATTTCTTCATGGTGGAATGATTGCCCGTGGTTACGTAGGTCAATGCGTAAAATATTGTGATCTGTGGCAAAGGCACGAGAGATCATGCCTAAATTATTGAGATCGCCAAATAAGCCATGAATGAAAACAAGCGTGCTTGGTTTATCAGTTTTGGGTGTTTCAGCCGGCTGAAAATGAAAATTTAATAAAGGATTTTTGTTCATAATTTGTCTAGTGTTATGCAATATCTGCGAAAGGATCTATAAAAAACATCATGAAATGCGTATAATGCCAATAATTTTTCGTAAGCAAAAGAAACAAGGATATGCCAATGAAAACGATCGAAGTAGATGACGAATTATATCATTATATTGCCAGCCGTACACAAGTGATCGGTGAGAGTTCCTCTGATATTCTGCGTCGATTGTTACGCTTGCCGGCATCTCCGCAACCTTTTGTTTTAGTTCAGGAAAATATGTTAAATGAACTAAAAGATCTGGCGCAAATTCCAAAGAAAAAGCAGAATTTAAATCAGCAAGAAAAGATCGTCAAGAAAGTAGAATTCGTGCTTGCCTCAAATAGTTTTGTGAATGAAACAAAAGGGGTAAACCGGTTTTTGCAGCTACTTTCTGCGCTTTATACTGCTTATCCAAAAGGCTTTGCACATGCCACTGAAAATATTCAAGGTAGTGAACGTATCTACTTTGCTCGTGATGCAGAGACGATCTTAACTAACGGAAGTGGCGCTAAAGCGAAACAGATTCCAGATTCGCCATTTTGGGTCATTACCAATAATAATACCGAACGAAAAGGGATTATTTTGTGTGCCTTAATGGAATCAATGGAATTACCAAAACCGCTGATTGAGCGTGTCAAAGCATTATTCGCATAACTTTTATCTATGACAGAATTTCCCGTTTTTCCGCCTGTTTATTGGGCAAATCAAATTCCCCAACAAACAGCCATCGTCTGGAAGAAGGGAAATTCTGTACTTTTCTCACAGCTTCCATCTTCACTTTCTTGGCGGCAATTCTATCAACTGTTAGCCCAAACAAGCCATTGGCTACAGCGCAGGCATATTCCATTTAAAGACAAGATTATTGCCTATAGCGGCGCACATCGGTTAGCAGGCTTACTCTGTTATCTTTCTGTTATTGCAGAAGGTGGGCGGATTTTAGTCTTGAATCCTAACTTGCCAAGCATACAACAAAAAGCTATTTTGGCAGATAATCACGTTGATTTATTGCTTCAAGATAATGATTTTGTAGAATTTTCGCCAAATTTAACCGCTTGTAACAAGCAATGGCAGATCGATTGGGATCTGAAACGTCCTGCCACTTTTACCCTAACCTCTGGTTCTTCTGGTAAGCCAAAGGCGGTGGTACACTCCCTTTTCTCCCATTTGCTTAATGCCGAGGGCGTATGTCGTTTAATGCAGTTTGAGCAACAGCATAGTTGGCTATTAAGCTTGCCGTTATTTCATGTCTCAGGACAGGGGATTGTTTGGCGCTGGTTACTACGTGGTGCGAGTTTAAGTTTATGTGAAGAGAAAGCAGATTTTTATCCACTATTGGCAAAGACGAGTCATGCTTCACTGGTACCAACCCAGCTACAGCGCTATTTATATACAGATCTTGCAAAGAAATATGGGCAAAAAATCTTACTGGGAGGCAGTTATATCCCTGCGGAGTTAATCTCGGCTGCACAGCAAGTTGGTATTACCACTTTCGCAGGCTATGGTATGACTGAAATGGCATCAACAATCTGTGCAGTGGAACAAGAGACAGATAATGTGGGTAAGCCACTGCTTGGGCGTTTAGTCAAGATCATACAAGATCAGATTTATCTGCAAAGTGATTGTCTTGCTTTAGGCTATTGGCAAGCTGGGCGAATTGAGCCATTGCCTAAAGTAGAGGGTTGGTTTGCAACCAAAGATAAAGGCGTGTGGACGGCTGATGGTAAGCTGATCATAAATGGTCGATTAGATAATATGTTTATCTCTGGTGGGGAAAATATTCAGCCAGAGCAGATTGAGCAAGTGTTATATGCTTCCATGCTCGTACAAAATGTGTTGGTTATCCCTCAAGATGATGCAGAATTTGGGCAACGTCCTGTGGCGTTTGTACAATTTATTGAAGATTTCAGTTCACAAGCGGTCGAAAAATTGCAAAATTTTGCCAAACAATATTTAGAGAAATTTAAACAGCCCATTGCCTATTTTTCATTGGACGACTATCTCACTTCTACAAACACAGGGATTAAAATCTCCCGAAAAGGTCTTCAAGACTATCTTCAGCAGATTTCGAACAGGTAGCAGCATGATTAAAAGATATATTTGGATAATTTGTTTATTTAGCTTTTTTACCGCTTATACAATGAGCGCTGAGCTCACACTTGATGATGCAGTGGATTTGCGAATGCAAATTGAAGAGCTAAAAGCGGAAAATAATGAAGCAAATATCCAGCTAATTAAAAACTTGGAAGGCTCACTCCAGCTGTTAGATAAAATTAAGAAACAGCAAACAGAAATTGCTTTATTAGAGACCAAAGTAAAAGAGTCTCCAAAAACGTTAGCAGCCTTACAGAGTGCTATTCAAAGTTTGCAGCAAAAACTGGAACACTTTGATAATCAACAGTTTGAGCCATTGTCTATTAAGGCATTAGAGCAAAAGCAGATTGCATTGCAACAAGAAACAGATAGCCAAAAGTTGCTAAATAGTGAATTAAATTCCAGTGTGGCGAATTATCGTTCGGCATTAGAGCAAACACGTAAACAGATTACCGAGAATGGTGTAAAAGCCGAGCAGTTGCGCCGTTGGAAATTCAATAGCCAAGCAAGTCGTTCGTTAATTGATAAATACGATACCGAGCTGAAATATTTAGATATTAATAATAAATATAACAATCTGTTAGCACAAAATATTGATGTGCTCATTTCACTTGATGAATCACAAAAAACAGAAGCAAGCTTAAAACAGCAATGGCTACAATTACAGTTGTCAGCGGTGCAAGAAACCTTGAATAACAAGCGCTTGGAAGAACATGAAGCACAAGCCAAGCAAACAGAACAACTGAAAGCGAGTGATAAGGCAGAAAACCCGCTTATCCAAGAAGAATTGGGTATCAACACGGATTTGAGCCAGTATCTTGTGGAACAAACACAGCGTTCTAATGTGTTATTTCAAGATAATCAGCGAATTAAGAGCATTCTCGATAATTTAACCAAAACTCAGCGCGAAGTTGAGGAACAGATTAATGCACTACAAGGCACTTTAGTGCTGTCTCGCATTATTAATCAACAGAAATTGTCGTTGCCGACCGAGCGTGTAAACAAAGGATTAGCGAAAGATATTGCGAAATTGCGGGTAGAGATTTTTGATCTTTCACAGCGCAGAGATGAACTCTATAACTTACCCAATGTGCTTAGCCGCATTGAAAGCGAACATAATAGTGTGTTGGATAGCGCGGAGCGGGATACGTTAGCACTGGTATTGAAAGACAGAGAGAAAATTCTGGTTGAGTTGATTAAAACACTCAATGCGCAGCTGACACTTTCAAGTGAAATGGATCTTTCACAAAAACAGATTATTGAGATTAGTGATGCGCTACAAGATAAATTGCAACAGCAGAGCTTCTGGGTACAGAGTAATAACCCGCTTGATCTCTCTTGGCTAAAAGAATTTCCGAGCTTAGCAGTAGATGAAATTGCTATTTTAGCGAAATATTTGGGTTTTGATAATTTAGGCAAAAACCTGCCTTCAACGTTGGCATTTATTCTCTTTTTATTTGCCATTTATGGCTTAATTGCTTGGAAGAAAGCCGCGATTAAGGCTCGACTCTCGACGCTGGCAAGCCAAGTGAATACGCTAACTAGCGATAGTCATTGGCATTCGCCAGAAGCAATGTTTTGGACAATTATTTTGGCACTGCCAAGCGGATTGCTATTTTTAGCTGTCGCGATTATCAGCTTATATCTTTTTGTGCCTAATCCTTTAGCCAGCTGGGAATGGGTAACTCGGGCATTCTACTATTGGATTTTCTTTGCCACGGTACTGGCATTATTGCGCCCGAATGGCATGGCATATCGCCACTTTGGTATGCCACAAGCGAGCAATGAGATTTTCCAACGCATTATTCGTCAGTCAGTTTGGATTGTTGTGTTATTACTTGTGTCATCTATTTTTTCACAAGTTGATCTGATTGGCTTTAGCAATGATGTTATTGGACAAGTAATGACAATTGTTGCGCTTGCACTTTGTACCTTTGTTTTGCGTCCATTGCTCGATCGCGGTATTCAAGAGTATGAGAACGCTAAGACAGAAGATGGTACAAAGCGTAATGTGAGTTTATTTAAACTGCTGAGATTGGTGTTATTTGTTGCCCCGATTAGTTTAATTGTATTAATTGTATTGGGTTACTATTATACCGCGGTTTATCTGATCGAACATCTGATTAAAAGTTACTTAATTGCATTAGTCTGGGTGTTTGGGCGCTATTTTGCTTACCGCTCTTTGACGATCTCTTCACGCCGGATGGCATATCGCCGTTTACAAAGCAAACGTGAGAAGATCCGTGAACAGGCACTGCAACATTTAGAACAAGGGGTAGAGCCAAGTAAAGAAAAACCGGAAGAAAAAATTAAGATCTCAACGGTAAACCAACAAATTTTCCGTGTGGCCGATTTGGTTGGTTGGGTTGTGCTTTTTGCATGGCTATATGCGATTTGGTCTGACCTTATTAGTGTCGCAAACTATTTAAATACCGTTATACTCTGGGAGCAGATTGAAAACACTGCGCAGGGCAGTGTGGTTGAATCCATCACATTGCTGAATTTATTGCGTTCGGTGCTTTATATTGCGATTACCTACTTCTTAGTTAAGAATATTGCAGGGATTTTAGAGGTCACCGTTTTCTCTCGGAGTAAATTCTCTAAAGGCACGCCTCATACCATCATTGCAGTGCTTACTTACTTAATTGTGACAATCGGCAGTATTTCCGCCTTTCTTGCTTTAGGGATATCTTGGGGTAAAGTGCAGTGGATTTTTACCGCATTGTCAGTGGGTCTTGGTTTTGGGGTTCGTGAGATTTTTGGTAGCTTTGTCTCGGGGACGATATTGTTGGTGGAGCGTCCAATTCGTGTTGGTGATAAAGTAACAGTAGGTAATTTTACTGGGGTGATTACCCGTATTCGTTTGCGTTCAACAACTTTAATTGATGACGAAAACATGGAAGTTGTTCTGCCGAATCAGGCATTTGTGACCGATCGCTTTATTAACTGGACACTGAATAACACCGTGACGAGAGTACAATTAAAAATGAAGATTAATTCTGGTGAAAACCTGCCACTGGTGCGTCAGCTCTTACTGCAAGCTGCAGAGGAAGCTGAAAAAGTGATGCATGAACCTTCCCCAAGTGTTAATCTCACGCACTTTGGTGATGGCTGGATTGAGCATGAGCTGAATGTTTTTGTGGCGGAAATTGATGATCGCTCGGCCACACGCAATTTTCTCTATCAGCGTATTGATCAGCTCTTTAAACAGCATCAAATTCAAATTGCCTTTAATCAACTTGATGTCCATGTGCATCAAGCAGAGAGAAAAAGCTCAAATTAGGGATAATTTCGCATCTTTTAGCACTAGCAGAAGTGCTTGGTATAGGCAAGCGCAAGTAGTTGTTAGACAGAGAGTAATATCCCTAGACAAGCGCTAATCAAGCGGTTATTGTTAGTTAATTTTTTGCAAACACAGGAAAATTTATGGCAGGAAACAGTATTGGACAGCTTTTTAAAGTAACGACTTTTGGCGAATCACACGGTATTGCGTTAGGGTGTATTGTTGATGGCATACCACCGAATATGACACTCAGTGAGGCAGATATTCAACCTGATCTTGACCGGCGTAAACCGGGGACATCTCGTTATACCACCCCCCGCCGTGAAGATGATGAGGTGCAAATTTTATCGGGCGTATTTGAAGGAAAAACCACCGGAACAAGCATAGGTTTAATGATCAAAAATGGTGATCAACGCTCAAAAGATTATGGCGATATTATGGATAAATTCCGCCCAGGGCATGCCGATTACACTTATCAACAAAAATATGGTATTCGCGATTATCGCGGCGGTGGGCGCTCTTCTGCGCGAGAAACTGCAATGCGTGTCGCCGCAGGTGCTATTGCGAAAAAGTATTTAAAAGAGCAGTTTGGCATTCAAATACGTGGTTATTTATCACAGATTGGCAATGTGAAAATCAATCCGAAAAGCGTTGAAAATCTAGCCAATATTGATTGGGACAAAGTAAACAGTAATCCGTTTTTCTGCCCAGATGAGCATGCCGTTGAGCAATTTGATGCGCTTATTCGAGAGCTAAAAAAAGAGGGTAACTCGATTGGCGCAAAATTGACCGTGATTGCAGAGAATGTGCCGGTTGGTTTAGGTGAGCCTGTTTTTGACCGCTTAGATGCTGATCTTGCACATGCGTTAATGTCAATTAATGCAGTAAAAGGGGTAGAAATTGGTGATGGTTTTGCCGTGGTCGAGCAGAAAGGGACAGATCACCGTGATGAAATGACACCAGAAGGGTTTATTTCTAATCATGCAGGGGGGATTTTAGGTGGCATCAGCTCAGGACAACCTATTATTGCCCATATTGCTCTTAAACCCACTTCAAGTATTACTATTCCTGGGAAAAGTGTAAATCTCAATAATGAGGCAGTGGAATTAATCACTAAAGGGCGACATGATCCTTGTGTTGGCATTCGCGCAGTGCCAATTGCTGAAGCCATGATGGCAATTGTGTTACTCGATCATCTATTGCGTTTTAAAGCACAGTGTCGTTAATTTCAGCGGGTGGTTTTATAGATGGTGGGCGAGCCCACCATTTATGTTAATATGTAAATGTCATTTTACCCTTTCTTTATACTTTCTAGCTCATCAATCGCTTTCAAACATTTCATCTTGCGATATTCTGTTTCATTTATTTGATCGATATAGCTAATACGTTGCATTTTATCAGCAGTTTGTGCTTGCGTTGTGAGCCATGTCAGTTTTTCATTGAGTAAACGCAGGGCTTTACGGTATTCAGCCAAGCGCTTTTCTGGTGGCAGATTATGAATATTTTTAGGGAAGCGGTATGTTTGGTGAAATCGATGAGTTTGAGTGCGCGTCTTTTTTTGTTGTGTAATCGCACGTTGTAGTAAATCAAATTGTTGTACTAATTTTTGTGCATAGAATTCTGCATAATGGCTATCTGTTTGTCGGCTTAGGTGTTTACCAGTCTGTTCTATTTCTTGCACAAATTGTGCAACCGCCCCCTGTTTTATCGTAAATAGCGGATGGCTTAAGCGAATTTCTAAGTGGGCAAAAGGCGAAAGTGCTTGCAATTTTTGTTGAAGAGCAGAGTAAAACATCGACATGATACCGTTCAATATAGTAATAGCTTCGAAGAGAAGTTTCACAATTCTAGCTTAAAGCCTTATATAGAACAATGAGACAAGCGCTTAAAAAATAAGAATATTTTGCAAAAGCTGTTCATTTAATCGCCTTCAAAATAGGATTTATTCTAAAAATGTGAAATAGTTCACAGAATTTTGATTTTTTTAAAAATTTATACAAAACCACTTTAAAATCAATGTGTTAGCTCTGGTTGTCGTTTTATTCTGAAATGGAATAAATCATAAATTAGCATAAATTTAAATCGTAACTTATTGATATTTAAGGATTTGTTTAAATTTGGTGTTGCTAAGCTATTGATTTGACAGTTATACGCTCTTTCGGCATTATTCACCCGCAACAAAGATTGCCTTTACTTACAGTCTTTTCTGTGTAGAGGCAAAATGCAGTTCGATGAATTACTCTTATACCTTACGAGGGTAATTTTTAAATTAAACTAAAACTATTTAAGGTGAACACTATGAAAAAAACTCTTGTCGCATTAGCAGTTACCGCTTTCGCAGCATCAGCATCAGCAGTTACTATTTATGACAATGATGGTACTAGCATTAACTTTGATGGTTCTTTACGTTTCATCATGGAAGAAGCTGGAACTACAACTAAAACTGCAAATGGTGTGAAATCAGGGCAAACTCGCTCAAACTTACGTAATGCAGGCACTCGTATCGCGTTACGTGTAAAACATGATATTAACGAAGACTTATTTGCTTTTGCACGCACTGAGTTACGTTTCGATGGTGTAAATTCAAGCCGTGATAAATTCGGTGATATTTATACTAAACGTGCTTATGTTGGCTTAGGTAGCAAACAGTTTGGTGAAGTAACTTTCGGTCGTCAATTAACCATTGCAGATGATTATGGCTTAACTAAAGATTACGAATACGGCATGATTCCAAAAAGTAAATATATTGAAACCGCTGGTAATTCTGTCGTTCGCTATGATTACAAAGGCATTGAAGGCTTACAAGTAGGTGCAAACTATAACTTTGCACAAAGCGAAAATGATAAAGGTGGTGCATTAAAAACTCCAATCAAAAATGCATATGGTATTGGTGCAACTTATGAGACAGAAGTAGCTCCAGCTCAAACCTTATTCGTTAAAGGTGGTTATGGTCATACTAACTACGAAACTCACGCTAATTACAAACATCGTAAAGATGGCGTAATTTTCTCTCTAGGCTATAAAGTTGAAAACTTAACTTTAGTACACGAAGCTGGTTATAAATTTGAGAAAGAAGACGAATTAAAAACTCACGGTTTCTATGTGTCTCCAGGTGTAATTTACCAAGTAACTCCAGCAGTTAGTGTTTATGGTAACTATATTTATGAACGCTTAAAATCAAAAGATCATGATGTTGATGTAAGCAAATCAAAAACTCATGGTTTCTTAGCAGGTGCAGACTACAAATTCCACAAACAAGTGGTTGCTTTCGTGGAAGGTTCTCATAAACAAACTAAATCTTATACTGGTTCAAGCACCTATACAGGTAAAGAAATTGATAAAGCAATCGGTGTAGGTATGCGTGTATACTGGTAATTAATTTACCAATAGCATAAATTAAGAAAAGGCTAATCGAGTAATCGGTTAGCCTTTTTAGATCTGAGATTAAGCTTTTGTTAATAGCGCTACTGCTTCGCAAGCGATACCTTCACTGCGTCCGGTAAAGCCTAATTTTTCGGTGGTAGTAGCTTTAACATTAATTTGTGAAATATCGCAATTTAGATCTTGTGCAATGGTCGCTCGCATTTGATCGATATAAGGGCGCATTTTAGGTGCTTGAGCAATAATGGTGACATCTACATTACCTACTTTATAGCCGGTAGCTTGTACTTGACGGTAAGCTTCAATCAGAAGTTTTCGGCTGTCGGCGTTTTTAAACTGCATATCAGTATCAGGGAATAGCTTGCCAATATCACCAAGCGCCACGGCTCCGAGTAGCGCATCGGTTAATGCGTGTAGCGCAACATCGCCATCGGAATGGGCGATAAAGCCGGTATGATAAGGCACTTCAACACCACAAATCATTAGCGGGCGAGCCTGCCCAAAGGCGTGAACATCAAATCCGTGTCCAATTCTAATCATGTTCTTCGTTTCCTCTAGTTAAATAAAATTCAGCAAGAGCCAAGTCTTCAGGGCGAGTCACTTTTAGATTATCGCTTCGCCCGGCAATTAAGCGCGGTGAATAGCCTGCAAATTCCATTGCCGAGGCTTCATCTGTGATTATCGCTTGTTGGCAAAATGCAGACTGTAACGCTCTCTTGAGTAAACCCGCTTGAAAAAACTGAGGGGTTAATGCATGCCAGAGCGTTGAGCGATCTTCTGTACGTACAATTTTTTCACCACTTGCACGTTTTATGGTATCAACCGCAGGAATGGCAAGGATCGCACCGTGTTCATCATTACTTTGCAAAATTTTGTCGAGATCTGAGCGCTTGAGACAAGGTCTTGCAGCATCATGAACCAATGCCCAATCGCTGTCCTCTACTACTTGTAAGGCATTAAAGACGGAATCTGCCCGTGTTTCTCCACCAAAAACAATCTGAATTTTAGGATGTTTTAATAGTTCAAGTTGAGAGTAATAGGGATCCGTCGGTGAGACCGCGACGACAATTTTGCTAATACCAGAATGTTCAAGAAATGCCTTGAGTGTGTGTTCTAAGATAGTTTGCCCTTGAATTTTGAGGTACTGCTTAGGCAGAGGAACATTCATTCGACTACCTACGCCAGATGCAGGGATCACTGCAACAATATTGCGTTGAGCATGTAGCATATTGATTCCTTAGTTTTTAGGGATAATTCGGTAAAAGCGTTCATCGGGTTTTACCATCTCAAGTTGCATTCTAGCGCGTTCTTCTAACGCTTCTAAGCCTCGTTGCAGGTTGTCGATTTCTGCTTCAATCATTTTATTGCGCGCTTCTAATTTATCATGACGCTCATTCAGTTCTTTGAATGCAGTTTCTGCTTTTTGGTAATCTAGCCACCCATTTTCGCCAAACCAAAAGAGATATTGGAAATAGACAAGGGTGACCGCTAAAAATACAATCAATAGTCGCATATATCTTCCTTTTTTAAACAATTGCTATTGTACATTGCCCGTCGAAGCTTTGGAAATTTTTTCATGTAATGTGTAAAAATTTGAAGTAGGTAACATTTTTTTCTAAAGAAAAATTTTATAATTCGCATATCTTTTTTTTATCGTTATCTAACAGAGGTAATTTATGTTAAATCGTGTAGAACAAGAGCTTGCTCAATTAGGTATTACAAATGTGTCTGAAATTGTTTATAACCCAAGTTATGAGCAACTGTTTGAAGAGGAGATGAAACCAGAGTTAGAAGGCTTTGAGAAAGGTCGTTTAACCACAAGTGGTGCGATTGCAGTAGATACAGGGATTTTCACAGGTCGTTCACCAAAAGATAAATATATTGTGTTAGACGACACTAGCCGTGAAAACGTATGGTGGACAACGGATGCAGTCAAAAATGATAATAAGCCAATGACCCAAGAAACTTGGACTCACTTAAAAGGTTTGGTAACAAATCAACTTTCTAATAAACGTTTATTCGTCATTGATGCCTTCTGTGGCGCAAACCCAGATAGCCGTTTGGCGGTGCGTATTATTACTGAAGTTGCGTGGCAAGCCCACTTCGTGAAAAATATGTTCATCCGTCCAAGTGAGGCAGAGTTAGCCACATTTAAACCAGACTTTGTTGTCATGAATGGTTCTAAAGTGACTAACCCTAATTGGAAAGAGCAGGGCTTAAACTCTGAAAACTTTATTGCATTTAACTTAACTGAAGCGGTTCAATTAATTGGTGGTAGCTGGTACGGTGGTGAGATGAAAAAAGGGATGTTCTCAATGATGAACTACCTATTACCACTGAAAGGTATTGCATCAATGCACTGCTCTGCAAACGTTGGTGAAGATGGTGATGTTGCAATATTCTTCGGTTTATCTGGTACAGGTAAAACAACACTTTCAACCGATCCTAAACGTAAATTAATCGGTGATGATGAACACGGTTGGGACGATGATGGCGTATTCAACTTTGAAGGTGGTTGTTATGCGAAAACTATCAATTTATCTGCGGAAAATGAGCCAGATATTTATGCGGCAATTAAACGCGATGCGTTATTAGAAAATGTAGTTGTGCGTGAAGATGGCTCAGTTGATTTTGCAGATGGTTCAAAAACTGAAAATACCCGTGTTTCTTACCCAATTTATCATATTAAAAACATCGTTGAGCCAGTATCAAAAGCAGGGCATGCGAAGAAAGTAATTTTCTTAACGGCGGATGCATTTGGCGTATTACCTCCAGTATCTAAATTAACCCCAGAGCAAACCAAATATTACTTCTTATCTGGTTTTACAGCAAAATTGGCAGGCACAGAGCGTGGTATTACTGAGCCAACCCCAACATTCTCTGCCTGTTTTGGTGCGGCATTCTTGTCATTACATCCAACAAAATATGCAGAAGTATTAGTAAAACGTATGGAAGCATCAGGTGCGGAAGCATACTTGGTTAATACGGGCTGGAATGGTTCAGGTAAACGTATTTCAATTAAAGACACCCGTGGTATTATTGATGCAATTTTAGATGGTTCTATCGAAAATGCAGAGATGAAAACATTGCCAATCTTTAATTTAGCAGTGCCAACAGCGTTACCTGGCGTTGATCCTGCTATTCTAGATCCTCGTGATACCTATGCTGATAAAGCACAATGGCAAGCAAAAGCGGAAGATCTAGCGGGTCGTTTTGTGAAAAACTTTACCAAATACACCACCAATGATGAAGGTAAAGCATTAGTAGTGGCAGGCCCACAGCTCTAATATTGCATTCTAAAAGAATAAAAGGCAGCTTAGGCTGCCTTTTTTATGTGTGCTTATGCAAGCGGTGTGTTTTTATGGACATTTTGCAAAAAATTGTTCTTTTTTACCCGCTTGCTAAGATTAAAAATATTCCGCTAATGGTTTTTCTAGTTGCTGGTTAAGCAAAACCATCAATTTGATACGTGCCTTTTGCCCGCTTAAACCCGTTGTAAAAATAACGCCTTGCTGTTTTAATTGCTTTCCACCACCAAGATAATCATAAACATCTTGAGTGACACCATTAAATGAACGAGAAACTAACACAACTGGAATACCTGCATTCATCAGTGCGGCTACACCGGCTAGACAAGATGGCGGTAAATTACCTGCGCCTAAACCTTCAATGACGACACCATCACATTGGCTTAGGGCTAGTTGCTCTAATAAGAAGCTGTCCATGCCAACATAGGCTTTAATGAGCTGAACGTTGGTTTTTTCTACTTTTTTAATAGGAAAACGCTCATAGTGTTCTAAACTTTGGAAATAGATCACCCTATTTTTAGCAATTAGACCACAAGGGCCAAACGTAGGTGTTTGGAATGTTGCCACATTTGTCGTGTGTGTTTTGGTGACAAATTTGGCATTATGAATTTCATCGTTCATCACGACCAACACGCCCTTACCTTTACTTTCGTCACTTAACGCAACCAAAATCGCACTTTGTAAATTAATTAAACCGTCTGCCCCCAATTCATTGCTTGAACGCATCGCTCCCGTAATTGCTACAGGAACATTGATATCTAGGGCCAAATCGAGAAAGTAAGCGGTTTCTTCTAGTGTGTCTGTGCCATGGGTGATAATGACACCATCAAATCCTTCTTCGTTTACCCCTTTTTCAATGCGAGATTTTAAAACTAACCAATGGCTAAGCGTTATATGGGGTGATGGTACATTCAAGATCGCCTCTTGGTGTAGTGTTGCTGGATGATTGAGTTTAGCTAATGAGGCTAATAAGGGGTTTTTTGTGCTTGGTGAGACTTTGCCATCTTCGCCTTCACTCATTGAAATAGTGCCACCAGTATGTAGAATGAGTAGTTTTTTATGCATTTGTGATTCCTTTTACAACATTTCTTTAAAGCATAGCATAACTCTAGCAAATCGTCTGTCACTAAGTGATAAGGCGCTTATTTAAATTCTTCTCATGCCTTAGTCGAACCTAAGAAATTAGACAAAATAAGCCATTTTTGGTAACCTTTACGCAACTTTTTATCAATCTTTTTTAGCATTTTTATAATGTCATAAAAAGTTCTTATAAATCAATTGGATAAGTTTGAACTTGGCAATTGAGCGCTGCCTATTGCCTGAATGTCGATAAAATAAATGTGAAGAAAGATAAAAGTTTTTGTTTAAAAATTTTACAAGTAAACAAAGTATTGAGTACTTTGTCTGTTTATTCACTCACAAAAAGGAAAAGACTATGTCAGAAATTATTCGAAATGACGTAGATCCAATCGAAACGAACGATTGGTTAGAAGCTGTTGATTCATTAGTTCGCGAAGAAGGCGTAGAGCGTGCACAATTTATTATCGATCAGGTAATGCAACAAGCACGCGGTAAAGGTGTGGCAATTCAATCAGGTGTAACAACTGATTATGTGAATACTATTTCGGTGGCAGAGCAGCCAGCATATCCAGGCGATCACGCTATTGAGCGTCGTATCCGTTCTGCAATTCGTTGGAATGCGATTGCAATGGTGTTACGTAGCCAGAAAAAAGATTTAGATTTAGGTGGCCATATTTCTACATTCCAATCTGCAGCGACAATGTATGAAGTTTGCTTTAACCATTTCTTCAAAGCTGCAACTGAAAAAGATGGCGGCGATTTAGTTTTCTTCCAAGGTCATGCAGCACCGGGTATTTATGCACGTGCATTTGTTGAAGGCCGTATTACTGAAGCACAAATGGATAATTTCCGTCAAGAAGCATTTGCTGATGGTCTTTCTTCTTACCCTCACCCGAAATTAATGCCAGAGTTTTGGCAGTTCTCTACAGTTTCTATGGGTTTAGGCCCTGTGAATGCGATTTATCAAGCGCGTTTCTTAAAATATCTTGAAAACCGTGGTTTAAAAGATACCTCTGAACAAAAAGTGTATGCGTTCTTAGGTGATGGTGAAATGGATGAAATCGAATCTAAAGGTGCATTAACCATTGCTGGACGTGAAAAATTAAACAACTTAATCTTCACTATTAGCTGTAACTTACAACGTCTAGATGGTCCAGTTCATGGTAACGGTAAGATTGTGCAAGAGTTAGAAGGCCTATTTACCGGTGCGGGCTGGGAAGTAATCAAAGTATTGTGGGGCAGTGAGTGGGATAAGCTCTTTGCTAAAGATACAAGTGGTAAATTAGCACAGTTAATGATGGAAGTTGTTGATGGTGACTACTTAACCTTCAAATCTAAAAACGGTGCTTATATTCGTGAACACTTCTTCGGTCGTTACCCAGAAACTGCAGCATTAGTGGCAGATATGACAGATGATGAAATCTGGGCATTACGCCGTGGTGCACACGATAGCGAAAAACTTTATGCTGCATATGCAAGAGCACAAAAATCAGACAAACCTGTTGTGATCTTAGCACATCAAGTAAAAGGGTATAAAATTCCAGAAGCGGAAAGTAAAAATACCGCTCACCAATCTAAAAAAATGTCATTAGAGAGCTTAAAAGGCTTCCGTGACTATTTTGAATTGCCATTAACAGATGAACAAGTTGAGAATCTGGAATATATTAAATTTGCTGAAGGCAGTGCAGAGTACAATTACTTACATGCACAACGTAAAGCATTGAAAGGCTACTTACCTGCACGTAATCCAAAATTTACGGGCGAATATCAAGTTCCTAGCTTAGATACACCTGATTTCCAAAAATTATTAGAAGCGCAACCGCGTGGTATTTCTACCACAATGGCATTTAGCCGTGTATTAAACGCGTTATTAAAAGATAAAAATATTGGTAAGACCATTGTGCCGATTATTGCAGATGAAGCACGTACTTTCGGTATGGAAGGTTTATTCCGTCAAATCGGTATTTACTCACCAGCGGGTCAAAACTATGTGCCTTCTGACCGTGATTTAGTGGCTTATTATCGTGAAGCAACGGATGGTCAAGTGTTACAAGAAGGTATCAACGAGTTAGGTGCAACCGCATCTTGGGTAGCGGCAGCAACTTCTTACTCTGTTAGCAACCAACCAATGATTCCATTCTTCATCTACTACTCAATGTTTGGTTTCCAACGTGTGGGCGATATGATGTGGCTTGCCGGTGACCAATTAGCACGTGGTTTTATGATAGGTGGTACATCAGGTCGTACAACTTTAAATGGTGAAGGTTTACAACACGAAGATGGTCATAGCCATATTCAAGCGGGCGTTATTCCAAACTGTGTAACCTACGATCCATCATTTGCATTTGAAGTAGCTGTTATTGTACAAGACGGTATTAACCGTATGTACGGTGAGAAACAAGAAGATGTGTTCTACTACATCACCACTTTAAATGAAATCACTGAGCAACCAGCAATGCCAGCAGGTGCAGAAGAAGGTATCCGTAAAGGTTTATATAAATTTGAAAGCGTTGAAGCAAAAGGTAAAGGTCGCGTTCAATTATTAGGTTCTGGTGCGATTATGCGTCACGTACGTGAAGCTGCACAAATCCTTGCAAACGACTATGGTATCTCTTCTGATGTATTCTCAGCCCCATCATTTAACGAATTAGGCCGTGATGGAGCAGATGTAGCACGTTGGAATTTATTACACCCAACTGAAACACCTCGTGTTCCTTATGTTGCACAAGTGTTACAAGATTTACCAACCGTTGCTTCAACCGACTATATGAAACTTTATGCAGAACAAATTCGTGCATACGTACCAAGCAAACACTATCACGTATTAGGTACTGACGGTTTCGGACGTTCAGATAGCCGTGCAAACTTACGTGAACACTTCGAGGTTGATGCACGTTACGTTGTTGTTGCTGCGCTTTCTCAATTAGCGAAAGAAGGCACAGTGGAAACTAAAGTGGTTGCAGAAGCGATTGCGAAATTTGGTTTGAATGTAGATCGTATCAATCCGTTATATGCGTAATAAACTGTAGGGACGCAATGTTTGCGTCCGCGGGCGTACGTCGTGCGCCCCTACATTTTTCATAAAGGAAAAATAAAATGTCAAAAGTAATTCAAATTCCTGATATCGGTGGCGATGAAGTTACCGTAACCGAAGTAATGGTAAACGTAGGTGATACCATTTCAGCTGATCAATCTGTGATTAATGTAGAAGGTGATAAAGCTTCTATGGAAGTCCCAGCGCCTGAAGCAGGTGTGGTTAAAGCAGTATTAGTGAAAGTGGGTGACAAAGTAACCACGGGCACACCAATGTTAGAATTAGAAAGTGCAGATGCTGCACCAGCTCCACAAGCAGCAGCCCCAGCGGTTGAAGCTGCACCAGCACCAGTACAAGCGGCTGCTATCGTTGAAGTAAACGTCCCTGATATTGGTGGCGATGAAGTTAATGTTACCGAAATTATGGTAAAAGTGGGCGATAGTGTTGAAGCCGATCAATCTATCATCAACGTAGAAGGTGATAAAGCCTCTATGGAAGTGCCAGCGCCATTTGCAGGTACAGTAACTGAAATTTTAATCAATGTAGGTGATAAAGTTTCAACCGGCTCATTGATTATGAAATTCTCAACAGGTGCAGCGGCTCCTGTTGCAGAGGCTGCACCAGCTCAAGCAGCAGCGCCAGTTGCAGCATCTGTGCAAGATGTGAATGTACCAGATATCGGTGGCGATGAAGTAAACGTAACTGAAATTATGGTGAAAGTGGGCGATACTGTTGAAGTGGATCAATCTATCATCAACGTTGAAGGTGATAAAGCGTCAATGGAAGTCCCTGCACCAGTGGCTGGCGTGGTGAAAGAAATTTTAATCAACGTGGGCGATAAAGTGAAAACTGGCTCATTGATTATGCGTTTTGAAGTCGCAGGCGCAGCTCCAGCAGCAGCTCCTGCACTGGTTGCACAAGCTGCTGCACCAGCTGCAGCTTCTTCAGTGAGTGCTGCACAACCTGCAAGCGGTAACGTAGCAGGCTTAAGCCAAGAAACTGTAGCAGCAAGTGCAAATTATGCACACGCAACCCCAGTAATTCGCCGTTTAGCGCGTGAATTTGGCGTAAACTTAGACAAGGTACAAGGTACGGGTCGTAAAGGTCGTATCGTGAAAGAAGACTTGCAAGCTTATGTGAAAACAGCAGTGCAAGTCTTTGAAGATGTGAAAGCCGGTAAAGCGCCAGCAGCGGCAGGTACTGGTGTCGCAAATGGTGCAGGTTTAGGTTTATTACCTTGGCCAAAAGTCGATTTCAGCAAATTTGGTGAAATTGAAGAAGTTGAATTAAGCCGTATCAATAAAATTTCAGGTGCAAATTTACACCGTAACTGGGTAATGATTCCACATGTAACGCACTTTGACCGTACAGATATCACTGAATTAGAAGCATTCCGTAAAGAGCAAAATAAAGTTGCGGAAAAACAAAAATTAGATGTGAAAATCACGCCAGTGGTCTTCATTATGAAAGCAGCAGCGAAAGCATTAGAAGCTTTCCCTCGCTTCAACAGTTCTATTTCTGAAGATGGTCAAAAACTCACGCTGAAAAAATACATCAACATCGGTGTTGCTGTAGATACACCAAATGGTTTAGTTGTACCAGTGTTCAAAAATGTGAACAAAAAAGGCATTATTGAACTTTCTCGTGAATTAATGGAAGTATCTAAGAAAGCGCGTGAAGGTAAATTAACTGCTGCGGATATGCAAGGTGGCTGTTTCACCATTTCAAGTCTTGGTGGTTTAGGCACAACTCACTTTACCCCAATCGTGAATGCACCAGAAGTGGCTATTTTAGGCGTGTCTCGTTCTGATATGAGCCCAGTTTGGAACGGTAAAGAGTTTGAGCCACGCTTAATGTTACCTCTCTCATTATCATTTGACCACCGTGTCATTGATGGTGCAGATGGTGCAAGATTCTTAACCTACTTAGGTCAAGTATTAGCGGATATTCGCCGTTTAGTAATGTAATCAATACAAGCGGTCAGATTTGCAGAAAATTTTGCAAAACCGACCGCTTGTTGTAGGATGGGCTTTAGCCCATTATTCTTTCCCTACGATGGGCTAAAGCCCATCCTACAAAAGGAAAAAACTATGAGCAAAGAAATTAAAACACAGGTAGTGGTACTCGGTGCAGGCCCTGCAGGTTATTCAGCGGCATTCCGCTGTGCAGACTTAGGTTTAGAGACTGTGATTGTTGAACGCTATTCAACACTTGGCGGTGTCTGTTTAAATGTGGGCTGTATTCCATCAAAAGCATTATTACATGTTGCTAAGGTATTAGAAGAAGCGAAACATGCAGAAAAAAATGGAATCACCTTTGGTGAGCCAACCATTGATTTAGACAAAGTTCGTGCAGGTAAAGAGGCTGTTGTTGCTAAATTAACTGGCGGTCTTGCGGGTATGGCAAAAGCACGTAAAGTAACTGTGGTTGAAGGTCAAGCTACATTTACAGACTCAAATACTTTAGTTGCTCGTGATCGTGATGGTAATCCAACAACGATTAAATTTGATAATGCCATTATTGCAGCAGGCTCTCGCCCAATTCAATTACCATTTATTCCACACGAAGATCCACGCATTTGGGATTCTACTGATGCACTAAAACTCAAAGAAATTCCGAAAAAATTACTCATTATGGGTGGTGGTATTATCGGTTTAGAGATGGGGACTGTATATGAAGCGTTAGGCTCTGAAGTTGAAGTGGTAGAGATGTTCGATCAGGTTATTCCTGCTGCGGATAAAGATATTGTACAAATCTTCACTAAACGTATTGAGAAAAAATTCAAACTCATGCTGGAAACCAAAGTCACTGCGGTAGAAGCAAAAGATGATGGTATCTATGTTTCTATGGAAGGCAAAGCGTGTAATGATACTAAGCGTTATGATGCTGTGTTAGTGGCTATTGGTCGCGCACCGAACGGCAAATTAATTGATGCTGGTAAAGCAGGTGTGAATGTGGATGAACGTGGTTTTATTCCTGTGGATAAACAAATGCGTACTAATGTCCCACACATTTTTGCTATCGGTGATATTGTTGGTCAGCCAATGTTAGCACATAAAGGTGTTCACGAAGGTCATGTGGCAGCAGAAGTGATTGCTGGTATGAAACACTATTTCGATCCAAAAGTGATTCCTTCTATTGCCTATACTGAGCCAGAAGTGGCATGGGTAGGTAAAACCGAGAAAGAGTGTAAGCAAGAAGGCTTAAACTATGAAGTGGCAAAATTCCCTTGGGCTGCTTCTGGTCGCGCAATTGCTTCTGAATGTTCAGACGGTATGACTAAGCTAATCTTCGATAAAGATACACATCGTATCCTTGGTGGTGCTATCGTGGGAACGAATGGTGGTGAATTGCTAGGTGAGATTGGTTTAGCGATTGAAATGGGTTGTGATGCTGAAGATATTGCATTAACTATCCATGCTCACCCAACTTTACATGAGTCTATTGGTTTATCCGCTGAAGTATTCGAAGGTTCAGTAACAGATTTACCAAATCCTAAAGCGAAGAAAAAATAATTGCTTGGCGATTAATGTACTCTTCAAGCGGTTGGAATTTGCAGAAATTTTGCAAAATTCAACCGCTTGTTTTTTTATCTAGCAAGAAATTTTCTAAATTTGAGATCTAGTTCAAATTTTCTTTTTGTAAAGTTTGTTATTATCCGATACAACAAATCATCCATAAGCAAAGGAGTTTATTATGTATAAACATGTTTTAGTTGCTGTCGATCTTTCCGAAGAGAGTTTGATTTTAGTCCGTAAAGGGGCTGATATTGCGAAACGGCACGGCGCAAAATTGTCGATTATCCATGTGGATGTAAATTTTTCAGATCTATATACAGGGTTGATTGATATTAATATGCAGTCAGTGCAAAATTCAGTGTCTGAAGATACTGTGAAGGCGTTAGACGAACTTGCTAGTAAGAGTGATTATCCTGTTACTGAGCGTCTTAATGGCAGTGGTGATTTCAGTCAGGTATTGGAAGAAGCTGTCGATAAATATCAAGTAGATCTTTTAGTAACAGGGCATCATCAAGACTTTTGGAGTAAATTTATGTCTTCAACTCGTCAAGTGATGAACAGTATTAGTATTGATATGCTGGTTGTTCCTTTGGCAGATGAGTAAGAGCTGTTGATAATTTAGTTCAATGCGTTATTGCTTAAACGCTCTAGGATTAAGCTAGTACCGCTTGTAGCAGTAGGAATTTATTGCTACAAGCGGTATATTTTTGCCTGAAATTTTGCATTGCCTCAATACAGCTAATTAAAAAACGTGTAGAATATCGCCCGTTAAGCATAACGATGTAAAACGTATTAAAGGTAATTTTAATGAAAACCACTTCTGAAATTAGACAAAGTTTCTTAGATTTTTTCCATTCTAAAGGGCATACTGTTGTAGAAAGTAGCTCACTTGTTCCAGAAAATGATCCAACTTTACTCTTTACTAATGCGGGGATGAACCAGTTCAAAGATGTATTTCTTGGTTTAGAAAAACGCCCTTATACTCGTGCAACTACGGCTCAGCGTTGTGTACGTGCGGGTGGTAAGCATAATGATTTAGAGAATGTGGGTTATACTGCGCGCCATCATACCTTTTTTGAAATGATGGGTAACTTCAGTTTTGGAGACTATTTCAAACAGGATGCGATCAAATTTGGTTGGGAATTTTTAACTTCACCACAATGGTTAGGTTTGCCTAAAGAAAAGCTCTATGTCACGGTATATGAAACGGATGATGAAGCCTATGATATCTGGCATAAAGAAGTTGGTGTACCTGAAAATCATATCATTCGAATTGGTGATAATAAGGGTGCTCCATATGCTTCGGATAACTTCTGGGCAATGGGAGATACTGGGCCTTGTGGGCCTTGCACAGAGATCTTCTACGATCATGGTGATAAATATTGGGGCGGCTTACCCGGTACACCAGAAGAAGATGGTGATCGCTATATTGAAGTGTGGAATATTGTTTTCATGCAATTTAATCGCTTAGCGGATGGCACAATGGAGAAATTGCCAAAACCATCAGTGGATACCGGGATGGGATTAGAGCGTATTACGGCGGTAATGCAGCATGTGAATTCCAATTATGAAACTGATATTTTCCAAACGCTTATTAAGGCGGTGGCAGAATTATTGAATGTTAGTGATTTAGATAATAAATCATTGCGTGTTGTAGCTGATCATATTCGTGCGTGTTCTTACTTAATTGCAGATGGTGTTGTGCCTTCAAATGAAGGGCGAGGCTATGTATTGCGCCGTATTATTCGCCGCGCTGTACGCCATGGTAATTTGCTTGGTGCGAAGGCAGCATTTTTCTATCAATTAGTGCCTGTGTTGGCAAAAGTGATGGGAAAAGCGGGTGAGATTTTGACAGCGAAGCAAGCTCATATTCAAAAAACCTTAAAAGCGGAAGAAGAGCAATTTGCACGTACGCTTGAGCGTGGTTTAGCATTATTAGAAGAGGCATTAGCAAAAGTTGAAAGCAAAACCTTATCAGGTGAGGTAGCATTTAAACTTTATGATACTTACGGTTTCCCTCTTGATTTAACAGCTGATGTGTGTCGTGAGCGTGATATTGTCATTGATGAAGCTGGTTTTGAAGCCGAAATGACCGCACAGCGCGAGCGTGCAAAAGCAAGCAGTAATTTTGGTGTAGATTACAATAATGTCATTAAAGTTGAAGGCTCAACAGTATTTAAAGGTTATGAAACGGCAGAACTTAGTGCTATAAAAGTAGTTGGCTTATTTAGTAATGGGGTCGCCGTAGAACATATCCAGTCGGGTGAAAATGCTGTTGTTATCCTAGATAGTACGCCATTCTATGGTGAATCAGGGGGACAAGTCGGGGATAGTGGCTTAATTTCAAATGAATTTTGCCATTTTGCAGTCAGTGACACACAGAAATATGGTCAAGTATTTGGACATATTGGTCAATTAACTTCAGGATCATTGCGTGTGGGTGATACGGTTTCTGCTCAAGTTGATGCGCAACGTCGTCACGCTATTACGTTAAACCACAGTGCAACTCACTTGTTGCATGCGGCTTTACGCCAAGTTCTCGGTGATCATGTTGCACAAAAAGGTTCACTGGTGTCAGAACAGAGCTTGCGCTTTGACTTCTCTCAACCTGAAGCGATTGCTAAATCAGATTTAGAAGAAGTTGAACGTATTGTAAACCAGAAAATTCGTGAAAACTTGAATGTCTCTATTTCAACAATGGATATTGAAGAAGCAAAAGCGAAAGGGGCTATGGCTCTGTTTGGTGAAAAATATGGTGATGTCGTACGTGTTGTAGATATGGGGCCATTCTCTATTGAATTATGTGGCGGTATTCATGTAAAACAAACGGGTGATATTGGCTTATTTAAATTTGTGTCTGAAGGTGCAGTTGCAGCCGGTGTGCGTCGTGTGGAAGCGGTAACTGGCGAAAATGCGATTGCATTGTTACATCAACAGCAACAAGTGATTAACCAAGCTAGTGAGTTATTAAAAGCAGATAGCACATCATTGGTTGAGAAGATCCAGCAGCTACAAGAAAAAGTCAAAAAAGCAGAAAAAGAGTTACAGCAATTAAAAGAGAAACAAGCTGCGCAAGCGGGTGGAGAATTGGCAAAATCTGCAAAACAAATTAATGGTGTTAATGTTGTTGTACAGAAGCTTGAAGGGGTAGATAGTAAAGCATTAAGAACAATGGTTGATGATTTGAAAAACCAATTAGGTTCCGCGGTGATTGCATTTGCTACGGAAAGTGAAGGTAAAGTAAGTTTAATTGTGGGTGTCACCAAAGATTTGACCGCAAAAGTAAATGCGGGAGAATTGGTGGGTTTAATGGCACAAGCAGTAGGCGGAAAGGGTGGTGGTCGCCCAGATATGGCAATGGCAGGTGGCGCCCAAGTGGAAAATATTCCACAAGCGCTAGCTATCGCTGAACAATGTATTTCGACAAAACTATAATAAATCAATCTAGAGGGGGCATTTCCCCTCATACACATAAAAGGAGAATATATGCTGATATTAACCCGAAAAGTAGGTGAAAAACTATTAATCGGTGATAATGTTGAAATTACCGTGTTAAATACCCGTGGTGGACAAGTCAAATTAGGGGTTAATGCCCCAAAAGATGTGAGTGTTCACCGTGAGGAAATTTATCAAAAGATAAAATCAACGTCAGAATGTAAACAATCTTAGAAATTTAATGTCTATCTGAATTTCTTATATAAAAGGAACTTATATGAAAGTGATTATTCCTGTAGCTGGTTTAGGTACTCGTATGTTGCCTGCGACCAAAGCTATTCCAAAAGAGATGCTCACCATTGCAGATAAACCGCTTATTCAATATATTGTAAATGAATGTGTTGCAGCGGGTATTAAGGATATTGTGTTAGTCACACATTCATCTAAAAATGCTATCGAAAACCACTTTGATACATCATTTGAATTGGAAACCATGCTAGAAAAACGCGTGAAACGCCAATTGCTTGAAGAAGTGCGTTCTATTGTGCCAAAAGATGTGACTATTATGCATGTACGTCAAGGTCAAGCAAAAGGTTTAGGGCATGCTGTCTTATGTGGTCGTGCATTAGTAGGGAATGAGGCATTTGCTGTAGTGCTCCCAGACGTGCTATTGGCGGATTTTACTGCGGATCAGTCGAGAGAAAATTTAGCAGCAATGATTCAGCGTTTTAAAGAAACAGGAAATAGCCAAATCATGGTAGCGCCTGTGGCTCAAGAAGATGTAAGTAGCTACGGTGTGGTTGATTGTGCAGGTTCTGAGTTAAACGCTGGTGAGACCGCTGCCATTGTGCGTATTGTCGAGAAACCACCAGTTCATGAAGCGCCATCTAATCTTGCTGTGGTTGGTCGTTATGTTTTCTCTGCTGATATTTGGGATTTATTGGCAAAAACGCCTGTTGGCGTAGGTGATGAGATTCAATTAACGGATGCGATTGATATGTTGATTGATCAGCAGTGCGTAGAAGCTTTTCATATGTCAGGAAAAACCTTTGACTGTGGAGACAAACTGGGATATATGGAAGCATTCGTTGAATATAGCCTAAATCATGATAAATTTGGTCAAGATTTCAAAGACTATCTGAAACGTTTAGCTGAAACATTATAATTTATTGAAAATAAGGGATAGCTATAGTTATCCCTTGTGTTTTTATGAAATTGAAAAAAATTATACAAGCGGTCGGTTTTGGGCTTTTTTCTGCAATACTCATTCTATATGTAGCACCTTTAGTGAATAAGAATAGTGCTCGATTCCCATCACTATCTAAAATTGAAAGTTATAATGGTGCAGTAAAAGTAGCCTCTCCTGCGGTTGTCAATGTTTATAGCCAAGCTTTTGAAACAGCTCAAACGCAGAATAATGATGAAGATCTAGAGATCAATAATCTTGGCTCTGGTGTCATTATGACTTCATCTGGGTATATTTTAACTAACAAGCATGTAATTGAAAACGCAGATAAAATTATTGTCGCGCTGCAATCTGGTGCCATCTATAGTGCAGCGGTTGTCGGGACTGACCAATTAACGGATCTTGCTGTATTAAAAATTCAAGCGGATAATTTGCCGACTATTCCTCAAAATGAGAAAAGAAAGCCTCAAATTGGTGATGTCGTACTGGCAATTGGTAATCCATTGAACTTAGGGCAAAGTATTACTCAGGGGATTGTGAGTGCGATTGGACGCAATGCATTATCTGATAGTATGCGACAGAATTTTATTCAAACTGATGCGTCCATTAACAAAGGGAATTCTGGTGGCGCATTGATTAATACTGCAGGAGAACTTATAGGTATTAATACCTTAAGTTTAGGCAAAAATAGTGCAGAATTAGCTGAAGGGTTGAATTTTTCAATACCGATCAATATTGCAAATAAGGTATTAAAACAAATTATTCAAAACGGTCGTGTAATTCGGGGTTATATTGGTGTCAGTTCCAGTACCTTCCAACTCTCCAACAGTGGTGTATTAATTACAGGAACAGCGGCGAATGGCCCTGCAGCAAAGGCAGGCTTAAGAACAGCAGATTTAATTATTAGTATTAATGATGTTGAGGCAGAGAGCCCTGAGAAAATGATGAATATGATTGCAGACATGAAACCGGGGGATCTTGCGAAGATAGTTGTACTTCGCCAAGGTATTTTACTAGAGTTTGATGTGGTAATCGACGAATTTCCAGAAACGAATTAGGAATTAAAATGAAACATGTAGTCATTACAGTAGATGGACCAAGCGGTGCAGGTAAAGGAACATTATGCCATGCATTAGCAGAAAAATTAAATTTTGAGTTTTTAGACTCTGGTGCTATTTATCGAATTTTGGCGCTTGCTGCGCTTAAACAAGCAGTTTCTTTAGATGATGAGAATGCGCTTGCAACATTAGCACTTCACCTTAATGTTAAATTTGTGCCTGAGCAGGGTGAAATTAAGGTGATTTTGGATGGTGAAAATGTCGGAGACCAAATTCGCACTGCGGAGGCTGGACAAAATGCCTCTAAAGTTGCCGTATTCCCTAAAGTGCGAGAAGCATTATTGCAACGACAACGAGATTTTAGTACAGAAAGAGGGCTAATTGCAGATGGACGAGATATGGGCACAATCGTGTTTCCGGATGCTCAAATTAAATTCTTTTTAGATGCAAGTGCTGAAGAACGCACAAAAAGACGCGTAAAACAGTTGCAAGAAAAGGGATTTAATGCTAACTTTGACGAGATTTTAGCCGAGATAAAAGAGCGCGATTATCGAGATAGAAATCGTCCAGTTGCGCCTCTTGTTCCGGCTGATGATGCGTTAATTTTAGATTCAACGCATTTATCTATCGAGGAAGTTATCCAACAAGCGTTAGCGTATATCGATAAAAATTTGTAAATCCGTTTGTCTGCTAATGGAATAGCAGACTGTTATTATCAACCCCACTTAAATGGATGCTAAGTGGACGTTTTATTTTTAAGAAGATTAATTATGTCTGAATTATCATTTGCTGAACTGTTTGAAGAATCACTAAAAGGCCAAGAGACCCGTTTAGGTTCTATCGTTAAAGGTACTGTTGTTAAGATCCAAAAAGGTCTTGTATTCGTTGATGCAGGTTTAAAATCTGAATCAGCTATTCCAGCGGAAGAATTCTTCAATGCACAAGGCGAACTTGAGGTTCAAGTTGGTGATGTTGTTGATGTTGCGCTTGATGCAGTAGAAGATGGTTTCGGTGAAACCAAACTTTCTCGTGAAAAAGCAAAACGCAACGAATCTTGGGCTGCTTTAGAGAAAGCATTCGAAGAGCAAGCTACTGTAACTGGTTATGTTAACGGTAAAGTGAAAGGTGGTTTCACTGTTGAATTAAACGGTGTTCGCGCATTCTTACCAGGTTCTTTAGTTGATACTCGCCCAGTTCGCAGCGAAGTGAACCTAGAAGGTCAAACTTTAGAACTTAAAGTAATCAAATTAGACCAAAAACGTAACAACGTCGTTGTTTCTCGTCGTGCAGTAATTGAATCAACCAGCAGTGCAGATCGCGAAGAAGTATTAGCGAACTTAGTTGAAGGTTCTGAAGTTAAAGGTACTGTTAAAAACTTAACTGAGTACGGTGCATTCGTTGATTTAGGCGGTGTAGATGGCTTATTACACATTACCGATATGGCTTGGAAACGTGTTAAACATCCAAGTGAAGTGGTTAATGTAGGTGACGAATTAACAGTTAAAGTATTGAAATTCGACAAAGAGAAAACTCGTGTATCACTAGGTTTAAAACAATTAGGCCAAGATCCTTGGGTTGCAATTGCTCAAAATCACCCAGTAAACAGCAAATTAACTGGTAAAGTAACTAACTTAACAGATTACGGCTGTTTCGTTGAGATTTTAGATGGAGTTGAAGGCTTAGTTCACGTTTCAGAAATGGATTGGACTAACAAAAATATCCACCCATCTAAAGTGGTTAATGTAGGTGATGTAGTTGAAGTGATGGTGTTAGAAGTTGATGAAGAGCGTCGTCGTATCTCTTTAGGCTTAAAACAATGCAAAGCAAACCCTTGGGAACACTTCGCAGAAACTCACAACAAAAACGATAAAGTGAAAGGTAAAATCAAATCTATCACTGATTTCGGTATCTTTATCGGCTTAGAAGGTGGTATTGATGGTCTTGTTCACTTATCTGACATTTCTTGGAATGTTGCAGGTGAAGAAGCTGTACGTAACTACAAAAAAGGTGATGAAGTAGAAGCGGTTGTTTTACAAGTAGATGCAGTTAAAGAGCGTATCTCTTTAGGTATCAAACAATTAGAGTCTGATCCTTTCACAAACTTTGTTGATAGCACCAAAAAAGGTGAAATCGTTTCAGCTAAAGTTGTAGAAGTTGATGCAAAAGGTGCTAAAGTTGAATTAATCGAAGGCGTTGAAGGATTTATCCGTGCCGCTGATTTAACTGAAGAAGTTGCAGTAAACGATACAGTTGAAGCGAAATACACTGGTGTTGATCGCAAATCTCGCATTGTTCACTTATCTGTACGCGCAAAAGATCAAGCAGAAGAGTCAGCTGCGATTGCTCAAGTGAATAAAGAAGAAGTGGTTATGCCAAACGCATTTGCAGAAGCTTTCAAAGCAGCAAAAGGCGAATAATTAACCTTTCTAAAGCGGATACACAAAAGTGTATCCGCTTTTTATAAGTTTTAAGGAGAAATAATGACTAAATCAGAATTGATTGAGAATTTAGTAGCTAAAAATCCTTCTATTCAATCCAAATCTGTTGATGAATGCGTTAAAGAAATTTTAGAGCAAATGATTGCTGCTCTAGAAAAGGGTTCTCGCATTGAAGTAAGAGGATTTGGTAGCTTTTCACTGCACTATCGTCAGTCTCGAGTGGGACGTAATCCTAAAACAGGTGATAGTGTAAAATTATCTTCAAAATATGTTCCTCACTTTAAAGCAGGGAAAGAACTTAAAGAACGTGTAGATTTGTCGTAACATTTCTATATATTCGAGTAATGTAATAACGGAGTACATGATGAAATATATACTTGGTATCGTTATCATTTTAGCTATAGCGCTCGTTGCGGTGACTATCGGTGTTAATAACGATCAAATTATTACATTTAATTATCTTATCGCAAAAAGCGAGTTAAGGCTCTCAACGCTTGTTGCAATTTTATTTGGTTTTGGTTTAATTCTAGGTTGGATTATTACCGGTTTCTTTTACCTTAAAGTTAAATTACAGAACGTAGCATTAAACCGTCGAGTAAAACGTCAAGCACAGCAGATTAGTGAGTTAAGTTTACCAAAGGCTGAATAAATGCTTGAGCTGTTGTTCCTTTTATTGCCTGTTGCCGCACTTTATGGTTGGTATATGGGGCAGAGAAGCGCGAAAAAGGATCAAGAATCGATTAATAATCAATTTTCCCGTGACTATGTTGCAGGGTTAAATTTTCTGTTATCAAATCAACAGGATAAAGCTGTTGATTTATTTCTCTCTATGCTCCAAAAGCAGGAAACGGAGCATCAAATCAGTTCTCAATCCCAATTTGAAGCAGAGCTTACGCTTGGTAATTTATTTCGTTCACGTGGCGAAGTTGATAGGGCTTTACGTATCCATCAAGGCTTAGAAAACAATCCTAATTATTCTTTTGAACAGAAATTACTGGCTAAACAGCAATTAGCAAAGGATTTTATGGCGGTCGGTTTTTACGATAGGGCTGAGAATTATTATATAGCTTTACTGGATGAGCCTGAGTTTGCGGTGAATTCTTTGGAACAACTTTCGGTTATTTATCAAAAGACTAGAGAATGGCGTAAAGCGATTAATGTCTCTGAGAAATTATTAAAAATATCACCTGATACTGATAAAACACCACTGGCTCATTTTTATTGTGAATATGCTTTATTACAACACTCTGAAAAAGAGTTTGTCCAAATATTAAGCCAAGCGCTTGATTGCCAGCCAAATTGTGCTCGAGCTTCTATTTTATTAGGTGATTTTTATCTGGCTCGCGAAGAATATCATGCAGCACTAAACAATTATCAACGTATTTTAGCACAAGATATTTCTTATATTAGTGAAATTCTAGATAAAGTAAAAACATGTTATATACAAACAGATGATTTAGAAAGTTTTGAGCTATTTCTTATTAAAGCGAATCAGATTCAGCATAATAGCAGTGTTGATCTTGCTCTGGCTGCGTTGATTGAACAAAAAGATGGTGTAGAGGCTGCGCAAACTGCGTTATATCAACAAGTCAAACAATATCCTAATTTAACCACATTTCATCGTTTTATATTTTATCAAATACATGAAACGGAAGAGGGAAGAGGCAAAGAGCATCTTTCTTTGCTATATAAAATGGTGGGAAGTCGTATTCAAAAAGGCTTTCATTATCGTTGTCTCAATTGTGGTTATCAAAGTTATCGTTTGATGTGGCATTGCCCCTCTTGTCGTCGTTGGGAAAGTATTAAACCATTACAGAGCATTGATGAAATCTAGAAACAGGAGTTTTTATGCAAAACAAAATTATTGTAGCGCTTGATTATGAAACAGAGAAAGAAGCTTTAGCTTTTGTTGATCAGGTTGATCCTTCTCTCTGCCGTTTAAAAGTCGGCAAAGAGATGTTTACTACATTAGGTACAAATTTCATCAAGCAATTACAAGAACGTAAATTTGATGTTTTTTTAGATTTAAAATACCACGATATTCCTAATACCGTAGCGAGAGCAGTACGTTCTGCCGCTGATTTAGGAGTATGGATGGTCGATTTACATGCCTCAGGTGGTTTAAGAATGATGGAAACTGCAAAGCAAATTCTTGAGCCTTACGGCAAAGATGCGCCATTATTGATAGGCGTGACTGTTTTAACTAGCATGGAAGATCTTGATTTGCTTCAAATTGGTATTAATGCCTCTCCCATGGAACAAGTTATTCGGTTAGCGCATTTGTGCCAACGTGCAGGCTTGGATGGGGTAGTTTGTTCTCCTCAAGAAGTGGAAGTGTTACGCACACATTGTGGTAAAGATTTCAAACTAGTCACCCCTGGTATCCGACCTGCAGGTAGCGACATAGGAGATCAACGACGCGTTATGACACCAAAACAAGCGATTGATATTGGTGCAGATTATCTTGTAATTGGTCGTCCAATTACTCAAGCAACAGATCCCCTTGTGGTCTTAAAATCAATTAATCAATCTATCGTTTAACAAGCGGTAGATTTTAGTGAGAATTTTACAAATGAGTTTAGTGTATTCAACAGAAATAGGCAGAATTAAACCAGAGGTTGTGAAAACCACTCGTCCGAAAGGTGATGGTATTGTGCGAATTCAGCGACAAACTAGTGGTAGAAAAGGAAAAGGGGTTTGTGTCATCACTGGCTTGGATTTAGCGGATAAAGCATTAATGTCCTTAGCTTCAGAATTAAAACGTCGTAGTGGTTGTGGTGGATCAGTGAAAGATGGCATTATTGAGATTCAAGGCGATAACCGAGATCAGCTCAAGCAAATGCTAGAGCAGAAAGGTTTCACAGTAAAGTTTGCTGGTGGCTAGAGAATAAAAAAGGGCAAAACGCCCTTTTTTATTTATGGAAATAATGCAATAGCGGCTCTGGATTTTCAATGAAATGCGCTAACTCCTTTTGTTCAGGATGCCAAATATAGGGTAGTTGGCCTAACAGCGGAGCATCTATTTTTTGACTTAGTAATTCAATTAATTCTGCATAATGGCGTAATCCTGGATTTACCCGATTAGCGACCCATCCGACCAAATTCAACCCTTTTTGTTTAATGGCTTCTGCGGTAAGCAGTGCATGATTTACACAACCTTCTTTGATGCCAACAACCAATACTACCGGCATTTGGTTCTCTTTCACCCAGTCTGCAAAGCTCACATCCTTATTAATAGGCGTAAGCCAACCATAAGTGCCTTCTACTAATACATTTTGATAGCGCTTACTCAAACGCTTGAGATCGGTATTTAGTTTATCGACTGCAATGCTATGTACTGCATCTAATGCTGCAAAGATGGGAGTACTCGAATGAATAAAGGAGTAGCTATTGATTTCTTTATATTGCACATTGTGTGGACAACTATTTTGAATGACTAACACATCACTATTATCTTCGCAGGCATAATCAGCAGGATGAGGTTCATTGGGCAAAGAGTCATCGCCCCCGCAGGCAATAGGTTTGTATCCTACAATAGGGATATTATAGAGAGAAAGTAATTGCAATAGTGCTCGCGTGACAACGGTTTTACCAACGTTAGTGTCTGTTCCAGTAATAAATAAACAAGCCATACTTCAACCTTGTTACAAAAAAGTTACAAATTATTATAAGTGTAGCGAATAAGGAGAGAAAGGCTTTGTTTTCGATCAATAAATGGAGAAGTAGTTTAAATAAATGGGATTTTATGAGCAAAATCCCAGTTCAGATAGGTATCAAAAGCGGATATAGTGTTTTAAGAGAGTACCTTCATATAATCCAAGTTTAATCGCAACAGCAGGAATATATGCACTATCCCAATCATATTGGCTAGTAACGAGATCAACATTGATATTACCAAGTAGCCTTTGGCTATGTAGTTTTTGGTGTAGTAGAGTAAATAAAAACGGTTTAATCCTTAGCAGAGGTGAATTGATCATCACTTTTGGAGTAGAGAACAGGTTGATAAGATTCATTAACATATAAGCAAGATTATCCGTAATATGTTCAAGAATTTTGATGGCATTAGGTGTTTGTTGCTCAACATGTTCACAAAACCAATCTATTTTTTCTTGGCTTGTATTAAAAGCATTAGGGAGATAGCGATCAATTAAAGGTAGAAGAGCAGGGAATGTCACTTGATTTTTGAGTTGATAGCGATCCGGCAGCGGCAATTCCGCACCAATTTCATCACTTAATGGGAACTGAGGCATTAGCATTTTATCTACATTCATGCGCTTATGTTCATCTTGATGTAATAAAGCTCCTTTTAGTAATACACTTAAATTGACATCATTATCTAATTGTAAATAGATCACATCATCATCGCTAATAAGATTGCCCAGTGTAGATTCGGCCAAAAACCAAAGTTGGAAATGTTCATTAATAAATATTGGCTGGCTAAATAGAGAACTTAAAGTACTTTTTAGTTCGCAAGTGAGAGCTTTGTGTCCGAGTTGTACAATGGTGTCTTTAGTTGCATTAATTTTCCCAACTACACTTACAGATACCGCAAAAAGTTTATCGGTTTCAACAGCATTGTGCTGTATAAAGTGTTGCAAACTTTGCAAAATAAACAAGGAAAGTTGTTCATAATCTTGCTCACTAAAAGAATATGTTTCTTGAGTAATAGGTGAGCCATTTAATTGGCATAATGCAACTGTTACCTTATCGCTTGAAACGGTTAAACAAAGTAAAGCCCAATGGAAAGGGGAGAGTGATAATCCTACTGCTGGACGTCCCCGCGATGCTAAATTTTGAGATGTGCGTTCTATAATAAATTGATTCTCAATCAACAACTTAGTTAGCATTGTCATAGAGGCTGGTGCAAATCCAGATAGCTTGGCTAAATCTGTTCGGGAAATCAGCTCAAATTGTTCAATTAATCGATAAACGCGACCTAAATGTTGATAACGATATTCTGGTGATGCAATTTTCATAGATAATACTCCTATAAGGAACGTGTTTAGCGCTCCAGAAGATAATTTCTTTATTTTGAAGGTAAAATTGCTAATCGCAACTGTTTTACATCAATTATGAGAATAAGCTCACAAAATTATTTTATTTATTGAATTAAATGCGTAAATTTTTTGCAGATTTTCATTAAATTTCGACCGCTTGCTATATTGAGGAGAGTATAAAAATGCATCCTATACCATATCAATGGATTGAAACGGATCAACAACTTGCTGAAATTTGTCATAACGCACGCATGCAGCCGGTTGTGACTCTAGATACAGAATTCATTCGTATTCGTACTTATTATGCACAATTAGGGCTTATTCAGCTTTTCGATGGAAATCATGTTGCGCTTATTGACCCGCTAGCAATTAATGATTTCACGCCATTTGTTCAGCTACTTGCTGACACAAAAGTCTTAAAAGTACTTCATGCTTGTAGTGAAGATCTTGAGGTTTTTCACCATTATTTTCAGCAAATGCCTGTGCCAATGCTAGATACGCAAATAATGGCTGGGTTTGCAGGCCTCGGGACTTCAGTAGGATTTGCTAAATTAGTGCAACATTATCTAAATACTGAATTAGATAAAGGTGCCTCTCGTACAGATTGGTTGGCTCGACCATTAAGCGAGAAACAACTTCAGTATGCAGCTGCAGATGTTTGGTATTTATTGCCCATTTATCATCAACTCGCAACAGCGCTTGCGCAAACCCCTTGGGAAAATGCGGTTCAAGAAGAATGCCGTAGTGTTTGTACTAAAGTGAGTCTGCCGGTAGATTTGGATAAAGCCTATAAGGATATTAGCAATGCTTGGCAACTCAATGCTCAGCAACTCTCTGTGTTACACTTATTAGCAAAATGGCGTATTGAAGAAGCAATTAAGCGAGATTTAGCTCTCAATTTTATTGTGAAAGAACAGAGTTTATGGCGTATAGCCAAAGAGCAACCAAAACATACATCGGCATTACTGGAATTTATGCATCCAAATGAAGTGCGAATTCACGGCAAGAAGCTATTACGCATTGTTGAGCAAAGTAAACATTTAGCACAAGAAGATTATCCTGATGAAATTATGCGCATTGTGGATTTCGTTGGATATAAACCGAGTCTCCAGGCGCTACAACGTCGCTTAGTCGAAATTTTGCCTGAAAATTTACCGATAGAATTACTTGCCAGCAAACGACAATTGAATCAACTTTTTGGCTGGCAACGGAAAGGAGAAAATACAGAAAAATTACCGGAATTATTAATTGGTTGGCGGCGAGCATTTGGACTACAATTGTTAGAAACATTGAGAAAGATTGTTGTTAATTGATAAGCAAGCGGTTAAAAAAATGCAAAAAACTGCAAAGGATTAACCGCTAATTTTATATCGCATAACGTAGATTATGTTAAATTAATTTGGGTAATAATGAAAGTGTCGCTATTTATTTTTATATGTATATCACTCTGATTTATACTTATTTTTCAGATATTTATTCCCCTTTTCGATTAATTTCAATTTATTTTTTAATTTGAAAAGCGTATCATAGTGCAGTATTCACGTGTTAACGTGGTTCTTTGTATATCACAATAAGGTAATTCGTATGTCAAAAAACATTCTTATTTTGAACTGTGGTAGCTCTTCATTAAAATTTGCTATCTTAGATCCTATCTCTGGCGATGAAAAATTATCTGGCCTAGCGGAAAACTTTAATCTTGAAAATGCCCGTATTAAGTGGAAATTAAATGGTGAGAAAGGTGAAGCACAATTAGGTGCAGGTGCAGCACATAGCGAAGCCTTAACTTATTTAGCATCGAATATTTTAAGTGCAGAATTAAAAGACAGTATCGGCGCAATTGGTCACCGTATCGTGCACGGTGGAGAGAAATTTACTTCTTCTGCAATTGTGACTGATGAAGTTATTCAAGGCATCAAAGATGCAACACAATTTGCACCACTCCACAACCCTGCTCACTTAATTGGTATTGAAGAAGCATTCAAAATCTTCCCTGCATTAAAAGAAAAAAATGTTGTGGTATTCGATACCGCTTTCCATCAAACCATGCCTGAAAAAGCATACCTTTATGCTCTTCCATACTCTCTTTATAAAGAACATGGCGTACGTCGTTACGGTTTCCACGGTACTAGCCACTACTTTGTTAGCCAAGAGGCTGCAAAAGCAGTTGGTGTTGCGCCAGAAAAAGCAAATATCATTACTTGCCACTTAGGTAATGGTGCATCGGTTGCTGCTATCCGTGAAGGCAAATGTGTAGATACCTCAATGGGTTTAACACCGCTTGAAGGTTTAGTGATGGGAACACGTTCTGGTGATTTAGACCCTGCTATCGTATTCTATCTACACAATACGTTAGGTATGTCAGTGCAAGAAGTTGAAGATACACTTGTGAAAAAATCAGGTTTATTAGGCTTAACAGAAGTAACTAGCGACTGCCGCTATGCAGAAGATAACTATGGCAAAGAAGAGCCGGCTACTCGTGCAATGGATGTGTTCTGCTACCGTTTAGCAAAATATATTGGTTCTTACATGGCGAGTTTAGATGCCGACCACTTAGATGCGATTGTATTTACTGGTGGTATTGGTGAAAACTCCTCATTAGTGCGTGAATTAACCTTAAAACAACTTAAATTATTCGGCATTAAAGTAGATGAAGAACGTAATTTAGCAGCTCGTTTTGGTAAAGAAGGTGTTATCACAACTGACGATTCTGCAATCAAAGCAATCGTTATCCCAACTAATGAAGAATTAGTTATCGCACAAGATACTGCACGTTTAGTGTTATAATACTCCCAAACCTGCCGAGAGGCAGGTTTTTTCTCTTTTTAACTACCCGACCAAGCGCTCGTTTTTTTATGAAAATTTGCAAAAATTTCTGTAAAAATACCGCTTGTTAATATGGAATAAAAAAATGTCTAGAACAATTATTTTAATCCCTATCAGTGCTGGCGTAGGCGTAACCAGTGTTAGTCTAGGTTTAGTACATTCGCTTGAACAAAAAGGCGCTAAAGTTGGTTTCTTAAAACCAATTTCACAACCTTCTAGTGGTGAAGATATTATTGACCGCTCTACTGCCATCATTCGTACCTCACAAACAACCGAAGTTGGTGAACCATTTATGCTGAGTGCGGCAGAAGCCTTAATTGGTCAAAATCAAACTGATGTATTACTTGAGAAAATTGTTGAGCGCCATCAACAGCTAGCAAAAAACAATGAAATCATCGTGATCGAAGGTTTAATTCCAACGCGTACTAGTGCATATGCACATAAAGTTAATTATGAAATTGCACAAACGTTAGATGCGGAAATTGTGCTAGTCGCTGCACCGCTTGCAGACAACCCAGCGCAACTAAAAGAACGTGTTGATACTGCCGTTGCACAGTTTGGTGGTCGTAACAATCCTAACCTGTTAGGTGTTGTGATTAACAAATTTAATGCGCCAGTTGATGAATCGGGTCGCACCCGTCCTGATCTTGCAGAAATGTTTGACTCTTTCAAACACAGTGCGAATAACGTGGCAGAAGTAGAAAAACTTTTCAGTAAAGATAGTGTGAAACTGCTTGCATGTATCGAATGGAATGCAGAATTAAGTGCGCCACGTGCGGTGGATTTGGCAAAACATCTCGGTGCTTCAATCATTAAAGAAGGTGAAATTCAAAAACGCCGCATCCGCAGTGTAACTTTCTGTGCAAGAAGTCTACCAAATATGGTTGAGCATATTAAAGCTGGCTGCTTATTAGTTGCTTCAGCCGATCGACCAGATGTCATTGTTGCAGCAGCCCTTGCTGCAATGAATGGTGTGGAAATTGGTGCACTTCTTTTAACAGGTGGTTACAAAATTGATAGCCAGATCGCAAAATTATGCGAACCAGCATTTGAAAAAGGCTTGCCAATTTTCCGAGTAGAAGGCACAACATGGCAAACGGGATTAAACCTGCACAGTTTTAGTTTAGAAGTTCCTGTTGATGATAAAGAACGCATCAATGCGATCAAGCAATTTGTTTCAGAGAAGTTTGATGCAAGTTTTATTGACAGCGTTTCAAATGGCGTTGTTCGCGCACGCCGCCTCTCCCCTGCTGCATTCCGTTATCAATTAACAGAATTAGCACGCGAAGCGAAAAAACGCATTGTGCTACCAGAAGGTGATGAGCCACGTACAGTTAAAGCTGCTGTGCTTTGTGCAGAACGCGGTATCGCAGAGTGTGTTCTCTTAGCAAAACCAAGCGATGTTGAACGTGTGGCAGAAGCGCAAGGTGTAACATTAGGCAAAGGCATTACAGTGATTGATCCTGAAAGCATTGCAGAAAATTATGTTGAGCGCTTAGTTGAATTACGTAAAGCCAAAGGTATGACGGAAATGCTTGCGCGTGAACAGTTAAAAGATACCGTAGTATTAGGTACTATGATGCTTGAAGCAAACGAAGTAGATGGCTTAGTATCAGGGGCAGTTCACACTACCGCAAATACCATTCGTCCACCAATGCAGATCATTAAAACTGCACCAGGTAGCTCAATTGTTTCTTCTATCTTCTTTATGCTCTTACCAGACCAAGTGCTTGTGTATGGTGACTGTGCAGTAAATCCAGATCCAACCGCAGAACAGCTGGCAGAAATCGCTATTCAATCGGCTGAATCAGCAAAAGCATTCGGTATTGATCCTCGTGTTGCTATGCTCTCTTACTCTACAGGTACCTCAGGCTCTGGTGCTGATGTGGAGAAAGTAAAAGAAGCAACACGTATTGCCAAAGAAAAACGCCCAGATCTCGTGATTGATGGCCCATTACAATATGATGCTGCAGTAATGGAAGATGTTGCTCGTTCCAAAGCGCCGGATTCGCCGGTTGCAGGTAAAGCAACGGTATTTGTCTTCCCAGATTTGAATACAGGTAACACTACTTATAAAGCAGTACAACGCTCTGCAGATCTTGTTTCTATCGGTCCGATGTTACAAGGTATGCGTAAGCCAGTAAATGATTTATCTCGTGGTGCATTAGTTGATGATATTGTGTACACCATTGCATTAACTGCAATTCAAGCAACACAATAATAATTTCCTCCCCTACCCCCGCTTTGCGGGGGTATTTTTTTGCAAAAAATACCTATTTTTAACCGATTGCAATGAAATTCTGCTAACTACTTCACAAAATAGCACTCAATGACTTCTTAAATGTTATCAAGTTGTTATAATTTTGCTCACTTAGCTTGTTCAAGGAGTATGCTATGACAAAAACACAACTTATCTCTCAGCTGACAAACATTGTCGGATCAAACTATGTGATTACCGAGCCAAGTAAGACGGAAGCTTATCGTAGCGGTTATCGATTTGGTAGTGGCACTGCGATTGCAGTAGTAAAACCCGCCACGCTACTCGAATTTTGGCAAGTGCTACAAGCCTGTGTAGCAGCAGACATGATTGTGATTACGCAAGCTGCAAATACTGGATTAACAGGTGGTTCAACGCCAAATGGCGATGATTACGATCGTGATGTTGTTATCATTAACGCTATGCGGATTAATGGTATTCAGCTTATCAACAACGCTGAACAAGTAGTCTGCTTACCCGGCTCAACCTTAAACGAACTTGAATTACAGCTTAAAGAACACGGGCGAGAACCCCACTCTGTTATTGGCTCATCATGTATTGGTGCTTCGGTCATTGGTGGGATTTGTAATAATTCAGGTGGTGCATTGGTACAACGAGGGCCGGCTTATACCGAAATGGCACTCTTTGCCCAATTAAATGAAGATGGCTCACTTGAGTTAAAAAATCATCTCGGCATTGATTTAGGCGAAACCCCCGAAGAAATTCTTGAAAATCTACAAGGGCAACGCTACCAACGTAAAGATATTACGAAAGATTGTGGTAAAGGACACGACCACGCTTACTGTAATCACGTTCGCCAAGTGGATGAAGACTCCCCTGCTCGTTTTAATGCGGATCCAGCACGCCACTATGAGGCATCAGGTAGTGCAGGAAAGTTGGCGATTTTTGCAGTACGTCTAGATACATTCCCACTTGAAAAAGAGACTGCGGTATTCTATCTTGGCACAAACGATACAAATGTCTTTAATGATATTCGCCGTAATATGTTGGCAAATTTTGAATCTTTACCTATTTCCGGTGAGTATATTCATCGAGATGCCTTTGATATTGCTGCTAATTACGGTAAAGATACATTTTGGGTGATTAAAAAGCTGGGAACACACCGCTTACCTGCCCTATTTGCCTTGAAAGCGAAAGTCGATCGTATCGCTAAAAAAATGAATTTCTTACCCGCTCATTTAAGCGATAAGTTGTTACAAGCGGTTTCCAAAGTTTTACCACAACACTTGCCAGAGAGCCTACGCAATTATCGTGATCAATATGAACATCATCTTATTGTAAAAATGGGCGGAAAAGGTGTGCAAGAGGCTAGAAACTACCTTTCTCAATACTTTTCAGATAAATCCAGAGGCGGTTATTTTGAATGTAATCCTGAAGAGAGCCAAGCAGCGATGCTTCACCGTTTTGCGGTAGCTTCAGCGGCCGTCCGCTATCGTGCGATTCACGATAAAGAAGTCGAGGATATTGTGGCATTAGATATTGCGTTACGTCGTAATGACAGAGAATGGTTTGAAGTGTTACCCGAAGAAATTGATAACAAAATTAGCCATAAACTTTACTACGGCCACTTTATGTGTCACGTTTTCCATCAAGATTATATTGTCAAGAAAGGCAATGACTGTATGGAGCTAGAACATCAAATGCTAGCATTGCTAGATAAACGAGGAGCACAATATCCTGCAGAACATAATGTAGGGCATTTATATGAAGCGAAACCTGAATTACGCAAATTCTATAAAGCACTTGATCCAACGAATAGTTTCAACCCAGGCATTGGGCATACTTCGAAGAAAAAATTCTGGCAAGAGTAAAGACAATAAAGGGCGTTTAATACGCCCTTTGTTACATTACAGACTTATTTTAGCAAACTCATCAAAGAAAGTTGGGAAAGTCTTAGCCGTACATTTCGGATCTAAAATTGTCACGGGTGTATTACTCAAGGCGACGAGTGCAAAACACATCGCCATACGGTGATCGTTATAGGTTTCAATCTCAGCATGTTTAAACTCGCTTAACTTCAGCGGCTGAACACGGATAAAATCTTCTCCTTCTTCTACTGTTGCCCCGATTTTACGCAATTCGGTCGCCATTGCCGTTAAACGATCGGTTTCTTTTACACGCCAGTTATAGATATTACGAATGACCGTTTCACCTTCAGCAAATAAAGCCGTTGTGGCAATCGTCATTGCGGCATCTGGAATATGGTTCATATCCATATCTACCCCACGTAACTCACCACGCTCTGCTTGCACAAAATCCTCCCCCCAAGTGATTTTTGCGCCCATTTTCTCCAATACATCAGCAAACAAGCGGTCACCTTGGATAGAATTTTTACCAATCCCCGTTACTTTTACCTTGCCTTTAATTGCTCCTGCGGCTAAGAAATAGCTTGCTGAAGACGCGTCACCTTCCACCAAATAACGATTTTTCGGTGCAACGTAATGCTGATTACCCTGCACAAAAAAGGTTTTATAATCGTTATTCTGCACACTTACACCGAAATCCTGCATCATTGCAAGCGTAATATCAATATAAGGTTTAGAAACCAAATCGCCTTTGATCTCAATTTCCATATCGCCTTCCGCCAGCGGTGCTGCCATTAAAAGTGCGGTTAAAAATTGCGAAGAAATTGAACCATCAATTTGAATTTTGCCCCCTTTTAAATCTGTATTACGAATGGCAATTGGCGGATAACCTTCATTTTCCAAATACTGCACACTCGCACCTGCTTGGCGTAAAGCATCCACCAAATGCAAAATTGGGCGTTCTTTCATTCTAGGCTCGCCCGTTAGAATGACTTCAGCCTCACTCTGCCCTTTTAAACAAAGTGCAGCAGTCAATGGGCGCATTGCAGTGCCCGCATTGCCCAAAAAGAGTGAGAGCCCGTCATTCCATTCAAAAGCACCGCCTACGCCCTGCACTGTACAAACTGTTTTGTCTTCGGAGAGGTCATATTGCACTCCTAGGGCTTTCAATGCATTGAGCATATGACGAATATCATCGCTATCTAAAAGATTGGTTACCGTTGTTGTGCCGTGTGCGAGAGCCGCCAAAAGTAATGCACGGTTAGAGAGGCTTTTAGAACCTGGTAAATTAATTTCTCCCAAAACTAAAGAAATAGGTTGTAATGTTAGTTTTTCCATTAATGTTGTGTTTCCTTATGTAAAAATTTTGCGACTTGTCGGGATTATTTATTCAATACTTTCAACAAAGCACTAAAAAACCGCTCGTTTTCTTCTGGTAATCCAATACTTACCCGAAGCTGATTTGGCATTCCGTAACCTGCAATTGGACGAACAATAACCCCTTCTCGTAGAAGATCTTCATAGATCGCTTGAGCGGGACGCTTAAAATCAATTGTGATGAAATTGCCTTTTGATGGAATAAATTCTAATCCTTGAGCTGTGCAAAATGCCTCATAGCGAGCCATTTCCAAGCGGTTATTTTCTGCCACTTTTTTGACAAATTCATCGTCATTTAAGACCGCTTGTGCTGCTGCTAATGCAAGGCTGTTGCAGTTAAATGGCTGACGAACACGGTTGAGGAGATCAGCAATTTCAGGATTCGAGACCGCATAGCCAATTCTTAGTCCAGCCAAACCATAAGCTTTTGAAAGCGAGCGAGAAATGATTAAATTTGGATATTTTGCACTTAATGCGAAAGAGTCCACCCGCTCTTGTTCTGCGGTAAATTCTGTGTAAGCTTCATCAAGCACTACCAAGACCTTTTCAGGTACTTTTGCCAAGAAAGCATCAAGTTCATTATGGGTCAAGAAATTGCCTGTTGGATTATTTGGGTTAGCGATAAAAATTAATTTGGTTTTTTCATTAATTGCCGCCAAAAAAGCCTCCAAATCATGTCCCCAATTTTTAGCAGGAATTTCACGAGCTGTGGCATTGATTGCTTTGGTTACCAGTGGATACACCACAAACGCATATTGCGAATAAATAATTTCATCGTCTTGATCTGCAAAAGTGTGGGCAAAAAGCTCAAGGAGGTCATTTGAACCATTACCGAGAGTAATCTGCTCTGCTTTCACACCAAATTTTTTGGCAATGGTTGCTTTCAATTCAAAGCCGTTGGCATCAGGATAACGAGTTAACTCGTTGAGTTGATTGATGATTGCTTGCTTAGCAGATTCAGGGAAACCAAATGGATTTTCGTTTGAGGCAAGTTTGATAATATTTGAAATACCTAACTCTCGTTCTAATTCTTCAATAGGCTTGCCTGCTTGGTAAGGAGAAAGGGTTTTTACGCCGTCATTAGCGATGTTGATATATTGCATTATGTCTTCCTTTAGTAAATTTGGGGTATTTTTATACCGCTTGTTAAAGAATTGTGCTCACTGTACGGCTATTCTTCCATAAACGTCTTTATTGCTCAATGAAAAAATAAAGCAAACGATTGCTTGAATGCGCAACCGTTTGCGTGATAGAATCACGTCAGACATTTCACTACTGGAGTAACTTCTTATGCAAAAACTCTACGAAGGGAAAGCAAAAGCCCTTTACACTACCGATAATCCTGAAGAACTGCTCGTCGTCTATTCTAACCAAGCGACCGCCTTTAACGGCGAAAAAAAAGCACAAATTGAAGGCAAAGGTGTACTAAACAACAAAATCTCTTCACTTATCTTCCAATGGCTCAACGCCCAACAGATTCCCACCCAATTCGTTAAACAAGTTGATGAAACCTCCCAAATTGTACGCAAATTAACTATTGTGCCAGTTGAAGCCATTGTACGTAACCGTGTGGCGGGTTCATTTGCAAAGCGCATGGGGTTGGAAGAGGGGAAAACACTTAACCACCCTATCGTAGAATTTTGTTATAAAGATGATGCTTTAGGCGACCCAATGGTAAATAACAGCCAACTTTCAGCACTCGGCATTGCGACAATGGACGAACTGCAAGAAATTGAAAAACTCTCTCTCCAAGTGAATGAGAAATTGGTTGAATTGTTTGATGCGATTGGCATTATCCTCGTGGATATTAAATTTGAATTTGGTAAAACCAGTGATGGGCAGATTATTTTAGGCGATGAAATCTCGCCAGATACCAGTCGTCTTTGGGATAAAACGACCCAAGCAAAATTAGATAAAGACAACTTCCGCCGTGATTTGGGCGATATTATTCCTGTTTATCAAGAAGTATATGAGCGTTTAGCTAAACATATTTCTCTTTAATTATTGTAGGGGCGGCCTATGTGCCCGCCCAAATAAACATCGGTAAAATATCTGGGCGAACACCTCGGTTCGTCTCTACGGAAACTTTATGTTTGAATACGAATATGAACACTCTCGCTCATTAAATGAAGAGTGCGGTATCTTCGGTGTTTGGGGACACGAAGATGCAAATCAAATTGTCTATTATGGCTTACATTCACTACAACATCGTGGGCAAGAAGGCGCCGGGATTGTTACTTCGCAAAAAGCAGACTTTCATCAATATAGTGGTATTGGTTTACTCAGCCAGGTATTTGAAGATCCCAATGTCCTTGGCACATTAAAGGGCAATAATGGCATTGGTCATGTTCGATATGCGACTTGTGGCGGTTCAGACGATTTAGTGAATGTGCAACCATTTTTATTTCGCTTTCATGATCAAAACATAGCAATTGCGCATAATGGTAATATCACTAATGCTAGAACGTTACGTAAGCAATTAGAACAAAACGGTGCAGTCTTTCATGCTACCAGTGATAGCGAGGTGTTAATCCATTTAATCCGTCAAAGTCAAGCGGTTGGTTTTGAGCAAAAACTTGCAGAATCGCTTGCTCAGCTGCGTGGTGGTTTTAACTATGTCATTTTAACCAATGATGGCTTAATGGGCGCTGTAGATAGAAATGCATTCCGCCCTCTTGCTATTGGGCAATTATCTAATGGTGCATATGTGCTAGCAAGTGAAACCTGTGCACTTGATACTATCGGGGCAAAATTTGTGGGTAACGTCCATGCTGGTCAATATGTCGTCATTAACAATGATGGTATTCGGCTTGAGCAATATACCCATGAAACGCAAGTAGCAATTGAAGCAATGGAATATATCTATTTTGCTCGCCCTGATTCTGATATTGCCGGTATTAATGTCCATTCTGTACGTAAAGAAACTGGTAAGGTATTAGCACGGGAGTGCCCTGCTCCGCTTGCGGACATGGTCGTTGGAGTGCCGAACTCTTCACTTTCTGCCGCAAGTGGCTATGCAGAAGAATCAGGTTTGCCTTATGAAATGGGGTTGATCAAAAACCAATACGTCGCACGAACTTTTATTGCGCCTACTCAAGCCTTACGAGAACAAGGAGTACGTAAAAAACTTTCTGCCGTAAACAGTGTAGTCCGTGGAAAATCTATCGTTTTAGTAGATGATTCTATCGTACGCGGTACAACTTGTAAGCGCATTGTACAGTTACTGCGTGAAGCAGGGGCAAAAGAGATTCATCTACGCATTGCTAGCCCGCCATTTCGTTTCCCCAATTTCTATGGGATTGATATGAGTACCAGTGGCGAATTGCTCGCCGCGAATAAAACACATAGTGAAATGGTGGAATATCTCGGCTGTGATAGCTTAGGTTTCCTTTCTGTGCAAGGTCTAATTGAAGGAATTGGTACAAAATTTGATGCACCAAATAACGGCCTATGTGTTGCCGCTTTCACCGGAGAATACCCCGCTGAATTATGCGATTATCAAGCTCAATTAGAGAGCCAATTAACCCTAGTCCAACGCCAAATTTTAAACGGAGAAAATGTCGATGAGTAACGCATACAGTGCTTCTGGTGTGAACATTGAACAAGGCTACGAAGCCGTTAAACGAATGAAACGCCATATTGAACGCACCAACCGCCCCGAAGTGCTTTCCCAAATCGGTGGTTTTGGAGGCTTATTTTCCCTTGCTGGGCACAAATTTGAAGAGCCTGTTTTAGTCAGTGGCACGGACGGTGTCGGTACAAAAATTTTGCTTGCCCAACAATCAGGTATTTTAAATACCGTTGGGATTGATTGTGTGGCAATGTGCGTAAACGATGTGTTAGCACAAGGTGCAGAGCCTCTCTTTTTCTTAGATTACTTAGCCGTAGGCAAAAATGATCCTGCTAAGATTGAGCAAATGGTGGCTGGCGTTGCCGAAGGTTGTGTGCAAGCAGGTGCGGCATTAATTGGTGGCGAAACCGCTGAAATGCCTGATCTCTATAAAGAAGATGAATTTGATCTTGCAGGTTTCTGTGTGGGGATTGGTGATAAAGCCAAACTTTTTGACCGTAACCAAGTGGTCGCAGGCGATGTGTTAATCGGCTTGCCAAGCTCAGGCGTGCATTCAAATGGTTTTTCACTGGTGCGCAAAGTCTTCTTCAAAGACCATAACTGGCAATTTGACGATAAACTTGCTGACGGAAGCACACTCATTGACACCCTACTCACCCCTACCAAAATTTATGTAAAAGAGGTATTACCTCTGGTGCAACAAGGCTTAATTCACGGCATTTCTCATATCACTGGCGGTGGTTTTTATGAAAATGTGCCAAGAATGTTCGCAGACGGCTTATGTGCCGAAATTAAACTTGGCTCGTGGGATATTCCACTTGTGTTCCAAACCATTCAAGAACTCGGCAACATCGCAGAAGATGAAATGTATCAAGTGTTCAATATGGGCTTAGGTATGGTGATTGCTGTGCCTGCGGAAAATGTGGACAGCGTATTAAGCCAAGTACCAAGTGCAAAAGTGGTGGGTAAAGTCGTTGCAGATGAAACTGCGACGGTGCGTTTAATTAAATAATATTTATACTCTCTCCCTTCTAGGGAGAGAGACAGGCAAAATTGCGTTTAGCAATTTTGGCAGAGAGAGGGTTATCCCCTCTCCCTCCGCAAATTCTACGAATTTGCTCCACCCTCTCCCCAAAGGGAGAGGGAATAACAGGAGATAATACCCCAAATGAACCTAGCCCTTTTCGCCTCTGGTAACGGCTCAAATGTACAAGCGATTATTCAAGCGGTACAAAATGGCGATATTTCTGCAAAAATTGCTTGTATTATTTGCGACCAACCACAAGCCTATGTGATTGAGCGTGCCAAGATTGCCAATATTGATTGCTTCGTACTTGCTCGTCAAGGCATTACTCGCACAGAGTGGGAGCAACAAGTCGTTGCCTATTTGCAACCAAAACAGATCAATTTGGTTATTTTAGCAGGCTTTATGCGAATTTTAGGTAACACAATGCTCGAAGCCTATCCAAATCAAATTATCAACATTCACCCTTCTCTACTTCCAGCCTTTGGTGGTACGCCAGATGCAATTGGCGATGCGTTCCGTGCTAAAGTAGCTGAAACTGGGGTGACAATCCATTGGGTCGATAGTGGTGTGGATACTGGTCCTATTATTGCTCAACAAGCTTTAACAATCGATCCAAATTGGACGCAAGATCAACTTGCCAATGAAATCCATAAAATTGAACATCAGCTTTATCCGAAAACGATTCAGCAGATTGTTTCACAACGATAAATTGTAGGGGCGTATTGCATACGCCCATTCATTCAAATTGATACACAGGAATTTTTAATGACTCAACAATACGCACTTCTTAGCCTTTCTGACAAAACTGGCGTGTTAGATGTAGCCAATGCACTTGTTAAACAAGGCATTATCTTACTTTCCACTGGCGGGACATTCCAAACGATTAAAGATGCAGGTATCCCTGTGCAAAGTGTGGATAGTTACACTGGTTTCCCTGAAATGATGGACGGTAGAGTAAAAACACTTCACCCTAAAATTCACGGTGGTTTGCTTGGCGTGCGAGACAATGCCGAACACCAAAAAGCGATGACCGAACATCAAATTGCTCATATTGATTATGTAATTGTCAATCTCTACCCTTTCCGTCAAACCATTGAACGCCCTGATTGTACCTTTGATTTAGCCATTGAAAACATTGATATTGGTGGCCCTTCAATGCTACGCAGTGCGGCAAAAAATCATCGTTCTGTTACTGTGGTCACCGATCCTGCGGACTACCCAACCTTAATCTCACAATTAGAACAAAATGGCGAGACCAGCCTTGCTTTCCGTCAATACTTAGCTCGTAAGGTGTATCAATTAACCGCACATTACGATAGCTTAATTGGTGAATATCTTGCACGTGAACAGGCTAACAACGAAGTGGATTTCCCGAAAAATGAATGGGATCACTTAACCCTTGCCTATTCCAACAAACAGACTTTACGCTATGGCGAAAACAGCCATCAACAAGCGAATTTCTACACGAGCGTGTTCGCCCCTCAATTTTCATTAGCAAATGCAACCCAATTACACGGCAAAGCGCTTTCTTACAACAATATCAAAGATGCCGATGCCGCAATCAAAATTGCCCGAGAATTTGATGAACCTTGTGCAGTTGCCGTTAAGCATATGAACCCTTGTGGCGTGGCAATTGGCGATGAGATCAATACAGCCTTTGACCGTTGCTATGCAGCCGATCCTGTGTCTATCTTCGGTGGTATTATCGTATTAAACCGCCCTGTTACTCTTACGCTTGCAGAGAAATTGCACAACATTTTCTTAGAAATCATCATCGCACCACATTTTGATGATGAAGCTTTTGCACTACTTTCGCAAAAGAAAAATATCCGCTTAATGACGTTGGATTTCTCGGCAAAAGATCGCTCTTACGAGCGTGAATTTGTGTCTGTAAACGGCGGCATTTTAGAGCAAAGTGCAGACCACTCAAACGACTTACATAAAGACACCCCAAACAGCCTACCAGCAGAATGGGAATTGATGACCGAACGCACACCAAATACCGCAGAACTTCACGCACTTAACTTCACCATGCGTGTCTGCAAACACGTGAAAAGTAATGCGATTGTCGTGGGTAATAGTTATATGACACTTGGTATCGGTGCTGGGCAAATGAACCGTGTTGGTGCGGCGCATATCGCCCTTGAACAAGCCAAAGCGCATCCATTATTTAACGAACAGCCGTTAGTGCTTGCTAGCGATGCTTTCTTCCCAATGGGCGATACGATGGAAATGGCAAAAGACTATGGCGTAACCGCTGTTATTCAACCAGGTGGCTCAATTAAAGATGCGGATTCGGTTGCCGTGTGTAACGCACACAATATCGCTATGGTGAAAACAGGGATTCGTCATTTTAGACACTAATCATTTACTCTCTCCCTTTTAGGGAGAGAGACAGGCAAAATTGCATTCAGCAATTTTGGCAGAGAGAGGGTAACAAGCGGTAGTTTTCCGCAAAAATTTTGCAAATCCCTCTCCCTCCGCAAATTCTATGAATTTGCTCCACCCTCTCCCTTAAAAGGGAGAGGGATTTTTAGGAGAATTTATAATATGAACAATGTGCTCATTATCGGCTCAGGGGGTCGTGAACACGCCATAGCCAAAGCATTTGAACGTAGCCCGAAAGTCGCAAACGTTTTTGTTGCACCAGGCAACGCTGGTATGCCATCAAGTAAAATTGAATGCGTCAATATCGGCATCACTGACTTCCCTGCACTCCGTCAATTTGTTGCAGAAAACCATATCGCATTCACTTTCGTTGGGCCAGAAGTGCCTCTCTCAGAAGGGATTGTGGACGATTTCAATGCTCATCATTTGCCCATCGTAGGGCCAACCCAATATGCGGCACAAATGGAGTCTTCAAAAGCCTTTGCCAAAGGTGTGATGGATAGAGCCAATGTACCGACCGCAAGTTATCAATCTTTTTCTGCAAAAGAGTTGGAAAAAGCTACCGCTTACCTTGAAAGCCAATCAATGCCTATCGTAATCAAGCAAGACGGTTTAGCCGCAGGTAAAGGCGTTGTTATCGCTCAAACCTTAGAAGAAGCCAAAAATACCGTACGTGAAATGATGATAGATCTGAATAGTCCGGTGGTGATTGAAGAATTTATGACAGGCGAAGAACTCTCGTTTTTCATATTGGTAAACGGCGAACACATTATCCCGATTGGTTTTGCTCGTGATTACAAGCGTGCTTACGACAATGATGAGGGATCAAATACAGGCGGAATGGGGGCTTATTCACCATTGCAATGGGTGGATAGTGCTATTGAGCAAGAAATTATGAATAAGGTACTACGTCCATTGCTCGCCCAATTAGTGAAAGAAGGCACGCCTTATACTGGTGTTCTTTATGCTGGGCTAATGCAAACACAAAGTGGCATTAAAGTGATTGAATTTAACGCTCGCTTTGGCGATCCTGAAACACAAATTTTACTGCCGTTAATTGAAACCGATTTCTTTGATTTAGTTTCAGCTCATCTTGCGAAAAGCGATATTGATGTCAAACTTTCCAACAAAACATCATTAGGTGTTATCGTTGCCGCAGAAGGCTATCCACAAGATTACGCCAAAGGAATGAAAATCCATTTTGCCGATGATTTCCCAATGGAGAATGTCTGTTTTGCTGGTGTGGCCGAAAAAGACGGCAAACTCACCGCAAACGGTGGGCGTATTTTAATGGTTACTACCCAACAAGATGATCTCATTTCAGCACGCAAAGCAGTGTATGAATTGCTTGAAAAAGTGAAGATTGAGAAGTCGTTTTATCGGAGAGATATTGGGTTTGGGAAGGATTTACAGAGAAATTAATCTCTCACTTTGAAATACTCTCTACTTTTCTTTGCTCGTGCAAAGAAAAGTAGCAAAAGAAAGCACGCCCTGCTGAACCGCAGATCTTCGCTTTGTTTGAATTTGCTTAACGGAAAAATTCCAAACTCGCCTGACGGCTCAAACAAGGAATTTTTCCTGCAAATTCAAAGTCGCTCAGGCGGTTCAGAAGGGAACCCGATCGGTCGTAACAAGCGGTGATTTTTAATAAAAATTTTGCAAAATAGATTTTGTAAAAAACCTCGAATAGTGCACCGTTTGTCCCATCAAAATTGCCCGACCGACTTGCGGTTTTTAGGAAAATTTGTACTGTTTGAGCCAACGTAGTTGGCGAGTTTACAAATTTTCCGTTAAGAAAATCGCAACAAAGGGCGGATAAGCAATTTTGCTCGGGTCGCCTTTCTTTTGGTTACTTTTCTTTGGCGAAGCAAAGAAAAGTAACAGGTAAATGCACCGAACTCTATTTTCTAGATTTACAAAAATAAGGAATAACAATGATCCCAAAAATCACCATCGTAATGGGCAGTCAATCCGACTGGGCTCAAATGAAATTTTGTTGTGAATTGCTTGATCAACTCGGCATCACTTACAGCAAAGCTGTGGTCTCAGCCCATCGTATGCCTGATGAAATGTTCCGTTTTGCGGAAACTTCTGCGGATAATGGTGTAGAAATTATTATCGCTGCTGCTGGTGGAGCGGCTCATCTACCGGGTATGATTGCAGCAAAAACCTTACTCCCTGTGATTGGTGTGCCGATTAAATCCAGTACATTAAGTGGCGTGGATTCCCTGCTTTCTATTGTGCAAATGCCTGCTGGCGTGCCTGTGGCAACAATGGCAATTGGGGTTGCTGGTGCGAAAAATGCGGCATTACAAGCCGCCCGAATGCTTGCCGTTAATGATGAAAAAATCCGCCAAGCTCTTGTGAATTACCGTGAAGAGCAATATCAACTCGCCCTTTCTAGTAGTGAGAATTTAAATGATTAAAACACTCCTTCCAACCGCAACTATCGGCATTATTGGAGCGGGGCAGCTCGGTAAAATGCTGGCGCAATCCGCTCAAAAAATGGGTTATCGTGTGGCAATGTTTGATCCAAACGCTACATCTTGCGGTTTTGCCGTTGCTGATTGGCACACCGTTGCCGATTTTAACGATGCCGATGCCCTACTCGCTTTTGCGAAAAAAGTTGATGTACTCACTTATGAATTTGAAAATATCAACGGCGAAATTTTGCAAACGCTGCATAGCCAGACAAATCTACCGCAAGGCACAAAACTGCTTTTAACCTCGCAAGATCGCATTAAAGAAAAAACGTGGCTCGCTTCTCTTGGTGTGCCTGTGGTGAATTTTGCCGAAGTGCAAGCGGTGCAAGATATTGAAAATTTTGCAAAATCACACGGCTACCCTGTGATTATAAAAACTGCTCGTTTTGGCTATGACGGCAAAGGGCAAATAAAAATTGACCGTCAGGCTGAATTGCTTGCCCAACAAGCCGAAGTGGAAAAACTGTTGCAACAGCCGTGTATTGCCGAAGCATTCTGCCCGTTTGAGTTTGAAGTGTCGGTAATGGTGGCAAGAGATCAGCTCGGATCGGTAGATTTTTTCCCTGTTAGCCAAAACGAACACTGCAAAGGCATTCTGTTTACCAGCTCCGCACCCGCTCAACTTTCCGCAGAACAAGTCGCGAACGTGCAAGAATATGCACGTAAAATTGCTGAAAATGGGGAATTAGTAGGAGTTTGTGGGATTGAATTTTTTGTGAAAAAAGATGGCGGCTTAGTGGTAAACGAACTCGCTCCACGCCCCCATAACAGCGGACATTACACAATGGAAGCCTGTAACGTTTCCCAATTTGATCAGCATATCCTTGCCATCACAGGCAGAGCCTTACAGCCAATTTACCAACACCGCCCTGCATTGATGGTGAATTTGCTCGGTCAGCACATTGCCGATCTCCCCGAACTTTTCAACCGCTACCCACAAGCAATGTTCCACCTTTACAATAAAGGTGATGCGAAACCACAACGCAAAATGGGGCATTTCACTTTATTGGGGTCGGAAGCAGAAAAAGCGGAATGGTTGGCAAGTCTTGTAGATGTAAAAGAAAAATTCTAATCCGTTACGTTATAACGAAAAGCAGAGAAAATTCTCTGCTTTTTATTTTGATCTACTTTACTGCTAGAACTTGCCCGTTACATAAATCATCACTTTCAAAATAAGTCATTTCGCCAGAATGCCGATTGGGAATAGGAAATAAACGCACAGTTAAAGGTTTATTTAAACGGAATGCCATTGTTCCCGTATCTCGCATTAAAGCTGCAATTTGACTAATTGTCGTATTTTCAGGGATAGGGACAGTATCTAATCCAATGCCACAAACAGCACTATTAGTTAGCAATGACCGAATATCATATTCAGTATTTGCTCCTGCTGCTAAACCTGTATCTTCTACAACCGCAAGCATTAAACCAGAAAATCCCACTAAAGGCACATTTTTGACGGATTTGAACACGGAAGTGAGCAATGATGAAATTTCTACTGTTCCAGCTGCCCCAAAATAAGGCACTCCAAGCTGTTGATAAAGCTCACACATTGAAGCACAATTTTTTGACGGAGCCGCTGAACTATCAATGCCAGCAAAGTGTAAATTTGCAGAAGATTCGGCAGAATTTACCGCTTGTCGCACTTCATCAACATGATATTGCAGAGCTTGTGACATTGCTTGACGAGCTTGATATAATAAGTCATTGTGATTTTCTTTTGGGATATTTTTTATGACATCCAAAAGTAAATCAGGTGTTTCAAAGCCAATCACAAGACTATCAGGCAAATCTGATGAATGATAGCCTGCTGGGAAATAAGGAATAAATGGCTGGCAATTAAAATTAACGGTAAAGTTGAAGTTACCTTCACCCCTTGGTGTTATTTTTGCAATTTTTTGCACAATTTCAGCCGCTTGTGTAATACGCTCATTATCCAAAATCCCATTTTGATCTTGGGCTACATTCACGCAAGCATTGGCTAAATCCCCATACTCTGCGATCAGATCAGGTAAGATCGCCATTTCTTTCTTGGTTTTCGCTTCACCAATGGCAAAACGAATGCGTAATCCAGTATCATTTAGCTCATTTAATAACTGTTTTAGGTAAGCTAAATCGGCTTTTGCAGTTTCTAATGAAGCTAAATTGAGGTATTCCCCAAAGGCATTAGTTACAATACGAATAGATTGCACGGTATAACCTTTAGCTTGAATAGCTGGTACAAGCTTATCAAATTGTTGCTTAGCGAAGTTTAAACGCCCCGCCCATGTTGAACGATCCGAACTAAGTGATAAAAATAACGTTACGGTCCGAACACGGCATAAAGATTTATCGGTATAAGACATTATATAAATTTCTCAAATAAATAAGGCGGAAATAATCCGCCCAAACAAAATAACTAATTAGCTATTCTCTTTCTCAAACTTCTGCATAAATTCAATCAAGGCTTGTACGCCTTCAACAGGCATTGCGTTGTAGATTGATGCACGCATTCCACCTAACACTTTATGTCCTTTTAAGGCTTGTAAACCATTTTCTAGAGCTTGTGCCATAAATTTTGCGTTGAGTTCATCATCACCAGTCGTGAACGTTACATTCATCAATGAACGGTTCTCTTTTGCTACAACATTGCGGTAAAGTTTGCTGTTATCAATATAGCGATACAGCAACTCTGCTTTTTCTGCATTGCGTTTTTCAATTTCTGCAATGCCACCTTCACTTAACCAATGTTTGAACACTAATGAGCAGAGATACCACGCAAAAGTCGGTGGGGTGTTGATCATGGAATCGCTATTCGCTTGCGTTTGATAGTTCCAGATACTTGGAGTTTCTTTGCGCGCTTTACCAATTAAATCTTCACGTACAATCACAATCGTAATCCCAGATGGGCCGAGATTTTTTTGTGCACCCGCATAAATAATACCAAATTTAGCAATATCGATTGGACGAGAGATGATATTTGACGACATATCTGCCACAAGTACTGCATTACCTACATTTGGCACATCAAAAATTTCCACACCGCTGATGGTTTCATTTGGGCAATAGTGAACGTAGTCATATTGATCAGCGATATTGCTGAAATCTAAGTTTTTCACTTTTAGCGTTTCGCTATCTTCCAAGATATTCACTTCATCAATTTCACAGAAATTGCGAGCTTCTTTCGCTGCGGTTGCCGACCAGTGTCCGCTGGTTAAATAAAGTGCTTTGCCTTTTTCACCGATTAAATTCATCGGAATTGCTGCAAACTGCCCCCTTGCACCACCTTGTAAGAATAAGATTTTGTAGTTGCTAGGAATATTATACAGCTTACGGAAATCCGCTTCCGCTTCGCCAATCAATTCCATAAATGGCTTGCCACGATGGCTTACTTCCATGACCGAAGTGCCTAAACCTTGCCAGTTTAATAGTTCATTTTGAGCTTGTTCCAATACGGCTTTTGGCATCATTGCTGGGCCTGCACTAAAGTTGTAAATTTGCGTCATTGTGTTTGTTCCTTTTGGTTGTTTTTTGTTAAGTTGAAAATCTATATCAAATTCCCCTCTTTAGCAAAAAGGGGTTAGGGGAGATTTGGCAATAGTCATTTACGAAGTGAGAGAATGAATAGAGAGTTTTTCTAGTTTATACAAAGTATTTCTTCGTTATCTATTCTGTTAAATTTCCCTCTGCTCTCTACTAAAGAGGGGAGTTTACTCCCATCAAACTCTCAATATCCTCAATCTCCTTCGGTACGCCACTGGTTAAATTCTTGCAGCCATAATCGGTAATCAGCACATTATCTTCAATTCGCACACCAATTCCCCGATATGTTTGAGGAATATCTTCTTCATTTGGGATATACAATCCCGGTTCAACAGTAAGTACCATTCCAATTTCTAGGGATCGACTTCGATCTTCGCCATAATTCCCCACATCGTGAACATCTAGCCCGAGCCAATGCCCCAAACCGTGCATATAGAAACGGCGGTAGGCTTTTTCTTGGATAAGCGTGACAACATCACCTTTTAAAATCCCCAATTCTACTAAGCCTGTGGTCATAATCTCCACCACTTTATCATTAGCCACTTTAATTGACGAATTTGGGGCGAGTAATTTCATCGCTTCTTTTTGAGCATTGAGTACAAGCTGATAAATCTCTCGCTGGGCTGGGCTGAATTTGCCGTTAATTGGGAATGTTCGGGTAATATCACCTGCATACATCGCAAACTCCGCCCCAGCATCAATCAACAATAAATCGCCATCTTTTAGCACTTGATCATTCTCAGTGTAATGAAGAATACAAGCATTGCTACCGCTTGCAACAATCGTATTGTAGGCAGGAAATCTTGCCCCGAAACGAGTAAATTCGTGTTGAATTTCACCTTCAATTTCCATTTCATAGCGATTAGGGCGAGTCTGTTTCATTGCTCGGATATGGGCGAGTGCAGAAATTTCGCAAGCTTTTTGAATTAATGCGACTTCTAATTCTGATTTAATTAAGCGCATTTCGCTCAACATCGGCTGCCAATCAATCAAGTTTATTGGCGTTTTTTGACGGGCGGTTTTAATCTGTTCCAAACCATCAAAAATAAGTTTATCGCCCCATTCCTGTATGCCAAAAGCATAGTAACAAGCGGTAAGATTTGCGACTTTTTCTGCAAATTTTGCAGAAAATTGCTCAATTTCGACCGCTTGATCCACGTCCAAAACGGCTGGGGCTTGAGCCGTGCCTAATCGCTTACCGTTCCACGTTTCCATTAGTGGGTCTTTTTCTCGCAAGAAAATAATACTCTCGCACTTCCCTGCTTTTTTAACGAGCAACAGTGCAGATTGTGGTTCGGCAAAACCTGTGAGATACCAGAAATAACTATCAGGGCGAAAAAGATAATCGCAGTCGTGATTACGACGTTTTTCACTCTCAGTAAAAATTACCAACGCAGAATTATCCTGCATTTGAGCAAATACACGTTCACGGCGAGCGGTAAATTCAGATTGAGGAAGTTTAGCGAGATAAGCAAGATCCATAGTAAAACCCAAGCATCAAAAAATGCTTGGATTCTAGCACAATCAACTTTTTTGCGGAGATTTTTTTGTTTTTGACCACGTTTTTTTCGGCGGACTTAATTTGGCAAGTTGCTGTAATACTTGGCTATTAGGCGATCTGAGTAGATCGGGTAATCTGCCTGTCAGCTGTGCCATAAATTGCTGATAGCTCACCTGTTTTTTGCTCATATCCGTTAGTTGCATTTCCCAGTGTGCTGTCATATCTGGTTGAGTGGCAATTTCAGGTAGTGCTTGAATTAAGGTTCTACCCGTTTCTGTACTGTGAATGCTCCGCCCTTTTTTAATCAGAAATCCTCGTTTAAACAGCAGTTCAATAATGCCTGAACGAGTGGCTTCTGTGCCTAAGCCGTCAGTTTCTCTGAGAATTTTTTTGAGCTGTTTATCCTGCACAAAGCGGGCAATACCTGTCATTGCTGACATTAAACTCGCATCGGTAAAATGGCGTGGTGGTTGGGTTTTCTTCTCTACGATTTCACCCTTTTCGCAATGCAACGTCTGCCCTTTTTGCACTTTGGGTAAAAGTGGTTCAAAAATTTCATCGCTATCTTCTTTGCCGAGTAGCGATTTCCAGCCTGCCACAATTAAATTTCGAGCTGACGCTGTAAATACTCCCCCAGCAATATTCAGCTCGATTTTGCCTTTGCGATACTCTGCATCGGGGCAAAATTGCAAGAGATATTGGCGAGCAATCAGGCGGTAAACATTGCGTTCACTTTCGGTTAAATTTACATTACCTTGTCGTGCAGTGGGGATAATCGCGTGGTGAGCTTCAACTTTGCTGTCATTCCAACAGCGATTTTTACGGTTTGAATCAATTGCTTCTGGCTTTTCGGTATATTCGGTTAAATGATGCGAAATAGCCGCCATCACTTTATGCCTATCCGCATAATGCTCATTCGGCAAATAACGATTATCTGAGCGAGGGTAAGTGATCAGTTTATGTGTTTCGTACAGTTTTTGACAAATATCCAGTACGGCTTGAGCTGACAAACCGTGACGACGTGCCGCATCGATTTGTAACGCAGAGAGCGAATAAGGCAATGGTGCCGTTTCACTTTCCATTTTATCTTGATAATCCACCACCTTTGCAGGCTGATTGGTAATGCGTTTGACCACATTTTCCGTTAAAGGTCGGGAAAGTACCCGTCCTTCATCGTCTTGATAATCTTCGCACGCTTTACTTGGTTGCCATTGAGCTTTAAATTGTTCTTGCGTTTCTGGCACGACGACATGGGCAAGTACTTCAAAATAGTCTTTTGGCACAAAATGCTCAATTTCTAAATCACGGCGAACGATTAAGCCTAACACGGGTGTTTGTACCCTGCCTACCGATAACACGCCGCTATAGCCTGCCCAACGCCCTTGCAAGGTATAGGCTCGAGTCATATTAATTCCATACAGCCAATCGGCTCTTGCACGAGCCAAAGCTGACGTTGCAAGCGGGATAAAATCTCGATTATTTTGCAATTTTTCAATCGCTTTTTTCACCGCATTAGGGTTCAGATCGCTGATTAAACAGCGTTGGATTTGGTTGCGTTTTTCGCTTTCCAAATTGAGATAGCCGAATACTTCGTCCACTAAAAGCTGCCCTTCTCTATCAGGGTCGCCAGCGTGGATAATTTGGTCTGCTTGTTTGATGAGTTTTTCAACCACTTTAAACTGTTTAAGCGTTTCTTTTTTGGGAATGAGCTTCCATTGGCTTGGCACAATCGGCAAATGCTCCATTCGCCACAGTTTAAAGCGTTCATCGTAGGCATCTGGCTCGGCTTGTTCAAGTAAATGGCCGATACACCAAGTTACCGTATCCCCTTCGCCACACTGAATAAAGCCATCGCCTCTGGTGTGTGGTTTCGGTAAAACATCGGCAATCGCCCGCCCAAGACTAGGTTTTTCAGCAATAAATAGACGCATAGGTAATTTCAATAAACATAAATTTGCAAATTTTAAGCGAATTTTGACCGCTTGTATTTAAGAAAGGGGGCAATGCCCCACATTATGGATTAATTTAGCCCACGTTCAGAAAGCAACATTTGGCACTGTGCAGGGGGTTGAGGTAGTGTTTTAGATTTTGGTGTGCTGCTTGGTTTAGCTGGTTCAAACCAAGAATAAAGTTCTGCGCCACAACCATCACCAGTTGGCACTGGCGCTTGGTTTTCACAATGTGGTGCATCTGCTGGGCAGCGTAAACGAACGTGGAAGTGAGAATCGTGATAATACCAAGGGCGGATTTTGCGTAGCCATTCTCGATCTTGCCCTGCGGTTGAGCAAAGTTGTACTTTAATTGCGGGGTTTACGAAGATACGATCAACTTGCGGATCTTGCGCAGCTATTTTAATTAATTTGGCGTGCTCTGGCTTCCAATTTGAATTAATCACTTGCTTTTCACGATCAACAACAAGCAAACCTAATCCATCTGGTTTTGCGGCGGTTTTATCGTCCATAGGCCCGAAACGTAACCAAACATCTGCATCAAGCCCTGTTTGGTGACTGGCGTGTCCTGATGAGAAACGTCCGCCTGCGACCATACCCATATCCCCAATTAAAATAGGCGGTAACCCTGCTTGTTTTGCTTTTTTTCCGAGGTTTTGTAGGTACGCTAATAAATTGGGATGACCATAATAGCGATTACGTTGATAACGAATAACTTGATAGCCTTCGCCTTTTAATTCGAGTGGTTGAGCGCCAATAATACAGCCATTGCTGTAGCCGCCAATAGATTGTGCTTTACCCGCTACTGGGGTCTTAATACTTTCCCACGGGGTAGCAAAACTAGAAAAAGAATATATTGCAAGCGAAGAAGCTAAGGCAAGTTTGAGTAATTTCATTGAAAGTCCTTTATTAAAACCGTAATTATTGACAGACTACATTCTAGTAAAAGGGTTCCATAAAAGCAAAAAGCCTATTATTTAGGCAGGCATATCTTTTTTATAAAATGTTGTTTGACAGAATAGCAATAAAACGTTATTTCTATGCACGTTTTTTATTTTGGGAAGTATCCCAAAGCGAAAAAAAGTTATAATGCGAATTATAGCGGGAGAGGCGCAACACTCAGGCAACTTATTTTAGGTAACTAGGCCGTTTGAGAATAAGTGATGGGAGTGATTGCCGAGGTGTGAATTCACTAGATCAGGAATGAACATCGGCTAAGCAGGTTGAATCCTATTAGCTGTCGTTTAAATCGGTTTTAAGCCGTTTGAATGGAGTGCTCTTAAAGTTCTCAACAAACCCAAAAGTAACTCATCACAATTTCCTATCTCAAATTTCGACCTCTAATTTTGTAAACACATTTTATTTTTATAGGAAATTCTTATTATGTCTCATCTTTCTGTTGCAAAATTTGGTGGTACTAGCGTTGCAAACTTTGATGCAATGACTCTTTGTGCAAATATTGTTACTCAAGATCCCAACACCAAAGTTGTGGTACTTTCGGCATCTGCTGGCGTAACCAATTATTTAGTTGAATTGGCAAACGGTTGCGAATTGGCTCGCCGTGAAGAGATTTTAGATGCTGTTCGCACAATTCAATACAATATTATTGAACAATTACAGCAAAAAGACACTATTTCTGCGGAAATTGATGCGCTTTTAGAACACGTTACCGCATTAGCAGAATCTGCCAGTCTTGCAACATCCGCTGCATTAACGGATGAGTTAATTTGCCATGGTGAAATGATGTCCACCAAAATTTTTACACAATTATTAAATGAACGTCATTTCCCTGCAGTTTGGGTAGATGTACGTGACGTTGTTGCGACAAATAACCACTATGGCAAGGCTGCTCCAAATGATGCGAAAACCCAACAGCAATCTGATACGGTGATTAAGCCATTAATTGAGAGTGGTAAAATTGTGATCACTCAAGGGTTTATCGGGCGCGATGATGAAGGTAAAACAACGACATTAGGTCGTGGCGGTAGCGACTATTCAGCCGCACTATTAGCAGAAGTATTGAATGCCAACGATGTGTTAATTTGGACAGACGTGCCAGGTATTTACACCACTGACCCTCGCGTTGTGCCACAAGCCAAACGTATTGATACAATGGCATTTAACGAAGCCGCGGAAATGGCAACTTTCGGTGCGAAAGTATTACACCCATCAACATTACTCCCAGCAGTGCGTAGCAATATCCCTGTTTATGTAGGCTCAAGCAAAGCACCAGAGCAAGGCGGCACTTGGGTAACCCGTGATCCGCAACCACGCCCAACATTCCGTGCATTAGCGTTACGCCGTAATCAAGTATTACTCACGCTTTCAAGCCTAAGTATGTTGCACGCACAAGGTTTCTTAGCAAAAGTCTTTGCTATTTTAGCAAACCATAAAATTTCAGTTGATGTGGTTACCACTTCTGAAGTGAGTGTTGCATTAACATTAGATAAAACAGGCTCTGCTTCTTCAGGTGCAGACATGCTTTCACCTGAATTATTGGAAGAATTGCGTCAATATTGCCATGTACAAGTTGAAAGTGATTTAGCTTTAGTCGCCATTATTGGCAATAACTTACACACACAATCAGGTATTGCTAAACAGTTATTTGAAACATTAGCTCCGTATAATGTGCGTTTAATTAGCTATGGTGCAAGCACCAATAACGTTTGTACTTTAGTGAAAATGGAAGAAGCAGATAATGTGATTCGCGCATTACACGCTGCGCTATTTGAATAATCTATAAAAGATGAAAAGGACAGCTTTATGCTGTCCTTTCTTTTTGCACTTTTTCCAGTAAATTCTACCGCTTGTGTGGTAATTTCTGCCAAGTAACTTCATTCCGCAGGTAAATAGGCTCAATATCTAACGCTGACTGCGTATTGCCTACTTTGATTGCTAATTCTGCCAGTGGCAACATAAAACGAGCGGATGGCAAAGTGATTTCACTCACTGAAACAGCTAGATTCGCTTGGGCAAATTGCGGATAAGCCGACCAACCTGTACCGACAATAGTTGGTTTGCGATCTTGTTGGATCTGTTCAATCGCTTTTTCTGGGGAGCAAACTTGTTCTGTGATAATTTCATGCCAGCCATTATCATCTCTTGAAAATTGAGCAAAATAGACTTCATTCATTCTTGCATCAATCAGCGCAACAACTTCTTTTACCCCTAATTGTTGATAAGCCTGCTCTGCCATGGTCATAAGATTAGAGACCGCAACAACAGGTAATTCTGCCCCGAGTGCCAAACCTTGTGCAATGCCCACACCAACACGCACGCCAGTGAAACTGCCTGGTCCACGTCCAAAAGCAAGATAATCTACATTTTTCAGGCTGATATGTTGAGTTTTGAGTAGCTCATCAACCATCGGTAAAATACGTTGCGTGTGGGTTCTTGGGCTGAGTTCGTCTGTGTGAGTAATTTGGTTTTGATATTGTAATGCAACAGAACAGGCTTCAGTTGCAGTGTCTAGAGCGAGAATGGTTGGTTTCATCTTTCATCTTCTAATTTAAATAAACTAAGGGCGAATATGATTCGCCCCTACGGTTTCGTTAATCGTTTTATAGGGCAGATTACCTCCGCCTTTGATACGATTTTTGTTTTAGGGAAAATGCAATCCCAATATTTTAACACTTTATTTTGCAGAATTTCTGCGTTTTTCCACCGCTTCAGCGAGTTCAAATAGCACTTTTTCACTGTCTTCCCAACCGATACAGCTGTCGGTAATACTTTGCCCGTAGGTTAGGATTTTACCTTCTTCTAAATCTTGTCTGCCTTCAACTAAGTGGCTTTCAATCATTACCCCCGAGATCAAGTGTGATCCGTTTGCAATTTGAGCAGCAACGTCGTGGCATACGTCTAATTGACGCTTGTACTGTTTTTGGCTATTGGCGTGGCTGAAGTCAATCATCACGTGTGGGCGACGACCTGATTTTTTGATGTCCGCACATACTTTTTTCACACTTTCTTCATCATAGTTTGTACCGTTGTCACCACCACGTAAAATAATGTGGCAGTCTGGATTTCCTGCGGTTGATACAATCGCAGAATGTCCAAATTTAGTTACAGATAAGAAATGGTGTGGCGCTTCTGCTGCACCAATGGCATCTAACGCAATTTTTACGCCACCATTAGTAGCATTTTTAAAGCCTACCGCACAAGATAAGCCAGAAGCTAATTCACGGTGAACTTGTGATTCTGTCGTTCTTGCTCCAATCGCTCCCCAACTCATAAAATCTGCCATATATTGTGGGGTAATCATATCTAAAAACTCACCGGCAGCAGGAACGCCTAAATCATTAATATCTGAAAGCACTTTGCGAGCAATACGTAAACCATCATTTAAAGCATAGGTTTCGTTTAAATAAGGATCGTTGATTAACCCTTTCCAACCAACGGTAGTACGCGGCTTTTCAAAATAAACACGCATCACTACTTCTAAGTTTTGATTGATTTTAGACAGGTTACGCATCGCTTTAATTTTATGTGCATATTCTAAAGCTGCTTTAGGATCATGAATAGAACAAGGTCCAATTACGACCAATAAACGCTCATCTTTGCCGTGTAAGATATTGTGAATAGCATTGCGTGTATCTGCGACAGTTTGTGCCGCAATGTCGCTCACGGGGAAGCGCTCTAATAACGCGACAGGAGGAAGTAATTCTTCAATCTTGCTAATGCGTAAATCATCATTTTTGCTTTTGTACATTGTGTTGCTCTCTTATTGTTAGGTAATCTAAATAGTGCTAGTTAAGCTATAAGAATTTCTAATGGATGTCAAACAGTTCGCACTACTAAAGTAGTACAAACGGTTTGAGTGAAGTTTTAGTAAGCAGCAAAGGTATTGCAGACGCTCGGGTTACCAGAATATAAGCCTTTTCTGAACCATTCTAATCGTTGTTTGGATGAGCCGTGCGTAAAGCTATCAGGAATAATTCTCCCTGTACTTTGTTGCTGTAAACGGTCATCGCCAACGGCTTGAGCCGCAGCGAAGGCTTCTTCTACATCACCTTCATCTAATCTGCCCTCTTTCTGAATCTGATGCCCCCATACGCCGGCAAAACAGTCTGCTTGCAGCTCTACCATCACGGATATTTTGTTCGCCTCTGCTTTGCTTCTGGCGTTACGTTGTGCTTGTTGAGTTTGTTGTGAAATCCCTAATTGATTTTGGATATGGTGCCCCACTTCATGAGCAATCACATATGAAAACGCAAAATCACCACCGGCACGCATTTTTGAACGCATATCATCATAGAAGGAAAGATCGATATAGATCCGTTCATCTGCAGGACAGTAAAATGGCCCCATTGCAGCTTGCCCTGTTCCACACCCTGTTGCCTCAACCCCAGTATAAAGAACCAGCTTAGGCTGACGATAACTCATTCCATTTTGACGGAAATAATTACCCCACGTATCTTCCATATTACCCAAGACTTGTTTTGATAATTTTGCTAAATGATCCTCTTCTACCTGCGATAAACGTGAGCTGGCTGATTGTTGATAGCTAATGTCATTACCTAAGCCCACAATACCCGATAAATCTACACCATAATACGCTCCAACTAAAACAATGAGCAAACTGAGAATGCCCCCTTTTTTTCGTCCTGAAGTTAGCATTCCACAACCACGGCTTTTACGACGATCGATCACATTTTGACTTTCTCTTTGTCCATCTAAACGCATAATTTGTATCCTTTTTGCAAAATTTTAGAAAAAATTAACCGCTTGTTTGAGATTATCTCGCCAATACTTCTCGCTTACCTCGGCTATCAGGTGCAGAGAGAATGCCCTGCTCTTCAAGCTGGTCGATAATGCGTGCCGCACGGTTAAAGCCTAGTGAGAAACGACGTTGGATACCGCTAATTGAGGTTGCTCCTCCGTCAATCATAAACTGAGCGATCTCATCAAATAGTGGATCGACCTCATCATTTCCGTTTCGTTCTCCGCTACTCTCGCCCTCATCTCTAGAGGCAACAATGCTTTCGATATAATCAGGTTTACCTCTTGCTCGCCAGTTATCCGCCACACGTTGCACTTCATCATCGGTCATAAATGCCCCGTGAACACGCATAATTTCAGGGCTACCAGAGGCAGAATAAAGCATATCGCCCCGTCCGAGTAAACTTTCCGCACCTCCTGCATCGAGGATTGTACGGGAGTCAATTTGGCTTGCCACTGTAAAAGCAATACGGCTTGGAATGTTTGCTTTAATCACACCTGTAATGACATCGGTTGATGGTCGTTGAGTCGCGAGGATTAAATGAATCCCCACTGCACGGGCTTTTTGGGCAATACGCATAATATGATCTTCAACTTGCTTGCCCGCGGACATCATTAAATCGGCAAACTCATCAACAACTAGCACAATATAGCTCATTTTCTCAAGCGGTGGTGGTAGCGCATCCATGGTATCACCAGGTTTCCATAATGGATTTGGAATAGGATAACCATACTCTTCATCTGCTTGGCGAATTTTTTCATTATAGCCTTCAATATTACGTACACTTAAACTACTTAAAAGTAGATAACGACGTTCCATTTCTTCCACAGCCCAACGCAACGCATTCTCGGCTTTTTTCATATCTGTTACAACAGGCGTAAGCAAGTGTGGAATATCGTTATAAATAGAAAGTTCAACCACTTTTGGATCTATCATAATGAAACGTACTTGATCAGGAGAGAGTTTAAACAATAAACTCAAGATCATTGTATTTACGCCTACAGATTTACCACCACCTGTTTGCCCTGCTACGAGCAAGTGTGGCATTTTTGCCATATCAACAACCACAGGTTTACCACTAATATCTTTACCCAATGCCATTGGTAAGGTAAAACGGCTATTGCGGAATTCTTCACTATCTAAGACTTCGCGTAACCAGACTGTTTCACGATGACGGTTTGGCGCTTCAATGCCCATATAAGGCTTACCAGCAACCTTTTCGGTAATGCGGATAGCACTAAACATTAAGGCTCGGGCAAGATCATTTTCTAAACGTGTGATTTTTGCCGCAATCGTGCCTGCCGCTGGTTGAATTTCATAGCGAGTAACAACAGGGCCTACTAGCACATCTTCTACTGTGGCTTTGACTCGGAAATTTGCTAATTCTTGTTCAATGCGTTGCGACATTTCACGAATTTCTTGTTCGGTAATCTGCTGTTTTTCTGCAGGGTGTGCGGTGAGCAAATCTAATGTCGGTAATGGTGTGGTGGGTTTTTGCGTATTCTGTTTTTTCTGCAATAATGGGTGTACTAAACTTGTCCCGTATCCTCCATTTGGATAGCTGGATTTGTTAGCTGTTTCAATCAATTTCTCAGCTTCTGCAGCAAATGGCTTTACTTGGGGTAATTTCTCTTGCCATTCTTCTTCATCGTTTTGCGCAACTTCGCGTAAAATTGCAATGCGTTCATCTGTCGTTTGTTCTTCTAATGGGCGAACATGCACTTTGGGGATTGGCTGCATGAATTCGGGTTCTTCCACAACTTCAGGTGTTGCAAACATCTCTACAGGAACATTCACCTGCAGGTTTGCTTCTTCTAGTGATTGTGGTTTTGTTATCTTTTCCGCCTCTTCTGCCGCTGCTACTGGCTGATTTTGCTGTGAATTTAGGCGAATTGTTGGCATGATGACCGATTCGAATGCGAGATCTGCATCTATTTCATCATTCCTATTTTCTACACTGTGTGTGAAAATTGCATCATCTTCTCCCATTTCTACATTTACTTTTGGTAAATCTTGCGCACGGTTTGTATCAAACTGGGTAATATCTGTTAGGCTATCATCGTTGATTTGTGCGGGGACTACTGATGATTTTAAGCCGCTAATTTTAGGGCGCACGAAGTGAGAGATATCTGTCAGTTGCTGGTTTTCTACGTTATTCGTTGCATTTTCTTCTCTTTCTTTATCAATATTAGAGGCTGCTAACTCTGCGACTGATTCTGAGGGCTTTGCAAGATTTTCGCCATTTTCAACCGCTTGTTCAGAGGAAGATGAAACCGTTTCCTCGGTTTTACTCTCTTTGTCATTTAAGATCCATTCGTATAAGCGGCTAGCAAGTTGTAATAGCACCTGCCCAGAGCAAAAATAAAAGCCGATAGAGGTAAAAAGCATACCTAGAAATAGCACGGCAAATTGACCAAAGCCATTGCCAAGTCCTTGCTCTAATAGACCACCAATAAAACCACCAGATAAATAATAGGCTGAATTAGGTAAAATAACATGTGCTAAAGCGCTTAACCCAATCATTAGTAAACTAAAGCTGGCAAGCCATAAGCTAATGGATTTCCAAGTTAATTGTGGGCTTAACCCTAAAACAAGCGCATAAGCAGCGCTAAAACTGAGTACCAGTGGCGCAATAACGGCGACTTTACCAAACATTGCCAATAGCAAATCGGTCAGCCAAGCCCCTAAGATACCGGTTTTATTTAACACAGTATGTGTGGCACTGCTGGCAACCGACCATGCATTATCAAGTGGACTATAGCTCGCCCATGCGATAATTAAATAGATGCCAAATGCAATGGTTAGAAAAAGGGCGAGTTTGATTAAATTTTCTTGTCCTTTTAACACGACTTATCCTTATTTTAATAGCAAATAGTTGGTCTGTTTTACTTCTTCCATTACCACATAGGTACGGGTGTCATTTACTCCCGGCAAGCGTAGCAGTGTTGTTCCTAGTAGCTTCCGATATGCAGACATATCGGCTACACGTGTTTTAAGTAAATAGTCGAAATCTCCTGAAACAAGATGGCATTCTTGAATTTCATCAAGTTGTTGTACTGCACGGTTGAACTCTTCAAATACATCGGGTTTGCCTCTGACCAACGTAATTTCAACAATAACAAGTAATGGTGCATCTAGTAACTCTGGATTTAATAACGCCCGATACCCCATGATGACATTTTGTTTTTCTAAGCGCTTCACTCTTTCTAAGCAAGGTGTTGGCGATAATCCCACACGTTTAGAAAGTTCGATATTTGAGATTTTACCGTTACGTTGTAATTCACTTAGGATTTTGAGATCGATAGCATCTAATGCTTTCGGTAGTTTTTTATTTTCCATAACAACACCTTTTCAGAGATTTGTACTAATACTATTGTAGCTTGTTCCAACAACTTGGTCTAAGGCTTTATTTGAATTATTAGCAGATGCTAAAGCAAAGCGGTCGATTTTGCAGATTTTTTTGCAAATTCGACCGCTTGCTATCTTTACGACTATTAACCCACGACTTTAGGTAATAATCCCGCCTCAATTAAGAATGGTACATTGATAATAATTAAGCCTAAGACGAGCGCAAGAATCAGTGCAATTGAGCCTCCTGCAACACGGTATGGCATATCCGGATAACGTTTTCTTGCTACCCATACCATTGCAACAGGCAATACTAATCCGTAGAAAGTAAACATTTGACCAGCATAGCTTAATACAGCTAAGAAATCGCGATAGAACAAGGCAAATGCAAGTACTGGCACGAATGTTAATAGGCCTAATACAATGCGATTTGCTTTCACATTTACGCGTTTTAATAAATCATCTAAGCAATCAAAAAGCGAAAGCGAAACCCCTAAGAATGAGGTAATTAACGCAAGTGCAGAGAAAATACGTACGGAACCACTAATAAAACTGCTGCCCGTTGCTTGGAATGTTGCTTCTACTAAGCCATTTAGTGTTGGATCTTTGCGGATAATTTCAACAAATTGCATTTGGCTAAAGACTCCGTGAGTTGCCATTTGCCATAAAATATAAGCAACTAATGGAATGGCTGTACCTGCAATGATTGCAAAGCGTAAGCGGCGAACATCGCCATCTAAATATTTATTGATGCTTGGAATCGCGACATGGAAGCCGAAAGAGGTAAAGAAAACAGGACTAGCCGAAATAATTAAAAAGTGATGTAACGGCATTGCACCTAAATTTTCAAGGGTGACTTTTGGCAGCATCGTGAATAATACTAGAGCAAATGCAATTAACTTACCGATAAAGAGTAAACGTGTAACACCATCTACTGCGCCAGTGCCGACTGTCACTGCAATAGCAAAGACGGTTACAAAGCCAATAATTGCAATTTTTTCGGCATTTTCACCAGCAAACTCAAGGAATGGTGCAAGTAGATTTCCACCGCCAAGAGAATAGACGGTTAAAATTGCGTACATAAAAATAACCAGCGACAAGGTAGCCAGTACGCGCCCTGCGATACCAAAATATTCTTCTGCGAGTGTTGCAATACCCGAATCAGTAGCGGGAGCACGTTGATAAAGCTCAACAAATAATAATGCGCTATATGAAAGCAATAACCAAAGAACAATCAATAATGTTAATGTCATACCAAAGCCCATTTCAGCAGAGGTAAGTGGCATAGCTAACATTCCTGCCCCAATCGTAGTCCCTGCAACAATTAAGGTACTACCCAACGTTTTATTTTGCATGGTGAAATTTCCTAATTAAAAAACAGTGGAAGCATTCTATCAGAACTGCAAATTAAGTTGTAATTTATTTTTTACAATGTAAAGTCGATTGCACAATTATTGTATAGCGCTTAAATAAAAAAACCGAGAATGTGTTTACACTCTCGGCTTTTAACTACGTTATATGTTAATGGCCAGGATTGGTCAGATTGTCGAAATCATCAGCTGTTTTCGGTTCATCTTCCATTTTAGTTGTATCTAATGGTGGTGGATTATTATCACCTTTATCATTCCAACCCGCTGGATCACCAACAGGTCGGCGGGCCATCAAATCATCAATTTGTTTACGATCAAGAGTTTCATACTTGATTAACGCAGCCTTCATTGCGTGCAAAATATCAATATTATCCTCTAAAGTTTGTTTTGCACGAGCATAATTACGGTCAATAATTTTTCGCATTTCTTGGTCGATTAATTTTTGGCTATCTTCAGATACGCCTTTAATTGCGCCCATGCCATCTTCATTTTGATAAAATAATGGTCCAAGCTCTTTCGAGAAGCCCCACTGAGTAACCATTGCGCGTGCAATTTGAGTTGCTCGGTGAATATCAGATGACGCTCCTGTCGTGATTTTATCTTCGCCAAAAATAAGCCCTTCCGCGATACGCCCTGCAAATAAGGTGGAAAGTTGGCTTTCCAGCTTAGTAAAGGTTTCGCTAACACGGTCACCTTCCGGTAAGAATTGAGCGAAGCCTAATGCTTGACCACGCGGAACAATCGTTACTTTATTAAGAGGATCGTGTTCAGGCATCAAATAACCCACAATTACGTGTCCTGCTTCGTGGTATGCCGTATTTTCAATCTCGCGTTCGGTCATGGTATTAGAACGGCGTTCTGGCCCCATATTGATTTTATCGCGAGCCTTTTCAAAATCATTCATGGTAACGACTTTCTGATTCGCTCTTGCTGCGAATAACGCCGCTTCATTCACTAAGTTAGCTAGTTGTGCACCAGAGTATCCTGGTGTTCCACGAGCAACCAGCATAGGATCAACATCAGGTGCAAGCGGTACTTTTTTCATGTGAACTTGCAAAATTTGTTCACGTCCTTTTACATTTGGTAAATCAACTGTGACTTGACGGTCAAAACGCCCTGGACGAGTTAAAGCGTTATCCAAAACATCTGCACGGTTAGTCGCAGCAATGATGATAATCCCCTCTGAGCCTTCAAAACCATCCATTTCAACTAGCATCTGATTGAGGGTTTGTTCACGTTCATCGTGTCCTCCGCTAAAACCAGCGCCACCACGCTTGCGACCAACGGCATCAATTTCATCAATAAAAATGATACAAGGGGCATTTTTCTTAGCTTGGTCAAAGAGATCTCGTACACGCGATGCACCTACGCCGACAAACATTTCTACAAAATCTGAACCTGCCATTGTAAAGAATGGTACTTTCGCTTCCCCTGCGATCGCTTTTGCTAATAATGTTTTCCCTGTTCCTGGTGGACCAACCATTAACACACCTTTGGGAATTTTACCGCCCAGTTTTTGGAATTTGCTTGGATCTCGCAAAAATTCCACAATTTCAGCAACTTCCTCTTTGGCCTCATCGCAACCGGCAACATCTGCAAAGCTTGTTTTAACTTGGTCTGGAGCAAGCATTTTAGCTTTACTTTTACCAAAACCCATGGCACCACCACGCCCACCACCTTGCATTTGACGCATATAAAACATCCAAAAGCCGATTAGCATCAGCATTGGAAACCATGAAATCAAAATTTGTGAGAGTAAGCTACGGCGCTCAGCAGGTTCTCCAACAACAGTGACATTTTTATTAAGGAGATCATTAAGTAAATCACGATCATAAATTGGCATCACTGTTTGGTATTCTGAGCCATTATTGCGGGTGACAGAAATCACTTCGTCATTATTTTTGAAATTGACGGCTTTAACACGATTCTCTTTTACATCGTTAATAAATGCTGAATATTCAACTTTATTAGTGTTGGAGAAAGTGTCGTTAAATCCTTGGAAAGAAGTCATCAGCACGACGCCGATCACTACCCACAGCAGGATATTTTTGAATAAGTCGTTCAAGGGTTTACCTCTTTTTTAATAAAAATCTATGCAAGGGTACTATAAATTGCCATCGTTTGCCATATTCATAGCATTCGGCAAAAACTATCAACTAGCCTTTATAGCCTGTCGCCACAATATAAACTTCACGTGAGCGATCGCGTGAAGCTTCAGGTTTGCGCACTTTTACACTACTAAATAGAGAGCGAATTTCCCGCAAATATTCATCAAAGCCTTCACCTTGGAATACCTTTACGACAAAACTCCCTTTAGAAGCGAGCACTTGACGACACATATCTAGTGCTAATTCAACTAAATACATTGCACGCGGGATATCTACTGATGGCATACCACTAAAGTTGGGTGCCATATCTGACATGACAACATCGACTTTTTCTTCACCCACTCGTTCTAAAAGCGCATTTAATACACTCTCTTCACGGAAATCGCCCTGAAGAAAATCAACACCAACAATAGGATTCATGTCTAGAATATCACAAGCAATCACACGTCCTTTACTACCAATCTGGGTCACTACGTATTGTGACCACCCACCCGGTGCAGCACCAAGATCGACCACTGTCATTCCATGTTTAAATAAACGGTCGGTTTGCTGGATTTCATCTAATTTAAAATAAGCACGAGAACGCAATTTCTGCTTATGTGCCTTTTGTACAAACTGATCTTTAAAATGTTCTGCAAGCCAACGAGAGGAACTTGCACTGCGTTTTCTACCCATTTCTTTATTCCGTTACCCAAAATGTTGCTTATGATAAGGCTGAAATCCTTAATTTCAAGTTAAAGCCGATAAAAAAGCTTGTGTAGTGCAATTTTTGCAAAAAACTCGTCCGATCACACCGCTTGTATTTGCTCGAATAGACGAGTTTTCGCTATAATCCCACCGTTTTGCCTTTGGGCATTGATTTATTTTTATAGAAGGAATTAATTATGAGCTTTTTAGCAGGTAAACGTATTTTAATCACTGGCTTAGCCAGCAACCGTTCTATTGCTTACGGCATTGCCAAAGCAATGAAAGCACAAGGTGCAGAGCTGGCTTTCACCTACTTAAATGATAAATTGAAAGCTCGCGTGGAAGAATTTGCAACTGAATTTGGTTCAGACATTGTTTTACCAATGGATGTGGCATTTGATGATAGCATCACGAATTGTTTTGCTGAACTTAGCAAAAAATGGGAAAAATTTGATGGTTTTGTGCATTCTATCGGCTTTGCTCCTGGCGATCAGCTCGATGGCGATTATGTAAACGCTGCAACCCGCGAAGGTTTCCGTATTGCGCACGATATTAGTGCATATAGTTTTGTAGCAATGGCACAAGCTGCTCGCCCATACTTAAATCCAAATTCGGCACTTTTAACGCTGTCTTATTTAGGTGCAGAACGTGCAATTCCAAACTACAATGTAATGTGCTTGGCAAAAGCGTCTCTTGAAGCAGCAACTCGTGTGATGGCTGCCGATATGGGGAAAGATGGTATTCGTGTCAATGCGATTTCCGCAGGCCCAATCCGCACTCTTGCTGCAAGTGGTATCAAAGACTTCAAGAAAATGTTGTCTAGCTTTGAAAAAACTGCTCCATTACGCCGTTGTGTAACCATTGATGATGTGGGTAATTCTGCGGCATTCCTATGTTCTGATTTAGCAGGCGGTATCACTGGCGAAGTCGTACACGTTGATGCTGGTTATAGCACAGTAGCGATGGGTGATATTGAATAATCCATAAAAAATGGTCGTTTTAACAAGCTCAACGACCATTTTTATTTCTACGATAGCAGAGCCTATCTGAGCTACATTTTTTATATTCGCGGTGGCTGAGCTTGTCGAAGCCACACTTCCCCATTTTAAATAACTTGGGGAATTTTTATTTTATCACTGATGAAACTATGTTCCAAAATAATCCCCTTTTAGCCCAGCTAAAACAACAAATTGAAGCGTCCAAAGAGTATGTGGAAGGCGTAGTAAAAGCATCTGACAAAGCTTATGGCTTTTTAGAGTGCGATAAAGAAAGCTTTTTTATCCCGCCTCCAGAAATGAAAAAGGTCATGCATGGCGATAGAGTAAAAGCTGTCGTTAAGCGTGAAGGCGATAAAGCACAGGTTGAAATTGACAGCCTTATTGAGCCTATGCTTGAGCGTTTTATTGCACAGGTGAAATTTAACAAAGACGGTAAATTACAACTTGCCGTAGATCATCCTAGCATTAACAATCGCATTGGGGCGAATGTGAATAAAAAAGTCAGCCAAGAACTCAAAGAAAATGATTGGGTGGTGGCACAACTTCGCACGCACCCTCTGCGTGATGATCGTTTTTTCTTTGCACAGGTTACACAATTTATTTGTGAAGCAAATGATAACTATGCCCCTTGGTGGGTAACACTTGCTCGCCACGAACAGCCTCGTGAACCAGTAAAAGGGGAAGATAGTTATGAATTGCACGATGAATTAGATCGTGAGGATTTGACGCATCTTTATTTCACCACAATTGATAGCCCTAGTACGCAAGATATGGACGATGCGCTCTATATTGAGCCAACCGATAACGGCTGGAAATTAGTCGTCGCCATTGCCGATCCAACAGCCTATATTCCTGAAAATTCTCGTTTGGAAAAAGATGCTCGCCAACGTTGTTTTACGAATTACTTGCCGGGATTTAACATTCCAATGTTGCCTCGTGAGCTTTCAGATGAACTTTGTTCGCTTGTACCAAATGAAAAACGCCCTGCATTAGTGGCTTTCATTGAAACGGATAAAGCTGGTGAAATTGTCGGAGAAACTCGTTTTGTTTCTGCTTGGGTAAAATCGCATGACCGTTTAGCCTATAACGATGTATCAGATTTTATTGAGCAGCTAGAAAATAGTTGGCAGCCAGAAAGTAATGAAACTCGTCAGCAAATTGAGTGGTTGCATCAATTTACCCTTGCTCGTATTGAATGGCGTAAACAAAATGCCTTACTTTTCAAAGAAAGTGGTGATTATTCGTTTGAATTAAATGAAGATGGATCTGTACGTGATATTCACGTAGATTTCCGCCGTATTGCTAACCAAATGATTGAAGAATCGATGATTCTTGCCAACATTTGCTGTGCGAAATATCTTGAACAATACGCTGGTACAGGGGTATTCAATACGCATAGTGGTTTTGATAGTAAAAATTTAGAGCCTGCTCGCAAATTCTTATTAGAGACACTGGCAGATGATGAAAATCGTGAAGCATTAAGTGAACGTTATGCCCCAGAGCGTTTAACTACACTTGATGGTTATTGCGAAATGCGTCGTGATATAGATGCGTATAGCGAACGGACTCAAACCAATTTCTTGGAGTTGCGTTTACGCCGTTATCTCACCTTTGCAGAGTTTAAAAACAGCGTAGCACCACATTTAGGCTTAGGGATTTCTCATTATGCGACTTGGACATCGCCAATTCGTAAATATGGCGATATGGTAAACCACCGCATCATTAAGCAAATTTTGGCGCAAAAAGCACCGCTTGCAGTAGAAGAGAGCATACTTGCTCGTTTACAAGAAGCTCGTAAACAGAATCGTCTCGTTGAGCGTGATATTGCTGACTGGCTTTATGCTTGCTATCTTGAACCGATGGTAGAGAAAAATGTAGAGTTTGAGGGCGAAATTCACGATGTTTCTCGTGGTGGATTGCGTGTGCGTGTGACTGAAAACGGTGCATCCATTTTTGTGCCATGCTCGACACTTCATTCAAATAAAGAAGAAATCTTGTTTACGCCTGAAGAATTAGCACTTTATATTAAAGGTGCTAAAGCTTATCAAATTGGGCAAACGGTTAAGCTGAGATTAACCGAAGTACGATTGGAAACTCGCAGTATTGTCGGCGAATTATTGCTTTAGCTAATATAAACAAAGAAGGCTTTCATCTCTGAAAGCCTTCGTTTTCTTTAAAATTTCATTTCCATTCCTAAGATAAAGTTACGCCCCATTTGCGGCACAAATTGGTGGTAGGAGGTATGAATATAAACTGGCTGATTCAGCAGATTCGTGCCGTTTAGGCTGATTTTGTAATCCAAATCTTTCCACTTATTACTATATGCCACACCTATATTTAACATCGTATTACCTTCCGTGATATATTCCAACTGGCTGGTACGGCGTTGAGTAAAGGTACGGATCAATTCTAAATCTCCTGACCAATTTGGGGTAAACTCCGCATTAAAACGAAAACCTAGTCGTACAGGAGGGGTTCGAGGCGTATTTTGATCAGCACGATAAATCAAATAATCTTCACCTGGTTTAGCATCTTTTGGTAAATAATCTTTAAATACGCTGTAATCGCTGTTTACCGTCAGTGGAGGTAAATTGGTCAGCCAGCCTCTTACCATATCACCAAAAATCGTGGCTTGGTATTTGTTGTTAAAGCGGTAGCTTGCCTCAGCTTCTATGCCGTAAAAACGGGCTTTTGCCTGGTTATAACGACGCATAAACAACTGATTTTCACGGAATAAATTTTCATTGTAAATGTAGTTTTTAAAGTGGTTGTAATAAACATTTACTTTGTATCCAACTCGCTCAGTTTGATAACCTAAGCCTAGTTCTACATTGTTAGATTGCTCTTTTTTCAAATCTTTATTGCCGTATTCAAACGAGTTAGTCGCAATATGCTGTCCGTGATAATACAGCTCCATCGGCGTTGGGAAACGTTCGTTATGCGATGCAGTAAATGAAAGTTGATAATCTGGGTGGAAAAACCAATTTAGCGTACTGGAATAGGCATAAGCATTTTGGTTATAAGGAGACAGATCTGGCTCAACCTGTTGACCACCACTAATGCGATAATGATCCTGCAAGCGTTTGATTTCATTGCGATCGTATTCAATTTCAATCTTCTGCTTTTCTACTCGTCCGGCAAATTCAAGAGCAAAATTATCCCACATATACTGTTCAATACCGAACAGGCTCATCTGTTTATTCGTGTTTTCAACCAGCGGGAATTTCACTTCACGATCTTTCGGTGCATGCATGCTGCTCTTCTGAGTTTGGTACTGCACGCCCCATACACCGGTTAAACCATCTAGTGGTGCATGATAGATTTCCAAGCGGGCATTTTTGCCTCGATTTTTGAAAATATTGACCGGTTTGCCATAATCCTGATCTTTTTTCAGCTGTTTATGGTAGCGTGTTGCTAACACACCGGCATCTTTTTCGTCATGGTAATAATCGGCATCGGCGTAGCTTACTTTAATTTTATCAATACCTTTGAATGGCTGACGCAACTCGGCTTTTACATCAAATCGTTTGGATTCTAAATCAACCCATGGACCAGGGTGTGTATGGTCGTGATCGTGTCCGAATGGATTATCGTGACTGTGTGTACCATCTTCTGCATGATTAGTTCCACAGTGGAAATGCGGATTGCTCCCAATGTTTTCCTCGCCAATCAAATGCGGATAGAGATAGGTATAGGCGTATTTGTCCCGTTTATTGCCGTAAATATGACCAGTACAGAAATCGAATTTATGGTTATGCCCTGGTAAGCCATAGTTATCCCGCCGTTTACTGTATGACGCACCGATATAACCTTGCTCACCAACAAAGGACAATCCTAACGTACCGACTTTGGATTTATTATAAGTATCCGGTACATAGTTTAACCGTTCGCCTAAATTAATCCCTGGAACACGGTAGTTATCGCTGTGGCGGGTCAGCCCTTCGGCTCGCACCGCAATATGTTTGCCGATACCAAAGGTTGCTCCTAATGCGCCGACTTTCTCTTTGGCAGCGGTATCAAAACGGCTATTGAGTTCCACTTCATAGCCCTTTTCTGGGATCTCAGTTGGAATGCGTTTATCTACCACATTCACAATCCCAGCCGGTGAACTGCTGGCATAAAGCAAGGTACTGGAACCACGCAAAATTTCTACCTGTTTAGCAAGCAATGAATCGGCAACCACCGCATGATCTGGCGATAGGTTTGACATATCAATCACATCCGAACCGTTTTGCAGAATACGAATTCTCGCGCCTTCTTGGCCACGGATAATTGGCTTACTCGCGCCACCGCCAAACGGGTTACTGTGTACACCTAACTCCGCTGCAAGCGCATTGCCCAGCGTTGCTGAGCGCTTTTTAAATTCCTTACCTGCAATAATTTTATCACTGACTTTCAGTAAGGTAACTTCACTTCCTTGCGAAATACTCGGTGTACTACCAACTACTGAAACTTCGTCTAACACTGCAACATCGTTATTGTTTGCCCAAACAAGCGGGCTAAATTGGGCTGAAATCAACACAGCTAGTAATTTTTTATTAAACAATTTTATTCTCCATAAAATAATTATGGTTAATAAGTTACTGCAAAATATGAGGCTTGACAATAATAACCATAAAAAAATTATATATTTTTATCTTTCCCCTCTTGCCAAGCAGGAAATATATCCATTAAAATTTTATGGATTTAACCTAACGGAGATAAAACATGCGTTCTACATTTAAACTTACTCTTGCCGCAATTGCGGTTTCTTTTGTGATTACTGGCTGTAAATCTAGCCATGGTCCATCTGTGGTAGCAAAAAATTCAGAGCCTCAACCAATTCAAATCACAAAGGAAAAGGATAAAAAGGAAGAATCGAATAAAGCCAATAACATTCCTGCTAAACCTGAGCAACCAAAACCGGTTACTCCAGCCGAAACACCAAAACAGCCAGAGCCCGTTGTTCCTACACCAGAAAAACCAGCTCAACCAGAACAACCCGCACAACCTGATATACCAAAGAATAAACCGTACGCTTCTGGTATTAATGAGGATAGCAAAGGCCAGGCATGGCGAGTTGTTGCATTAAGTCAGACAGGAAGTTTAGTTAATGTAAGTAGCGCAAGAGCAGATCATACGGATTACCACCTAAAAAGTGATAAATCACCACTTGGAGCCAGCCAAGAGTTTGGAGATACAGAATATAACTATTCTCTTGGTTTTGAATTAGGTCAAAATACTCAAGACAGTCGTTTTATTAAATCTCTTAACAATCGAGGCGATAACTACCTTGGCCTGCATCAAGGCAGCTATAAAGACTCTAGATTGGTTGGTAATAGCCAAGAAATTAGCTACCTCTACATCAATCAACCGTATTCTAGCTATGGTGCTCTTTTTACTGATGCCGAAAATAGTAATCTGTTCCACGTGCAACTAAAAACCGGTCGCGACAGTGATGGTATTTCTGAAGATAGCGGGGCTGGTAGTAATACTAATAGTGCCGAATATACGGTTTACACTTTACAAGGTAAAAATGGTAAATGGAATAATGAGCTACTGGGTGATGCTGAATATAAAGGTAATGTAATTGCCCGTGTGGAAAAACAGATCAATGGACAATCGGTAGTTGAGACACCTAAAATTGATGGTGATGTTACCCTTAGTCTGCATTTAGATAGTAAATGGGAAAACAGCACATTAACCGGTACAGTAAATAGTAATAGTGTAGGTAAAATTACTCTTGAACAAAGCAAGCTTGCACCAGCAGCTTTCCAGCCAACCTATGAAATTGGTTTCTACGGTACAGCTACCGCAGATAAACAAGATGATTTAGAAGGAGACTATTCAGTAAAATTAGTTGGACCAACTTTAAACGATGCTGTAGGGTCTATACAATTAGAAAAAGAAGATAATATAAAAGATAACGGCATAACTAAATATAACGCTGTATTTGGTGCAGTGAAAACTGAAAAATAGGCTCGCCATAGCTAAAAGGGCTGGTAACAGCCCTTTTCTTTTTCTAAGGATAAGAAATGAAGAAATTTCCATTACTGTTTTTTTTTCCGACATTACTCTTTGCTCAAGATCCCAATAGTACACCTAGCCAAATAGAACATATCGCTAAACCAACATCGGCACCCTTACAGCTTGCAGTGGAACAATCGTCTCGCCACATTTTTAACGAAGCTGAATTACGTGCTAATCAGGCATTAACCGAAAAATTACTCAGCCAAGCTATCTATACTCGCCAGCTCACTAATATGGAAAAACTGGTCACAATTTATCAAGATTTTGCCCATATTGACCCAATTTTATTGCGCTATGCTCAAGGTAAAATCGCGCTACTTAAAGGAAATTATTCACAAGCTATTCGAGAGTTTCGCACTATTCTTGCTAAACAACCTGAACTAAATACCGTACGAATTGAACTGGCAATTGCATCACTACATGATCAACAAACGAATGCGGCAAGTGAACAATTCGATAAAGCTAAAAGTGCCGAAAATCTACCTTATAAAGTGCAGCAACTGATTGAACAGTATCAGCAATATCTGGAGAAAAAACAAGCTTGGAAGTTCAATTTCTCTGCCCACTATGTACGGGATGGTAATATCAATAACACATCCAAACAAACTGAAATTGAGCATACCGGCTATGTGAAACAGCCTAACCTGTTACCACAAACTGCGCACGGAATTCACTATTCTTTTGGACTACAAAGAGATTTTAACCTACTTGGCTCGCATTACCTTAGTTTCGATAATCAAACGCAGGGGGAACTTTATTGGGATAATCATGGCTACGATGAAATCACCAATCGCGCTTTGTTTGGCTATGCTTACAAAAAGTCACAGCAAACCACCCGCGTATTACCATTTTATGAAAAACGCTGGAAACATCATCAATCAGAACGCTGGACAAACGGATTAAGGCTAGAACATGCGCATTGGCTTTCTTCTCGCTGGCAACTTGCTACTGCATTCGAGTATGGTAAAAAACGCTATTTCGACCAACACATTTATAATGGCAACTATCAACTTGCTTCAGCCACCCTACTCTGGCTACGTAATCCGCAACAATTTTTCTTTATTGGCACGGATTTCAACCGAGATAAAACCGTATTGAAACAACATAGTTCTGATACCAAAAGCTTACGTTTCGGCTGGCAGCAGGAATGGCAAACACTTGGATTATCAAGCCGCCTGACCCTAGCTTACACCGACAGACATTATAAAGACACTGCGGTGCTGGGAGGCAAACTTAATCTGGGTAAAATTCGCCATGATCGTGTGAACAGCATTAATCTTACCCTTTGGAAACGAGATTGGCATTGGTTAGGGTTTACACCCAAACTGCAACTTGGCTATGCTAAACATCATAGCAACTTACCAAGCCTATATGCTTACACGGATAAAAATGCGAATCTGATCATCGAAAGTCGCTTTTAACGCTTGCAAAGCCCTGTGCAAGCGGTCTAAGATCGCAAAAAATTTGCAAAATCGATCTCTTTAGGAAAATTATGGCAACTTATATTATCGGTGACCTACATGGCTGCTTTGATGAATTTCAGGCAATTTTAGCTCAAGCTAAATTTAACCCAGAAGAAGATGAACTGTGGCTAACGGGTGATTTAGTTGCCCGAGGTGATAAATCACTCGAATGCTTACGTTTTGTTAAGAGCCTTGGTAAACAAGCCACCGTTGTATTAGGAAACCATGATCTACATCTCCTTGCAACACTTGAAGGTATCAAAAGAGTAAAACCCAAGGACAAAGTTGATCCGATTTTCCATGCACCAGACCGCGCTGATTTGCAAAATTGGTTGCGAAATCAACCGCTTGTAGCACTGCACCCCATTCATCAATTTGTGTTAGTTCATGCGGGTATTAGTCCTGAATGGGATTTGGATACCGCGCTAAACTGCGCTAAGGAAGTAGAACATGTATTACAAAGCAATGATTATCCTGCATTGCTTCAGCAAATGTACAGCAATAGCCCTGATCGTTGGTCACCAGAATTAACAGGGATAGAACGCTTGCGTTACACAATCAATGTTTGTACTCGAATGCGGTTTTGCTATGCCGACAAACGCTTAGACTTTGAATGCAAATTGCCAGTCGAACAAGCGCCTCAAGAATTAAAAGCATGGTTTGAGTTGGATAACCCTAAATTTCATCATCCTATCATATTTGGTCATTGGGCAAGTCTTATCGGCTATACAACGCCTAAACATATCTATGCGCTTGATACAGGTTGTGTATGGGGCAACTATTTAACAATGATTCGTTGGGAGGATAAGCAAATTTTTACACAAAAAAGACTCAATATGATTTAAAAACAAGCACTTAAAGCAAAAAACGAATCTGAATCTTGCTAATCTTAGTTTCATTCTCTATAATGCGCTTGTTTTCACTTCTTCAGTGCGACTATAGCTCAGTTGGTTAGAGCACCACCTTGACATGGTGGGGGTCACTGGTTCGAGTCCAGCTAGTCGCACCATTATCTTACTATCTCTTCTAATGCATCCCTAAATTTATTTAGAAAATCATTAATTATATTTCGCTGTTCCTGTATTATTTTCTTTTCATTTGCTATACTTGCCAATATACATATGCAATAAAGAGAATCTATATGCTACATTTTTGTAATAAAACGGCAAAAACTACTGCAATTCCGATCTTGCTTTGCGACTTTTATAAAATTTCACACCGCTTGCAGTATCCTGTCGGCTCTCAATTTATCTATAGTACGCTAACACCTCGCAGTAATAAACTCGCGCCACATTTAGATCGTGTAGTACCCTTTGGTTTCCAAGCTTTCATCGAAAAGTATCTTATCCACTACTTTAATGAGAACTTTTTCTCACGCCAAGAGGCTGATGTTGTTCAGGAATATAGCGCATTTATTAAGCGTACACTAGGATTCATTGACGATGGTGCACATATTGCTGCACTCCACCGTTTAGGTTATTTGCCATTGAAAATTAAAGCGATTGCCGAAGGTTTAAGTGTCGGGCTCAAAGTGCCTGTAATGACGATTGAAAATACTCATCCAGATTTTTTCTGGCTCACGAATTATTTAGAAACATTAATTAATGTTTCTTTATGGCAACCTATGGTTTCAGCTTCTATTGCTCGGCGTTATCGCCTAACATTAACTGAATTTGCACGACAGACATGTGATGAGGCAAACCATGTAGCATATCAATCACATGATTTCTCAATGCGTGGCATGAGTAGTTTAGAAAGTGCTGAAACGTCTGGAGCGGGGCATCTTACAGCCTTTGTCGGAACAGACACAATTCCAGCAATTTCCTATATTGAGCATTATTATGGTTGTAATCAACTCATCGGCACTTCTATTCCGGCTACGGAGCATTCTGTCATGAGTGCACACGGTCTTGATGAACTGCCGACATTTCGCTACTTAATGGCGCAGCATCCAGATTCTATGTTGTCGATTGTTGCTGATACCACTGATTTCTGGCACAACATTACGGTGAATCTGCCTATTTTAAAAGCTGAAATTCTAGCCCGCCCAGCACAGGCTAAAATTATTATTCGCCCAGATAGTGGAGACTCTTTCAAAATTATCTGTGGTGATCCTAATGCGACCACAGAACACGAACGTAAAGGACTCATTGAGTGTTTATGGGATATTTTTGGTGGCCATGTTAATCATAAAGGATATAAAGTACTTGATTCACATATCGGCGCTATCTATGGCGATGGGGTAAATTTTGCCAAGATGGTGCGTATTCTTGAAGGTTTAAAAGCCAAAGGCTTTGCCTCAGAAAATTTAGTTTTTGGCGTAGGCTCACTAACTTATCAAAACAATACGCGTGATACATTAGGCTTCGCGACGAAGGCAACCGCAATTACTATCAATGGACAAGAAAAAGCGATCTTTAAAGATCCAAAAACAGATAATGGGTTAAAAAAATCGCAAAAAGGTCGTGTAAAAGTGCTATCGCGTGATAGTTATATTGATGGATTAAATGCAAATAGCGATTTTAGTGATGATTTACTTGAAACCATCTTTGAGAATGGCAAATTACTAAAAAGAGTTACCTTCGAGCAGGTCCGAGCCAATTTGGCATTAGATTTTGCAGAAAAAATGGAAAACTTAAGCGCTTGTGAATAAAAATTTCATTGAAATTTCAGCAAAAAAATGAATAATAAGTTCTATTTAAACGCTGTCGCCAAAATACCTTATGTTATTTTGGCGATAATTTTTGCTATTAAGGACAGATATGAAACAAATCCCAATGACTGTGCGCGGTGCGCAGCAATTACGTGAAGAACTTGAATTTTTAAAAAATGTACGTCGCCCAGAGATTATTAAATCAATTGCAGAAGCTCGTGAACATGGCGATCTAAAAGAAAATGCCGAATACCATGCAGCACGTGAGCAACAAGGTTTCTGTGAAGGACGAATTCAAGAAATTGAAGGTAAACTTGGCAACGCACAAATTATTGATGTCACCACTATGGCAAATACAGGCAAAATCATTTTTGGTGCAACCGTAACACTGATAAACAATGACACAGACGAAGAAGTCACCTATCGTATTGTTGGCGATGATGAAGCAAATATCAAAGAAGGGCTGATTTCTGTCAATTCTCCTATTGCGCGTGGTTTAGTTGGAAAAGAAATTGATGATACGGTCAATATTAAAACCCCAGGTGGTAATGTTGAACTGGATGTCATTGACGTACAATATATCTAAACCAGAAATCAGCCCGAGGGCTGATTTTTCATTTTATCGCAATCACTTCACTGATAATCTGCCCCTCAGCAAGCTTACTGGTAATTTTCTCACCAATTTTAACCGCTTGTGTCGAAAGTAATGCCTTACCATGTTGATCTTGCGTTACCGAATAGCCTCTCGCTAAGATTTTTAATGGGCTTAATCCTTCCAATTTCACACATAGAGCTTGAAAAGCTTGCGCTCGTTGGCTGAAATGTCTTTGCATTGCAAAATCTAAACGTTGTTGCAGCTGGTTTGTTTGATGGTGATAGCCTGCTAATTGATAAGGCAATGGATTATTTTCCAAACGCTGTTGCAGATTTTGCCAACATTGTTGCTTAGCTTGCCACACTTGCAGCAATCGCTTTTCTAATTGCTGATTTAATTGCACTAAACGCATTTGTTGGCTCGCTAAACGACGTTGAGGATGCTGATTCACCAATCGTTGGGTGAGGTTTTCTAACTGCCGTTTTCCTTGAGTGCTTTGCTGATAAATTGTTCGGACAGCTTGTTGCCGCATTTGCAATAAATACTGCTGATAAGCACTAATTTGACGTGTTGGATGCTGAACGTTTAAGCGAAGCTGCAAGCGCTCAAATTGGGCTACTTTTTCTCCCCAGAGACGATCAAAAGCAAAACTGGCTTTATCTAGTTGCTGCTGTAAACGACGAGCAAGCTCCATTTGATCACGACTAACGAGCTCCGCAGCAGCAGAAGGTGTAGGCGCTCTTAAATCGGCAACAAAATCGCAAATTGTCACATCGGTTTCGTGCCCTACTGCACTAATAATAGGAAGAGATGAGTGATAAACCGCATAAGCAACAACCTCTTCATTAAAACACCACAAATCTTCTAATGAACCGCCACCTCGCCCAACAATTAACGCATCACACTCTTGACGTAGATTAGCAAGCTGAATCATCTCGGCTATTTCTTGAGCGGCTTCTTTACCTTGCACTAATGTGGGATAAATTACTACCTGCAAACTTGGATCACGCCGATTTAATACATTTAAAATATCCTGCAGGGCTGCCCCACTTGAGGAGGTTATAACCCCTACTCGTTTCACAAAATCAGGCAAAGGTTTTTTGTGTTCCTGAGCAAATAGCCCCTCCCCTGCCAATTTCATTTTAAGTTGTTCAAATTGCTGTTGGAGTAGCCCATCTCCCGCGGGTTGCATACTATCAATAATCACTTGATAATCCCCTCTTGGCTCATACAAGCTTACACTTGCACGCACAAGCACCTGCATACCATTTTGCACAGGGAAATTTACTCGCATATTTTTCATACGAAACATTGCACAGCGAACCTGAGCTTGTTCATCTTTCAAGGTTAAATACCAATGCCCAGAAACAGGCTTACTTAAATTGGAAACCTCGCCCATTAACCAAATTTGCCCAAGCTCAGATTCTAATAGATGACGAGCGGTATAGTTGAGTTGTGAAACCGTGAGAATAGTATTTTGCATAGCAGATAGGCGTGAAAAATAAAGCATGATAATACACGAATTCAGTAGAGCCGACAAAAGAGAATACTTAACCCCTAAGCACTTTTCAGGTAGTATGTTGCCAAATTTTCTCAATAAATGAATTATGCAACAATCTATCTCCCAATTTACCCATTTTGCCCGTATTTTAGGTTCACTCTTTTTCTATGAACCAAATGTGCCTCAAAATCAACCGCTTGTTATGCTATTTCAAAATAGCTCGTGGCAAGCAGATTGCGACTTTCTCCCCGAAAACAAGCGGGCAGAAATTCAACAAAATTTGCAAATGCAAAGCCTTGAACAACTTGATGAAGATTATCAAAAATTATTCATCGGCCCGAACCATTTGCCCGCACCACTTTGGGGATCGGTCTATTTAGATAAAGAAAGTGTAATTTTTGGCGATAGCTTGCTCGCATTGCGTGCCTTTCTGCAAGCACATCAAATCCATTTTTCACTAGCACAAAATGAACCTGAAGATCATATCGGCTTAATGTTTATGCTTACTGCTTATCTTGCCGAACAGCAACCTGAATTGCTCAAACCGTTTTTGCGTGACCATTTTCTAACGTGGGCATATCGCTTTTTTGAGCTATTTAATGCGGAAAGCGTACCATTTTACCGTGGCGTAGGAATGCTCGGCGAAGCATTATTGAAGGCGTTGCAAAAAAATTTGGAAATTGAACCGCTTGCCGTCAGACTTTATCGTTAAATATGAAAGACGAACGCTATTACAACGCCTATTTCACCCACAACCATATTTCACGGCGTGGCTTATTCCGTGCGTTGCTCGGCGGTGGACAAAAAGCCCACCTGCAAAACCAAGCGGATCTGCTAAAAAAATCCGCAGCACGCCCGCCTTTTGCCGTTGCCGAACCGTTATTTCTCAAACAGTGCAATGGCTGTGGCGACTGTGTCAAAGTCTGCCCATATGGTTTAATTCTGTTAAAAGACAACCAAGCCTGCATTGAAATAGATTTTTCAGCTTGTGATCTGTGTGGAGAATGTGCCAATGCTTGCCAAACAGGAGCCTTAGCATTAAACACCAAGCCCGATACCGGGCTTCGTCCCGAATTTGATTTCGCCTGCCTTCGCCAGCACAATCAACCTTGCAAATTCTGTGAAACCGCTTGCCCACAACAAGCCATTTCATTTAATTCCAGCACGAAAAAAATGCAATTAGACAATGAAAAATGCAACGGCTGTGGGGAATGTAAAGTGGCTTGTCCGCAGAATTATGTGAGTTTACAGCTGGCTTAAATAAATCCTACTAACAAAGCCAGCAAATTTTGTACCAGCCATAATTTTTACGAATACAGAGAAAAGTCAGTTTAACTTAAGATAGCATCGTAAATTAAACTGACTTTTGTGAAGCTCTGTATCTTCTATGCTTTTCACAATAGTCCAAACCTCTTGCGATTTAGTCCAACTCTTGTCAGAAATTGACTAGGGTCAATAATTTCCACATTCTCCCCTTTTATAGTTAGCCCGCTTTTTTATGTTTAATTTGTGGGGAACTATGCAGAATAAACCTGAAAATCCGATTTCAACGGAAAGACGACAATTTCTAAAAGGCACGGCAGCGGTCGGTGGTGTAGCACTGGCGGCTAGTAGCGTGCAAATTCCAATTGCGAAAGCAGAAACGCAATCAACCCCAACAAACAAAGGCGAAGAAAAACTGGTGTGGAGTGCTTGTACGGTAAACTGCCACAGCCGTTGTCCTTTGCGTATGCACGTGCAAGATGGGGTGATTAAATATGTGGAAACCGATAATTTAGGCACGGATGTCTATGGCGATTTCCACCAAGTGCGTGCCTGTGCAAGGGGGCGTTCAATGCGTCGTCGTGTGTATAATCCTGATCGGTTGAAATACCCAATGAAACGTGTCGGCAAACGTGGCGAAGGCAAATTTAAGCGAATTTCGTGGGACGAAGCCTTTGAAGAGATTGCGTCCAACTTAAAACGTATTATCGCTCAATATGGCAATGAATCGCTTTATTTGCCATTTACTACTGGCACAATCGGGGCGACTGTTGCGGCAAGTTATCCGCCACCACGCAGTATTTCCAACCGTTTTATGAACAGCATTGGTGGTTGTTTAGGCTCGCACGGGACATATAGCTATGCACAAATTTTTGAAGCGATTCCCTATATGTATGGAAGCAATGCCGCCAATAGCCCAACCGATATTGAAAATTCTAAATTAGTGGTCTATTTCGGTAACAATCCTGCGGAAACCCGTATGAGTGGTGGTGGCGTGACCTATCTCTATCAACAAGCCCAAGAACGCTCACAAGCCAAAACCATTATGATTGACCCTCGCTATAACGATACCATTGCAGGGCGTGGCGAATGGGTGCCAATCCGCCCGGGTACCGATGCGGCGTTGGTGGAAGGTATGGCGTATGTGATGATTACCGAAAACTTGGTGGATCAAGCTTTCCTTGATACTTACTGTATCGGCTACGATGAAAAAACCTTGCCTGAATCTGCCCCGAAAAACGGACATTATAAAGCCTATATTCTAGGCGAAGGCGACGACAAAACCACCAAAACCCCAGAATGGGCAGAGAAAATTACAGGCATTCCACAAGCACGAATTATTGAATTAGCACGTGAAATTGCGACCACCAAACCGGCTTACATCTGTCAAGGTTGGGGGCCACAACGCCACGCAAATGGTGAACAGGCGGCTCGTGCCATTGCGATGTTGGCTTGTTTAACGGGCAATGTGGGAATTAGTGGCGGAAACAGCGGTTCTCGTGAAGGTTTCTACACTATTCCATTCGTGCGTTTGCCCGCTGGTAAAAACCCGATTGAGGCAAAAATCCCAATCTTTATGTGGACAGATGCGGTAACTCGTGGCTCAGAAATGACAGCGTTGAAAGATGGCTTGAAAGGGGCGGAAAAGCTCAATCAAAATATCAAATTTATTATGAACTACGCAGGCAACTGCATTATCAATCAGCATTCCGACATCAACCGCACCCACGAAATTTTGCAAGATGAAAGCAAACTAGAAATGCTGGTGGTGATTGATAACCATATGACTTCAACGGCTAAATATGCGGATATTCTATTGCCTGATTGCACTACGTCTGAACAAGCGGACTTCTGTATGGACGGCTCAGCGGGCAATATGGGCTATGTGATTTTTGCCGATAAAGCGATTGAACCGCAATTTGAGTGTAAACCAATTTATGAAATCTACGCTGGCATTGCGGAGAAAATGGGCGTAAAAGAAGCCTTCACCGAAGGCAGAACCCAAGAAGAGTGGCTACGCCATCTCTATGCCCAAACCCAAGAGAAGAACCCGTTCTTCAAAGAGATTAGCTTTGAAGAGTTTCGTGAGCGTGGCATTATCAAACAAAAAGATCCTGCTGGGCATATGGTGGCTTATAAAGCCTTCCGTCAAGATCCTGTGGCAAATCCATTGAACACGCCATCGGGCAAAATTGAGATCTACTCTGAACGCTTAGCAAAAATTGCTGCCACGTGGGAGCTTGCCGAAGATGACATCATCAGCCCATTGCCAATTTATGCACGCCAATTTGAAGGCTGGGACGATCCGAAACGTGAGCAATTCCCGCTGCAATTAGTCGGTTTCCACTATAAATCTCGTGTGCATTCTACTTATGGCAATGTGGACGTATTACAGCAAGCCTCTTTACAATCGGTGTGGATCAATCCGCTTGATGCAGAAAAACGTGGGATTAAAAACGGCGATATGGTGCGGATTTTCAATGATCGTGGCGAAACTCGTGTGATGGCAAATGTGACGCCTCGTATTATGCCGAGCGTGACCGCAATGGGCGAAGGGGCGTGGTACACCCCAGATGGCAACCGCATTGACCAAAACGGTAGCTTTAACGTGCTCACCACACAGCGACCATCGCCTTTATCAAAAGGTAATCCACAGCACACCAACTTAGTGCAAATTGAATTAGTGAAATAAGGGGTAGAAAATGAGTAAAAAACAGTATGGCTTTTATATTGACTCGCAACGTTGCACAGGGTGTAAAACCTGCGAGTTAGCCTGTAAAGATTACAAAGATCTTACCCCAGATGTCAGTTTCCGCCGTATTTATGAATACTGCGGAGGTGGTTGGAAACAAGAGGGCGAAGCATGGACGCAAGATGTGTTCTCTTACTATCTCTCGATTTCTTGTAACCATTGCGACAACCCAGCCTGTGCCAATGTTTGCCCAAGTGGTGCAATGCACAAGCGTGAAGATGGCTTTGTTGTGGTGAATCAAGATGTGTGCATTGGTTGCCAATACTGCTCAATGGCTTGCCCATATGGTGCACCACAATTTAACCAACGCACAGGGCGTATGACCAAATGCGATGGCTGTTTTGAACGTGTAGAACAAGGCAAAAAACCGATGTGTGTAGAATCTTGCCCACTACGTGCGTTAGATCTGTTGCCGGTGGACGAACTGCGTGAAAAGTATGGCGAAATCAAAGATGTTGCACCACTTCCGCCATCAAGCTACACCAATCCAAACATTGCGTTACGCTTAAATACCAACGCCAAACCGACCGATTTTGAAGGCGGTTTCTTAGCCAATCCGAAGGAGGTTTAAAATGGGTGCAGGATTACACGAATTACCGTTAGTTTTCTTCACCGTCTTTGCACAGGCGGTCGTGGGCGCTTTTATCGGCTTAACCTTTATCCTTGCCACATCGCAAGGCAAGCAAGCAGAAAACCGCCTACACTATGCGATGACCATTTTATGGGGCTTGATGGCATTAGGCTTTATTGCGTCCACGACCCACTTAGGCTCGCCAGAGCGTGCATTCAACGCTCTAAACCGAGTAGGGGCATCGGATTTGAGTAACGAAATTTTCACTGGCTCAACCTTTTTTGCCTTAGGCGGTGCATACTGGGCATTGGCAACAGCGGTATTTTTGCAAAAAGATCAGGTAAAATTACCGCTTGTAGATAAACTCGCTGGCATTATTGCCCCAATTAGCCACAAATTGCCAAAAGGCTGGGCAACGCTTGGTAGAATAATTGTCACCATTAGCGGCGTAATTTTCGTTGGTGCAATGGCAAAACTTTATCTCATTCCAACCGTGCCAACGTGGAATAGCATTTTCACGCCACTCTCTTTCGGCTTAACCGCATTATTAGCAGGTTCAGCCCTAACGGTGGTGCTATTACAGTTAGCAAAAGTGGAAAAAGGGCAAACCTTATTTGCCAAACTTTCCGCACTCTTTGCGCTTATCGCAGTGGTGGTCACCATTTTCCACTATCAACATTTAGCCCAAACGAAAAATGCGATTTTTAATGCCTTAGATTTAGTCCCAAGCTATGCGATGTATAGCGTACTTCGCTTTATCTTTATTGGCTTGGGGATTGGGTTGATTTTCGTAAGTCTCAAAAAACAAACGGTCGTATTAAGTGGATTAGGTTGTTTGTTCATTGTCGCAGGCGAACTGATTGCTAGAACGCTGTTTTATGGTACGCATATGACGGTTGGGTTGAAAGCGTTGGGGGGCTAACAAGCGGTTAGATTTGACAGGAAATTGGCAAAATAAACGCCGTTGGGAAATCAAACGGCGTTTTTGTCTTTATTTAATACGCAATTCTTTTGGCAAGCAACCTTTATAAGTTTTAAAGAGCTTACAAAAATGCGCTTCCGATTGATAACCAACCGCGATGGCAATTTCTTGAATGGAAAGTGCACTATTTTGTAATAATAATTCGGCTTTTTGTAGGCGAATTTCGGTTAAAAATTTGCCTGCGGACATACCGCTTTTTTCTTTGAACAAGCGGATAAAATTAGAGCGAGACATTGCACAAAGTTCAGCAAGTTTATCCATTGACCAATCTTTTTCAGGCTGTTCTAATATTGTTTGAATAGCGATATTTAGGCGTTTATCTTGAAGGGCGGCTAAAATACCGCTTTGAATTTGATGGTGTGCTAAATAATCCCGAATGAGATAGGTAAAAAGCACATTAGCCAACGCATTGATCACCGTTTGATTACCCAAATTTTCTGCTTTTTCATCACGCAATAAGGCGAGCAATGCCAGCACCGAGTGATTATTTTCGGCTAAATGCCACTTGGGTAATTCAAATAATGCGGAGGGATAACGATAATGAAAAAAACCGCAGAACATTTCAAAATCATCATTGTCAGTTTGATGGTTACGACACACGGTAAAATGGTTGTTCGTTTGCCGTTGGATAGGAATTAGCTTGTCTGGGGAAATATCAAACAGTGTTGGACAGCTTGCTAATTCGTGTTCTGTACCGTAAGGAAAAAAGACCACATCGCCTGCCTTTAAATGGCGGCACTGCCCGTCTAATTTAATGCAACACTGACCTTTGGAAATAATATGAAAAACGCCAAGCGGTGTTTCACTTGCGGGGTGATCAATATGCCAATCACCGTGAAAACGGCAAAGCACTTTAATTTCACCTTCAATTTGGTGCAGTTTAATAAAAGAATCTAAATAATCCATCGTGATATACCAAGCGTGAATAAGTGCTAATCATACTCTAACAAGCGGTAAAAATCGCCTAGAAATCTACCAAGAACATAAATACGCACATCTGCGTATTTTCTCGGCGATAAAGCCGCATATAATCATTCTTTCTAGTGCTTACTTTCGCTATAATAACCGTAATTTTGACCCCGAGCCTGTTTGCCTAAGTCGTTGATATGGCGGCAGTGCCTGCGAAAATTCGCACAAGGTATCGCTGGAAACGGCTATGCCTCTCGTATTTAGAAAGGTGTTCAATGCAAACTATTCCGATCAAAAATATCGGCAACGATTCTGCCCTAGTGGATCGTTTTCAACGCCAATATACCTATTTGCGATTATCTGTGACTGATGTTTGCAACTTTCGTTGTAACTACTGTTTACCACACGGCTATCACCCACCTGCTCATAGACAAACGTTTTTAACCCTTGATGAAATTCGTCGTATTGCAAGGACATTTGCCGATCTTGGTACGGAAAAAATCCGGATTACAGGGGGAGAACCTACACTTCGTAAAGATTTTTTAGATATCGCTCAGGCAATTTCTCAAACACAAGGGATCCGCAAAGTCGCCCTGACGACAAATGGCTACCGTATGGAACGAGATGTGGCACTTTGGAAAGAAAGTGGTATTACCGATATTAATGTGAGTGTAGATAGCCTAGATCCTCGTCAATTCCAACTCATCACTGGCGAGAATAAGCTCCAATCCATTCTCAACGGTATTGATCACGCTTTTGCCGTAGGTTATAAAAAAATCAAAGTCAATGCGGTATTGATGAAACAATACACCGCCAAAGAGCTAGACAAATTTTTGGCTTGGATTAAACATCAACCTATTCAAATGCGTTTTATTGAGCTAATGGAAACGGGCGAAATGGATAGCTTTTTCAAAGCCCAACATCTTTCAGGGCAAAGCATTCTAACTCGTTTATTAAATGAAGGTTGGCAATTACAACAACGGGCAATCTCAGACGGCCCCGCCAAAGTGCTTTCCCACCCTGATTATGTGGGGGAAATTGGCTTGATTATGCCCTATGAAAAAAATTTCTGCGCCAGTTGCAACCGTTTACGCATTTCTGCCTTAGGAAAATTGCATTTATGTTTATTTGGCGAAGAAGGGGTAGAAATACGAGATCTATTACAATCTGATGACCAACGTTTACAATTGGAAACTCGTCTAAAATCTGCACTACAAGGCAAAAGAGAACATCATTATTTGCATATTGGGGATAGTGGTGTGCGGAATAATTTGGCGAGTATCGGGGGATAGCAAGCGCTGTTTTTTAGCGATTTTTTTGCAAAATGAAATATCATTACGGACGCCAGCGTGGCGTCCCTACAATTTCATCACCTTGTATGTAGGGGCGTGATGCTCACGCCCACAGGCGTACGCAGTACGCCTTACAAAAGACATAAAAAAATGCAGATAACAATTATCCATTCCCCCTAAAAGACAATAATTGTTCAATAACAAAACGCTGTTGTAGGGGCGTACTGCGTACGCCCAAACAGAGCATTATTTACATTTATTCGTTAGGATTTATATTGTTACGGGCGTATGCAATACGCCCCTACATATGTGCATTATTCTTGCTCAATATAAATTTAAAATTCCGCTTGCAGGGGTGACCGATGTGTCCGCCCGATACATTTAATACAAAAAAGGACAAATAATGACTCAATTTACCCACATCAACCAAAACGGCGAGGCTAATATGGTTGATGTTTCAGAAAAAAATGACACCGTTCGCATTGCGCGAGCGGAAGCCTTTGTGACCATGAATCCCGAAACCTTACAGATGATCGTCTCGGGCAATCACCATAAAGGCGATGTGTTTGCCACTGCTCGTATCGCAGGAATTCAAGCCGCAAAACGCACTTGGGAGCTGATCCCGCTTTGCCACCCTCTACTTCTTTCCAAAGTGGAAGTTCAGCTTGAAGCCTTGCCAGAAACCAACCAGGTTCGCATTGAATCACTTTGCAAATTAAGCGGTAAAACAGGCGTGGAGATGGAAGCTTTAACAGCGGCAAGTGTGGCGGCTTTGACTATTTACGATATGTGCAAAGCGGTGCAAAAAGATATGGTCATTGAAAAAGTCCGCCTGCTTTCAAAAAGTGGCGGCAAATCGGGTGATTTTGTGGCGGAATGATGGATTTATTAAATCAAATTCAAGTTGTACTGGTCGAAACGTCTCATTCGGGCAATATAGGCTCGGCAGCCCGTGCAATGAAGACGATGGGCTTTCATCATCTTAGACTTGTATCCCCTAAACAAGCCATTGATGAGCAAGCAACAGCCCTTGCAGCGGGTGCAAAAGATGTGCTAGAACAAACTCAAATCTATGATAGTTTTGATGAGGCCATTGCTGATTGCCAATTAGTTATTGGTACGAGTGCTCGATTACGCCATTTACAAAGTAGTTTGATTGAGCCTAAAGCCTGCGGTGAGTTGGTAATGCAACGTGCCGAGCAAGGCAAAATTGCACTGGTTTTTGGGCGTGAACGGGTGGGATTAACCAATGAAGAACTGCTCAAATGTCAATACCATCTGAATTTTCCAACAAACCCTGATTACGGCTCACTTAATTTAGCGATGGCAGTACAGCTTGCCTGTTATGAAATTCGCATGGCGTGGTTAGCACAACAAAATTTGCAAAAAAAATCAGAAAATCGACCGCTTGCCGACTACCCTAGTGCTGAAAACTTAGAACATTTTTTCGCCCATACTGAACGGCTTTATCGAAAACTAGGCTTTATCCGTAACGATGCTGTTATGCTAAAATTACGCCGACTTTACCAGCGTGCGGAATTGGAAACTGCCGAATTAAATCTATTACGCGGTATGCTAACCGCAGTAGAAAAACGGCTATAGTAAAAGAGCCTTGATTTCTCAAGGCTCTTATTCATTTAAAACTGCTCTTTCGCTTCGTTTAAGATATTTTCTGGAATGAGGGTACCAAGCTCTTTGGCAGTCTGGGTGTTTACCGATAATTCCATTTTGTTCACGCCGTGCGTTGCAATATCACCTGCTTTTTCGCCATTTAAAATGCGTGCGGCAATTTTACCTGTTTCTGCACCAATATCATATTGGCTTACCGCATAAGCCGCTAATGCACCACGTTTTACTGTGTCTCTATCCGCCGCAATCACAGGCACTTTTGCTTCCAATGCTGCTTTATGTAACGCTTCATAAGCCGAGACAACCGCATTATCTTCTGAAATATAGATAGCTTGCACTTTACCATTTAAGCTACGAGCGGCTGTACCAATATCTGCACTGCGTTGTACTGCAACTGGCACAACTTTCACATTGGCTTTAGCAGCCGCATTTTGTAACTCTTCTAAGACAATCGCAGAGTTTACCTCCCCTGCACTATACACATAACCTACAGCTTTTAATTCCGGTACAAGGGTTTGAATCAGCTGAAGTTGTGGTTCGATTGGTTTGTGATCAGAAATACCAGTTACATTTGTGCCACTTGGCTCCCATGATTTCACTAATTTTGCCGCAACAGGATCTGTTACCCCAGAGAAAACTATCGGAATTGAGCGTGTTGCCGCCACAACCGGCTGAGCACTCGGTGTGGTAATCGGAATAATAATATCGGCTTTATCGCCCACAAATTTACGTGCAATTTGTGCCGCCGTTGCGGTGCTCCCCTGTGCAGATTGGAAATCAATCTTGATATTTTTACCTTCTTCAAAGCCTTGGCGTGCAAGTTCTTCAATCACGCCTTGACGAATAGTATCCAATGCAGGGTGTTCAACAATAGCGGTAATTGCTACATTATGTACTTTTTCGCTGGCAAAGGCATTCAAAGCCAAAGCAGAAAGAGCGGTAAAAAGAATAGTTTTACTAAATTTCATAAGAGCATCCTTGTTTATTACATTTGCTTGTCTTGTTGTACTATTAAAGTAGTGCGCTGCATATAAGATAAAGTATTGATATAAACAATGCAAGTAAATTTTCAGAAAGTTGTAAACAATTGATAGAAAGCAACGCAAAAAAAAGCCTATCAATAGATAGGCTTATACATTTATTTAACCAGCTTTAAATGACCTGACTTTTTAGGTTTTTTGGGTGTTATCTTCTCACTTTCTTTAACATCCGCTGTACGCATAAGATAATTTTCCGCATCATAATACGGTTCATCTTGGAACATAACACCATCCCCTGTTTCTTGAGCATAGATAGCCTCGGCTGCACCTAAAGGTACATATACATCACGTAGCATGCCTTGAAATCTAGCGCTAAAACTAATGCCTTCATCATCAACAATATATTGCCCAATTGAGCGTGGGGAAATATTTAAGATGATCTTACCATCACGCACAAATTCCTGCGGCACATCTGTACCAGGATATTCGCTATTTACCAATAGATAAGGGGTATTATCATTATCCAAAATCCATTGGTAATAAGCGTGGTAAAGATAAGGTCGTAACGGTTTCATTAATCTTTATCATCCATGAGGTTTTTCGGCGCACTACCACCTACTGATTGTAAAAAGCTATCGCGTTTAAATACTCGGCTCATATAACCTTTAACGGCTGCACTTCCCTTACCGCTAAATTCTACGCCTAAATTGTGCATACGCCATAATAACGGAGCAATATAGCAATCTACTAAGCTGAAATCTTCACTCAAAAAGTATTCAGTATCAGAAAATACTGGCGCTAGCGCTAAAATCTCTTCACGCAATTGCTTTAAAGCTTTTTGCGCATCTGGCGTGTTAGGATCGCGATCAATAAAATCCATTAATGAATACCAATCTTGTTGAATACGATGCATATTTAAACGACATTGCGCACGTAAGACAGGATAAACAGGCATTAGCGGTGGATGTGGGAAACGCTCATCTAAATATTCCATAATGATACGAGCATTAGAGAGTACTAAATCACGATCAACTAGGGTTGGTGTTGTGCCACGCGGGTTAACTTCCATTAAATCTTCTGAAATCGTACCGCGTTGTACGTTTTCAATTTCATAAGCAACGCCCTTTTCCGCTAATACAATACGTACTTGGTGGCTATAAATATCCGTTTTTTCAGAGAAAAGCGTTGGCACAGAACGCTTGTTTGCACTCGTCATTGCATACTCCCAATAGAAATGTAATATTGTCAAATAACGGCGAATTCTACCATAACTTGCAACTTGATTTACAGCAGTTTATTTGTGATTTTTTACAGAAAATTTGATCAAATGCTTTGACGATAACACATAAAAGCTCTAGCATTTGCAACGGATGAATTTATTAACTTAAGGAGTAACTCGTGGAAACAACTAATCCAAAATCTGTTCAAGACATGTTGGACTATATTCACCTCTATCGTTTAAAAAATAAACTGCTACGTGAAACTGCAGATAACGACAAAAAAATCCGCGATAATCAAAAGCGAATCTTATTATTGGATAACTTAAACCAATATATTAGTAATGACATGACCGTAGAGCAAATTCGCACAATTATTATGGATATGCGTGATGACTATGAAAATCGTGTAGATGATTACATTATTCGGAATGCAGAACTTTCCAAAGAACGTCGTGAAATTCGTAAAAAAATGGCCGACTGCTCAGCGAAGAAAACAAAATAAATACCCATAATACAAGCGGTGCAAATCTTGCAAAATTTTGCAAAAATTGCACCGCTTGTTTCATGGTTACCTTACTGCCTGTTCAATCCGATCTGCAAATTTACCAATGCTAATAGCAAAATTATTCGAGCGGTTCCAGTCCATAATCGTGCGATAGTTATTTGAGACTAAAAACGCACGCCCTACTTCTTTATCTGGACGCACTAACCATAATTTTGCACTGCGTAACGCATTTAATTTACGATTTTCCTGCTCGCTAGGATAAGCTAAATAAAGCCCCATAGATTGCCATTCAGAAAGTGATTTTGCCTGATGCTTTTCAATACCAGCAAATGAGAGATCCATTGGCTGAGCTAATTTCACTTCAACCCCCCAAGGCAGATTTTGTTCCCATCCTACTGTAGCAAGATAAGAGGCTATTGAAGCAAAAGCATCATACTGGTTTCGCCAAATGTCTTTTTTGCCATCGCCATCACCATCTGCTGCATATTTCAAATATGAGGTTGGCATAAATTGAGTTTGTCCCATTGCACCAGCCCACGATCCTTTCATTTCAGCACGATAAATCGTTCCGTTTTGTAACATTTTCATCGCATTGACAAATTCTTGAGTAAACAACGCCTCTCGTCTTCCGTCAAAAGCTAAAGTTGCCAGCACTGAGAGCACATCAAAATTACCTTGATAGCGTCCAAAGCTACTTTCCATTCCCCAAAGAGCCATTAAATATTCTTTAGGGACACCATATTTTTGGCTTGCTTTATGTAGATGAGGTTGATATTGCCACCAGCGATCTACCGCAGCATCCACCTTAGCTTGGGTTAAAACTTTATTTAAATAATTGGTTACACCGTTAGGATTAGGTGCAGGCGGAGGGGTATTTGGATCACGACGACGCGCAGCTTGTTCCTGATCTAACTCCACAGCCCGAGCCACATAATTAATATTAAACTGAGAGTTTAAAACCTTGGCAGATACGCCTTGTCCAGCGGCCTTTTGTTTTAAAAAAACAACATAATCCGTAAAATTTTGGAATGTACGCGGTTTAGCATATTGCGCATCCAGCGCTAAGGGCTTAATCTGCGACTTATCGCTAGAACAAGCAACTGCCAATAAAGTTGCAGCACTTATTAATGCAACATTACGTAATTTTTTATACATCATTATCCTTGTCTATCACTACCATTCGGCTTGGTCGAATCACATTATCTTCGCGAATTTCAGCTACACCTAAAAAGATTCCATCTGCTGAAAATAAGCGCGCTGCACCCAGAATATGCTGCTCATTAGCAAACTTCAGCCTTTGACCAAAGCCAACAGCCTTAGTTTGCAACTCATCTAAATTTATTCTCGGCAAACGGCTCACCGCGCTATCTATCGGCAAAAGCAGCTTATCTAACGTGGCAAGCGCTTGATTTTCGGCTAAATTTTGCAAATTCTCAATGGTCATCATTCTCTCAAATGGATAATCTGCAACCGCAATACGGCGTAACATCGTCACGTGTGCCCCACAGCCTAAAGCCTCACCTAAATCATCAATTAAGGTGCGAATATAAGTTCCTTTTGAACAATGTACTTCAAGGGTCAAAAATGGTGCCTGATATTCAATAAATTTCAGCTCAAAAATGGTAATAGGACGTGCTTCACGCACTACATTAATCCCCGCACGAGCGTATTCATATAAGGGTTTACCATTATGTTTTAAAGCAGAAAACATCGTTGGTACTTGCAGAATATCACCACGAAATGCATCTAAATTCGCTAAAATATCATGCTCAGAGACATTAACGCTCCGCGTTTGCACAACTTGCCCATCGGCATCACTCGTATCTGTACGCTCCCCGAGTTTTGCGCAAACTAAATAACGTTTATCCGAATCTAATAAGAACTGCGAAAACTTAGTGGCTTCTCCTAAGCAGATAGGCAACATCCCTGTTGCTAAAGGGTCAAGCGCGCCTGTATGCCCAGCTTTATTGGCATTAAATAGCCGTTTAACCTTTTGCATAATATCGTTAGAACTAACCCCCTGCGGTTTATCTAACAAAAAAATGCCATGAATATCTCTGCCTCTTTTTTTTGGTCTTCTCCCCATTATGCTTCGTTTTCCGCCTCTTCATCAACATGGCGAGCTTGGTCTTGGCGTACAACATTGGTAACCAAATTCGACATTCTCATGCCTTCAACCAACGATTTATCATAGAAAAATTTAAGCTCAGGCACGATACGCAAACGCATCGCTTTACCCACTAAGGTGCGGATATAACCTGAGGCATTATTCAAACCTGCTAGGCTACGTGTAATCGCATCTTGATCATTATCGAATAAGAAGGTAACGTAAATTTTCGCATATGCCAGATCACGACTAATCTCAACATCAGATACGGTCACCATACCAATGCGCGGATCTTTTACCTCACGCTGTAAAATAACCGCAATTTCTTTTTGTAATTCTTGAGCGACACGGTCGCTACGTTTAAATTCTCTAGACATGTTCTTTTCCTAAATCATTAAGCCCAAGTGAGGGCGCAAATCGGTTGATGATAGTCTAAAAGCTAAAAATAGACAAGGTACAAACAGGCAATGCCTTTACAAAAATGCATACTTGTTCACATTTTTGTAAATTCTTACTTGTTTCTTCAAGCAAACTCCCGTATAGTCTTCGCCATTAGTCGGGGTGCCGTTAAAGGCTGAGATGATACCCGTGAACCTGATTCAGTTAATGCTGCCGTAGGAAACTAATGATGCCAAGATCCCATTCTATCTCTCTCATTTATTCTATCCTGCACGCTTTGACTTTCCGAATCCTGTAATTCGGAGGGGAAATGTGCGTTGCAATTAAGCACCTTTGCCTTGCTTTTGGCTCATGCAAGCTATTTCAGCACTTTAATTTTGAGCTTCCAAAAGGCAAGTGGACAACACTCCTCGGAAGCAGTGGCGTAGGGAAATCAACGCTGCTACGCGCCATTGCTGGGCTTGAAGATCGCGCTGTCCAAACAGGCGAAATCTGCTTTGCCGCCAATACCCGTCTTGCTTGGCTGGCACAAACCGATTCGCTCTATCCGTGGCTGTCACTGGTTGATAACGTTCAACTTCACGCGCATTTAAGCGGTCAAAAATCAGCAGAAACTTACCAAAAAGCGGTTTATCTCCTCGAACAAGTAGGCTTATCCGATCATCTTCATAAGCCTTGCTACCAGCTTTCTGGTGGACAACGGCAACGTGTTGCCCTTGCCCGCACACTGATGCAAGAGGCTAATTTAATTTTAATGGATGAACCCTTCTCTGCCCTTGATGCTGTTACTCGCCATCAACTGCAATCCTTAGCAGTCGAGCTGTTGCGCGGTAAAACGGTACTACTGATCACACACGATCCACAAGAAGCCATTCGGGTCAGTGATGAGATTCGTATTCTTCGCGGCCTGCCTGCTGAACTTTCTAGCGTTTATCCGCTAACCGGCCTCACACCCAGAACATTGGAAACTCAAGCACTTTGGCAATTACAACAACAATTGTTTGAAGCATTAACAAGTGAAGGAAAAACAAGCGGGGAACATCTATGAAAATTTTGCAAAAAATACCGCTTTTTAGACCGCTTGTTATCGCACTTTGCTTGTTGCTTTTATGGCAAAGCACGGTCATTTTAGGCGAAATTCCGCCCTATTTGCTGCCTTCGCCCTTTACCGTTTGGCAAAAACTCAGTGAAAACGCACCGCTCTTATGGAGTCATGCGCAAATTACCCTGCTTGAAATTCTGCTTGGCTTGTTACTCGGCAGTGTATTTGGCTTAGGCTCGGCATTACTGCTCACGCGTTATCAACGCCTTTCCAGTTTGTTATTGCCTATCTTGGTCATTTCACAAGCCATACCTGTCTTTGCAATTGCGCCGTTATTAGTTATGTGGTTCGGCTATGGACTGGCTTCCAAAATTATGATGACAGTGTTGATTATCTATTTCCCTGTCACCGCCGCTTGTTTTGACGGTTTACGTAACACACCAAACACTTGGTTGGATTTGGCAAAAACCCTACAAATTTCACCGCTTGCGATATTGTTTAAAGTCCGTCTGCCTGCGGCATTACCCTCACTGGCTTCAGGCTTACGCATCGCCGTATCCGTTGCGCCAATTGGAGCGATTGTCGGTGAATGGGTCGGTTCATCACAAGGCTTGGGCTACCTCATGCTACATGCCAACGCCCGAATGCATACCGATCTCATGTTCGCTGCCCTATTTATCCTCCTCATACAAGCTCTTGCCCTCTATTTTTTTACCGACCGGCTGCTCAAACGCCTTGTGCCTTGGGCGGCATATTTACATTAAACGGAGAAACACAATGACATTACATCGCACTTTTCTTGCCGTCGCCACATTGATGGCTGCTCAAACCCTCGTCGCGAAAGAAAAAATCAGCTTGATGCTGGATTGGTTCGTCAATCCTGATCACGCTGCCATTATTGTGGCACAGCAAAAAGGCTATTTTGCGGAACAAGGGTTAGAGGTAGAAATTATCGAACCCGCTGATCCCAGTATGCCGCCTAAATTAGTCGCTGCCGGCAAAGCAGATTTAGCGATAAATTACCAACCACAACTTCAGCAACAAGTGGCTCAAGGCTTACCCTTAGCTCGGATCGGCTCATTGATTGCGACGCCACTCAATAGCCTTGTAGTGTTGGATAACGGCAAGATCAACAGCCTTGCTGATTTAAAAGGTAAAAAAATCGGTTATTCAGTGAGTGGATTTGAAGATGCTTTATTGAAAGCCATGCTCTCGTCTGCAAACGTTTCCAAGCAAGATATTGAGCTTGTCAATGTCAATTGGTCACTCTCGCCTGCTTTACTCTCAGGGCAAGTGGATGCAGTGATTGGCGCATTCCGTAACTTTGAGCTCAATCAATTGGCATTGGAAAAACATAAAGGCAAGGCATTTTTTCCCGAAGAACACGGCGTACCGGCTTATGATGAGCTGATCGTTGTCGTTCATAAAGAAAAAGCAAATCAACCCAAATTCTCGGCATTTTTAACCGCACTTGAACAAGCAACAGTTTACACCCTAAATCACCCTCACGCCGCATGGGAAGCCTTTGTGAGTTACAAACCGCAAGAGCTAAACAACGAGCTTAACCGCAGAGCTTGGACAGACACTCTACCTCGCCTTGCCCATCGCCCAAGAGCCTTAGATAGCCATCGCTATCACCGAATGGCAGAATTTTTAACTACCCAAGGCTTAGTCAAAGAGATGCCACCATTGGAAAATTATGCCGTGGAATTAAAGTAACTTGACCTTTCCCCATACCTATAAACAGGAGAGGGGAAAATCTCTTAGTAAGGAAAGTTTTATGTGCTATTTAACTCAAATCCGCCAACAGAATCCATTAATTCACAATATCACCAATATTGTCGCCGCCAATTTTTCCGCCAACGGTCTATTAGCATTAGGTGCTTCGCCTTTAATGTCTGCCAATATCGAAGAAATGGAAGAGGTGCCCCAAATCAGCAATGGCTTGGTGATCAATATCGGTACTTTGATTGGCAAAGAATTAGAGGCAATGTTGCTTGCTGGCAAAACCGCCAATCAAATCGGCATTCCTGTTTTACTCGACCCTGTAGGGGTAGGCGCAACAAACTATCGTAAACGCGTTGTACAACGCTTGCTGAGCGAGGTTCAATTTGCTGCTATTCGCGGCAATGCTGGCGAATTGGCAACGATTGCCGGCATTGAATGGCAAGCTAAAGGGGTAGATGCCGGAAATGGGCGCGACAACCTGATCGAAATCGCTAAAATTGTTGCCAACACATATCGCACTATTGCGGTTATCAGTGGTGAAACGGATGTGATCAGCGACGGCACACGCACAGCATTGCTTACCAATGGTACGCCTATGCTCCCCAAAATCACCGCCTCAGGCTGTTTGTTAAGTGCTGTTTGCACCGCTTTTTTAAGCGTTGCCGAACCAACAAGCTATTTCGATGCACTGTGTGAGGCCTGTTCCACCTACGCAATTGCCGGTGAATTAGCTGCAGAGAAATTACAACCAAGCCAATTGGGACAATTCCAAACAAGCTTACTTGATGAATTGGGCGTGATGAGCCCACAAGCGGTCAAATTACGGGAGAAAATTGCAAATGTCTAATATTTATCAAGCCTTAACTATTGCAGGCTCAGACAGCGGTGGAGGGGCAGGCATTCAAGCCGATTTAAAAACCTTTCAAATGCGTAAGGTATTCGGCACTTCCGTTATTACTGCCGTTACTGCCCAAAATACCTTAGGAGTGTTTGATATTCACACTATTCCTCTCCCTTCAATTGAGGCTCAAATAAAGGCGGTTGCAGAGGATTTTAATATTCAAGCATTTAAAGTCGGCATGCTTGGCACAGCAGAGGTTATTGAATGCGTTGCTGAGCAAATTAAGCTGTTCGATTTGGGTACATTTGTGTTAGATCCCGTGATGATTGCTAAAGGTGGCGCGCCCTTGTTGCAACAAAATGCTATCCAAGCGCTACGAGAAACGCTGTTGCCATTGGCTGATGTTATCACGCCTAATATTCCGGAGGCAGAAGCATTAACGGGGCTCACTATTGCGAGTGAGAATAGCTTGATTAACGCTGCAGCTAAACTACAAGAGATGGGAGCAAGTACGGTAATTATCAAAGGTGGACACCGTTTTAATGCGCAAAATGAAGCTTGTGTGGATTGGGTCTTTACTCCTGAAGAACAATTTACCCTTTTTTCCCCTCGCTTTCACACGCCCCATACACACGGCACAGGCTGTACTTTTTCTGCCTGTTTGACGGCTGAACTTGCCAAGGGCAATCCATTAAAGGTAGCAATAAAAATTGCTAAAGCCTTTATTACAGAAGCAATTCGCCAGCCACTCAATATCGGACATGGACAAGGACCAACTAATCATTGGGCATATGGACAGTGATATACAACCAACTTAAGGAGTCTTATGTTAATTAAATCTTATCTTCCACTCTACTTTATTGCTGGCACTCAAGATTGCCGAATTCACGCAGGCAATCCCGCTGAAAATTTATTATGTATTTTACGTCAAGCCCTTGAAAGCGGTATTACCTGTTTTCAATTTCGAGATAAAGGCGCATTTTCACTCGAAAATCAGCCGGAAAAACAGCATGCCCTAGCTCTAGCCTGCCGCGATCTTTGCCGAACATATAATGTACCCTTTATTGTCAATGATAACGTCAAACTTGCATTTGAACTTGAGGCAGATGGCATTCATGTGGGGCAAAGCGATACTCCAGTTACCGAAATTCGGCAAAAAGCCAAACAGCCATTCATTATCGGGTTATCAGTTAATACACTTGAACAAGCAAAATTTAGCAATATGGATCCGGCAATTGATTACTTCGGCATTGGCCCCGTATTTCCTACACAATCCAAAACAGATCCCAAGCCGGTAGTCGGCATGGAATTTATCCATACATTGAGAAAACATGGTATCACTAAACCACTCGTTGCTATTGGAGGCATCAAGCCCGAGAATGTACAACCACTCCGAGACTCTGGTGCAGATGGTGTAGCAGTGATTAGTGCTATTAGTCATGCTGAAAATGTGCCACAAGCGGTCAATTTTTTGCTAAAAGGTGCAAACCATGCAAAAAAATAACCCAACTAGAGTCGCAATTGCCGCAATGATCGGCACAACAATTGAGTATTTTGATAACTATATTTACACCATGGCTGCAGTGCTAATTTTTAATCACCAGTTTTTTAATAGTCATGACCCAATGTCAAACCAAATTGCCTCACTCGCCACCCTTGCTCTCGCCATTTTTGCCCGACCACTCGGTGCCGTGCTATTCGGGCATGTTGGCGATAAATTTGGACGAAAGCGAGCATTAGTTGCTTCATTGCTACTTATGGGGTTATCGACCATGATGATCGGCTTACTGCCAAACTATGCTGCACTGGGTATTTGGGCTACGCTACTACTCTGTCTTTGCCGTATTGGACAAGGCGTAGCTCTCGGTGGTGAATGGGCTGGTGCCGCATTAGTTGCCACTGAAAATGCACCTAATCACCAGCGCGGCTGGTTTGGCATTTTTCCACAACTTGGTGCCCCAATAGGCTTGTTGCTCGCCAATGGTGCCTTTTTCTTAACCACGGCACTATTTGGGCAACAAGCCTTTTTAGATTGGGCTTGGCGTATTCCTTTTCTTGCTTCGTTAATACTGGTTGCTATTGGTTTGTATATTCGTGTGAATTTGCATGAAAGTAGAGTATTTTTAAAAGCCGAGCAGCAGGGTAAAACAGCACACTTACCAGCCAAAGCTGTCTTTACCCTGCATTTCCGCCCGTTTATACTTGGCGTATTACTCGCTACAGCAGGTTACGTACTGTTCTATATTTTAATTGCTTTTGCTCAACTCTATGCCAAAAATCCAATAGTCCTTTCGCCACAAGGACATCCGCTAGGCTTAGGATTAGATAGTGCGCTGTTTACCCGCTTGCTACTGATTAACTCTGTGGTTTTTGCCATTAGTATTGCGCTGTCTGGTTTGGGGATTCAGCTAATTGGACGCAGAATATGGATGTTGCTTTTTACCGCATTAACCGCAGTGTTCGGTTTAGCCCTGCCAGTGTTTTTGCAAAATGGCTCAGAACTATCATTATTTTGGTTCTTAGCCGTGGGAATGATCTTAATCGGTGCAACATTTGGCCCGCTTTCAATCTTATTGCCTGAATTATTCCCAACAGAAGCTCGCTATTCTGGTGCCGCCCTTGCTTATACTATTGCAGGTATTTTAGGTGGAAGTGTAGCAACTATCATCGCGATTCAGTTGAACAACCACTATGGTATCTTCGGTGTTGGGTTGTATTTAGCATTCAATTCATTGATTTCTTGCTTTGCGTTGTGGAAGATTAAAGAGACGAAAAATATAGCGTGGTAAAAGAGAGACAAGCGCTTGTTTTTTGCATTTTTTCTGCAATTTCCCAGCGCTTGAGCAACAAAAAACGCCATATCAAACCCGAGTCTGTTGATATGGCGTTATCTTATCGTAACATTATTTTTGACGCATTGCAGGGAATAAGATCACATCACGGATTGATGGAGCGTTAGCAAAAATCATCGCTAAGCGGTCAATACCTAAACCCTCACCTGCTGTTGGTGGCAAGCCGTGTTCAAGTGCGACAACGAAATCATCATCGTAGAACATCGCTTCATCATCGCCCGCTTCTTTCGCAGCAACTTGAGCGTGGAAACGTTCAGCTTGGTCTTCCGCATCGTTTAATTCTGAGAAGCCATTACCAATTTCACGGCCACCAATAAACAACTCAAAACGATCGGTCACTTCTGGATTCTCATCGTTGCGGCGCGCTAATGGCGAAATCTCCGCAGGGTGTGCCATTAAGAAAGTTGGTTGGATCAATTGATGCTCTGCCACTTCTTCAAAAATGGCATTCACTACTGAGCCTAATCCCCACGATTTTTGGATTTCAATACCTAAACCTTTGGCAATTTCAACGGATTTCTCGAAGCTATCTAAGTCTTCACGAGTGATGCCGTTACCATATTTTACAATCGCATCGTGCATGGTAATACGCTCGAATGGTTTGCCAAAATCAAACACATATTCACCATATGGCACATCGGTTGTACCTAGAATATCTAATGCCAATTTGCGTAATAGTTCTTCGGTGTTATCCATTAAATCATGGTAATCCGCATAGGCTTGGTAGTATTCAATCATGGTAAATTCTGGGTTATGGCGTACGGATACCCCTTCATTACGGAAATTGCGGTTTAATTCAAATACCCGCTCAAAACCACCGACCACTAAGCGTTTGAGATAAAGTTCTGGTGCAATACGCAAATACATATCTACATCTAACGCATTATGGTGTGTAATAAATGGTTTCGCCGCTGCTCCACCCGGAATAACTTGCAACATCGGCGTTTCTACTTCAATAAAGCCACGCTCTAAGAAGAATTGGCGAATACCCGAAACCACTTTTGAACGAATCATAAAAGTACGGCGTGATTGCTCGTTCGCAATTAAATCTAAATAGCGCTGGCGATAGCGGGTTTCCATATCCGTTAAGCCTTTATGCTTATCCGGCAATGGGCGCAGCGCTTTCGTTAATAATTTAAATTGATGAGCTTTAACCGTTAGTTCACCTGTCTTCGTTTTAAACAGGCTACCACTTGCCCAAACAATATCGCCTAAATCTAACATTGCGATAAGCTCTGCATATTCACCTTCTGGTAAATTATCTCGGGCAATATAGAGCTGAATTTCACCACTGACATCATGAATCGTCGCAAATGCAGCTTTACCCATCACACGGCGTAACATTACACGTCCTGCAACTACCGCAGGAATATTTTGCTCTTTTAACGCTTCGCCATCAGTTTCATCATATTGTTTGTGTAAATCTGCCGCTAAATGTTCACGGCGATAAGTATTTGGAAAGGGGTTGCCTTTAGCTCGAAGTTGGGCTAGTTTTTCACGGCGAGCAAGCATTTCGCCATTAAGATCTAATTCTTGATTTTCTTGTTCTGACATTGTATTACCTTAAATGAAAAGAATTCGTTTCAAAAATGGGGAATTATACGGGATTTAACCACTTTTGGCTAAAACAAGCGGGCAGATTTTGCAAATTTTCTGCAAAGCCAACCCGCTTGCCAGATATTAAATATCTAATGTTGCATTTAATGCATTATCTTCAATAAATTCACGGCGTGGTTCAACCTCATCGCCCATTAACGTGCTAAACAGCTGATCTGCCAAGATCGCATCGGTGATTTTCACCTGCAACATCTTACGTGCATCTGGGTTCATTGTGGTTTCACGCAGCTCTTTCGGGTTCATTTCACCTAACCCTTTATAGCGTTGGATAGAAAGTCCACGGCGAGATTCATTAATTAGCCATTCTATCGCTTCTTTAAAGCTACTCACCTCTTTACGACGCTCCCCACGCATCACATAAGCGCTTGGTTCTAGTAAACCTTGTAATTGCGAACCTAATTTACTGATTTTGGCATACTCTGCACCGCTGATAAAATTGTAATCTAAGCGATATTTAGTGGTAACACCGTGCGTCGTGATAGCGATTTCTGGTTCATAAATTTGGCGTTCATTATTCAATACAACCTCACCCTGATAAAGGCTACCGTGCGTCTCTTCTGCAATCAGTTTTTCTACCAAGTTTGCTAACCAAGCGGTCGCTTTTTCTTGATTTTTTGCAACATCATCGTTAAACACGGGCTGATAAATCAACTGATTAAGTACATTAGTCGGATAACGGCGGCTCAATCGTTCAAACATTTTTTGCACTTCGTTGTATTCGCTAATTAAGCTTTCCAACGCTACACTGCTCATCGCAGGCGCATCCGCACTGGCATATAGTGCCGCATTTTCCAACGCTAAACTTAATTCATAGGTTTGCATTTCTTCATCGTCTAAGATGTAGTGTTTATTTTTACCTTTCTCCACAGAATACAGTGGCGGTTGGGCGATATAAACATAACCACGCTCAATAAGTTCTGGCATTTGACGATAGAAGAACGTTAAAAGTAATGTACGAATATGCGCACCGTCCACGTCCGCATCGGTCATAATCACGATTTTGTGATAGCGTAATTTTTCTGGGTTAAATTCATCACGCCCAATACCTGCACCAAAAGTGGTAATCAATGCCGTAATCTCTTGTGATGAAAGCATTTTGTCAAAACGAGCTTTTTCTACGTTGAGAATTTTCCCTTTAAGTGGCAAGACGGCTTGATAGTTACTATCACGACCTTGTTTTGCCGAACCTCCCGCAGAATCCCCCTCCACAAGGAAAAGCTCGCATTGACTTGGATCGCTTTCATGGCAATCTGCTAACTTACCTGGTAATCCCCCCAGTGAGAATACCCCTTTACGAGCAATTGTTTCACGTGCTTTTGCCGCAGCCGCACGTCCACGAGCAGCAAGCAATACTTTTTTCACAATAGCTTTGGCATCTTCTGGATGTTCATTCAGATATTCTTGCAACGCTTCGTTCATTGTGGTTTCTACCACCGTTCGAACTTCGCTAGAGACCAATTTATCTTTGGTTTGTGATGAAAATTTTGGATCTGGTACTTTTACCGATACCACAGCCACCAACCCTTCACGAGCGTCATCACCTTTGACTTTGATTTTTTTCTCGTCTTTAGTCAGTTTTGCAACATCGCTATCCATATATTTGGTGATCGAGTTACTTAATGCACCACGAAAACCTGTTAAATGCGTACCACCATCACGTTGTGGAATGTTGTTAGTAAAACAATAGACGGCTTCATTCAACGCATTTCGCCATTGAATCGCAATTTCTACACCTACTCCCTCTTTTTCAGCGGAATAATAGAATGGCGCACTGTGAATTGCACCGTTTTTATTTTCTACTTCACCTTCTTTTTTCTTGGATTTTTTCTTGTTCTCTTCTTCGTCATCTTCTGAGACAAGATCTTCATCGTATTCTGCTTGCTTATCGTCTTTTTTATTGTTAATCAAATAATCCACGAAAGCTTGAATACCGCCTTGATAATGGAAATGATCTTGTGTGCCGTCACGCTCATCGACTAGTTTAATAGACACACCAGAATTTAGGAATGAAAGTTCACGCAAGCGATTTTTCAAAATCGCATACTCAAATTCGGTTTTATTTTTGAAAATATCAAGACTTGGCCAGAAACGTACGCAAGTGCCGGTTTTATCCGTATCACCAATCACCGCCAGTGGTGCTTCTGGCTCGCCTAAATGATAAATTTGTTCGTGAATATGCCCTTCACGGCGAATAGTCAGCTGTAATTTTGAAGAAAGTGCATTTACCACCGACACACCCACGCCGTGTAAACCACCTGACACTTTATAAGAGTTATCATCAAATTTACCGCCAGCGTGTAAAACGGTCATAATCACTTCGGCAGCTGAAACACCTTCTTCAGGGTGAATCCCAACAGGAATACCGCGTCCATCATCTTGTACTGACACAGAATTATCGGAATGAATAGTAACAATGATATCGTTACAATGCCCCGCAAGGGCTTCGTCAATAGAGTTATCTACGACTTCAAACACCATATGGTGCAAACCAGTACCATCATCAGTATCACCAATATACATACCAGGGCGTTTACGTACGGCATCTAAGCCACGCAAAACTTTAATGCTGGAAGAATCGTAGTTGCTTTGATTTTGCTCTTGCTCTGACATTCTGTCGTTCCTTAAATAATGTAAGCGGTCAAAAGACCGCTAAAAAATGCAAAAAATTGGGTGGGATTATAGCAGAAAAAACAAGGTTAATCTAATGCCAATCTATTACTTCCTGAATAGATCGTGGCTCTCCCTTTGCGGGTAAATGCTAATAGGGTAAACCCATTTTCCTCTGCCATTTGCTGCGCCATTTCGGTAGTAGCAGAAATCGCACAGAGCATTTCAATTCCGCAGGCTAGGCACTTTTGTACCATTTCAAAACTGGCTCGGCTGGTCACAAAGACAAAACCTAATGGGCTATCCGCTTTAGCATACCAACCGAGTAATTTATCCAGTGCAACGTGTCTTCCAACGTCTTCTCGAATAGCTAACATTTTACCTTCGGGGGTAAAAAATGCCGCGGCGTGGCTTGCCCCAGTCTCTTTTGCGAGTGTTTGCGCATTTTCAAGCTGGGCTAAGCAATGATTAAAAATAAGCGGAGACACCGCCTGCAAGCGGTCTGTTTTTACAAAATTTCTGCCATCTTGTTGCACTTGCTCTAATTGCTCTACCCCACAAATACCACAACCTGTTCTCCCTGCCATTGAGCGGCGTTTTGCTTTTAATTCGGTAAAACGGCGAGTGCTGATTTCCATTTGAATTTCAATGCCATTGCAGTGCGATATAATATCTAGCCCATAAAGCTCTTTTTTATTGAGCAGAATGCCTTCAGCAAGTGAAAATCCCAATGCAAAATCAGCCAAATCTTGTGGTGTACACATCATTACTGTGTGAGAAATGCCATTGTAAACGAGTGCAACGGGTACTTCTGAAATTAAATTATCCTGTTGATTTTTAATGGAAAAAGAACCATTCTCAATAACCAATCGTTTTGCTGGGATTTTTTTGATCGAACTCACATTATTTCCTAAAAATTGGGGTAAAAAGTAGTTTAATTTGTTAAAAAAATGTATCATTTATGCCATTGATAAAGTCGTAGTAAGTGTTCATCACCCTTCGACTAACTCATCGGTTTAGCACTCGCTAATTTTATTGTAAGTAAGACATGACCGCAAATGCGGTTTTGGAGTGATTATGTTACAGGTCAATAGAAGAAAATTCTTTAAGATCTGTGCAGGTGGTATGGCAGGCACATCTGCGGCTATGTTGGGGTTTGCCCCAGCACAAGCCTTAGCTGCGCCTCGTGAATACAAATTGCTACGGGCAAAAGAGACCCGTCAAACCTGTACATACTGTGCAGTCGGCTGCGGTATGCTGATGTACAGCTTAGGTGGCGATGCCACAATGAATAGTAAAGGGAAGCTGATTCATATTGAAGGCGACCCTGACCACCCAGTCAGTCGTGGCGCATTGTGCCCGAAAGGCGCAGGCGCATTAGACTATGTCAATAGTGATCGCCGCGTAAAATATCCAGAAGTGCGTGAACCGGGTTCAACAGAGTGGAAACGTATTTCTTGGCATGAGGCAATTGAGCGTATCGCACGCCATATGAAAGATGACCGTGATGCGAACTTCATTGAGAAGAATGCCGAAGGCACTCCTGTCAATCACTGGCTTACTGCTGGTTTCTTAGCTGGCTCTGCATGTAGTAACGAAACAGGTTTGCTCACACAAAAATTTGTACGTGCACTCGGTATTACCTTCACTGATAACCAAGCGAGTATCTGACACGGACCAACGGTAGCAAGTCTTGCTCCATCATTTGGTCGCGGTGCGATGACCAATCACTGGGTTGATATTAAAAACTCTGACCTCGTTATTGTAATGGGTGGTAACGCTGCCGAAGCTCACCCTGTCGGTTTCCGCTGGGCGATTGAGGCAAAAAAACAAAACGGTGCGAAGTTAATGGTGGTTGATCCACGCTTTAACCGCTCTGCTGCTGTTGCTGATATTTATATGCCATTACGTTCAGGCACGGATATTGCCTTCCTTTCTGGTGTGATTAACTATTTGTTACAAAACGATAAAATTCAGCACGAATACGTTAAGCACTATACTAATGCAACATTCTTAATCAATGATGGTTTTAAATTTGAAGATGGCCTTTTCACAGGCTACGATGAAGCCACTCGAACTTACAAAGACAAATCTACTTGGGCATACCAATTTGATGAGAATGGTGAACCGTTACGAGACATGACAATGCAGCACCCTCGCTGTGTAATCAATGTCTTAAAAGAACACGTTTCTCGCTACACTCCTGAAATGGTAGAACGCATTACAGGTACCTCACAAAAAGATTTCCACATCTTCTGTGAAGAAATCGCTAAAACAGCCGCGCCTGACAAAGCAGCCACATTCTTGTATGCTCTTGGCTGGACTCAACACACAGTGGGTTCACAAAACATTCGTACAATGGCAATGATTCAGTTGCTTTGCGGAAATATCGGTGTTGCCGGCGGTGGGGTAAATGCATTGCGTGGACACTCCAATGTGCAAGGTATTACCGATTTAGGGCTATTCCCAAATCGTTTACCAGCTTATTTACCATTGCCAACCGAAAGCGATACCAGCTTAGAAGCATTCTTAAATCGTATTACCCCTAAAAAAATGGGTAAAGATCAAACTAACTACTGGGGTAATACGCCAAAATTCTTCATCAGTATGATGAAATCATTCTTTGGCGATAAAGCAACAGCTGAAAATGAATTTGGTTTCCACTACCTGCCGAAATTAGAAAAAGGCGGTATGGATCATATGCGTTTCATTGAAAAAATGTATGAAGGCAAGGTAAACGGCTATTTCTGCCAAGGCATGAATCCTGTTGCTTCTTATCCAAATTCGGGCAAAATCATCAAGGCACTGAGTAATTTAAAATACTTAGTAATCTTTGATCCACTCATTACTGATACCTCCGAATTTTGGATGAATCATGGGGAATTTAACGATGTAGATCCTGCACAGATTCAAACCGAGGTATTCCGCTTGCCAACCACCTGCTTCGCAGAAGAAGATGGCTCAATCGCTAACTCTGGGCGTTGGTTGCAATGGCACTGGAAAGCTGCTGATGCTCCATTTGAGGCAAAACCTGATGTGGAGATTCTCTCAGAACTTCGTGCGGAATTGTTAGCTCTTTATGCAAAAGAGGGCGGAAAAGCACCACTTGCAGGTTTAGAAGCAATGAGCTGGAACTATGCAAACCCTCGTGATCCAAAAGCAGAGGAACTAGCGAAAGAGAACAATGGTTATGCATTAGTCGATCTCAAAGATGCTAACGGTAATCTTGTCGTGAAAAAAGGTGAATTACTACCAAGTTTTGCTTTTATGCGTGATGATGGAACAACCTCTGGTGCATGCTGGATCTACACCGGACAATGGACGCAAAGAGGTAACCAAATGGCAAACCGTGATAACTCTGACCCGTCAGGTTTAGGTAACACACTAGGTTGGGCATTTGCATGGCCAGTGAATCGCCGTATCCTCTATAACCGTGCTTCTGCGGATTTAGCAGGCAACCCATGGAATCCAAAACGTCAGCTCGTGAAATGGAATGGTACAAACTGGAACTATATTGATGTTGCCGACTTTGGTACAGCCCCTCCAAATAGTCCGACAATGCCGTTTATTATGCAGCCTGAAGGGGTAAGTGGCTTATTTGTGCGTGAACGTATGGTGGACGGGCCTTTCCCTGAACACTACGAACCAATGGAAACACCAATTGGCACAAATCCATTACACCCAAATGTGGTACAAAGTCCTGTGGCTCGCATTTTACCGTCTGATAAAGCAGATCTTGGTACAAGCGATGAGTTTCCATATGTAGGGACCACTTACCGCTTAACCGAGCATTTCCACTACTGGACAAAGAACTCGCTGATTAACGTTGTCGCTCAACCTGAGCAATTTGTTGAAATTAGCGAAGCCTTAGCGGTGGAAAAAGGCATTAGCAATGGCGACCGAGTGCGTGTTTGGTCTAAACGTGGCGAAATTAAATGTGTTGCCTTAGTTACCAAACGTATCCGTCCGCTTGTTTCTGACGGTAAACCGATTCATACGGTAGGGATTCCTATTCACTGGGGCTTTGCTGCAACCACCAAAGCAAAAAAAGGTTATTTTGCTAATAACTTAACTGTCCGTTCTGGTGATGCAAATACACAAACCCCTGAGTCAAAATGTATGTTAGTAAACATTGAGAAAATCGGAGGCTAAAAATGGGTGTAGTTCAATCTCAAAACATTATTAAAGCCTCTGCAACTTCGGCTTTAACGCCTGCTCCACAAGCAAGAAACCATCAAGTTGAAGTAGCAAAACTGATTGATGTTTCTGCTTGTATCGGCTGTAAAGCTTGTCAGGTTGGTTGTTCTGAATGGAATGATATTCGGGCAGAACCGCAAAACTGTGTTGGGGTTTACGATAACCCCGCCGATCTCAACGCTAAAGCATGGACAGTGATGCGATTTAATGAGGTGGAAGAAAACGAACGGTTAGAATGGCTTATCCGTAAAGACGGTTGTATGCACTGCTCCGAACCAGGCTGTTTGAAATCTTGCCCAGCACCGGGGGCGATCATTCAATATGCCAATGGCATTGTGGATTTCCAATCGGACAAATGTATCGGCTGCGGATACTGTATCGCAGGTTGTCCGTTTAACATTCCAAGAATGAATCCAGAAGATAACCGTGTGTATAAATGTACTCTCTGTGTAGATCGTGTAACCGTAGGTCAAGAACCTGCTTGCGTGAAAACTTGCCCAACTGGTGCAATCCAATTTGGTAGCAAAGAAGAGATGAAACACTATGCGGAAAAACGCATTGCAGATCTGAAATCTCGTGGCTATGAGAATGCAGGACTTTACGACCCAGAAGGGGTTGGCGGTACGCACGTGATGTATGTATTACACCACGCTGACAAGCCAGAACTTTATTCAGGCTTACCAAAAGATCCGCAAATTGACCCAACGATTACGCTCTGGAAAGATGTACTCAAACCAGTCGCTGCGGTATCGATGGCAGGCTTAGCGTTAAGTGCGGCTGCACACTATATTGCTATTGGCCCAAATAACGAAGAAGACGTGGAAGAGCACCACGAGCAAGGAGGAAAACATGAGTAAGGTTCAGATCAGTAACGATCACAAAATCATACGCCATAAAACGCCTGCTCGTTTGAGTCACTGGCTATTAGTGATCTGCTTCTTTGTAACGGGCTTATCCGGCTTAGCATTTTTCTTCCCTGATTTTGCTTGGCTCACGGAGATCCTTGGCACACCACAAATTGCCCGTTTCATTCATCCATTCACTGGTATTATTATGTTTGTTGCCTTTGTAAATATGGTACGTATCTATTGGCACCATAATATCCCAGAAAAAAATGACTGGGTATGGCTTAAAAACATTGTGGAAGTACTAAAAGGCAATGAACACGCAGTTTCAGACAATGGCAAGTATAATCTTGGGCAGAAATTGTTATTCTGGACGCTTATTCTTGCTATGTTTACCTTGCTTACAACAGGTATCATTATGTGGCGACAATACTTCTCACATAATTTCTCAATTCCTGTAATCCGCATTGCAATCTTCCTGCACTCATTCAGTGCCTTTATGCTCTTTACCGGTATTATGGTGCACATGTATATGGCATTTTGGGTGAAAGGCTCTATTCGAGGAATGGTGGAAGGCTGGGTAACGGTGCGTTGGGCGAAGAAACATCACCCACGTTGGTATCGAGAAGAGGTTCTGCCTGAGCTTGAAAAAGAATTAAAAGCTCAGCAAGACTCAATAAAATAATAGCAAAATGCGGTCAAGAAATTGACCGCATTTTTATTTATGCCCTTGTTATCAAACTAACTGCCCATTATCCAATTGATAGATTCTATCAAACTGCTGTAAGCCATTTAATCGATGTGTAATCATTAATAATGTACGTTGCTGACAGTATTGAAAAATGAGTGACAAAATCTGTTGTTCCGTTTCTCTATCTAGGCTTTCTGTTGGCTCATCAAGCAACACAATTTCTGCCTCACTTAACAATAACCTAGCTAACCCTAAACGACGTTGCTCTCCGCCTGAAAGATGACGACCGCCCTCGCCCAGCCATAATGCTAATCCATGTTCTTCCAACAAATAATCTAAACCAACTTGCTGCATAACCTTCATTAACTGTTCATCTGTAGCCTCTGGATTACCCATTTTCAGATTTTCTCGCAAACTATTGCTAAAAATATGTACTCGTTGGCTTAAGGTAACAATATGCTGACGTAAAGTCTGTTCAGGATAATCACTAATTTTGCAATTATTTAGCCAAATTTGACCGCTTGTTGGCTCATAATTACGTGTAAGCAGTTGGAAAATTGTGGATTTGCCACTCCCTGTTTTGCCTAGAAGAGCAACTTTTTCACCAGTTCGGACATCAAAAGAGACTTGCCTTAACACCTGCTGGTCACGCTGTGGATAGCAAAAATCAACGTTCTCAAAGCAAATAAGCGGCTGATTTTTGCTAGTTTTTTGCCAAATTGCCGATCCGTGGAACTCAACCAATGGCTGCTGTTCGGTAAGTTCACTGATCCGTTGCGCCGCGCTTACCACCTGACCTAAATGTAAGAAAGCAATGCCTATTGGTGACAGAATTTCTAACGATGCCAACACACAGAAAACAACCAGTGCAATTAACGCTTCTGGATTTTCCGCATTTGGCGCAGAAATGGTTGTTGCCGAAAGGTAGATGACCACGCATACCAGTATCCCATTTACCGCTAATAACAATGCATTAGAAAATCCGGATAAACGGCTCTCTTTGCTCTGTGCAGCAAGCCACTTGCTTTCTGTCTGCTGTAATTTCTGCGCAGTCTGCTCTTGAATACCAAAGAGTAAAAATTCTGCATTTAATTGGATCCATTCAATAAATTGTGAACGATAATCAGCTCTCGCTTGTACAGCCTCTATCCCTAAATTCTGTCCTAATCGGTAAAACAAAACAGGTAATAGAATCAGTAAAGCTGTGAGTGTACCACAAATGACCCATACTAACGTAACAGAAATAAAAGATAGACCAATACCCATAAATAAAATCACCATCACCGCACTAATAAAAGGTGAGAGCAAATTTAAATAAAGCGTATCAAGCGTATCAACATCCGCCACTAAGCGATTCAGCAATTCACTATTGCGATAACGGTTGAGCCCTGCAGGGCTAAGCGGAATTAATTTACGGAAAACCGATACCCGTAGGTTTGCCAGCACACGAAAAGTTGCATCATGCGTGACTAAACGTTCAAAATAGCGAGAAAGTGTTCGTCCAATTGCTAAACCACGCACTCCAGAGGAAGGATAAAAAAAGTTAAATAGAATACTGGAGCCAACCAAGGCAGTTGCGGCTAAAAACCATCCCGATAAACTCAGCAACCCAATGCTCGCGCTGAGGCTAGTGATCGCAAGAATAACGCCTAACAATAAACGCCCTAAATGCGTGCGATAGAGGGCAAGAAAAGGAAAAAGTGTGCGCATTTAATGTCCTAATAATTCAGCAAAAAAACCTTGTTGTTCCAATTTATCAAATGTGCCTTGCTGGACAATCTGTCCCTGCTTCATCACCCAAATTTCATCAGATTGTTTTAAATCTTCAACGCGATGCGTAATCATTAAGGTGGTATGCATTTGGCTTAAATTGTGTAATGCTTGCAAAACTTGCTGTTCTGATTGCATATCTAAACTTGCTGTTGGTTCATCAAGTAAAAGTAGCTGATATGGTCGAAGTAACGCTCGTGCAATTGCAATCCGTTGCGCCTGCCCGCCAGAAAGTCCCGCATTTGCATCTTGTACCCGGCTATCTAACCCAATCCGAGAAACAAACTCATCAGCCCTTGATTGCGCTAACGCGTTCGCTATTTCTGCCTCACTTGCGTTTGGATTACCCAGTAAAATATTTTCTCGCAACGATGCATTCATCAATTGAGGATTTTGTCCGACCCAAGCAAGCACAGCACGCCATTGTGTTATATCTAGTTCTTTTAGTTCTACACCATTCACTTTCACACTACCTTGATAGGCAAGGAAACCCAGTAACATATTCATTAGCGAACTTTTACCCGCGCCACTTTGCCCAACTAAAGCGATCTTTTGCTGTGCATTTATGCGAAAATTCAGTGGCTGTGTAAGCGCTTTACCCTGTGGAGACAGGATAACACAGTCTTTTGCTTCAATCACAAGCGGTTGTTTCGGCAAATCTTTTTGCCCAGCCGTTTGAGTAATCACATTTTCACTTAAAAACTGCTCAATGCTATCTGCAGCCCCAATTGCGGCCGCTTTATCATGATAGTAAACGCCTAATTCTCTCAGTGGTTGATAAAATTCTGGTGCTAACATTAAACAGAAAAAACCGATGAAGAGGGTAACAGCCGTATCGTAATAACCAAAATTAAGATCGCCTAAATAAATAAAACCAAAATAGACTGCCATTACTGCAATAGAAATCGCTGCAAAAAACTCAAGTACCGCCGAGGATAGAAATGCCATTTTTAAAACATCCATCGTGCTGAGGCGAAATTCTTCGGTACGTTGATAAATGAGAGCTGTTTGACTTTGTGATTGACCAAATAAACGAATGGTTTCTAATCCTTTTAAACTGTCTAGAAATTGCCCACTCAGACGTGAAAGAATACCAATATTCTTCTGGTTCGCTTCAGCTGCTTTTATCCCCGCTAGCGCCATAAAAATAGGTAATAACGGCAAGGTTAAAAACAGAATAAGCCCTGCTGCCCAGTTTAATGGAAAAACAGCACAGAGAATAATCATTGGCACAAGCAAGGATAAAAATTGTTGCGGCAGATAACGCGCATAAAAATTATGGATGTTTTCTACCTGCTCCAGCATAATTGTTGCCCAGCTTCCAGCGGGGCGCTGTCCAATAGCCATCGGTCCAATTTGCGATAATTTCGCCATGATTTCGCGGCGTAAATGTAAACGGAGAGTCTGCCCTGCTTGAAATCCTGCTCGCTCACGTAACCAAACTAATACTGATCTGCCGAAGAAACACACCAGCAATAAACCAAGCTCAGCCCATAGCATGCTAGGCATTTGATGCTGGATTATCATTTTGTGGAGCATTGAGGCTAATAACCACATCTGCCCAACCATTAGCAGCGAGCTTATTGCACCGAGTAATACATTAAGATAGAGCCATTTTCTGACAATTTTTTGTTGTTGGCGTAGCCATTTTTGTAGTTGTTTTTGTCGTTGTTTATCCATATTAATTTTGCAAAATTTTAAAGAAAAAAGACCGCTTGTTGCCTATTAATACCAAGGGTTAAAATTCAAAGCGATAGAGTAAATCCACGGCCTGATTCAAACTTGATACCCACTGTAAATATAAACTTGGTGCAAGACGATAGCGTAAAGTTAATTCCGTTAGCGGTGCAAAAATACCAACACCATATTTTACTCTGAATTTCGGCGTTAAGCTGCCACTGACTACCACTTTAGTATTATCACCTATTCCCGCTGTCGTAACACTTAAATCGTTAATCCCAAAGGCACTGCCAACACTTCCGACCGTTTTACTCCCTTTCGATAGACTCAATCCAATTAATGCGGCAGCAATAGAATTACCTGAACCCGCATCACCACTACTTTCTAAGCCTCTTCCTGTCAGGATATAAGAAAGAATTTCATCTTGCGACATTGACGGGCTAGAAAACAGTTTTACGTCTAAATTATCTGCAATCCCCGTTACTTTTACACCAGCGGTGACATGCTGATCTTCTATCGCCTCTGGATTACGAATCGCTTCAATTTCAACACTTGGCTGAGAAGGTAAGCCTGCAAAAGAAATTAGCCCTTTACGGATAACAAGATCTTGCCCGAAAGAGGCAAATGTCCCATTTTTCAAATTCACTTGCCCATATAGTCCTAAACCTCGATTACCTTGGCGAACTTTTACGGTACCATTTAGATGTGTTTTTAAGCCATAGGCCTCTAAGCGAACATCGTTGCCAATATTAATGGCAACATCGCCTTTAATTGCCATACCTTGTCCGTTTTGTGGTGCATTTTTACTAGACATAGGTAATTTGAAGCTTCTTTTATGTTTGGCTGAGCCATCCATAATCACTTCATCACTACTCACACTTACGGCGCTTTCCGGCAACTCTTGGACTTCAATGCGTGCCCAAGGGATGTCAATTTTTCCGCCCAATACTAATTCTTTAGGTGAAGCTTTCACCTCAATATTTGGACTAATATCCACTTTAGCGATACCTGGCAGATCCACACGGAATTTGTTTGCATTTGCTCGAATACGCGTATACCAAGCTTCTACTTTTTGCCAGTTCGCATCACCATCTAACACCAAATTGCTTTGTGGCGTTTGTACATTTCCTTTCAGTGTTGAGCTTGCCCCATTAAAATTCAGTGTTAGCCCCCCACCGGTAACATCAAACGGCATAGCATTCGATTGTGCTTTTAAACCCGTCAAATTGAGATTGCCATATAACAATGGTGAAAGCGCTGTTCCTCCAACTGTTAAACGTGCATTAATATCACCATGAACACTCTCCCCATTACTTAATAATGGCTTTAATAAACTTAACTGAACACGATCAATGTGAATACTGCCAGATAAGGCACGTTTATTTGCAATATCTTTCATTTGCATATCACTTGTGATACGTCCATTATTTTCAATGCGAATATCCGTATTCACATTTAAATTATTCTCCGCCATTTTTGCAGTAACTTTTACTGGTGCAAAAGCTAATGGGAACGCCCCAGAATCCAATTTTTGGCTTAATTTCAGGCTATTTGAACTAAGTTCAAGATTCACTTGAGGTGCTTTATTTTTAAACCATGCTGCATCACCTTTTGCGTTTACCATGCCAATCAATTGTGTATTGTTATCCAAAAATTCTTGTACGCTTACCAGATCAAATTGGCGAATTTCAAAAGGCACTTTACCTTCTTCTCCCGCTTGGAATGTTTGAGGGAAACAAAGGTGAAGTTTTGGATTATGCCAGCAGTGCGCAGAAATATTCGCCAAAATTTGCTTATTGTTATAGTTAATTTGTACAGCTTTATCATTTTGGAATATCCCTACCGGCGATTGAATTGAAACGTTACTTAACGCTCCCTGCCAGATTTGCTGACTACGGTCAAATTTACCTGCTAACTGTAAATTCCCAGCAACGGGTTCACCCTTCGAGGTAAATTTTAGATTATGATTTGTTTCTGTGCCTTGCAAAGTTAAATTGGCATGATCAATTTTAATTTCACCACGACTAAATTGGTTTAACACTAAATTAAGATCAACGTTAATCTGCTTTTCAGTGTGCACTTTGCCTTTTGCACTAAGGTGATGTAATTTTAGCGTGTCGTAGGCAACATCATTCGCCGTTAAATCAAGCTCTAAAATTGGTTCAACCAATTTGCCTTGCATTTTCACTTTCCCTTTGACCCCCGCAGCCAAATGCGGAACTAAGCCTTTTAAATTTGGCGCATTTATATCAGCAGAAAAATCTGATTTATCACCGAGCACACCTTTTAAAGCGATTACATTTTCACCATATACCAGTTCCGCTTGTGGCACACTCAGTAATGTCTGGCTATCTGCACTTAAATCGCCTTTTAACTCCAGTTTTTTCTGAAATAAATTGCCATAGATCGCCATATCATTTACGTTTACCGCCCAAGCATTCTGCTCACCTCGGGCGACATAGCCATTAGAATTTAGTTTGCCAGAAAGTACAGCGGCCCATTCAGGCAAGAGCGATTTAGTATTCACTTTATCAAGTTCAACACTACTCTCCCATTCAACACCATCCGTCCAATCTACTTTACCCACTAAATTCGCTTTGCCTTCAAGCGCTTGTAAGACGAAATCTTTCAAAGAAAAATGCGTGATATCACCATGCCCATCAAACTGCAAGCTCCCCGCAGGCAAATTCATGCCTCGACTATCTAAACTACCTTGTAAGCGGTAATCCAATAAATCACCCGTTAAATTCAAGTTAATTTTCTGTAGTTGTAATGGTTTTTCGCCTTTTTCTGGCATAAATGGATATTGCACTTGAGCACTATTTAAATGCAGATTAAACGGCGTTTTTGCCTCAGATAAGGCTATATCCCCCGTTAAATGAAATTCTGCCGCACCACGACTTTGTATTGTCAGAGTCGTTGTACCAAACAGTTCTCCCTGAATATCAACATCGGCAGTGCTTGCCGGAATTTTTAGTGTTGCTATCTCTGGGTGCCAACCTTTTAAATGCCAATGTAGCGGATAATTTCCAGATAAGGTTAATTCTCCTTGCCCGCTAACATTGCCCTTATCCGTCTGGAGATCAATATGCTGCAATACCACTTTTTGCTCATTTGAGTTTCCCTGAATACCTAAAAACGGCACCTTAAGAATAGAAACTGGCTCAATGAGTTGTCCTTCATCATCGCGTTTTTTCTGCTCAATCTGAATATGCGTTGCCTCAAATTTAGGTAAATCAAAATATAGTGGCAATTTAATTGGATCTAATTTATTGAGTAACGGTTCAGCAAGTTGGCGTTTAAGTGCAGTCCAATCTGTACTTTTAACTTTCTCTTTAGCTTTTTCTTTTACCTGTTCACGCGTATTTTCTACCACCTCGGGCGCCAATGAAAGAGTTAAACCATCTAGCACAGTGGGTGCAATACGAATATTTTTACTGACTCCTAATGCGCTGGTTTTAAACTGTGCCAAAGTAATATCCATTTCATCAACGCGTACCTGAATATTGTTTAGCTCAAGATTTTTGACGGCAACTTCTAACGGCAGCGAAATCTCCCCAATGGGTGTTGATTCTTTTTCTGTTGGCGATGAAGATAATTTTGCCGTTTCAACGATTACTTCAGTATCATTGAGTACCAGATTTTCGATACAAGCTTTACGAGTGAGCAGGCAATCAAAACCAAGATGTAAATTTGCTTGCCCAACTTTAACGCTCACGCCTTCCATTTGATAAATGGCGTTTCTTAAATGCAATCCCTCTTGTAAACTACCCTCAACACTTTCAATACTAAGTTCATCTAACCATCTTGTCATAAAATGCAATGCTGCACGCTGTCCTTTACCCGTCACAAGAAAGGCTAAAATGCCAATACTCAATCCAAGCAACAATAGCAAAAAGTACCATAGCCCACGCCATTTTGATTTTGCGCGAACAGGCGGTATTGCTTTCTGCTGTTCATGATTGATGGATTCAGCATGTTGTGCTTGAGATAGCACAACTGGATTATCATTATTCTGTTCTTTTTGCATAATTTTTCACTTTTTTGACCGCTTACAATTCAGAGCCAATACCAATATAGAATTTCACACCTTTATCGTTACTTGGAGAACGGACAGGTGTGGCAATATCAAATTTTATTGTGCCGATAGGCGATGCCCATCGTACTCCTGCCCCTGCGCCGGCATGCAAGTTTTTACCACTATAACTCTTCGCTGCCATACCCGTATCGTAAAATAGCGCTCCCCACCAATTAGGATAGACTTGATATTGATATTCCGCTGTCGCGGTAAACAAATGCGAACCACCAATCAGATTACCCTCTAGATCAACGGGTGAAATCGTTTTATAACCAAAGCCACGCACACTGAGATCCCCCCCCGCAAAATAGCGTAGTGATGGCGGAATGCGGGGAAATTCGTCTGCCTCTAGATAGCCTATTTCTGCGCGTAAATAAACACGGTGCTTATCAGCAAAGGTGCGTAACCACGCGGAACTCGCCTTTACACTATAAAAGTTCACATCAGAACCCCAAAGTTTACTCCCCACGTTTACCGTTAGTTTTTGAGAATCCCCCCAAAGTGGAAAACGATTTCCGTCAGTGCGCGTACGATTAATTGAAGCAGTAGGATAAAGCAGCAAAGTTCTAAATTTATCGCTGCCTTGTTCAAAAGAATCAAAGCGTGCTTTTAAGCCCAATGAAAATGCCCAGCCTGTTTCATGATTCCAAAAGCGTTGGAAACCTAAATGCGCAGCGGTAGTTTTGGTATCATTTTGGTCTTCATGTTCAAGCCCGCCAGAAAATTGGTAATAATATTGTAAAGGATGCGCTTTAACTGGAATATTATAGCCAAATTCAAAGGTTTGCTCTGGTTTAGAAATGTACGTATTTGTTTCTAGACTATGTCCACGACTATTAATCCATGGTTTTTTCCAATTAAGCTGCAAACGGGGACCGACATCACTGGCATAGCCTACCCCAATCTCCATTTCATTTTTTTTTCTTGGCTGTAGCAATATATTTAAATCCACTGTTTTGCGTTGTTCTTGGATTTCAGGCTCAATAAGAACCGAGCTAAACCAACCACTAGAGGAAAACTCACTGGAAAGCTTGGTGAGATCGTTAAGATGATAGTGATCACTGCTTTGAATACGTAAAATATTACGCAAATAATCTTCACGAATTTGACTATTAGTAAACGTAATCTCGCCATAACGATAACGCTCACCACTATCATAGCCTAAACGCCAATCTGCACTATGATCACGAGGATAGACTTCTAAACGGTGATAACGCCAGTTTGCATCTAAATAACCTTTGCTTTGTGCTAATTTTTCCACACTGCTTTTAAAATCATCATAGACTTCATGATTTAACACATCCCCTTTACTAGCGGTTTCTGTGAGGAGTAATTTCTGAAAATCCTCATCTTGTGCTAATTCACCTTGTACTTGAATATCGGTCTCATCAACTAATACAGGCTGTTTGTCTAATGTAATGAATAGATGCAAAAGATCTTTTTGTGGGCGAGGTCTTGGAGTTAAAGAGAAATGATATTGAGTGTTGTAATAACCTAAAGCACGCAATGCTTTATCCACGGTTTGTTGCACACGCTCTTGATAACGCTCTGAGCCATCTGCTTCATCATTACTAACTTGAGAGAGATAAATACGAACATTGTTATACAGCTCGCTACCCTTATCTAGACCTTCCATTTTTAATAATACGGTCTGTTCTGCCACTGACACACTAGAGAGTAGCAATAAGGTGAAAAAATGTAGTTTAGTTTTCATCATCTTAAAAAAATACAAGCGGTTGAAATTATGACATTTTCTGCAAAATTATCCGACCGCTTGAAAGTTGATTTGTTCAGGATTATTTTAGCCAGCGCATCGGGTTTACCGCAGCGCCTTTACGACGAATCTCAAAATAAAGTGCAGCTCTACTTTGTCCTCCTGAGTTCCCCACATTAGCAATAGTTTGCCCAGCAGAAACTCGCGCACCTTTTCGCACTGCTAACGATTGGTTATAGCCATACAGCGACATATCGCCATTACCATGGTCAATGACAACAACTTGCCCATAACCTTGTAACCAATCTGACAAAATCACGCGCCCAGCTGCAATTGCTCTCACTGGTGTACCCGCGCCCGCTTGAATAACGATACCACTCCATTTCAGTTCACCCATCTGAGTTGAGCCAAAAGTGTTAATAATTTTTCCCGAAACTGGCATCGCATACTTACCGCTGCCTAAGCCATTACCACTGCGTGTTTCTGCTTGAACTTGTTCACGCACCCTTGCGCGAACCTCTTGTTTCTCTTTTTCAGTCGCTTTGCCTTTTTGTTCCGATGCTTTACGTTGCTCTAATCTCGCGAGTTCTTGTTTTTCTCGTTCTTGCGCTTGTCTTTTTGCTTGTTGAGCAGCTTCGTTCTCCGCTCTTGCCAATTGATTGCGTAATGCAGCTTCGTTCGCTTTTAATGCATCTAAACGGCTCTGTTCTTGGTCAAGCGTTTTATCAATCGCTTTGATAGTATTCTCTCTATCACGCTTTACTTTCTGTAACTCTTGCTCTTGCTTTTTTTGAGCATTTAACTGGGTTTGTTGCCCTGATTGCTGCCCCTTTAATTCGTCACGACGCACCTTCAACTCTGCCTGCGTACGTCTTAAATCATAAATCGCATCAATACGTACTTGATTGATATGCTCATAATAGGCTTCCATTCGATCGGCATCTTTGGCGCTCTCTGACAATAAGCGTTCTAAAACAGAGGGGTGAATACCAGAACGATAGGCAGAATCAAGCTGTTGCTTCAATTTCTCTTTTTGCTCTTTTTCTTGTTTTTCTAACCGCTTGATCTCTTGCTCTGTACGGCTAATAGTTTGACGAATTTCACTTAGGGTCATTTCTGTTTTTTTTAAGTTTTTCGACACATTGCCTAACTCAATTTCTTGTGACTTTAGAGTAGATTGCAAACTATTGCGCTTTTTCTTTTGCTCAGCAATTTTATTCGCTTGCTGTTTAATCTCTTGCTGTAATTTAGCTTGCTGCTGAGAAAGGTTATTTGCTGTAGCAAAAGGGACAAATAATGCGGTGATGCCAAACAACACCATAAAAGAAACAAATTTTTTCACTATCGCCAACTTTGAATCATAAACCCATAAAATTTCAGTATTCTAATGATTTATACATAAAATGACTATAAAAAATCGTGTTATAAAACGAAAAAAGGCAGGATAATTCCTGCCTTTTTGAAAACGAAAATAAAAAATTAACGTTTTGAGTATTGTGGACGACGACGTGCTTTGTGTAAACCCACTTTTTTACGTTCAACGCGACGAGCGTCACGGGTAACGAAGCCTGCTGCACGAAGTGCTGGGCGAAGTGATTCGTCGTATTCGATCAATGCACGAGTAATACCGTGACGGATTGCACCTGCTTGACCAGAGATACCACCACCTTTAACTGTGATGTATAAGTCTAATTTGTCAGTTAATTCAACCAATTCTAACGGCTGACGTACAATCATACGCGCTGTCTCACGACCGAAGTAAACTTCTAAAGAACGTTGGTTGATAGTGATGTTACCAGAACCCGGTTTGATAAATACACGGGCTGAAGAGCTTTTGCGGCGACCTGTGCCGTAGTTTTGATTTGCTGCTGTCATTGTTATGCTCCGTGAATTAGATATCTAAAACTTGTGGTTGTTGTGCTTGGTGGTTGTGCTCTGCACCTGCGTAAACTTTTAATTTACGGAACATTTCACGACCAAGTGGACCTTTCGGTAACATACCTTTCACTGCGATTTCAATTACAGCTTCTGGACGACGAGCAATCATTTCTTTGAAGGTTGCATCTTTGATACCACCTACATAGCCAGTGTGCCAGTAGTAGATTTTATCTTCTGCTTTTTTACCTGTTACAGCAACTTTGTCTGCGTTGATCACGATGACGTAATCACCGGTATCTACGTGCGGAGTGTACTCAGGTTTGTGTTTACCACGAAGACGGCGTGCTAACTCAGTCGCTAAACGACCTAAAGTTTTACCCGTCGCATCTACTACGTACCAGTCACGTTGTACTGTTTCTGGTTTTGCTACAAAAGTTTTCATTAATTAAATACCAAAATTTAAAGTTTAAACCCAATATCCTTTGAGGATATTACCTTTGCGGTTGAATTTGACCCCTTCGAGTCTGATTCAGACCAAACTTGTATGGCGGGAAAACCACACAAAAACAGGGTGGCGGAATTATACAGATTTAAAGGAAAAATGCTAATCTTTTTTATGACTTTTTGTATTTTTGAGAAACATATCAAATTTTACCCGCTTGTTCTGATAATTTTCTTCTCATTAAAATCAGAAAATGGTAAAAAAAGCTATTTTTCACTGACTACAACAAGGAGTGCTTATGCAATGGTCAAATGAAATGTGGACAGCTGTTATTGTCGCTTTTTTTGTCGGCGCTGTCGTGGGGTATTTAATTCTGCTAACTACTAATGCTAACGCCAAAAAGCAGCAAAAATTAGAAGTTGATTTGAAAGCTGCTACACAGCAAATTAATGAACAGAAACAACATCTTGAAAAACATTTTGAACAATCTGCCCAGCTGCTGGCAACCATCGCTGAAGACTATAAGAAGTTGTATAGCCACTTAGCACAAAGTTCACAAACATTATTACCAGAAGCTGCAGATAAGTTAGAATTTTTCCAACAAGCCCAGCTTGAAAATACACAAGCTGAAGCGGTAACTACAGCACAACAAACAGCATCCGAAACACTCAGTGATGATACTGCTACTGAAACAGAAGCAACCGAGAAAACTAGTCACACATCAAATGAGCAAACTCCACCAAAAGATTATACTGAAGGCTCTTCTGGTATTTTAAAATCCTAATGGCTAAGGCGACTTAATAAAGCAAATAGTGGATAAAACACACAATGTTTTACCCACTATTTTTTGTCTATATATCTAAAAGATACTATCTATTTTAGAATGGAATATCATCATCAAAATTATTCATCGCAGGCTCTGCTTGTGGCGCAGGTTTTGCTGCTTGGCGTTGTGGTGCTGTTTGTGCATAATCGCCATTATAGCCGCCTTGGTTATAATTCATCTGAGCTGGGGCTTGATTCCAACCGCCCTGACTGCCACCAAAATCCCCACCTTGACTATTACGACTATCCAGCATCTGCATCACATCGCCTTGGATTTCTGTGGTATAGCGGTCTTGACCATTTTGATCCTGCCATTTACGGGTTCTTAAACGCCCTTCTACATAGACTTTTGAACCTTTACGCAGATATTGCCCGCAAATTTCTGCTTGACGACGATAAAACACGATACGATGCCATTCTGTGATTTCACGACGTTCGCCTGTATTTTTATCTGTCCAACTTTCTGATGTTGCTACACTAATATTCGCCACTGCTTCGCCATTTGGCATTGTGCGCATTTCAGGATCATTACCTAAATTGCCAACAATGATGACTTTATTTACACCTGCCATAAAAATTCCTCTTAAATAGGTTACAAAAAATTGTCGCGGATTATGCCTTAATTTCCCCAAAATGTCATCTACTCAACTGAAATTTTGTACAGCGTTTCTTTATTTTGGGATGCAGTTCAAAAAATCGTAATATTTCGCCTTATTTTTGCAAAATTTCAGCTAAAACAGGGCGCTTACTTAAACTGATATTTTGTACAGTGAATAAATTGTGCGATAATAGCAAAATTTATTTCAACTAAACAATAACTATGCAAACTATCGATGTACGTGGGGCACGAACCCACAATTTAAAAAATATCAACGTTATTCTTCCGCGTGATAAATTTATTGTGATCACAGGGCTTTCTGGTTCGGGTAAATCCTCTTTGGCGTTTGATACCCTCTATGCCGAAGGGCAACGCCGTTATGTTGAATCGCTCTCCCCTTATGCTCGCCAATTTTTATCGCTCATGGAAAAGCCCGATGTAGATCATATTGAAGGGCTTTCACCTGCTATTTCTATTGAACAAAAATCCACTTCGCACAACCCTCGTTCAACGGTGGGGACTGTTACCGAAATTCACGATTATTTACGTCTGTTATTTGCGCGTGTGGGTGAACCTCGCTGCCCTGATCACGATTTACCGCTTGCAGCACAAACCATTTCACAGATGGTGGACAGAGTATTAGAAGAGCCCGAAGGCAAACGCTTAATGTTACTTGCCCCAGTTGTGAAAGAACGTAAAGGTGAACACGTTAAATTATTGGAAAATCTGCAAGCAAACGGTTATTTAAGAGCTAGAATTGATGGTGAAATTTGCGACTTATCTGACCCTCCAGCCTTAGAATTACAGAAAAAACATACCATTGAAGTGGTCGTAGATCGTTTTAAAGTTCGTGCGGATATTGCCACTCGTTTAGCAGAATCCTTTGAAACGGCATTAGATTTATCCGGTTCAACAGCCATCATTGCCGATATGGACGACAATCAAGCCGAAGAGTTAGTTTTTTCTTCTAGTTTTGCTTGTACTGAGTGTGGTTATTCGCTCAGTGAATTAGAGCCTCGTCTTTTCTCCTTTAACAATCCAGCTGGTGCTTGTCCAAGCTGCGATGGCTTAGGTGTAGAACAATTTTTTGATGAACGCAAAGTGGTACAAAATCCTGATGTATCACTGCCAAATGGTGCAATCAAAGGCTGGGATAAACGTAGTTTCTACTATTTTGGACAACTTAAAGCCCTTGCGGCACATTATGATTTTGATATTGAGCAACCCTTTGCTAAATTGCCGAGAAAAATTCAGCAAATTATTCTCCATGGCTCAAAAGAAGAGATTGAATTTACCTATATCAACGATCGTGGCGATAAAGTCGTACGTAAACACCCTTTTGAAGGCGTACTCAACAATATGGCTCGTCGCTATCGGGAAACCAATTCACAATCGGCACAAGAAGAGCTAGCAAAATATATCAATACTCGTCCTTGTTTAAGCTGTGAGGGGTCACGCCTACGCCGTGAAGCCCGTCACGTCTTTATTGAACAAACCAACTTACCCGCCATCGCCGAGAAAAGTATTGGTGAGGCGATGACATTCTTTGAAAATCTGCAATTAAGCGGACAACGTGCACAAATTGCCGAGAAAATTTTAAAAGAAATTCGTGAACGTTTATCGTTCTTAGTAAATGTCGGCTTAAATTATCTTTCTCTTTCTCGCTCAGCTGAAACCCTTTCGGGCGGTGAAGCACAGCGTATTCGCCTTGCCAGCCAAATCGGAGCTGGGCTTGTGGGAGTGATGTATGTGTTGGACGAACCGTCCATCGGCTTACACCAAAGAGACAACGAACGTTTGCTTAAAACATTGGAGCATCTGCGTAATTTAGGGAATACCGTGATTGTGGTAGAACACGATGAAGATGCGATTCGTGCGGCGGATCATATCGTAGATATCGGGCCAGGCGCAGGGGTACACGGCGGACAAATCATTGCCGAAGGGACTGCCGAGCAAATTATGCAAAATCCAAATTCTATTACTGGGAAATTCCTATCAGGTGCAGAAAAAATTGAGATCCCGACCGCTCGCACGCCACGAGATCTGAAAAAAATGCTCACCCTTAAAGGGGCGACAGGTAACAACCTCAAAAATGTGGATCTAGAAATCCCCGTAGGTTTGTTTACCTGTATCACTGGTGTATCAGGCTCAGGCAAATCTACTCTCATCAACGATACCCTTTTCCCTATCGCTCAAAATGCCCTAAACCGTGCAGAAAATAAAGACTTCGCTCCGTATAAATCGATTGATGGCTTGGCACACTTTGACAAAGTGATCGACATCGATCAAAGCCCTATTGGGCGTACGCCTCGCTCTAATCCAGCCACTTACACAGGCTTATTCACCCCAATTCGTGAGTTGTTTGCTGGCACACAAGAATCAAGAGCAAGAGGCTACAACGTGGGGCGATTTAGCTTTAACGTGCGTGGTGGGCGTTGTGAAGCCTGTCAAGGTGATGGCGTGTTAAAAGTAGAAATGCACTTTTTACCCGATGTGTATGTTCCTTGTGATCAATGTAAAGGCAAACGTTACAACCGTGAAACCTTAGAAATTCGCTACAAAGGCAAAACCATTCACCAAGTATTAGAAATGACAGTGGAAGAAGCTCGAGAGTTTTTTGATGCAATTCCTGCCCTTGCTCGTAAATTACAAACCTTAATGGACGTAGGGCTGTCTTATATTCGCTTGGGGCAATCCTCTACCACTCTTTCAGGCGGTGAAGCACAACGGGTTAAACTGGCTGCAGAACTTTCTAAACGAGATACAGGCAAAACACTCTATATTTTAGATGAACCGACCACAGGTTTACATTTTGCAGATATTAAACAACTTTTAAGCGTATTACACCGCTTGCGTGATCAAGGTAATACTATCGTAGTGATTGAGCATAATTTAGATGTCATCAAAACCGCAGACTGGATTGTGGATTTAGGTCCTGAAGGCGGTGCTGGTGGTGGACAAATTATTGCTTTTGGTACGCCCGAAGATGTGGCAAAAAGCAAAGTGTCGCATACCGCGAGATTTTTGGAAGCCATTTTGGCTAAAGGATAAAAACAAACGGTCAATTTTGCATAAAAATTTCGATATTATGTAGCAGTTACGCAAAGATTTCCTTTTTGTTTCTGCTACTTTTTTCTTATCTGTAATAACGAAAGTATCGTAGTATCAAAAAGTACAACAAGCATCTATTGCGTACTTTTGATAGCGGTATCAGGTATGTCAATCAAAGTATTCTCTGAAAAAACAAAGGTACGCTATTGTTCTGTTCCAAACTATTTGCATGCAAGAAAAATCAAGTAATGAAGTTGTAATAAAATTGCAAACGCTTTAGGCGTTAAGTTAAATTGACGCAAAAAATAGGCTCTGTTGGATGACTCACGCACAATTCCAGCGAATTACGCCTCCAAATTATGTTATCTACCGATAATACTGTTTTAATGAATTGGATAAATAAAAATGATGGAAAATAAGTTGCTTTTAGAAAAGTTAAAACAATTAAAAGAAGTGGATAACGCTCTTTCATTTGATAATCAAAATCCTGATATTTACCGTAAAAGAGCATTAGTTTTTCAAGAACTAGGTTGTGATTCTCTTGCTCAATATGACAATCGAATTTGTGCTTATTTAGAAAATAGAATAGATATCGAACATTATAATCGAAATTATCAAGCGGTGATTTCTAAAGATTATTTTGCAAAAATTTACCAATCTGAATCTCATACTCATTATTACGAAATATTCTTCGATATATTGCAAAACGATAATGCTTTACTAAAAGAAAAAATAGATCCTATCCATTTTGCATTAAGAAGCGGCAATGCCACATTATTAGGATTATTCAATCTTGCGTTAAGAGATTGTAATGATGCAATGCGATACCTTGCTGATTTCAAAGAAGAACATGCTATTGCTACCCTTAATAAAGCCTTACTCTTGCTATTAACTGGGGATTATGAAAATGGTTGGAAACTATATGAAAGCCGCTGGGAGACTAATTACAAAACATTTAAAAATCCCATAATCCTTCCAAAGCCCAAATGGCAAGGTGAATCACTCAATGCAGAAAGTCGTTTACTTATTCACTCAGAACAAGGTATCGGTGATAATATTCAATTTGTTCGCTATGCGATTTATCTTAAACAGCAAGGCGTAAATGTTTTAGTTTGGAATAATGAACATATTAATGACTTTCTAACGGCTAATTTAGCAGAATACGGAATACCTACAGCAAAATTTGGTGACATTGTACAATTTACTCATTGGGTTAGTATGATGAGTTTACCCCATTTATGTCAAACTACATTAGAGAATATTCCCTTGACTGCAAAATATCTCAAAGCATTATCTGGCTATTTGCAAAAATGGAAAGAAAAATTACCGCTTGTACCTAATAAAATGAAAATTGGTATTGTATGGCGTGGCGGATCTAAAACTGATACAGATAAAATTCGTAGTATCCCATTTTCTCTATTTTCTCAGTTATTTTCATTAAATGCTGAGTTTTATGTATTGCAAAAAGAGGTGCGTAGTGAAGAAGCTGAAAAGTTAAAATGCTATGCGAATGTTCACGATCTTCATGCTGAATTAGAGAGTTTTTCTGATACTTCTGCCATTATTGAACAAATGGATTTAGTTATTTGTGTGGATACTTCTGTTGCCCACCTTGCAGCTGCTATGGGAAAGCCAACTTGGATTCTAATCAATTATAAACCTGATTTTCGTTGGTTACTTAACCGAGAGAATTCTATATGGTATGACAGTGTACAATTATTTAGACAAGAGATAGATTATGACTGGAATAAAGTGATTTGGCAGGTTCACACCTATCTCAAAGAATGTCTTTGTTAGAATACTCTATTGCACTATATATCATACAAAACAAAAAGATTGGTAAAAAGTGGTTCATTATCAAATTGTAGCAATAGAAAAAACTTCAACCTCACTTAAATATTGAAAAGATAACAACCAACTCACTGGCATTAGCAACGACAAAGGCGAAGTGTGGCATTATCAATACAATGCACTTGGGCGAAGAATTTCAAAAGATTGTCCGCAAAAGCAGATTGGGTTGAATGGTGGGGAAAGACCATTTGGCTATGTTGACAATCCTCTTGATTGGGTGGATTTGTTTGGGTTGACTAGTTGCCAGCTTGCTAAAGCAATAGAGAATTCAGGCATCTCTCGCCCTGCTAATTCTACTGCATACCACATTGTGCCTGAGACAGCTAAAACTGCTGAGCCATTCTAGTATAGTGGACAAAATTGAGTTTAATTTCCCGATGAACCAGCCATAGTGGACATTGTTATGTCTGCTATGGCTTTATTTTTAACTACGTTGGCAAATAAAATCCTTTATAAACATCATCTTATGTTCATCAGTTAGTCCCTGATGAGAGGCCAATTTTGCGTTCATCTGTCTAAAAAAATGACTCAACCAGATTCGTGGTATGAGCAACGTCTAGTTCGGGATACCTTTGATAGGCAAATAGATAGTTTATGCTACGTTTTAAACGCCAATAAGCACTTCGTAATCATTTATGTTTAAAGCATCTTAAATTATTTTCCGAACGTTCGTTAAAGTACTCTTTATGCTTATTTAGCCATTGTGATAATGTTTGCTGTAGCGTTTCCAGCATTTGATGTTTAAGAGGGTTATACAGAGATAGCAGCTCTTTTCCTGCCTCTGATTTCGATGATTTTGTTAAATAAAATATCCCGCGTCCGATTTGATGAAAATGGCACATTTGGGTAGGGATATGGAGATAAGCATTTAGTACCCCTCCTCTCCCATCACAGGTAATAGATTGAATTTCAATGCTTTTTTCGATTAATACCGTTAATTTTACCGTATTTTTTGAGATTAGAAGATGAACAGAAAATGCAATTTTTTAGGCATTTTTATAAAAAGTAGGTTAAAGCCTTATATTACAAGGTTTTAACCCACTTTGCAGACTCAATTTTGTCTATTATGCAAAAAATTGCTAAAAATCAAGCGCTTGTTTACTTCATAGTTTAGAGTTCAAAATCGCCAAAATCACTGCTATCTACTTTTGCATCAATCTGACCGACCAAATAAGAACTGACTTCCACTTCTTGTGGTGCTACCTGTACATTATCGGAAACCAGCCATGCATTGATCCACGGAATGGGGTTGGAGCGCGCTTTAAATGGCAATGGTAGCCCAACAGCCTGCATTCGAATATTAGTGATATATTCAATATATTGCACCAAAATATCCCGATTTAGCCCAATCATCGAACCGTCTTTAAATAGGTATTCCGCCCACGCTTTTTCTTGTTCAGCAGCACTTAAAAAAAGCTCGTAGGCCTCTTGGCGACATTCACGTGCAATTTCTGCCATTTCAGGATCATCATTGCCATAGGTCATAATATTCAATATATGCTGAGTGCCGGTAAGATGTAATGCTTCATCACGTGCAATAAATTTGATGATTTTGGCATTTCCTTCCATAAGCTGCCGTTCCGCAAAGGCAAATGAGCAAGCAAAAGAGACATAAAAACGAATTGCTTCAAGCGCATTCACACTCATCATACAGAGATAAAGTTGTCTTTTTAGACTACGCAAACTGACCTCACAGGCTTTTCCATCAACCTGATAACTGCCTTCACCATACAAACTATAGAGTTGGCTGTCACGAATCAAATCATCATAATAGGCGGAAATATCTTTGGCACGCTTAATAATTTCTTCGTTTGTGACAATATCATCAAATACTATTGATGGATCATTGACAATATTACGGATGATATGTGTGTAAGAACGACTGTGAATTGTTTCGCTAAATGTCCAAGTTTCAATCCAGGTTTCAAGCTCGGGGATAGACACTAATGGCAAAAGCGCCACATTCGGGCTACGCCCTTGAATAGAATCCAACAAGGTTTGGTATTTTAAATTACTGATAAAAATGTGCTTTTCATGTTCAGGCAGTTGGGCATAGTCAATGCGGTCTTGCGACACATCCACTTCTTCCGGTCGCCAGAAAAATGAGAGTTGTTTTTCAATCAGTTTTTCAAAAATTTCGTATTTTTGTTGATCATAACGCGCCACATTCACATTTTGTCCAAAAAACATGGGTTCTTTTAGTTGATCATTTTTATGTTGTGAAAACGTAGTATATGCCATGTTATTCTCCTTTATTTCTGTTCTTATTAAATTTTACAAGCACCACCAGCACAGCCTTCATCTAAGTCGTCTTGCGCATCTTCTGCTCCATCACGGGTATTTTGGTAGTAAAGGGTTTTTAACCCGTATTTATACGCCGTTAATAGATCTTTTAATAATACTTTCATCGGTACTTTAGCTTCTGCAAAGCGGTTTGGGTCGTAATTTGTATTCGCCGAAATCGCTTGGTCAACAAATTTCTGCATAATCCCAACCAAATGCAAATAGCCGTCCATATTAGGAATATCCCAAAGCAGTTCATAGTATGCTTTTAAACGTTCATACTCCGGCACAACCTGCTTTAAAATACCGTCTTTTGATGCTTTAACACTAATATAGCCACGCGGAGGTTCAATTCCGTTGGTGGCATTCGAAATTTGCGACGAAGTCTCCGATGGCATTAAGGCAGTTAAAGTGGAATTACGCAAGCCAAATTGCAGAATATCCTGACGTAGTTGTTCCCAATCATAATGAAGCGGTTCTTGAGTTAATTCATCAATTTCTTTTTTATAAGTATCGATAGGGAGTAACCCTTTGGCATAAGTGGTTTGATCAAAATAAGCACAAGCCCCTTGTTCTTTGGCTAAATTCATCGACGCTTTTAATAAATAATACTGAATCGCTTCAAAGGTACGGTGAGTTAAATTATTAGCACTGCCATCGGAATAACGCACTTGGTTTTTAGCTAAATAGTAAGCATAGTTAATCACGCCTACACCTAATGCGCGACGATTTAATGAGCTGTTACGTGCAGCTAATACCGGATAATCTTGATAATCTAATAGGGCATCTAGCGCACGAACCACTAAATCAGCCAATTCTTCTAACTCATCTAAATTGCTGAGTGTGCCTAAATTAAATGCCGATAATGTACATAATGCGATTTCCCCTTGTTCATCATAAAAATGTGCCAGTGGCTTAGTTGGCAAAGCAATTTCTAAGCAGAGGTTCGATTGGCGTATCGGTGCGACACGAGGATCGAATGGGCTATGCGTATTACAGTGATCGACATTCTGAATATAAATTCGCCCTGTTGAAGCCCGCTCTTGCATCAGTAATGAAAACAATTCCACAGCCTTAACTTTACGTTGCCGAATGCTCGGATCTTGCTCATATTGCAAATAAAGTTGCTCAAATTTAGCTTGATCAGCAAAAAACGCTTCATATAACCCCGGCACATCTGATGGGCTAAATAAACTAATCTCACCGCCTTTAATTAAACGTTGATACATCATTTTATTAATCTGTACCCCGTAATCCATATGGCGAGCACGGTTTTCTTCCACACCACGGTTATTTTTTAATACCATTAAGCTTTCTGCTTCCAAATGCCAAATCGGGAAATACACGGTAGCCGCTCCACCGCGAACACCACCTTGAGAGCAAGACTTTACTGCCGTTTGAAAATGTTTATAAAAGGGGATACAGCCGGTATGAAATGCTTCTCCACCACGAATAGGACTACCTAATGCCCGAATTGCGCCGGCATTAATACCGATCCCAGCACGCTGTGAAACATATTTAACGATTGCAGCAGAGGTTGCATTGATGGAATCTAAGCTATCATCACACTCAATTAACACACAGGAACTAAATTGACGAGTAGGTGTACGCACTCCTGCCATAATTGGTGTTGGCAAAGAAATTTTGAAAGTGGAAGTCGCATCATAAAAACGGCGAATATAATCTAAGCGGCTTGCTGCTGGATACTTAGAAAATAAGCAGGCAGCTACGAGTAAATACAAGAATTGAGCCGATTCATAAATCTCCCCGCTAACACGATTCTGCACTAAATATTTTCCTTCCAACTGTTTTACTGCTGCATAGGAAAACGTCATATCCCGCCAGTGATCAATAAATCCATTCATTGTCTCCCATTCTTCGGGCGTGTAATCGCTCAGCAAATCCGCATCATACTTACCTAGCGCAACTAATTTTTTAACATGCTCATATAAATGCGGTGGCTCAAACTGTCCATAAGCTTTTTTGCGTAAGTGGAAAATCGCCAAGCGTGCTGCCAAATATTGATAATCGGGTGTATCCTTACTAATGAGATCAGCTGCAGCCTTAATAATAGTTTCATGAATATCTGCAGTACGAATACCTTCATAAAATTGAATGTGAGAACGGAGTTCTACTTGTGAAACAGAGACATTCTCTAACCCCTCTGCCGCCCAAGTAATCACACGATGAATTTTATCTAGATTGAGTTGTTCGCGCGTGCCATCACGCTTTGTTACCATTAAACTTTTATTCATAATTAGTCCTATCTCGTAATACCTTACTAAACACCCTATGCGGATGTCTTACCTAAAGTAAAACCAAGATATAGCGTTTAACCATGAAGTTCAATCGGTAAATCTCCCTCTCTACCCTTGACAGGCGATAACCCCTTTATAAATAACCGTATTTTTATAATGGGATAAAATCTACCGCCTGATTTAGCAACAGATTGCATAAATTTCATCTGTTATGATTTTATACAACATACTGGATAAACATTCCCTTTGAATCTATTTGATATTTAGCAAGCAGATGAATTGCACCTATTTTTACAAATTTTAATTTAATTAAATAATATTTTATGCCAGAACAGAAACATCTCTATCAAAAAATAGCACATAATAAATTACTGTAAAAGTATATAGATTCACAGGGTTGTAGAAAGATAACCTATCGATATGTAGTATTTCCCCTGTTCCTAACTAATCCTGATAAAAACTCCCCAGCTTAGTAACTAGGGAGTTTGCTTTTTAAGTTCATGAATAGGGATATTAAAGACAAATTTACCAAACAAATACGTCTAATATAAGATTATATTAATTAAATTGTGATTTAATGTAATCAAAAATTGATTTTGCCATTTCATTAGCTCTTCCTTGTGCTAAGTCTTCTGTCCAAACATCTTTATCAGAATATTTACTACAAAAAGATTTAACTTGCTTAAGATTAGATTTTTGATATAAACTAATTTTATCTTTAAATGATTTACTATCGCATTTACCATTAATTTCACCACCTAACGGTAACAAATTTCCTATACCATCAATCCATTTAGCATTTTTACTTTGGGGCTCTATATGCTCCAATGTTACTTGATCAAACTTAAGTTCTTTTGTATTTGATTCAATCTGCAATTCTACTAGCTCAAATATAAACTTAATAATATCCTTATGTTGAGTAAATGAGTTTGAATATTTTAGCTCCATAAATTTTGTCTCAAACTCTTTTATTGATACACCACCTAATTTTTCTTTTAGCTCATTATTAAAATCCTTAATAACCATGGAGATGGTCTTTTTATCTGTTTCCAGATTAATTAGTCTCGCATATTTTGCATATGTAGTTTCAATTCTTGATCTAAATGGTGTAACAATAAATATAAAATGAAATAGCACCATTTTATATAATAATTCCTTTAGAATCTTAAGAGAAATTAGCTTCTTATTATAAAAACATATAAGAGTAACAATAATTGTCCTGTGAGCTGTTAATTTAAAACTTCTTAACGACATCAATGACTTAAATATATCTTTTTTATCTTGTTCTTTCCAATCTGATTCTTGTGGTGATACGACCCTGACATAAAGTTTAGCAAAAGAAATTATGTCTTCTAAAAACTCTAAGTATGAATTTTCTGTTTGCTCTACATTTTTAAGGAATGATGAGTATATTTTGTGCTCTGCAACAGAATTATATTTAGACATCCAATAATGATGGAAGAATTTAGATAGTGCTATATCATCCTCTCTTGAAATAAGAATCTCTTTTAACTCATTCCATTTGGTTTTGGCTTTATCATCTGGATGCTCTTTATTTAAAACATCAAAAACTTTATTTTTTATTAAATCTATTGTTTCAAGATCTTTTCCTTTTGTATTTAATGTCTCAAATATTTTCTGCGCGTAAATTTCATTATTAACAGTAATATTTATAATGCTAAATCTTAATGCCTGATCCCTAATCACCGTCAGGAATTCCAATTCTCTATTAGGGTGTTTCTTTAAATCTTCCTCAATGGATTTAGAAAAGAATTCGTATGCTTCTTTCAATCTTTTTTCTTCATCTGTTTTAGCTATTCCCTGACGTTGTTTCTCTTTATACTGAATATTTTCCTGAAAAAATGGTTTGGGCGTTTCATTAACTAATTTAAAAAACTCTTTATTTTTCTTATCCCGTCCTTCTATATATCTATAACAAACTTCAGCAAAATCCTTAAAATCAGGATTATTTTTTGATTCACTTAACTTTAATCCAATATGTGTTAAAACAGAAAGAAAAATAGTTAATGTCGTAATCCTTTGCTGTCCATCGATTACTAAAAACTCAGTATCTTTCCCTTCATACCCAACTAAAACAACAGAACCAACAAAATAATCTCTTGTTCGATAATCAGATTCATTTGTTATATCTATTTGCTCTATTAAATCATCCCAAAAAGCCTGGATATGAGTTTCTTTTTCCCAAGAATATTCTCTTTGATATCTTGGTATAATATACTTATAGTTTGGCTCAAGAATAGTTGAAAAAGTCTTGTGATTTGCACTAAATCTCATTTCATCTTTAGACATAAAAATCTCCTATTAAAAGAAATATAATAAATCTTCCTGTTGTAAAAAACTGAAACAACTCTCGTTTAAACTAGCTATATTCTGAAAAAAACTCTCACAGGAATTAACTAGTTCCTCTTCTTAATATTATACATGCATATCCTCCTCTAATAGAATCCCATTCATCGTATCTGCAGAAATTTACTCAAACCTCCAACAAATACACCTTCAACTGCCCGATTTTATCCCTTACCGCAGCCGCTTTTTCAAATTCCAGATCTTTCGCAAAATCACGCATTTGTTGTTCCAGCGTTTTAAGCTCTTTTTCCAGTTCTTTACGGGATTTCGGCTTGTAGTCGGTTGCAGAATTTTCGGCTTTTTTGACCGCTTGTTTGCCCCGTTTTGGCTTGTCGGATTGTCCGATGTCGAGCAATTCGCCGACTTTTTTGTTCAACGCTTGTGGCGTGATGCCGTGTTCTTCGTTGTATTTCATCTGCTTTTCACGGCGGCGTTCGGTTTCGGTAATCGCTTTTTGCATTGAGTTGGTAATGCGGTCGCCGTATAAAATCGCTTTGCCGTTGAGGTTTCGGGCGGCACGTCCGATGGTCTGAATTAACGAGCGTTCGGAACGTAAAAAGCCCTCTTTATCCGCATCAAGAATGGCAACCAGCGACACTTCGGGCATATCTAAGCCCTCACGCAATAAGTTAATCCCCACTAGCACATCAAACATTCCCATTCGCAAATCGTGAATAATCTCTACCCTTTCTACGGTGTCAATATCGCTATGCAGATAGCGAACTCGCACGCCGTGTTCGTCCAAATAGTCGGTGAGATCTTCTGCCATTTTTTTGGTGAGCGTTGTTACTAACACTCGCTCGTCCACCGCTACCCTCTTATGAATTTCAGAAAGCAAATCGTCCACCTGTGTCGCAACAGGGCGAACTTCAATAATTGGGTCTAATAATCCTGTTGGACGCACGACTTGATCTACCACGTCAGGATTTTTCTCTAATTCGTAATTGCCCGGTGTCGCTGAAACATAAATAGTCTGAGGCGAAAGGCGTTCAAACTCTTCAAATTTAAGCGGTCGGTTATCCAGTGCGGACGGCAAGCGGAAACCATATTGTACTAAGGTTTCTTTTCTCGCTCGGTCGCCACGATACATTCCGCCAATTTGTGGCACAGTAACGTGGCTTTCGTCAATCACCAAAATACCGTCAGCAGGCATATAATCAAACAGGGTTGGTGGGGCTTCGCCCTCTTTTCTGCCCGAGAGATAGCGGGAGTAGTTTTCAATGCCCGAACAGTAGCCCAGCTCGTTCATCATCTCAATATCAAACTGCGTACGTTGGGCGATCCGTTGCTCTTCCAGCAATTTATTCTCTTTGATGAAATAAGTACGTCGCTCGGCAAGCTCGACCTTAATTTGCTCAATCGCCTCCAAAATCCGCTCTCGTGGGGTCACATAGTGGGTTTTCGGGTAAATAGTATAGCGTGGCACTTTTCCCAAGCTATGCCCTGTAAGCGGGTCAAATAGCGACAGATTTTCGATTTCATCATCAAACAGCTCTACCCTTAACGCCACTTCATCGCTTTCGGCAGGGTAAATATCAATCACATCGCCCCGTACTCGGAAAGTCGAACGCTGGAACGCCTGATCGTTACGGGTGTATTGCAATTCCGCAAGGCGGGAGAGAATTTCACGCTGCCCAATCATCGCCCCCACTTGCAAATGCAACATCATCTGCATATAAGCGTCCACATCACCCAAGCCGTAAATGGCAGAAACGGAGGCAACCACAATCGTATCTCGGCGTTCCAAAAAGGATTTGGTTGCCGACAGTCGCATCTGCTCGATCTGTTCATTGATAGAGGCATCTTTCTCGATAAAGGTATCGCTTGCCGGCACATAGGCTTCGGGCTGGTAGTAATCGTAGTAAGAGACGAAATACTCCACCGCATTTTCCGGAAAGAACGCTTTCATCTCGGCATAAAGCTGAGCGGCAAGGGTTTTATTTGGGGCAAGCACCATCGCTGGGCGATTGAGCTTCGCAATCACATTCGCAATGGTAAAGGTTTTGCCCGAGCCGGTTACGCCAAGTAAGGTTTGATGTGCCAAGCCGTCATTTAAGCCTTCGGTCAGTTTAGTAATCGCACTTGGTTGGTCGCCGGAGGGGGTGAAAGGAGAATGGAGAATAAAGGGTTTGCTGTTTTTACTCATTTGTATGCAATCTTAGAAAAATTAGTAAGATTCTAGCATAAGCAAGCGGTGATTTTTTTATAATTTTCTGCAAAAAAAGCAGGCTTTATAGCCTGCTCTTCATTCACTCACAAGAAATTAGCCTTAGATTACACCCTGCTCTAGCATAGCAGTCGCAACCTTTTTAAAGCCTGCAATATTCGCGCCATTCACATAGTTTACATAGCCACCTGCTTCTGAGCCATTTTCAACACAGTTTTGGTGAATATTCGCCATAATATCAAATAAACGTTGATCAACTTCTTCACGCGTCCAAGACAAGCGAATAGCATTTTGGCTCATTTCTAAACCAGAGGTTGCAACACCACCTGCGTTCGATGCTTTACCCGGTGCATAAAGAATTTTCGCATCGGTAAACACTTCAACAGCAGCAAGAGTTGAAGGCATATTTGCCCCTTCTGCAACACAGATACAGCCATTTTTGAGTAGGGTTTTCGCATCTTCCCCGTCTAATTCGTTTTGGGTTGCACAAGGTAATGCCACTTCACACGCGACTCCCCATGGTTTTTGACCGTCAAAATAGGCTAAGCCCTGCTCTTTCGCATAGACGGATAAACGCTCACGACGTTCATTTTTGAGTTCAAATAATGCTTGTAATTGTGCTTCTGTCATACCGCTTGCTGGGAACTGAACGAAACCATTTGAATCTGACACCGTTAAAACTCGTCCACCTTTTTGAATCACTTTTTCTGCAGCGTATTGTGCTACATTACCAGAACCAGAAATTACTACGCCTTTGCCTTCAATTGATTGACCACGAGTATTTAACATACTTTCAGCGAAGTAAACTGTACCATAACCTGTCGCTTCTGGACGAATTAAGCTCCCCCCCCAAGTTAACGATTTACCCGTTAAAACAGAAGTAAATTCATTGCGTAATTTTTTGTATTGACCATATAAGTAGCCAATTTCACGCCCACCTACGCCAATATCACCTGCTGGCACATCGGTATCCGCACCAATGTGGCGATATAACTCGCTCATAAAGGCTTGGCAGAAGCGCATTACTTCAGCATCAGATTTACCTTTTGGATCGAAGTCTGAACCACCTTTACCACCGCCCATCGGCAATGTGGTTAAGGCATTTTTAAATACTTGTTCAAAGGCTAAGAATTTTAAAACACCTAAATCGACAGTTGGATGGAAACGTAAACCACCTTTATAAGGTCCAATTGCCGAGTTCATCTGCACACGATAGCCACGGTTTACTTGCACTTGACCTTGATCATCAACCCAAGTCACACGGAAAGTGATCACACGCTCTGGCTCAACAATACGCTCTAACAAACCATATTTAGTATATTGTGGATTTTTTTCTAAGAATGGCGCAAGGCTACCAAAAACTTCTTCTACAGCTTGGTGAAATGGTGCTTGGTTTGGATCACGTTGTTTGATTTTTTGAAAAAGGGAATTGAGGGCGTGTAAATCGCTCATAGTGTTACTCCTGTATATTTAAAATTTTTGTGAATGTTGTGTTAAATCAAAACGCTGTGCAGTCTAGCAGTGATTTTAAACTTTGCAATAACAATTAGAAAAATTTATCCAATAAATTAAAAAAAGTATGCTTAAATGCTGTTTTTTTGTGCAATTTTGTGAGGCAGATCACATTTTATGGTCTTTCCATCCACTTTTTATCCCATTCAGCAGCAAAATCCCGTTTTATTCGGTAAAATAACGCTGCTTATCATTAGAAAAATTTATCTGAAGAAAATTTATGCAACAATCTACTCCAAATATTGATCCTCAAGAACTGGCTAAATTTGAAAAAATGGCAAAAACTTGGTGGGATCCACAAGGTGATTTCAAGCCCATTCATCTGCTCAACCCGTTGCGTAGCGCCTACATTAATGAAAAATCTCAAGGGCTTTTTGGAAAAAGAGTGCTTGATGTTGGTTGCGGCGGCGGCATTTTAAGTGAAGCGATGGCAAAACTGGGCGCAACCGTTACGGGCATTGATATGACTGATAAACCGCTTGAAGTCGCACGTTTGCACGCAGAACAAAGTGGGCTAAACATTGATTATCAACAAACAACCATTGAAGATTTTTTGCAAAAACAGACCGCTTGCAATGCGGAAAAATTTGATGTGATCACCTGCATGGAAATGTTGGAACATGTCCCTGAACCATTGTCGATTATCCAAAGCTGTCAAGCCTTATTAAAACCAAACGGTACGTTATTCTTCTCAACCATTAACCGCACGTTTAAAGCCTATATGCTAGTTGTGATTGGGGCGGAATATGTGCTCAAAATGTTACCCAAAGGCACGCATGAATTTGAAAAATTTATTAAACCGGCTGAATTGCTGAACTGGAGTGATCAGGTTGGATTAAGATGCAGTGAAATGGTGGGTTATCATTTTAATCCGCTTACCGAAAAATTTTGGCTTAACCAAGATGTGAGTTGTAACTATATTGCCGTAATGCAACACGCATAGCCTACTGCGAAAGCGTAACGGGTAGCATTAACGTATCTAAGACAAAACTCAGTGGCAGATCGATAACTGCCACTATACTAAACAAACTACCCTGCTGAATAGCTGAGAAATCACGTCCTACACCTGCATAAACGCTGTAATCTTGCTCAATCAAGCTAATAATCGTACCGCACCCCGATAATAAACAGGCGCAGCAAGCCAAAAAAATCCATCTACAAGCGGTTTGTTTCATATAAAAATCCTCAAAATCTAGCACATTCTAATCAACGTAATGAATTTCTGCAAAAAAGTCGCCATTTCTGACTAAAAATGTTTTATAGTACGTTTTTCAATGCAAACTCAAATAAAAGGAAATTGTATGCAAAGCTACAACATTGCAGTATTAAGCGGTGACGGAATTGGCCCAGAAATTATGGCGCAAGCGGTTAAAGTACTTGATAAAGTCCAACAAAAATTCGGTTTCACGCTCAATTATAATTATTATGATATCGGCGGGATCGCGATTGATAACCATGGTACAGCATTTCCAGAAAGCACTAAGCTGGGGTGTGAACAAGCTGATGCCATTCTATTTGGTTCCGTAGGCGGGCCAAAATGGGAACATCTACCAGCAAATGAACAACCTGAGCGTGGCGCATTATTACCACTTCGTAAGCATTTCGCGTTATTCTGCAACTTGCGCCCAGCTACACTTTATAAAGGCTTGGAACAATTCTGTCCTTTGCGTGCTGATATTGCAGCTAAAGGGTTTGATATGGTAACTGTACGTGAATTGACTGGTGGAATCTATTTTGGTCAGCCTAAAGGTCGTGAAGGTGAAGGGGCGAATGAAAAAGCCTTTGACACAGAGGTATATCATCGCTATGAAATTGAGCGTATCGCTCGTGTCGCGTTCGAAACGGCGATGAAACGTAAAAAACACGTAACCTCAGTAGATAAAGCGAATGTACTAATGAGCTCGATTTTATGGCGTGAAGTCGTTAATGAAATGGCAAAAGAATATCCTGAAGTCAAGCTCGACCATATCTATATTGATAACGCGACGATGCAATTGATTAAACAGCCAGAGTTCTTTGATGTGTTACTCTGTTCTAATATTTTCGGTGATATTATTTCTGATGAATGTGCCATGATTACAGGATCAATGGGAATGCTGCCGTCTGCCAGCTTAAATGAAAAAGGTTTTGGCTTGTATGAACCGGCAGGCGGTTCTGCTCCAGACATTGCAGGCAAAAATATTGCTAACCCTATTGCCCAAATTCTGTCTGCGGCAATGATGTTACGTTATAGTTTTAATCTTGAAGATGCCGCCGTTGCCATTGAAAATGCCGTGAAAAAAGTATTAGCCGAAGGCTACCGCACCGCTGATTTAGCCGATCAATCCACGCCGGTTTCAACCAGCGAAATGGGCGATTTAATTGCTAATAATATCTAAATAGCAAATAAAAAATCCAACAAGCGGTTAAAAAATACGAACTTTTTGCAAACGCCAAAATGCTTCGAAAGCCCCAAAATAAACCCATCTAAATTGGCACATGTGAAAAAGATGGGTTTGTCTGTAAGGTGTGTTGATGCTTAAAATCCTCGACCAAGTCGAGGATTTTTAGAACGATCAAATAGCTAGAAATCAATCATTACTTTCATCGCTTTCTCTTCTGCGGCATGCTTGAATACATTATAAGCTTTTTCCATTTCGCTAAATTTGAAATGATGACTTGCTAAACGATGCAGAGGCAATTTTCCACACTGGCAGGTTTTCAATAACATTCCTGTCGTATTTGCATTCACTAAACCGGTAGTGATATTGAGGTTTTTAATCCAAAGCTTATCAATATTAAATTGTACGGGCTGACCATGAACCCCTACGTTAGCGAGGTGTCCTCCCTCTTTCACTACATTTTGACAAATATCCCATGTAGCGGGATAACCCACGGCCTCAATCGCACAATCTACACCTCGTCCATCAGTTAAAGCCAATATTCTTGCTACTGCATCTTCTTTTTTGGAATTGATCACATGACTTGCACCGAGCTCTTTAGCCAGCCCAAGACGGTTATCATCCATATCTACCATAATAATTTCAGCAGGTGAATAAAATTGTGCGGTAAGTAACGCTGACATGCCTATTGGCCCTGCACCAACAATTGCTACGCTGTCTCCAGGTTTTACGTCGCCATATTGCACACCAATTTCATGGCTTGTCGGTAAAATATCCGAGAGTAACACTGCCACATCTTCATTAATATCATCTGGTAGGTGATAAAGAGAGTTATCCGCAAAAGGTGTGCGAACATATTCTGCATGTGTGCCATCAATCATGTAACCCATAATCCAACCTCCGCCATTACGACAATGCGCATATAGCTGTTTCTGGCAGTTCTCACAGGTGCCACAACGACTAACACAAGAAATAATCACTTTATCCCCTCGTTTAAAGTTTTTTACACCCTCCCCCACTTCCTCTACAACGCCAATTCCTTCATGCCCGAGAATTCGTCCATTCCATGTGCCAGTTTGAGCCAACGCAGTTTGTTCAATTTCAGGATTTTTGCCTTTCCAAATTCCTAAATCCGTACCACAAATAGTTGATTTAGTTAAGCGAATAATTGCATCAGTAGCAGATTGAATAGTCGGAATAGGGCGCTCCTCAAAACGAATGTCATTTTCGCCGTAATAGGTCATTGCTTTCATTGTCGCCATAATTTTCTCCTTAATTAGTGGATAAAAGTAAGATTCCAATGTTATTTGGTGGGATTGAATACTAATAGTACTCATATTCACTATAGATCAGGCAATAGTTAAATTGCAACCATTTTTTAACTTAATTAACATAAAATTAACCAAAGATAATACTGAATAAGGGATGCACATGAGTGCCCATCAAGTAGAATTCCAGCTAAATCACGATATTTTTACTTTTTCTTGATTAAAGCAACCGTTTGCGGTATTTATACAGAACGATAACGTTATAAACAGATTTTTATGTATTCAAAAATTCTGCAATGAATATTTCAAATTTGTTAAACCTTTTCTCTTCACTATCCTTACTTGGAGTTATTATGAAAATACGACAATTTGTACTCACAACACTAACACTAGGATTATTAACTTTCTCTCTAACAGCATGTGATGATAAAACACAAGCAAACGGAACCAGCACTGGGCAGGGGGCTATAGATGCTATAGATAAAGTACAGAGCAAATTTGTTACAATCGCAACCGGTGGCGCTTCCGGCCCTTACAATATTATCGCAACAACACTTGCCGATATTTATGCCAAACAATTGGCAACCAATTCTAAAACACAAACCACGGGCGCATCAGTTGAAAATCTTAACTTATTGGCTCAAAAAAAAGTTGAGATGGCATTTGTGATGAGTGATGCACTCAGTGATGCTTTAAATGGTGTAGGGAGCTTTCCGACTAAATTAGAAAATATTGAACAAATTGCTGCGCTTTATCCTAACTATGTTCAAATTGTAACCTCTAAGCGTTCTGGCATTAAAACCATTACAGATTTAAAAGGCAAACGTGTTGCAACTGGTGCACAAAATTCAGGTGTTGAAGTCAATGCTCGTAATCTCTTAGCCGGATTTGGTATTAGTTATAATGATATTAAAGTGGATTACTTAGGTTATGCAGAAGCTGCAGATGCGTTGAAATCTGGCAGCCTAGATGCAGCATTCTTAACAAGTGGTCTACCCAACTCATCATTAATGGAATTACAGCAAGGCTTTGATTTGCAAGTCGTCGCTATTCCTACTGATGGGGTAGAAAAGATTGCCCAAGATAAAGCGTATTTCACCGCATTAACCATTCCTGCACACACTTATGGTAACGAAGCACCTATTCCGACCGCTGCAATTAAAAATGCGTTGGTTGTCCGCAAGGATTTAAGCGAGAATGATGTTTATCTACTCACTAAAACATTCTTTGAGAGTTTGCCACAATTACAAACTGCTCACCAAGCGGCAAAGGATATTAATATTCAAGATGCACAACAAGGTTTGGTTGCCCCATTACACGCGGGTGCCAAAAAATATTTTGATGAAATCAATGCCAAATAAGCTATGTTAAAGAAAAAATTCAGCCGGTATTTTGGGCTATTTAATGCTGTGATTTTACTGGCTGGATTTTTTCCGGTTTCTTATCTTTCTATTTCTAGTGGGGCACTTCATTGCAATATACGTAGTAAATATTTTAGTTTGCGTTGGCGACATTCTGTCGAAAAGCAATTATGGTATGAACACTACCGCCATCAAGCAAACCAATTTGAGCTATTTGAAAGCTGGTTACAAACCTTCGGTGCTGGAACACCTTCATATACAACAGCAATTACCAATGCACCTCAAGGTTATATCGGCTATAAGCATCAAATAAGAGTAAATGAACTGGATTGGGTGGTTTCACCCAATATGGAAGGAACATTTCTGGTAGAACACAAAGAAATACCCTTATATCAATATTTACCTGAGTATAGCGTCGTTCATATTCAATCAAAACGTGCCCCATTTTGGTTTTATCTGTTAAGGAGTTCTTGCAATGTCTCAAGCAAAAACGCAAAGCCCGCTAACTGAGCAGGAGATTTTGGAAAAATACGATCGTGAATCGCTCATGCGACAAGCGGGTCATTCTGTCCAAAAATTTGCAATCACTATAATTGCGGTGCTTTATTCACTCTTCCACCTCTATATTACTTTCTACCCAATGCCTACCCTTTTGCAACGCGCTATTCACGTTGGCGTTGGGACGTTATTAATTTTTTTGATTTATCCTGCTTCATCTAAAAGCCGCCAAAGCAATATGGCATGGTTTGATTGGGTATGGATTTTAGGTAGCATAGGGAGCGTAGGATATTTACTGCATCAATACCAAGCATTAATGACGGTACGAGGCGGGATTCCTAATACGCTTGATATTATTTTTGCGATTATCACTACCTTAGTGGTACTTGAAGCAACTCGGCGTGTAACCGGTTGGATCTTAATTTTGTTTGCATTGATTTTTTTGCTTTATCCATTTATTAGCTCCATGGATTTTATGCCGGATAAACTCCTAACTCGCCCTTACGATCTCGGGGATATTTTCGGGCAACTTTATCTAAAAACTGAAGGCATTTTCTCCTCTGCAATTGGTGCTTCCGTCACGTTCATTTTCTTGTTTATTCTCTTCGGGGCATTTCTTGCTAAATCGGGTATGGGGCAGCTATTCAATGATATTGCTCTTGCGCTAGCTGGTGATAAACAAGGAGGCCCAGCTAAAGTTGCTGTGATTTCCAGTGGTTTTATGGGCAGTATTAATGGCGCGGCAGTCGCAAATGTGGTCAGCACAGGGGCGTTTACCATTCCGTTAATGAAGAAAATTGGTTATCACAAAAACTTCGCAGGCGCAGTGGAAGCTAGTGCTTCTGTCGGTGGACAAATCTTACCGCCCATTATGGGCGCAAGTGCATTTATTATGGCGGAAACAACTGGGGTAAGCTATGCAACTATTGCATTAGCGGCTCTGCTGCCAGCACTACTCTACTATCTAGGGGTGATCGCTCAAGTGCATTTCCGAGCAGGTAAGCAAAATCTCAAAGGGCTGCCTAAAGAGCAATTGCCAAAATTTAAAGCAATCATGCAAACCCGTGGACACATGCTGTTGCCTATTGTGGCATTAATTTGGTTATTAATTGAGTCTGTCCCTATTGGCTATGCCGCCGCTTATACGATTGGTATTACCGTGCTTGTTAGCCAAATTCGCAAAGAAACCCGTATGGGCATAAAAGAAATTATTGAAGCGTTAGAAGACGGGGCAAAACAATCATTATCTGTGATGGCAGCTTGTGCCGTAGTAGGAATCGTCATTGGCGTGGTCAATCTCACAAGCTTTGGTAGTGTCATTACCTCTTCAATTGTGACCTTAGGTGCAGGTTCATTATTCTTAACGTTGCTCTTAACGATGATCGCATCCATTATTCTTGGCATGGGCTTACCATCGATCCCCGCTTATATCATCACGGCCACCATGGCTGCCCCAGCCTTAGCCACCTTTGGGATCCCAGTATTAGTCGCTCATATGTTTGTATTCTACTTTGGTATTTTTGCCAATATTACTCCACCTGTTGCTCTTGCTTCATTTGCAGGAGCTGGAATTGCACAGGGAGATCCAATGAAAACGGGTTGGCAATCGCTAAAATTAGCACTTGCTGGTTTTATTGTGCCGTTTATGTTTGTTTATAATCCGCATATGCTAATGATTGAAACGGCTAATGTTGCAGTCATGACAAAAACTTTCCCATTACCAAACGCCACGGAGATAGCTGTCGTCATTATATCATCAGTAATTGGTGTATTAGGGCTTTCCGCGGCAGTGGAAGGCTATTTTAAAAATCCAATGGCACTTTGGCAAAGAATTATACTTGCTGCTGGTTCATTAATGCTGATCATTCCTGAATTAATAACTGATTTGGCAGGTATTGCAATTGTGACAGCAATAATTTTGCTAAATTATCGCCAAAAATAACCGCTTGTAAAAGCCGTTTCACGGCCAATAATGGTAATCCAACTTTAAGAAAGTTTATGCTTATCTTTATTGTAAAAAAATAGCAAAAACCAAGCGCTTGTCTGTTTGATTAACTGGCTGTTTTGATTGAAACTCATAACCTAATTCATCACAGAGTAAGCGAATATCCTCCACACTGCTATGCACTGCAAGTGTGACCCATAAAACATCGCCCTTTGCGAGCGTCGCTAAGGCTTTTTTAATCATTAGCAACGGCAAAGGGCAACGATAGGCGGTTAAATCAAGCTGGTATTCCATTAGATTTTACGGCGTTCTGCCATTATTTTTCCCATTGTTTCCAACTCACTTTCCGCTAAATGCACTCGTCCCAATTCAAACAACGGTTCTTCAATTGAAATATGCAAATCATAGCCAGACACAAACCGCTTGATCAATTCAGGTTCGATATTCTCTAGCTTATCTGCCAGTAAATCCTGTAATTTCTCTCGCAGTTCATACCAGTTTTGGTGTAAAGCCTCGTGCTGGCTTTCCAGCTCATGAATGGCTTGCTGTGTTTCTGGTAACTTCTGAGCTAACGCAGGGAAAAAATCCTTTTCTTCATCATCATGGTGTAACGGTGCAGCTTGATTAAAGTAATTCAAAATCTGCTGTACATCGTTTTTTACCGCCTGATTTACGCCATTCTGAGCAATATAATCAGGCAGTATTAATAACTGACGACAAAACTGTTTAACCCGACTGTGGCAAGCATAAAGCATTTCTATCGGTTCATCCCAAGTGACGAATTTCTGAGGCTCTAAATTAAGCATTGTCTTGCCCTAATTGTAATGGGGGGACTTCTTTACCCATACGTTGGTAAAATTCCACCACAAAATCATCAAAACGATCATCTTCAATCGCTTGACGAATTTCAGCCATTAAGCGTTGATAATAACGCAGATTATGAATGGTGTTTAATCTCGCGCCTAAAATTTCATTACATTTATCTAAGTGATAAAGGTAGGCTTTTGTGTAGTTTTTACAAGTGTAGCAATCACACTCTGGGTCAAGCGGTGTGGTGTCCGTTTTGTATTTGGCATTACGGATTTTTACCACGCCATTAGTCACAAATAAATGGCCATTCCGCGCATTACGAGTTGGCATAACACAATCGAACATATCAATTCCACGACGTACACCTTCCACCAAATCTTCAGGCTTACCCACACCCATTAAATAGCGAGGTTTATCTGCAGGGATTTGTGGGCAAACATATTCTAGTATACGGTGCATATCCTCTTTTGGCTCACCTACGGCTAAACCGCCCACCGCATATCCATCAAAGCCGATTTCAACTAATTTTTCCACCGAGATTTTACGCAACTCTTCGTAAACACCACCTTGGATAATACCAAATAACGCATTTGGATTTTGCAGTTCATCAAAGCGATCACGACTACGTTTTGCCCAACGTAGTGACATTTCCATAGACTGTTTTGCATAATCAAAAGTGGCAGGATATGGCGTACATTCATCAAAGATCATCACGATATCAGAACCGAGATCGTATTGAATCTCCATTGACTTTTCAGGAGATAAGAAAATTTTCTCCCCACTGATTGGATTTTGGAAATGGACACCTTCTTCTTTAATTTTACGTAATTTACCCAAACTAAACACTTGGAAACCACCCGAATCGGTTAGAATCGGTCCATGCCATTGCATAAAATCGTGCAAATCACCATGCATTTTCATCACTTCTTGCCCAGGACGTAACCAAAGGTGGAAAGTATTGCCAAGTAAGATTTGGGCTCCCGTTGCTGCAACTTCCTCAGGGGTCATTCCTTTAACAGTGCCGTAAGTCCCAACAGGCATAAAAACCGGTGTTTCAACGTGAAACTCGCCTTTCGGGCGAGAGAAGGTTAAGCGGCCACGACGCGCGTTACCACTTGTTTTTTTCAGTTCATATTTCATAAATTTCTCGAATAAACAGTTCAAGCTAAAAGGAGAGGTATTCTAACTGTTTTTAGGATAAAAAGTAAGGAAGAATAGAAAGTGTTAATAGGTTTTAAGGCAAAAGTTATACGTTCAAATCACAGAGACTTCATCAGTAAATTTTTGAAAAGAAAAACTCTATTCGGTATATTTTCTTCAATTGTGCCATTTTCAAGCGGATAAACACACTACTTTAAATATCAACACAGGGAATAAAATGGCACGCCCTAAAGGATTCGAACCTTTGACCCACGCCTTAGAAGGGCGTTGCTCTATCCAGCTGAGCTAAGGGCGCGTAGTATTGGAAATTTACTTAGAGGGGCTTTTAGAAAAAGTGGTCGGCGAGATAGGATTTGAACCTACGACCCACTGGTCCCAAACCAGTTGCGCTACCAAGCTGCGCTACTCGCCGACGTAAAGTACTGTGCATTATAGGTGATAATTTCTTGTCGTCAATGCTTTTTGGAAAAATTGTGGTTGAATGGTGGTTATTTATGCATATTGCTAATTTTACTTATCAATCAAACATTTTTTTGCGAAAATAAGGCAAAATTAAAATTTTGTCTTATTATATAAGCAAACGTTTGCGCATGTGATATAATAAGCAAATCATAACTTTATGAGGAATTTTTATTTATGACTGCAACGATTATTTCAGGCACCGCTATTGCTAAGCAAATTAAATCTAACATTGCGCAGCAAATTCAATACTATAAAGGGGAAGGAAAACGAGCACCTGGCTTAGCCGTTATTTTAGTAGGCGCAGATCCTGCATCGCAAATTTATGTTGCGAATAAACGTAAAAGTTGTGAAGAAATGGGGATTTTATCAAAATCTTTCGATTTACCTGCTAATACCACTGAAACAGATTTACTGGCGCTAATTTCTCAGCTTAATCAAGATGACACAATAGATGGGATTCTAGTTCAGCTACCTCTTCCTGAACAAATTGACAGTAGTAAAGTTATAGAGGCGATTCGCCCAGATAAAGATGTCGATGGTTTTCATCCTTACAATGTGGGACGCCTCTGCCAGCGTATTCCGACATTGCGCTCTTGTACTCCCTATGGCATCGTTGAATTACTAGCAAGTACTAACGTAAATGTTCGCGGTAAGCATGCTGTAATTGTTGGCGCATCAAATATTGTTGGGCGACCAATGGCAATGGAACTATTAATTTTAGGCTGTACCACTACTATTACACACCGTTTCACTGAAAATCTTGAGCAACATATCCGCCAAGCAGATCTAGTGATTGTTGCGGTAGGTAAGCCACACTTAATCAAAGGCGAATGGATTAAAGAAGGCGCGATCGTGATCGATGTTGGCATTAATCGTGTCGAAGGAAAGATTATTGGTGATGTAGAATTCGAGACGGCCAAACAAAAAGCATCATTCATTACACCTGTCCCAGGTGGAGTTGGCCCGATGACGGTTGCAATGCTAATGAAAAATACCTTACAAGCTTATCAACAGCATACTGCTTAAAAAACAAAACCCCGCGCACCGCGCGGGGTTAGTTTTAGTAAAATTACAGTAAGCCGGCTTGTTTTAGCGCGTCTTCAATTACTGAATGGTATTGCTCAGAAAGTACCGTTAATGGTAGGCGTAAGCTTGGCTCACTAATTAAGCCTATACGGTGTGCTGCCCATTTAACAGGGATTGGATTACCCTCTACAAATAAGTTGTGATGTAAGGCATCTAAGCGTTTATTAATCACTTCAGCTTCATCAAATTTTCCTGCCAGTGTCAATTCACACATTTTTGCCATATCTGCTGCAGCAAGGTTATTGGTAACTGAAATAACCCCTTGCCCCCCCTGTTTCATTGACTCAAATCCTGTTGCATCATCGCCACTTAAGAAAATAAAATCGTCTCCTGCTAGCTCTTTAATTAATGGCAAACGACTTAAATCTCCTGTTGCCTCTTTTACCGCAACAATATTTGGAATTTCAGCTAGACGGCCAATGGTTTCAGGTTTTAAATCACACCCTGTACGTCCTGGAACGTTATATAAAATTTGAGGTAAATCAGTACACTCAGCAATGGCTTTATAGTGCTGATATAAACCTTCCTGAGTTGGTTTATTATAGTAAGGTACCACGCTTAAACAGCCAGCTACCCCACTGTCTGCAACTAATTTAGTCATCGTAATGGCTTCGCTAGTCGCATTTGAACCAGTCCCTGCAATAACAGGAATTCGCCCTGCTGCAAATTCCACGGTTTTGCGAATCACTTTCACATTTTCATCAATACTCAATGTGCTACATTCACCTGTTGTACCCACAGAAACAATACCATGGGTGCCTGCTTTAATGTGAAATTCGACTAGGCTTTTTAAGCCATCAAAATCGACTTCTCCATGTCGCATTGGAGTTATAAGGGCAACGATACTACCTGAGAAAAGCGGTTTAGACATAAAATTCACTCCTGTTTATAAGAAAAATTATGTTCGCTAGATTGCAAAAAACTTGAGAAATATGCAAGCAAAATTTTACACTTTGCAAAAAATCTCAAGAAATATACCGCTTGCTATTATTTCAACAAATCCGCTAATGTTTGCGCAATGCTATCTTCGTTATTTGAGCCTATTACACGTTTTGCATTTTGTTGCACTTCCAGCTCTGAGCCCCCCATTGCAATGCCCATTCCCACTAGAGAGAGCATACTGATATCATTAAAATTATCACCGAAAGCAATGACCTGTTTAGGATCGATCTGTTCTCGTTTTAATAGTTCTGCTAAGCAGTTTCCTTTACTATTACCTGTACGAGTAATATCTGCGCGATCAACCCAAGACCACTCGGGACTAAATTGATCAAGCGGTAGCTTTTCAACAAAATTTTGCATTTTATTTAAATCAGGATCACTAATCAGCACTTTCCAAATCGTGTTACCACTATCAACTAATGACAGGAAATCCTCTATTTGATGCACATTTGGGCGTACATCTTCTGGACAGCTTGCCACCCATTGCTGCAATTTTTCGAAATGGGGATTTAACACCTCATACACCATCGCATCGCGTGTATAAACTGCCGTATGAATTCCTTGTTGTTTAGCTTGTGTAATCAAGAAAGTCGCCTGTTCTGCACTCAAGGGATTAGATGCCAATACCTGATCATTTTTAAAATCATACAGATAAGTCCCATTACAACATACCACTGGCGTATCTAAACCCAATTCAGCATAGTATGGGCGGACTGCTGTATGGTGACGGCCTGTCACAATGAAGATCTTTAACCCCTTTGCTTGCGCTGCTTTAATTGCTTGTTTACTTGAATCTAAAATAGTGGCTTGGCTAGATAATAATGTGCCATCGAGATCGAAGGCAATCGCTTTATAAGACATAGATAACTCCATATAGACAAAAAAGGACGATTACTCGTCCTTTTTCATTTAATATTAAAAATTTATTTACCAGTGTTGTATGCTGGAGTTTGATAAAGTGGTGCTGGGCCAGTAGGACCTGCAACATTACCACCCTCGCTCTGTTTCAACACGCCGCCATTTGCAGAAATCACCACACGACGGTTAGGGCGCAAGCAATCTTTTTCAGCTTGACTTGCATGTGCATAGCCTTCACAAGCTTTAACTTGGTGCGCTTTACCTAAACCTACCGCAGTCATCTCTGCGGTAACGCCTTGTTGTTGTAAACGTGCTTTCACCATATTCGCACGGCGTTGTGAAAGATCCAAGTTATAAGCAACAGAACCTAAGCGGTCAGTATGACCTTCAATTTTTACTTGCTGAGCACCTGAAGATTTTAATTGTGCTGCAACATTATCAACAACCTCTTTACCTTTAGCTGTTAAAGTGTCTTTATCGAAATCAAATAAGAAGTCACCTTCTAAGTTATAGCTTGCGTTACCATTACAACCATTTGGATACCAGAAGAAGCTCTGAGCGTTCATATTTTTGTCGAATAAAATTTTAAATTGGCAAATTTTGTGAACGCCGTTTTCACGGTAGTTGAATGCATAGTCCCATTCACGAACGGCATATAAACCTTCTTCAAAGTGTGGACGACCGATTAAGTAGTACAATTGATCTTTATTCATACCGCGTTCAATTTGACGTACATTTTCCCAGTTTGGCCAAGAACCAAATTGAGAACCGTCATGGTTGAACTCAGACTCAGAAATTTTTGGGAAAACAGGATTATCTGTTGTACCTGCATCAGATACTTCGCTTAGGTTACCGCAAGCAGCTACAGCCAACGCAACGCTTGACAGTAATAAACCGCGAAAAACAGTCGTTTTTTTCATATTAGTAGTTCCTTTATAGAAAAGTATATTTAAGCTTATCAATAAGCTATTTTGCCTGTTAAGAGACAAAAACGTTTGCGATTTTACAATACTAATCTAGATTATTCTAGTTGGCTGATGAAATTTATTCAATTTATCGTAGAAAAATACTCAACTAATAGTTGTAAATTACGGCTACCACGAAACTCATTAATATCCAACTTATAACAAATTCTAGCGTATTTAATTGATAAATCTGGGTAATAACGTAAATCTGTATTAAACCAAATCCCATCTAAAAGCATGCCTTGTTCGTTTTCTAATAATAATTTTAGGTGCTTTCCTGCTAGCAAACGTTGTTGTAATACTTTGAAATTACCTTCAAAAATCGGCTCAGGAAAATTTTGTCCCCAAGGCCCTGCTTGGCGTAATAATTCAACGGTATGTAAATTAAATTCCCCTTTTTGTAATTCTCCATCTGTATATACAATACCTTGTAACATTGCTGGCTCGGCAAATTCATTTACCGTCTGATTAAACACCATTTTAAATTGCTCTAATTGACTCTGATGAATCGTTAAACCAGCCGCCATAGCATGCCCACCAAATTTCACAATCAATTCAGGATAATTACTGTCAATTCGTTCTAAAATATCTCGAATATGTAATCCTGCAATCGATCTTGCCGAACCTTTTAATAATTTGCTTTCATCACTTTCTTGGGCAAAAGCAATAACTGGACGATGAAATTGATCTTTAATTCTTGAGGCTAATATACCAATCACACCCTGATGCCAATCTGCTTGATATAACACTATGCCATGTGCCTGATCTTTTTGCTCTAACTCTGGTAACTTAGCACAAATAGCAAGTGCTTCCGTTTTCATTTCTTGCTCAAATTCTTTACGTGTTTGGTTTAAGCTATCAAGCTCCAAGGCCAATTGCCGTGCTAATGCGAGATTATCGCAGATCAATAACTCTACGCCTAACGACATATTTTCTAAACGTCCTGCCGCATTCAACCTCGGTGCAACCGCAAAACCAAGATCTGCCGCTTGCAATGTTGCCGCTTCCCTTTTGGCAATTTCAATTAATGCTTGAATACCCACTCGGCATTGCCCCGCTTGAATACGCAATAACCCTTGATTCACCAAAATCCGATTATTATGATCTAGCGGAACAACATCAGCAACCGTACCTAGTGCAACCAAATCTAATAATTCCGCTATATTAGGTTCTTTTGCTGAGAATAGCCCTAATGCTCGGAATTTTGCCCGCAATGCAATCATGACATAAAAAATAACACCAACCCCAGCAAGGTTCTTCGATGGAAAAGTACATTGCGGTAAATTCGGATTTACCATTGCATCAGCAACCGGCAAGCCGTCTGAAGGTAAATGGTGATCGGTAACCAATACCTGAATTCCCTGCTGTTTTAACAGCGCGATACCCTCAAAAGAAGAAATACCATTATCAACCGTTAAAACCAGATCAACGCCTTTAGCAATCACCATTTCAGCCACACTTTCACTCAGCCCATAGCCTTGTGAAAAACGATCTGGAATTAAATAATCAACTTGTTGGAAACCAAACTGCCGTAAGCCAATAACAGCTAAAGCAGTACTTGTTGCCCCATCGGCATCAAAATCACCCACAACGATAATTTTCGCCTGTCGCAAAAACATTGATACCAGTAGATCTGTAGCTTGATCGATATTCGCTAATAAACTCGGAGAATGAATGTGCTGCAACGTTAGCGCTAATTCATCAGGTGATTGAACCCCGCGATTTTGGTAAATTCGATTAAGGAGTGGATGCTCAGAAAGATGTGCCGTGGTTTGTGGCTGGCGTTGTTTGATCAGTTTCACGTAATTCTTTAAAAATTAAGAGTAAAAATAAACATTAACAAGCGGTAGTGTTTCGCAAATTTTTTGCAAAAATTTGTATGAAATATACCGCTTGCTAGGAGCTATTGATAATTATTCGTTTAGCATAGCCGCTAATTCTTTCGGCTCAACATAGCCACGAATTAATTCTCCTTCTTTGGTTACCATATTTGGTGTACCATTTACCCCAAATTTTAAGCCTAATTCATAGTGTTTTTTCACAATTTTAGGTGTTTTTTGCTCTTTTGGTAGGTTGCCCTTTTCTGCTTCGTTTAAAGCGAATACCTTATCATCTGCTGTCCAAATTGCTTCCATTTGTTTTGCTGTTTTCGTATTCATGCCACCACGAGGAAAAGCCAAATAACGGATAGTAATACCCAATTCATTATATTCTTTAAGTTTGCTATGCAGAATATGGCAATAATGGCAAGTAATATCCATAAATACAGTCACAACATGTTTTTCATTTTTAGCTGGATAAATAATCATCTCGTTCTCCAAGGTGTTTAATTCTGCTAATAGTGCATTATTGGTAATATCAATCGCCTTGCCCTCTTTGAGTTCAAATACCTGTCCTTGAATTACAAAGCGACCATTTTCACTAATTTGCAACACGCCTTGATCTGTCACTGCCGTTTTGAAATTTGGCAATGCTGATGGGCTAATCACCACATTTGTTGCCCCCATTTTTTCTAATTGTTTTTTTAGGCTTGCATCATCAGCAAATGCCGAGCAGGCAAGTGAAAATCCGAGTAATGTAATTAGACTGTTTTTCATAAAAGTTCCTTAAAAGTTAGAGTTTCAATTTCGTTTCTACACCTTTGGCTTTGACCAAAAATGCTTTACGTTCTTTATCTGGCATTCCTGAGCCCGTCCCAGGCAGTTTAACCGTCATCGGATTAACTGGGTTACCATTAATATGAAATTCATAATGCAAATGTGCTCCTGTTGAACCGCCCGTATTTCCTGAAAGGGCTATCCGTTCGCCTTTTTTAACGCTCTGTCCGATTTTTACCAATGGTTTACTTAAATGCATATAGACTGTGGTATATTGCCCACCATGACGGATTTTAATATAACGCCCTGCGCCTTTTGCCTGATAGGCAACATGCTCAACTACACCATCTGCTGGAGCGATAATCGGTGTTCCTGTCGGCACGGCAAAATCGACCCCTTTATGTGGTCTTAATCGCTTTGAAATAGGGTGAATTCGTCTTGGGTTAAACGATGACGAAATTCTTGGGGTAAATTGTAATGGATAACGCGCAAAGCCTTTACCTAAAGTTTCACCGTGACGGCTATAATAGCGTCCGTTCTCAGCTTGAATTGCATAATAACTTTTGTTACCACTAATAATATGCAAAGCCTCCACATTACCTAAATCCGTTACCTTGCCATTGATATACTCCCGCTTGACTAAAATTGCAAACCTATCGCCTTTTTTCAGCTTATTAGTTGAAATTTGCCATTGCAAGCCACTAGCAAGTTGTTGGATTTGACGAGCCGACAACCCTACATTTTTCATACTGGCAACAAAATTACCATCAATTGTGCCTTTCACTACATCCTGTTTCCAAACGCCTTTTTTCTCGATTTTACGCACTGTAAATCGATTTTTTTCTTTGCGCTCAAACCGCTGCTCTTCCTTTTCTGAGACTAACCAATGCATGTATTCTAAATCACCATCAGCATCTAATCCCCATTGGAATTGTTGCCCTGTTTGTAAACTAGCCAGCTGCGGAAATTTGCGTTCTAATGCCTTTGAGAAACTCGCCGAAATACCAGACTGTTCTAACACGTCACGCAATTTATCCCCGCGGGTTACCGTATAGCTATAATGACGCGCTTTTCGTGGCTTTTCCGGTGTGCTATCAGGTTGTTCAGAGGACACTTTATCATCCAGCTTGATATCCCCTTGTGCAAGCGCGATGCTAAGATCTTCAAAAATTTCAGCATTACTGATCAGCATTTCACCCATGTTTGGCATTTCGCTATCAATATCATCATGCTCACTTAATTCATCTTCATAAGAAGTCGCATTTATATCTTCTTCTACTTGTCCAATAGTGTCTTCACCACTATCCGCCTCATTGATCTCAATATCAATATAGGTTGGTTCACCACTTAAAATATTCGCGTGCGCATCTGTGCCTAAAATGTCTCGTTCATTTTCAGAATCAAATTCTTTTCCCAAAAGAGTATGCTCTTCGAAAACTACAAGGCTATTTTTAGGTAAACGCGTATCTTCATTTTTTAGTGCTAATCCAATCCCAATCGCAATACAGATCAACGCCATAAAAAACAGCAACCCTCTTAGGCGAAGTTTTTTACGGCGTCGTTCTCTAGCAAAAACAACATGCTGCAAAATTTATTCCTAATCTCTATCTTTAGTTACCGTAAAATTTCTACAAAACTCAAGCACTTGATACAAGCTAAATCTTGTCAAAGGCTTAAAAATCCGCTAAGTTTAACATGTTTTATATCCATAAAAAATTTATTGCTATGAAAATTCAACGGATTCGGGCGAAAATTTCACCAACAAAGGTAGAAAAAGCCGAACCTTTACTGCGTTTAGAGCAGATTAACGTCACATTTGGGGAACAATCTATTCTGGAAAATATTAATCTTTCCATCTACCCTAACTCTATTACAACCATCGTAGGGCCTAATGGTGGCGGCAAGTCAACCTTGCTTAAAGTATTACTTAAGCTACAACGAGCCAACAGCGGCAATATATGGCATAGCAAAGGGTTAAAAATCGGCTATGTACCACAAAAATTGCATTTAGATTATTCTATCCCAATTACTGTTGCCAAATTTCTTGCTCTTAAGCCCAATAGCTCAAAAAGTGATATCCAGCAGGCTTTGGCGTTATTTAATATCACTCATCTTAGCCAAAATAGTATGCAAAAACTGTCCGGTGGAGAACTACAACGCGTACTACTCGCCCGAGCAATTTTGGATCACCCACAATTACTAGTACTCGATGAACCGATGCAGGGTGTGGATATTACAGGGCAAACCGAACTCTATCAACTGCTAAATAAAACACGTGAATGGCTTAATTGCGCGATTTTAATGGTTTCTCACGATTTGAATATAGTGATGGCAAATACTGATGAAGTGCTCTGCATTAATCGACATATCTGTTGTGCCGGCTCACCAGAAACCGTTACTGGTGACCCAAGTTTTATCCACTTTTTTGGTGATCAATTTGCCAATAATGTTGCTTTTTATAGCCACCATCACAACCATCATCACGATCTACATGGTGATGTATGTCATGGCCAATGCCGTCATTAAGGAAAATTATGTTTGATATTTTATTGCCTGCATGGATTGCTGGCTCATTACTGATTTTGATTACTGCCCCGTTGGGTGCTTTTGTAGTTTGGCGGAAAATGGCATATTTCGGCGATACATTATCGCACTCTGCATTATTAGGAGTATCACTAGGCATCTTCCTGCAAACCGATCCCTATATCGCTGTGATTTTGATGGTTGTGCTACTCGCTTTCGCATTAGTCTGGTTAGAACGACGTTCTAATCACTCAGTCGATACCTTATTGGGAATTATTGCTCATACCAGTCTTTCGTTAGGCGTACTCACTATTGCCTTATTAGACAATGTACGAGTCGATCTTATGGGCTACCTATTTGGTGATTTGCTCGCCATTCATACTGATGATGTTTTCTTTATCGCAATTGGCGTTGCCATTATTGGTGTTATTACCCTGATTTTTTGGCAAAAATTCCTTGCCATTACGGTCAGCCCTGAGCTTGCTCAAATCGAAGGGTTAAATGTTGAGCGTCTACGTTTATTGCTGATGTTACTCACCGCTATGACCATCGCTTTAAGTATGAAATTTGTTGGCGCACTGATCATTACATCACTGTTGATTATTCCTGCCGCAACTGCCCGCCGTTTTGCCCGCACGCCAGAACAGATGGTTTGTTACGCGATGTTATTTGGTTGGCTTGCTGTGTGTGGTGGTTTACTACTCTCCGCTCTGAAAGATACGCCAGCGGGACCATCGGTCGTGGTCTGTTCTGGTTTACTGTTTATTTTGGCGTTAATCAAAAAAACAGAAAATTAATCACAGAAAATATCCAAAAACATATTGAATTTTTTGCAGATTTTCGGTTAAATCACACCCCTTGTATCCCCTGTTTTAGGGGATTTTTTTGAAATAAATTTTTGGATGTGATTATGTGTCAATTATTAGGGATGAACTGTAATACTCCTACGGATATTACATTTTCTTTTGAAGGATTTCGACGGCGTGCAGGCTTAACTGACTGCCATACAGACGGTTTTGGCATTGCATTTTTTGAAGGTAAAGGTATTCGCATTTTTCGCGATAATAAGGCAGCTTCATCATCACCTATCGGTGATCTTGTCTCCCAATATCGTATAAAATCCTATAACGTGATTGCTCACATCCGTAAAGCAACCAAAGGCGGCGTAGTACTCGAAAACACTCATCCCTTTATCCGTGAAATTTGGGGAGAGAACTGGGTCTTTGCACATAACGGTACCGTGGAAAATCTCCAACATTGCCCAAAAAGCCACTACCAGCCGATTGGTTCAACGGATTCAGAGCTGGCATTTTGTTGTATCGCAGATAAATTAAAACAGCGTTTTGCCCAAAAGCCATCAGAAAAAGAAATTTTTGATGCGGTAGTTGATATCACCACGGAACTGGCAAATTATGGTGTATTTAATTTTATTTTGTCCAATGGGCATTGGATGATCGCACGTTGCTCTACTCACCTGCATTACGTTACGCGTAAAGCCCCGTTTGGCAAAGCACTGCGTGATGATGATGTAATGATTGATTTCCGCGAATATACCACAGAAGCTGACAAGGTTACTATCATTACCACCAAGCCCCTCACTAAAAACGAAAATTGGGTCAAAATGAAAAATGGTGGTTATGTCTTCTTTAAAGATGGTGATCTTTTATATGAAATAGAAGGCTCATTACCCGATAATTTAGATCATGTCTAATCATAAACGCACAAGCGGTAAATATTGAGCAATTTTTTGCAAAACTCAGCCATATAAAAAATGCACCGTTCGCAATTTTGCCAACGGTGCATTTGTTAATCTAGCCTTAATTTAGCACCCACACTCGACCATAATGCTTCAGATGACCAGCAGTATGTCCCGCTTTATCGCCAATACCTTGATATAAATCGAAATGCTGGCCTTTTACTGCGCCCCCTCGATCCAAAGCCACCATTAAACGTAACTCATGTTTACCTGTCCAGTTACCTTTACTATCAATTAATGGCATTTCAACTAACAAAACCGAACCCGATGGCACAAGATTCGTATCAGAAGCAACAGATGCTAAAGCGACTAATGGCACCCCTGCTGAGCCTTTGACATCAAAAGTTGGATCAGGACGGAAATAAACGTAAGATTGATTACGTTCTAACAAATTTTGCAAACGATATGGATTTCTCGCCGCCCATTCTTTAATGGCTTGAGTAGACATTTTTTCCTTAGCAATTTCGCCATCTTCAACGAGTAAACGTCCAATACTCGTATAGCTATAACCATTTTTATTACCATATGCAAAATGACGTAATTGCCCATCAACACGCATAAAGCCTGAACCTTGCACTTCCATCAAAAAATTATCTAGCATGGAATTAGAATAAGCTAATTCTAAGCCTTTGCCATTTAATGCCCCTGCATAGATTTCTGCACGCGAATATTTACGATTACCCTGCGGCACAGCATGCACAGGATGACGGAATTCACCTTGCGGGCGGCTGCGTGCTTCTATAACAGGAATAAAATACCCCGTCATCAGCACATTTTGATAACCATCCATGCCTCGCATTTGGCGGGTATAGATACCATATTTAGCAAGGTCGGCAACATTTCCACCTGAAGCCAACCAGCGAGACATTTTGTTATATGTTGAACCATAAGTTTCAGCAATGCTGTTTGAATATGCATTTACATAACGTAGCTGATTGATGAAATCTTTAGTATTAATTACTTTCCCACTCATATTCACGCCTTTACTTAGCGCCAGTGGCGTCGAGTGAGAAATGAATTGTCTGCCTTTAAATACCGCACCAAATTTTGCGGTTTCTGGATCAAAGTTAGTTCCTGCTGATGATTTTTGTTTATCACCACTACAGCTTGCAACTAATAGTGCTACAGCGGTTAAAAAAGTGAATTTTTTATATGCTTTCCAAGCCATGTCATATCCTTAAAAATAACAAAAGTAAGGTGAGAAATGCTGAACGTTTTAGTCTGGTGCGATTGTTAAACTTCAACACACCTTAATTAGAGTAGCAAAAAAAGCCGAAAAAGGATACACAAAACCCTTATTATGGGTTGGTATTTTCGGCTAAAGTTACGGCTTAATAAGCGATAAATGGCCACCTAAAATTTAGGTAAATTATCCTTATCAACGCCAATATAAGGAATACGCAAATTGCGTGCTTGCATCTGCCAAACTAAGCCCTCTGTTGCGGGTTTAGCAGTTGCTAAATTTTGAGCAACCTGCACCAGCGCTTTACTTTGACTCATCCCGTCATTTAACACAGTCGCGGTTAAATCGCCACTCTTCACTAAAGCTAAAGCTTCAGGCAAAGCATCAATACCAAAAAGCGGCAATTTTTTACCTGCTGTTTTCAGCGCATTTAACGCCCCCATTGCCATTGCATCATTATTTGCAATGACCACTTCAATTTCATCCGCTTTAGGGCTTGCTAGCCAAGTGGTTACTTTTTGTTGAGCCAATTCACTCTTCCATAATGCGCTATCGACAAAAATAGCTTCTGTTGCAATACCTTGTCTATTAAGTTCGGCAATCACAGCTTGGCTACGCGCCGCAGTATCAGGATGACCTAATTCGCCCTGCAATAGCGCATATTGAATTTTGCCATCTTTATTCAAATCAAAATTTGCATTTGCCTGCCAATGTTTAGCAATTAATTCACCTTGAATCTTACCCGCTTCTGAAGGTGGATTCGCCCCAACATAGTAGGCTTGTTCATAGCTTTGAATAGCTTTCTCACCAGGATCTTTATTAAAAAAGACCACTGGCATATTGCGCAATTTAGCTTTACCAATTATGGTTTCAGCTGCCATCGGATCAACTAAATTTACCGCCAAAACATCCACTCGAGGAACTAACACATCAACCTGATTATTTTGAATAGACTGAGCATTCTGAGAATCATTTAGCAGCAAATTAACTTCTTTCATACGTGCGGCTTCTTGTACTATCTCCTTACGCATTAATGACATAAAATTGTCATCATAATTATAGATAGCCACTCCAATACGTGTTTGCGCTGCCACAGACGAGATAGCAGCAAAACCAACAGCCAAAGCTAATGTATTTAACACAATTTTCATTGTTTGCTCCTTATCATGAAACTTCCATGTGGTTAAAAAAATTCTAGCGAAAAAAAACGTTTGCGTATGTGATCTAGTTCAAAAAATATAAAGAATGACATAATGTCGTTTTGAACTGCTGAAGGCGTGGTTTATCCAGTTTTTCCAGCGTCAAATAATCTCGCACAAAAGTAAATTTATCTATTTGAGCAAGGCGCAATAAACTTGGCAAACAAGCCGTAAATGTCCGAGAAGCGCGGATAAATCCCTTAATATTCTGCCAATCCCACTCAGTAAGCGGTTGAAATTCTATATTTTTTTGCAAAATTTGGTTGCGTTGGAATTGTACGCTTGCTTGATCAACAAACGCTTTTCCTCGTAGCGAGACAGGATAAATCATCATCGCGCTGTATAAACCGCTGCTGGCTTCAGGATTCTGGCTAATTGCTACCTGCTGAAAACCGCATTGTTGCCAGAAATTCAGTAATTCATCATTCATTCCAAAGCTCACGGAAAGAAAATCAAGCGGTGGATTTTGCACTGAAATTTGCAAAATCATCTCAGAAATCAACCGCTTGCCGTAGCCTTTTCCTTGCATTTCAGGGGCTACTGCAATACGAGAGATCCGAAGAGATCGCAATTGGCAAGCCTGCGGAAAATTGCCCTGAAAACAAAGATATTGTGCAACGAGATTCCCCTTTGGACGGCGTTCACCTCGCCAAATTGCCTGAGTCAGCTCTCTATCTAGCCCCCCTTCAAAAATCCCCCAAGCCCCAGCAATCAACTGCTGATTTTCCCGAATTTCAAATAGCTTCTGATTTTCGCCATCAAATAAGCGGCGAAGATCGGTAGGGGTGGTTTTGTAGTGGGCTGTGGTGAGTAAGTGGTAGAAAGTTATTTTTTCCACAATACTGCTCCCCCTCTTTAGCAAAGAGGGGAGTTTGTTCATCGGTAAGAAGGAGTAAGTCATTGATAAACCCTTCCAACGGGTCATTCTCCCCCCAGCGCAACGGCGTGTGCAACGTCCAATGTTGAAAAGGTTTATTCAACATTTTCGGCAATTTCAACTCAAATCCACGCCCTGTCCCTTCATAATTTTGCGTGGTGGTCGTCATCACCACTTTTTCAAACGCATTTGTTAAGGCTTTTAACATAGGCAAGGGTAAGCTTGCCGCTTCATCAATAAATAACCACGTTTTTGCAACATTTTCACCTTTTTGCACCGCTTGCAATAAATAATCAGGCGCAAAAAATTGTATGTTTTCACTTTTAATCTGTTGCCAAAAACTTGGCAAAGCCGCTTTTGAACGTGCGGTAATGATGACGTTGTGTTGCTGTGAAAGTTGCTCGGCAAGTTTTCCAGCCAGTGTAGATTTCCCCCGACCACGAGGGGCAGTGATTAAATGAATATCGGCGTCATCAAGCGGTAGTTTTTTAAGAATAAATTGCTGTTGTGCATTGAATTGTAGGGGCGTACTGCGTACGCCCACGATATCGCCCATTTTTTCGGGTGTATAACATACGCCCCTACACTCAAAACCATATTTCTGTACCAACACCTTAAAAAATGCCCAGAATCTCGGTGTAGAAATCGCATTATCTTCATTCCAACGCAGGCTATCCAAATCGAGCGTATTTTCTACGTTGTCCCAATCCTTGCAACACAAATAGAGTGTGCCACCACGTTGAATTGTCCCCGCCACAATCGCAAAGGCTTCTAAATTAAAATGGATACCATTTTCTGCACGCATATCATAAATCGCAAAAGGGTATTCATTCCCGAGCAGAGATTTGGCATTGGAAAAAGGAATAGGCTCAAAATGTGGGGGAATTTGGATAGAAGGTTGTGAGGGCGTACTGCGTACGCCCGTTTGGTTAATGATGACCAGTTTTCGCATTATTCAGGCAATTTCTCACTTAAATAAGGATCACCATACCCCAGTGCGATCATAATTTCCGTTTCTAGACTTTCCATCTCAACCGCCTCATCTTCTTCAATATGATCGTAACCAAGCAAATGCAGTGTGCCGTGTACGGATAAATGCGCCCAGTGGCTTTCTTCGGAAATTTGTTGCTCTTTGGCTTCGTTTTCCATTACTTGACGGCAGATAACCAGATCGCCGAGTAGTGGCAAATCTTCCACGCCCTCAGGCATTTCAAACGGAAAGGAAAGCACATTAGTCGGTTTGTCTTTACCACGATAGGTCAGATTGAGTTCGTGGCTTTCCGCTTCATCTACAATGCGAATAGTGATTTCTGTTTCGGGGAAATCTTCGGTTTTTGCTTGCATTGCGAGGGCTTTGTGTACCCAAGTATAGAATTGTTGTTCAGTGGGTAAGTTTTCGCTGTTTTCACAGGCGATTTGTAGATCAATATATAAATTTTCCATTTTTATCTTTTGCAAATTATTGCCACTTTTCTGCCGCTTGTAGATCGCTTTCACGCTCTTCAACCCAGCGGTCGCCTTGTGCAGTGGTTTCTCGTTTCCAAAATGGGGCTTTGGTTTTAAGATAATCCATAATAAATTCATTAGCGGCATAGGCATTGCCACGATGAGCAGAGCTGACGCCCACAAGAACAATTTCATCACCTGTATAGAGTTGCCCAACACGATGGATCACCGCCACACGCTCCAATTCCCAGCGTTGCCGTGCTTCAGTCACGATTTCATTTAGGGCTTTTTCAGTCATCGCTGGATAGTGCTCTAAATATAAACCTGAAACGCTATCACCTAAATTCATTTCTCGCACCTTGCCCACAAAAACCGTTGTTGCACCAACTCGATGATTTTCTGCAAGCCAGCGATAAACGGCATTTTGATCAAAATTTTCCGTTTGTACTTTGATTAAATTTTCCATTTAGCCCCCTGTGACTGGCGGGAAAAAGGCAACTTCATCGCCATCTTTAATTTCAGTAGAAAGTGGTGAAATCGTTTGGTTAATTGCCACTAATAATTTACCGCTTTGTAACGCCAGTTCCCATTTCCCACCTTGATTGGCGAGATGTTGGCGTAGTTCGTCTGCGGTATGGAATATCGCCTCAATTTCTAGGCTATCTTGCCCCACTAATTCACGAGTTTGGGCGAAAAATAAAACGTTAATCATTGTTTTTCCTTAATTATTCTACTCAATAATCTCAACTTCTGTATTGGCATTTAACCCACGTACTAATGGCGAGCCTTTTCTCGCACGTTCGCCACGATAGTGCTCAATATCGCTTGGTTTAAGCGTGATTTTTCGTTTACCTGAAATAAAGACGAGAGAATTACTTGGCTTAATCACAAACAGCCGTGCTAATAATTCTGTACCGTCTTTGGCTGCGGCAGCAGAGATGTTGATAATCTTATTACCCTTGCCTTTTGCTAGCGTTGGTAATTCCGACACTGGGAATACCAACATTCTACCGACACTACTCATCGCCACAAGTAGATTTTCTTCGCTCTCATCAATCAGTTGTGGCGGTAACACTTTTGCATTTTCTGGCAGAGAAATGACCGCTTTACCCGCTTTGTTGCGAGAAATCAAATCACCAAGTGTACAGATAAATCCATAACCCGAATCCGATGCCATGAGCACTTTTTGGCTTTCATCGCCAATGAGTACAGTTTCAATAGTTGCACCTGCTGGTAAATTAATGCGTCCGCTAATAGGCTCACCTTGCGTTCTTGCTGATGGCAGAGAATTTGGGTCAAGTGCATAAGCCCGTCCTGTGCTATCAATAAATACTGCAGCTTGATTACTCTTACCGCAAGCATGAGCTAAATAACGGTCGCCAGCTTTATAACTGGCATTCTGTGCATCAAAATCATGGCTTTTGGCACAACGAATCCAGCCTTTTTCAGAAAGAATAATGGTCACAGCTTCCACTGGGGTTATATCACTTTCACTAAAGGCTTTTGCTTCTGCTCGTTCTACCAGTGGCGACATTCTTTGACTAGCGAATGTTTTCGCATCGGCTTGAATTTCTTTCTTAATTAAATTGTTGAGCTTGCGTTCTGAACCTAGAATCGCTTGTAGATAGCTTTTCTCTTCCTCTAATTTGGCTTGTTCAGCTTGTAATTCATGCTCTTCCAATTTAGCAAGATGGCGTAAACGCAAGTTTAAAATGGCTTCTGCTTGCGTATCGCTTAAATTAAAACGCGCCATCAATACCATTTTCGGTTCATCTTCGTTGCGGATAATTTCGATCACTTCATCAATGTTGAGATAAGCAATCATCAAGCCTTCAAGAATATGCAGACGGCTTAAAATTTTATCTAAGCGGAAATTTAAGCGACGGGTAACTGTTTGGCGACGGAAGGTAAGCCATTCGCTTAAAATTTGCACCAAGCCTTTTACTGCGGGTTTGCCATCAAGTCCGATCATATTCATATTGACTCGATAGTTTTTCTGAAGATCCGTCGTGGCAAATAGGTGGCTCATTACTTCTTCGGCATCTACTCGGTTTGAGCGAGGAATAATCACTAAACGAGTAGCGTTATCCTTACCGCTTTCATCACGCACGTCTTCGATTTGTGGTAGTTTTTTATCCGTCATCTGCTTGGCAATTTGACTGATAATTTCCGATGGCGAAACTTGATAAGGCAAGGCAGTTACAACAATATCGCCTTTCTCTTTTGTCCAAACCGCACGTTGGGTCACAGAGCCTTTGCCACTTTCATACATTTTTGCCAGTTCAGATTTTGGCGTGATAATTTCTGCTTCTGTCGGGTAGTCGGGGGCTTGTACTACGGTAAGCAGATCATTTAAGTTTGCATTTGGATTATCCAGCAACATCACGCAAGCATCGGCAAGCTCATTGATATTGTGCGATGGAATGTTGGTGGAAAGCCCAACCGCAATCCCCATTGTGCCGTTGAGCAAAATATGTGGTAGGCGAGCAGGGAAAGATTTTGGCTCTTCAAGCGTTGCATCAAAGTTAGGTTGATACTCTGCGGCACCTTGATTAAGTTCTTCAAGCAGTAATTCAGCAAATTTTGCCAAGCGAGATTTGGTGTATCGCATTGCAGCAAAAGATTTCGGCTCATCAGGCGAACCAAAGTTACCGTGCCCATCAACGAGCGGATAGCGGTAAGAGAATGGTTGAGCCATCAGCACCATCGCCCCATAACTAGCTGCATCGCCGTGAGGGTGATATTTACCGATCACTTCCCCGATAGTACGAGCGGATTTTGCATAAGCCGCACTGGCTTTTAGCCCGATTTCTGACATCGCATAAATAATGCGGCGTTGCACTGGCTTTAAACCATCACCAATAAATGGTAAGGCTCGGTCCATAATCACATACATGGAATAGTTAAGATAAGCACTTTCGGTAAATTGCTTGAGCGGCATCTGCTCTACGCCGTCATAGTTGATTTCGCTGGTCATTGGTTTACAAATCTGTTTGGCAAAAGGTAAAAAAACGAAAGGGCGAATTTTCGCTTATTTAGGGCAATTTGTCCAATTCTCCCCAAATCAATAAGTGGTTAAACCTTTGATTATGGCAATCTGTGCGATTTTATGCTTTAATGCACGCCAATTTTTCAGTGAATAAAGAAGGAATTCCCAATGAGTTGGATTGAACGCATTTTAGGTAAAAGTTCGACATCCTCTAGCCACGCCAAATCAAAAATTCCAGAAGGCGTATGGACAAAATGCACTAGCTGTGAACAGGTGTTATATAGCGAAGAATTAAAACGCAATATGCAAGTTTGCCCAAAATGTGGCCACCATATGCGTATCAATGCTCGTACTCGCTTATTAAACTTGCTGGATCAAGATAGTGCCCAAGAACTTGGTTTAGATTTAGAGCCGCAAGACGTTTTAAAATTTAAAGATCTGAAAAAATATAAAGATCGTCTTTCAAGCGCACAAAAACAGACTGGCGAAAAAGACGCCATGATTGTAATGTCTGGTAAATTGTTTGATATGCCTGTCGTTGTTGCGGCTTTTAATTTTGAATTTATGGGCGGCTCAATGGGCTCTGTAGTCGGTGCAAAATTTGTACGAGCTGCCGAAAAAGCTTTATCAGAAAATATTCCTTTTATCTGTTTCTCCGCATCAGGCGGGGCACGTATGCAAGAAGCACTGCTCTCATTAATGCAAATGGCAAAAACCAGTGCAATTTTAGCGCGTATGCGTGAAATGGGCGTGCCATTTATTTCTGTCTTAACTGACCCAACTTTAGGTGGTGTCTCAGCAAGTTTAGCGATGTTAGGCGATATCAATATCGCAGAGCCAAAAGCGTTAATCGGTTTTGCTGGGCCTCGAGTGATTGAACAAACCGTCCGCGAAAAACTACCGGAAGGTTTCCAACGCAGTGAGTTTCTATTAGAAAAAGGCGCGATTGATATGATCGTAGAGCGTAAAGAAATGCGAGATACGCTTGCTCGCCTTGTTGCTAAACTCACTAATCAACCAAGCCCATTTAAAGCAGGCGAATTGCTTGAAGAAGTTGTTGAATAATGAACAATACGATGAAACCAAAAGCCACGGATTCTTTGGAAACGTGGCTTTCCTATTTAGAAAAAAGTCACTTTAAACCCATTGATATGGGATTAGAGCGTGTTAAAACCGTTGCTAGCGGCTTAGATTTATTAACGCCCACCTCTTATGTAATTACCGTTGCCGGCACAAATGGCAAAGGCTCAACTTGTCGATTACTTGAGCAAATTTTGCTAAATAGCGGTTTGAAAGTTGGCGTTTATTCTTCACCACACCTCATCCACTATAATGAGCGAGTGCGCCTTAATGGTATGCCCGTTGATGATAGCGCTTTAATCGCAAGTTTTAATTATATTGAACAGCATAAATCTCAATCCTTAACCTATTTTGAATTCGGCACTTTAGCTGCATTGGATATATTTCGCCAAGCTCAAGTTGATGTCGCGATTTTAGAAGTCGGACTAGGGGGGCGCTTAGATGCAACCAACATTGTAGATCCTAATTTAGCCGTGATCACCTCTATTGATATTGACCACGTTGAATTTCTTGGCGACAACCGTGAAGCGATCGGGCGAGAAAAAGCTGGGGTTTTCCGTGAAAATATCCCCGTAGTGATTGGCGAGCCAGACTGTCCGATATCCGTATTGGAATATGCCAAACAGTTAAACTGCCACATTTCACAACGTGATCAAGATTGGCAGTTTCAGATCTCAGGCGATCAGTTTATTTGGCAAGGGAAGCAATACAAACGCCAATTACCTTTGCCACAAATTCCTCAACCCAATTGTGCGACAGCACTTGCTGTTGTCGATTTACTGCCATTTGAAATCAGCGAACAAGCGGTAGAAAATGCGGTAAAAAATACCAAAATGGTAGGACGCTTCCAAACCTTAGATGCTCAAGATTTTGCACAATTTTCGCAAAAACGACCGCTTGCAAAAGTGATTGTTGATGTCGGGCATAACCCCCACGCAGCACGCTATTTGGCAACAAGGTTACAAGCCTTAAAAACACCAGAAACACAAGTTTATGCTGTATTTAGCGCTTTGGTGGATAAAGATTTAAATGGTATTGTACAACCACTTACTGGGATTATTGATCATTGGTATTGCGCTGGCTTAGCTGGCTATCGAGGACAAAGTGGCACAGATGTTGCCAATAAGCTTCAACGACAGTTACCTCATGCAGATTGCCATATCTTTGCCCAGGTAAATCAAGCTGCATTGGCCGCCTTTGAACATGCTAACGCCCAAGATATCATTTTAATCTTTGGCTCCTTCTTTACTGTTGCTGATTTTATGCAATGGCTAGCACAATAATGCTCAACAGCCGCTCAAGGCTGTGAGCATCCCAATTTATCTTGTCCTTAAAATAACTGCCAGATCGGTTTACAATTTTGGGGGAGCGTAAGCCCCTTACCTAATTCAATCCAGCCTGTCGGATAATGGAAATCAGAACCGCCTGAAGCATAGAGATCAAACTCTTCAGCCCAACGTGCTAAAAGGTGACGCTGATCAGGCGTTTGTGCTGCACCGGCCACCTCAATGCCATCTCCGCCAGCTTGCTTAAATTCTGTGATTAAACGACGCACCCAACGCGCAGTGAGTTTATAGCGTAATGGATGAGCGACACAAATTACTCCCCCCGCTTGATGAGTAATATCTACCGCCTCTTGTAATGAACACCACACAGGTTTTACATAAGCCGGTTTTCCTATGCCTAAATAACGTTTAAATGCCTGTTCAATATTTTTAACATGACCTTGTTCAAGCAGAAAACGACCATAATGGGCACGGGTCACTTCACCGCTGGCTAATTTCTTTGCCCCTTCATATGCATTTGGAATACCCGCTTTAGCCAGTTTTTCGCCAATTTGTATTGCGCGAGCTTCTCGCCAAATTTTTTGTTGTTCTAAAAGCTGATTTAGCGCAGCATGATGCTCATCAATATTCAATGCAGCAAGGTGAATACTTTTATTTTCCCATAAAATAGAGATCTCTACCCCACTGATAAAGCGAATAGCCTTATCTGCTGCAAAAGCTTTTGCTTCTGCAATTCCTCCCAGCGTATCGTGATCCGTTAATGCCAACATTTCAACTTGGTTATCCAACGCACGTTGTACTAACTCTGTCGGCGTAAGCATGCCGTCAGATGCAGTGCTATGGCTGTGTAAATCATAAATCATGCTAAAATTCCGCTTATTTCAAAAAAACGACGATATGCTTCGCATTTCTTCGCAAAACTTAGTGGATAAGCCCGAGAAGTAGAAGGCAAACGATATAAAAAGAGCTCTCGCTCAGCACAATAGGGAAAAGTAATAAATTCGTTTGTTTTAGGCATTTTGATTTTATTTGGTAATAGCGATAACAGGGTATCAGTCGCTTTTTCGCCAGTGGTGAAAATCCATCGACAAGCAGGCAGTTTGGCTAAAACAGCCGTTAAATCAACAGGCTCAACAATACGTAAATGCTTATCTGCGGCATTGCCTTGTTCACGAATTGCGCGTTGCGCCGTAGAACACAATGCAATCCCCTGAGAACGTAGAAATTGTTCTATTCTCAGAGGATCAAAGCGTTTCTCTCCTGGCACGCAAAAATATGCCGGATCATTAAAAAAGAGTGCGCCGTAAATACGCCACATATCATTCTGAAAATTAGGATAGTGAAATTCCATACAACGCTTTTCGACCGTTGGCGGAAATGTTCCCATCATCATGACAGTCGCATGCTGTGGCAAAATAGCTGGAAATGGATGTTTTTCAATCAGTTTCATCATAATGAATCGGGGGCAATTATTGCCCCCTAAATTATTTAATTTCTGTCTTTTCGTTACTTTTCTCACTGTTTTTCTTTTCGCAGGATTTAATCGCAACCGACCATTCTGCTCCCGAGCCAATTTTGTATTTCTCGGAAAAACTATCCATATTCAATGCAAAAGAGACATTCAGTAAGCTATTCAAATAGATAAGAGGTCTCCCCTCTTCTACATCGCCAAAACTATTTTTATACGGCATTGCGCCACTATAGCGAATACGTATACCATCATCGGTTTGCTCTCTAATTTCAACACACAGCCGCTGATCTTTCTCAATACCTGCTTGAGCTAATAGTGTATCGCTAATATTTGTCCAAATATTGCCATATTGAATATCTAATACTGGAATATTCCCTTTTAACACACCGTCCTCTAAGGTTGGACGTTGATAATCAATCTCTACTACCTTTGGCTCAAGCTCTGCCCCAACTTCCTCAAAGCTAATCTGCCCTGAGGCTAATCTTGCTCCTGTGTAGGCATATACATCACGCCCATGGAAGGTATAGGATTTCTCAGAACCTTCAAGGCGGTTTTTACTTTCGTCAATCTGGCGCACAGCCTCAATACCTAAATGCTCAGCAACTAAAGTTAGCGTACCATTATCTGGTGTCACAAAATAATGTCCCGTTTTCGTTTTCAATACCACAGATTGACGATCTGTACCTACTCCGGGATCAACCACACTAACAAAGACTGTTCCCGGTTTCCAGTAGGTTGCCGTTTGATAGAGACGATAAGCGGCTTCCCAAATATTATATGGCGGAATTTCATGGGTAAGATCGAACATATTCAAATGACTATCTACCCCAAATGCAACGCCTTTCATCGCAGAAACGGCGCCATCACGCAAACTAAAATCAGTTTGCATCACCAATGCCTGTTTTGCAGAATTTTCTGAAATTTCGACCGCTTGTGTTGTGTTTGCGATGGCATTCTCACCACCTAAAAAAGAAACGGCAACCAGTGCCGCTAAAATGGTTTTTCTCATATAAAACTCTTGTTAATTAATCTAACCAGCTTTCCCATATTATAAGCTTGGCAAACGATTGTCTATATGATTGAAGATTTTATTTCGGCCTAATTTTACTGATTGAACATTTTTAACTTAGCCTATGCTTTCACAGCTAATAGTTGATTCAGCATTTTAAGTTTAGCCGATTTATCTAACGCCTGCTCAGCAAGTGAATTCAATGCATTCACGATAGCTTGATTCTCATGACTTTCTTGCGAGGGAATGAGTTGCCCTTCCTGTGTAATTTGCACAGCATATTGCTCCAACTGTTCAAGTAACTGCAATTTTTCTGGGTTATCATGAAACGCTATCGCCAAGCGATGTAAAGCTTCGCTAAATGGTTTTGCTCGCAGCTCAAGCTGCTGATCGCAATATTTTTGCCAACGAACTTGTTCAGCACGATTTAAAGTATGTGGATAGTGTCTGGCACGATAGTGAAACAGCAATTTTTCCACACGAGGATCATTAAATTTCAATCCGTGATTTGCTAACTCTTCTGGCTTAAGTTGGCGCAAAATCGCCATATTGTTCTTATCTGCCGGTTCAAAAAAACCATCATACAATGAAGTTTCTACATTATCGCTTTCAGCAAAAACTCGCTCTTCATTAAAAATATCCAGTACCTTTTCTCGCACTAACCCTTTTTGTGCCTTAAGTTTTTGTAGATTTTCCAAGCACATTTGGCGATCGATACCTAAACGTGTTGCATTTTCTGGTAATAACGTTTTTGCAGGAGCAATAATGGGACATTTATTAATGTGCACTAATTTTAGTGGTACTGCTGTAAGCCCCTGCTCTTCTAACTCACTTTTTTTAGTATAGAGTCGTTGTTTTAATACTTCTGCCGGTTCATTTAACAAATCATCTATTTGGCCTGCAAGATCACACACAATAACAGCGTTTTGGTTAGTCGGATGCCAAGCCAAAGGCACTACCCACGCCGTATTGCCGCGATAATTCCCCAGCATTCCGGAAACATGAACTAAAGGTGTGAGTTCTGCAGTATCAATCATCGCTTCTATGGCTTTTTTACCGCGGTTTTTAAAAAAGAACTCAAATAATTTCGGCTGTTTTTGTTTGATTAATTTCGCCATCGCAATCGTGGCATACACATCTGCCATTGCATCATGTGCATTTTCATGTTCAATACCATTCGCTTTAGTTAAATTTTCTAGTTTAAAGCTCGGCATACCCTCGTCATCATATGCCCATTCAATCCCCTCTGGGCGTAAGGCATAACACGCGCGTACCACATCTAATAGATCCCAACGCGAATTACCACTTTTCCAACTATATTCATAGGGGTCAAAAAAATTACGGAAGAAAGTATAACGCGTCATTTCATCGTCATAGCGAATATTGTTATACCCCATTATACAAGTATTTGGCTGACTAAATTCAGCGTGAATTTGCGCAGCAAATTCTGGCTCAGAGACCCCTTTTTCATTGCATATTTGGGGGGTAATACCTGTCACCATCACGGCCTCAGGCGAAGGCAAATAATCTGCTGTTTGCTTGCAATAGATCATCACTGGCTCACCAATAATATTAAAATCCATATCGGTACGAATGCCGGCAAATTGTGCAGGGCGATCACTAGCAGGGTTTACCCCAAAACTTTCAAAATCATAGATAAAAAATGTCGCTTGGCTCATACTATTTATTCCAAAGAAAATCGCCAAGATTCTAACACATGCGGTCGAATTTGCAGGATTTTTTGCAAAATTGCTGAAAATAGCAATTTTCGCTATACTTTCACCACTTTCATTTTTTTCTTTTCATTATGAAAAAACTTCGTTTTTATTTATCTCTCTCGGCATTACTTATTTTAACTGGTTGTCAATCTGTGTTAGATGCTCCTACGCAAATTAAGCAGCCCTCAGTACAAATCCCGCATAATGATCTGCAATGGCAGCAACATTTAGCACAATTGCAAAAAATCAATAGCTACCAAGCACAAGGGCAATTTGGCTATATCTCGCCAGAAGAGCGATTTTCTTCTCACTTTAAGTGGCAGTACAAAACACCAACTAATTTTAGCCTGACGATGTCATCGAATCTTTCAAGTAAATCATTAACCTTTCAGCGTACTGCACAGGGAATGACGATCTCCGATGAAAAAGGGCGCTCCCGCACCGAACGCAATGTGAATGCGCTAATGGAAGAGATTATTGGTGTTTCATTTCCCATCGACCAATTTGCTTACTGGGTGAAGGGGCAGCCTGAAGCCCACAGCCACTATGTAGTAAATGAAAAACGTCAATTGGCACAATTTGACTACCCTGTAAACGGTACAGTGTGGCAAGTTTCATTTGTGGAATATCATGAAGATAGCCAGCCAAACTTGCCAAAACTGATCAGTCTTATTAATGGTAAACAAACCTTGAAAATTCGTATTGATAATTGGGTGTACTAATGCGTAAATACTGTTTCCCCAGTCCAGCAAAATTAAATCTCTTTTTGTATATTACAGGCAAACTGCCTAATGGTTATCACGAATTGCAAACCCTTTTTCAATTTTTAGATTTTGGCGATGAAATCGAAATTGAAATCACAGCACAGTCTGAGATCAAACTACTCAATGCTGTTGAGGGAGTCGCAACCGAAGACAACTTAATTTATCGCGCAGCAAAACTATTGCAAAAACAGACCGCTTGTTCGCAAGGAGCCAAAATTGCAGTAAACAAAAAATTGCCAATGGGAGCGGGTTTAGGTGGTGGTTCATCAAACGCAGCTACGGTTTTAGTCGCGTTAAACCATTTATGGCAAACCCAGTTATCCTTGGAACAATTAGCGGAACTAGGCTTAAGCTTAGGTGCAGATGTGCCTATCTTTGTGCACGGTTTCGCTGCTTTTGCCGAAGGTGTTGGTGAAAAATTAACCCCCTGCAAAATTCCGGAAAAATGGTATTTGGTACTCAAACCCGATGTTGCGATTTCTACCGCTGCTATTTTTTCCCATCCGGATCTACCACGTAATACACCCAAGCGCACTTTAACGGTGCTTTTACAGTCACCCTGGTTAAACGATTGCGAAAAAATTGTAAAAGATCTTTATCCAGAGGTTGATGAATGTCTATCTTGGTTGATAAAATATGCCCCAGCCCGATTGACAGGCACAGGTGCCTGTGTTTTCGCCGAATTCGACTGTAAAGATGATGCTCTTGCTGCGTTCCAAGCAATGCCTTCTGATTACCAAGGTTTTGTTGCCCAAGGACAAAACATTTCGCCTTTACATCAAACTCTCAATTTCTATTAATTTACGAGGTCCCTTCCAATGCCAGATATTAAACTTTTCGCCGGCAATGCGACGCCAGAATTAGCTAAACGTATTGCTGAACGTCTTTACATTTCTTTAAGTGATGCCACTGTGGGACGTTTTAGTGATGGCGAAATTCAAGTCCAAATTAATGAAAACGTGCGTGGTTCTGATGTATTTATCGTGCAATCTACCTGCGCCCCAACTAATGATAATTTAATGGAGTTAGTTGTGATGGTAGATGCATTACGCCGAGCTTCTGCAGGTCGTATCACCGCTGTTATCCCTTACTTCGGTTATGCTCGTCAAGATCGTCGTGTACGTTCTGCTCGTGTACCTATTACTGCAAAAGTGGTAGCAGACTTCCTCTCTAGTGTTGGTGTAGATCGTGTATTGACTTGTGATTTACACGCAGAACAAATTCAAGGTTTCTTTGACGTACCAGTAGATAACGTCTTCGGTTCGCCAGTTTTACTTGATGATATTTTGAAAAAAACCGATTTAGTGAACCCTATCGTTGTTTCACCTGATATCGGCGGTGTAGTACGTGCACGAGCAATTGCGAAATTATTAAATGATGCCGACATGGCAATTATTGATAAACGCCGTCCGAAAGCAAATGTCGCGCAAGTGATGCATATTATTGGTGATGTTGCAGATCGTGACTGTATCTTAGTTGATGATATGATCGATACTGGTGGCACGTTAGTCAAAGCGGCTGAAGCATTAAAAGAACGTGGTGCACGCCGTGTATTTGCTTATGCAACTCACGCGGTATTCTCTGGCTCTGCCGCAAAAAACTTAGCAAATGAAGCCTTAGATGAGGTGATAATCACCGACACTATTCCACTTTCTGCGGAAATCCGCGCATTAAATAAAGTGCGCCAATTAACTTTATCTGGCATGCTAGCGGAAGCGATTCGCCGTATCAGTAACGAAGAATCCATTTCAGCCATGTTTAGCCACTAACATTCATTTAGCCCAATCTATTGATTGGGCTTTTTATTGTTTTAAAAGTCTATGATCATGCAGATTAGACGAAATCTAACAAGCGGTGATTTTTCTCGGAAAATTTACAACATGTACTGTTTAATTCGTAAAGCCCTATTCTCAATGGATGCAGAAAACGCTCACCATTTCAGCATTCGAGCCCTCAGCTTACTTGGTAAGCTGCCTTTATCCCCTCTGCCTAACCTACCCGACCATCCTGTTGAAGTGATGGGATTACGCTTTAAAAATCCGATCGGCCTAGCTGCTGGTGCAGATAAAAATGGCGAAGCTATTGATGGCTTTGCGAAGCTTGGTTTTGGGTTTATTGAAGTAGGGACCATTACCCCAAAAGCGCAAGAAGGTAACCCTCGCCCACGCCAATTTCGTTTGCTGGAATCACAAGGCATTATTAACCGTAATGGTTTTAACAACCTAGGTGTAGACGTATTAATTGAAAATATAAAACAGGCAAAATATCGAGATATTTTAGGAATTAATATTGGTAAAAATGCACTGACACCGATAGAAAATAGTTTCGATGATTATCAAACCTGTTTACGCAAAGTTTATCCCTATGCAAGTTATATTACGGTAAATATCTCTTCGCCAAACACAAAAAACTTACGAACCTTACAATATGGCGAAGCATTAGATGATCTCCTTGCTCGGCTTAAAACAGAACAAAAAAATCTTGCTGAGACCTACCAAACCTATAAACCTCTTGTACTAAAGATCGCCCCTGATCTAACAGAAAGTGAAATCATTGCTGTCGCAGATAGCCTTATACGGCATCAGATTGATGGCGTTATTGCTGGCAATACCACACTAGCCAGAGATATGGTAAAAGGGCAACCTTTTGCACAGGAACAGGGTGGGCTAAGCGGTAAGCCATTACACCAATTAAGCACGCAAACCTTAGCTCGCCTTAATATGGAGTTAAAAGGGCGTATCCCTATTATTGGTAGCGGCGGGATCCATTCCGTACAATCCGGACAAGAGAAAATTGCCGCCGGCGCAAGTTTATTACAACTCTACTCTGCCATGGTTTACCAAGGCCCTAAATTAATTCATGATTTAGTGCGAAACATTAAGCTTGGGGCTGTCCTAGATAACGACTAAAACTTCCTTTTGCCGATTATTCGGGAAAAAGTGAAGCCGGACAGCATTGTTTACACCGATTTTTATCGAAGCTATGATGTGCTTGATGTGAGCGAATTTAATCATTTTCGCATCAACCACAGCACGCACTTCGTTGAAAATCAAAATCACATTAACGGAATTGAGAATTTTCGGAGCCAAGCAAAACGTCATTTGCGTAAATTTAACGGCATTCCCAAAGCCCATTTTGAGCTGTATTTGAAGGAATGCGAATGGCGTTTTAATCACAGCGACTTGAAATCTCAAATTTCCTTTTTAAAACAATTAGTTAAGAGAAGTTTAGGTTAGTTATCTAGGACAGCCCCAAAAATTTTACAAATTCAACCGCTTGCTATTTCGCAAATATAATGCTTAACGAACTCAAGTTACACGATAAACAAGAGGAATTTATGATGAAATTGCTTCATAAAATACTGTTATTAGTCAGTTTGTTTCTTGCTGCCTGTACATCAACGAAAGATCATAGAACTGTGCGATTTTATGATGAAAAAATTCTTGCCGCAGGTGTGGTGGAGAATAAGTTAATTGTTATTGGGCAAACGTATTCTTATGCGTTTGAAGGGAAAGAGAATATTGATGCTTTTTCAACTATTGTGAGTTTTGATAAAGTTTATAGAAAAAGGCTTACAGATAGCTATCCTGAAATTTGGCTAACGAAGAAAGATAAGCACGCAAAACCTGTGGTGACTTTTATTTATCGGGGTATCATGCCTGCAAATAGACTATCGAACACAGAAAGACAGCAATTACTCTCGGCAGAGAAAATTCAAGATCAAGCACCATTTAGTATCGGGCGTGAAAACAATGAACCTTCAGATGCGTTATATGCTTGGGGAATATTAGATGGCGGGCAAGTAATTTCGATCAGTAATCGAGAGGAAATCTTGCAGAAATTCAAATTTAGCCAACCGTTTAAAATTGCTCGAGCCAAGCAAGATATGTGGTTTCAGACTAAGTCATCCACGATCGTAGGGGATGCTATGGATATTGTTGTAGAAGAACCTGCTTCAATTATTTTTCTTCCGTTTGTCGCAGTAGGTCAATTACCATTATTGCTGTGGGCATTGGGGAATTAAATAAGGAGATTTTATGCTTACCTCGCAATCTTGCAGCCCGTTTGATATACCATTTTTCCAATTTTCTCAAATGAAGAAATATTGCCCTGAGGATATTCCTCGTATTAAGGCTGAGTATAAAAAAACATGGGGCTGTCCTAGATAACGACTAAAACTCCATTTAGGTTAAGATAACCTAATGAGAAAAAGTCGTCTAAGTCAGTACAAACAACATAAGCTCATCGAGCTGTTTGTCGCAGGCGTAACTGCTCTAACAGCGTCTGAGTTGGTGAATGTAAACAAAACCACCGCAGCCTATTATTTTCACCGTTTGCGACTACTCATCTATCAACATAGCCCTCATTTGGAAATGTTGGAGGGCGAAATTGAAGCGGATGAAAGCTATTTCGGTGGTGCTAGAAAAGGCAAACGAGGTCGTGGCGCCGCAGGCAAAACCGCCTTATTCGGGCTGTTAAAGCGTGACGGCAAGGTTTACACCGTTGTCGTACCGAACATGCAATCTGCCACACTTTTGCCGATAATTCGAGAGAAAGTGAAACCGGACAGCATTGTTTACACAGATTTCTATCGAAGCTATGATGTGCTTGATGTGAGCGAATTTAATCATTTTCGCATCAACCACTGCACGCACTTCGCTGAAAATCAAAACCATATTAACGGAATTGAGAATTTTTGGAGCCAAGCAAAACGCCATTTACGTAAGTTTAACGGCATTCCCAAAGCCCATTTTGAGCTGTATTTGAAGGAATGTGAATGGCGTTTTAATCACAGTGACTTAAAATCTCAAATTTCCTTTTTAAAACAATTAGTTAAGAGGAGTTTGAGCTAGTTATCTAGGACAGCCCCTTAAGCTTTAATGTACTTTGCCGGCAGTATGCCAATCATCAAAAAAAGAGAGAATTTTCATTCTCTCTTTTAGCGATTACTGACCAAAGCCTTTCAATCCAACCACATGTACGTACTCTTGATTATGGCTAATCTTACGTACCAATTTGTAAGTTGTGCCTCGTTCTGGGCTAATATTTTCTGGTGCGGCAATTAACAATTGCATATCTAAACGTTCACAGAGTTCAAATAACGTGTTAATTGAAGTAGCATCTAAACGGGCGGCTTCATCAAGGAATAATAGACGAGCAGGTAGAAGATCTTTAGCACGTAAACGGCGAGATTCTTCCTCCCAACTTTGTACGACCATCAATAAGATAGACATCCCCGTACCAATCGCCTCACCAGTGGAAAGTGCACTACTCTCTGCTCGCATCCAACCATCAGCCCCTCTAAACGTTTCCACTTCTAGATCTAAATAATTACGATAATCCAGTAACTCTTCACCGATAGTTTGTGGTGTACGTTGTCCCATCTCAATATGTGGATTTACTCGTTTATACAACATGGCAAGCGCTTCCGAGAAGCTAAGTTTTTGGTTTTCAAACAGATCAGAATGTTGCTCTCGTTCGCTTGATAATGCATTCAATAAAATCGCGTGGGTTTCACGAATATTTACAACCAAACGCACACCTTTTACCTGACCAAAAGCAATATTTTGCAAGCCTTGGTTCAATTGCAGAATACGATTTTGCTCACGCTGAATGGTTTTACGCAAAATGTTTGCCACACTTTCACTGCTGATCGCCAATTTTTTCTCACGGCTAGTCAGCTCATTGGTTAAACGAGAGAGTTCAATCTCCATCTGCTCAATCGCATCAATCGGATCATCAGTTTTGATAATGTCTTGGCGAATACGTTCACGTAAATGCTGATAAACCGAAATAAAGAATGCGACTTTATTTTCAGGCTTACGGCTGTCTTCTGACGCTCGCAAGCTATCACGCAGGTATTCATTATCCGCCACCGCTTGGCGCAACGCCCCCAATGCTTTATCCGAAATAGAACGCAACTCATCACTTGATTGATAAGCGAGTTCACGGCGATTTAAGCGTTTTTCCACATCGCTGTTGCGAGAGAGTTTTTGCACTAAACACCAGCTTGCTTTTGCCTGCACCACAATCTCACGTTGGGTATGATAATCTCGTTCTGCTTTACGTACTGTACGATTGAGGTTATCCATTTCTGCTTCAATCACCGCAAGTTGTTTATCTAAATAACCTTTGCGAGTACGTAATTGGCTTAAACGTTGATAGCTTTCTTCTTTTCGATTTTCTGCTCGTTCAAGCGCAGAGGTGTCATTATTACGAATGCCATATTCGTCCATTTCACGCAACAACTCTTGCCACATCTGATTTTTTGCATCAAATGCACTTTTTAATGAGGTCAACACCTGCATATATTGGCTATATTGTGTTTGCGCTTGGCGAAGCTGTTCACGGCTTTGTTCACGTTCTCGTTGAGCATTTTCTAAACGTTGGCGAAGTTGTTCTGTAAGCGCAGAACCTTCTGTCCCAAGCGTTTCCTGGTAACTGAAATGTAAACGGCGATTGTTCACATCAGCTAAAGTAAATACTTTCTGATTGAGTAATTTTTGGTGTTCAACCGAGCGTTTGTAATCATTTTCAAGCTGTTCAAATTGCGTTGGATCACTCTTTAACGCTACTGCAATCGGCTCTAGCTGGCTTAAATAGTTGCCAAATTGGCGGATATATTGCTCATCTTCTTGAGCTTCCAATAATTGCTCACGACAAGCTTCTACCCGTTCAACTAAACTATCGTCCGCTAATAATCCAATTTGCGGAATAATTTTATTTAAAAGCTGTAACAGACCTTTAGTGTTCTCTAATTGATGACGAAGTTGGCTTTCTTGCCCTTGTGCTTGATTTAATTCTCGATCCAATTCAACCCGTTTTTGTGCAATTTCTTGCATAGCACTTTCCGGATCAGGCTGGAAGGCAAGAGCCAAATGCGTCCCCACAAATTGGCTTAAATGTTGGTGTAATCGTTGACATTTTTGCACCTCAAAGGCTCGTTCTGCGTGCTGCTCTGCGGTTTCATCACGCTCAATTTTCAGTTTTTCCAACTGTTTCTCACGAGAAGCGCGACCAAATACCGCAAATTCAGCGAATTTAGAATAACGCCATTGACGATCAGAAAGCTGCACAACCACCCCGTCACCCAGTTCTTCGCTGGCAAATACATTATCATCAAAGGCATTTGGATCACCTTCGATCAAATAGAGATTATCAGGGCAATCATCAAGCTGTGAAAGCTGTGCTTTAACCGCTTCTAAATCTCGCACCACAATAGCTTGACGAGCTTCGGCATACAGTGCAGAGAAATAAGGCGCATCTTCAAGCGATACATCATCATACAATTCAGATAGCAACACACCGCCAAATTTTTCAGCAATATGATTTAAACGCACATCTTCTGAACCGTCTGGCTGACTCAAACGCGAAATTTGTTCATCTAACAGCTGTTCACGGCGAGCTAATTCATCTCGTTCAAGTGTCATTTCCCTTTCACGGCTAAGCGTATTCTGCATAAATTGCATCACAGCTTGACTATTTTCGAAGGTTTCATGACATTGCTCTTGTAAACGGTTTAATGCAGACTGTGCGGTATGCCACGCAGGCGCATTGCTCGCAAGCTGCTGATATTGTTGGTTAAGTTGTTCTCGTTGTTGGCGCTGGCTTGAACGATGCTCGACTAGCTCCGCCAATTCACTTTCTAAATCTTCAAGGCGTGCTTGCTGCTCATCAAAGAAGTTTTCTAGCTCATCAGTTGTCTCAAGCTGCATTTGCGCTTTTTGATTGAATTCAGCTAATAAACGTTCTGCACTCTGTTGCAATTGCAAGCGTTGCTCTAATTCGGCAAGTTTTTGGCGAAGCCCTACCGCTTGTTGCGCTTGTGCTTTTTGGTTGGAGAATTCAGCCAGTAAATCTCGAGCCATTTCCCATGCGTGCAAGCGGTCAATTTCTCCCGAAATTTTGCAAACTAATTCATACGCTTTATCAAACTGCGTTTTCGACATTTCCGATACGGATAGACGCTGCTCTAAATCAAACACCTGATCGGTAATTTCATCAAGTTGCGCACTAAATTCAGCGTGGTAATCTTCAATATTATTCAGATCCAAATTCGGCAAACCACAAAGCTGTTTTGCTTTTTCCAATGCCGCAACCGCCTGCTGATATTGCAAGCCTCGAGTTTGTTGCGCATCCAAAGCTTGTTGATAATCTGCCATTTGGCTCCGCAACTCTTCCACAACATCTTCTGCTTCATCCGAGCGTCCTTGCAATGTTTCCACTTTTCCGGCAATCTCTTCCACTGCCATCTGTTGCTCTTCAATTTTGCCTTGCAGTTCTTCAACTTCATCTTGATAACGTTCCACTTTTTCTTGATGACGAAGCGCATTTTGCACCAAATTGAGATGATCGGACGCACTATTATATTCTGTCTCTAAGCCGCCTTCTGCTTCACTTAATTCCGCTACTTCACGGCTAAATTCAACCAAGCGTTGCTGCTCAAGAGTTAATTTAGATTGCACCTGATACCACTCTTGGCGTTTTTCTAGCGCATTTTGTACATTGCCACGGCGTTCGTTGGCGTGTCGCATATAGTCAGCAGAAACATAGTTCGTGGATTCGGTAATCAACTTTTTAAACATATCACGATCGGACTGCGTAACCTTAATCGCTTCCAGAGTCATTCGGTTTTCACGCAGTGCCGATTCCATATCTTGGAATGCTTGGCGAACGCCTGTATTTTCCGGCAATAAGTAATCACGTAGCGATTTCGTAATCACGCTGGATATGCCGCCGTAAAGAGAGGCTTCAATCAGTTTGTAGAATTTGGCGCGATCTGACGATGAACGTAACCGTTTTGGGATCACCCCCAGATCAAACATAAATGAGTGGTAATCGGTGATAGAGTGATATTGTTTAAACAGTACTTCACTCTCATCAAATTTTTCTTTCAACTCATTTAGAGGAAGCACGCGAGCCTTTTCCCCCAGCTGTTCTGTAAATACGCTGATAACACTTTGATTTTGCTCAATGTTTTGTAAAGAGAATGAACGAATATCAACTTTTTTATCTCTCCCTGCAATTTGCTGTAAACGCACACCGGTCAAAATACGCTGAGCACGGGAGTTTTCGCTCTCTAACACCGCATAACAAACACCTGCTTTCAGCTTACCGTATAAGCCTTTATCTCGACTGCTCGAGGTTGAACCCGCTTCTGTCGTATTACGGAAATTGAGCAAAGTTAAATCCGGAATAAGCGCGGTAACAAAGCCAGCCATTGTGGTTGATTTACCTGCGCCGTTACCACCAGAAAGCGTGGTAACTAATTCATCTAAATCAAAAGTACGAGCAAAAAAGCCGTTCCAGTTAATCAATGTCAGAGAACGGAATTTACCTCGCACAACACTGTCTTGACGGACAAGCGGTGCGATTATTTCATTATTTTGCAAAGTTTGACTTTCCATTAGGCTTCCTCATTCTCCAATTCATCTTGTTCATTTTCTTCACTGTTTGCAGAATTTTCTGCTAATTCAAGCGCTTGTTGGCTTAATAATTCTGGCGTGGTCGCTTCCCCATCGCGGATTAAACGCAATTGCGCCTCTCGAGGATCATCACCTGTACGTACGTCCGCGCCAAAGCGAAATACCGATTCTGAAATAATAAACTTCTTACTGTTTTGCTCTCCAACACGAGTGACAATACCAATACGTGCTAAACGGCGTAATGCCCCGCCCACTCTTTCCTGTAATTTGGCTTTATCCAAATCCGAACCAGTTGAACGAGGATTAATCGCTTTGAGCAGTTTGCTTTCATCAGCAAGATTAAGCAGTTCATCATAAACATCGTCATAGCTGAAAATCCCTTGTTGAGCAAGGCGTTCTGGGCTGAGATAGAGATAGCACAATACTTTGCCCACTAACATTTCCATTTCCGACATTGCGCTGCGTGCAATCAGTGTTGTAGCTTTCGGACGCAAATAAAAGAAACCTTCTGGTGCACGAATGAGTTCCACGTGATAACGACGGTAAAACTGCTCTAGTTCAGCTTGAAAATCCATTAAAAAGGCGTGTTCGTCCAAATGCTCGAGGCTAATATGCCGACCTGCACGCAATTGACTATCTAGGCTAGGAAAAATCGGATTGGCAATCGCTTGTGCCAATTTGGTTGAAATAAAATCTTGGATACTTTCTGTCATTTTATTTTCTCGAGTAAGGTGCAACATATTGCCCCGTGCTTAAAGATGATGGCGCAACAATAGCACCCTATAATTATTTATATTGGTCAATTACATTGGCCTGCACTTCTGCGCCAGTTTGGTTAATTGTCTGCCATTCTGGATAAACTGCTTGGCTATCAAGACTTGCCATACCTAACTTAACCGCTTGATCAACAATAATTCTTGCTACATCAAAATGACGACTATCAGGGTAAAGCGCCAGTTGCTCACGCAAAATCAAACCTAAATCAATCGGTTTACCCTGCTCTCGGAATGGGGCTAAATGCGCCTGCATAATTGCCACGATCTGCTCTTGTACTTGGCTCATGGATTCATATTCCAGTTCACTTGGCAGTTCACCCACTGCTTCCGCCTCGTTTAACTCGCTTTCATCATCGCGCAAATCTAATAAGCTTTCCGCTTTCGCCATATAAAGCAGCCATGGATTATCAAAATAACCTTGAATCGATTGACGCAAGCGTTGCCCAAATACCCGATTTTTGTCCATATCAATCGCGGTACGAATAAATTTATGCACATGACGATCGTAGCCGATCCAAAGGTCAATCGCTTGCTGCCCCCAACTGATAATACGGTCAAGTTTATTCTGCAAATTAACCACTAGCTGATCGACAAAATCCAAATCTAAATTTTGCTCTGCAATTAAGCAGCTTTGAATACGAAGTAACTGCGCTTGAAGTTTATCTCCTGCAGCATTGAGCGTATCTTGTAACTCTCGCAGATTGCCTGACGTTTCATCTAACAGTTGCTGGCAGGTTTCAATTGCTTCAAACCAATTTTGACTAAGGAGTGCGGCGATTCTTTCTCTAATTTGTTGCTGGTTTTCATCCATCATTCGTTGGGAAAGATCAATGCTGTCGAAAATTTCAGCCACCGAGTATTTCAAGGGCGCAAAAACCTGATTGCGCCAGAAACGTTCATCGCCACCTTCTTCTGCTGAAGTCGATGCACGCTGAATTTCATCTGCAACAATAGAAAGTTGAATAGAGAGGCGTAAAGAAGAAAATTCACGTTGGCGAATATAGTAATCAGATACGCCCACACCAAGTGGTGTTAAACGGTAAATGGCTAGACCTTCGGTAAATTCACTGGAAAAACGGTTAAGAAAACGCTGTTTGACTAAATCATTGATCGCATTATTAGCGCGTTGAGCAAGAGTTGCTTCAGATTGTTCAAAGGCTTTAGAGATATGCCGAAATAGATCCTGCAGATCACTTTCGAGCAATTCACCATCCGTTCTTTCATTATTATATAGCGAAATTGCTAATAAAAATGCTAAACGTTCTGTGCTCAGCGAAAGGGAAAATTCACGTTCTTTCGTCCAATCAATTAATTCTGGCAACGTTTGTGCCAATTCGTTATACATCATGCAATCTATCTTAGGCGTTTCAAAAATAGGGCGTATTGTAACCTAGGCTCAGCCGACAATTCAAATGAATTGGTACTATCGCTTAAAAATGGCATAAGCAAGCGCTTGATTTTCAGGATTTTTTTGCCAGTAGAGAGGCTATCATTTTACCTGCTATATCTACCCCACTCACTTTTTCAATCATCTCCAATCCTGGTGAAGCATTCACCTCAAGCACCATTACACCATGTTTCGCGCGAATTAAATCAACCCCAGCAACATCTAGCCCTATGACATTCGCAGCCTTGATCGCGAGAGCTTGTTCCTCCACAGATAATTTTATTGCTCTAGCACGACCACCTTGGTGAATATTAGCGCGAAAATCACCATTCTGTCCTATACGTTGCATTGCGGCTACCACCTCTCCACCTACCACAAAAGCCCGAATATCATGTCCTTGAGCCTCATGAATAAATGCTTGAGCGAGACTAGCCACTTTGCTTGCAATTAACGTATCGAATAAACTCTGAGCAGATTTTTCGCCTTCAGCCAACATTACACCTACTCCTTGAGAGCCGATAAGCGTTTTAATCACCATTGGTGCTGGTAATTGTACGCTAAGATCTGCGCCTTTTAATAAATCTCCCGCAATCAAACTATCTGGTACAGCAATGCCTGCACTGGCCAAGGTTTGCAGACTCAGCCATTTATCCCGTGCCATAGCAAACGCATTTGCGCGATTGAGGCAAGCAATCTGCTGTCGCTCAAAATGTAATAAAACGCGACAACCTTGCTCGGTACTTGAGCTGCCAAAACGCCCAATAACCCCTACATATTCAGCAATAGGCTGCGGTACTTCACGTATTTTTTGAAAAGGTTCACAAGTTTGGTAGTAGGCTTGCAGATGCCCTTGGGTAATTTTTAGCAGAAAACGATTCGGATCAAGAATATCCATCGCATATCCCGCTTTTTCTGCCGCTTGTGTTAATCGCTGACAACTATACAGGCGAGGTTCTCGGCAAAGTTGTAATAATCGCATTATCTTCCTACAATTTATTTAAATACTGCCTTCCACCAAGATTTTGCACTTGGCGTATAATCCATTGCTGTCGGTGAGTCATCGTTTTACTCGGTGTTTTCACGCGATAAATCAGCGGATTTGGCAATGAAGCGGCTAGCAAAGCACTTTCTTGCAGTGTTAATTTACTCGCCGATTTTTTAAAGTAGTGCTGTGCTGCAGCCTCTACACCAAAAATACCCGTCCCAAATTCTGCAATATTGAGGTAAATTTCAAGTACCCGTTTTTTACTCCAGATGCTTTCCGCTAGTAAGGTTAATGGCACTTCTAGCCCTTTACGCACCCAGCTTGTACCATGCCATAAATAGAGATTTTTTACCGTTTGCTGACTAATAGTAGAAGCGCCCATCGCTTTTTTATCCGTTCTGGCATTGCGTTTTAGCGCTTGCTGGATCGCATAAAGATCGAGACCAAAATGACTATCAAATTTCTGGTCTTCAGCTGCAATTGCTGCCATTTGCATCTGCCACGAGATTTTATCTAAACTTACCCACTGATAGTGAAGGTGGTATGGCTGTGCTTGCCAGAGACTTTCTATTTTTTTCTGTGCCATATAGGCTGAAAACGGCACAGGAACGACTGAAAAAATCAGCGTGAGAGAAAGATAAAAAGCCGCAATCGGTAACCCGACTCGGCTAAAGAAAAACCAGATCCATTCTTTCAAGGAAGATAAGGGTTCCGGTAAGAAAAAACGTAGCATCGTTCCCAACCAAGAACGGCGTTTTGCCTTTCTTTTTGTTTTACGCTTTGCCATTCAATTTATCGCTTACCCAGCTTAAAATTTCTGGTTCAACTGTTTTCAGCATATTTGAACCACGTGTTATCGTTGCAGCACTGGTGTTTAGCCTCTGTTGAATTTCTCGCTGTGAATGTTGGTTATTCAACAATTCACGCGTAATTTGCACCCGAAGCCCGAGAGAAGTGCGTTCATCAGCGGTTAATAACATGGCAAGTAACGCTTCCGTTTTATTTTCATGTACCGCTTGGGTGAGCAAACTAATAAATTGTTGCCACTCTTGCGGATCACGTTGATTAAAAAGTGCTTTCATAGTGATTTATGCTTAAAATCCTAAAAGCACAAGCGGTCAAAAACACAACATAATTTACAAAATTATGTAAAAATGAAACCGCTTGTTGCTGTTATTTCTTGGCTTTCTTACTTTTACCATTACGTTGGTCGTCTAGCTCTGCCCCTTTTGGCAGATTAAATTTAAATAGATCATTTGCCACATTTGCAGTTGAAATATTACGCAACACATATAAATTACTTTGTCCATCCCGTTCAATCGTGCTAAACCCTTTTAACAAGCCATTATTGTCGATTCGTATATCAAATTGTTTGATACTACTCTTTTTCGATTTCGGTTTAAGCACAAAGCTGTCCATACTCTGTGTCACATCATATTGATCCCAATGATTTTTTTCATTACTGGTGAGCAACACAAAAGGCGTATCGTTTACCGCATCTTTCACCCAACTCGCAGTTGCTTGTGACACAAAAGGATCAAAGAACCATAGTGTTTGACCATCAGAGACAATCAAATTTTCCTGTGGGCTTTGGGTATCCATACGGAATAAATTTGGGCGTTTTACATAAAATTTGCCTTTCCCCTTCTGAATCTCTTTCCCTTTATTTGAGCGCACAGTTTGGTCAAAATCTGCACTGTATTGACTGGCAAGTTCTAAACGTTTTTGTAGCTCAGCTACCGCGGCTGCATCAGCAAAAGCCAATTGCGTTGCACAAAGCAAACTAACCCCAAGCAGTGATTTTTTCATTAACTGTTTCATCTTGTTATGCATTCCTATGTATAAATGAGATACTCGCCTTTGACAGCACTTAACTTAAAAGTTCTTAAAAACGGAATCCCGTACCAATACCAAAGCCCATTCCAACTCCATTTGAGCCGCCACCTGCACTCACATTACCGCCAACGCTACAAGCCACTAACGATAATGCGAGCACACAAAAAATCAGTTTTTTCATTTCTAATTCCTTAAAATCAAACTATTATTGTGCCATCGTATGATTTAGCCATTTTACTGAAAAGGAGATATTTATGAAAGCGTTATCCCGCATAACCTTGTTCTGTTTACTGCTACTTGCACCCAATTTACATGCTTCACTGCTCAGTATTAGTGAAAAAGAAATTAATCAATATCTCGCTACCCATCTTACTGAAAAAGTGCCATTGCAAGATAAAGTCGGTGTACCCGGCTTGTTTCAGTTAAATTATCATTTACATAATTTGAGCACTCAAATTGGACAAAATGCTGCTCAACGTGTAGAACTGACAGGCATCATTGACAGCCAACTGACTGCTCGTGGCAAAAAATATGCGATTCAACTACAGCTAAATCTTGATACTGTGCCTTATTATCAAGCAGAAGAAGGGGCGATTTACTTAAAGGATGTGCGCCTATTAAGTTGGCATGCAGATCACGATAAATATCGTCATGAATTGCAAATGTTTCTACCTTTTCTTGCCGATGGTATTGCCCATGTTTTAAATAACACGCCTGTTTATACTCTTGATGAAAACAAAACCAAAGAGGCATTAATCAAAAAATTCGGTAAAGCGATTGTGGTGGAAAAAGGAGCATTACGTTTAGAAACACAAATCTTCTAAATTTTGTGATCTGCTTCGAAATTTTTGATTTTGCTAGTTGAGCCAATTTTGTTTTACTCTAAGATATGGTGACTTACATAGCAAATCAGGAGAAGAGAATGGAGCAAGCGTGTGTCAAATGGTTTAATAATGCTAAAGGCTTTGGTTTTGTAACCTGTGACAGTTTTGATGGTGATATTTTTGTTCATTTTAGTGCGATAGAAGGTGAAGGCTACCGTACACTGAAAATGGGGCAAAAAGTACAAATTGAGTTTGTAGATAGCGATAAAGGAGCAAGCGTAACCAAACTTATTATCCTTCCTGAATAAACAATGCCCCGTAAGGGGCATCATTTTTCATCCTCATCTATTTCTGTTAGAATCCCCCGCCGTTGAAATTCAGAGAAATAATAAATGAAAAAAATTGAACGTTTGTTTGCCAATAATCATGCCTGGGCAACCCAGATGAAAGATGAGCAATCCGATTTTTTCAAGCAGCTCGCTGAACACCAAAACCCTACTTATTTATGGATTGGCTGTTCCGATAGTCGTGTACCTGCAGAAAAGCTAACAGGCCTAGAGCCGGGGGAATTATTTGTCCATCGTAATGTTGCTAATTTGGTCATTCATACTGATCTTAATTGCTTATCCGTTGTGCAATATGCGGTCGATGTACTAGATATTGAACATATCATTATTTGCGGACATACCAATTGCGGCGGAATTAAAGCTGCAATTGGCACAAAAGATCACGGGTTAATTAGTAACTGGCTATTACACATTCGGGATCTGCTATTTAAACATAGCCATCTTATCGGTAAAATTCCAAGTGAACGTCGTGCCGATATGTTGGCACGATTAAATGTCGCAGAACAAGTCTATAACCTCGGACGTTCATCCATCGTAAAATCAGCTTGGGAGCGAGGGAAAACGCTCTCTCTACATGGTTGGGTTTATGATGTAAATGATGGTTTCTTACATGATCAGGGTGTTATCGCCACTAGCCGAGAAAGCCTTGAAATAACATACCGCAATGCCATTGCAAAACTGATGACAGAAGCCGATGAAATTGCTACTCAAATCGAACAAGCAAAAAACGAGCAACTTTAACCACCATACTTTCACTATTTTGCAAATTTTTGTGCAAAAACCACCGCTTGCATGGTGGTTTTGTGCTAGTATGACGACTCAATTTTTATGGAAAATACATATGGCTATCAAATCAAAATACCAAGACGTACAACTAGATGCGCTAGTGAATGATCTCATTATCGCCTTAGAAAAACACAAAGCTCCTGCGGATCTCTCTTTAATGGCACTGGGTAACCTTGTCACTAATATTTTAAAAAACAATTTTCAAACCGAGGCTCAACGTCACGCAGTTGCGGACAGTTTTGCCTCTGCATTAAAAAATTCATTGAAATAAAGCATCTATGTTAAACCGCCTGCACCAGCTATTGCCAGAAAACTCACGCCAATACCGCGAGGAAATCTCACAACGCATTACTTGGGGGCACTGGTTTGCGCTGTTTAACATTATCATTGCTTTAATTATTGCCAGTCGTTATGCATTCAATAGTGACTGGCCAAATACTTTAGCGGGTAAACTCTACTTTTTTGTAAGCTTATTTGGCCACTTCAGCTTTGTAGTCTTTGCAATCTATCTTTTATTGCTTTTTCCACTCAGTTTTGTGATTAAAAATAGCAAAACTTATCGTTCTATTTCTGTATTAATCGCAACAGTAGGAATGGCATTTTTGTTGTTAGACACTGAGGTTTTCAAGCGTTTCTTTTTGCATTTATCGCCATTAGTTTGGGATTTATTAATTAACCCAGATGAAGCCGAGCTTTCTCGCAAATGGCAATTGCTTTTCGTGCCAATGCCTCTCATTTTTTTGGCTGAAATGTTATTCTCCCGCTGGTCTTGGCAAAAATTGCGTAGCTTAAGTCGCCAACGTTGGGGCAAATATGTTGCGCTATTTTTCTTAAGCTGCTTCAGTGCTACTCACCTGTTATACGCTAGTGCAGATTTGATGCTTTATCGCCCTATTACGGCACAAAAAGCGAATTATCCGCTTTCCTATCCAATGACTGCGCGTAGTTTTCTTGAACGACACAACTTACTTGATCGTGTCAGCTTTGAACAGAAACTCGAAGAGCAAGGTCGTCCAGATACGTTCTACCTCAACTATCCGCGCCATACATTACGCTACCAAAATGTACCTGCGCCAATAAATCTCTTATTTATTAATCTCTCTGGCCTGTCGAATGAGGCTATTCAAACAGCGCAAATGCCTCATCTGTCAAATATTGCAGTAAAATCACGTCGTTTTATGCAACATTACAGCAGCGGTGATAATATTACTGCGGGTATTGCTGGCCTATTTTATGGTATTAGCGGGCGATATGTTGATGCTATTTTGAATGAACAGGAGCCTTCTGCGCTAGTGACAAGCTTAGAAAAAGCGCATTATCAATTTGGTTTATTTTCACACAATGGTTTTGCTGAGCCTATCTATCAACGTGCTTTATTTAAAGATTTTTCTCTCCCTCAAACCCAAGGTAATCAGCAAAGTATTGCGCAGTGGCAACAGTGGCTAGAAAATCGCGCTGAGCAGCCTTTCTTTAGCTATTTAGAATTAGATGCGCTGGTGCCATTACCAACATTAGATAATCAAATTGCACAAATTTGGCAAGCATTAGAGCAACACTCTCTGCTCTCTCGTACTTTAGTGGTCATTACCGCGGATCTCGCGAGCTTTGAAAGCTTACCAAATATGTTTGATAAAAAACGTATCCAAGTTCCTATGCTCATGTATTGGCAAGGCGAAGCGAGCCGCTATACGGCAATGACTAGCCATTTAGATATCCTTCCAACCATTCTCAGACAATTCTTTGGCGTGAGCTCACCAATCAGTGACTATTCACAAGGGATTGATCTCACTCAGCCTAATGAGCGTAAATGGCTACTTAGCTCAAACTATAAACGGAATGTGGCAATTATGCCGGATGGCGAACAATTCCATGTTGATGCAAAAGGTGATTTTGAGCATTACGATCAAAATGGCGAGAAACTTCAAGGATCACGACCACCATTAGCGCTATTCTTGCAATTAATTCAACACAGTAATCAATTCATCGAAAAATAATTTGTAAATTTTATTGCGAAATGGAGCGCTTGTATCAGGCAGAAAAAAAGCCACTGTATCAGTGGCTACTCGGAAAGCAAATTTATGAAACGGTTGTTTGATACAACACTTGTTTTGTTGGGCACAAGATTACGTTAAATCACCTTGATTATCAAACCATTTCATTGAAATCTAACGATTTTTTATTAACTTTGTGATCTAGTTCTCAAAATTACAACCGACGAGCCTGCCAGAAGGCTTTTGACCAATAAGGTGAGTTCAAGCTAGAGTAAATAACCCCCCCTTTGGTGGAGGCATGTAAAAATTGATCTCCTTTCACGTAAATCCCTACATGCTTGCCATTTGGACCTCGTCCTGTGTTAAAAAAGACCAAATCGCCTGTACGTAATTGGCTTTTAGCGATTTTTCTACCCGCTTTAGCCTGATCAACCGTCATTCTTGGCAGATTAATACCAAACAATTCCCGATAAGTCAGCTGCGTAAAACCGGAACAATCAACACCTCGTTTTGTTGTCCCACCTAAACGATAGCGTGTTCCTTTCCATTCTTGTTGATGTTCACTCAAACGGCTAATTGCCATAATCGGGTCGGAAAGGCTCGCCTTATATTGTGATTTAGCCTGCCGTGCTTCGCTGCTAAAAGGTGCATTCTTATGCTTTGAATAAGAGGTCGATGAGGCTGTACAAGCCGTTAGAATGAGTGTACAACCAAGTAATGAGGCAATAGCAATGCTTTTTTTAGTTAATTTCCACATACAATCTCACAAAAAAGGCATTCCGAGCAACGGAATGCCATATCTATTTGTTAATTAAGCTGTTACTTTCGCATTTTCAACGCGATCACGCATTTTCTGTCCAGCTTTAAACACAACAACTCGACGAGCTGAAACAGCTACACTTTCGCCAGTTTTCGGGTTTCTACCCGGCCTTGCTTTTTTATCACGGACAGAAAAATTACCAAAACCAGAGAGTTTGACCTCTTCGCCACGCTCTAGACATAAACGAATTTCTTCAAAAAAAAGCTCAACAAACTGCTTTGCTTCACGCTTATCCAATCCGCATTTTTCCATCAGATTGTCTGCCATCTCAATTTTGGTAAGTGCCATAGTAACCGCCTTAATCTCTTAATGTTGCTTGGAATTTTTCCCCTAATGCGCTAATCACATTTTGCATTACCGCATTAATTTCTTCTTCTTCCAACGTTTTTTCCGTATCTTGAATTGTTAAGCTTATCGCTAAACTTTTCTTACCTTCCGGTAAATTAGCGCCTTGATACACATCAAACAGGGTCACATTAACCAGTTTATTACCTCCTGCTTGCTGGCATGCCGCTAACACCTCACCCGCCGGCACATGTTGCTCAACCACAACGGCAATATCACGCTTATTCGCAGGGAAGCGAGAAATCTCTTTTGCTGCTGGAATTGGGCGTTCAGCAATCGCTTCAGCAAGCAATTCAAAAGCAACGGGTTTACCTGATAAGCCTAATTGTTGTACTACTTTCGGGTGAATTGTACCGATAAAGCCGATCTCTTTACCATCAAGCATAATTGCCGCAGATTGCCCAGGGTGTAATGCAGGGAATTGTTTCGCCACAAATTGCACATCATTGCGTGCTTTGGTGAGTGAAAGAATACGTTCTAAATCCCCTTTCAAATCAAAGAAATCGACATTTTCACCTTTATTTTCCCAATGGGTTGGACGTTTATCACCGACAATCACAGCTCCAAAGACCATTTCTTGGCGAACACCACTTTCCGCTTGGCTATCTGGGATAAAGCGTAAACCTGTTTCAAAAATACGAATGCGATTTTGTTGGCGATTTTGGTTATAAGCCACTGTATTCAACAAACCTGTTAGGAGTGAAACACGCATTACCGACATTTCGCTAGAAATTGGATTTGGCAGAATCAATGCTTCTTGCTCAGGGTGCAATAATTGTTGCACTTTTGGATCAACGAAACTATACGTAATCACTTCTTGATAATCGCTATCCACTAATGCGGTACGAACACGCAGTGCTTCTAAAATTTTCTCTGGCACACCTTTCATTTGCAAGTGAGCAAGCGGTGCTTTATTTGGAATGCTGTTATAGCCATAAATACGCGCTGCTTCTTCAATCAAGTCTTCTTCAATCTCAATATCAAAACGCCAGCTTGGCGATTGCACCGTCCATACACCATCCGCATATTCTGGTTGGAAACCAAGACGAGTGAAAATGTCTGTTACCGTATTGGTTGGAATATGATGACCGAGTAAGCTATCTAATTTTTCACGGCGCAATTGCAAGCGGTGTGATTTTGGTAAACATTCGCTATTGACCGCTTCTACAATTTCCCCTGCTTCACCGCCACAAATTTCTAAGAGCAACGCCGTTGCTCGTTCCATTGCATTGCGAGCAAGTTCAGGATCAACACCACGCTCAAAACGGTGCGATGCGTCTGTATGCAAACCATATTGTCTTGCACGGCCTGCAATCGCAAGCGGCGCAAAGAATGCACTTTCAAAAATCACATCGGTTGTTGTTTCAGATACACCGCTATGCTCACCACCGAAAATGCCTGCCATGGCTAATGCACCTTTCTCATCAGCAATGACTAATGTATTTTCTTTTAATTTTGCGGTTGTGCCATCAAGTAATACTAACTCTTCATCTTGACGAGCCATACGCACTTGAATTGCACCACTAATTTTCGCCGCATCAAAAGCGTGCATTGGCTGACCAAGTTCTAATAAAGAAAGATTGGTAATATCCACGATAGGATCAATAGAACGGATACCACAACGGCGCAGTTTTTCTTGTAACCACAATGGTGATTGTGCTTTCACGTTTACATTTTTAATCACACGTGCCAAATAGCGAGGGCAAGCTTCCGGTGCGTCTAATTTCACCTCCACTTTATCGCTAATGGTTGCAGGCACTGGTTGAATTTCAGGTGCTTTCACTTCTGCTTGGTTAATAACACCCACCTCTCGAGCAATCCCTGCAATGCTTAAACAGTCCGCACGGTTTGGCGTTAAGCTGATTTCAATCGTTTGATCATTTAAATTTAAATAATCACGAAAATCTGTGCCAATTGGTGCATCGGCTGGCAATTCAATAATCCCGCTATGATCTTCTTTAATGCCTAATTCAGAATAAGAACAAAGCATACCTTCTGACGGCTGACCACGTAATTTGGTTTTCTTAATTTTAAAATTACCTGGTAATACTGCACCATCAACCGCACAAGCGACTTTTAATCCTTGACGGCAATTTGGCGCACCGCACACAATATCTAATAAGCGATCACCGCCAACATTAACTTTGGTCACACGCAATTTATCCGCATCGGGGTGTTGGGCACATTCCACCACTTCACCCACAACCACGCCACTAAACTCACCAGCAACTGGCTCAACACCATCTACTTCTAAACCTAACATCGTAATTTGGTCGCAGAGTTGCTCTGTGCTAATTGCAGGATTTACCCACTCACGCAACCAAGATTCATTGAATTTCATTGTTTATTTTCCTTCTATATTGTTCCCCTCTTTAGCAAAGAGGGGTTAAGGGAGATTTGACAGGAGAAATTTGCGAAGTGAGAGTGTGAATAATGTTCATATTCTTTTGCCTTATTCACTTATTTTCTCCGTTTATCACTTCTGCCAAATCTCCCCCAGCCCCTCTTTGCTAAAGAGGGGAGCTTACATTACTTAAACTGTTTCAAGAAACGCAGATCATTCTCAAAGAATGAACGCAAGTCAGTCACGTTATAGCGAAGCATGGTTAAACGCTCAACGCCCATACCCACCGCAAAACCGCTGTATTCATTCGGATCAATGCCAACATTGCGTAACACATTTGGGTGAACCATACCGCAACCTAACACTTCTAACCATTTGCCGTTTTTGCCCATCACGTCCACTTCAGCACTCGGCTCAGTGAACGGGAAATAAGATGGGCGGAAACGCACTTGTAGATCTTCTTCAAAGAACGCACGTAGAAAATCGTGAAGTAAGCCTTTCAACTCAGTGAAATTCGCTTTTTTATCCACATAGAGGAGTTCAATTTGATGGAACATCGGGGTGTGGGTTTGATCGTAGTCGTTACGATACACACGACCTGGTGCCATAATACGGATAGGCGGTTGCATTTTTTCCATTGTACGGATTTGCACGCCAGAGGTTTGCGTACGTAATAAACGTTCCGCATCAAACCAGAAAGTATCGTGATCGGCACGAGCTGGGTGATGTGCTGGAATATTAAGTGCATCAAAATTATAGTAATCGGTTTCTACTTCTGGCCCTTTCTCAACGGTAAAACCTAATTCAGAAAAGAATTTTACCACACGCTCAATCGTGATAGACACAGGGTGTAAACCACCTAATTCCGTTTTACGCCCTGGTAAAGAAACATCAATGCTTTCTGATGCCAATTTTGCATTTAATTCAGCGGTTTCAAGCTGAGCTTTTTTAGCATTGAAAGCATCTTGTGCTTGTTGTTTGGCTTCATTGATTTTTGCGCCAACCACTGGACGTTCGTCCGCAGGTACATCGCGCAAGCCTTGCATTAACGCAGTGAAATGTCCTTTCTTACCAAAATACTCCACACGCAACGCTTCAATCGCTGCAATATCATTTGCACTTGCCACAGCTTCTAATGCCTGTGAAACAAGATTTTCTAGGTTTTGCATACCTACCCTCTAATAAAAATAACCGTTGTAGAATAAAAATGTTTTGAATGATAATACTTCTCCGCCCCATTGTAAATTTAAAATCGCGCTAACGTATTGATTTATAATAGCCCTCACGAGATTTTGTAAATTTCTTTCAGTTTTTAACCGCTTGTAAATTTTAATCCGTGATCTTCCCTAAAACATAAAGTAAAATGTGGGGCGTTTTGTCTAGAGCAAACATGAATATTTAAAAACTTACGGAGAACATTGCGATGGCAATGAATAATATTTTGGGTTTATTCGCCCAATCCCCTTTGAAACCGTTACAGAAACATGCCAAAAAAGTTACGGAGTGTTGTGGGCTATTAGTGCCTTTTTTTCAAGCTAGCTTTGAGCAAGACTGGGAAAAGGCAGAGGAAATTCGTCGCCAAATTACTGATTTAGAACACCGTGCCGACTTACTCAAACGTGAAATCCGTCTAAAATCACCTCGCGGCTTATTTATGCCCGTTGATCGTTCAGATCTCTTAGAGCTGGTTACTCAACTCGACAAACTTGCCAACTTTTCTAAAGATATTTCTGGCCGAATTATCGGCCGCCAACTCATTATTCCTACTGAAACCCAAGCAACTTTTATGCATTTCCTTTCTCGTAGCTTAGATGCGACTGTTCAAGTCGGGAAGGTGATTAGTGAAATGGATCACTTACTTGAAACAGGTTTCCGTGGTCGCGAGTTAAATTTTGTAAATACAATGATTACCGAACTCGATACTATCGAGGACGATACCGATCAGTTACAAATTATGCTACGTAAAGCAATTTTTAGTATTGAAGATCAGCATAATCCTATTGATATTATGATTTTATACAAAATTATTGAATGGGTTGGTGTTTTAGCTGATCAAGCGCAACGCATTGGCTCTCGCATTGAATTAATGTTAGCTCGTTCATAATAGGGGGACTTATGGACTTGATTCATAATTACGGATTTATTCTGGTAATTATTACGGCAATTTTCGGCTTTATCATGGCATTTGGTATTGGTGCTAACGATGTTGCAAATGCTATGGGAACCTCTGTGGGTTCTGGCACAATTACAGCGAAACAAGCCGTGTATATTGCCTTAGTATTTGAATTTTGTGGGGCTTATCTCGCTGGTGGAGAGGTTGCAGAAACAATTAAAAGTGGTGTGATTGCCTCTGATGCGTTTTTAGGGCATCCAGAAATACTTACTTTGGGCATGATGTCAGCATTATTTGCTGCGGGCGTATGGCTGGTTCTCGCTTCACAAATGGGCTGGCCGGTATCCACTACACATACGATTATTGGTGCAATCGTAGGCTTTGCTTGTATCACGGTAGGTATGGAAGCTGTTCGTTGGTCTGAGTTCAGTGGCATTGTAGGAAGCTGGTTTATTACGCCATTTATTGCTGGCATCATTGCTTTTGGTATTTTTATCTCTACCCAGAAGTTAATTTTTGATACCGATAAACCTCTTAAAAATGCGAAAAAATATGCCCCCTACTATACAGCTTTAACTGTCTTTATTATTTGTATTGTTACTTTAGATAAAGGATTAAAGCATGTTGGCCTAAACCTCTCAGGCAAAGAAACCGCATTACTTGCAGCGCTATTAGCTTTGGTTTCGGCAATTGCTTGTGTCTTTTATTTAAAAACAAAATCATTCCAATCTAATCTGCAATCAAAAGGATTTAGTGGTGTTGAACGGGTATTTAGCATTTTGATGATCATTACCGCCTGTGCTATGGCTTTTGCGCATGGCTCAAATGATGTTGCAAATGCTATTGGGCCTTTAGCTGCCGTAGTATCTATTGTTGATAATGGCGGTGTGATTGAAGGAAAAACCATTATGGCACCTTGGGTGCTTCCATTAGGTGCTATCGGGATTGCAACAGGACTTGCGATTATGGGGCATAAAGTAATGGGAACGATTGGCACAGGGATTACGGATCTCACCCCTAGCCGTGGTTTTGCTGCTCAGTTTGCTTGTTCAATTACAGTGGTTTTGGCATCCGGTACCGGCTTGCCAATTTCTACGACACAAACGCTTGTTGGAGCTGTGCTAGGCGTTGGTTTTGCCCGAGGGATTGCAGCATTAAATTTAGGCGTAATCCGTAATATTGTTGCTTCTTGGGTGATCACTCTACCTGCTGGTGCTATTCTCGCTATTATTATTTACTATATTCTTAAACTTATTTTTCTTTAATTAAATCTACTAGGAAGCTCTAAGGTTTGATAATAAATCAAGTCTTAGGCCTTCCCTTCGCTTTACAGGATTATGTCAGTATGCAGAAAATCTCTACAGCCATAGCAACATTACTATTCAGCCTCTCTTTCTCAGCAAATGCACAAACTCAATATGTCACAGAAAACTTAAATACTTACCTACGTAAAGGGCCTGGTGATCAATTTAAAATTGCAGGTACAATTGCTGCTGGCGATAAAGTAACAGTATTAGATCGAAAAGAGCGTTACACATTAATAAGAGATAGTCGTAATCGCGAAGGCTGGATATTAACTGCTGAAATCAGTAATACACCCAGTTCTAAAATATTAACACCACAGCTGCAGCAGCAAGTGCAAGAATTAACCTTAAAATTAAACAATATTGATAAAGAGTGGCAACAACGTACCGTTGAAATGCAACGCCGCGCACAACAAGCTGATCAACAAAGTAGCGAACTGCTTGAACAAAATGCTCTGCTTAAACGGGAGCTTGATATTCTGAAAAACAAAAACCGAGATCTCGAAGCATTACAAAATGCGGAAGCACGAGAAATTATGATCCAATATTTTATTTATGGTGGTTCTGTTCTCGGTATTGGATTAATACTTGGGTTAATTCTTCCTGCCATTCTGCCTCGTCGTAAACGACATAATGGCTGGCATTGATCCTAAAAAAGAAAAGCGATTATAAGTAAACGAATTTAAGGACTGAGCTCTGTATATATAGGGCTGAGTCCTTTATTTCAACTGAATAGATTCATTCAGACTATACAAAGGTTTCAAGCTCTGTAGAGTTCTCTTTCTTTTCATCTCTCCGCCTCCTAAATATTTTGAATAGAGGAAAATAGACTATTTGTATTAGCCATAAAAAATCTGCACCTTAATCTGTTGGTTGTTTCGTCCAACTTTTGGGGTGCAGATCAATAAGAGTCTTTTTATTTATTCAGCATGAAATTATTGTGCTGCTTTTAACTCTTGATAGTATTTTTCATAGAGCTCAATTGCATCACCAACATCATCTTGCCATTGGCTATTTTGTAATACTTCTGAGGTTGGGTAAATTGCTGGATCTTTAGTGATCTCTTCTGGCAATACTTCTAATGCTTTGACGTTAGAAGTTGGATAACCAATCTCAAGAGTTAATTTCTCTGCAACTGGCGCACTTAATAAGTAGTTAATTAACTTATGAGCTGCTTCAGGATTTTTTGCATTTGATGGAATCGCTAAGTTATCCACCCATAACACAGGACCTTCTTTTGGAAACACCATATCTACTGCTGCCTGCTCTTTCTTCGCAATACGAACAGAACCATTCCACAGTTGTCCCACTTCAACTTCACCTGCAATAAACGAGCTAGCAGGATTATCGGAGTTAAATGATAATACGTTTGGACGTAATTTTAACAATTCTTCATAAGCCGCTTTGATTTCTGCTGGATCTTGAGTATTTGGGCTTTTACCTAATTTTAATAGAGCGATATTAAATACTTCGCGAGCATCATCTAATAATTGTACTTTACCCTTAAAGTCTTCTTTCCAAAGATCACCCCAAGCGGTAAATTGCTCCCCTTTATAGGAATCCGTATTAAATGCAATACCCGGCGCGCCTAACAATTGCGGTAAGGAGTATTTATTGCCTTTGTCATAATCCTTGTCTAACCAATCTTTATCAAGTTCAGCAATCACTGGTAATTTACTATGATCAAGCTCCATTAACATACCTTCACGCGCCATTTTAGACACGAAGTAGTTGGTTGGTGCAATCACATCATAACCACCATCTTTCCCTTGGATTTTTAACTTAGCATACATTGTTTCATTTGATTCAAGTGTTGAAACCTCAACCTTGATACCTGTATCTTTAGTAAATTGCTCTAATAAGCCTTCTGGCACATATTCTGTCCAAGTGTAAAGGTGAACAGTCTCATTTGCTAACGCATTTGTTGCACCAAACATTGCTACGCTTGATAAAGCTACAGCCCATTTTTTCATTTCAGTTTCTCCTAAATGATGAAAGAAAGGGTTGGAGGATTCCAACATGGTTAAATCTTTCTAAACAATGAAAGACGGGGGGCATTCTAAGCCCCCCCCTATATTTTGCAAGAAATTTATCATCATTTTGATGTTTTTTTATTCTGTCATTTATATTTTGCAAACTTTTGATAAAAAACAACCGCTTACATTACAACAACATCAAATTGATCCTGATGATAATAAGGTTCCGTTTTAATCTCTACTTTGCGCCCAATGAAGACCTCTAATTCTGCAAGCCGAGCATGGGATTCTTCATTAATCAAGTAATCAGCGACTAAATGCGAAGCATACACAACGTAACGATCTGCTTTATATAAATGGTGTACACGTACAATTTCTCGCAAAATTTCATAACAGACTGTTTCTACTGTTTTTATCGTACCTCTACCTTTACATGATTCACAGTCACAGCACAAAACACGTTCTAAACTTTCCCGCGTACGCTTACGCGTCATTTCAACTAGTCCTAACTGTGTAAATCCATTCACATTCGTTTTTACACGATCACCTTTTAGTGCTTGCTGCAAAGACTCTAATACCCTTTGGCGATGTTCTTCTTCTTGCATATCAATAAAATCAATAATGATAATACCACCTAAATTCCGTAATTGGAGTTGCTGAGCAATTGCCTGTGTTGCTTCAATATTGGTATTAAAAATGGTATGAGCAAGATTTCGATGCCCAACAAACGCCCCTGTATTGATATCAATGGTCGTCATCGCTTCAGTTTGTTCAATGATCAAATATCCACCTGATTTCAAATCAACACGTTTATCAAGCGCCTTTTGAATCCCTTCTTCAATTCGATAAGCATCAAAAAGTGGTTGAGCCCCCGTATAGTGATTAACACTTTCCGTTAATTCGGGCATAAATTCCGCCAAAAACTCTTTTACTTTTTCACAAGTATTTTTCGAGTCAATCTGTACAGCATTAATCCTTGTGCCGACAAAATCACGCAAAATCCGCTGTGCCAATGCTAATTCCCCGTATAGCATAGATTTTGCGGGATATTTCTCTTTGCGTTCTAATACCTTACGCCATAGTCGTTTCAGAAAATTGGCATCCTGTTGTAAACTCTCTTCACTAACGTCCTCAGCTGCAGTACGTACAATAAAACCACCTAGTTCATCACAATATGGCTCAACTAGGCTTTTTAAGCGTACTCGCTCATCTTCACTTTCAATACGCTGAGAAACGCCAACATGGCTATTTTCTGGCATAAAAACTAAATAACGAGAAGGCAATGTAATATCAGTAGTTAATCTCGCACCTTTTGTCCCTAATGGATCTTTAACCACTTGTACAACTATATCCTGCCCTTCCCGTACTAATTCACTGATGTTTTTTACAATGAATTGTTTTTTCTCATTTTCATCGACACATTCAGTATGCGAAACAATATCTGAGGCATGTAAAAAGGCAGCTTTATCTAACCCTATATCCACAAATGCCGACTGCATACCTGGCAATACTCGGGTAACACGGCCTTTATAAATATTACCTACAATCCCTCTTTTTGCTTCTCGCTCAATATGTAATTCTTTTAACAAACCATTTTCTAATAATGCTACGCGTGTTTCACTTGGCGTTACATTCACTAATAACTCTGTACAATCCATTTTTTATCGCTTTACTTAAACTTGTCGGACATGTTCTAATTTTAGCACTACAAGCGCTTGTTTTTAGTAAAATTTTTACAAAACCTGAATTTAATCAAGAAATCTCATCCGCTGAAAAACGATAAATTACTTGATTTGCTGAGCCTCGCCAAAGTAAAGCGGGATCAGCTTGCGCTTGAATAAATTTGCCATCAATCAGCACATCAATATAAGGTAACATTGCCCGTTGCACATTATTTAACTCGGCAAGCGTATACCCTGTCCACAGCCAAATATCTTTATCTGGGCACTCTCGCTTAATCCGCTGTACCAATGGCAGCAAAGTTTCTACATTACGCGGGTGAAGAGGATCTCCACCACTTAAACTCAGCCCTTGCCGCTTTATGCGGGTATCTTTTAAATCTGCTAGAATTTGTTCTTCCATTGCTTTATCAAAAGGAACACCAGCATCAAATGACCAACTTTTTTGATTGTAACAACCTTTACAATAATGGGTACAGCCGCTAACAAACAAGGTACAGCGAGTGCCTTCACCATTTACCACATCGACAGGATAGTATTGAAGATAATTCATATTACTAGACGGTTATAAATGTTTTACTCGCCGCTTCACTTCTTCTTGCTTACCTGCATTAAATGGACGTGCATCTGGGCTACCAAGATAACCACAAACACGGCGAGTTACCGAAACTTTCTCACTATCGTGATTACCACATTTAGGGCAACTAAAGCCCTTACTGGTACACTCAAATTCACCGGTAAAACCGCATTCATAGCATTCGTCAATCGGAGTATTCGTACCATAATAAGGAACTCGTTCATAGCTATAGTCCCAAACATCTTCCAATGCTTTAAGATTATGTTGAATATTCGGATATTCACCGTAACAGATAAATCCCCCACTAGCTAACGGTGGATAAGGCATTTCAAAATCAATTTTATCGTAAGGATTTACCTTTTTCTCTACATCAAGATGATAACTATTCGTATAATAGCCTTTATCCGTAACACCATCAATTACGCCAAAAGCTTTGGTATCTAAGCGACAAAAACGATCACATAAATTTTCGCTCGGCGTAGAATAAAGGCTGAATGCATATCCTGTTTCAGCTTTCCATTGTTGCACAGCCTGCGCGAGATACATCACAATATCAATACCTTTTTGGCGTAATTCTGCGCTATCATAAATGTGTCCTTGCTGATAAAGCGCATTCACTGTTTCATAAATACCAATATAACCTAAGGAGATAGAAGCTCGCCCATTTTTAAAGATTTCCGCAATATTATCATCTGATTTTAAGCGAACCCCACAAGCGCCTTCCATATATAAAATCGGCGCAACTCGTGCTTTTGTGTTTTCTAATCGAGCAATGCGAGTCATTAACGCTTTTTTAGCTATTGCTAAACGCTCATCTAAAAGACGATAAAATTCACTTTCAGAACCTTTAGCTTCAAGAGCTATTCGCGGTAGATTTAAACTAACCACACCTAAATTATTACGTCCGTCATGCTGCAGCTCTCCGTTATATTCATACGCACCTAAGAAGCTACGACAGCCCATTGGTGCTTTAAAAGAACCGGTCACCTTCACTACTTGATCGTAATTCAAAATATCTGGGTACATCCGTTTAGAAGCACATTCTAACGCCAGCTGCTTAATGTCGTAATTGGGGTCACCTTTCGCTTGATTAACGCCCTTTTTAATTGTAAATACTAATTTCGGGAAAACAGGGGTTTTATGGTTTTTGCCCAAACCTCGGATACGATTTCTTAAAATAGACTGCTGGATAAGACGTTCTTGCCAGCTCGTACCTAAACCAAAGCCAAAGGTGACAAATGGGGTTTGCCCATTAGCGGTATGTAATGTATTTACTTCATATTCAAGTGATTGAAAGGCATCAAAACACTCTTTTTCAATCAAGGCCTGAGCATATTGTAACGGGTTAGGAATGTGCCATTGCTCTGCCGTTTTTAAATGTTTTTCATAGCTTAGCTGAACATAAGGCGCGAGGATTTCATCAATTCGATTAATCGTTGTGCCTCCATAAATATGGCTTGCTACCTGTGCAATAATTTGTGCTGTTACTGCGGTGGCGGTACCAATGGATTTTGGCGGTTCAATTTCCGCATTCCCCATTTTAAACCCCTGAGTTAGCATGCCGTTGAGATCGACTAGCATACAATTAAACATTGGGAAAAATGGCGCGTAGTCTAAATCATGATAGTGGATTTCTCCCCTTTCATGTGCAGCTACAACATCCGCTGGCAGCAAATAATTTTTGGCATAATGTTTTGCTACAATGCCAGCTAATAGATCTCGCTGTGTTGGAATAACCTTTGCGTCTTTATTCGCATTCTCATTCAGTAGTTCTACATTGCTCTGTTCAATTAAACCTTCAATTTCTCTTGTTAAACGGCTACGTTTTTCACGTGCTAAATCACGATCATGCCGATACTCAATATAGGCACGAGCAACTTGCGGATACGCGCTTGCCATTAGGCGGTCTTCAACAATACGCTGAATTTGACTAATATCTACTTCGTGCTCATACTGGCTAAAAATGTCGTTACACACTTGCTGCCCAACTTGATGATAATAACGCTCATCTTGAATATCCACGGACTGCGCAGCTCTTTTTATTGCATTAACAATACGTTGAATTTCAAACGTTGCTCGCGCCCCATCTCGTTTGATTACAAAAAATGTACTCATTTACCTTCCTATTTATCATCGGTGAGTTAAACGTATTAGTTACTATATCGGGTTCTGCCTTAAGATCAATTGTTGAAAATCGATTAAAAATACGTTAAAAAGTTAGCAATTAATTGCTTTTGCAGTAGAATTTTTTTGTCAATAAGCAATTCTCAAAAATAATCGGCTTATTTTTATGATTTAGATCAAATCTAAATGCAAAAAATTTCCGCTTAATTTTCTCATCGGCAGGCTTTGATTTCCTGCAATAATTTGATAGTCTGCACGCCGTTTTTATTCACGGAGAACAACCATGTTCGAACAAACCTTTATTACGGGCAAGGATGCAGCCCTTGAAGTGAGCATCGAAAAATTTCAAACTAAACTTAAACAACTCGGCTTTGAGATTGAAGAAGCCTCTTGGCTAAACCCTGTACCTCATGTTTGGTCAGTGCATATCCGTGATAAGGATTGCCCTCAATGCTTTACTAATGGGAAAGGTGCAACCAAGAAAGCGGCATTAGCTTCAGCACTAGGTGAGTATTTTGAGCGTCTTTCTACCAACTATTTCTGGGCTGATTTCTACCTTGGCAAAGAGATGGCAGACAGTGATTTTGTTCACTATCCGAATGAAAAATGGTTCGAAATTAAAGACGATGAAAATTTACCTGAAGGCATATTAGATTCATATCTGCTCTCTTATTTTGACCCGTATGGCGATTTAACCCCAGAGTTGCTGATTGATCTCCAATCTGGTAATCCTGACCGCGGCATAGTAGCGTTACCTTACACTCGTCAGTCAGATGGTGAAACGGTATATATCCCACAAAGTATCATCGCAAATCTATTTGTATCAAATGGAATGTCGGCTGGGAACACTAAAAATGAAGCTCGAGTACAAGCTTTGTCCGAAATCTTTGAACGAGCGATTAAACATCGCATTGTTACCGAAGCAATCAGCCTTCCTGAAATCCCACAAGCCGTGATTGATGGTTACCCTAGCATTAAAGAGGCAATTGAGACGCTAGAAAAAGAAGGATTCCCTATTCTTTGTTATGATGCATCTCTTGGCGGTAAATATCCTGTTATCTGCGTAATCTTGCTAAATCCAAGTAATGGTACTTGTTTTGCTTCATTTGGTGCTCATCCAAATTTCCAAGTCGCATTTGAGCGCACAGTGACTGAATTATTGCAAGGTCGAGGTCTAAAAGATTTAGATGTCTTCGCACCACCATCATTTAACAATGATGAAGTGGCCGATCACGCAAATATTGAAACTCACTTCATTGATTCAAGCGGTCTAATTTCATGGGATTTATTCAAAAAAGATGCTGATTATCCTTTCGTTCACTGGGATTTCTCTGGCACAACAGAGCAAGAATTTGCCAAATTAATGGCAATTTTCAATGAGCTAGAGCAAGAGATCTATATTATGGATTACGAACATCTCGGCGTATATGCTTGCCGTATTCTTGCACCTGGCATGTCAAATATCTACCCATCAGATGACTTAATTTACGCTAATAATAATATGGGAATGGGTTGGCGTGAAATTTTGCTTGATTTACCTTATTTCCATCATGACAAAGAAACTTACCAAGAGCTGCTTGACGAATTAGATGAACAGAGCATTGATGATATGACGCGTGTACGCGAATTTCTTGGTATTGTGGCAGAAAAAGGTTCTGCGCTGCAAACACTACGTATTGGTGAATTAAAATCTATGTTGCATCTTGCTTCTGGTAATTTAGAAGAGGCTCTTGATTGGGCAACATGGACCGCCAATATGAACGCAAGTGTCTTTACACCTGAACGAAATAACTACTACCGTTGTTTAATCAACAGTATCGAGTTATTCCTTGACGACACCAGAGAACCAGCACAATATCGCGCAGTATTTGAGAAAATGTATGGCAAAGAAGCCGTGGAATTTGCTTGGAATGCTGTACAAGGCGGAAATCCATTCCACGGTTTACAAGGTTCGGATGAAAGTCTAAATAATATGCCTGCCCACCAAAAATTGCTTAATGCTTATCGTAAAGTGCAAAAAGCGAAGGTGACTCCAATCCAGCGTTAAATATTCACCACCCCTGATTTAAATCAGGGGTATTTTTTAACGTCCCAACAATGTCTTATTTGGCTCATGTGCGATTTCTCGCACCAATTTAGGGACTAGGTATCCTGAACTAATTCGCTGTAATTCGGTGTAAATCTCCTGCGCGGTTTTATCATCTAGATAAAAATGTGCAGCCCCTTCTACTTTATCAAGTAAATGCAAATAATAGGGTAAAATTCCGCAATCAAATAGCCTATCACTTAACAGCTTTAAGCTTTGAGCGCTATCATTAACCCCTTTTAATAACACCGACTGATTCAGTAAAATCACACCTGATTGTTTCAGCTTCTGCATTTTTTCTGCGAAAAAAGCATCTATTTCATTTGCATGGTTAATGTGATTAACAAGTACAATTTTTAAATGGCTACGTTGGAGACGCTCACACAATTGCTCAGTAATTCGATTTGGAATCACGACTGGTAAACGGCTATGAATACGCAAAGTTCGAATATGCGGAATTTGCTCTAACTCCGTTAAAAGCCAATCCATTTCATGGTCTTTCGCCATTAATGGATCTCCCCCCGATAAGATCACTTCGTCCACTTCAGTATGCGCAGAAATATAGGCCAAGCTCTGTTGCCAGCTCACCTTACCACTTTTCACTTCATGGTAAGGAAAATGGCGTCGGAAACAGTAACGGCAGTTAATTGCGCAACTATTTTTCAGCATAAATAGCAATCGATTATTATATTTATGCAAAATATTAGGCGCAGGAGAATGCTGTTCTTCAAGAGGATCTTTGCAAAAACCTTCAACGGCTAAAAATTCATTTTCCTGTGACATCGCCTGTAAAAAAAGCGGATCATTGCGATTGCCTTTTTGCATTTTTGCCGCAAAAGGGCGTGGCACGCGTAAAGCAAATAGTTTACGAGCTTGAATAGCTTGTTCAAATTCAGCAACAGGCAATTCTAAATAATGAAGTAATGAGACGGGATCATTAAAAGCGAGAGCAAGATCGGCAAGCCAATCCGCTTTTTGAGGCTCAGCAAGCGGTTGATTTTCTTTCATTTTTTACAAACTTGTAACAAAAACCCGACATAATGTCGGGTTCTGCTTATTTGGTGCTCTGGGCGAGACTCGAACTCGCACATCCGAAGACACTGCCACCTGAAGACAGCGTGTCTACCAATTCCACCACCAGAGCGCAAAAATATTAACTTATTGTGGAATATCGCTATTCTCGTTAGGAAGAACTTCTTGCTTCTGCTCTACACCACTTAGGTCTTCAAATTGGCTAGTCGGCGCTTCATTATTCGAAGTTAAGTTACCAATCACTAGGCTAATAGCAAAGAAAATGACAGCCAAGATAGCAGTCGTTCTTGATAAGAAATTCGCAGAACCTGCTGAACCAAACACTGTGCCTGCTGCGCCAGCACCAAAAGATGCTCCAGCATCTGCGCCTTTGCCTTGCTGCATTAATACAAACCATACAAGAATGATGGCAACAAAGAGATAAATTCCAGTAAGTAAATTAATTAACATTATTCTCTCTTAATTCTATATTCTGTCCAAAATAAAATTCCGCATTGATGCGGAATTTGCTCTAATAGTAAGCATACTAACGATTTCATTTTTGAGTTGCAAGTAGATTTTTGATATTTACCTACAGCCGCTTTATTTTTCAGCAAAATAAAGGAGGAAATCGCCAAGCAATTCAGTAATTTTCTACCTTATGAAAGGTATTTCGCTTTTAACTCTTTCACTACAGCTTTTTGCGTCTCGCTTAATGCTTTTGTCATCGGCTCTCGACAATAACCAGCCTGAATACCTTCCTCTTCTAATAATCCTTTGATAGTTTGGTATAAACCATTACCAAGAATGCCTTCAATTAAATCATTGGTAACATTTTGAATAGCCAGAGCTTCTTTAATTTTACCCTGCTGCGCTAGCTCAAAAATCTGTCTCGCACGAATACCATTCACATTAAAAGTCGAACCAATTGCACCATCAACGCCTAATACTGCAGCAGGTAACATCATTTCGTCAAAGCCTGCATAAATTAAATGCGTTGGGAAAGCTTTACGTAATCTTTCTAATAAATAGAAATCGCCTGCCGTAAATTTCACGCCAATAATATTCGGATTTTCAAATAATTCCGCAAATTGACTCACGCCAATATTTACACCTGTTAAAAATGGAATAGAGTAAACAATCATTTTATTGCCAGTTTCACGAATGATTGTCTCATAGAAGTTTTTAATTTCCGGAAAGCTAAATTTGTAATAGAAGGGTGTCACCGCCGACAAACTATCATAGCCCAATTCTGTGGCATATTTACCTAATTCAACCGCTTCTTTTAAATTGACACTACCTACTTGAGCAATAAGGGCGATTTGATCTTTCGCTTCATCTTTGGCAATACGGAAAATCGCCTTTTTCTCTTCAGTCGAGAGCATAAAATTTTCGCCAGTAGAGCCACCAACATACAAACCATCGACTTTCATTTTATCAATATTGTAACGAATAATTTGACGCAACCCTTGCTCATTTATTGAACCATCTTCATTAAAAGAAACCAATAAAGCACTGAAGATACCTTTTAAATTTTTCATTTTTATTCCCTTTTATAGAGAAGCGATAAACTGACATTACTTTGCAAAAGTTTTGCCAAAAATTACCGCTTGTGACACTATTTCGCTCGATGTTCCATAATCACATCTAGCGTTTTCTGTTTATGGCGCACAGCCTGTTCCGGTTCCGCTTTAACTAACAAGGCATAAATTAACTCAACCACAAATAATTGAGCAATTTTTGTGCCAATCGATCCTCCTTGCATCTGTCCTTGTCGATTACCGTTAATTAATACATAATCTGCGACTTCTGTAATGGGCGAACGCAGGTTATGCGTAATCGCAATAGTTTTAGCTTGATTTTCACGCGCAATTCGCATGGCTTTAATTGTTTCTTCTGAATAGCCTGAATGACTGATACCAATCACCACATCCCCTTCTCTTAAGAGAGAAGCTTGCATATACATAAAGTGGTTATTGGTTGCTGCGTCTATTTGTAAACCAATTCGCATTAGCTTGTGCTTGGCATCCTCTGCCATCAAGCCAGAGGAACCTACACCAAATAAAAAGATCCGTTTAGCCACACGAATTTCATTTACTACTTGCTCTAACGCCGCATAATCTAATAAATTAACCGTTTCACTCATAACATTGCTCAAAACCGTCTGTAGCTTTATTGCAATTTCTTTCGGTGTATCCTGCTCAGAAATATCGGTATCAAGTAATGCATTACTATTTTTTTCTTGGGTTGCCAATTCAATCGCTAAATCTAATTTGAAATCGGTATATCCCTTAAAACCTAAAGTACGACAAAAACGGATAAAAGTTGCTTCACCTACATCTAGCTGGCGAGCAACTTCAGATAACGAGCACTGACTCAATAATTCAGGATGAGACAGTATCGACTGTGCAATTTTTTTTTCTGTTTTAGTTAAACTATTTTGTAATGAACCGATAGTATCTAGAATTCTTCCTCTAGCCGACATTTATCCCTCCAGTAAATTTACAGGCACCTTCACAACAAGTTTTTTCAGCATTTTAGGCTGTCCTGCGACCCAATTTCCAGGAGTATGTGGTTCATAAGGCATAAAAATCGCAAACATATTAGGCTGCAATACCACACTATTTTTATACTCGATCTTTTCAGTCAATTGATAGTCGTCTTCTTCACGATATGTATCGAATAAAGCTAAATTTGGTTGTGCCAAACCATAATCAATGGATTCTTCACCACTAATTAATAGCTGAATATCAATAAATTTGCGATGCAATTCTGCCTTTTTACCTGTAGCATCACTCGTTTCAAATGCCATGACATTCATACGAATACCAGGGGATAGCTCTTGCCAACCAAGAGGCAAATTGACTAAATCTAACTGTTTTAATTTATGACATAGGTCTGAAAATACCGGCGGTAATGCTTTTGCAAAATCATCACGGGATAAATCACCTAATAACATCATCAACTCCTTTGAATACTTTGATTATTTTGCTCCACTCTTACATTACATGAGCAAAAATATGCTCCATAGCATAGGCTTTTGTATGAGGAATAACAAGAGGGAAAAAGAAAAAATGAGAAATAGATCAAAAAAATAACGGCTTAGAATTACTTCTAAGCCGTTAGCAATTATTTAAATACCGCCCAGACTGGCGCATGATCAGATGGTTTTTCCATTGCTCGAATTTCTAAATCAATTCCTGTTTCCACACAGCGGTCAGCCAGTGAGTGAGATGCTAAAACTAAGTCAATACGTAAACCACGATTATCATCAAACCCTTTTGAGCGATAATCAAACCATGAAAATTTATCTTCAGTAGCTGGATGCATTGCTCGGAAAGTATCCACCAAGCCATAACCGTGCAGCTTTGCTAACCACGCTCTTTCTTCTGGTAAAAAAGAACATTTGCCATCACGTAACCAACGTTTACGGTTTGGCTCGCCTATGCCAATATCTAAATCTGTTGGGCTAATATTCATATCGCCCATAATCACGATTGGATTTTCAGGTTTCAATTCACTTTCTAAATAGTGCTGTAAATCCGCATAGAATTTCTTTTTTGCAGGGAATTTTGTTTCGTGACTACGGTTTTCCCCTTGAGGAAAATAGCCATTTAATACAGTAAGTATGCCAAATGGTGTTTCGATATCTGCCATAATCATTCGTTTTTGTGCATCAACGGCATCCGTAGGGAACCCCTTACGTACTGCTAATGGCTTTTGCTTAGTTAATAATGCAACGCCATAATGCCCTTTCTGCCCATGATGGAAAACGTGATAGCCCAAATGACTAACTAAATCATAGGGAAAATCTTCATCTGCCACTTTGATTTCTTGCAAACCCAGCACATCTGGTTGGTGTTTTTCAATAATCGCTTCAAGCTGATGAGGTCTAGCGCGTAAGCCATTAATATTAAAAGAGATAAATTTCATTTTGCAAATTTCCTGTAAAAACAAACCGCTTGCAAAGCAAGCGGTCTATTAAAAAACAAGTGGATTATAACACCATTGCCGCAATCCAACCAAACACTAAAAGCGGAATATTATAGTGCAAGAAAGTCGGCACAACAGAATCCCAAATGTGATCGTGCTTACCATCTGCATTTAAGCCTGATGTTGGGCCTAAGGTAGAATCGGAAGCCGGTGACCCTGCATCGCCAAGTGCTGCTGCAACACCAACAATGGCAATCGTGGCAAGCGGTGAAAAACCGAAAGAAACACACAAAGGCACATAGATTGAAGCCAAAATCGGCACCGTTGAGAAGGAAGAGCCAATCCCCATTGTCACCAATAAGCCGACTAATAACATTAGAAATGCAGCGGTTTCCTTGCTACTAATTGCACTGCTTAGGCTCTCAACTAATGCTGACACACCACCTGTAGAATTCACTACACTAGCATACCCAGAGGCTGCAATCATGACAAAGCCAATCATCGCCATTAAGCGTAAACCATCTTGGAAAATGTCATTACTCTGTTTAAGCTTAAATACGCCACCTGCTGCAAAAATAATTAAACCTACTAAGCCCCCTAAAATGGTAGAATTACAACTCAACTGTACCACACAGGTTGCAACAATTGCAGCAATACTTACTGCAATATGAAATTGAGAAACCTTTGCCACTCTATTTGCTAAATCATCTTGTGTTACTTCAACACGAGCAATATAGCTTCTTGGCTTACGATAACTTACAAATAAAGCAAATAATAAGCCCAATACCATTCCCATGACAGGAATACTCATCGCTTTGGCAACACTGGCTAAATCCGCAGAAAGCTGAAAAGCCTCGCCGGCTTGATTAATATTTTTCACCAAAATATTTTCAATAAAGATCTGACCAAAGCCTGCAGGAATAAACATATAGGTTGCTGTTAGACCAAATGTGATGGCACAAGCTACCGCTCGACGATCAATATTTAACTGATTCATTACACCCAATAAAGGTGGCACAACGATTGGAATAAAAGCAATATGAACAGGGATAACATTTTGTGAGGAAATTGAAAACGCAACTAACGTAAATAACACCGTGTATTTAAACCAAAAGACTGAGCGCCCTGACGGCCGTTTGCCAAAAGCTTTAATTACTTTATAGGCGAGTAAATCCGTTACGCCTGATTTTGATAAAGCAACAGCAAATGCCCCTAACACCGCATAATTCATTGCAGTTTCAGCGCCACCACCTAAACCACCAGTAAAGCTCTTCACAGTCGCATTTAGCGCTTCGCCTAATGCCATACCATTGCCAGCATTGCCAATAATGCCGCAAGTTAAAGCAGCAATGATCAACGCAATTACCACGTTGATCCGCATTAAGCTTAATGCGAGCAACACGATAATCGAGATAACGACTTCGTTCGATAACATGTATTTGTCCTCTTTATTAAATTAAACGCAAAATATTCAATCCAGAGATAAAAAATAACCCCTCGAAAGTAAACTTCCAAGGGGTGAAATCAGTATTTGCTAGCTAATTCTAACACTCTCGCTCGGAAGTTATCTTCCGAACATACCAAAACGCCCGAAAGACTATTCAGGGAAATGGTGATGATGCAGAGTGTTCAATGTGTTCATAATTAGCTCCAAAATTGAATGAATGAGAATATAACTTAGCCCATATGGAAAAGCAACGGTTTTGCAAAATTTTTTCAATTTTATACCGCTTTAAAGCTAATCACTCCATTTCCTCGATAATCTCGAATTTCATCATCTTCATCTTGTACCGCTGGCACGGCTGGAATTTCTGCTTTATCAAAGGCAATATCTCCTTCAATACCTTCTGGCAATCGCCCACGCTTGATATTTTTGAAATCAAAGAGATTTGGATCACACAAATGCGATGGTGCCACATTTTGTAATGCCGAGAACATCGTTTCAATACGTCCTGGATATTGACGATCCCAAGTTTGTAACATTTCTTTAACCACTTGGCGCTGCAAATTCGGCTGTGAACCGCACAAATTACATGGAATAATCGGAAACGCTTTTGCCTCAGCATAACGCTCAATATCTTTCTCTTTACAATACGCAAGAGGACGAATCACAATCTGCTTACCATCATCACTCATTAACTTAGGTGGCATTGATTTTAATTTACCGCCGTAGAACATATTTAAAAAGAGCGTTTCCAGCATATCATCACGATGGTGACCAAGTGCGATTTTAGTTGCCCCGAGTTCAGTTGCGGTACGATATAAAATGCCCCGACGTAAGCGCGAACAGAGCGAACAAGTCGTTTTTCCTTCTGGAATTTTCTCTTTCACAATGCCGTAAGTATTCTCTTCCACGATTTTGTACTCTACCCCAATGCTTTCAAGATATTCTGGCAAAACGTGTTCAGGAAACCCTGGTTGTTTTTGGTCTAAATTAACTGCCACAATATCAAAATGAATTGGAGCATTTAGGCGAAGATTAAGCAGAATATCCAATAAAGTATAGCTATCTTTCCCGCCTGAAAGACACACCATCACTTTATCGCCATTCTCAATCATATTGAAATCTGCAATCGCATTGCCAACATTACGGCGTAAGCGTTTGTGAAGTTTATTTAAGTTGTATTGTTCTTTTTTTTCAGTCATAAAAATTTTTACTTTCCGTTTAAAAAGCAGCCATCATTGCTAACATAAATAATAATCCTTGCAAATCATCATCTGATAGCGCTTTGCCATTTAATGTGACTTTGCCATTATCAATGGCTAATGCCAATTTTGCTCTATTTTCTTCTTGCGATACAAGGGAAAACATTTTCAATGTCGCAAAGAATTCTTCAGCCGCTTTTTGGGCATCTTCTTTTGAATCCCCCCCCGCTTGCATAAGATGAGCGACATAATCTCTATCTAAAGCAACATCTAAAGAAGATTGTCTTAATGCTTTTAACACATTCGTTAAGTCAGTATTAGCGAATTTTTCTGGAGAAAATGTATTAAAATTCAATGAGAGTGCTGAATTTGCTTTACCGCCTTTATTCTCTAATTTAAGTGCTTTAATGTTGAAACTTGCTTGTTTAGCCAATAATTTCAGCATCACATCGCCAATGATTTCTGTCTCAACTTCACCAGAAGCACTTAAATCTAAAAATTGCTGATAAAGTGCGGCATCCACATTCCAATCACTTTTCAACTGCATTGAACCGAAATTATTTGTGCCATTAACCATTAACGACTTAAAGCTTAGTAAAACATCCGATAAAGCTCGCTCTCCTTCCACTTTGCCGTCAAAGTCTAATTCAAAATCTTTTATTTCAATACTATCTCCTTTACCACCTTTGATCTGCTTAACGTTGACTTTAGCATTACTATCGCCCAGCAAAGCATAATTTGAATTTGGCTTATAATCAAAATGGTAAGTCACCCCTGAAATCTCAGTATGACTACCGTAATCATCAGAAAGCTTCACGAGATCAGTCGAGATCTCCCCTTGTCCCCCGTTCAAATTCTGGTGATAGCTATATTTCATCGTAACATCGGCAAGCTCAAGCTTATCGCCCATATCTTCTTGATAACTCAATGCGGGAACAGTAAATACACCATCAATCGCACCACTATAAGCAAAATCAGCAACACCTTCTCCTAATTCCGTACGTTGCAATTTTTGCTGCCATTGCTCTGGTAAAATGAATTTTGATTGTAAACTGGCAACAACAGGGAATAATTTGAATTGGCTTAATCGATTTAATGGGAATGGCCCGTGATAGAGCTTATCTTGCCCATCTACGACAAATTTCTCACCATCAACTTTAGCTTCTAAACGATAAGCCACATCCGAACTAAAAAAATGACGCTCTAATTTTACATCTTTAATTTCAGCGAAAATGCCATGACTTTCTAGCCCTTTAAGTTGCTTATTCGAAAGCTCTACCAACTGTTGATAACGGCTTTCGGCTTGTTTTCCTGTGTACCAGCTTCCGCCTACTGCAATAACACTAACAATAGCAGCAACTGATAAGGCAATTTTAGAAAATTTCATAATGTTTCCTTTTATTTTGTAAAAAATTATTGATTTTGTACCGCTTGTTCAGCCTGTTTGATTAGCCATTCACATGGCTCAAAACGGCTACCGTAAATCTGAACATGTTTACGAAGCTGATTTACGATCTCACTTGCCCCAATTTTTTCGATATAAGCATAAATGCCGCCACGAAAATCAGGGAACGCCACCCCAAATACCGAAGCAACATTGCCTTCATCGGTACTACGAATCACCTTATCTTGCAAACACCAGCACGCCTCATTAATCATACGCAACAAACAACGACGGGCAATCTGCTCCGCTTCAAGATCATTGGTCGTGATGGTTTCCATCACATGATAAATACTTTTATCTTCTTGGCTACGTTTACCTTTGCTGTCGTAAAGATAAAAACCACGACGGTTTTTGCGCCCTTTACGATCGTTATCGATCAAATACGTTACTTTTTCCGGCAAACTAAATCGTTCGCCCAGCTTTTCTACCATCGCAGGGATAGATTTTGCCAATACGTCTAAGCCGATTTCATCGATCATTGCCAAAGGCCCAATTTTAAAACCAAATTCCAGCAGTGAACGATCGATAAATTCAATTGCCTCCCCTTCCACCACACATTCAATCGCTTCTAATAGGTAGGGCGTTAAAATACGATTGATAAAAAAGCCTTCACTATCAGAAACTAGTAGCGGAATTTTACCTTGCTGAATAGCAAAATGAATCGCGGTTGCAACGGTGTTCTCACAAGTTTTTTCATGAGGGACTATCTCAACCATTTTCCGTTTAGTCACAGGGCTAAAATAGTGCAAACCAATCACATTTTCTGGACGCTTTGCCACTGATGCAATATCACGAATTGCAAAGGTTGAAGTATTCGTGGCAAAAATCGTATTTTCGCTATAATACGCTTCACTCTCTCGCACCATTTGCTGTTTTAGTTCCAAATTTTCATAGACGGCTTCGATAATAAAATCAGTCGATTTAGCCGCTAATAAACGCTCTCCGCCTGTGATTAAATTCATTCGCTGAATCATATTTCCATGCGAAATACGTTTTTGATTCACCGCTTTTTGCATTAGCAAATAGCAAGAACGCAAAGCCTTTTGAATGCCTAGTGGATGAATATCTTTAATCCGCACAGGAATTTGGGCATAGTTTGCCGTAATATACGCAATCCCAGCCCCCATATAGCCACTACCAAGAATACTTACCTGCTTTACATCTTGCACTTGTGCCAAATTGACATATTGCGATTTCATTTCCCGCTCTGTGACTTTTAGATTGATCAACACTCTTGCTTGCTCAGTAGCTTGCAATTCAGCCAGAGCCTGCTGCTCCAATGCCAATCCTTGCTTAAAATGAGGTTCTTTTAACAGCTCTAATAATTTTGTTACCGCAGGATAATTACCAAAAGTTTTATACCATACCCGATTCTCGACCATGGCAAGATATTTATTACGAATCAATGGAATAGATTCAATCTGTTTACGCCAGTGCTTAAAACGGACAAGCGGTCGTTTATGGTCAATTTTTTGCACTTGGTTGTTGAGCAAGAGAGAATACGCCGTTTCAAATAAATTAGAAGCGGGAATTAATTTATCGACCAGTCCCAAACTTAATGCTTTCTCAGCCCCAATTTTCTGCCCTGAAAGCAACATTGTCATGGCATTTGGCAAACCAATTAAACGCGTTAAACGTTGTGTACCGCCAGCAAAAGGCAAAATACCCGAACGCACTTGCGGCATAGAAAAACGAGTATGCACTGATTCACTGGCAATACGATAATCACACGCAAGAGCGAGCTCCAAACCTAAGCCATAGCATTCACCATCAATCACTGCAATCACTGGCATTTTTAACGTATTAATTTCTCGCATCACCAGTTGAGCATTATTTGAAAATGCAATGAGTTGTTCTCGGCTCAATGACAATAAATGGCTTGGTCGATAGCCTTGAATAAAATGATTTGGCTTACCAGAGACTAAAATAACCCCACGCGCTTGCTGATAAATCACGGTACCAATCACTTCTCTCAGTGCATCCACAAAATTATCTGGCAACCAATTCAATATACTATTTGGGGCATCAATGGTCACAATCGCAATCCTATTACGGTCAATTTCCACTTGGAAAGCAGATTGCGTTTGTTCAATTTGCGTTTGATTTAATTCCATACACTATCCTATTCGCTCTCCAGTACCATTGCCGCACCTAATCCACCTAATCCACTAGAAGCCACTAATGATAAGCCGCCACCTCGTCGTTTTAAGCCATACAATGATTGGATTAAAATACGTAGGCTAGTTGCTGCTCTCGGGTTACCAAAAGCAATTGAGCCACCATTTATATTTAACTTGCTCATATCAATTCGTCCCAAACAAGCGGTACGATTTAGCTGATCTTTTGCAAATTTTTCACTCTCGAACAATTGCATATTCGCCAAAATTTGACTGGCTGAAGTTTCATGAATATCAATTAAATCCATATCTTGCAGAGCTAAGTTTGCTCGTTTCAACGCTTCGTTACTTGAGATGACCGCTCCCATAAACATGTTTTGCCAAATATCGTTACCAGTAACCGCATAGCTACGAATATACCCCAAAGGCTGTAATCCCAAATCCTTTGCTTTATTCTCACGCATTAACAGCACAGCCGCCGCCCCATCTTTTACTTTTGGAATATTAGCTTCTGTCACAGTGGCATAGCTTTTATTTAGCATTGTCGGTGCACGCTCATAAAAACGCATACGGCAGGCTTGTGAAGACAGAGTATCTGATACCACAAAATCAGTATAAGGACGAGGGAATGCCTGGATGACTTCTTCTTTAAACAGCCCAATTTTCCAAGCATCTTGAGCCTTAATATTGGACTGGCGCGCAAACGCATCTTGATCTGCACGACTAATATGAAACTGTTGAGCCATCTGTTCCGAAATTTCAGCAACAGAAAGCCGAGTCATATAGTCTTTCAAATCCACTGAATGCGGCTTTAAATCTCGCCAAGAAAAGGCTCTAAACCGACGATATTTTTCTTCTAAAGTCGGTGCTTTCAAAATATTCTTCAGCTGATAAACCACTCGCGGACTAATACTAAATGGTGCATTAGAAATTGAGTCTGCCCCCCCTGCAATACCAACCGAAATCGACCCACTTACAATGCTCCCAGTAACATTAACCAAAGCTTGCAACCCTGAAAGACAAGAACTACTCAGCGTATAAGATTGGGTCGTGGGCATATTCAATGCCAAAGCGATTTCCCGTGCAGGATTGGGAATATCAGGTTGCTGAATCACCTGCCCAAAGACTAATTGCTCAATTTGCTGATGGGCTAAAGCACTACGACTTAAAAGTTCATTAGTGACCATAGTACCAAGATCTGTCGCATAAGAAGATTTAAATCCCCCATCACGATCGACAAATGGCGTACGCACGCCGCTGACAACTGCCACACGCTCGCCACCCACAGTTAAAAGATGCTGTTTTGCCATAGAAAAGTAAGCTGCCTACCGAAAAATGGCGCTAATTCTAGCATGCCTGTAAAAGAAAGCGGTACGATTTGCAAAATTTTTCACAAATCGCACCGCTTGCTAAAACGTAAACACCACTGCTTATTCTGCTGTGCTTAAATTTTTAGCCAACTTACCAGAGGCTTTTCTGTAATAACTCTCGTTCTAATACTCCACTGCTACCGTAATTGCATCGACACCAATTTGGCACTCAAACGTAATCCCCCTTTCAGATAAACATCCTCCGCCGTTTGATAAATAGTTGGATGTTATTTCTCGATATACTCTCTAATGGCTTTCTCCATTTCTTGCTTCGCTGCCTGACCTTTTGCCCCCCGATGGTGCGAGCGTCCTCGCTCTTACCAAACAAGCGGTTGATTTACTGCTAAAATTTGAAAAATATTAAAAGGAAGTATCTAATTCCTACTACGATACTGAATATAACACTTCGCTCTGCAATTTCCTTTAAATCTAAGAGATATTCATTTATGTCTCCGCCAAATGGAATAAACTCAAGTGCAGCAAAAATTATCGCAAACGCCAAAAAACACAATATATAGGACATAAGCATAATAATAAGAACTGCTATCACATTTCTTATCATTATTTACCATCCTTTTTATTTTGATACTGTTCCAACCGTACTTTTTTCATCCTCTACAAAATTAGGATTTGTAAAAGGTTACACATCATTAAATTATTGTGATTAAAATAACCATATATATTTTTATACTATTTCATATAACAAGCGGTCAAATTTCTTAAAAATTTTACAATTTATTGTAAAATTTTTAGAGAATCTAACCGCTTCTTACTTATTATTTAATTCATTATCCCCAAGGCTTTACATCTGGTTTACTATATTTCGAACGCCATGATACACACTTAGGATTATCCCATCTTGTTCTGCTTTCACAAACAGGACCACCTTTCAAATACCATCCTTTTTTCTCTAAACATAAGCTAGGTTCTATATCATTACTATAACCTGATACTGGATCCATTCCACAAGATCTCATATCCTCCTTACGTACTGTTAGATAGGCAGAGATAAAGTTGTTATCAGTAGCTGCAGGCAATCTATGATTTTCACTAGAACGCAGATTCCAAACATAATTTTGTCGTTCTGGTTTCTCTTTACACCATCCACTAAGCACATTTATAGTAATCATTTGGAAAGATTGTAGCTAACAGACATCCACTGAGAAGCAATGGGCTTAGCAAAATAAAAAATTTTTTCATAGTTTCATTCCTTACTTTTTATTAATACCATCGGAGGTATACGCAGATGAGTTACCCCCACGGCTTCGCATTGGGTTTACTATGTTTTGCACGCCATTTAATACATTCTGGCTCATTCCATACATCTTTTTCCTCACACACCGGACCCTGTTCTAGATACCATCCTTTTTTTTCCATACACAAATTAACTTTAAGTTTATCGCTTTCGCCTAATACAGGATCCATACCACAAGATCTCATGTCATTCTCACGATGAGTTAATAATTCAAAAAAGCTACCTTCTTGTGAAGGCGGATATAATTTTATTGAGTCATGAAGACGCCATTTGTAATACGGCTGAGGTGGTTTAAATCCACCGAATGAGCATCCAATCAGACAGAAAACACCAACAATAATACTAAATATTTTCATCACTATTTCTCCTTTTATTTACCGTTTTGATTTCTATTTAAATCATAAATTGTTTGTTCTTTATTCATCATTAAATCTCCTTTTTGTCGGTATCCATCTTTGATACATTGTACCTGACCTAGACCATAGCAATTATGCATAGATGAGTTATCTCCGAACATATCAATCATTCGTTGTATTGCTCCTCTATTTTCGTGGTTATCATTCAGTGTGGATGGATTTCCGCCCAATACAATAGGTAAGCTACCGACATGATCTTAATGGGCTACTATCTAGAATGATTACCCCCATGGTTTCGCATTCGGTTTACTATATTTCGCTCGCCATTTGATACATAATTCATCATTCCACATCAATTTATTTTCACATACAGGGCCACCTTTTAAATACCAACCTTTTGATTCGAAACATAAATTAACTTTAGAATTACCACTTTCTCCTAGCACTGGATCCATTCCGCAAGCTAACATCTCTTTCTTTCTCGTAGCAACTAATTCAACTAATGAGTCAAATGTCTTGTCTTTAGAAAACCAAACATAATATCGTGGAGGAGGTCTAAACCCACCAAATGAACAACCAATTAAAAGGAAAATACTAAAAATGACCGTGAATGCTTTCATCGTATTTCTCCTTTATTTATTGTTTGAATTTCTATTCAAATCATAAATAGTTTGTTCTTTATTCATGATTAAATCGTTTTCTTTACGATAACCATCCATTACACACTGCTCCTGCCCTAAACCATAGCAGTTATGCATAGATGAATCAGGTCCGAACATATCAAGGATTCGTCTGACTACGCCTCTATCATGGACATTATCATTCATCGTAGCTAGATTTCCGCCCAATACAATCGGTAAACTACCAACAGGATCTAACTTATGATTTTCAATACGAATAGAGCCATTTTTATTTTCCTCATTTCTTGAAGAACCTGTTTGTAATTGGCTTAATGTATTATCTGAATTGGTTACATTTGCTGCTGGACCAACCATTTTAACTTTTGTATCAGATAGTAGTTTAGCCTCACGATTTTCTTTGGTATTTAATGCACTTAATGCATTAGCAACGGTTAAAGTACCACGGCTGTGTGAGCCAATAAACAGATTATCTTTACCATACTTAGTCATAATATCTTTTGCTTGTAAACTGGAATTATCCATTCCCAATAAGTTACCAAAAGAACCTTCAAACATTTTTTCATAACCTGCAACCAATAACTCAGAAATAGGATTTTTTGCTTCTGGATGATGAACAAAATAGACATCTTTATAAATTCGGCTGTCTATTTTTCCTGATTCACTTTCTTTAGCCATATAGTTTTGCCAAGCAAATTTAGCTGCTGCATTTTCGTCATTAAAAATACCGTTAAACGCCACCACATACCTTGTTTCCGATTTTCCTGTCAGAGGATCTGTATAAGTTACTTTTTGCAGGTTATTTCGCTCCTGATCAGAAATTTCGCGTAACTGATAAATATTACGACCTTTACCTAATTCATCTTTTTTATATTTATTAACTTCTTTGTTATATTCGGCTTGGGTAATTTCTCCCTTACTTAATTTTTTATCAATCTCTTTACGAGCCTCATTATCTAGGGCTTTTTCCAACTGTTTATCTTTTATCGGATTTCCTTTTTCATCAACTTCCGCAGTCATCATTCTATGTTCAGCGATAAACATCGTCCGATAAGCCTCATCCGTAAACCCTGCTATATTCGAAAAGAATTGTCGTTTAATAGATGAATCCGTTTCCACGTCTTTTCTCAACGATTGATAATCAGGTTTATCTAAATGATTTGTTTGTTCTACTATTGATTTTGTAATTCGGTCTAGATTTTCTTGCCCTTCTACATCCTGAATATTAAATATTCCATCACTAAATTAAGCCGTTGTCATTATTTAAGTGTTGGCTATTAAGTGTGAGATTTTCACCTGCAAATAATGTTCCATCAGCCGAATTTAAATCACCTTTTAAATCCAAAAAGAGTGATTTTCCACTGCTTAGCGTACCTTGATTATTGTCTAATTGCGTAGCATTAACGAAAAAATTACCTTGTGTGCTAAACTCACCCCCTTGCGTATTAACACTCTCTCCCGTTAAATGAAAATCTTGCTCGCCCGTTTGTTTCCACACCGCATTTTGTGCATTTAAGAATTGTTGTGAAGTGTTTATCGCTTTTGCCGTTAAAAAACTGCCTTGCGTAGAAAGTACGTTTGGCGTAGTTAAATGAATTAGCTCTGCCGTTAAACGGGCGTTATTCGCCTGAATATCCCCCGATTTGGCACTGTATTCAACGGTATGGGCACTGTTTTGACTCTGATTGGCATCAATGCTAGCCGCCGAAACGTTAATTTTACCCGAAGCGATATTTTTACCCTGTACGGCTGTTTTTTCTGTAGAAGTGAGCTGAATGGTTTTTCCTGCCGCAGATTGAGTTTCCAGCTTCCGCACTTCGCCTTGTGCAGTGTCGGTTACGTCTACCCCTGCGGCAATCAGTGAATTTTTATCGGCGTGAATTTGGTGGGCGGTGTAGGTGATATTGCCTTTTGCCACCGTTTCACCGCGTTGTTTAATATCGCTTTTGGCTTGTTGCTGAATATTGCCGCCTCTCGCCACAATTGAACCGCTATTTTGAATATCGGCTTTCGAGTTAAGCTGAATATCGCCCTGTTTATTTTCAATTTTGCCTTGGTTATCAATGCCGTTTTGCGCCGTCAGTTGCACGGGCTTTTGCGCATTGAGCGTGCCGCTGTTTACAATCCGCCCTTGACTGTCGATGGTGAGCGTCTCAGCGCTTGCCCCAATATGCCCTGCGTTACGTACGCCCACGCCCTGTTCCGTGCCAATCAAATGGATTTTGCCCGAGTACATACCGCCCAGCTCGCCCACATCAATGGCCACCTGCGGTTTTGACTCCCCTGCAAGCGCTTGCTTTGTGTGAATAATTTGCAAATTTTTGTCGGAATCTGACCGCTTGACAGTGTTTTTCCCCGTAATGACGCGGGTCTCTTTTTTCGACCAAATGCCCGCATTGGCTTCCACATGACGACTAATAATCTCCGTATAATCCACACGGCTATTATCCAACCCCTTGCCTGAAACCTTCACCTTGCCTTTTTCCACCACAAAACTGTCTAAATGACCGTGTTTAATTTGCGGTTTGCCTGTGGTTAATGTCGCACGGTCTGAATTGATAATCCCACAGCCTTCACAATGTAAACCGCTTGGGTTAGCAATAATCACCTCCGCCTTTTTGCCTGCCACTTCCACATAGCCTTTCATGACCGAAGGCTTGCTAGAATTGACTTCGTTTAAAATCACCTTCGCCTCACCGCGTGCCAGATAAGGATTGCCCGCAACCTGCCCCGCAAGCTGAGTTTGAGTATTTGTTCGGCTATTATTTAAAATTGCCCCTTTTTCAGCGACATCAAATTGCGAATACTTATTATGGGAAAGCCCTTTATCGTTTGGGGTTTGAATATTGACTTGCGGAATGCCGTTGGCGGTCGAAAGGATAATGGGTTGCTGGTTTTTCGGGGCGGATTTATCGGCTCGAATAATTAATGTCTCGCCCAATGCTGCATCCGAAAACATGACAAAACCTAGCGCACAAAATAAGCTAAAGGTAAGCGGTCGAATTTTGGCAAAAAGTGGCAAAACAGAAAAAGAGGATGGTTCGCTAGATTTACCTTCTGATTTTGCGAGTTCAGAGACCACCACTAAACGTTGGCGTGTTTTACTGAAAATAACGCGGAAACATTGCTTGTTCATAGTTAATCCTGCCTAAAAACTATTACAACCCCTACGATGGAATCGAAACAGCTAAAGTCGTCTAACTAACACATGGCGCAATGCTATCAAGGCGAAAAAACTCACCTCACGTTTCCCGAAGGGAATGAATCGGGCAAAGATTATAATCACTCTCAAATAAAGATAACGATAAAAACGGCACAATTTGCAAAACTTTACAAAATTTGTGCCGCTTGTTGAACTTGAAATTAGGATTGGATGAGATGTTTATTGGCTTCCAGCTGTTCAAAAAACCATGCCACAATAAAATCAAAATGAGGGATCAGCTGTGATTCTTTCCATAAATCGCTTTGATCAAATGAGGTAAATCGCCCAATAAAGAAGAGCAAACCGGCTACAATAAATACACCACGCAGTACACCAAATGCCGCGCCTAATACTCGATCTGTACCTGTTAAGCCTGTTTTATCCGCTAATTGAGAAAGCAAGGTATTCACAATCCCGCTCATAATTAACACCGCAATAAATAAAATTGCAGCCGCAATACCATTGCGTAAGTATTCATTCTGTAAATATGGGGAATCTAACCCAAGTAATACAGCACTTAAATTCGGATAAAATTTACTGGCGATAAAAAAGGCAACAACCCAACCCGCAAGCGAAAGGACTTCGCGGATAAAACCTCGCCATAAACTGACCATCAGCGAAAAAACAATAATGCCAATAATGATTGCATCAACCATAAAAACCTCTTAATTTGCACGATAATGTGCACCTAAACTCTGTTGCCGTTGTAGCATTGCTTGCACAATAAGTTGTGCGGATTTCAATGCGTGATAAATTTCAATGCCGTGAAATTCTGCTTGTTTAATCGGGCAAAAATCTTGTTCAATTTGTACTAACGTTTTTGCTAATGCCTGCAAATTTGCACGAGTGCGATAGACATTTGCATAATTTGCCATCTGTGAGCGAATTAGCGTTAAGACATCGCTCGGACGGAGCATTCTATCACTGTTTTGATTTTGTAACGAACGGAAATAATCTTCTGCCTGTTTTATACTCTGTTCACTCATCACAAGCGGTGGCTTTTCAGCTAAATTTTGCAAAATCTGTTGTATGGCACGCTGAGCAAAAACCAAACTGCCCCCCACCGAATTACCGCCTAAACGATTTGCGCCTTCAATACAAGATGCCACTTCCCCTACGGCAAACAGCCCTTTTACTCGAGTTTGAGCAAATTCATCGATCACGACACCGCCATTACAACTATGTGCAAAAGGGGCGATAGCTATCGGCTGCTTGAGCAAATCAATACCAACTTCTTGTTTGAGCCAATGGAGATAAACCGTATAAAATGCCTCTTTATCTTGATAAAGTTTGGGAGAATAGTGCAGATAAATGCCTTTTGCTCGTGGATTTTCAAGCAAATGCTGCATCATCACCAAATCAAATTCAACACAATTAAAATCAATGCTGAATGGCGCATAGCGACTTCGCTCTGTCATCATCTGTTTAAATTCTGTCTGATTTAAATGTGCGAAAAGGTTTTTCCCTTGGCTATCCGTGATTTTTTCCACATATTTCAGCGTATGCTCACCAAATAACACTTTATATTTTGGTTCAACAAAAGCTGGGATAAATTGAATAAATTCTAAATTAATCAATTCTGCACCAGCAAGCTGTGCCAGATAATGACTAGAAGCAATCACATCGGCTGGATAAAGGTTGTCTTTATATAAGCCAGCAATGCCACCAGTAGCTAAAATTATTTGTGATGTTTTGCAAAAAATGTAGCAAATTTTACCGCTTGCTCGGAAAGAAAATACCGCCCCTTGCACTTGCTGGTTTACAGTTGCAATGTAAAGTAGTGTTGCATTTTCATAAACAGGCGTTTGTTGGGCTGCGATAATTTCTCTTGCTTTTTGTGCTGCACGTTGCCAGTTGTTAATCAGATAAATAGGGCGTGAATGTTGAGCAAAACAGGCAGGACGATTGTCATCACGCAGCCAAGCCTGAAAGCCAATGCGAGAGAGTAAGTTAATCGCTTGTGGTGAATCTTCAATATAGGCTTGAACAATTTTCGGGTTATTCTGCCCCTGTGCGACTCGTTCGATATCTTGTCTAAATTTATCCTCATCTTGTTCACCAGTAATCTGAATACCCAATGTCGCTTTCAAGGGAAAATAACTCGCACCACTCCCTATCACTGTTTTTGTTATTAGCGTAGGATTTAAGCCTTTCGAGTGGGCTTCAACACAGGCAGATAAGCCTGCAATGCCTGAACCGACAATCAAGAGATCGGCGGAGATAGTTTGGGTAATTTGAATCGCATTCATAGATCAATAAGCAAACAAGGGGAATCCCCCTTGCTTTATTAGAGTAGAGATGGGGCTGCATTAAGCAGAATGCGGGTATATTCCTGAGTCGGATGTTCAAAAACATCGCTTGCTCTACCTTGCTCTACGATTTGTCCAGCATTCATCACGACAATGCGATCAGAAACTTGGCGGACAGTTTGTAAATCGTGGGAGATAAACACCATGGATAAATTTAACTCTTTTTTCAGATCCGCAAGCAAATTAAGCACTTGAGCCCGAACAGATACATCGAGCGCAGAAGTTGGTTCATCCGCCACAATTAATTTGGGATTGAGTGCTAATGCTCGAGCAATTGCTACGCGCTGTTTTTGCCCACCTGATAAACGAGTAGGTTCAACCAATGCTGCCGAACGCGGTAAGCCAACCCGATTAAGTAGTTCATAGACGCGTTTTTCCCTTTCTTGGGGTTCAAGGATATTATGAATATCCATCGGATCTTTCAAAATATCCAACACTCGCATTCTTGGATTCAGTGCAGTAGCGGGATCTTGGAAAATCACCGAGACCTGCCGTCCAAACTGTTTGCGTGCTTCGGTACTGCCATATTTCATTTGTAAGCCGTTAAATTTAACCGAACCTGCTGTCGGTTTTTGCAAGCCTATGATCACATTAGCGAGAGTGGATTTGCCACACCCCGACTGCCCCACAAGCCCTACGGTTTCTCCTGCATTAATTTTTAGGCTCACGCCCCCTACCGCGGTAAATTTTTTGCGGTTAAACCAGTTGCCATCACGGGAGGGGAACTGCACCACGATATTTTCCAACTCAATAATCGGCTGGGGCTCAATATGTTTCATACTCATACTCTATCCTCCAAATGTGATGCCCAAATATGCTGTGGATGATCGCCTGTTGGTACAAGTTTAAGACGTTGTTCTGGGTTGGCATCTGGACGTAATGAACGGCTGGCAAAGCGGTCACCTTTTGCAAAATCAAATGGGGATGGCACACTGCCTGGAATTTGATACAAGCGCTCTGCACGGCATTCTGTTGAAAGCACCGAACCAAGCAAACCACGCGTATATTCGTGCATTGGATTCGCTAATAGTGGCGTGGTTGGTGCTGCTTCCACCACTTGCCCTGCATACATGACTGTAATATGGTGAGCAATCTGTGCAACAAGGGCTAAATCGTGGCTGACAAAGACCATCGCAAACCCGAGTTTCTCACGCAATTCATTGAGTAGTTTGATCACTTCAGCTTGAACAGTCACATCAAGTGCTGTTGTTGGCTCATCGGCAATTAATAATTTAGGCTCTCGGGCTAATGCCATTGCAATGAGCACACGTTGGCGCTGTCCACCTGATAATTCGTGTGGATAACGGTTTAATGTTTTCTCTGGATCAAGTTTTACCCATTGTAATAAGGTTTCGGCAGACTGTTTTCCTCCCCGAGAAATGAGCTGTGCCATTTGATCTTTAATTCGCATTGATGGGTTTAATGCACTCAATGCATCTTGATAGATCATCGCAATCTCGTGTCCTCGTAACTCATTGAGCTTATCTGTTTTTAATAAGTCGTACTGATTGCCTGCTCTATCCGTAAATAAAATTTCCCCTGTGATTTGAGCAGTTTTTGGTAACAGCCCCATGATAGAGAATGCTGAGATCGATTTACCGCAGCCAGATTCACCTACTAATCCCATCGTTTCTCCCTCGTGAACGGTAAAGCTGATGTTATCCACAAGTGGAATATCGCCATAGCGATTGGGGAAACGGATAGAAAGATTTTTGACTTGCAAAATCGGCTTCGCATGCGGGTTTAATACCATTCTATCAGTACGAGTTGTCTCTTTTTCCTGTAATTTAAGCAAATAGCGTTTTAAGGCAAGGCTTTCCGCCATTGCTTCTTGTACATCGGTTGAAAGCGGTTTAGAGACATCATCTTTCGCTTTATTGGTTGGAGAACGTTTGAGTTTCGGATTCACCAGTGCATCGGTTAGCCCTTCAGCAAGAATGTTTAAGGCAAGTACGGTGAGTAAAATGCACATACCAGCAAAGGTTGTTGCCCACCAAAATCCACTTAATACGAGATTACGGCCTTCAGACAGAATATTCCCCCAAGATGGGAAAGGAGGTTGAACTCCAGCACCTAAGAAAGAGAGTGAGGCTTCTAAAACGATTGCATCAGCAACCATCACTGTCGCAAACACTAATACTGGCGCAGCGGTATTACGTACGACATGTTTGAGCAAAATATAAGTTCGACTTCCGCCGATGACTCGCTCTGCACGCACATAATCTTCTTCCCATTGAGAAACGACATTGGCACGCACAACACGAGCAAGCTGTGGCGTGTAAACAATGGCAATGGTAATGATAATAACAGGGGCTGAATTACCAAAAGTAGCCAGTAATACTGCTGCCAGTGCAATGCCAGGGAATGCCATTAATACGTCCATAGAACGCATAATCACTTCATTACCAAATTTTTGGGCTGTTGCCGCTGTTGCCCCTAAAATACTCCCGAAAACAATCGCACAAGCAACTGCACCGAGACCAATAAACAATGAAGTTCGTGCCCCATAAACAATCCGAGAAAAGACATCTCGCCCTAAACGATCTGTCCCAAACCAATAATCCGCTTGTGGTGCTTGTATTGGGCGTAGTGTTTGTAATGGATCATAAGGTGCGACCAATGGGGCAAAAATCGCTACCAGCGCAACAAAGACTAAAAAAATTAAGGCAATTTTTGAACTTGTCGGTAAGGCTTTAAATCTTGCTCCGCCAGCAGCAAGACGTTCTGCTAATTCTTGACGAAACATTATAGACTCCGAATTTTAGGGTTAATCAAAACATAGAGAATATCCACAATGATATTCACCACGACAAAGGTAAAGGCAATAGTGAGAACCACCCCTTGTACTAAATTTAAATCATGGTTCACAATGCCATTAAAAATCAGTTTTCCCATACCTGGTAAGTCGAAAATTTGCTCGATTACCACTGCACCACCTAATAAATAGCCTACTCGTAAACCTAATACCGTAACCGGTGTAATTAAGGCATTGCGCAATACATTGTGGCGAATCACGGTTGCATAAGGCACACCGTTACCTATCGCAGTGCGAACATAGTCTTTATCCATCTCTTCCACCATAGTAGTACGTACGACACGAATTAAGGACGCACACACAGGAATTGCTAAGGCAAGAGAAGGTAATACCATTGAACGAAAATAACCACTTGGGCTTTTACTAAATGGAATAAAACCACCAGAAGGAAGCCAATCCAGTTCTAAAGAGAACCATTGAATTAATAAAATACCCAGCCAAAAAGAGGGCGTTGCAACGGCTGCAACCGAGAGAAAACGAATAATTTGATCTGCTATTCGATCTCGATAAAGCGCAGCCGTTACACCTAAACTAAACGAGATCACCGCCGCAAGCAATACGCCAATAAAAGTCAGCTGTAAAGTGAGAGGGAATGCTTGGCCAATCATATCTACAATCGGTTGAGCGGGGGGCGTGGTCATACCAAAATCAAATTGCAATAAGTTGCCAATAAAACGAAAATATTGCACGATAATCGGATCATTTAAACCGTGTTGTTCACGATAAAGTGCTTTTGCTGCTTCACTGGCACTTTCGCCCAGAGCAATCGTGGCGGGATCTCCAGGGGTAAACTGCAATACGACAAATACAAGGGCGGTAACCCCTAACATCATCACCGGCAACGCCATTAAACGACGCAATAATAAACGTAAGATAATTTCCATAAGTACTCCAGAAATCAACAAGCGGTCAGATTAGCGCAAAATTTTGCAAAATTTTTTACGATCTGACCGCTTGAACTTCTCCTTATCGCGCAGAGATGATGCATTATTATCCTCTGCTGAATTATTCCCCTTTGCGGGTTATTTGCGGCTCACGCCTAAGAATGACATACCTGTGGTTGGTAAAGATTGGAAACCATCCAATACTTTATCATTCCAAGCTGTAGGTAGTTTACGATGAACAATTGGGTAAAGCGGAACTTCACGTGCAATGATATTAATCGCTTTCGTCCAAGCTTCTTTAGCTTCCTCTTTCGATTTAGCACGCACTGCTGCATCAAGTAATTCTTGAACTTCAGCATATTCTGCAGTTTCTGCCCAGCCAAAGCGTTTTTTCGGCCATACATCACCACGATACCACCAGCTTAATAGTAAGTCTAAGTCGTTACCGAATACTGATGGATCCCCCGGTGCTATCACTACTTCATATGCGCCTTTATCTACGTGCGCACCATATAATGCCCCTGATTGCAGATGTTTAAGGGTCACTTTAACTCCAGGGATTGCATTCCAAGACTCAAGAATGAGCGGCGCACATTCTTTGATCCAAGAGTGATCTGTTGCGAGTAATTCAAATTCTAATTTTTCAATGCCAGCTTCTTTTAATAGTGCTACCGCTTTTTCTTTATCGTAATCGTACTGGCTATCCGCTTTCACATAGTCAGGGTGAGTATCTTGCACATAAGAACTTGCCGCTTTTGCATTACCAAGAAAAACGATATCAATCAGCTTCTGTGTATCCATACCATAATGTAAAGCTTGACGTACCTTAACATTATCAAATGGCGCTTTTTGACAATTAAACATTAAGAACATTAAACCAAAAGATTGAACCGAATCTACTACACCTTTACGTTTTAGGCGTTCCGCATCAAGATATGGCACACTTTCAATCGCTTGTACACGACCTGACTCCTGAGCCGTGACTCGGGCTGCATCATCAGAAAGTAAGAACCATGTCATTTTTTCTACGGTTGCAGGATAAATGCCATTATATTTATCAAATGCTTCAAAGACGATACGGTCATCTTTCACTGCAGAAATAAATTTATATGGACCTGTGCCGACTGGATGAGCGTCAAACGCTTGCTGACCTTTTGCCTCAATGAGTGCTTTTGGCACAATTTTGACGATAGTTAAACGCTCTTTAAATAGTGCAAATGGATATTTGAGTTTAAATTCCACCACTTTATCGTCAATAGCTTTCACACTTTCAATAAATGGAATAAATTGTGCAAAAAGCGAAGCCTGTGCAGGATCGAGTACACGCTCAAAAGAATAAACAACATCTTCCGTTGTCACCGCATTACCATTATGGAATATCGCCCCTTCACGCAGTTCAATACGCCAAGTAGTATCATCAATTTGTTCTGGCTCTTTTGCTGCCAGTGCAAGATATGGTTGACGTGTTGCTGGATGTAAATCAACTAAACCTTCAAAAATATGTAAGTTAGCTGCTAAAGAGGAAGCGCCACTTGAAGTCAGAGGGTCAAACCCCGTAGAGATTGGGTAAGCAATCCCTGCTTCTATCGTTGAGCCTGCAACTGGTGCTGCAAAAGCATTTGGAGAAAATGTGCCTAATGTACCGCTAAAAGCGAAACCAGCACCAACCCCCGCCATTAGTTTCATAAAATGACGGCGAGATTCATTATGTTCGAAATGTTTAGTCATCATAGACTCCTTTGAGGTGTTGTAGTTTATTGTTCAATACAACTCAAACTGAACAATCGAATTTGAAGTGATTTAATCAAAAAGAAAACCCAAAATGGATTGAAATTATCATAGCACTAAGCAATACCAAGTCAATGATTTATCTCAATAACAAATTACATTTGTGATCTAGTTCACGAAATCAGAAAACGCCCTAAGTTTCATAGCCAGTATCATCTAAAGTAGGGCTATTTGCCCCTGCTTTAGCCAATTCATCACAAATCTCATTTTCTCTATGTCCAGAATGCCCTTTCACCCATCGCCACTCAATTTGGTGGCGCTGAATTTCATTATCTAGCGCTATCCACAAATCCTGATTCTTCACTGGTGTTTTATTACTTGTTTTCCAATTGTTCTTTTTCCAATTAAAAATCCACTTTTGGATGCCATTTTGCATATATTGGCTATCACTATGCAAAATCACATTACAAGGCTCTTTTAACAATGAAAGAGCTTCAATTACTGCCCGCAGTTCCATTCGATTGTTTGTGGTCAAATAATAGCCTTTGCTTAAGGTTTTTTCAGTCTGTTTATAACGTAATAAAATACCTATACCACCTTTACCAGGATTACCTAAACAAGAACCATCTGTAAAAATTTCAACTGTCTTCATACTTCTAAAAAACAAACGTGAGTATGTTACCCACGTTTTGTAAAATCTCTCTATTCTAGAGCACGCTCTAAGCTACGCTGTCCGTATAGTACCACAATTTTATTCCAAGCCACAAAGACATCTAGATTTCTCCTTAACACCTTGTTACAGATAGTAATAAGCACTACATTTATAATCTCGTTTAACACAAATGTCTATAAACATCATTAGAATAATGTGGATTATTAAAAGAAAAATTCACGTAATGAGAAAAGAAAAATAGTATTTAAATATAATGAATAAAGATATATTCTTTTGATATAAAAAAGAGAACTCATCGGAGCTCTCTTTTTAAACTAGAATTAGATTTCAAAATCTGATAAGGATTTACCTGCATCTAATGCGGCTTGTAATGCTTTTGGTGTACGACCTTGACCAGTCCAAGTTTTTTCATTGCCATTTTCATCAATGAATTTATATTTTGCTGGACGAGATTCGCGTTTTTTAGTGCTCATCTCTCCCCCACCTAATAAGAAAGCTAATTCTTCAATAGAAAGACCGTCTTGAGCAAGTAATTCTTTATATTTATTTAAGCCTTCTAAACGTTTTGCATTCTCAAGCTCCTGCGCTTTCAATGCTTCACGTTTTTCTTCAATTACAATCGCTAATTTCTCAGCAATACCTTCTAATGTCTCCAACGTATTATCACGAGCAAAAACACGTAAGCTACGAATATTGTTAAGTACTTTTAACATATCTGACATCTTAGTAATCTCCTATTATAAATTTAAAAGTCTATTTCAGTGATTCTGAAACACTAAATATATTAGCCTAATTATTTTCTGGGGTAAATAATTTAATTTTAAAATTTATCCTCTATTTTAATTTTCTTTCCAGAAAAATGCCATATTGCCAAATAGCCAAACATAATTTACAAGTTTCTATTGCAAAAATACCTATTTCAGGTAAGCTATCTACCGTCCTACAAATTGTAGAGGTGCGAATGCCATAAGTATTCCTTTAGAGCGGAAAGCGATGAAAAAGGCGGAAAGGGGTATTTGCCGAAATCGATTAAGCGTCATCTTAATCGGTTGGGGTCGTTACCGAAAGGAACGACACTGTCACAGCAACGCTGTGGAGTGCTACTGTTTAGGCTGGGTTTATTCATACCTCCCTTCCTTTTATACTTCTCTATTCGTATAAATTTATTCAGTAGATCTCTTTCTTTGTTTGACAAATCAATAACAAAAAACAATCTTAGAGGTTTTATGGAATTAGTAAATTATTCCACATCATTGTGGTCGGTTGTGCCTGCGTTACTTGCATTATTATTAGCAATTGTTACACGCAAGGTACTTATCTCGCTGAGTCTCGGCATTCTTGCTGGTGCATTTATGCTCAATGCAGGTAATCCATTAGATGCGATAAGTTATCTCATCAAGAAAGTCATTGGCTTAGTTTATGATGATGGTATTGATTTTGATAACGTCAATATCGTTCTTTTCTTAATCTTACTCGGCATTTTAACAGCTTTATTGAGTATTTCGGGCAGTAATCAAGCCTTTGCGAATTGGGCAAGAAAACGAATTAAAGATAGACGGGGCGCAAAGCTAATGGCAGCATGTTTGGTATTCGTTACTTTTATTGACGATTACTTCCATAGCCTTGCTGTCGGTGCTATTGCGCGTCCTGTGACCGATAAATTTCACGTTTCTAGAGCGAAACTGGCTTATATTCTAGACTCAACTGCTGCACCAATGTGTGTGATGATGCCTGTTTCTAGTTGGGGAGCTTATATTATTACTCTCATCGCAGGATTACTCACTACTTATGGCATTACAGGCTATACACCACTGGGCGCATTTATTGAAATGAGTTTAATGAATTTCTATGCGATCTTCTCTATCGTAATGGTATTCTTTGTCGCTTATTTTTCATTTGATTTAGGTTCAATGGCACGATTTGAGCAACAAGCATTACAGCAAGCACATCATGAAGATACTCAAAATGACGAAGTGCCTATCGGACGCATGCGTAATCTCGTATTACCTATGCTAACATTAATTGCCTCAACCGTTGCCATGATGCTCTATACTGGAGGACAAGCTTTAGCTTCTGATGACAAAGCTTTCTCTATTCTAGGTGCCTTTGAAAATACTACTGTTGGGATCTCATTAGTCGTTGGTGGGATAAGTGCTATTGTTGTCGCAACACTTTGCATTCTCTTAAGCATTGGCCCTAAAATCAGTGTTGTGGATTACTTCAAGTCTTACGTAATTGGCGTAAAATCTATGCTTGGCGCAATCACAATTCTCTTCTTTGCTTGGACTATCAATGGCATTGTAAAAGATATGCAGACAGGAACTTACCTTTCTACCTTAGTAGCTGGTACATTAAACCCTGCTTTCTTACCTGCAATCTTATTTGTGCTTGGGGCATTTATGGCATTCTCAACTGGCACAAGTTGGGGAACCTTTGGCATTATGTTACCAATTGCAGCAGCAATGGCAGCCAATGCAGAACCCGCACTACTGTTACCAAGCCTTTCGGCAGTAATGGCTGGAGCTGTATGCGGCGACCACTGTTCTCCAATTTCGGATACAACGATTCTGTCCTCAACGGGGGCTCAATGTAACCATATGGACCATGTTACTTCACAACTACCTTATGCATTGACTATCGCAACGGCAACTGTTGTTGGTTATCTAGTCCTTGGATTTACCCTTTCAGCGCCGCTTGCCTTTGTAGTAACAGCAGTGGTTTTAGCAGGATTAATCCTCATTTTTAAAGCTCGCAAAAAAGCAAGCGCTTAATTTTCTACTAAAAAGTACAAAGCCAGATTAAGAAAACAATCTGGCTTTTAGCTTGGGTTATTAGTCATTCAAATTTGTTACTAACAGCCCCTAAAGATTCGCAACAATATCCAACGCATCACTTAGCTTTTTCACACCAAGCACTTCCATCCCCTTAATTGATTTCTTTGGTATGTTTCCAGCAGGGACAATCGCGCGCTTAAATCCATGTTTTGCGGCTTCACTAATACGCTCTTGTCCACTTGGTACTGGGCGGATTTCGCCTGCTAGCCCTACTTCGCCAAAAACCACCAGATCATGAGGCAATGGTCGGTTACGAAAACTAGAAAGCAAGGCTAACAGCAGGGCTAAATCTGCACTAGTTTCAGTCACTTTTACTCCGCCAACGACATTGACAAATACATCTTGATCGGACATTTGTAAGCCACCATGACGATGCAAAACAGCGAGCAATAGAGATAAACGATTCTGCTCTAATCCCACTGCAACTCGGCGAGGATTGGCAAGCATAGAGTGATCAACTAATGCCTGAATTTCCACTAATAATGGACGTGTTCCTTCCCAAAGCACCATAACTGAACTGCCAGAAGTTTGTTCTTCACTTCGACTTAAGAAAATCGCTGATGGATTTTTCACTTCACGTAAACCTTGCTCAGTCATAGCAAACACACCGAGTTCATTCACTGCACCAAAACGGTTCTTATGACTACGCAAGGTTCTAAAACGACTATCTGCTTCTCCTTCTAGCAATAATGATGCATCAATGGCATGTTCTAACACTTTTGGACCTGCTAAGGTGCCATCTTTCGTCACATGTCCAACCATAATAATCGCTACTTGACGGGTTTTCGCATAACGAGTTAAAAAAGAAGCACATTCTCGCACCTGTGCAACACTCCCTGGAGAAGATTGAATATCAGCAAGATGCATGACCTGAATAGAATCAATAACCATCAATTTGGGTTTTTCCTGATCTGCAAGATTACAAATATGCTCAACAGAGGTTTCTGAAAGCATCTTCAAATGCTCGGTTGGCAACCCCAAACGATTTGCTCGCATGGCAACCTGTTGTAATGACTCTTCACCTGTTACATAGAGTGTTGGCAATCTTGATGACAAGCCACACATAACTTGGAGTAATAAAGTGCTTTTTCCTGCCCCGGGATGCCCGCCAATTAAAATTGCACTTCCAGGTACAATCCCTCCGCCTAATACTCGATCTAGTTCATTAAAGCCACTGCTAAACCTTGGTACTTCCTGCAAGCTGATCTCTGAAAGCGTTTGTACCTTACCAGAAGTTTGCCCCGCGTAGCCACTAAAGCGAGCACCTTTGGTTTCTTGTTTTGACGAAATTAACCGTACTTCACTAATCGTATTCCATGCTAAACAAGCACGACATTGCCCCATCCATTTTGAATACTCTTCGCCACAATCACTACATACATAAGCGGTTTTCGGTGCTTTTGCCATTCCTTTACTCCATCAAAAAATTTCGCAAATATTAACAAAATAGTGTATAAATGAACAGGACTCTTTCTATTTTTGGGATGGCGATCCCAAAAAGCATTTTTACTGTTCGCAATTTTTTGCCAATTTTGCAAACTATTAGTGCGTAAATTTTACGTTCAGCCAAAAGGATATGCTATGAAAATTTCTAACTTTCGCCCACTTCAAAAGGGCTTTACTTTAATTGAACTCATGATCGTGATTGCGATCATTGCGATTCTCGCTACTATCGCGATTCCATCTTATACCAACTATACTCAAAAAGCGGCTCTCTCTGAAATGTTACGTGCTTCTGCCTCTTACAAATCAGATGTGGAAATTTGTATTTATAACACAGGGGCTACTACCAACTGCTCCGCAGGATCAAATGGAATTCAAGCTGCGAAAACAGAGAGTAGTGATACAAAATATTTGAAATCAGTCTCTGTCACTAATGGCATTATTAATGTTGAAGGTAAAGGCAGCCTTGATGGATATAGCTATACCATGACACCTAAATTTGCTAACAACAATATTACTTGGTCAGTCAATTGCACTGGAGCAGACACAGGCTTATTCCCTGCTAATTTCTGTAGTTCGGAATAACACGACTTGAATCATACAAACAAGGGGGAACGCCCCTTGTTATCACCAAGGAAAACCTATGTCTAAATACACCATCTGCGCACTCAACTCATCAACCCAGTTTGAAATCAGTGAACGACAATGGCAAAAAAACTGCGATGAAAAGCAACTACTACGCCGTTATCTTGCTATGCCTCTGCAGGAAAATGAGCAGAAAATCTGGCTGGCGCTTGATGATGAAAATAATCTAAATGCTTGTGAAATTTTTACTTTTCTCACGCATAAACAGGTTGAACCTGTATTAGTTGAAAGCGAGGAATTGAAATTTTTACTTAATCAGTTATCCCCTGAAAATGAGGTAGCAATAGACTTTGATGAATTTCAAACTCTACATATCGATGAGCAAACATTCTCTGACGGACTTGATTTTAATGATCCGATTATTCGCACTCTAGATAATCTATTTAAATTCTGTTTACAGAAAAATGCTTCTGATATTCACATTGAGCCCCATAAACAGCATTTAATGATTCGTCTGCGTATTGATGGTGTACTCCAACTTTATAAAACCTTACCCACCCATTTTTCAAGTCGTTTACTTTCTCGTCTGAAACTATTAGCCAAACTAGATATCAGTGAAAATCGTTTACCACAAGATGGACAGTTTAGCTTTACTACCGAACTGAATGAAATCTTAGATTTTCGTGTTTCTACCCTACCTGTGCAATATGGTGAAAAAATGGTTCTGCGCTTACAAAAAAATAAACCTACTCACTTGGATTTTCTCTCGCTCGGTTTTACCCAAGCGCAACAAGAGAAACTGCTCAATGCTTTAAAACAACCTCAAGGAATGATTCTCGTAACAGGCCCAACTGGGAGTGGTAAAAGTATTACGCTCTATAGTGCATTGAATTATTTAAACCAAAGCGATAAGCATATTCTTACTGCTGAAGATCCTATTGAAATTGAGATCGAAGGCTTAATTCAAACACAAGTAAACCACGCTATTCAACTTGATTTTAGCCGGCTATTACGTACATTTCTCCGCCAAGATCCAGATATTATTATGCTGGGAGAAATTCGAGATGAAGAGAGCGCCGAAATTGCATTACGAGCAGCACAAACAGGCCATCTAGTGCTTTCTACTTTACATACAAATGATGCGCCCTCAGCGATTGAACGCCTAAATCAACTCGGTATTAAAGACTATGAAATAAAAAATTCACTGTTATTAGTGATTGCTCAACGTTTGGTTCGCCTTATTTGCCCTAAATGCAAGGGCAAAGGTTGCCAAGAATGTTATCAAGGCTACAAAGGACGAATAGGCGTATTTCAACTTTTCTCTCGTGTTGCAGAACAGTTTGAAAAATCAACCGCTTGCTTAGACTATCCCACATTACAGGAAAGCGCAAAGCACAAATTAGCTGAAAATCTAACCGACTTGCATGAAATTGAACGGGTATTTGGCCATGTTTAACGTTTATGAATTTCGTTGGCAAGCACGTGATCGTTTTGGGCAAAAACAATCTGGTAAACAGCTTGCTGAAAGCACGCAACAACTTGAGCAACGCTTGCAACAGCAGGGCTTCAGTCATATTCGCATTCAGCGGAATTTTGTTTTACCACAACAACCAAAATCAAGTGAAATTACACAATTTTTACAGCAATTTGCTCTGCTGGCTAACGCAACTATTCCGCTAAAACTCAGCTTAACAATGCTGTTAGAAAACTGCCAAAACAGCAAAATATATTTGTGGCTAAGAGCTGTTATTCAGCAACTTGAAAATGGCTTCTCTCTTGCTCAATCCTTTGAAAATACGGGGAAATTTCTTACACAGCAAGAAATACAGCTCATTAAAATTGGCGAACAAAGTGGCGAGCTCAATAAGATTTTAAGCAATATCTCACAAAATCGTCAACGTAGTGAACAACTCAATAAAAAACTCAAAAAAATTTTATTTTATCCCATCATGATCTTGTTCATTTCCATTAGCTTATCTGTACTTCTTCTATTATTTATCGTTCCTAAATTCGCAGAGCTTTATGATGCTAAAAACAGAGAGCTACCGTTAATGACAAAGATTCTCTTCTACTTGTCAGATTTTTTACAACACCACTTTATTGCACTACTCATTTCCATTATAAGTTTAAGCTTGTTACTGTATTTTATTAGTAAAAAAACTCAAATTCTTACCCGCTTGAAAGCTCAGATTCTTTCTATTCTACCACTGTTTAAGCAAATCCATTTACAGGCTCGTTTAGTCTTTGTCTGCTACAACTGTGGATTAATGCTGCAAGCACACTTACGTCTTGACAGCGTACTTGATAGTTTTATCTCAGCCAAAAGCAACGATCCTATTTTATCCCCCGAACTTTCTAAAACATTAGCACGCTTAAAGCAAGGCTATAGGCTCTCTGACTGCTTACCTGCCCATTTATTTCCAAATGAAGTATTACAAATGATAAAGGTAGGTGAACAAAGTGGGAAACTGGCCGAGATGTTATTACAAGTGAGTGAAATTTATCGCCAAAAATTAGAATATCAAATTGACTTACTTTCACAAATGCTAGAGCCGCTGTTAATGCTCGTGATAGGATTCATTGTCGGTACTATTTTAATCGGTTTATATCTACCTATTTTTGATATGGGAGCAATGATTGAATGATAATTCCCTTGAGTTTGCTTGCTGCATTCTGGTTTCAACGGGCGCTACATAGGTTCTATCGTCATTTAAATTACCAGATCTATAGCGATTTCAGTCAGCTATACCCACTGACTCTTAGCTTTGATAAATTTTTACAGCAGTCAAAAATTCAGCCACTGCACCACTCAGCGGGGCACCGATTTTTCTTGCTCTGCCCTATCGCTTCACTCTGCTTATTCCACGCCCCAATACCATTACAGATCATTACACTATTATTGATCTATCTTGCGTTGCTTGACTATCATTACTCCCTCACTGATAGCCGTTATATCGGGTTAATTTTTTGGCTTGCATTCATTTATTTGCTCTTTTATACCCCTGAAAATTTACAGGAAAACATTCTCAATTTATTGATTACCTCTACCTTTTTTATTGGATTTGCTGTGGTTACTCAGCTCATCTACCAAAAAGAAATGTTTGGCTTTGGCGATGTCATGTTATTGATTGCGATCGCACCATTGTTTAATTTTGAGCAAATGATTACGCTCATTTTAGGCGCATCTATCGCAGGTTTAGGTTTTGCACTTGCCTATTTTTGCAAATTTAAATACAAAATCGACCGCTTGCCCTTTATTCCATTTATCAGCCTTTCGACATTTTTTCTCTTTATTGTTAAACTCTAGAGTCTGTTGATAAGAAAACGGAACGTGCCATGACATACATTGTAGGTTTAACAGGTGGTATCGGCAGTGGTAAATCAACCATTGCTGACTATTTTGCCCAATTAGGCGTACCAATTATTGATGCAGATATTGTCGCGCGAGAAGTCGTAGAAAAAAGTTCGCCTCTTTTAACACAAATTGTCGAACATTTTGGCTCTCAGATCCTAACCACGCAGGGGGAACTCGATCGCACAAAGTTACGACAAATTGTATTTCATAATGAAACTGAGAAACAATGGCTCAATAATCTGCTCCACCCCGCCATTCGTACTGAAATGCTACATCAGCTAGCACAGGTTCATTTCCCTTATGCAATTTGGGTTGTACCACTATTAATAGAAAATAATTTAACTGCGTACTGTGATCGTATTTTAGTGATCGATGTTCAGCCTGATATTCAACTAAAACGAGCAGTACAACGCGATAATAACCGCATCGAAACAATCAAAAATATCATTAAAGCACAAGTCAGCCGAGAAGAGCGTCTTAAACATGCCCATGATATTATTGAAAATAATCTGCCGATTGCGGATAACGCTAAAAAACTGAAAGAACAAGTGAATGCACTGCACCAATATTATTTAGCGAAAGCTCAACATAAGGAATAACAATGAAAGTAAACTGCCCGACTTGTAAAGCCGAAGTAATTTGGTCTGAAGAGAGTAAATACCGTCCATTTTGCAGCGATCGCTGTCGTTTAATTGATTTAGGCGAATGGGCAAGCGAAAGCCGCAGTATCGCTGGTAGCTCTGATGATTTAATGACGGAAGATTTAGAACTCCAAATAAAATTGAAAGAGATGGAAAATCACAATTAAGCTGAAGAGCAGATAAAACAAATAAAGCCAAGAGAAAATCTTGGCTTTATATTTATTGCTTATTTTGCATCCGCAGCTGGTGCTGTTGGCATCAAACGTTGTTGTAACTGTAATTGAAGCTGTTGTAATTCTTGACCAGCTTTAATCAACACTTGGCTTTTTTCTTGAATCACCTGTTGTGCTTCAGCAGTTGGATTTGCCATCACTTTTACCGATTCAGTAATTAAATCATTAGATAGCGTTAAAGTTTCTTTCGTTTTTGCTTTGAATTGAGAAACTGCTTCACTTTTCACTTCTACAGCATCTAAGCTACTTAATACTTCTGCTACTTTAGTGGTAAATACTTTTAATGACTCTTCAATTTTGGCTTTGTCGCCTGTTGCAATAGTTTCTTGTAACGCGGCTTGCGACTCTGCTAAAGCGGCCTCTTGTGCTTGATTCCATTCCACGATTTTTTGAAAATCAGCAACTTCTTGTTGATCAACTGCTTGAGTAACTTGAGCTTGCGCTGCTTCAGCTTTTGGTGCTTCCGCAGTTTTTTCAGCTGGTTTATCACAAGCGGTTAAGAAAAGAGCAAATAATGCAGCTGCACTAATTTTGGTAAATTTGTTCATTTGAACAGTCCTTTATGAAGATAAATAAAAATAAGCCTTATTTTATCGCATAAGGCTCGCTAATTACTTCGCCTAAGACAGAGATTTAGACAATTTGTTCAACCTCTATACTTAAACGAGCAAAAAACACTCGGTTAAACACCAATAGCTTGTTCAATCAAGAATTTTTTCAACAAACTATTCTGATTTGTTGCAGACATACCTATGCCTCGAACCAATTTTTTTAATGGATTATCACCACTGAATAACTGTTTAATTCCTTCCATTGCGGTAAGTAATTTTACTGCCTCAACCTTTCGCATTCGTTCAAATTGGCGTAAATGACGATATTCACCGATATCATGACTAAGCTGCAAATGCACTTGAATTTCTTTCGCTAATAACATTGCATCCGCAAAACCCAAATTTACCCCTAAACCAGCCAATGGGTGAATAGTGTGTGCGGCATCGCCAACTAAAGCCACTCGAGAACGTGCAAAATCCCGCGCATAACGCGCAACAAGCGGATAAATTGCACGAGAACTTTGCAAAGAACAAAGTCCAAGACGATTATCAAAAGCAATACTTAACGCTTGATTAAATTGCATTTCATCACATTCTACAAGCTGTTTCGCTTTATTTGGTGGTAATGACCAAACAATAGAGCAGAGATTTTGATCAGGTAATGGTAAAAAAGCCAAAATACTGTCTGGTGCAAAAATTTGTCGTGCTGTTTTTTCGTGTTTTTCAGCCGTTTGTACATTACATACCAAAGCAGAATGCTGATAATCGCGGCTGACTAGCGGAATTTTAGCTTGCTGGCGCACCCAAGAAGTTGCACCATCCGCGCCAATCACTAATTTGGTCGATAACATTTCGCCATTTTCTAAAGTAAGAAAAGCGCCATTTTCACTAATCCCTAATGTTTTAGGTTGAGTTAAAATGATCTCAACATTGGCTTGCTGACTCACTTTTTGCCATAAAGCTGCTTGAATTTGATTATTCTCAATAATAAAACCAAGCTGATCCAACCCTAGCTGGCGAATTACGGGATCATGATTATCAAAACAGATTTTAGCAAAACTGTCCCTTTCCCATACCGACATTTTATCGTAAGCCGATAAACGCTCTTCAGGAATCAGTTGCCATGCACCTATGACTTGTAACATTTGTTGGCTGGCACGATTAATGGCGCTCACACGGTTACTGATTTCTGCCTCATAAACCTGCGGTACATGCTGTTCAATAATCTTAATTTGGCAATCTGTTTTAGCCAGCAAACCTGCAACGGCAAGCCCGACCATTCCGCCACCAACAATCACAATATCTGCTGTTTTCATTTTAACTTTTCTTATTATGATGTTTCTCTAAACTGCGATGACGCACCTGTACTTTTTTATCGCGACTAGCAAAGTATTTGGCTATTTGCTCTGCAATAAAAACCGAACGATGTTTGCCACCAGTACAACCAATTGCAATCGTCAAATAACTACGATTATTTTTCTCTAAAGCAGGCAACCACATTTCTAAATAACTGCGAGTGTGGTAAATAAAATTATGCACCTCAGCATGTTGCTCAAGAAATGCGATAACAGGTTGATCAAGCCCTGTCATTGGACGTAATTCAACATTCCAATGTGGATTAGGTAAGAAACGCACATCAAATACATAATCCGCATCTGCCGGAACACCATATTTAAAGCCAAAAGATTCCACAATAATTTGGAGCACTTTTTCTGAAGAACCTCGTAATAATTCACGCAGTTGTTCTGCCAGAGAGTGAGAAGAAAGATGTGTGGTATCAATAATATAATTTGCTTGTTGCACTAATAGTTCAAGCAAACGAGTTTCTAAATCAATCGCGCTTTCTAAAGATAAATCTTGACTAGAGAGAGGGTGTAAGCGACGAGAATCGCTATAGCGACGAATTAAGCTGTTTCGCTCACATTCTAAGAAGATAATTTTCGTTGAAATACACTGAGGTAAGCTATGTAAAATAGACTCAAACTCTCGTGCATTTTCTGGAAAATTACGAATATCTAAGCTAACCACTACCGATTTATCCGTTTTCATTGCATATTCGGTAAGCTGTGGTATTAACGGCAAAGGGATATTATCCACACAATAATATCCCACATCTTCTAATGCTCGTAAGGCAACTGATTTTCCAGATCCTGAACGGCCGCTAATAATAATGAGTTCCATCAGTTTTCACTCTCATTCTGTTGAATTTCACTACGATCTAAAATTTGCCAAATATCGTCCGCGCTTTCAGCCGCCCGTAGCTGTTTGAGCAATGCTTTATCACCGAGCAATTGCGCAATTTCTGGCAATTTATTTTTATATTCGCCACAACAATCTTCAGGAAAGAGTAACGCATAAATTAAATCAACATGTTTATTATCACTTGCCTCAAACTCTATCGGTTCTTCAAGTTTCAAAAAAACTGCCACAGGTTTTGGCAAGCTCGCACAGCTATTTTCTGGTAGTTTTGCATGCGGTAAAGCAACCCCTTGATTGATCCCTGTTGAACCGAGCTTTTCCCGTTTAAATAGGTTCGTAAAGCAAGCCACTGGGCATAGATTTTGCCCTGTTTCACTATCTTGTTGCTGATTAAGATAATCCGCAACTACTTCACCCACTAGCTCTAACGCACGTTTTTTGCTGGAAACAGCCACGCCAAGCCGAATATTTTCCGGCGTTAAAAATTCCGTTAATTTCATTTGTATTAGAAGCAGTGCTTTTGCAAAAAAATTGCAAAAAATAACCGCTTGTTCTTAAAGTTTAAACTGATCGCCTAAATAAACGCGTTTTACATCAGCATTATCTAGTACCTGCTGTGGCGTACCACTCGCTATCATCTGCCCACTACCAACAATATAGGCGCGCTCACACACATCTAGGGTTTCACGCACATTGTGATCGGTAATCAAAACCCCTAAGCCTCGCTCTTTTAGGTTCACAATAATCTTTTTAATATCGATCACAGAAATAGGATCAACCCCTGCAAAAGGCTCATCAAGCAGGATAAACTGAGGATTGGCCGCTAGTGCTCGTGCGATCTCAACGCGACGACGCTCACCGCCAGAAAGAGATTGCCCCAAGCTATTACGAATATGCTCAATATGAAATTCGCTAATCAGCTCGTCTGCCCGTGCCTTACGTTGCTGCTCATTCAGATCCTTACGGATTTGTAGCACCGCCATTAAGTTGTCATACACACTCAAACGACGAAAAATAGAGGCTTCTTGCGGTAAATAGCCAATACCTTGCTTAGCGCGATCATGCATTGGCAGGACACTAATATCTTGCTCATCAATACGAATTGTTCCGTGATCATGACGTACAAGCCCAACAACCATATAGAAAGAAGTTGTCTTCCCTGCCCCATTCGGACCAAGCAAACCGACAATTTCCCCCGCTTTGACATTAAAACTGACATCTTTAACCACTTGACGACCGCTATAACTTTTCGCCAAATGTTCTGCATAAAGCGTTGGCATACTTTCTACCTATTTTTTCTTACTTGTTTTACTATTCTGTAATTGTGTTGGATATAACACTGTTTTCACGCGTGTTTTTCCACTACTACTTGCTTTTAATTGCTGTTTTTTCACGTCATAAGTGATTTTTTCAGCTCGAATGGCACTGCTTTCTTGTCTTAGCTCAGCATTACCACTCAGCACTAAAAATTCCGTCGCTAAATCATAATGCACTTTGTTACCTTTCCCACGTACCGGCTTACCATTATCCAAGGTTTGTTGGAATGTTACCGGAGAACCTGAAGCATCAATGACTTCTTTTTTGCCCTCTTGGCGTGTGATGGTTACTTTGGCAGCATTCACTTTAATTGAACCTTGTGTGATCACAACATTATCACTAAAAATAACGACATTGCTTTCCATATCAAGCGATTGACTACCAGACTCAATATTAATTGGCTGATCAGTATCCCCTTTCAACGCCAATGTAGCGCTACTCATGCCTAGTAATGAGCAAAAGAGTACAGATTTCATTAATTTCATACTTTCATCTACCTTAATTTTTATGTTCAGTTCGCCCACTGTTATTTGGAATAACCGTTGGTTCAATATAGGTTTTAACATCTTGAAGTAAAGTTGCAGCCTGCTTTTTTAGGTTACCTGTCAGACCTTTCCCAGTTGAGCTAAAGCCCAATCCTGTTGATTTAACCACACTTTCTGAAAAAATATCTTGAGTCGTTAAATCAACCGTTACGGCATCAGTCTCTATTTGTTGTAAACGCGAACTTTTATCTAAGCTCTCTATTTTTACATTGCCACGCAAAAACAGCATTTTTTCTTTGGTAATTTCAGCACTATCTGCGCTAACCTTCCACTGTTTTAAGTGAGTCTCTTTACCAAAAAGCTCCAATAACGGTTTTAAAAACTCCGTGCGTTCGTTACTTTCATAACGTTTGATTTCATCTGCGGATGCAAAGTACTGTGGTAAACCTTTATCATCATAAACCATGGTTTCCATTCGGTTACCAGTATATTCAGGTTCGCCATCTTTTTTAATTAACTGAGATAGCCCTGCTTGCTCATTTTCTTGATAAAGATAGTAAGCCCAACTCGCTAGCCCCAAGGTAATCAAAATTAAAAGTAAATTTAAACGTCTATTCATACTAGGGGATATCCCTAATTTGTAAGCTAAAAACAGCATGCGATCATAGCACAAATTATGCTGTGATTACGAAAATTCTAACTTTCCGCCGACTTTTTCGACGGCAATGCATTGATCTTAGAGGGTTCTAAGCTTGTTGGCTCAACACCGAACAATAAATAAAGCGCCATCCCTGCCCGCGCAAAAAATTCACGGATACGAACTTTATAATGTTCTGAAGGATATTCGGCAGCATAACAAATAGCATCAATGCCCTTTACTTTGGCAATAAATAATGCTCGTTCACAGTGGAATTGTTGCGAAATAATTGTAAAAGGTTCTAGCTCAAACACTTTAGCAGCACGAACGACAGAATCTAACGTGTTATACCCCGCATAATCTTGCTTAATATCTGCTTGCGGAATCCCCATTTTGACTAAATCCTGTGTCATCATTCTAGGCTCATTATAATATGGTGTCTTATTATCGCCACTCACTAACAAATAATGACTTTTTTGTGCTTCATATAAGTATTTTGCCGCTTGTAAGCGATATTTATAATAAAGATTGGGCGAACCGCTAAGATAAAATTTCGCCGTCCCGAGCACTACAGTATGCTCACGGTAAGGTAAATCTGTTAATTTCTTATATACCCTATCTCGCACTAAATAACTTGTTCCCACATCAATCACAATCAAGATGAGCAACATTAAGACAAGTAATAGCCCTGTTGCTTTGAGCACAAAGCTGACAAGGCTAGAACAAGATTGCTGCCTAGGATGGCATTGTGATATGTATTTCGAGTGCATAAATAAATCATAGATATAGAAAACTGGATAAGCATAACTAAGCTAAGTAAAATTGCAAGTAAAGAAATTTTAGCCGTTTATCATTCTAGACGTTTAGACTTCTAAAATTCCTTGACAAGCTACGCCATCACCGCTAAGTTACTCCGCATTATTTTAACAAGCGGTTATTTTCGCAGAAAATTTTGCAAACACAGGAACGGCAATGGCACAATCCCTGACACTTTTTCAAGACACCCCGTTGAAATTAGCTTTAGGCGGCGAGCTTTCACCTATTCAAGTAGCCTATCAGACTTACGGAACACTTAATCAGGATAAAAGTAATGTTGTACTACTCTGCCATGCATTAACAGGTGATGCCGAACCCTATTATGCACCACCTGCGGATAAAGGTTGGTGGCAGGATTTTATTGGCGCAGGTTTGGCATTCGACACCAATAAATACTTTTTTATTTGTTCAAATGTACTAGGTGGTTGTAAAGGTACTACAGGGCCCTCTTCTATTAATCCACAAACAGGCAAAGCTTATGGGAGTCTATTCCCAATTATTACAGTACAAGATATTGTTGCGGTACAAAAAGCGTTAATGGACAAACTTGGTATTCCTCATCTCCACGCAGTTGCCGGGGGATCATTTGGCGGAATGCAAGCAACACAATGGGGCATCAGTTATCCGGAATTTGTCGATAATATTATCAACCTCTGCTCTTCTCTCACCCTCAGTGCAGAAGCTATTGGGTTTAACCATGTGATGCGTCAGGCTGTCATTAATGATCCCAATTTTAACCACGGTGATTATTATGATGGCACACCACCTAGCGATGGTTTAAAACTTGCCCGCATGCTCGGTATGCTCACCTATCGAACCAATGTTCAATTAGCCCGAGCTTTTGGTCGAGAGACAAAACAGCATGGTTTAATCTGGGGTGATCACTTCCAAGTGGAATCCTATTTAAGCTACCAAGGTGTAAAATTTTTAGATCGCTTTGATGCTAACTCCTACCTACGCTTATTAAGAGCCTTAGATTTATACGATCCTGCCTTAGGTTTTTCGAGTGAACAAGAAGCACTTTCTCGAATTAAAGCCCACTATACTTTAGTCGGAGTAACCAGTGATCAGCTTTTTAAACAGATTGATGTACAAAAAAGCTGCCAACGCTTAGAAAAAGCAGGTGTAGTTGTCGATTACTATGAATTCCATTCCGATTTCGGACATGATGCGTTCTTAGTGGATTACCCATTTTTTGAAGCCATGATTCGTAAAGGTCTAGGGAGCGTTGAGGATTCAAACTAATTAGCACAGAGAAACGCCTAAGTTGCTTTTACTTTATTTGGCAAAATAGATTGAAAGAGCTCACGACTCTTTAAAGGTGTATTACCTAAAAAGCGTTTCAGCGCAATCCGTGTAAAGCGCTTAGCAGCTTGCTGCGTCTCTTTTTGAGAAAAATCCAGTTCAGAAAATGCCAATAATTCTTTCCCTAAAAAGGTGTGATTATTCTGTAAAAGCGAAGCGATAAAACCTTCATTTTCGTAGAATTGATAAGTCATTGTTGGCGAAATGGGTTCGCCCGTTGCAGCACAATTTGTAAAATTTAAGCCATAACCAACCGCTTGTAGCAGCTTAAATTCGAAGGTTCTTAAGGTAGGCTCAAGGCTATCTGCATGACTTGCTAGATCAAGCATACATTTGAAATAGTCTTGGAAAAGTTCTGGATATGCTGTATGGTTTTCAAGAATACGAGATAAAAGCTCATTTACATAGAAACCACTATATAGTGCATGTGTATTCATCGGCAATGCCAAGGAAGCAGATTCTGCCTTGGTAAGGATCTTCAATTCCCCTTTACCTGTCCAGCGTAATAGCAAAGGCGTGAAGGGCTGTAATACCGCTTTTAATGGCGAACGTGCTCGTCTAGCCCCTTTGGCTAACAACGTTATCCGCCCGTGCTCTTCAGTAAAAAAATCTACCAATAAGCTAGTTTCGCTATACTCTCGGCGATGTAATACGAAACCTCGCTGCCACTGTTCATGCATATGTATTCCTAGAAAAATAAACTTGTAAGCTAACTTACAAGTTTATTATCACTATTCATCAATATAACCCAAGCTTCTTAACGCTCGTTCATCATCAGCCCATCCCGCTTTGACTTTAACCCAAAGCTCTAAATGTACTTTGTTATCAAATAGACGTTCCATATCCGCACGGGCTTCAGTACCAATGGTTTTGATCTTCTGTCCTTTATTACCAATCACCATTTTTTTCTGCCCGTCACGTTCTACTAAAATCAAACCATTGATTTCATAAGTGCCACGTTCATTCACTTTGAATTGCTCAATTTCAACCGTTACTGAATATGGCAGTTCATCGCCCATAAAACGCATCAGTTTTTCACGGATAATTTCCGATGCCATAAAACGTTGTGAACGATCGGTAACGTATTCTTCAGGATAGTGGTGGATACCTTCACGTAAATTTTCACGCACTAACTTTTCCAAGATCTGCACATTATTCCCTTTTTGAGCTGAAATCGGCACAATATCCTTGAATGGGAATTTTTGGCTAAGCTCAGTGATGTGTGGCAACAATTCTTCTTTTTCTTTGATATTGTCCACTTTATTAATCGCCAACACGACAGGGGCTTTAGTAGAACGAAGTTTGTTTAGCACCATTTCATCATCATCTGTCCATTTTGTGCCTTCCACTACAAAAATCACCATATCCACATCGCCAATCGCACTACTCGCAGCTCGGTTCATCAAACGGTTAATTGCACGTTTTTCTTCAATGTGTAGTCCTGGAGTATCCACATAAATTTCTTGGTATGCTCCTTCGGTTTTAATTCCTAAAATACGGTGGCGAGTAGTTTGTGCCTTACGGGAAGTGATGGAAATTTTCTGCCCTAAAATTTTATTGAGCAGGGTTGATTTGCCGACATTTGGTCTGCCGACAATGGCGATAAAGCCACAGTAGGTTTTGGTTGTCATTGTTGTTCTCTTTTTTAATTCGGTTTGGTGTAAAAATCTATATCGGGGGTTTTATTGTTTGAGCCAACGTAGTTGGCGAGTTTACAAATTTTCCGTTAAGAAAATCGCAACAAAGGGCGGATAAGCAATTTTGCTCGGGTCGCCTTTCTTTTGGTTACTTTTCTTTACTCGCTACGCTCGCACTTCGTGCCATCGGCAAAGCCGATGTTCAAACGCAAAGCGTTTGTGGCGAAGCAAAGAAAAGTAACAAGGTAATATCGGAGTGAGATCTTAATTTTAGCGTTAAAACCTATTTTACCCCTAACTTCCCTATCACCTGCTCTGCCGCATTCTGTTCTGCTTTACGGCGGCTTGTCCCAACGCCCACAAATATCTCATCTAAATTCTGCACTTTACAGCTGACTTTAAACGTTTGATTGTGCGCCTCGCCTTTAATATCAATCACTTCATATTCTGGGAGTGGCATTTTTCTGCTCTGTAAAAACTCTTGCAGACGAGTTTTAGGATCTTTTTGCGCTTCGCCGGGTTGCATTTGAGCCAGCAGAGCCTTATACCATTCAATGGTTCGCTCCATCGCTTTATCCATGCCACTATCAAGGAAAATCGCCGCAATGATCGCTTCAACGCAGTCAGAAAGAATCGATTCTCGGCGGTGTCCTCCGCTTTTCATTTCACCTGCACCTAATTTGAGATACTCGCCCAAATCAAATTGACGAGCAATGATGGCAAGCGTCTGCTCCTTCACTAATGCAGCTCGCATCCGGCTTAATTCCCCCTCATTCGATTTAGGAAATTTTTCAAATAAGGCTTTACCGATCGTAAAATTCAAAATGGAATCGCCTAGGAACTCTAAACGCTCATTATTTTTCGCAGCGGCACTACGGTGAGTTAAGGCTTGTTTTAGGTAATCCACATTGGCGAATTGATAGCCAATTTTTTTCTGTAATCGTTCTAATTGCATAAGTGTTATTTAAGGATTGGGGCGAATAATTATCCGCCCCTGTATTTATTATTTAATCGTGGTAAACATTCTATTAAAGCGTAATCCCGTTGGGAATTCATTGGCTTTTTTATCTAAGCTTAACCAAATAAAAGTGGCTTTACCGACCATATTTTTCTCAGGAACAAAGCCCCAGAAACGGCTATCTTCACTATTATCACGGTTATCTCCCATCATAAAGTAATGCCCTTCAGGTACCACCCATTCACCTGCGTTCTGCCCTTCTTGTTTAAAGAAATAAGGCGCATAATTGAATGCCTGTGGATTATTTAAAATCTGATGCGTTACGCTGCCTTGTTCAGTACGCTCTATTTGCATATCGCCATGATAGAAAAACTCAGGATTTGCTTTACCTTCACTATACTGGAAAGTAAGCACTTCGCCCGTATCACCTCGTGTCACTGTCAATTCTTGGCTACGGAAATCATATTTCACCTTATCGCCACTTACACCTACAACTCTTTTAATGTAATCAATATGTGGTTGTTTTGGTGCTTTAAATACTGCCACATCACCGCGTTGCGGTTTGCCTATCGGAATAATGGTATTTTGAAAAATCGGATCTTTAATCCCATACGCATATTTTTCCACCACTAAAAAATCGCCCACACGCAAAGTTGGCTCCATTGAACCGCTTGGGATTTGAAATGGCTCAAAAATAAAAGAGCGAATAATCGTGATAATAAATAACACACCAAAAAGTGAAGCAAAAAATTCGCCGAGGGCTGAACGAGGTTGAATTTGAGCAATTTCTTCATCGTTTAACGCTCTGCCTAATTTTTTCTCCTCTCGGACAATTTTAGCTTTACGGCGCGGATCTGCACTAAATTTATAGAATGCCCAGAAACTACCACAAATAACGACTAAACCAACTAGAATAATCGAAATCGTATTTGGTAACTGCATGTCATCTAATACTTTCCAAATACCATAAAGCCCTGCAATAAAAATAATGGTTAAAAGATTGCCCATTTTTTCTCCTGAAATCATTGTAGGGGCGAATGACATTCGCCCTATTCGTATTTAAATCTTGGGCGAATATAATTCGCCTCTACAAGCGGTTAATTTGAACGAAAAATTTGCAAAAAATTCAATTATTTTGACCGCTTGCATTAGTCTTTCCCAACGTGCAAAATCGCTAAGAATGCTTCTTGTGGTACTTCCACGTTACCGAGCGATTTCATTCGTTTTTTACCTTCTTTCTGTTTCTGTAACAGTTTTTTCTTACGGCTTACGTCCCCACCATAACATTTCGCTAACACGTTTTTGCGAAGTTGTTTTACGGTTGAACGGGCAATGATTTGGTTGCCGATTGCCGCTTGGATTGCGATGTCAAATTGTTGGCGTGGAATTAACTCTTTCATTTTTTCCACTAATTCACGACCACGATACATCGCATTCGCGCGGTGTACAATTAACGCAAGGGCATCTACACGATCACCGTTAATCATAATATCCACACGCACCATATCATCTGCTTGGAAACGTTTAAAACCATAATCCAAAGACGCATAACCACGAGAGGTGGATTTCAAACGGTCAAAGAAGTCTAATACAACTTCACCCATTGGGATTTCGTAGGTTAAAGCCACTTGATTGCCGTGATACACCATATTGGTTTGCACCCCACGTTTTTCCACACAAAGGGTAATCACATTGCCGAGATATTCTTGTGGCACCAGCATATTACATTCTGCAATCGGCTCACGAATTTCCGCAATGTTACTGATTGGCGGTAATTTTGACGGGCTATCCACATAAACGATCTCGCCATTAGTTTGCACCACTTCGTAAATTACGGTTGGAGCGGTGGTAATTAAATCCAAGTCGTATTCACGCTCTAAACGCTCTTGGATAATTTCCATGTGCAACAAACCTAAGAAGCCACAACGGAAACCAAAGCCGAGTGCGGTTGAGTTTTCTGGCTCATAGAAAAGTGAGGCATCATTTAGGCTCAATTTACCTAAGGCATCACGGAAGGCTTCGTAATCGTCCGATGAAATTGGGAATAATCCTGCGTAAACCTGTGGTTTAACCTTTTTAAAACCCGGTAACACTTCAGTCGCTGAATTGTGGTGATGGGTTAAGGTATCGCCCACTGGTGCACCTAAAATATCTTTAATCGCACAAACCACCCAACCTACTTCGCCTGTTTTCAGTTCAGTGGTATCCACTTGTTTCGGCGTGAAAATACCAAGACGATCTACGTTATAAGACTGTCCTGTGGACATCACTTTGATCTTATCGCCTTTTTTGATCACACCATTTTTCACACGCACCAACGATACCACGCCTAAGTAGTTATCAAACCACGAGTCAATAATCAATGCTTGCAACGGTGCATCAGGAGAGCCTTCTGGTGCAGGAATTTTATGCACAATGTCTTCTAATACATCTTCAATCCCTACGCCTGTTTTTGCTGAACAACGCACCGCATCAATCGCATCAATCCCAACAATATCTTCAATCTCTTCGGCGACACGCTCAGGCTCTGCCGCTGGCAAGTCAATTTTGTTTAAAATTGGCACAACCTCTAAATCCATCTCAATAGCGGTATAGCAGTTGGCGAGTGTTTGAGCTTCTACGCCTTGCCCTGCGTCCACTACCAATAATGCTCCTTCACAAGCTGCCAAAGAACGGGAAACTTCGTAAGAGAAGTCCACGTGTCCCGGTGTGTCAATGAAATTAAGTTGATAGGTTTCACCATCTTTGGCTTTATAGTTAAGTGTTACACTTTGCGCTTTGATCGTAATCCCACGCTCTTTTTCCAAATCCATTGAATCAAGTACCTGCTCTTGCATTTCACGGTCGGATAAACCGCCACAGGTTTGAATTAAACGGTCAGAAAGGGTGGATTTGCCGTGGTCAATGTGGGCAATAATCGAAAAGTTACGAATGTTCTTCATGTTCATCGGGCAGAAATTGTCCTGTTTCAGTCGTTGTCGTTGTAAGAAAAAATAATCGGCGGATTTTACCTGAAATTGAGCCAAAAAGAAAAAGAAAGCGGTCTGTTTTCCGTAGAATTTTGCAAAAAATTCAAGAAAACAGACCGCTTACTCGCTATTTATCCGTTAGTGCTTAATCTCTACTTTTCCATATTTCAGGATCAACACCACGTTTGATTAACTCTGGATGTACCGTCACATCAAATACAGGCTGTTCAACACCAGCTCGAACTTGTTTCATATAATCTTTTAAGATGACCCAAACAATTGGCGCAAGAATAATAATTGCCACCAAATTAATCATCGCCATCGATGCCATTACTGTATCCGCAAAATCCCACACAATACCGCCACTACGCACAGCACCGAAATATACAAAGAAAAGTACAACTAATCGGAATGCTAACACAAAACCTGGTTTATTGCGGATATAGCGGATATTGGTCTCTGCATAAGCATAGTTACCGATAATAGAACTATAGCAGAAAAGTAATAATACAAACGCTAAGAAATGTAAGCCAAACTCACCTAAGTGGAATTCTAATGCTTTTTGCGTTAATGATACACCACGTAAACTTTCACCACCGTAATCATTTGACATTAAAATAATAATCGCAGTACAAGTACAGACTACGATAGTATCTACAAATACCCCAAGCATTTGGATTAAACCTTGGCTTGCTGGGTGTTTTGCATCCGAGGCTGCCGCAGAGTTTGGTGCCGACCCCATACCGGCTTCATTTGAAAATAAGCCTCGTTTAACACCAAGTAGCATTGCTTTAGAGAAAATTGCCCCAAACATACCGCCAGCCATCGCTGAGAAATCAAATGCATCGCGTACAATTAAGCTTAAAATTTCAGGCACTCGACCAATGTTCATCCCTAAAATTATTACTGCAATAATAAGGTAGAAAGACGCCATCGTTGGTACAATTTTTGAAGCAACTTGGCCGATACGTTTTACCCCACCAAAAATAATTAATGCGGTTAAAGCAACGAGTACGATACCAACATAATTCGCATTCCATCCCCAAGCATTGCTTGATGCTTCAACAATAGAATTTGCCTGCACAGCATTGAATGCAAAGCCAAAAGTAAAAATAAGTGTAGTCGCAAATGCCACAGCTAACCAGTGCGCTTTCAAACCTTTAGTAATATAGTAAGCTGGACCACCACGGAACATACCATCGGGATCTCGAATTTTAAATGCTTGGGCAAGAGAAGATTCAGCAAAAGCACTGCTCATTCCAATTAATGCAGTAATCCACATCCAGAAGACGGCACCCGGCCCACCAAGCGCGATTGCTGTGGCAACTCCACCGATATTACCAACCCCAACACGACTGGCAAGTCCCGTTGCAAAGGCTTGGAAAGGCGTCAATGCGCTACCATCCGAAGAGCGGCCAGACCACATTTCACGCAAACTACGTGGAAGCAAACGCAGTTGCACTAAGCCCGTAGTCACCGTAAAAAATAAGCCTACGCCTAAAAGCGTAATAACGGTAATATCCCAAAGTGGACCATCTAGGGTGTTTACAACCCAAGTGAGGATGCTTTCAAAGAATGTAACAATACTCTCCATAAAAATCCTTATTAAAAATTAAACGAAAGCTGCCATTGTAATGATTTTTTAACATTTGAGAAGTTTTTTAATTGTCTTTATAAAAAAAAATAATTGGGCGATTCGTGTATAAAAGTCTGACAACACTCTCTTTCAAACATTTTTGCCCCAAATATCCTTTTAAAGCTATATTATAAGCAGCCCATCTTAGCGCTTGAATAATATACTGCTACTGCTATCTAATAAACTGCTATGGAATAATACGACACCTAACAAAATCAAGATCAGAGCTGCCAATAGTTTTAGCCCTAAAGCAAGATACTCACTTTCTGCAAACGACAAATACCACTTCCCAGCTTGGATCGCACGATTTCGTGCAAATAAAACTAAGCAAGCAAATAAGCTTAGTGTGAGGCCTGTCCCTAGCGCCATCGCTAATGCCGATAATACTCCCCAAGCGTAAAGATCAAGTGTATATGCCAGAAATAGCACCAAAATTGCGCCAGAACAAGGGCGCAAGCCAATACTCAAAATTAGTATGAATAACGATTTCCAATCTCTCGCTTGTTCAATTTCAGTGTGAGAAGGCAAATGGCGATGCCCACAACTACAATGTGCGGCATCCTGATGACAACAACCCAAAACTTGAGTAGCAAGCGGGCGATTCTGCCCAGAAATTTGCAAAATTTTCGTAATTTTTAAGCGCTTGTTGCGTTTATCTTTAAGCAGTTTTCGCCCAACTTGATAAAGCCAGTATCCTCCAAAAGCGATCATCAGCAAAAAGCTACCACGTTCTATCCATTTTAAAGTGAGGTTAAAATATTGACGCGACAGCGTAAATAGCACCACCACAACTGTCACTAATGAAATCGCAACTATGCCTTGTGCTAACGCTGATAACAAGGTAATTTTAATTGCTTGTGGGAGCTTAGTTTGTTCAAAAGAGAGGTAGCCCGTTAAAATAAATTTACCGTGCCCTGGTCCAACGGCATGGAACACGCCATAAAGAAAGCTCACAACAATCAGGCTAAAACCTGCCTGAGTACTATTTGCCTGCAAACTTTTTAATGAGGAGGAAAGCTCGGAGTTAAATAAACGTTGCCATTCTGTCACCTTAAATAAAATTACCGGATAGAAATACCAAATAGTGCCAATTATGGCAAATAAGACAACGCCCCCTAATTGTTGCTTTATCTTCATTTGCATACAATACTCACTTTTTGAGCAAATTGCGCTCCCAACGATAAACTCTCTGATGGCAAATCTGGCATATCCTCTTTATCTAACTGCGAAGCATATAAACGCAGATCTTGATTAACTTTTGGCTCTTCCATGCTTACTTTACATAGATGTTGCTCGCTTGCGGTTACGTCTTTTGCACTTTCATAGGCCATGGAAAGGTAATAACTCGGTTCAAAAGTATAAAAACGGAAAGATTGCCCTTTCACCATTGGGGGTTCAGATAATGCCAACGTGAAACGGTAAACAATGCGGTTATCTTTGATTTCCATTGAAGACTTTTGTGGCTTTGCCTTGAATTTAATCGGCTGATTTTCTGCATTATAGAGCTCACTGAAATAGTGATTTTCAACTGCAGAAATATCCATTTCACGCGTGATTTTCTGTATTGCTTCTGCCTGATTTGCCGCCGATTTAATCTCATAAATCAATTCAGCAGAGGTAATTTCATCTAGCCACCATGTCAATTCAAAACCTTCTAATTTATCTTGATTAATCAAAACCTTATTCTGCATGTCAAGAAAAGAATGCGGGTGAGCAACTAGTGAGGTAGAACACAAAAGGCCAAACAGAGAAAGGAATAATTTCTTCATCGTCATCTCCTGCAAGATACAAAAAAGCGAACAGAATTCTGTTCGCTGAAGAATAAGGTGAGTTGGTCGATAAGCCGGGTTCTGTCGTGGACAATCATTCCTCTAGGCTTGCATTTACACACAAGCTCAAGCAACCTACCCGAACTCTCGGCGGGCCACCGATTGAGTTCCTATTTGGTCTTGCTACGAGTGGAGTTTACCTAGCTGCCAAATGTTACCACTGGCACGGTGCGCTCTTACCGCACCCTTTCACCCTTACCAGCCAAAGCTGGCGGTCTGCTCTCTGTTGCACTAGTCGTAGGCTCGCGCCCCCCGGACGTTATCCGGCACTCTGCCCTATGTAGCCCGGACTTTCCTCTCGTCTATTTGTCCCACTAGGTCGCAAACTGTTTCGCAACAGGCGGTTTAGGGCTTCAATAGACCAGCGATTGTCTGACCAACTCAGGCGGGCGAGTATAAAGAGATTTGCAGATTTTTGCAAATTTTTGACCGCTTGAAACAAAAAATGCCCGATACAATCAGGCATTTTTCACAGAAATCGATTTACAGATAGAATTTCTCAACAAAATTTAATTTGTCATCCAGTTTTAACACTAACGGCTGACCTGTCGGAATTTCAAAATCCATAATATCCGCATCAGAAATACCGATAATGTGTTTTGCTAAAGCACGAAGTGAGTTGCCGTGTGCTGTAATTAAAACACGTTTACCTGACAATAGTGCTGGTGCAATTTGATCTTCCCAGAATGGTAAAACACGCTCAAGAGTAATTTTTAGGTTTTCTGCATTTGGAATTAAATCTTTTGGTAAATGCGCATAACGGCGATCATTATGAGCAGAATTTGGATCTTGTGGGTCTAAATCTGGTGGAGAAATATCATAAGAACGACGCCAAATATGCACTTGCTCATCGCCATATTGTTCTGCAGTCGCTTTTTTATCTAGGCCTTGTAACGCACCATAGTGACGCTCATTTAAACGCCAGTTTTTCACTTGCGGAATCCAAAGTTGGTTAGATTCTTCTAACACAATGTTACAAGTTTTAATTGCACGAGTTAATACTGAAGTAAATGCGATATCAAACTCATAACCAGCTTCCAACAATTTTTTACCCGCAGCTTTTGCTTCTTCCACACCGCGCTCAGTTAAATTGACATCACGCCAGCCAGTGAACAAATTTTTAGCATTCCATTCACTAAAACCATGACGGATAAGCACTAATTCCATAAGTTTCTCCTATAAGATAAAAGTTGATTTGAAAACTCGCCATTTATAGCAAATTTTTTTACGTAAAGAAATAAATAGCACCAAAAAGTTTGATGGAATTTGATTAAGTTAAAACTAACAGGAAATTTCTACTTGATTGGTCCCCCCTGCCGGACTTGAACCAGCGACCAAGCGATTATGAGTCGCCTGCTCTAACCACTGAGCTAAGGGGGGATAGGGAAATGAAAACGTGCTGATTATACTAGAAATCCATAAAAAAGCGAGTTTTTAAGATTTATCCGCTGAAATTTAATGCAAATCAAAGAGATACTGCTTTAATCTGCAAATAAACTGCCTGATTTTCAGCTAATCCTAATTCATCAAACGCCCATTGGCTAATACTTGCCCAAATTTCATATTCACCAACTTGGATAGCAAGATCTAAGCGGTCTATTTCTGCGGAAATTTTGCAAATTTTGCCGTATAAGATGTTACGAATAGAGGTTTGTTCAGGCTTTGTGAGTGTAAGAGAAATATCTCGACTATTCAGTGTAACACGCAATTTCTCGCCAGTCTGATAATGTTGTGTCGCATTTAGCCAAAGACACTGCTCACCTAAATCAAGTCCCACAAGTTGATAATGTGCATTTTTTGCCATAATCGGTAATTCAAGTAGGCTTACGCGTTGCTTTTCTGGTTGCCACGAACTAAACACATCACTACGCCAAACTTGCTCCGTACGATCAAAGGCCACCATTTTTCCCTGTTCCAATAACAGTAAATAATCGGCTAGCCTTACCACTTCATCAAGACTATGGCTAACATATAAAATCGGGATCGCCACTTGACGTGCCAATATGCTTAAGTAGTCTAGCAACTCTTTCTTGCGAGGAAGATCGAGTGCCGATAACGGCTCATCCATCAGCAAAATATCCGGCTCACTTAATAATGCCCGTCCAATTGCCACACGCTGTTTTTCCCCCCCCGACAAGCTATTTGGAAAACGATCTAGCAAATGAGTAATGCCAAGCAGCTGTACAATTTGCAAAAATTTTGCAGAATTCGCCCGCTTGCAACCATATTTAAGATTTTTCTCCACCGAATAATGCGGAAATAAGCGATGTTCTTGAAATACATAACCGACATTGCGTTTTTCAGGCGGCAAGTTTATATTTTGCTTGCTATCAAACAAGGCTTGTCCATTCAAATAGATGCACCCAGAATCTGGTTTCGACAACCCTGCTACCAAATTAATTAAACTGGACTTCCCTGCACCGGAACGTCCAAAAATAGCAGTAACACCTTTGGGAGGTATTTGTACATTAATCTCTAAGCGAAGATCGCTCAGTTGCTGCTTTACATTGATACTTAACATTATTGATACTTCTTCTGCCGACTTGCCAACATTTCTGAGATAAACAATGCACCGAGTGAAATAAGAATCGCCACCGCGCAGAGTCTTGCGGCTGCGAGTTCACCATCAGGGGTTTCAATAAAGGTATAGAGTGCGGCTGGAATCGTCTGTGTTTCATTAGGAATGTTAGACACAAAGGTAATGGTTGCGCCAAATTCGCCCAGTGAACGGGCAAAGCCTAATACTGCACCTGCGATAATGCCTGAAAACGAGAGGGGTAACGTAAGTGTAAAAAAGACTTTGAGCGGATTTGCGCCAAGTGTGCGAGCTGCTTGTTCTAATTTGGGATCTACCGCTTCAAAGGCTTGACGAATAGCACGCACCATCAAAGGAAATGCCATCACCATTGAAGCGAGCACCGCGCCGCGCCACGAAAAGCTAAACGAGAAACCAAACCACTGCCAAAGATATTGCCCAATTACGCCCTTTTTCGCCATGGAAATCAGCAATAAATAACCAATCACCACAGGGGGAAGCACCAGCGGTAAATGCACAATGCCATTCAGCAAATTTTTGCCCCAAAAATTTTTACGAGCTAAAATCCAAGCGACAAAAATCGCAAGGGGTAACGCAAATAATATCGCAACACTGGCGATTTTTAGGCTTAAATAGATTGCATTAAGTTCTTGAAATGAAAAATTAAACATTTTAAGTAGGGACGGAGCGATGTATCCGCCCTGATATTCCAACATTTATTTGGGCAGACACATCGGTCTGCCCCTACATTTATTATTCTACCGTCTTAAACCCTGCTTTTTCAAACGTTTGTTTTGCCGTATCAGACGACAAATAATCTAAGAAACGTTTCGCTTCGGCTTTTTCACTGATTGTCGCCGCAGGATAAACCACTTTGCCGTAGCTTTCTTGTGGGAAGGTAGCAACCACTTTCACTTTGTCTGTGACTTTCGCATCAGTGGAATAAACAATCCCTAACGGCAATTCACCACGCTCAATATAAGCAAGCACTGCACGCACATCTTTTGCCTTAGATAAACGGCTTTCCACTTTATCCCACAGTTGCAAATGCTCTAATGCTTTTTTAGCATAACGCCCCACTGGCACATTATCATCACCCACTGCTAAATAAGTGCCTTTTAACACCTTGTCAAAATCAATATCAGCAATGCTCTCGGCTTGAAATTGACTCTCACTTGGCGCAATCAACACCAATTCATTTTCTGCTAAAATCTGAATGTTCTTGGTTTTTTCAGGCTGTTTTTCTGCAACATAATCCATCCATTTCTGATCAGCGGAAATAAAAAGATCCGCTGGCGCATCTTGTTCAATCTGTTTAGCAAGCGTGCTTGAACCAGCAAAAGAGAAAGTTAATTTATCTTCGGGATACGCTTTTTCATACTCTGCCCCAATTTGTTGCAATACATTGGTCATTGAAGCGGCAGCAAACACGGTAATATTTTCCGCTGATGCAGTTTGAGAAAAAGCAAAAAGTGAGCTAAGCACAAGGGCTGATAAAGTGTTTTTCATTGTATTTCTCCTTGATAATGAAATGTTATATAAAAAATTATATAACGATTGCATTCAAAAAAGCGAGAATAATTTTCTCGCTTTCCTATCAAGCAATCGCCTCTAATCCTTTCTTTTGCACCAATGTTAGGAGCTTTAAGGCTGTTCCACTCGGCTTTTTCACCCCTCTTTCCCATTCTGAAACCAAATTTTTGCTGATGTTTAAATAATTTGCAAAGACGGCTTGTGACGTTTGGCTATTTTTACGAATCGCTTTGATTTCATCGGGTGAAAGCGGTTTGACTTCGGTTAAACAAGATTTATCAAAGTATTGCATTGTTGCTTTATCAATAAAACCAGCATTAAAGAGATCACTTGCATGTTCATGTAGCATTTGGCTTACTGGACTACGATATTTCATATTATTCTCCCGTGATTATTTCAATCAAAATTCCTTTGGCACACAATAAATTTAGCTTTTCTTCGGCATAATTTTCATACATAGATACCATCTGTTTCAATGTTTTTAACTCTGTATCCGAAAGATTTTCTTGTTCATTTTTAGCATAACCTGCAACAAAGAAATGGTTATCTCTAATTTTGTAAAAAATCAGCACTCTATAACCGCTTGAACGCCCCTGAGCTTGCCTTGCTACTCGTTGCTTAATGATGTTACTGCCTAAATTAGCATCTATCAAGCCTTGTTCTGCTCGCTGAATTGCCCACATAAGCTGTTCATCACTGATTTTTTGTTTCTCTGCAAATTTCGCAAATGGTTTTGTTTTAAAAATCCGCACACTGTACTACTTAGCATTACAGCTCACTTTTATGTAAAGAGTAACAAATGAATAGACAGACTCAACCATCAACATCGCTTTTTGCGATCTTGATCGAGAAAATAACATTTCACTTTTGCTTTTTTTAAATTTGCAAATTTTAGGTAAAAAATAACCGCTTGGAAAAGCGGTTATTGACTTTATCTCACCTGACAACGAGTTGTGTAGCCACCATAGTTATTACAACTAACATCATATGATCTATTTTGATTATTCTGCATCATTTGCATTCTTTCTTGATGTTGGCGCTCCTGCATTTCTAGCATAGCTTGATTTTGCCGTTGTTGCATATCTAATTGTTGCTGGTGCATATACAGTTGCTGCTGAGCCTGACTATTTTGTTGTATTTGTTGCTGTCGAGCGACTGCAAGTGCTGTTTCAGATGGCGTCATATTACCAGTAACTTGCCTTACTACTGATTTCAGTATTTCAGCGTGAACCGCTGATCTAAAAGCTTCAGATTTTTGTCGAATCTCTGCATTCCTTTTCCTTTCTGCTTGTTTTTGTTGTGCTATTGCTAAATTTTTCTGCCTTAAAGCGACTAAATCATTAGCAAATTTGGCTTTATAGGCTTCACATTGAGCAGAAGTAAGTAAATTCGCTTTTATATTATTATTAAATTCAGTATGTTTCTCCTTAAAATATGCCCAACTTTTAGGATCAGATTTCATCATCTGATATTGCTGCCCACCAATCATTTGGGATAATAAATCATAGCCATAATCAACAAATAGTGAGCGTTCTTCTTTGCTAAGTAAAGAATAGGATGCTTCGTTCGTTAAATTCGGGTTAATGCATTGCTCAATATCATTGGCTAACCCAATCCAATTCTTTACTCTTTGATCTGAAATTTTATATTTAGGACTAGCACAAGCCGTTAATAATACCCCTAATAATACAGAAATGATAAGTTTCTTTTTCATAGCTTTCTCCTAAACTTCACTCAACTTAACTCGCACATTACAATCAAGACATTTCCCTATATCTGATTCAATAATTTTCTCTGCATTATCTAACTGATTAAAATGAAATTCTTGTTTTTTAGTAAATCTAAAAAAATGCCAAACATCATCATTCTTTTCTTCTTTAAAAGAAAAACCTTTTTCTTCTAGCTTTTTATTGATCTCATCAAAGATTTTACCTTTATTCAAAATAACATCTAAAATCACTAAACGAATTTGTGGCATTGAATCGATATAAATGGTTTCAGGCATTGTGCTTCCCTTTTAGTTTATTTATTAAGGATTGTTTCCCTTAGCTGTCAAGCTAAGGGAACAGCATAGTACTATGCTGAAACCAGCTCATTTTTTATTCTTATCAAATCCTACTGTTATGCTACAATTTCACAAGTTAAAACTATCAAAGAATACGATGTCCACTGAAATTTTACTCACCATTAAACTCAACCAAGCCCTCTTTGCTGACCCAAAACGTATTGCGTTGCTAAACGAAATCAAACAGTGCGGTTCTATCAATCAAGCAGCAAAAAATTGCCAAATCAGCTATAAAAGTGCGTGGGATCATTTATCTTTGATGAATGAAATTAGCCCCAAACCGTTATTTGAACGCACAGCAGGGGGAAAAAATGGCGGGGGGACAGTATTAACTCGCTACGCTGAGCGATTATTACAACTTTATGCTTTGTTAGAAGAAACTCAACAACGAGCCTTCGACATTCTGCAAGATGAACATATTCCGCTGGATAACTCACTTTTCGCCACTGCCAAATTTGCTTTAAAAAGCAGTGCTAGAAATCAGTTTTTTGGTACAGTTGAAACACTCTATTCTCAAGAAAATAAATGTAATGTATTGGTAAAACTTGCAGCGTTTCCACAATATTTAACCGCTTGTATTACTGTTCAAAGTGCCGAACGGCTAGCGTTAGAGAGGGGGAAATCAGTAATGTTGATGATTAAAGCACCTTGGTTAAAATTACATAGTAAACAACCAAAAGGTGAAAATGTGTTTCAAGCAAAAGTTATCTCAGTGGTAGATAAAGAGAAAAATCAAGATATTGCGCTAGATTGGGTCGGCATAACCTGTTTTGCAAGCGGGTCTCGTGAACAGCTTTGGCAGCAAGGACAAGAAGTTTGGATCACCATTGATCCAGAACAGATTGTGCTATTAACGATTTAACAGGCTTTCCCTTATTTATACCATACAAAACAAGCAGTTGATTTGCATATTTCCTGCAAAATCAACCGCTTGCAGATTATTAACCACGCAAACTAGCCGCTTTCATCGTTTTCACAAATACGCCTAATTCGTTCAACAAATTCGCTTGGTTATCCAAATTTCGCTCAATAATTTTGACAATCGCCGAACCTGAAATTGCCCCATCTGCACCTAACTCTAATGCCTGTTTTACTTGTTCGGGCTTGGCAATCCCAAAACCTTGCAAAATTGGAGCAGAATTTGACCGCTTGAGAGCCTCCACTAAATGATCTAAATTGGCAGAATGGCTTTGATTTTCCGCACTGGTCACACCCGCACGAGAAACTAAATAAGTATAGCCCTCTGTTAAATGTGCCACTTTTTCAATGGTTGCTTGATCAGCATTCGGTGGGCAGATAAACACCGGCGCAATGCCGTATTTTTTCGCTATTGGTGCAAATTCCGAAGCCAGTTCCACAGGCAGATCGGCGATTAACACTGCATCCACGCCATTTTCCGCACAACGTTGATAAAAGCGTTCTACCCCAGCGACAAAGACAAGATTTGCACAAAGCAGCAAGCTAATCGGGATTGCGGGATATTTCGCACGGATTTTGCCCAACATTTCAAAACAGCTGTCAGTGCTATATCCACCATCTAAGGCTCGTTTATTTGCCGCTTGGATGACAGGGCCGTCTAATAATGGATCGGAAAATGGAAAACCAAGCTCTAACGCATCAGCTCCATTTTCTACCAGCGTGTCAATAATTTGCAACGAGCGATCAAAATCAGGATCACAAAGAGTAACAAAGGGAACAAAAGCACCTTGATTTTGCGCTTTCAAATTGGCAAAACAGTGTTCAAAACGACTCATCATTCATTCCCCCCATTCAAAATTTTATCCACCGTAAAAATATCTTTATCGCCACGCCCTGAAAGATTCACCACTAACAGTTGCTCTTTCTCTGGATATTGAGCAATTAACTTCAAGGCGTAAGCTAGAGCGTGTGAACTTTCTAATGCAGGAATAATCCCTTCATTTTTCGCTAACGCTTGGAAAGCGTCTAAGGCTTCTTGATCGGTAATCGAGACATAATCTGCTCGTCCGATTGCATTAAGATGAGCGTGTTGTGGCCCGACCGATGGGAAATCTAACCCTGCTGAAACGGAGTAAGATTCTTCAATTTGCCCATCTTTATCTTGCATAATTGGCGATTTCATACCGAAATAGATACCCGTTGTACCGTGTTTAAGCGGCGCACCGTGTTCACCTGTTTCAATGCCTTTGCCTGCTGGCTCAACACCAATCAACTTCACGCTTTCTTCTTCAATAAAATCGGCAAACATACCAATGGCATTAGAGCCACCGCCCACCGCAGCAATTACCGCATCAGGCAAACGTCCTTCACGCTCTAATATTTGGCGTTTGGTCTCTTGCCCAATCATTTTTTGAAATTCTCGCACAATGGTTGGGAATGGGTGAGGGCCGGCAGCTGTGCCGAGTAAATAGTGCGTAGTTTCGTAATTGGCTGCCCAATCACGCATTGCTTCACAACAAGCATCTTTCAGCGAGCAAGAGCCTTTTTCTACAGGAATGACTTCCGCCCCCATCAAACGCATACGAAATACATTTGGTGATTGACGTTCTACATCTTTCGCCCCCATATACACTACACAAGGCATATCCAACATAGCACACGCTAATGCAGTTGCCACACCGTGTTGCCCTGCCCCCGTTTCTGCAATAATACGGGTTTTGCCCATACGTTTTGCCAACAAAATCTGCCCTAAAACTTGATTGGTTTTATGCGCACCACCGTGCAATAAATCTTCACGCTTTAAATAGAGCTTAGTTTTACTGCCTTTGGTAAGATTGCGACAAAGGGTAAGTGCAGTTGGTCTGCCTGCATAGTTTTTCAAAAGATCGGCAAATTCTGCCTGAAAATCCGGATCGTTTTGTGCTTCCACAAAAGCTTTTTCTAGCTCTTTTAGCACAGGGACAAGAATTTCGGGAACGTACATTCCACCAAATTCACCAAAATAAGGGTTGAGAAGTGTGTTCATAGTCGCTTCCTGTTAGAAATGAGTAATGAGAGTGTACTACTAAACTAGTACAAAAGCAAAGGGGAATTTTTAAGGAAAACACGAAACAAAAAACTGGAAGCTAGCTTCCAGTTTTTCGCTTATTCTCTATTTTACTTCCCGAATCATAATTTCAGACGGGATAACGCTGCCTTGCCAATAAAGTTCTGCTGCGACTTTAGCGCCTAACTCAAGATAAGCTTGGCTGATTTCGTGATCTGGTGCTGCTACCATTGTTGGCATACCATTATCTAAATCTTCACGCAAACGAATATGCAACGGCATTTGCCCTAGCACTTGTGTGCCATAACGCTGTGCGACTTTTTCTGCTCCGCCTGTACCAAAAATATGTTCGTGATGACCACAGTTTGCACAGATATGCACGCTCATATTCTCAATAATACCTAATACTGGCACTGACACTTTTTGGAACATAGAGATGCCTTTAATTGCATCAAGTAGAGCGATATCCTGTGGTGTGGTAACAACAACGGCACCGGTGACAGGAATTTGCTGTGAGAGAGTAAGTTGAATGTCACCCGTACCAGGAGGCATATCGATCACTAAATAATCAAGCTCATTCCACCATGTTTCTTGTAATAACTGACTTAACGCACTGCTTGCCATCGGCCCTCGCCAAATGGTGGCATTATCTGGCTCCATTAAATAACCAATTGAATTAGATTGTAAGCCATGCGCAATAATTGGCGTAATATGTTGATTATCTGGCGAAGTTGGACGTTGATCTGCAGCGCCTAACATATGTGGAATTGATGGGCCATAAATATCTGCATCTAAAATCCCCACTTTTGCTCCTTGAGCTTGCAAGGCAAGGGCAAGATTGACAGACGTTGTAGACTTCCCTACCCCACCTTTGCCGGAGGTGACCGCAATGATATTTTTTACGCCATTTACGGCCGGATGATTATTAGCACGTTTTAAAGTCGCGATTTGGTAATTTAATACCCATTTTACACCGCTTGCACCACAGCTTGCTTTCAACTTCTCTTCCGTTGCAGCTTTTAATGCAGCAAACCCACTATTCCACGCAAATGGCATGGTTAATTCAATTCGTAAAGAATCACCACCTAATTCAGCCTTTTTAAATGCGTTTAAGGCAATTAAATCTTTGTGTAATGTTGGGTGGCTAAATGCTTGTAAAATCCCTTTGATTTCAACAATATGTTGTTCTGTCAGTAAGTTCATTACTCGTCCTTTGTTTGTCTAGATAAATCTTTGCTATAAACCACACCACTATCGTTATTTTTATGAATGCCGATAATGCTTGGATTTAGCGCTATTTTACGTTGATATTGGAAAAGTGGCAAAATCGCCACATCCTCGTTAATCTGCTGAACAATTTTCATTATTCTTTCATCACGCTGTTCTTGTGTCAAAGGGCGTGACTGTAATTCATCTAGCCATGAATCCACTTTTTCATTGCCATAACCACTATGATTATCCATGCTTTGAGAATGAAATTGCGCTAAGAAAACCAATGGGTCTGTATAAGCTGCACAAATTTCCCTTGGCATAATCTGGAAATTCTGCTGCTGGTGCAACTCCTCTAATTCGGCAAAATCCATGGCTTGTAAGCGAATGCGAAAGAGATCTGACTGGGTCAACTGGCGCACAAAACGATTCGCAACCAATTGCTGTAACTCATCTTTTCCAAAAGTGAGTGTAAAAGGTGGGAGGTTAGTATAATCTAACTCCGTTTGCGCCAAAATAGATTCTGCACTGCCAGTAAAAGGCAGATGATCCAATCCTTCCAACATTGTCTTAGGCAAGATCGAATGTAGCGGAATACCAAGCCCCTTGCCAATTTCAGGTGTAACAAGCATTGAGCGAATTGCTTGTCTGACACTTTTCTGCCCAATGACTGGATCACTAAAGTTAAATTCATAAAAATAGCTACACAGTCTTGGTAGTCTAAATGCCTCATTCGGATAATCTACGGGCGGGTTTTCAACTAAATCAAATCCTTGCAAACTCTGCTTTTCACCTACTCGTTGATAAATCACATGCTGAAATGCCGTATGTGTTTCTCTCGCTTGCAATGTAACACGCTGTTTTTCAATACCTTCTAACACATAAGCGCCATTTGAGATGAGCTCGTTTTCTGGCTTTTGCCCTTTATAACTTGGCAATAGTGCCACATGAGCCAACATAGCTGGCAATTGAAAATTAGGCACTTCCAGCTCAATTTGTAATGTATTATGGCTTAATGCTCTCACACCTAATTCAAAAAGTGGCACTTCTTTGGTAAGAATTTCCTTAGCATTATCAATGCGCATATCAACCAGATAATTAGCCCAAGGCGATGCAGATTGTGGATCTAATAAGCGCTGCCAACTCGCAACAAAATCATCTGCGCTGACTATTTCACCATTTGACCAAACGGCATTATCATCTAGTATAAACAGCCATGTTTTCCCATCTTCGCTAAAACTATGTCGAGCTACGGCGGGAATAACATTGCCATATTGATCAAAGGCAGTCAGTCCGACAAATAAATCTCGAACTAACGCACTTTCTGCTACATTGGTCACAAAATGCGGATCAAGCTGTAACGTACTATTCAATAATGCACGACTTAGTAATGTATCGCTTCTTTCTGGAGGTGGAATAAGTTCTAATGGTTCTGGCTTTTCACAGCTTGCTAATAACCCCACAGTTAAGCAGAGGCAAGCGCTCCGTTTTGCACAATATTTTGCAAAATGGAGCGCTTGTAGCCCAAAAGCCTTCCCAATGTTCATTAGCTTACCGCCGTTAATCCCGGAAAAAGATTGCTTAAACCGGCAACAATAATTTCAATACCGAGTGACATCAAAATCAACCCCATAATACGAGTAACAACATTTGAACCTGTCCGCCCTAATTTTTTCACCAAAGGCGCAGAAAAACGAAACAGCACATAACAGATTAACGCAAATAGCACAATTGCCACACTAAAGCCGACAAAATCGACCCAATTATGGTAGAGGGTTCCCCACACAATCGTTGAACCAATCGCCCCTGGCCCCGCCATAATTGGCATAGCCAATGGCACAACCGCAATATTTTCATATTCAGTCAGATCTGCTTTCTGCTCTTCTTTATTTTGCTTATGCTCACCCAGCTTACCGCTGATCATCGTCATCGCAATACTCACAATCAAAATCCCGCCTGCCACACGGAAAGAATCAAGTGAAATACTAAAAGCATCCAGAATGATTTTGCCGAAATAAAGGCTAACTAAAAGAATGACTGCAATTGAAATAGAAGTAATTAAATTGGTACGGTTGCGCTCAGTCTCATATTGATGAGCCGTCATACTAAAGAAGATCGGCAATGTCCCAAAAGGATTAACAATTGCAAACAATCCGATAAAAAATTGTAAATAGATAGCGAAGTTTAAAATATCCACAGCGTGATCTCGTTGAGAAATTTAGGAGCATTATAATTCAGGAAAGTAAATTTTTTTACTGTAAAAACCAAAATAAGCGTATAATCCCAAACATTTCGTTCCGCTTGCGCGCATTTGAATTTACAAAGAGATTTATTCTTAACCTAAAATGAAGATTCTTCGCTCTAAAAATTCAAATCAAGCAAAGAAAAGCCACAAAGTCGGGACGCCTTTCTTTTGGTTACTTTCTTTATTCACTACGCCCATACTGCGTGCTCTCGGTAAAACTAATTTCAAACGCAAGCATTTGTGACGAAGCTAAGTAAAGTAACAACCCTTAATCAACTATCGATTCTCTGTTTTTCAAAACATAAAAAGGACACTAATGCGTTTAGATAAATTTATTGCAGAAAATACCGGCTTAACTCGTTCACAAGCGGCCAAAGAGCTTAAAGCAGGTTTAATCACCGTAAACGGTGAAATCGTTAAAGCTGGTGCGATTAAAATTAGCCAACAGGATGAAATTTACTACGATGGCGAGCACCTAGAATGGGTTGAAACCGGACAGTATTTTATGCTGAATAAGCCACAAGGCTGCGTTTGTTCCCACGATGATGGCGATTATCCGACTGTCTTCCAATTCTTTGATTACCCTCTCAGCAGCCGTTTGCACACCGCAGGACGCTTAGATGTAGATACCACAGGTTTAGTACTTTTAACTGATGATGGTAAATGGTCGCACCGGATCACTTCCCCAAAACACCATTGTGAAAAAACCTATTTAGTCACTCTTGCTGATCCTATCGAAGATTTTTATGCCCCAAAATTACGTGAGGGTATTCTCTTGCGCGGCGAAAAAACGCCAACACTACCAGCAGAAATGGAAATTTTAGACGACTATAATCTCAATCTCACGATTTCTGAAGGACGTTATCATCAAGTAAAACGCATGTTTGCCGCATTAGGCAATAAAGTTGTGGCGCTACACCGCTGGCGGATTGGTGAGATTATTTTAGATGAAACACTCGAAGAAGGTGAATTTCGTGCATTGAATAAACAAGAAATTGGAGGTTTTTAATGAACGCAGCTAAGCGAGAACATCTCTGTTTTGTGATTATTATGGGAATGCTAGCGATGCTCCCTCCCCTTGCGATCGATATGTATCTTCCTTCTTTTATTGATATTGCTCAAGACCTGAAGGTTTCACAAGAAAGCGTACAAGCCACTCTTGCCGTATTTACCATTGGTTTTGCAGGCGGACAACTGTTCTGGGGACCAGTCGCTGATAGTTTTGGGCGTAAACCGATTATTTTACTCGGTTTAGTTGGTTCAGCCATTGCAGCACTGTTTCTCACCCATGTTGAAAATATCCAAAATTTCTATCTGTGGCGTTTAATCCAAGGTTTATGTGGTGCAGCACCTGCTGTAGTATTAGGCGCATTAGTGCGTGACTTATTTGAGCGCAATCGCTTTGCACAGATGATGTCTGTCATCATGATTATTTCAATGATCGCCCCACTGCTTGCCCCCATTCTTGGCGGCTACCTAGCAAAATGGTTTCACTGGCACTCAATTTTTTATGCTTTAATGCTGATGGGGGGGCTTTGTGCACTCTTGATCGGTTTTAAAATCCCTGAAACCTTAGTAAAAGAAAAACGCCAACCACTAAATTTCAGTAATATCATCAAAAATTTTGTTGCCTTAATTTCCCACAAACCAACTCTAGGCTATGTACTAGTTGGCGGTTTATCCTTTGCTGGCATGTTCTGCTTTTTAACCTCAGGCTCACTGGTTTACATCAGTATTTATGGGGTTTCACCTGAACATTTCGGTTACTTCTTTATTATGAATATTGCAGTAATGATGGTGATGACAGTGATCAACGGCAAACTCGTGGTCAAAGTTGGCTCAGAGAAAATGCTACGAGTTGGTTTGGTGATTCAATTTACTGCAGGCCTCTGGCTTGCTATTTCAGCGACATTTCAATTTGGCTTCTGGTCAATGGCATTCGGCGTTCCTTTCTTTGTCGGGGTGCTTTCTACCATTGGTAGTAATGCTACTGCCGCGATTTTAGATCGCTATCCACAAATGGCTGGCACTGCAAATGCCGTCGCAGGCACGGCACGTTTTGGGCTTGGCTCAATTATTGGTGGTTTGCTTTCTATGGTTACTCTCACCTCTGAACGCCCGATGCTTTATGCGATGGCTCTCTGTACCTTTAGTTGTTTTGCGGCATACTATTTCTTATGTTGTCGAAATAAAGCACAGTAATTTGATAGGATTTACCTTTTAATTCAAACATAATCAATTTGCCGTAAATATAGAAAAGCTCTGTAAATCAGAATATTCACTGAATATCACGCTAAAAAAGCAAACAGCTACCATATTTTTCACTGCACAATACTCAAAATCGGCTATTTATTGCTTTTCAAACAGAATAAAAATCCTATTTTTGCCCTAAAAATAGCGTTTTACATTCATATTGATAGACGTTATATTCCAAACCATTCACAAGCGGTTGAATTTTGCAAAAAATTTGCAAATTTTCACCGCTTGCCATTTTTAGATTAGAGTTGGAAGCGTGACTATGAAAAAGACCTTATACGAAAAATTGTTTGATGCCCATATTGTCCATGAGGCTGCGGGTGAAACACCATTGCTTTATATTAACCGCCATTTGGTGCACGAAGTGACTTCTCCACAGGCTTTTGATGGCTTACGTGCAATGAATCGTGAAGTACGCCAACCAAGCAAAACCGTTGCAACGATGGATCATAACGTGCCTACAGATAGCCGTGATATTGGCGGTTCGGGTGAAATGGGGCGTATTCAGATGGTGGAACTTGCCAAAAATACCGACCAATTCGGGGTAAAACTGTTCGATATTAATAATATCAATCAAGGTATCGTACATGTAATGGGGCCAGAGCAAGGCTTAACGTTACCGGGTATGACCATTGTTTGTGGCGACTCTCACACCGCAACGCACGGGGCTTTTGGTGCATTGGCATTTGGTATCGGTACATCAGAAGTTGAACACGTGCTTGCCACTCAAACTGTAAAACAAGCCCGTGCGAAAAAAATGAAAATTGAAGTGCGCGGTAAAGTACGTGAAGGTATCACCGCAAAAGACATTGTGTTAGCCATTATCGGTAAAACGACAATGGCTGGTGGTACGGGACACGTTGTTGAATTCTGTGGTGAAGCGATTCGTGATCTTTCTATGGAAGGTCGTATGACCGTGTGTAATATGGCAATTGAATTAGGGGCGAAATCTGGTTTAATTGCACCTGATGAAACCACTTTTGCTTACTTAAAAGACAAGCCAAGTGCCCCTAAAGGCAAAGATTGGGACGATGCGGTTGCCTATTGGAAAACCCTTCACACCGATGAAGGTGCGGAATTTGATACAGTAGTAACCTTAGAAGCGGCAGAAATTGAGCCTCAAGTGACTTGGGGAACCAATCCAGGGCAAGTGATCGGTGTCAATGAAAACATTCCAAACCCAGCAGAAATGAGTGATCCAATCACTCGCCAAGCAGCAGAAAAAGCGCTAGCTTACATGGGATTAGAACAGGGTATTAAATTAACTGATGTTTCTGTAGATAAAGTCTTCATCGGCTCTTGTACCAACTCTCGTATCGAAGACTTACGAGCTGCTGCGGCAGTGGCCAAAGGGCGTAAAGTTGCAGCAAATGTTCAAGCGCTTGTCGTTCCAGGGTCAGGACTTGTACGTGAACAAGCTGAAAAAGAAGGCTTAGATAAAATCTTTATTGAAGCAGGCTTTGAGTGGCGCCAGCCTGGATGTTCAATGTGTTTGGCAATGAATAATGACCGCCTCCAACCTGGAGAACGTTGTGCATCAACCTCTAACCGTAACTTTGAAGGTCGCCAAGGTCGTGGTGGTCGCACTCACTTAGTCAGCCCAGCGATGGCGGCAGCAGCGGCAGTATTCGGCAAATTCGTTGATATTCGAGATGTAGAATTACACTAAATGCTACGTTCCCACATGTAGGGACGCAATCGTTGTGTTCGTGGGCGTATGTAATACGCCCCGAACAATCCGTACCAAATTAAGGAAAAATAACATGGCAAGAGAATTTAAACAACACACTGGCTTAGCCGTACCACTTGATGTATCGCATGTAGATACTGATGCAATTATTCCAAAACAATTCTTACAAAAAGTGACTCGAGTTGGTTTTGGGGCTCATCTATTCCACGACTGGCGTTTTTTAGATGATGAAGGCACACAGCCTGATCCCTCATTTGTGCTCAACTTTCCACGTTATCAAGGTGCAAGTATTTTATTGGCTCGTGAGAATTTTGGCTGTGGCTCTTCCCGTGAACATGCACCTTGGGCATTAGACGATTATGGTATTCGTGTCATTATTGCCCCAAGTTTTGCCGATATTTTCTACGGCAATGCCCTAAATAATCAAATGCTTCCTGTACGTTTAACTGAAGAAGAAGTGGATGAACTTTTCAAATATGTTAGTGCAAATGAAGGAGCAAAAATTACGGTTGATTTAGAAAAACAAACGGTAGAAGCCAATGGTAAATCCTACTCATTTGAGATTGATGAATTCCGCCGCCACTGTTTATTAAATGGTTTGGATAATATCGGCTTAACGCTTCAACATGAAGCCAAGATTGCTGATTATGAAAGTAGAATCCCTGCATTCTTACGCTAACAAGCGGTCAAAATAAAACAGAAAAATGCAAAATGCCTATCAAATGATAGGCATTTTTAATACTACACGCCTTTGGCAACCGCAAGTGGTGAGAAAGTTTGAGCTACTGGCATCACTTCAATCCGATTGATATTGACGTGTGACGGTTGTTGGTTAAGCCACAATACAATATCGGCAATATCCTGCGGCTGTACCGATTGCACGTTTTCATAAACTTTAGCGGCTTTTTCGTCATCGCCTTTAAAACGTACATTTGAAAATTCTGTACCGCCACATAACCCCGGTTCAACATTCGTTACTCGCACTTTTGTCCCTGCCAAATCTGCACGCAAATTCAGGCTAAACTGTTTTACAAAGGCTTTAGTACCACCATAAACATTACCACCAGGGTAAGCATAATTCCCTGCGATAGAGCCTAAATTGATAATATGCCCGCTGTTGGCAGCAACCATTTCAGGTAGAACTAAACGCGTAACAGTAACTAACCCTTTGATATTGGTATCGATCATCTGATACCAATCAGCAAGATTGGTTTTATGTGCAGGTTCTAGGCCCAGCGCCAATCCTGCATTATTAACAAGCAAATCAATTTGCTGCCAACCTACTGGACGATTATTTAACGCTTTTTCTGTTTGTTCAACATTCGACACATCAAACGCCAATGGCAAGAATTGCTCACCAAATTCAGCCTGCAATTTGGCTAAGCGCTCCGCTCTTCTGCCTGTACCAATTACTTTATAACCAGCTTGGATTAAGGTTTTACAAATTGCCAAGCCAAAACCAGCAGTTGCCCCTGTTACTAATGCGGTTTTCATACTTTTCTCCTATATTTCATCAATCACAAACTCAAACCAATCGATCACATCTTTTTCGTGAATGCCATTCGGAATGAGCATACCTGCTGTTTTTACTGAATGAGCGTCTTTTGAGATCAGTGGATGCCAATCAGGTAAGGGTTTGCCTTCATAGAGTAAGCGATAAGCACAGGTTTGTGGCAACCAGCCGAAATCAGGCAAATTCTTTTTGGTTAATTTCGTACAATCACGTTCAATTTTGAAGCGATTAGGATAATTAGTGCATTTGCCTGTTTCCACATCTAAAAGATTGCAAGCCACCCGAGTGTAATACAACCGCTCTCGTTTGCCTCGACCTTGAATATATTTGCGATAGCAACATTTTCCGCAGCCATCACACAAGGCTTCCCATTCCGTTTCATTCATTTCAAGCAACGATTTTTTCTGCCAGAAATTGGGCTCAAGCGGTAGATTTTGTGAATTTTTTTGCAACATTATTGCACCACAACTGCTGTGCCTGTTGCTGCCACCACAAACATATCTTTTGTCCCTAAGGTTTGATAATCAAACGAAACGCCAACCACAGCATTTGCTCCAGCCTTGCGAGCTTCAAATTCCAGCTCTTTCAACGCTTCTTTGCGAGCGGCATTGAGTTTGCTTTCATATGCCCCTGAACGTCCACCAATAATGTCGGTAATGCCTGCAAAAAAATCACGAATAATATTTGCCCCTACCACGACTTCGCCAAAAACAAGCCCTTTGTATTCGCTAATTTGTTTTCCCTCAATAGCCGGTGTTGTGGTAATAATCATTTAGCTCTCCTTATTTTTGTAACTGTTGTTTTAGGGATTGTAATGCGATAGCGCGATGTGAAATCTTTTTCTTCTCAACCGTTTCTAATTCAGCAAAACTGCAATTTTTGGGCGGATAGAAAAATAAGCTATCGTAGCCAAAGCCATTCTCGCCACGTTCTTCATTTAAAATTGTGCCAAAACATTCGCCAATAGCGATTTTTGGCGTTGGATCGGTGGCGTGTTGTAACATCACGATACAGCTGACAAATTTAGCCGTACGATTTTCATCAGCAACATTTGCCATTTCAGTTAATAATTTCTGACGATTTGCCGCATCATCACCATCAACTCCCGCATAGCGTGCGGAATATAACCCCGGTTCACCACCTAATGCATCAACTGCTAAACCTGAGTCATCAGCAATTGCCGGTAATCCTGTCATTTGAGCCGCATAACGTGCTTTAATCAGTGCATTTTCCACAAAAGTTAAGCCTGTTTCTTCAGGACTTTCAATGCCAAACTCACTTTGTGCCACCACTTCAAATCCGAAATCAGCAAGCACGTCTGCCATCTCTTTTACTTTGCCTTTGTTGCCAGTGGCGAGTACGATTTTTTGTTTTGTCATCTTAATTTCTCTTCGTTATTGTAACCTTATGAATATGTAGGGGCGTGATGCTCACGCCCGTGAGCGTACGCAGTACGCCCCTACATTTTAGGAATAAAGTTTACCATCTGTCCCATCAGGCAAGTGCTTAAAGCGGCGATGCAACCACATATACTGACTTTGAGCTTGCATAATTTCTTGCTCAACTACTTTGTTCATTTTGGTTGCTGTGCTGATCTCATCATCACAATCACTAAAATCCACCATTGGGCCGATTTTTACCGTATAGCCTGAAAAATCTTCGTTTCGCATTGGGGTAAAGGGTACAACGATACTATTTGGGGCGGAACGCAAAAGCATTCTTGTTCCAGCGGTAGTGCAAGCGGTAGGGAAAGCAAAAAATGGCACATAAACACTATTTTTACGCCCATAATCGTGATCGGGTGCGTACCAAATCGTTTCGCCGGCTCGTAGCACCTTAATCATTCCACGTAGATCTTTACGGTCTAACATCGCTTTGTTTGAACGCACTCGCCCACGGAACTGAATCCAATCAAGCAATGGATTATCATTCGGGCGGTAAACGCCAATACCTTGATGATGAAGACCGACAATTCTCGCCCCCAATTCTAAGGTAAGAAAATGCACACCAACAAAAATAATCCCTGTGCCTTGTGGTGGATTTTTAAGGTGTTCTAAGCCTTCAATTTTCGACCATTTAAGAATGCGTTTATCCGACCAAAACCATGCCATACCTGTTTCGATAATCGCCATGCCAACTGATTGTATGTTTTTCGCTAAAATTTGTTGAATTTGGGCTTCACTGTATTCAGGAAAACATAATTCAAGATTTTTTTTCGCAATACGAATCCGTTTTTTGCCAAAACCAAGCGAGCCAAACAGCTTGCCCAACCCTAATCCAATTTTGACTAACACCGGATATGGTAAACATAACATTAACCGAAATAGCCCTAAGCCGAGCCATAGTCCCCAAAATTTCGGGTGCAAAAATGTCATCTGAAACGGCGGAAGTGATTTCTCTGCTGCCATTATTCTTCCTTGTGAGAAATACGTTAGAAAAATAAGCCGAGATTATAATCAATTAAACGGAAAAAGTGTTAAGTAGATCAAATTTTTCAGTTTATTGTGACTTTCGGGGTTGAAATCTACAAATGAAAGGCATACCTTAAAGCCATCCCAATTCAACAACAAAAGAGGACAATGCTATGACAATCAACATTTCCAGCAAACAAATGGATGTAACTCCTGCAATCCGCAGCCATATCGAAGACCGCTTGGCGAAATTGAATAAATGGCATACTCAATTAATCAATCCGCACTTTATGATTCACAAATTGCCGAATGAATACGAAGTTGAAGCCTCTATCGGCACGCCAATCGGTGATTTATTCGCCAAGGCGAAACATGAAGATCTTTATCAAGCTATCAATGAAGTTGAAGTGAAATTAGAGGGACAATTAGTAAAATTAAAAGAGAAAAAAGAACATCGTTAAATCTTATTAAAACTCACTTTACCCCCGAAAAATCGGGGGTATTTTTTACCTTAAAACACCGAGATTTTCGTTTGTGTAGTAAATTCTTCTAAAAACTTCATTCCACGATAGGAATTTCCTTTCTCATTTAATTTCGGGCTCCACACCGTAATACAATGATGATTTGGCATAATCGCCACAATACCACCACCGACACCGCTTTTACCCGGTAAGCCCACACGAAAAGCAAATTCACCCGATTCATCATAAAACCCGCAAGTTTGCATTAATGCATTGGTACGTTTTGTTTGGCTTTTATTTAACACCTGCTGGTTATCGTGCAATTTCACGCCATCATTCGCTAAAAAACTAAATGCATAAGCAATTTCTTCACAGCTCATTTCAATTGAGCAGATATGGAAATAAAAATCCAACACCTCATTCGGATCATTTTGAATATTGCCAAAAGATTTAATGTAATAACATAAAGCAAAATTACGATAGCCAACTGCTTTTTCTGATTCTGCTACTTTTTCACAATAGTGAATGTTCGGATTGTTCGCCACATCTCGCACAAAATCTAAAAAGGCTTGTTTAGGATTTTCAAATAGCGAAAGCAAAATATCGCAAATCACTATTGCACCAGCATTGATAAATGGATTACGTGGAATGCCACAATCTGTTTCTAACTGCAAAAGGGAATTGAAAGAGGTACCTGATGGTTCTACATTCACTCGCTTCCAAATGCTATCACCTAGATGTTTGTAAGCAAACACCAGCGACAGTACTTTTACGATACTCTGAATGGAAAATTTTTCTTGATAATCGCCCACACCAATAGTGCTATCTTTTAAATCAAAATAGGCAACACCAAATTTATCGGGGCTAATATTAGCAAGCTCTGGAATATACATTGCTAATTCCCCACCATTTTCTTCAGCGCGAATACGTTGATAAATAGTTGAAATTATCGTTTGGTAATTCATCATTAAACACACAAAACAAAATAACAAGCGGTAAACTTTTGCAAAAAAAGTGCAAATTTAAACCGCTTGCAAAAGAAATGAAAGGGGCGATATTTCGCCCCTCGTTGATATGGATTATTCCTGTGGAATGGTTCTAATCGCTAACTCTTCTAACGCTTGTGGATTCGCAAAACTTGGCGCTTCGGTCATCAAACACGCTGCTGCGGTCGTTTTCGGGAAAGCGATGACATCACGGATATTTTCTGTACCGGTGATGAGCATGGTTAAGCGGTCTAAACCAAAAGCAAGTCCTGCGTGCGGCGGAGTACCGAATTTTAACGCATCTAATAAGAAACCAAATTTTTCACGTTGCTCTTCTTCGTTAATGCCTAAAATGTTGAACACGGTTTGTTGCATTTTTGGATCGTAAATACGCACCGAGCCACCGCCCACTTCATAGCCGTTGATCACCATATCGTAAGCATTTGCGACTGCATTGGTTGGATCAGCGGCAAGTTGCTCTGGGGTAAAATCTTTCGGGCTGGTGAATGGGTGGTGCATGGCAGAAAGATTGCCTTCTTCATCTCGCTCAAACATTGGGAAATCTACTACCCAAAGCGGTTTCCAAGCACTGAGATCGGTAAGTTCTAAATCACGCCCCACTTTTAAACGTAATGCACCCATTGAATCGGTAACGGTTTGCCATTTATCCGCCCCAAAGAAAAGAATGTCGCCTGTTTGGGCTTGGGTGCGTTCAATCAAGGCGTTAATCACCTCTTCATTTAAGAATTTCGCCACTGGGCTTTGCACGCCCTCTAAGCCTGCATTGACATCATTGATTTTCGCCCACGCTAAACCTTTCGCACCGTAAATGCCGACAAATTGGGTATATTCGTCAATTTGTTTACGGGTTAAGCTTGCCCCATTTGGCACACGCAACACTGTTACACGACCATCTGGGCTATTTGCAGGTTCAGCAAACACTTTAAATTCAACGTTTTTGAAAATATCGGCAACGTCCACCAATTCTAATGGGTTGCGTAAATCAGGTTTATCTGAACCAAAACGATTCATCGCTTCCTGCCACGTCATCATCGGGAATTTGCCTAAGTCCACGTTTAAGCGATCTAACCATAAACCGTGAATCATTTCTTCCATTGTGCTACGCACTTCTTCGGCAGTCATAAAGCTGGTTTCCACATCAATTTGGGTAAACTCTGGCTGACGATCAGCACGCAAATCTTCGTCACGGAAACATTTTACGATTTGATAGTAACGGTCAAAACCTGACATCATCAGAAGCTGTTTGAAAAGCTGAGGAGATTGTGGTAGCGCATAGAATTTACCTTTATGCACACGGCTTGGCACAAGATAATCACGCGCACCTTCTGGGGTTGCTTTGGTCAGCATCGGGGTTTCAATATCAAGGAAACCGTGATCGTCCATAAAGCGACGGACAAAGCTGGTGATTTTGGCACGAGTTTTGAGTTTTTCCGCCATTTCAGGGCGACGTAAATCTAAATAACGGTATTTTAAGCGTTGTTCTTCGGTATTATTTTGATTGAAGTCTAATGGTAAAACCTCGGCATTGTTATATACTTTTAGCTCACGCACTAACACTTCAATTTCACCCGTTGCCATATCAGGGTTGATCTGGCTTTCATCACGGGCAATCACCTCGCCTTTAATCTGTACACAAGCCTCATTACGCAATGCACTTGCTGCTTTAAATAACGCTTCATCTTTCTCATCAAAGAAAACTTGCACGATCCCTTCTCGGTCACGAATTTGCATAAAAATAAAACGACCTAAGTTACGCACACGGTGAACCCAACCACTTAGGGTAACTTGCTCACCAACATTAGCACGATTTAACGCACCACAATAATGAGAACGCATCATAATTCTGTCCTTAAATTTAAATTGGAAAAAACTTGTGAAGTTTAGCAGAAAAAGAAGCAATTGCGTAGATTAGGGAATAAAATCAGATAGGGCTTGAAATCTCGTAATTTACCGCTATATTAGCCAACGTTTTTATATTTCATCGTAATAAGGATAAACAATGACCAACCAGACTGAAAAAGAGCCAGTTGAGCAAGAGATCGTTGAAGAAACCGTAGAACAAGCGGTAGAAACTGAACAAGAAAATGCAAATGTTGAAATCGATCCGCTTGATGCTGCAAATGCTCGTATTGCCGAATTAGAAGCCTATATTGCAGAAGCCGATGCTCGTGAGCAGGATATTGCATTGCGTGCTAGAGCAGAAATTGAAAACGTTCGCCGCCGTGCGGAACAAGATGTAGAGAAAGCTCACAAATTCGCTTTAGAAAAATTCTCAAAAGAGTTATTGAATGTAGTAGATAACTTAGAACGTGGTTTACAAGCGCTTGAAGGGGCGGAAGAAAGTGTAAAATCGGGCGTGGAATTAACCCACAAAGGATTAGTTTCAACCCTTGCTCAATTTGGCGTAGAGGCTGTTGGTGTAGTGGGTGAAGCCTTTAATCCAGATTTACATCAAGCAATTTCAATGCAACCAGCCGAAGGGATTGAAGCAAACCATATTAGTGTGGTACTCCAAAAAGGTTATACATTGCAAGGTCGTGTTATTCGCCCAGCAATGGTAATGGTGGCAGGCTAACTCGTACTTTTGGGATCTCTATCCCAAAAATCGAAAAATTTTCCGATTGTAATTGTGTTAGATTACGCTATATTTCAGTTGCAATGGGAGAACAAAATGGATAGCACAATGAGCCTACGATTTGATAAATTACGTTTTGTAAAACGTCTGCAAGAAGCCAATCAAACACCTGAAATGGCTGAGGCATTTGCTAATGCACTGGATGAAGCCTTAGAACAGAGTCAAAGTCCGTTAGCCACAAAAGCTGATTTGCAAATTGAGCTTGCTAAACTAAAGAATGAGTTGATAACAACAATCAATGCAAGCATATTTAAGGCAATTAGCTTAAATGTTGCCTTAATTGGCTTTTTAATGGCGATGATGAAATTTATTAACTAGCTCAATGTTTAATTACCCACCCTTACCTTAATTAGGTAAGGGTTTTTACGTTTTAATCCTATGACTTTACAATTTAATGCAGTAGCACTTCTACTTGTTGTGCTGATTATTTTAGGGCTCATCAGCCAAAACAGTGCGGTTACCATTTCAGCAGCGGTGTTGCTGATTATGCAACAAACCTTACTTTCTAAATTTATTCCTTTTGTCGATCAATACGGCTTAAAAATCGGGATTATCATTTTAACCATCGGCGTACTTAGCCCCTTGGTTTCAGGGCGAATTACGCTCCCCGAACTTGCCCAACTGCTAAACTGGAAAATGGCACTCTCGATTGTTGCCGGCGTGTTGGTAGCGTGGTTGGGTGGTAGAGGCGTAAACTTAATGGGCAACCAACCGGTGCTGGTGACTGGGCTTTTAATCGGCACAGTAATCGGTGTGGCGTTCTTAAAAGGCGTACCGGTCGGACCGTTGATTGCGGCAGGGATTTTGTCGTTGGTATTAGGGAAATCGTGATGACGGATAAATTGCAAAAAAATCATAAAAAACCACCGCTTGTGAAGCTGGAAAATATCACTACCGTCGATTTCCGCCGTCTGCTCGGTCGCTTAAAAGGGGCAGAAAACATTAAAAACGAGGAAAACAAGCGGTCGGTTTTAGCAGAAATTTCGCAAGATCTCACCGCTTGTCAGGCACGTTTTTTCGCACGAACTCAGCACGCCCAAAACCTGAAAATTGACTACCCTGATCTACCCGTCTCCGCTCGCCGTGAGGAAATTTTAAAACTGATTAGCGAAAATCAGGTGGTGGTGATTGCCGGGGAAACCGGTTCGGGCAAAACCACCCAGTTGCCGAAAATGTGCTTGGAACTCGGGCGAGGGGTGAAGGGCTTGATTGGGCATACCCAGCCCCGCCGAATTGCCGCACGCTCGGTTGCCACTCGCATTGCCGAAGAGCTGAAATCGGAACTGGGCGAGACGGTCGGTTACAAAGTCCGCTTTAACGATCAAGTCAGTGAAAACAGCTTAATCAAGCTAATGACGGACGGTATTCTGCTGGCGGAAATCCAGCACGACCGCTATTTAAATCAGTACGATACGCTGATTATTGACGAAGCCCACGAGCGTTCGCTGAATAACGATTTTATCTTGGGTTATCTGAAACAAATTCTGCATAAACGCCCCGATCTAAAAGTGATCATCACTTCGGCAACCATTGATGTGGAACGTTTTTCCAAACATTTCAACAACGCCCCGATTATTGAAGTCTCTGGGCGGACGTTCCCGGTGGAAGTACGTTATCGCCCGATAGTGGAAGAGGAAGATCAGGATCAACTGCAAGGTATTTTGAATGCGGTGGACGAACTGCAAGCCGAAGGGCGTGGCGATATTCTGATTTTTATGAACGGTGAACGGGAAATTCGGGACACCGCAGAAGCCTTGCAAAAGCAGGAACTGCGACATAGCGAAATTTTACCTCTTTACGCCCGCTTGTCGGCTGCCGAGCAACAACGGATTTTCCAGCCAAGCGGTGGACTAAACCGCATTATTCTAGCGACCAACGTGGCGGAAACCTCGCTCACTATTCCGAATATTAAATATGTGATCGACACCGGCACGGCTCGTATTTCTCGTTATAGCTACCGTACCAAAGTGCAACGCCTGCCGATTGAGCCAATTTCGCAAGCCTCCGCCAACCAGCGTAAAGGGCGCTGTGGACGAACCTCGGAAGGGATCTGTATCCGCCTCTATTCGGAAGAGGATTTCAACAGCCGTCCGCAATTTACCGATCCGGAAATTCTGCGAACCAACCTTGCAGCCGTTATTTTGCAAATGACTTCGCTTGGATTGAGTGATATTGCCAATTTCCCGTTTGTTGATGCACCTGATAGCCGACAAATTCAGGACGGGATTCGGCTGTTGGAGGAGTTACAGGCTATTATTCCAAATGAAAAAATCCCTTCCCCCGCTCGCGGGGGAGGGCTAGGGAGGGGGGAAAACCATTCTAATGATGGCACTCCCCCCCTCCCAACCTCCCCCCGTAAACGGGGGGAGGGGTTTAGATTAACCCCAATCGGTCGCCAACTCGCCCAACTGCCAGTCGATCCTCGCTTAGGCAGAATGGTCATTGAGGCAGCAAAAAACGGCTCGCTGCACGAAGTGATGATGATTGTATCAGCTCTCTCAATCCAAGATCCTCGTGAGCGTCCGCAGGAGAAACAGCAGTCGGCAGACGACAAACACCGCCGTTTTGCCGATAAAGAGAGCGATTTTTTAGCCTTTGTGAATTTGTGGCACTTTATCCAAACCCAGCAAAAAGAACTGTCGAAAAACCAGTTCCGCAACCTCTGCCGTAAGGATTATTTGAACTACAACCGTGTGCGGGAGTGGCAGGATATTTATCACCAGCTCCGCCTTGCTGTGCGTGAAATGGGCCTAAAAATTAACAGTGAGCCGGCAAGTTATCAGCCAATTCATACCGCTTTGCTCGCCGGCTTGTTGTCGCATATCGGCTTGAAAGATAATGAAAAAATGCACTATTTAGGAGCAAGAAATGCCCACTTTTTCATTTTCCCGAACTCGGCACTTTTCAAAAAACAGCCGAAATGGGTAATGGCGGCAGAGTTGGTGGAAACCACCAAACTTTGGGGGCGAATGGTTGCTCGTATTGAGCCGGAATGGGTGGAGCCGTTGGCGGTACACCTCACTAAATCCAGTTACAGCGAACCGCACTGGGCGAAGTCCAAAGGGGCGGTAATGGCATCGGAAAAAGTGTCGCTCTATGGCATTCCGATTGTGGCACAACGCTCGGTAAATTATGGCTCGATAGACTCAACCGTCAGCCGTGAAATTTTTATCCGCTCGGCGTTGGTGGAGGGCGAATGGCACAACAATTACAAATTTTTCAAAGAAAATCACCGCTTGATCCGTGAAGTTGAAGCATTGGAACACAAATCCCGCCGCCGTGATATTTTGGTGGACGAGCAGGTGCTATTTGAGTTCTACGATCAGCGAATTGGCACCGAAGTTGTGTCGAGCAAGCATTTTGATACTTGGTGGAAACAGGCAAGCAAAAAAGATCCTGAACTGCTGAACTTTGAAAAATCGTTCCTGATTAACGACAACGCTACACTTGCCAGCGAGCTGGATTTCCCGAATTTCTGGCATCAAGGCGATTTAAAACTCAAACTGAGCTATCAGTTCGAGGTCGGCAAAGATCACGATGGCGTAACGGTGCATATTCCGCTGCCGCTGCTCAACCAAGTGGAACCCGAAGGGTTCGATTGGCAAATTCCGGGGCTACGCCACGAGCTGATCGTCTCGCTGATTAAGAGCTTACCAAAATCGCTACGGCGGAATTTTGTACCGGCACCAAATTATGCGGACGCCTTTTTAGGGCGAGCCGAGCCGTTTAAAAAGCCGTTGCTGGACAGTCTAAGCCACGAACTACGCCGAATGACGGGCGTATTGGTCGAGCCTGAGCAGTGGGATTTAACCCAACTGCCACCACATTTGCGCATGACGTTCCGTGTGATTGACGATAAAGGCAAGAAACTGCAAGAGAGCGAAAACCTTGATGAGCTGAAATTTACCTTGAAAGATGCGGTGCAGAACACCCTTTCCAACATTGCCGATGACGGCATTGAGCAAAGTGGCGTGCATATTTGGAATTTTGCCGAATTACCGCAGTTCTATGAGCAGAAAAAAGCCCATTTCAGCGTGAAAGCCTACCCTGCGATTGTTGATGAGCAAACGGCTGTGGGGGTGAAACTGTTTGAAACCGAGTTTGAACAAGCAAGAGCAATGCAAGCAGGACTTCGCCGTTTGCTGCTGCTAAATGTACCGTCTCCGATTAAATATCTGCACGAAAAACTGCCGAACAAAGCCAAGTTAGGCTTATATTTTGCCCCGTTCGGCAAAGTGTTGGAGCTGATTGACGACTGCATTGCCTGTGCGGTAGATCAGCTGGTAGAAGAGTTCGGCGGGTTTGTCTGGACGGAGGAAAAATTCAATGAATTGCACGAATTTGTGCGGGCAAATTTAAACGATAAAACCGTAGAAATTGCCAAACAGGTTGAAAAGTGCCTCACGCTGGCCTACGAGCTAAACAAGCGGTTAAAAGGCAAGCTCGATTTTACGATGGCGTTTGCGTTAAGCGACATCAAAGCCCAAATCGAAGGGCTGATTTACCCCGATTTTGTCACCAAAACCGGCTACGCCCGCCTTGCAGATTTATACCGTTATTTGACCGCTATCGAACGCCGTTTGGATAAACTGTTGGTGGACAGCAACACCGACCGAGCCAAAATGCTACGGGTGGAAGCGGTGCAAGAGGCATATAAACAGCTTCTTGCTAAACTGCCAAAATCCAAAGCGGTACCGGACGAAGTGCTGGAAATTCGCTATATGATCGAAGAACTGCGGGTCAGCCTGTTCGCTCAACAGCTCGGCACAAAATACCCGATTTCGGACAAGCGGATTTTGAATGTGATTGCGGAAGTAAAATAGCAATATTAAGCGGTTAGATTTCTTTTAGTTGGCTAGGGTAAAATCTACCTAAGCTAATTCACTACTTTAAACCTCAGCATACGCTAATCAATTTGTAAAGTTTTGAAGAAAATCGACCGCTTGTAAACTTACGTTGAAATACTCTAGGCTTCTTTAGTCTTTTTCCAGAAATCTGTTGGAGATGGGTTAAATAAGCTTAGATATTTCAAAGAGTGCCTATTTCTTTACAAATAATGTAATACCTTCAACTCGGAACACTTGCACCGAATCACCAATACGTAGATTCTCACCAATCACGCGCCATGTGGTATCATCAAATTTGCCTCGCGCAATACCGTTCTCCAGTATCTCGACAATCACCCCTCTTGCTCCTATCATTGCGTGTTCTCTTGAGTTCAGAGAGCTATGTTCATCATCTTGTTGATCTTTACCATGCTGGTATTTCCACCAAACTAGGCTGAAAGTAATCGCTAGCACAGCAAAAATTGTGACTTGGTAGGCAGGCTCTAAATTCGGTAAGAGTGCAGAAACTGCGGCTAAAATGAGAGCCGCGAGTCCCCACCACATAATAAACACGCCTGGCGCAATTAATTCTAGAGCCAGTAGTAAAAAGCCTAAACTTAACCAACCAGCCCAATTCAATAACCAATCCATTTTTCCTCCTGATGAGACAAGGGAAGAGACGCCCTATTATGATGAGCTTTTATTTGATTTTAGTAGCTCAGCAATACCAGCTACTGAACCAATTAAATTACCTGCTTCTAACGGCATTAACACTACTTTACTATTATCTGCCGAGCCAATATCTTTGAGGGCTTCAGTGTATTTTTGTGCAATAAAATAGTTAATTGCAGTAGTATCGCCTTTTGCAATTGCCTCTGAAACCATTTGAGTTGCTTTAGCTTCCGCCTCAGCTGCGCGTTCACGTGCTTCCGCTTGTAAGAAAGCTTCTTGGCGTTCCCCTTCTGCTTTGAGAATACGGGATTGTTTTTCACCTTCTGCACGTAAAATTTCAGCTTGTCGAATCCCTTCAGCCTCTAGAATATCCGCTCGCTTATTACGCTCTGCCTTCATCTGAGCATTCATGGCTTCCACAAGTTCACGCGGTGGACGCACATCACGAATTTCGATACGAGTAACTTTCACCCCCCAGATATTGGTGGCTTCATCAACAATAGTGAGCAATTTACCGTTAATTAAATCTCGTTGAGAAAGCATGTCGTCCAGATCCATTGAACCAAGCACGGTACGCATATTAGTCATAGTGAGATTAACAATCGCATCTTCTAGGTTATTGACCTCATAAGCTGCTCGCCGAGCTTCAACAACCTGCACAAAACATACAGCATCAATCGCAACACTTGCATTATCTTTAGAAATGACTTCTTGCGATGGAATATCTAGCACTTGCTCCATCATATTGATTTTACGGCCAATTCGCTCAATAAACGGCACGACAATATTCAACCCCGGAGTGAGTGTTTTGGTATAGCGACCAAAACGCTCCACCGTCCAATGATAACCCTGCGGTACAATTTTAATTGTTGAAGAAAGCGTAAAAACGATGAGTAAAACGAACAAAATAGGCAATAGAGAAAAATCCAAACCAAACATTTTATGCTCCTTTACTTTGGAAGAATTGGAGTTGGTATAGTAATCTCTTTTCTCAGAATTACTAGTAAATTTTATAATTTCAAGCGTATAATTCTGCCATTATCAAGTTGTTACTCAAAGAAAATGAAACCAGCAACAGCAACACTAAGCGGAAAAAATCTCCGCCATAATATGCAATTAATCAAAACACTCGCCCCTCATAGTAAACACTGTGCTGTAGCAAAAGCAAATGCTTATGGGCAAGGTTTACATCATCTTGTTAGAAATTTAAACGATCTCGTTGATGGCTTTTGTGTCGCCCGCATCAAAGAAGCGCTTGCAATTCAAGAAAGTGGCTATGAAGGAAAAATCCTTTTATTAGAAGGCTTTTTTGACCGCGAAGAGCTACTTAAAACGGTTTCTCGGCGCTTTGATACCGTTGTGCATTGTATTGAACAGCTTGAATTACTTGAACAAGTTTCTGCTGAATGGCAAACTGAACAGGCAAAAGGCTTTTGGAAACGAAAAGCAAAAATTTATTTCCCAATTACCGTTTGGCTCAAAATTGATACAGGTATGCACCGTTTAGGTATCCATCCAGAGCAAATTGCAGAATTTCACCAAAGATTGACCGCTTGTGCCTTGGTTGAGAAGGTCAATTTTGTCAGCCACTTTAGCCGCGCAGATGAGCCTGATTGTGGCTACACTGAAAAACAAATTGCGATCTTTGAACAGGCAACAAAAGGCTACGAAGGCGAACGCAGTATCTCCGCTTCTAATGGCATTCTTTACTGGCAACAAGCTCATTATGATTGGGTTCGTCCAGGAATTATTATGCACGGTATTTCTCCTCACACTCACCCCATTACCTCGCTAGGCTTTAAACCGGTGATGAAATTTGCTTCATCGCTTATTGCTATTCGCTCCCATAAAGCGGGTGAACCTGTTGGTTATGGCGGTGCTTGGGTAGCTGAGCAGGATACCAAAATCGGTGTTATTGCCGTTGGTTATGGCGATGGCTATCCACGTAATGCGCCACCTGGTACGCCGGTGTTTATCAATGGGCGAAGAGTACCTATCGTAGGACGAGTATCAATGGATATGATGACTGTCGATCTTGGTATTAATAGTAATGATAAAGTGGGGGATGAAGCTGAGCTTTGGGGGGAAAATTTGTTAATTGAAGAAGTCGCTAATGCCATGGGGGTAATCAATTATGAATTAATTACCAAATTAACCCCAAGAGTGCTTTTTGAATATCTTGATTAACGCTAGCACATTTAAATAATCTTGTAACATCATTCAAAAAAAGGATATTACACAGCGTTGAATAGTTTGTAAAAAATTCCCTGAAATAGACCGCTTACATAAGATAAAGCAACATTACCTCCTAATGTTTCATGTTTATTTCTCTTCTCGCTAACCCTCGGTTCTCATCAAAATACCAAGAGGTTAGCGATTTATTATTTCCCTTACGAATCAAGTTGTTACAAACTTCCATCATATAACAGATATTATGCTACACTGTAAATCAATCCCCATATTTTAAGCTAGCGAATTGTTAGGGTTTAATCCTTGTGACGTAATGCTTTGATATATAGGGAGCAGCTACCTGTAGGTAGCTGAGAGTTGAAACCACTGCAGCTTACCGAGGTTTGTACAACTATGCGGCAGCTACCTGTAGGTAGCTGAGAGTTGAAACACAATCTGCACTTTTGCCCTTGCTTGTCGTTCGGGCAGCTACCTGTAGGTAGCTGAGAGTTGAAACATAGCTTGGCAGAATTGCTAGATCAAGCGAGCAAGCAGCTACCTGTAGGTAGCTGAGAGTTGAAACAAGCGTTTAACCCACACACTGTCTTCGTTTTGAAGCAGCTACCTGTAGGTAGCTGAGAGTTGAAACGCCTTTGGCGTTTAGCTGCTCAAACGTTTCAGGATGCAGCTACCTGTAGGTAGCTGAGAGTTGAAACCATGAACCGAGTTCAATGAGCATAAAAGTTAGATGCAGCTACCTGTAGGTAGCTGAGAGTTGAAACTTTATAAACAGACTGCATAGAGCCAAAAGTAACCGCAGCTACCTGTAGGTAGCTGAGAGTTGAAACTCGTGGACTGGTATCGGCGCAGTAATCGGTGCAAGCAGCTACCTGTAGGTAGCTGAGAGTTGAAACAGCAACGTTTAACCGATCCCGCCCTTACTAACCTGCAGCCACCTGTAGGTAGCTGAGAGTTGAAACATCATTTGGTATTTAGCCATTTCCATCCCTCAATAGCAGCTACCTGTAGGTAGCTGAGAGTTGAAACAATGCCTGCCAGTGTAGCCCGGTGCGGTGATGTGCCTGTGCAGCTACCTGTAGGTAGCTGAGAGTTGAAACATCGTTCTGGAAAAATTCAGAAAAACAGCTTTAAGCAGCTACCTGTAGGTGGCTGAGAGTTGAAACTTAATGGTTTTGCATACCGTTACCCCCTCAAGTGGCAGCTACCTACGGGTAGCTGCCATTCTATTTCTAGCAAAGATGAATGTTACTCAAACAAATCTCCAAGCAAGAATTGCAATACCGAATCCATTCTTAAGTGAGGAAGAGCTTGGTCAAAGTCGATTTTTCTAGGTTCAAACTGATCGAAATCGAAGGTATGATTTTGCCAAAAATCCGAATTCGGTAGCCGATTGGGGACACTCCCTGCAAACTGGGTTACCTGTCGCTTATCCTTTGTCCGTACCCCTCGAATAGCTTTAAAACTCTGCCCATTTTCACTCACCGTCACAGCTTCGGTCGCTCGAATTGCAGAAATGGCTTGATAAGCTGTTTCAATCCCGTCAAATTCAGCGTGTCTGCCACCTTCCTGCACTAACTGTCGCATAAGACTTTCTAAATTTGGAAGCTGATCACTTGTGATGTGATCGGCTTTAGTTGCGGCAAATAGAAGTTTATCAATATTAGATGAAAATAAGCGATGAAACAGTGAACGGTTACCATAGTGAAAATGCTTAAATAATTGCTGTAAGCCAATTTTCATCTCAATAAAAGCTTGCTGACTATGATTTAATGGCGTTAAGCAGTCTGCTAAGATCACCTGTCGGTCAAATTGTGAGAAATAATCTTTATAAAACGGTTTCACAATTTTATCTTGATATTGGCGATAACGCTTTTTCAAAGTATGAAAAACGCTATTAGTTGGACTATTTTCAAGCGATTGCCATTCTTGTTCGCTTAAATCTAATAAAGGAAAAAATTGATAAACAGGTGCGCCTCGTTCTGCATTTGGCAAAACGAAGCGGCCTGGTTGAATATATTGCATGCCAGCTTGCTTGCATTGCAGTAAGTAAGCGGTATAAATATCGCTTAAATCTGCAAGGCGATTTTCGTCCGCAACAGCACTTAGATCTAATTTCTTCACTTCATTTAACCAAGCTTGAGCCAATTTTGCCCGTTCGCCTGTGTGCACCACTTGCTGTGCTTGCGACCATTCTTTAAAAGATTGCGACATTAATGGCAAATCTAGCAACCACTCTCCTGGATAATCAAAAATATCGAGATAAAGTGTGGAGGTTTCTTTAAAAATACGGCTGAAACTACTGCGGTTACGGTAACGGATTGCTAACCGAATTTCACTAATCCCCGTGGTCGAGGGACACCATTTCGGTTCTTCTTGCTCAAAGCAAGCGCGGTTACGATCATACTCAAAACGAGGTACTGTAGGATCGCCTTGCTCTACGCGCTTCACTGATAAAATTTGCCCATTTCTGGCTGCGGCAAACAGATTAAGATGCGCATTCTTTTCAGGCTGAATATGTAATAGTTGATCAACAAAGCTAGTAATAAAAGCTGTTTTACCACTGCGACTTAAGCCTGTCACAGCAAGACGAATATGGTTATCGAAACCGCGTTGCACAAAATGGGTTACTTTATTTTGAATTCGGTTAAACATTTTCTGATAATATGTTGAAAAAACTGGGGCGAAATATAGCAAAAAATGGGGTATGATTCATCTCCTTAAAAAACCAAGAGAAATAGCATGCAAGACGAAATCGAAATTAAAATTATGCTGTTGCCAGAGAATATTGCTTTAATAAAGCAGTGGCTTACCCAGCAGCCAATACAAAAATATCAGCGACAAACATTGGGGAATACCTATTTTGACACGCCTGAGCTTTTTTTTGCAAAAGCACAGATGGGCTTACGAGTACGCACTAAAAACAATCAGCATGAAATCACGTTAAAAATGAAAGGCGATATTGTTGGCGGTTTGCATATTCGTCCTGAATATAATCTTGATTTGCCAAACAGCCAGCCCGATTTCAAGCGGTTAGTTTCACACTATAATTTGCAAATTGCCAATAGCGATGCGATTGCCGAAAATCTTCAGGCGACATTTAGTACCGATTTTGAGCGAGAAAGTTGGTTATTAAATTATCAGCACAGCCAAATTGAAATTGCGCTTGATATGGGGATTATCAAAAACCGTTTTGGTGAAGAGCCAATTTGTGAATTGGAGTTTGAATTAAAACAAGGGAATCTAACCGATTTATTTGCTTTAATTCAAAATATGCCTAAACGAGACGGGATGTGGCTCAGTAGTTTGAGTAAAGCGCAACGGGGCTATTTCGTTGGAAGAATGGACAAAATTGCAAAAGAAATCGAAAAACTGAGCGCTTGCCATTTAGATAATATGGCAGAAGTCGAGCGCTATCAAGCCCAGCAGCAAATGGCAGATTTTTTACGCTTATCTCCAGAAGCAACAATATTACGCTCACAATTAGGCCTTGAACATATCCCTTTGAGGGATATTTTTGATTACCTCACTTCCGCACGTTATCTAGATCAGCAACTCTCGCACATGCAACAAAGGTGTTAGATGCTATCGCAAAAAGAAAGGCAGAAAATCTAATTTCTGCCTTTAAGTACCTTATTTGACAAGCTCAAATACGAGATCATCAAACTGTATGTCATTGACATTCAATCGCAATGTATATTTGCCAAGCGGATCATTTTGATCAAAACGCCAACAAGTTTGAATCATTTTACCATCGGCACTACCCATCATACTGGTGATGGCTGAACGTTCATTCTCAACCTTAATTGTGGCTCCCGGTTTTACAAATTTTGCTTTTACACTTGGGGCAATAAAAAGTTCTGTTACTTTATTCAGATTTGCCGGCTCAAGCGGAATACCTGAAGCAGCCCAACAAAGCTGCAAATTGCTATTGCTAACGGAATAGATCTGATTCCCAGTATTTTTAGCTACCTTGCCGGACATATCCATCACAGATAAATATGCTCTAGGTATCTCTGCTGTTTGTGCTACAGCCTGTACTGAAACAGTTAGCGCTCCCACAGTGGCAATGCTTGCCAACGCTAATAATTTTTTCATTTAATTCTCCGAGTTTTTGCTATAAGTATGACGCAACTCTTGGGCAACGATAGCGATGGCTTCACCACTACTAACCCCCTGTTGCATTAATTGTTGAATTTTCTCTACAGCTTGTTGCTGCTGCTCATGAGTTAAATTCAAAAGTAAATTATCCATAAAAAGCCTATCATCGTCTAAAAAAATTGCGGAAAGTTCCAGCCAAATTGCAAAAAAAGTTGCTGCCATTGGTGATCAAGCGGAGCATTTATCATGATTTTTTGCAAAGTGTCTGGATGGGTAAACTGCAAACTATTGGCATGTAGAAATAGTCTATCACAGCCAGTATTTTCTGTTAAAGCCCGATTTTGATGCAAATCGCCGTAATTGGTATCCCCCATAATCGGATGAAATAGGTGTTTCATATGCCGACGAAGTTGGTGTTTACGCCCTGTTTGCGGCCAAAGTTGCACCAAGCTATAGCGAGCCGTTTGATATTTACCTGCCGGATATGGCATTTCAATGCCGGCAAGATGTTTATAGTCCGTGACTGCTTGCTGTGCTTCTTTTGCTGTAGAAAATTTATCGGCAATTTTATCCAGTTTCACCTTAAGTGGATAATCAATACGAGCTTCTCCGTTCAAATAACCTCGTACCACAGCAAGATAACTTTTCATTAATTGATGCTGTTCAAACTGTTCACTCATTTGTCGTGCCATTTCCGCATTCAAGGCAAATAACAAAACACCTGAGGTTGGGCGGTCTAGGCGGTGAATCGGAAAAACATGTTGTCCAATTTGGTCACGCAAGGTTTGCATTGCAAATACCGTTTCGTGTTTATCCAGCCAAGAGCGATGCACCAACATACCTGCCGGCTTGTTGATTGCAATGAGACTTTCATCTCGGTATAAAATATCCAATGTTATCATGTTGAGTACTTAACTTATTCCTGAGTAAGAAAACCTAAAAACCCCATTATTTAAGCAATTTTTCTATTTCTACTATCGGCTGTACTAACTCTGCCAAATAGCGCTCATTTTTCAAACTCTCTTCCAAATATGGGCTTACTGCAAAATTTGTTGGCAACTCTGCATTAGCATCAAGTAGTACATGCATCCTTGGAATAAAAATCCATTGTAACCATTGGGTTGCTGTTAGTGTATCCAGCGCAAAAGGTTGCGTACTGGCTAACTTTTCGGTGCTAGGCGCTTCGGTTTCCCAAAGTTGATACCTATGTAACACAACTTGCAGCCGATCTAACTGTACGCGAACTTGTGTTTTCATGATGAATCCTTTATAAAGATGAAAAATAGTCGCACACTATAAGGGATCAAAATGCAAAATCAACCTACTATTCTACAAAAAATCGTCAAAGATAAAGCCCTTTGGGTAGCAAATGCCGAACAACAATTTCCACTTTCACTATTTCAAGCGCAACTACAGCCAAGTGATCGCGATTTTTATGCTGCGCTTGCAAAAGGCTCTCACCAACAACCGGTGTATATTTTAGAATGCAAAAAAGCTTCACCATCAAAGGGATTAATTCGCGCAGAATTTGATTTAGATGCTATTGCGCAAGTCTATAAACACTATGCTAGCGTCATTTCTGTACTCACTGATGAACAATATTTTCAGGGCAATTTTCATTTTATCTCGCAAGTCCGAAATCAGGTTAGCCAACCTATTTTGTGTAAAGACTTCATGATCTCTTCTTATCAAGTTTATCTTGCCCGCTATCACCACGCTGATGCAATTTTATTGATGCTTTCGGTTATAGATGACCCCACCTATCGTCAATTAAGCGATTTAGCACACAGTTTGGGGATGGGTGTTCTCACAGAAACCAGCAATGAGCAAGAATTTGAACGAGCCTTAGCGCTGGGGGCAAAAGTGATCGGGGTGAATAACCGCAACTTGCATGATTTAAGCATAGATATGAACCGCATTATCGCGTTGGTAGCAAAATATCGTGACCAAATTCCCGCTGATGTGCGTTTAATTAGCGAATCTGGCATTTACGATCATAGCCAAGTGAAAAGTATCTCGCAAAGCGCTCATGGTTTCTTAATTGGTAGCAGCTTAATGGGAAGCCGTGATCTGAATAATGCAGTGCGCGCAGTCATTTTTGGTGAAAACAAAATCTGCGGCTTAACTCGCCCACAAGATGTGCAAGCAGCCTATGCCAATGGTGCACTATATGGTGGGCTGATTTTTGCAGAAAAATCTGTGCGTGCCTTATCTCTGCGTCAAGCGCAAGAATTAGTCGTACAGGCTCCTTTACGCTTTGTTGGTGTTTTCCAAAATCAAGCGGTCGAGTTTGTCGTAAAAATTGCAAAACAGCTTGAGCTTTATGCTGTGCAACTACATGGTAACGAAAATGAACTTTATATTGCCCAGCTTGCAGAGCAGCTTGAGGGAAATGTTCAAATTTGGAAAGCAATTTCAATTGATGTCGATGCACAACAATTTGATTTTGCAGATAATCCTCTTATTCAACGTTATATTTTAGATAGTAAAACGACAAATCAACAAGGAGGCACAGGGAAAACATTTAATTGGGCATTGATTCCTGAAAAGCTAAAATCAAAAGCTATCTTAGCTGGCGGGATTAATTTAGAAAATCTCGAACAGGCTTTACAGGTAGGCTGTTTAGGCGTTGATCTTAATTCGGGGTTAGAAACAGCCAAAGGAATCAAGCATGCAGACAAAATTGCACAAGCCTTCCAGCTTATCCGTTTACATGCAAAATAACGCGTTAGATAAAAAAAATGCCCGCAATTGGCGGGCAATTCTTTTGACCTAATTCTAGGAGGTATGAATCACTGTTTTATAAAAGGAGACAAATAAAACAAGGTCAAAAGTAAAAACTAACTAAAGGAGGAAATGAATTGGCTCCTCCTGCTGGACTTGAACCAGCGACATACGGATTAACAGTCCGCCGTTCTACCGACTGAACTAAGGAGGAACAAAACAAAGGAAATGTTAATGATAACGTTCCCAATAGTCAAGGGTAAAATAAAATCTTTGCATTTCTTTAACTTTCTAGAAAATTCTTACAGATCTGACAGTGTGGCTGTTTCGGCAATTTCATCTCTCGTACCGAAAAATTTAAACCATCGATCATCAATAATTTCCCAGATAAGGTTTGCCCAATACCTAATAATACCTTAATACATTCCAACGCTTGTAGGCTACCAACTACGCCAACGATAGGCGCAATTACCCCAGCCTCAACACAACTGAGTATATTTTCCCCAAACAACGTACTTAAACACTGGTAGCAAGGCTCATTATCTGTATAACGAAATACACTGAGTTGCCCTTCAAATCGAATAGCGGAGCCGGATACCAACGGAATTTTATGCTGAAAACAGATTTGATTAAGTAAATTTCGAATATTCACATTATCAGTACAATCTAACACAACATCATATTCAGGGATCAATGTTTGCCACTGCAATTCACTCAATTCGGCATGAATCGGCTTAATTTCAATATGTGGATTAAGTTGCTGCAACCGTTGTTGGGCAGAAAATACTTTAGGTTCGCCAATTGTGGCATCTGTATGCAAAATTTGGCGTTGAAGATTAGAAAGAGAGACACTATCAAAATCCACTAAGGTTAAATGCCCTATTCCGCCACTGGCAAGATATTGGCTAGCAGCACAGCCCAAGCCTCCAACCCCAACCACTAACACTCGACTAGCTTTTAATTTTTCCTGCCCGTCAAAATCAACATTTTTTAAAACAATTTGACGGTTATATCGCAACATTTCTTGATCGGAAAGTTCCATATTATCGCTGCCTTAGGTTTTAAGATAAAAGTAAATTAAACGGCTGAATAACTACGCGTTCGCCGACCTCAACATTTCCTCGTTCCTGTTCTAGCACAATAAAACAGTTGCTCTCATTAAAGGCGCTGAAAATATGTGAACCTTGTGTTCCAACCGTCTTCACAACCAACTGCCCATTTTCATCAGCATAGAAAAATCCCCGTTGGAAATCTTGCCGTCCCACTGCTTTTTTCATTGAAACAGCCGCGCAAGCGGTCAATTTAGGCGAAAAATTTGCAATTTTTTCAGCTGAAAAACCGGCAAGTTTCATGAGTGCAGGCTGAGCCAACTGATAAAAGGTTACTAATGCCGAAACCGGGTTGCCAGGAAGCCCAAAGAACCATGCTTTTTCCAATTTTCCGAAAGCAAATGGCTTACCTGGTTTCATAGCAATTTTCCAAAAATCAATTTTGCCCAATTTTTCAATGACAGTTTTGGTGAAATCGGCTTCCCCCACAGAAACCCCGCCACTGGTGATCAACACATCTGCTTGGCGTTGCGCTTGCACAAAGGTTCGCTCAAAAATTTTAGGGTTATCAGGTAATGTGCCAAAATCTAAAATCTCACAATTTAATTTTTCTAACATTAACCGCACCGTAAAGCGATTGGTATCATAAATCTGTCCTTCATTTAAAGGCTCACCAACCGAAACCAATTCATCGCCGGTTGAAAGTATTGCCACTTTAACTTTAGGGAAAACTTTTACCTCTGCAATACCGAGTGATGCCAATAACGGCAAGCTGCTCACATTTAATTGACTACCTTTTGCCAACACTAAGCTGCCTTGCGCAACATCTTCTCCTACTCTGCGAATATTTGCCCCAAGCTTAACCGGTTTAGTTATCATAATCGTACCATCATCACGAATAATGGTATCTTCTTGCATCACAACTGCATCCGTATTTTCGGGAATTTTTGCTCCCGTCATAATCCGGACACATTGTCCGGATTGAATTTTACCGCTAAAGGGATTACCAGCAAATGCTTTGCCAATCACAGCAAGCGGTTGATTTTCTAAAAAATTTTGCAAAGAAATCGCGTAGCCATCCATTGCGGAATTATCAAAATTTGGGACATTAATCGGTGAGAAAACATCCTCTGCCAACACACGGTTTGCAGCCTCATGCAATGCAATCGTTTCAAATTGATTCGGTATTGGCAAACAAGTTAAAAGATTTTCTAAAGCAGAAGAAAGAGATAAAAGAGACATAGCATTTCCTTAAATTTATAGCGCAGCTTGCTGCACAAAATCACGCAGCCCAACGAGAATATTATTGACGGCAACGGCAGACAAAATAAGCCCCATCACACGACTAATAATAGCAGCACCTGCATTGCCAATATATTTTTGAATATGGTTTGCAAGCAGCAAAAGTACATAAGTAATCGCTACAACCGCCAGCATAATTCCGCCAGTGATAGCCTGTTCCAGTAAGTTATAGCGATGGTTGTCTGTCAATAACACGACAGCCATCATCGCCCCAGGGGAAGCAATTGATGGTACAGCCAGAGGATATACCGCCAGTTCACTTAAACTGCTTTTCATTTTAATTTCTTGATCAGGCTTACTTTGCCCAAAAATCATGGTTAAGGCGAACAGCAGCAACACTAACCCACCCGCAATTTGGAAGGCTGACAGCGGTATTTGCATTGCCTCTAATAGCCATTGTCCTAACACCAAGAAAAAGAGTAAAATCCCCGCTGCAATTAATGTTGCATTGCGCGCGATTTTACGGCGATCATCTGGTGATAAGCCGATAGTTTTTGCCAAATAGACTGGAATTGACCCCACAGGATCAATGACTGCCCAAAGCACCACAAATTGCACAACTAATGAATCAAACATCATTCACTCCGTAAGCTAAAAACGAGCAATATTGTGCAATAAAAGCTAAACAAAACCAACTAACTTATTCAAATTTAAATGATTTTTCTCAATAATTTAACGCTTAAACGCGGGCAAACACTCTTGCTCGAAAATGCAAATGCAACCATTCATACCGGACAAAAAATTGGATTAGTCGGTAAAAATGGTTGTGGTAAATCTTCTCTACTTGCCTTATTAAAAAACGAGCTGCATGCTGAGGGTGGTGAAATCAGATACCCTACTAATTGGGCAATATCTTGGGTAAACCAAGAAACACCAGCACTAGACATTTCTGCAATAGATTACGTGATTCAAGGTGATCGTGAATATACCACCTTGCAATACCAGCTAGAGCAAGCAAATGCTGCGAATGACGGGCATCTCATTGCTACTTTACATAGCCGCTTGGAAACGATCGATGCTTGGAGCATTCAATCGCGTGCAGCAACATTGCTTGATGGCTTGGGTTTTAGCCAAGAACAGTTACAACTTCCGGTCAAATCCTTTTCCGGTGGATGGCGTATGCGTCTAAATCTTGCTCAAGCGTTACTCTGTCGATCTGATTTATTATTGCTTGATGAGCCAACCAACCACTTAGACTTAGATGCCGTGATTTGGCTTGAACGTTGGTTAAGCCAATATCGTGGTACGTTGATCTTAATCTCACACGACCGTGATTTTCTTGATCCTATTATTGATCGCGTATTTCACATTGAGCAGCAGAAAATTTTTGACTACACCGGTAACTATTCTTCGTTCGAAATTCAACGAGCAACGAAGCTAGCGCAGCAAAACGCGGCTTATCAGCAACAACAACATAAAATCGCGCATCTGCAAAAATTTATCGACCGCTTTAAGGCAAAAGCAACAAAGGCGAAACAAGCGCAAAGCCGAGTGAAGGCATTAGAAAAGATGGAGCTCATTGCACCAGCTTATGCCGATAGCCCGTTCTCCTTTGAATTTCGCGAACCGCTTTCCTTACCCAGCCCACTGTTAATGATGGAAAAGGTGAGTGCAGGCTATGGTGAAAAAACAATTTTAAACTCAGTGAAACTCAATCTTGTTCCAGGTTCTCGTATTGGTTTATTGGGGAAAAATGGCGCGGGAAAATCTACGCTAATCAAATTATTAGCTGGGGAAATTGCGGCGCAATCTGGTATGGTGCAATTAGCCAAAGGTGTACAGCTTGGCTATTTTGCTCAACATCAGCTTGATACGCTACGTGCAGAAGAAAGCCCAATTTGGCATTTAAGCCGCCTTGCTCCTGAAAAAACCGAACAAGAGCTACGAAACTATTTGGGCGGTTTTGCCTTTCACGGAGATAAAGTAAAACAAGCAGTGAAATCGTTCTCTGGTGGCGAGAAAGCCCGACTTGTTTTAGCATTAATCGTTTGGCAACGCCCGAATCTATTGCTGCTAGATGAGCCTACTAACCATCTTGATTTAGATATGCGTCAAGCTCTCACTGAGGCTTTAACCCAATATGAAGGCTCGCTGGTGATAGTCTCGCACGATCGTCATTTGCTCCGTTCTACTGTAAACGAATTTTACTTAGTACACGATGGCAAAGCTGAAGAGTTTCACGGTGATCTAGACGACTATCAAAAATGGCTAAACGCACTTAACAGCCAACCCGATTTTGCAAAAAAAGCGGAAAATACGGCCGCTTGTAACGAAGAACTGAAAGAACACTCAGCGCAAAATCGCAAAGAGCAAAAACGCGTAGAAGCAGAACGCCGCCAGCAAGCGGCTCCGATTCGTAAGAAACTCACGCAACTTGAAAAAGAGCTTGAGAAACTCACTGCTCAGCTAAATCATTTAGAACAAACTCTCGCTGCCCCTGAAATCTATGAAACTGCCAATAAAGCCAAATTAACCGACACTCTTACCGAACAAGTGAAAGTGAAAAAAGCCCTCGAAGAAGTGGAAATGCAGTGGCTAGAATTGCAAGATGAATTAGATACCATCATGAGCGAATAATATGAAAAAGACCGCTTGTAGCTGTTTGTCCACCCCACATTGGACACTACAAGCGGTCTTTTTTTTACTCAAAATCTACTAAATAGATTAGAACGATCCGAACATAGTACCTAAGGTAATCACCGTAATAACCGCTAAAACAGGGATAGCAATTGTCACCATGGCAATATTGAGGTATGACTGTTTATGATTTAAATGGCAAATTGAAAGTAAGGTAATGATTGCACCGCAATGTGGTAAGGTATCAAAGCCACCAGCTGCCATTACAGCAACACGGTGTAATAGTTCTGGATCAATACCGGCTTCCATCGCCATGCGGAGATAATCTTCACCTAATGCTTTTAATGCAATACTCAAGCCACCAGACGATGAACCAGTGATACCAGCAAGGGTACTCATTGCCACCGCTTCTGATACTAACGGGTTAGAAGACACATTTAATACGGAATCACGAATAATCGCAAAGCCCGCTAATGATGCCACGACCGCACCATAACCTACTTCTGAAGCGGTATTAAAGATTGGCAACATCGAACCATATACCCCTTTGTTTACCGTACCTTGCAGCGACTTCCATTTACCTAATCGTAAAGCGATTAATACTGCACATGCCACCGCAAGTGAAGTAATGATTGCCCACAAGCCTAAACGTCCTTTAATCGCAAGGTTTGGGAAAGCCTCAGTAATTGAGCTAAAATCTACATTGGGGAAAATGCCGTAGGTTAATAAGGCATTCACTGCAATTACTAATATCAATGGTAAAATTGCAAGCCCAAATGGCATGACATTGCTGTCTAACGCAGACATATCTTCATCTTTTTCGCTTGTATGTTCACCGTAACCTTCACCATTTGCCGCGGCTTTTCTTGCACGGCTTTGTAGCCATAACCAGCCACCAACAAACATCACTGCAGCACCGATTAAGCCTAAACCTGGAGCGGCGAAAGCATTAGTATTAAAAAATGGCATTGGGATAGCGTTGGTTGCCGCAGGCGTACCTGGTAATGCGGTCATTGAAAAGGTAAATGAACCTAAAGCAATGGTTGCGGGAATTAAACGTTTAGGAATATTTGCTTCACGGAATAATACTTTCGAAATCGGATAAATAGCGAAAGCCACCACGAAAAGCGATACACCACCATAGGTTAATAAACCACAGGCAATAATCACAGTTAAAATTGCTTGACGGCTACCTAGCATTTTTACAATGCCTTTAGCAATACCCGCAGCAGCGCCTGAATCTGCCATAAGCTGTCCAAATAGTGCGCCAAATAAGAATACAGGAAAGAAATTAAGTAAATAACCGCTTAACGCCGTCATAAAGGTTTCGGTATATTTGGGCATCATCATTATACCGTCACCACTTAATACTACCGCAAAAATAGCAAGTAGCGGAGCAAGTAGTAAAACAGTCATTCCGCGATAAGCGAAATACATCAGCATCAATAATGAGAGAATAATTGCAATAGTACTCATAGCGATGTTTCCTTGTTTAGTAAGTAAAACTTTAAAAAATATAAAAATAAAAAATATAAAAATAGGCGGCACTGCACAGGAGAAACAGTACCGCCCTAAAATTTAGCCGGCAGTCCAGCCTCCATCCATGGTGAGCGTTGCGCCAGAAATAGAAGCTGCAGCATCAGAGCATAAGAATTTAACGAAAGCGCCCAGCTCTTCTGGCTCAATCATGCGTTTAACGGCTGCTTTTGAAAGCATGATTTTGCTGATCACTTCCTCTTCAGAAATACCATGATTACGTGCTTGATCTGCAATTTGTTTATCCACTAACGGAGTACGGACATAAGCTGGGCAAATAGAATTTACAGTGATGCCAAATTCACCGCCTTCCAAAGCTGCAACTTTTGTTAAGCCCGATAAACCGTGTTTTGCTGAAACATAAGCAGATTTGTAATCTGAAGCGACTAAGCCATGAATGGAATTCAAGTTAATGATACGTCCCCATTTATTGGCTTTCATGTATTTCCAGCTATATTTAGTAAGCAAGAATGGCGCGGTAAGCATTAAATTGATCATAAAATCCCATTTATCTTCTGGGAATTCATCAATCGCACAGACGTTCTGAATCCCTGCCACATTCACGAGGATATCCACGCTGCCAAACTTTTGAGCCGCAAATTCCACTGCTGCTTGGCAACCTTCTCGCTGCGAAAGATCTGCTTTAATGTAGGCCGCTTGTAAACGCGTTGCGTGTTCTTTTAACGCATCTTCGTTTACATCGACCATAACGATATTCAGATCTTCCGTCGCTAAACTTTCGCATACAGCTAAGCCAATACCACTTGCAGCACCTGTTACTAATGCAACTTTTTTAGTCATAAGATTTTCCTTCTGTTTTCATTTTTTGGTTGTTATTAAATACGTTCAACGATCATGGCAATGCCTTGTCCACCACCGATACAAAGCGTTGCTAAACCGAATTGTTTATCACGGGCATGCATTGCGTGTAATAAAGTGACTAAGATGCGCGCACCACTTGCACCGATAGGGTGACCTAGAGCTACTGCACCACCGTTTACATTGACTTTTTCAGGGTTAAAACCTAACTCTTTACCCACTGCTAAGAACTGTGCCGCAAATGCTTCATTAGCTTCAATGAGATCAATGTCGTTTAAGGTTAAGCCTGCTTTTTTCAGCGCATTTTGTGTTGCAGGAACAGGCCCCATGCCCATAATATCTGGCGCAACCCCACCGCTTGCATAGCCTTTAATACGCGCAAGAATATTTAATCCCAATGCTTTTGCTGTTTCTTCTTCGACCACCACTAATGCAGCAGCGCCATCGTTAATACCTGAAGCATTCCCTGCGGTAACTGTTCCTTCTTTATCAAACGCAGTACGAAGTGAAGATAAACCTTCAAGAGTTGAATCTTGTTTTACAAACTCATCGGTATCAAAAACCACTTCCTTGCGTTTAATTTTTACATTCATTGGTATGATTTCATTTTTGAATGCACCTGATTGAATGGCAGCAGTGGCTTTTTGCTGAGAGGAAAGTGCCAATTCATCCTGCATTTGGCGGGTAATACCATATTTTTTGGCAACATTTTCTGCCGTAATCCCCATATGGTAGTGATTTTCTGCACACATTAAGCCATCGGATAAAATCACATCTTGTACTTTGCCATCGCCTAAACGATAGCCCCAGCGTGACTTAGAATCTAACAAGTACGGTGCTTGGCTCATATTTTCCATACCGCCAGCGATGATGATATTTGCATCACCGGCTTTAATTGCTTGAGCAGCAAGTGCCACAGCCTTTAAACCTGAACCACATACTTTGTTTACTGTATAAGCGGGGACTTCTTGGGCAATACCTGCGCGTAATAACGCTTGGCGGGCAGGGTTTTGCCCAAGTCCGGCCTGAAGCACATTCCCCATAATCACTTCATCTACTTTAGTCATGTCTAAACCGGCTCTCTCAATCGCAGATTTGATTACTGTTGTGCCGAGTTCCACTGCCGAAACCCCTGCTAAAGAACCACCGAAACTGCCGATTGCGGTGCGCACCGCACTTGCAATAACTATATTTTTCATACTGTTTTCCTTCTGTAGAGTGCAACTTGTTGCACCATTAAAAATTATTTGGTGCAGTAAATTGCACCTTGTAAGCGCTCTTTTTTTGCAGATTTTTTGCTAAAAACGACCGCTTGGTTTTATCTTTATAGAAAATAGAGCCCTATCACGAAAATTGGTGTGGTAAAGATCAGAGCAGTCATACAGTAGCCCATAATGTCCCGCACTCCTAAACCAGCAATACCGAGCGCAGGCAATGCCCAGAACGGTTGAGCCATGTTTGCCCACATATCGCCATAAGCAATCCCCATTACCGCTTTACCCAAATCAGCACCTAATTCTTGCGCAGCTGGGATAACGAATGGTCCTTGCACGACCCAGTGACCACCACCGGACGGCACAGCAAAATTCACTAATGCTGAACTAAAGAAAGTGAGAAGTGGGAAAGTATCTTTATTTGAAATATCCACAAAGAACTGAGTGATCATTCCGCCTAAGCCAGAATGCTCCATCATTAACTGCATCCCCGCATAGAATGGGAATTGAATTAAGATCCCTGCGGTACTACGCGCGGCATTGGTAATTGCTCGTACATAAGCGGCTGGGGAGCCATGTAAGGCAAGACCTACCATTAAGAAAATGAAGTTCACGATGTTAATGGTGAGGTTAAAGCCTTTATCTACGAAATACATGCCAAGATAAACAAAACCAGTGCCCGAAATTAAGTAAGCAAGCCAACGGTTTTCTTCAATTTTTTCGGCAATAGTTGAATCCGCGGTGAGCTTTTTGCTGAAATCAGGATCTTCTTGCAATAAGCGCGGATCTACTGCTTTTACTTCATCTGCTTTTGGATGCATCATCTTGGTAAGGAATGGCAGACAAATAATCAGCATCCCTACAATAAAGATGTTGTAACCTGTGAGTAGAGTTTGGGTGACAGGAATAATGCCATCTGCGTAGTTTGAATCTGTGATAAAGCGAGCGATAGGGTTATTTGGTGTTGCCGCTTGTAGTGGCATAGAACCAGAAAAACCGCCTCCCCATGTCATAAATCCAATATAAGCACAGGCAATTAACAATGCGTAATCCACACCTTTAATGCGGCGAGCGACTTCTTTGGCAAACATAGCACCAACGACTAAACCAAATCCCCAGTTAATCGCACAGGCCACACAGCTCATAAAAGTAACAAGCATGACTCCCTGTGTTGGTGTTTTTGCCACAGAAGCCGCGGTTGAAAGGAAACGGCGAATTTGTGGTGCAGAGGCAAGCGCATTACCTGTTACTACCACCATTGCCATTTGCATTGAGAAAGCCAGCAGATTCCAGAAACCATTCCCCCACATTTCTACTAATGCGCCAGCGCTATGTTCTGTTACTCCAAATGCCCAAAAGAAGATGACGATACTCAGCAATACCGCCAAAACCAGTGGTTCTGGCATATATTTGCTGACGATGGTCGTCATAAATCGGGAAATACGGCTAATCATAAGCGCTTCCTTACACACCTGCTAATGGCATGGTTTTGAGGTTTGGCGAAACAGTAAATTCTGCTTCCGTTTTGCCTTTAACTGTGGCTAAATCACAGCCTTCAGCAATTTCTGTTAGGGTTAATTGACCATCAATAAACTCAAATACAGCAAGCTCAGTGACCACCATTTTCACTTTATTACGCGCGGTTAATGGCAAGGTGCATTTTTTCAAGATTTTTGAACTACCTGTTTTAGCACAATGTTCCATACCGATGATGACACGGCGTGCACCTGTGACTAAGTCCATTGCTCCTCCCATACCAGGAACCATTTTGCCGGGTACCATCCAATTAGCTAAGTTACCTTCTTGATCAACTTCTAAGCCACCCAATACACAGGCATCAACATGACCACCACGAATTAAGGCAAATGAAAAAGCACTATCAAAAAACATACCACCAGGCTGAATACCACAAGGTTGACCGCCGGCATTCACAATATTTTCATCCGGATTTTCAGGATCAAATGCACTTAAACCTAAGAAGCCGTTTTCAGACTGGAGGGTAATAGAAATGTCACTTGGTACATAATTTGCCACCATTGTTGGTAAGCCAATACCCAAGTTAACAATGTCGCCATCGTTAAATTCAAGTGCAATACGGCGGGCAATAATTTCTTTTGCATTCATTTTCTGTTCTCCTTCCCATTAAGCTTTTACAATGTAATCCACTACAGCAGCAGGAATCATCACCATATTTGGATCAATTTCGCCCACTTTAACTACCTTTGTTGCTTGCACGATGACAGTTTTACCCGCGAGTGCCATTAAAGGATTAAAATTGCGAGCTGAACCAGCAAACACTAAATTTCCACTCTCATCGGCTATATCCGCTTTGATGATTGCAACATCCGCAGTAAGTGGTCGCTCAAGCAGATACTCAACACCATCGATTGTAAGTTTTTGCTTACCTTCTTCCACCACAGTACCAACACCTGTTGGCGTCAAAATACCGCCTAAACCAGCACCACCTGCACGGATACGTTCAGCCAAAGTACCTTGTGGACACAGCTCAACTTCTAACTCTCCTGAAATCATGCGTTTGCCTGTTTCTGGATTAGTACCAATATGAGAGGCATAAAGTTTTTTTACTCGCCCATTAACAATTAAAGGACCTACCCCAGTATCAACCATAGCGGTATCAGTACTAATTAGGGTAATGTCCTTAATGCCTGCATCGAGAATTTCTTTAATAATCAGCTCAGGGGCACCACAGCCCATAAAGCCACCTGACATTAATGTCATACCGTCAGAGAAATGCGCTCTAACTTCACCAATAGAAATAAGTTTAGACATAGTCTTCTCCAGTCATTAAGATAAAGTAAATTTATATAAGAAAGTCTCTGCGGATGAGATGGTTACAATATATTAACGAGAAAAAAATGCATCGAAGGCATTCTTGCAGGCAAGAAACAAAACGCAACCATTTGTTTTGCAAGAAATTTATTAAAAAACACCGCTTGAAAACTTTCTTTTACAAAATTATAACAGTACAATTTGGCAAAACGGCAATACAGATTTTTTACAAAAATATAAGAAAAATTTATAGATTGACTAGAATCAACTAAAGAGGTATTAAAGGAGACAATTTAGGAAAAAAGTGTGAAACTGTTCACATTTTGAAGAAAAAGTCGTCTTTTTGATTGGAGAAAAAATGGACATTAAACATTTGCGCTATTTTATCGGTATTGTTGAAAATGACTTCAATCTTAGCCGAGCTTCACAGAATTTGTATATTTCTCAGCCGGCACTCAGCATGATGGTGAACGAATTTGAAAATCGGGAAAATATTCAGCTCTTCAATCGTGCTAACGGTAAAATTACAGGGCTTACCTACGTAGGAGAAAACTACTACCGTGATGCCAAAGAATTGATTGAAAAATATAATCAAATGAACAGGGATTTGCACACGAAAAAACGGCAGATCAATGGCAATATCACGATAGGCATTCCACCATTAATTTTATCGGTTGTCTTTCCAAAAGTGATTCCAAACTTGATACAAAACAACCCGAATATCAAGTTTCTATTTAAAGAACAAGGCGCATTTTCCTTAAAAAATGAGTTACTGCTAGGCAATATTAATTTTGCGACCTTGCTCTATCCCGAACAAATTCCTCACCATATTATGGATTCTTTTGAGATCTACCGCTCAGAGCTTGCGGTGTTTTGTTCCCCAAATCACCACCTTGCTGGTCAGGAGATGATCAGCTGGCAAACGTTACATCAAGAGAAAATGGTAAGCTTCGATAAAACGTTTATGATCTATCAGCATTTGAATGAGCGTTTTGAGCGATATGGCATCTATCCTGATATTCTATGTGAATCCAGTTCATGGGATTTTCTCTATTACACGGCTAAAACAAACCCCGATATTCTCACTATTTTACCCTTAGCAACTGCCGAGCTTTATCCTGATAAAGATTTAGTTTGCGTTCGTATAAAAGATCCTATTTTATGGCGAGTGACACTATGTCGTTTGAAAAAAGATCGATATTCAAATGCTGAAAATTACATCTTTGACGAGCTTCTGAGTATGTTCCAAGCAACCCAAAAGGAATGATATGCGCAAATTTTCACTCTATCGATACCAAATTCCGCTACAAAGCGGCCTGATTTTGCGCGCTCAAACTCAACGCTTTCGTACAGGCTTGATTTGCTACTTAGCGGAAAAACATCATGAAGGATGGGGGGAAATAGCCCCACTAAGTGGATTTAGCCAAGAATCACTAGCACAAGCTGAAAACCAAGCATTAGCTTGGCTTACCTGCTGGCAAAATGGTAAAACTCAAACTCTAGAAGCGCTCTTTCCATCGGTTGCCTTTGGCTTAAGTATGGCATTGTATGAACTACGCCACGGCTTGTGCGAAGCAAAATCAGTCTTGACCGTCCCACTTTGTAGCGATAGCTCTCCCAAAACTATTGAACGCTTAAAGCAGCAGAATATAACTATAGCAAAATTAAAAGTTGGCAGATATTCTCTCGAGCAAGATGCGAAAACCGTTCAGCAATTACTTAATGCTATGCCTCATCTTTCATTAAGGTTAGATGCTAATCGGGCTTGGGATCTCAATACGGCATCACAATTTGCATTACGGCTTTCTCCAGCCGAAAAACGGCAGATTGTATTTATTGAAGAACCCTGCCAAACAGTAGAACAATCATTACAATTTGCAAAAAATCAGCAAATTGCTATCGCTTGGGACGAAAGTTTACAATTAAAAGAAGTTCAGCTACAAATACAAGAAGGGCTTGCTGCTATTGTCATCAAGCCAATGCTTATCGGCTCTAGAGAAAAATGTTTAGCAATGATTAAACAAGCTCACCTGCTCGGACTGCAAGCAGTACTTAGTTCAAGTATTGAAAGCAGTTTGGGACTAAGCCAATTGGCTCATTTTGCAGAACAAGTTACCCCACAAACAGCAGCTGGTTTAGATACACTATCACTTATGCAACAGCAGCTCATCAGAGCATTCCCTCTATCCTCCCTGCCACTTTATGGCATAGAAAGCTCTTTTCTACAAAAAATTGCTTAAAAGAAAAAGACGAAATTGCCCAATTTCGTCTTTCTTTAGATTTACAAGCGGTGATTTTCCACTAAAAATCGGCAAAATTACCAACTTCCGCCAGCGCCTCCACCACCGAAGCTACCACCACCAAAACCGCCGTAACCGCCACCAGAACGCCCCGAACGTCCACTACCAAAACTTCCTCCACCAAATCCACCATTGCGATGAATGGTTGAAGTAGTACGAATAATACGATCAGCCGCTTGTGGGCTAATATAAACATTTCCCCCTCGTGGGAAGAAAATTAACGCAATAATTAAGCCAAAAAGTAAAAAGAACATAAAATCCATTTCTGAATCATCATCGTTCTCTTCAACCGCTAAAGCAGCATATTCACCTTGGGTTGCGGCGATAATCGAAGATAGCCCTTTTGCAATGCCTTGGGCATATTGTTCTTGCCTAAAATAGGGCAAAATATCATGACGAATAATTGATGATATAATGGCATCGGGTAAAGCCCCTTCTAAGCCATATCCCGTTGCAATAAACACTTTATGATCATTCTTAGCAATTAAGAATAATATGCCATTCTTTTCGCCTTTTCGCCCTATCCCCCACTTATTGCCTAAATTGAACGTATAATTAGAAATATCTTCACCACCTGTCGTTGGTACAATCACCACCTCAATCTGTGAACTTGTTTTATTACCATACTCAATTAAAGCATTTTCAAGTGTTTGCCACTCCTGAGCATTTAAGGTCTTGGTGTAATCCACTACATAGCGAAAAGGGTTTGGAAGAGCAGGATAATTTACCGCAACACTTGCTAAACTAAATAATAGCAATCCTAATGCTAAGAGGCTTTTATAAACGTGTTTCATCATTTTATGATCACCTCATTCGGCAGTTCATTGACATCATTCGATTGAACGGGAAAATGTCTTGCTAGTTGTTGTTCTACTTGCAGGATGCCCTGACAAATAGCCTGAGTATAATCCCCTTGTCGGCACAAAAGTTTCATCGTCGCGTAAACCGATTGCCAAAAATCATCACCTACTTTCGCATGAATACCCTTATCTCCAACTACCGCCACATAATGCGGCTTAAATGAAAGATAAATTAACACTGCATTGCGTTGCACCGTATTTTGCATTCCTAATTCAGCAAATAGTTGTTCTGCCCGCGCAATAGCTGACTGACCTTTTTTTGCTTTACGCTCAACGACCACACGCAATTCTGCCGAAGTTTGCTGCTCCAAATGCGAAATTGCCTGCTCGATTTGTTGCGTATCGACAGGCAATTTGCGCTGGAAAACCGAGAGAAATTTCATCTTTACTTTCCTTGCGATAAAAAATTCCCCCTTACGGGGGAAGTAAATCCTAGTCAAAGCTAACTACTGGCGCTTTTTCTGAACCGGCTTCGGCTTTAAATTGTGGTTTTGCTTTAAAGCCAAAAATCCATGCAGCTAATTTAGTTGGGAATTGGCGTACTTGTTTATTGTACTCTTTTACCGCAGCGTTGAAATTGTTACGCTCAACGTTAATACGATTTTCCGTGCCTTCAATTTGTGCTTGTAAATTTAAAAAGCCTTCATGAGCTTTTAATTCTGGATATTTCTCCACACTCACTAATAAACGAGACAGAGCCGAATTTAAACCCTGTTGAGCTTGTTGGAACTGTGCCATTTGCTCTTCGGTCGCATTGCTCGGATCAATTTTAGTCTGGGTTGCTTTTGCACGTGCTTCAATAACGTTCGTCAGCGTCTCTTTCTCAAAATTTGCTTGACCTTTTACTGTATTCACTAAGTTTGGAATAAGATCTGCGCGGCGTTGATAAGAAGATTCGACATTCGCCCATACCGAATTAATATCCTCTTCTGCTTTCACTAAGTTATTGTAGCTATTTGAAATCGTGCTACCAAATAACACCGCACAGCCAATAATTGCTACTAAAATAATAATGAGCCACTTTTTCATGGTTTATCCTTAAAAAATTAAACGAAAAATTCATTATAGACCGATGTCCATAACGGCTAGAGTATGCCTATTATAAGCGATTAATGTGCTTTCTCACCTGATTTTTCAGCCGATTTTGTGAAAATCACATTTTTTACTACGCTCAATAGCTCCTTTCTGACCATAGAAAGCCTCGGTCGTTCCCCATTTTTAAACACAATTGGACGGCAAAACTCCATGGCTTTAATCCCTAAACGAGCAGTCAGAAGCCCAACCCCAATTCCTTGTGCAGCTCGCATCGAAAGTTTTGCGGTAAGATTTTGTGCGAAAAATTCCGAACCAAGCTCTGTCACGATTTCTGTTGTGCCCGCAAAAACCATATTCGTTAGCACCAATTTAAACAGTTTTAAACGGCTAAAATAGCCTAACTCCATGCCGTAAGCACGCGTGATTTTATTTACTAATGCAATATTTCGCCATGCAACCATCAGTACATCTGCAATCGCTAATGGACTGATTGCAACAATCACCGCATTTTCCGCAGCATGTTTACTAATCAGTTGTTTAACTTGTCTATCAATAGGCGTGAGCACATTTTCCCCAAATAAATACAACACCTCTTGACTATTGTACGCCTCATCAAGCTGTGCCTGCCAACGCTGTGCGCCCAACATGGCTTGCTGGTTTTGCATATTAGCTAAAATGTCTTTGCAAAATTTTACCGCTTTTTCACCGCTTGCTTGATTGTCTAATAACAACTGTTCACTTTGCTGCTGTTGGTAGTGGTGCTTTCTGAGCTTCACGAGCTTACGCCATTCATTTATTAATGCCCCAACTCCCGCTAAACTGATTCCCAAAAAACCGATAGCAAACGCAAAATAAATCCATTGCTTTGCCTGCCAAGTATCAATCAGCCATTGAATAGATTGAGCAAACACCGCCACACTGAGTAACGCCAAGCAACCTAAAAAGACTCGTAGCCAAAAACGGGGCGGACGCAAACTGTTTTCTGCAATCAGCTCGGCTTCCACTTCTTGCGGTTCATCAAGTACAACCACATCTTGCTCAAACTCTTTTTTTGCCTGAAAAGGTTGAGCTGTATCCAAAGGCTGTTCGTCAAAAATTCGTTTTTCCATAAGGTTCTCTCAAATAAGGAAAAGTCGGCGTTATTATAAGACGAAAAAGGCGATCACAAAACAGACGGTTTTTGGTGGCGAAATAATATGTAGTAGGAAAGCCTAGATCGAGCAAAGGATTTAGCAGTCCTTTATAGGACAGGCAGTATACTGTCTTAGCCGAAAACGACAAAAAAACCGTTTACTGGTTCAAAAAAGCTGCTGAGCAAGGGTATGCAAAAGCACAATTCACTCTAGGCAGAATATATGACAATGGAAAAGGTGTACGAAGAGATGTATACAAAGCAAAAGAATTCTATGGGTATGCTTGTGATAATGACTATCCAGGTGGCTGTGAGGGCGATGCAGAACTCAATAAGCAAGGTATTCGTTAATTTTCTAAGGTTAATAAAAATCCCGATAGTCCACGTTTCTAAACGTGGACTTTTTATTTGCCATCAACAAGCAGTAGATTTTCCAACATTATCAAATGATTAACATTACGGACACAATACACCGTGTCCCTACGTTGAAAACTATTGAATCACGACATAATTTTCCGCTACGATTTTTTTGAAACTCTCGCTTGTCGCAGCCCAATCTAATAGATCCACTTTCCAAACTAAATCGGAATCGGAAAATGCTTGTTCAATTTTGGCGAGTTGCACAAAGTCCAGAGGGGTTTCGGTCATTAAAGCAAGATCAAGATCAGAATAACGTCCATTATTGCCTTTTACCCGAGAGCCGAAAGCCCAAACAGGCGTATTTGGTAAATGTTCTGTCAAAATATCTTGCACAATTTTTAATTCTTACTCACTAATCTGTAATTGTGGCATTGTATTTTTCCAATTGTTGTAATAAAAAACCGCTGCGTTGCATAAATGCGGAAATCTGATTGTAAACCGCCATCGCTTTTTCATAATCATAAGTCTGGGAAGTGATATTCCGCATTTTGCGATAACCAATCCAATCATCGATATCTTCAATTAAGCCTTTTTTAACCGCTTCTCGCAAAACATCACGAAAATCGTTTAACTCAGCATTCTCATCAGAAATTGCCATCAACTTTAGCTGGCGAGTCATCATTTTAAGGCTAAGTTCATACACAAATTCAAATTTTTGGATAGCACCTGCGATTAAGGTGTCTTGAATTACGGTTTTTTGTTGGTTAAACCAAGCAATGTCTTCCAATTCTACAAGGGTTTCAGTGAGTGATGTGAACGCATCTCGCAAGGGTTGTAATTCTAATTTTTCCATTTTATTTCCTTTCTAAATCCACCGCTTTTTCAATATGCTTTTTCAAGCCATCATAACCGTGTTCGGTTTTTAAAATCTCAAATAATTCAATAGCTTGCGGATATTCTTTATCAAGATAACGTAACCACTGTTTTATACGAGCGACGTGGTAGAAACCTGTGTCGGCTTTGTTTTCCATTTGCACATATTGATAAAGCAGCTGCATTACATCTGTCCACGCCATTTTAGGCTGGTTAAATTTTACTACTTGGCTTAAATTTGGTACATTTAATGCGCCACGCCCAATCATTAAAGCATGACAAGCGGTCATTTCGACACATTTTTTTGCAGATTCAAAACCCCAAATCTCACCGTTGGCGATTACAGGAATCGTTAATCTTTCCCGAATTTCAGCAATTTTTTGCCAATTAATTCGCTCTGCTCGGTAACCATCCATTTTGGTTCTACCGTGCACAGTAATCTCATTTGCACCGCCTTGTTGCACTGCATCAGCGATTTCAAAGCACTGTTCCGCACTATCCCAGCCTAAACGTACTTTCACAGACACTACTTGCTCTTTTGGTACAGCTGCACGTATCGCCTTGGTTGCTTGATAAATTAGCTCAGGATCTTTAAGTAATGAAGCACCACCATTACTGCCATTAACAGTTTTCGATGGGCAACCACAATTCAGATCTACCCCATGCGAGCCAAGTTCAATTGCCAATTGAGCATTTTCAGCAAGAGGCTCTGGATGCTGCCCAAGAAGCTGTACCCTCACAGGACTCCCTGATTCCGTATAACCATTATGATAAAGCTCTGGGCAAAGACGATAAAAGGTTTTCTTTGGCAACTTTTGATCGACGACCCGTACAAACTCAGAAATACAGAGATCATAATCATTCACTGAACTTAACAAACGACGAACAAAAGGATCAAGAACTCCTTGCATTGGCGCAAGAATAACCCTTATATTTTGCAAGTTTTCCATAAAAAACGACCGCTTATTTCCAACCTTTCGCTTTACAAATTAAATCATAGGCAGCTTGAATTTGCTGTGCCTTCTCTTTTGCAACTTCCATCATTTCAGGTGGTAAGCCTTTTGCCACCAGCTTATCTGGGTGATGTTCATTCATTAACTTACGATAAGCCCGTTTTACCGTATTTTGCTCATCGCCTGCCGAGACGCCAAGCACTTTATAAGCATCTTCCAAACTTGGTGCTGATGGAGAATAACTCTGATTACCTTGATACTGCCCTTGCTGATGCCCTTCTTGCTGATAGTATCCAGAACGAAAGCGCTGAGCCGCAGCCATCATTGCCATCATCTGCTCAAATTGCAGGCGAGAAATACCTAGACCTTCTGCGATAGTATATAAAATTCGCTGCTCATTCTGATCAAGCACACCATCTTGCAATGCCGCTTGCATTTGTACTTCCACAAAAAAGCGCATTAAATCAGCTCGCTGCCCACAAGCTTCACGAAACTCTTTTAGCACTTGGCGAAGAGGAAAATTACTCTCTTTACCCTGAGTAAATGCCTGTTGAGCTAGTTGCTGATGAACATGATCTAATTTCATCCTTGCCATCAGTTGACGAGCCAGATGAATATCGTCTTCGGTAACTCGCCCCTTCGATTTTGCCATATGCCCTAATACTGCGAAAGTGGTTTGCATAAACAACGACTGATGAGTCAAAGCTTTGCCAAAGACACTTGATGAAACGCTACCCATTTCATAAAGTTTTTTATCAGCAAAATGACCAAGGAATAAGCCAACTAAACCACCAAAAAAACTGCGGGTATAGTAATACCCCAGAAAGAACCCTAGAAATTTCCCAATGTATTGCATCTTCTTTCCCTACATCTAATGATAAATACGTTATTCTAGCTGAAAATTCTGAAAAAATAATGAATCATAGAAAAAAGAAAAGCTCCGATTTCTCGGAGCTTTTACAGAAACTTTGCAATTTAGAATTAGTATTCTAATACTGCGCGACGGTTTTTCGCGTAATCAGCTTCAGTGTGACCTAATACAGCTGGTTTTTCTTCACCGTAAGAAACAGTAGATACATTAGCTGCACCTTGGTTTGCTAAGTAGTTTTTCACTGCGTCTGCACGACGTTGACCTAATGCGATGTTGTACTCAGGGGTACCACGCTCATCAGCATGACCAGCAACAGTTACGCTACCTTTAGCAGCATTTAAGTACGCAGCGTGAGCGTCTAATAAGTTGCGGTATTCACCTTCGATGTCGTAACGGTCAAAACCGAAATATACGGTGTTGTAACGAGTTTGTAAATCTTGAACAGATAAGCCACCAAAAGTTTGGCCGCTTACATCTGCACCTGCTGCGTTAGCATTTACAGTTGCGCTGTCATCGTTTTTTGAGCTGCTGCACGCTGCTAATACAAAAGCTGGTGCCGCGATCATTAAAACTTTAGCAAGTTTTTTCATTTTTTATTCTCCAAAAGAAAATTATTGTTTACTCAGATAAGGTGACCAAGCAGGGAATTTATACTGCCCACCTGCTCCCGGCAAATTAGCTTTGAAACGGCCATCTGCGGACACCAATTGTAGCACTTTGCTCACACCTTTGGTAGAGCTATAAATAACCATGGTACCATTTGGTGAAATACTCGGACTTTCGTCTAAGAAAGTAGAACTCAGAACTTCTGTGCTACCTGAAGCGAGATCTTTTTTCACGATTTTATCGCCTGCGACCATGATTAAATTCTTGCCATCTGCGGACATTTTACCGCTACCATTACCTCCAATTAGGCTTGCACCGCCGCCGGCAGAGCTCATACGGTAAACTTGTGGCGTTCCCGCACGGTCGGAAGTGAAGAAAATTGATCCCCCATCTGGTGACCAACTTGGCTCGGTATTATTACCTGCATTACTGGTTAATTGACGCGGAGTCCCGCCATTTACCCCCGTTACATAGATATTTAATAAGCCATCTTGATTCGAAGCAAAGGCAATACGAGAACCATCTGGAGAGAATGACGGCGCGCCATTATGCCCTTTCAATGCCCCCACAGCTTTACGTGCACCAGAACGTAAATCATGTACTACAACTTGTGGACGCTTATTTTCAAAGGTAACATAGGCTAGTTTTGAACCATCTGGCGACCATTCCGGCGACATCAAAGGCTCTTTGCTATTTACCACGGTGAAAGCATTAAAACCATCATAATCCGAAACCCGAATTTCATAAGCGTTCGTACCACGCTGCACCACATAAGCAATTTTTGTTCTGAATGCACCTCGAATTTGTGTTAATGCCTCAAATACCTGATCACTCACAGTATGCGCACCTAAACGAATTTGAGCCGCAGATACTGTAAATGAGCCTTGGGCGATAACATTACCAGCGTTTCCGCTAGTACCTAAAGTATCAATCAATTGGTAAGCAATGTTATAGCCATTCCCCCCTGCTGAAACTTGTCCTACGATAATATTATCGATTCCAATATTCGTCCATTGCTCGGCATTCACTTCTGCCGCAGAACCGGGTTGTGCCGGTAAACGACTACGATCAAGCGGTGTAAATTTGCCAGAATTTCGCAAATCATCAGAGATAATTTGCGCTACATCCGCAGGTACTCCCCCTACGGTTTTAAAAGGAACAACTGCTATTGGCTGTGCCATGCTAACCCCTGAATCAATGCTAATACGCACATCTGATTCAGCTTTGGCTGTAGCCGTAAACAACACAGCCACTACACTAATCAAGCCCGCCATACGGGATAATAACTTCATAACTTACCTCAAAATAGGCTATTTAATTTTTAAACTAAAATCCAATGTTGGCGATTTAAATTGGTTATAAATCGCATCAGTGGGTGCTGGTGGAACTTTACGAGTTGCGACAATCGCACTGACTGCGGCATCACAGACCTCTTTATTTCCTCGACCAACCTGATAATTTTTAATTGTGCCGTCGCGCTCTAAGAAGATCTTAACATCACAACTTTTTCCCGCAAAACTTGGATCAACACGATATTTAGACTGAATTAATTTCTTAATCCGCTGAGCATAAGCTGCGCCATCAGCATTTGTTCCTGAACCTTGTCCAGTTGTGCCTCCAGCTCCCGCAGAACCTGCATTGTTACGGTTGCCCCCTTTACTTGAGCCACCGCCAATATCGCCACCACTTAAGAAATCATCCAATGCTTTATTTTTCTTCGCTTGTTCCGCTTTTGCTTTAGCTTCTGCCGCTGCTTTTGCTTTAGCCTCTGCAGCAGCTTTTGCTTTAGCCTCTGCAGCAGCTTTCGCTTTTGCCTCTTTTTCGGCTTTTTCTTTCGCTTCTTTTTCTGCTTTGACTTTCGCTTCTTTCTCTGCTTTTAATTTTGCTTCTTTTTCTGCTTTAGCCTTTGCTTCCTTCTCAGCTTTTTCCTTCGCCTCTTTCTCTGCTTTAGCCTTTGCTTCAGCCGCTGCTTTTTCAGCTTGCTCTTTGGCTACTTTCTCTCTAGTAGCCCGCTCTTGAGCCGCTTTTGCTTTACGCTCTTCCTCAGCCAGTTTGGCTGCAGCTTCTAGACGTTTTGCTTCTGCTTCCGCCTTTAAACGAGCCGCCTCTGCTGCTTTTTTACGTGCTGCCTCTTCTGCTTGCTGTTTCTTTTCTTGCTCTAATTTTAGTTGCTCTTGACGTTGTTTTTCGCGTTTTGCTAACTCTTGTTTACGTAGCTCTTCTGCCTCTTGTTGCTGAGCAAATCGCAAAGCACGCTCTTGTTCTTGCTGTTGAGCAGCTTCAACAACATTATTAACAGATTCTGTCTGAGACTCGTCAACCGGTGCTTCAACAATAACTTCTTTTTTCGGTTCTTCTCTAACAGGTTCAGCTTTCTCTTTAGCTCCTTGCTTCTCTGCTTTCAAACGCCCATATTCTGCCGCAACTTGTCCTGTATCAACCATTACCGCATCAAATGCATCGCTATCACCACCGCTACCACCAGCAGCAGGTAATACTATTTTAGTAAACAATGAACCTAAAAATAGTAAGCCGATCAATACCAAGTGCAATAAGATCGAAACAATAACTGCTAGTTCTAACCGATCATTTTGATATTTCACACGCTATCCTTGAATCTTTATTTGCCTTCAGTCATTAAACCAACAGATTTAATGCCCGCATCTTTTAATAATGAAATACCTTTCATCACCTCTTCATAAGGTACATCTTTACCACCTGCAACCAAAAATAACGTATTGTTATCTTTTTGAAAGGCATCCGCGGCATAAGCAACCACTTCATCATCACTGATATTTTCTGCCCCATTACTCTGGGCATAATTACCTTCAATTTTTAACTTATATAAGCCAACCCCTGCAATCTCTAAAATTACAGGTGTTTTATCTTCATTTGACACCGATTGACTGTGACGATCTTCTGGCAATTCAACTTCTACGCTTTGACTAATAATTGGTGCTGTGGCCATAAAAATCAGTAATAACACCAATAACACATCCAAAAATGGAACAATGTTGATCTCTGATTTAATGTCATTGCGTTTACGACGACGATCAGACATACTTTCCTCTTTCTTAAACCTTTATAACAAGCGGTTTATTTCCCCTTGTTTTTTACAAAATTACTTTTTTGCGAATGCCTGACGATGCAAAATCGTTGTAAATTCATCAATAAAATTCACATAGTTTTGCTCTAATTTATTTACTTTCAAGTTTAAACGGTTGTATGCCATTACCGCAGGAATTGCTGCAAATAAACCTATTGCCGTTGCAATGAGCGCTTCTGCAATACCTGGTGCAACGGATTGTAATGTGGCTTGTTTAACCGCACTTAACCCCATAAATGAATGCATAATACCCCAAACCGTACCAAACAAACCAATATATGGGCTAATTGAGCCAACCGTGCCTAAAAACGGAATATAATTTTCAGCTTGCTCCATTTCACGATTTAAAGCTAAATTCATCGCGCGACTTGATCCTTGAATAATAGCTTCAGGCGAATCTGGATTTGCTTGTTGTAAACGGTTAAATTCCTTAAAGCCGACATAGAAAATTTGCTCAGAGCCATTTAATCCATCACGACGATTCTCTAACCCTTCGTGTAAGCGATGAAGATCTTCACCAGACCAAAAACGATCTTCAAATGTTTCCGATTCTTTTTTCGCACGGTTCAATACTCGACTACGTTGAATAATCACCGCCCAAGAAAGCACTGAGAATGTAATTAAAACTAAAATCACGAGTTTTACTACAATACTCGCTTCCATAAACAATGAAACTAAATTAAATTCAGTTGCCATTAAAAACTCCAAATGGGTAAATTTTTGAATAAATTAGACCGCTTGTAATACCTGTTTTATTTCACTAGGTATTGCCACTGCTTTCATTTTTGCTAAATCAACACTTGCAACGACGACTGTTGCTTCACTTAAACATACATCTTCTCGCCAAAGGCGCTGCGAAAAGACTATTTTCGCACCTTTTAGTTCCAAAATTTGGCTTTCAACTACCAGAAAATCATCAAGTTTAGCTGGGATTTTATAATCTATTTCCATTTTTTTAACAACAAAAGCCAAATTTTCTGCTAACAATTGCTGCTGTGAAAAACCTTTTTCTCGCAAAAATTCTGTTCTTGCCCGTTCAAAAAAATGCAGATAGCGCGCATGATAAACAACACCACCGGCATCTGTATCTTCATAATAAACGCGAATAGGAAATTTCATACGTACCCTGTTTGAATGCAAAAGAAAAACGCCCAAAAACTAGGCGCTGAGGTTCGTCATTTTAGAGAGAGATAATTGCTTATGCAAGCCCTTTTCAATTCAAAATACAAAAATAATCAGGGCTTGTAAAATAAGACTTGACTAAAGCCAAATAAGATAGGAAAGACAAGGAATTAGGATGAAATAACCCACAACAGGAAGGAAAATTACTCTCCATAAGGTTGCTTTTATTTCAAAACCACTACCATGAATCCAGAGTATCACCATTGCATAGAAAACGATAATTACCAACAGCGGAGACACTTCACCAAAATAGTGAGCAAAAAGCGATGATTTCAACAAGATCATCACAAACATTGCTGAAGCTAGGATAAAAGAAAGGGCCTTTAGCCAGCCCTTTCTTGTCATATTATAAAGAGAATGAATCATTTTTCCTTCTCAATTACTCGTCAAACTTACCTGTTTTCTCAATGCTGATCGTAACCACAGTTGCGAATAACACAGCAAGTAAGATACCTAAAAACCAACTAACATAAAGCATTGTGTTTCTCCTTAGTATAAGCTTGCTTTGTTATCTTCAATAAATTTCGAATCTAAACGACCGAACATTTTGAAGTATGACCAAACCGTATAAGAGAGCACTAATGGTACGAAAATCAATGCTACAATTAACATCACGGTGAGAGTATTCTGGCTTGCAGTTGCATCCCATACAGTTAAGCTCATTTCTGGATGAGAAATAGAAGGCATAATGAATGGGAACATCGATACTGCAGCGGTTAAAATAACACCAACAATAGTGATTGATGATGAGAAGAATGCAAAACCAGAACGGTTAGCTTTTGAACTAGCAACAGTTAATAATCCACCGATCACAACTAACGCAGGAACGATCCAAAGAATCGGCATTTCTGCATAGTTTTTAAACCAAGCCGCACTTTCCAACTCAACTGATTTGTTAGTTAGCAATGACGGCGCATTGTGGTCTAGCTGACTAGTAATCACAAAACCATCTTTGAAATATAACCATGCGCCAGCAGCTAAAAATGCAACCACCGTGACAGCTGCGGTAATTTGTGCAATACCACGAACGCGATTGCGTAATTCACCTGTAGTTTTCATTTGTAACCAGGTTGCGCCTTGGGTAGTTAGCATCATTAAGCTCACGACACCACAAAGTAATGCAAATGGATTTAGCAAGCCAAAGAATGAACCTGTGTATTGAACTTGGTTGATATTGTTAAATTCAAATGGTACACCTTGCAATAAATTACCAAATGCAACACCGAAAATGAGTGATGGAACAAATCCACCAACAAATAAGCCCCAATCCCAAGCACTACGCCATCTTTGATCATCAATTTTTGCACGATACTCAAAGCCTACTGGACGGAAGAATAGCGCAGCAAGCACTAAAATCATCGCGATGTAGAAACCTGAGAATGAAGTCGCATAGACTGTAGGCCATGCAGCAAAAATTGCACCACCTGCAGTTAATAACCATACTTGGTTACCATCCCAGTGAGGTGCTACTGAGTTAATCATAATACGGCGCTCAACATTACTCTTACCTGCAATTGGTAACAGAGTTAATACGCCCATATCAAAGCCATCAGTAATCGCAAAACCAATGAGTAGAACAGCAATTAGCACCCACCAAATAAAGCGTAGAATCTCATAATCTAACATTTCTAACTCCTATTATTTCGCAGATTGCTCAAAGTGATAACGACCTGTTTTTAATGCACTTGGACCAAGTTTGCCATATTTAAACATTAAATACATTTCTACAATTAGGAATAAGGTGTATAAACCACAGAGTAAACCAATAGATAACCATAGTTCACCCGTTGTTAATGCAGAGTTTGCAACGCCCGTTGGCAACATTTCATAGATTGCCCATGGCTGACGCCCATATTCTGCCAAGAACCAACCACTTTCAATTGCAATCCATGGTAGTGGGATAGCCCATAACATCACGCGCAAGAACATTGGATGTTTTGCCACAGTATTACGCATATTTTTAACAAATGCTGTTGCAATTAATAATAGCATCAAGCCACCAGCTGCTAACATAATACGGAATGCCCAGAAAGTTGGCCCTACATTAGGTACAGTTGCATCAGCTGCTTTTTGGATTTGCTCTTCTGTTGCATCAATTACATTAGGTGCATATTGTTTGAGTAATAAACCAAAAGCTAAATCTTTTTGTACTAATTTAAATGCCGCTTTTTCTTCTTCTGTATAGCTGCCTGTACGTAATTTTTCAAGCAATGCATAAGCAACCATACCATTACGAACACGTTGCACGTTCTCATTACGAATGTCTTTAACGCCTTTAATTTCCTTATCCAAAGAACGAGTTGCAATGATACCTGCCGCGTAAGGTACAGCAATTGCCATTTCATGACGCATTTCTTTTGTATTCGGAATCACAAATGCATTCCATGCTGCTGGCGCTGGGTGTGTGTCAAATTCACCCTCCATTGCAGCTAATTTCATTGGCTGAGTTTGACCGATTTCATAACCAGCTTCATCACCAGCTAACACCACTGCAATAATCGCTAATAGACCAAAGCTTGCCCCCACAGAAAATGAACGACGCGCAAACGGTAAATCACGACCTTTTAAAATATAGTAAGCGCTAATGCTTAAAACGAAGATAGCACCGCAAACATAACCGGCACTGACAGTATGAACAAATTTAGTTTGCGCAACAGGATTTAACCATAAATCCATAAAGCTCACTAATTCCATTCGCATTGTTTCGAAGTTAAACTCTGCTGCTGTAGGGAATTGCATCCAACCATTAGCAACCAAGATCCACATTGCTGAAAAGTTAGAACCAAAAGCAACCATATATGTTGTAAATAAGTGTTTAGCTTTTGACAAGCGATCCCAACCAAAGAAGAAAAGACCAATGAAGGTTGATTCTAGGAAGAACGCCATTAAGCCTTCAATGGCTAATGGAGCACCAAAGATATCACCAACATAGTGAGAATAATAAGACCAGTTAGTACCAAATTGGAACTCCATTGTGATACCGGTTGTCACACCTAGGGCAAAGTTAATACCAAATAATTTACCCCAGAACTTGGTCATATCTTTATACACTTCTTTACCTGTGGTTACATAAAGTGTTTCCATCACGACAAGCACGAAAGAAAGACCTAATGTGAGCGGTACAAATAAGAAGTGGTAGAGTGCAGTTAAAGCAAACTGCAAGCGCGAGAGTTCAACAACGTCCAACATCTCAAACCTCTTTATATTTCAAGCCTGATTAAACGGTTACAAACAATTTGCAACCACCCCAAAAACCGATAAGTGTCTATTTTATTGAAAAAATTACACTTATAGTCGGTTGCATATTTTACTCATAAATACACAAAGAAAAAATAGTAAAAGAATATTATTAACAAGATTTTTAAATTTAATTTAATAAAATTTAGCAATCTTACTAACATCGTTTTGATATAAATCAAATAGCTAAAATAGTACGAGAATGTATATTCTGAGTACGATTTATTTAATTTGTAAAATTAAATCCAAAATTGACCGCTTGCGAAAAGTAAAAACCCCTCCGAGAAGGAGGGGCTTACTTAACACTAAATGTACTTAGCAAAATATTTGCTATTTCTGCGCAATCTGCTCTGGTAATGCGAGTATTTCTGATGAAATATCTTGTTGCTCAATTGCTTCAACATTCACGGATTTCAAATTCTCTGCTTTTAAACGCGCAACCAATTCTAAATCGTGAGTTTGCTCCGCAACATATAATGCCATAATACGATCATTGGCTTCACATTCATGATGTTCAAGCAATTGAACAAAGTAAGGTTTTGCTTTATCAAATAAGCCATCTCGAGTGTAAATATATCCCAATGCTCGCGCATAATCGTCCGAGTAATTTTCTCGCGCTTTTTCAGCCCGTTTAGCTAACAGTTTAACGAGTTTACTCTCTTGATCTACTTGTAAACGTGTCAATTGGACAAAGAACAAATCTAATTGCTCGTCCTCAAATTTCTTCAAGGTTTCCAAGGCAATCTCACCGGCAGAATCATGATCATCGCTATCGATCAAACGCTTAATCACCGCAGAGCGAGTATAAACTGAACGACGGCGACGGCTTGGTTGCTCTTCCCACCATTTCAGTAAGCCTTCTTGCCCTTCCTCATTAAGAATTTCATCCAGTAGGCCATCATCAGCTTCTCGTACTAATGCTTCATATTCCTCAGCCTCTAAGAAACTACGTTGTCCAATGGTTTCCAAAATAGCATCTAATGCTTTATACGCTTTTGATTTCTGATAGATCTCAATCGCTAGTCGTTGCGCATCAACATTATTTGGTGCTAACTCCAATAAGCTATCTACAGCGCTGCGTGCTGCTGGCAATTTTTCTTGTTGTAATAACAAACGCGTACGAGCCAATTCAACAGCAACAGAATTAGGGCCGGCTAATTTTGCTGCTTCCATTAAATACTGATTCGCTGAAAAAGCATCACCTTGCAACTGTGCGGCTTCTGCTGCCTTAATAAAGTTTAATACTGGCTCTTCAGAATGTTTCGCATTCTTGCTGATTAATTTCTCTGCCTTAGAATAATTCCCTTCGGTCATTTTCATTAAACCTTCAAGGGTCTGCTTTTGTGCTTTCTTACGTTTACGATTACCAAACCAGTGATAAGAATCACGGCTTAAACGTAAAAATCGACTAATAATCCATTCCGCTAAGTAAACAATAGCCATTGCTAATGCAAAGAAAACAACTAACATTACCAAGCTCATTTCAATAACTTTAGTATCGGTTTCAATCCGCACATAGCCTTGATGCCCAGCAATATAAGGACCTGCAATTAAACCTGCTAATACAAGCAACATTAAAAAGAGAACTCGAAACATAATACTATCCTCCTTATTGTTCTGTTGCTGGTGCTAGTGTAGGCTCCGCCGCATCAACTCTTGGTTCTACAGGCATTTGAGCGTCTTCGGCCTTTAGCTGTTCTAAAGCTTTTGTCTCATCCAACTGTACTTTAACAATTGGCTTAGATGCTTTATTCAAATTTCTCTCTAGCAATTCTAGGCTTTGCAATTTATGTGGCGCATCAACATAAATTGACTGCTCTCCCACGCTATCTAGCTCTTTTAAGAATGTCTGCACATCTGCATTTTGCAAATCAAAATAGCTTCTGACCCAAGTAGATACGGCTTCCAAGGATTGTTTGTATAGCTCATTTTGCTGACGCGGTACTGCCAGAATAGCGATTTGTAGGCGTAAACGAATATTTTCACGCAGATAAATTTCCTGATTAGGTGCAATAAATGCCTTGTCGTTTACTACGCGACCTTTATCATTAATGCGGATAAAATGGCTTAAGAATGAATCTGCACTTTTCTCAATATTTTTCTGCCAATCGTCTATAGAATCACTCACTTCCCCATTATCTGCTTTTTCGCTCTCGCCACTATCTGCCATTGGCAGGTTATCGACTAAATTTGCCAATCTCGCCAAACGCTGCATCAGTGTATTCTGATCGATTTCATTCACGCTATCTAAAGTATTAAGATCTGTTTTAATTGCATTACGAATTGCTAATGCTTTTGGATCTGAAACTTGGCTCAGAACATTATCCGCCTCAATCAATAGACTTCTTGCGGTATCAATATCATTGTCTAGCGCCATTTTGCGTAGCGCATTATTGAGTAAAAAATCCGCATCAGAGAACAACCATGCTGTAGGTTCAGCCACAGGATTTGCACCTAAACGCTGAACTTGTTGCTGTAATGCATTAATCTGCTGTGTATATGCATTTTGTTCTTTCTCTAATTGCTCAACTCGGCTATTTGCTTGCTGATACGCATGTGCCAATTGGGCAATTTGTGTTTTTTCTGCCTCAAAACTTGGTATCTCAATTTCCGGCGATTGCATCACGGTTTGGGGCATTTGCGCAACTTTTTGGCCTAATGCTTTAATTTGCCCATCAAGCTCAACAAATTTTTGGTTTCCTAAGAAATAACCTGCGCCGCCTACTCCAAGAGCAACTAATAACGCTAATAAGGCAATACCTGTGCCACCAGATCTTGCCTTTTCTTGTTTAGGTGCTTTATCTGTCATACTCTCATCCTCTTTCTCTGCTTTATCCCTCGCAGAAGCGGTCTCTTTCACTGATTTTTTTGCAAAATCTTCTGTTTTTTCTACCGCTTGCCCCACTTCAGCTGTTTCTGTAACAACTGTTTCAACTTCAACTGACTCAACCGCATGAGTATCCACGTTTTCAACCGTTTTAGGCTTTCTATTTTGTTTGCTCATTTACAGCACCTCTTTCCTTTAAGATTTCATACCTTGCAATACCGATTCCAGCAAGCTGTAGTTGTCTGCTTTTTCTGAAATCGTAATTAAATCACTTTGCCAACCTAATTTTATTGCTAAATTCGCCACTCTACGTCCAACCACAATTAAACGAGATGCCAATAACCAGTCTCGATCGGTCTCTAACGTTTGCGTAAATAGTGTTGATAAAATCTCACCACTAGTGATAACTAAAGTGTCAATACCAGAACGTTTTGCCAAGCTCATTTTTTCAGGCAAATCCTCTGCCCACAATAAACGACGATAGCATTCAACCGTTTCTACCTTTGCCCCTCGTAGCTGAACCTGCTCACTAAAATACTCTCGTCCCGTATTCGCACGTAAAATCACTACTTGCTTATCCGCAAGATTCTGCATACCGGCTAAATTGAGTAAACCTTCGCTATTTTCGCTCTCAATTGGATAGCGAACCGACAACTCTGCTTGACTACAGAAATAATTTGCAGTCCCCTGCCCTACCGCTAAATAAGTTAAATCACTTCGCCATCTAAACCCCGTTTCTTTTAATGCTTTTACCGCAAAATCTACCGCATTTTTAGAAACGGCAAAGACATAATCACCCGCATTTAAACGCGCAAGAACAGAAGGCAGCTGTGGCAACGCATTCCCAGCCTCAATACGCAAAATAGGCTGATGAATCGCAAAAATTTGCCGTTCTGCTAACATATTAACCAGCTGTTGCCCTCGTTCATCAGGGCGAGTAACTAATACATTCATATTAATTAAGCATACACTTCGGCAAGAATTTTATCAGCCCCTTGCGCTAAGAGTTGCTCCGCTATTTTAACGCCCAGCAATTCTGCCTGAGACACAGAAGCTGCACCAGATGCTCGAATAATTTGCGAACCATCTAAAGCCCCTACCAATGCATTCATCGCAATTGTGTTGCCATGCAGTGTCGCATAAGCGCCAATAGGAACTTGACAACCACCCTGCAAACGCGCATTCATAGCACGTTCGGCTTTCACGCAATAAGCCGTTTCTGGGTGATTTAAGCTATTAATATATTTTAACACCCGCTCATCATTAACACGTGTTTCAATCCCTACTGCACCTTGCCCACTGGCAGGCAAAGAATCCTCAACTTCAATAAAACAACGAATACGTTCTTGCAATCCCAAGCGGATTAACCCTGCAGAGGCAAGAATAATTGCATCATACTCGCCATTGTCTAATTTACTTAAACGAGTACCAACATTACCACGCAATGATTTTACTGTTAAATGTGGATAACGAGCCATGAGCTGACATTGACGGCGTAAGCTAGAAGTTCCAACAACAGCCCCCTTAGGCAGCGCATTTAAACTTGCATATTGATTAGAGACGAAAGCATCGCGAGGATCTTCTCGCTGGCAAATCACAGCTAAACCTAAACCTTCAGGAAACTCCATCGGCACATCTTTCATAGAATGCACCGCAAGATCGGCTCGATTTTCTAACAATGCGAGTTCTAATTCTTTAACAAAGAGACCTTTGCCGCCAATTTTAGCTAAGGGGGTATCAAGGATAATATCGCCTTTGGTCACCATCGTAACCAGCTCCACCGATAATTCAGGAAAGCGTTGTTCCAAAGCCTGTTTCACAAAATTCGCCTGCCATAATGCAAGCGGGCTTTGGCGAGTTGCAATTCGAAGTGTTTCTTTCATTATTTTCTCTACATTAAATGTAACGTGGTTATGCTATCACTTTTTGCTAGTTCTGCCAAAAGATCTGCATAGCGAGCAAATAATTTTGTCGATAAGCTCACATTTCTCATTGACAGCCAAAACAAAAGTATTAGAATCCTATTCCTACAGTTCGGATGAAGATAGCTGGAGAGCGGGGGATTGACCCCACACCGACGAGGTAAACTCTTTCAGGTGCGATGGCGAGGACAGCTATTGGACGAACCCTTGGAGAGATCCAATCCGTCATTGTTACCCCAATGGGTAAATAGGAAAATGGACGCCGAAGGCGCAAGCGTTAGCTGTTTAGGCAATGTGAAACGCTCAGGCAAAAGGACAGGGGAGAAAAGCTTATCTTAAGCGGTTAATTTTGCGGATTTTTTGCAAAATACCCGCTTGTCTTTCGCCTTTTCTTTCCTTGTAAGCAGTTTTACGAGGAACCAACAATGTCAATCGACACTATTCTTAATACTATCAACAATATTGTTTGGGGTGCTCCACTTCTGATACTTATTTCAGGTGTAGGTATCTATTTCACTTTCAAACTTAAATTACTCCAACTCTTCCAACTACCTCGCGCATTTAGCTACATTTTCAAAAAAGAAAAAGGCAATGAGCAACAAGGTGATATTTCGGCTTTCGGCGCACTTGCAACCGCACTTGCCGCAACCATCGGTACAGGAAATATTGTCGGTGTTGCCACCGCAATTCAAACTGGTGGCCCTGGTGCGCTATTCTGGATGTGGTTAATAGCTCTATTTGGCATGACAACAAAATATGCCGAATGCTTGCTTGCTATTAAATTCCGCGGCAAAGATAAAGATGGCTATATTGCAGGTGGCCCAATGTACTATATTGAAATGGGAATGGGGCAAAAATGGAAATGGCTTGCTAAATTATTCGCTTTCTTTGGTGTACTTGTGGCACTCTTTGGTATTGGAACATTTCCGCAAGTAAACGGAATTACAACGGCATTACAAGATACTTTTAGCCTCCCGATTAGCCTGACAGCAACCATTCTTACTGTTGCGGTGGCAGCAATCATCTTAGGTGGGGTCAAACGCATCTCAAAAATAGCTACAGTGATTGTGCCATTTATGGCGCTCGCTTATGTCGGCGCGTCCATTTTAATTTTGGTACTGAATGCCGAAAAATTACCAGCTACTATCGCCTTTATCGTGGAATCAGCTTTTAATCCTAGCGCAGCATTTGGAGGAGCTATCGGTTTTACAGTGATGCAGGCAATTCAGTCAGGTGTCGCACGTGGGATCTTCTCTAACGAATCTGGCTTAGGTTCTGCACCTATTGCAGCCGCAGCCGCCCACACTAAAGAACCCGTGCGTCAGGGGCTGATTTCAATGACCGGTACTTTCTTAGATACTATCATTGTGTGCACGATGACCGGCCTAGTCATTGTACTCACCGGAGCATGGCAAGGGTCTGCCCAAGGCGCAGCCATTACTAATCTCGCATTCAATCAAGGGCTATTCAGCAATATCGGCTCAATTATTGTCAGTGTAGGCTTAATTTTCTTTGCTTTCACGACAATTTTAGGCTGGTGCTACTATGGAGAACGCTGTTTTGTCTATTTAACAGGCGGGCGCACCAAAGGGATTAAATTCTATCGTTTAGCCTTTATTGCATTAATTGCCTCAGCACCTTTTATTCAGCTCAATACTATCTGGACTCTCGCTGACATCGTGAATGGTTTAATGGCATTCCCAAACTTAATTGCTTTAGTCGCATTACGTCATGTCGTGTTGGATGAAACCAGAAGCTATTTTGAACGCTTGAAAAAAGGCTTAATTGAATAGTTTAAGTGACTAAAAAACAAGCGATGCAAATTTGCATTTTTTCTGCCAAATTGCACCGCTTGCTTATTTAAGTGTTAAGAAAGTTAAAACTTCATAATGCGAGGTGTGCGGAAACATATCAAATAATTGTACTTTTTCCAGCTGATAGTTGGTTAAACTAGCAAAGTCTTTTGCCATCGTTTGAGCATTACAGCTGGAATAAATCAAATAAGGCGCAGCAAGCTGATTCAGATAGTCCGCTAAGGATTTACCAATCCCCCGGCGAGGCGGATTAACAATGATTAAATCAGGATGCTCCCCTTGTTTATTTAAGGCAAAATTTGCAGAATCCAAGCTAGCAAACTGTACATTTTTCAACCCTAATTGTTCAGCTGATTGAGTAGCACTGGCAATTGCTGAAGCAGAAATCTCAATGCCAGTTAATGCAACCTCAGGATTTTTCTGTTGCAAACTGGCCGCACAATGTAAGCCAAAACCACCGACGCCACAAAAAAGATCCCATAAACGTTGTATTGGTAACTGCGCAACCCAATTTTGAGCAGTTCGATATAACTCACTCGCCACCATTGGGTTTGTTTGGAAAAAACCCTGCGGGCGAATAAAAAGTGGAATACCGTTAAAATTCTCCGCTAATACTCGTCTCTCTGTTAAAAAAATCTCTTTCTCACCTTCCAAAATCGCTGCGTGTTGTGGCTGAATATTTACGCTAACAACAGAATTCATCGGCAGTTTTGCCCAAAAGTCAGCAAACTCTCGCTCAATCAATGGCAATTTCAATTCACTACGCAACACAAAACGGATCATAACCGCTTTATCTAGCTGACTTTGGGTAAGTAAAATATACTTAAGCTCCCCTTTTTTCTTCGCTACGTTATACGGCACCAGCCCTGCTCTCGCGATAAAATCTTTCAAGACAGGAAAAAGTGCGACAAATTCGCTTGGATATAAAGGGCAATCGGTTAAATCCACTGCACTAGATGGATCAGTCTGTTCTCGTAAGATCCCTAAAAGAGGTCTCTCTACACTTCCTGATACCACCATTTTAGCTTTATTACGAAAAGCAGAGGGTGATGAAACAAGCGGTGGAAAAACCTGTGTTTTTTGCAAAATAAAAGGCGAAATCAAGCGTTTGAGATCTGCAACTTTGTCATTGATTTGCGCTGGATAACTTTTATCCAACCACTGACAAGATTGACAATCTTTTCGATCAAAATGGTGGCAACGCAAAAAATTAAGCATGCTGTACTTTCCACTCCAACCAATCATCTTGCAGTTTTGCCAACGATTGGGTTGCTTCACGCCAACGTGTTGTTGCGGTTAATTCGTGCCAAGAAAATTGTTTACGCTTCATCAAACTTAAATGACGCGCTTGTTGTGCTGCTGTTGGTTGATACTTTAAGCCATCAAGTACTTGCACAACCCCTTTCGGTTCATTACAAAGTAACAATAAGTCGCAGCCTGCCTGTAAAGCTTTCTCACTACGCTCTACAAAATTGCCCATAAAGCCCGCACCTTTCATACCAAGATCATCTGAGAAAATCACACCATTAAAATTAAGCTGCTGGCGTAAAACGTCTTTCAGCCAATATGCCGAACCACTCGCGGGCTGGCTATCACATTGAGTATAAACAACATGGGCAGGCATAACTGCTGAGAGTTTATTTTTACTGATAAGCTGTTTAAACGGCTGAATATCATAGCTAAAAATCGTTTCTTTCGAGCGATCATCAAATGGCGTTTCAAGATGGGAATCAGCTAAAACATGCCCATGTCCAGGAAAATGCTTGCCGGTGGTCGCCATTCCTATTTCTAACATGCCATCAATAAAGCTTTCAGCTACTGGTAAAACCCTATGTAGCTCTGAGCCGAAAGAACGATCACCAATTGCTTTACAGTCATGTCCAAGATCAAGCACAGGGGCAAAACTCAGGTCAATATCTAATGCAAACATTTCCGCAGCCATTAACCAACCGGCTTCCTTCGCCGCTTTTTGCTGTTGAATTGGTTCGGCATATATTGTCTGAAATGATTGCATTGCAGGCAATTTGGTAAATCCTTCACGAAAACGCTGTACTCTTCCCCCCTCTTGATCTACAGTCACAAGTAATGGCTTTTTTACCCGCTGACGGAGAGATTTAATCAATGCTTGAATTTGTTCTCTATCATAAAAATTACGGGTAAATAAAATTAAGCCGGAAACTAGCGGATGTGCTAAAATTTCTTGCTCTTCTTGGGTTAATTCTTGTCCTGCTATATCAATTAATAACATTATTTGCTCATCGGTAAAAAATTAGGAAGGGCGTTATTCTACAACGAAATCACTACTCAAGTCGCCTATCGTAGAAAATCACGCAAAATTTGTGCCGTGAATTCCTTACGTAAGTAAAATCCTAATGGCAATGAGCGAATTTTTTCACCTTGTGCATTAAATGCCCCCGCTCGTGCTTTGCTATTCTGCCCTTTAGGGCGCAGCTGCATCACCTCTCCCAACTTAGCATTAATTTCATTCAGCTTACCAAGCACAATCAGCTCCATTAGCTCTTCCCAGTCGCGTTGTAGCTGCCACTCTTGCTCAGGACTTGGTGACCATAGAATTGGCTGACCTATTCGGCGTTCTGCCAATGGAATTTCTCTCTCACCTTGCACTGGGAGCCAAAGCACTTTTTGCAATTTATGACGCACATGTGAGGTTTGCCAGAGTATGCCATGATTATCCGTTAAAGGGGCAAGGCTGACAAAAGTTGTCTCAAGAGGAAACCCTTGTTGATTCACAGGAATTGTTTTAAGCTCAATCCCTAGATGAGCAAAATCTTGCTCTGGTTTGCTTCCAGCTCTTGCTCCTAATGCAGTCTCAATCAGCATCCCCACCCAGCCCTTATCTCGCTTTAAATCTGGTGGTACGGGTATATTTAGTAAGGAGGCAATTTCACCAAGGCTAAATCCCGCTAGCCATTGAGCCTTTTCAAGTAATTCTTGTTCTGAAGCAGAAAAAGTCGCAAGTTTCATAAAGATTCCTTTTGCAAAATTTTCTGTTATTTTACCCGCTTGCTCTCTCTGCGCCAAACGCGAGAAGAGGAAAGCCATTCAAAACTTGACCGATACTACTTTGCAAGCGCCAACATCTCTTGAGCATTAGCCAATACAGCATCAGTAATACAACTGCCACCAAGCAAACGCGCTAGTGCATTCACGCGTTCAACCTCTGTAAGGAGTGTCATTTGTGTTTCAGTTTGGTTATTTTCTACAAATTTCTGGACATTAAAATGATGGTGGCCATGGCTGGCAACTTGCGGTAAGTGCGTTACACAAAGTACTTGGCACTTTTTACCCAGCTGACGCAGCAATTGTCCAACCACTGTTGCTGTTGGTCCACTAATGCCAACATCCACTTCATCAAAAATAATAGTTGGAGTAGAAAGCTTATTTGCAGTTAAAACTTGCACAGCAAGTGAGATTCGAGAAAGCTCACCACCCGATGCAATTTTTGCCAGCGGCTGTGCGCTTTGCCCCAAATTACTGCGTAGGTTAAATTCCACACAATCTGCGCCATTTGGCGAAAGTTTTTCTAGATTATGCTGAATATCAATAAAAAATTCTCCGTTTTCCATCGCCAGTTGCTTAATTTGCTCTGTGACTTTTTTCGCAAGTTTTTGCCCCGCCGCTTGGCGTTTTTGATAAATATCATCTGCAAGTTCAACACAACGTTGGTGAGCTGCTTTTTCATCTAAGATCAGTTGCTCTTCGTTTCCTTCAAAATCAAGTAGTTGCTGTAGCTCAACTTTCAGCGTTTTATGCTGTTTCCATAATTCCTGTGGCTGAACATGATGCTTACGTGCCAGTTGCATTGTTGTGCTAATCCGCTCATCTAGCTCATTCAACAATTCAGGATCTTGCTCAATATTTGTTGCAATTTGTGCAATTTCCGAACTTGCTTCCTGTATTTGAATAAGTGCATCATTGAGCATATCTAATGCAGATTGATAACTTGTATCTAGCTCAACCAGCTCTTCTAACTCTCGAATGGTACGATAAAGCATGGAATCAATATTCAAATCATTATCGCTCAAACTGCCAATCACAGATTGCGATAATGCCGTTAGCTGTTCTGAATTTGCTAATCGACTTTGGTCTTCTTCTAACTGTTCAAACTCGCCTGCTTTAATCGCAAACTCATCCAATTCATCAACCTGATATTGCAATAGCTGTTTACGTGCTTCATTCTCTTTGCATTGTTGATGAAAATTTTTAACCTGCTTGTTTAGCTTTTTCCACACCTGATATTGTTCTGCCATTTGAGTAAGCAAGGTATGGATATCTGCATAATTATCCAATACTTCTAGCTGATATTCACTTTTAAGTAAGAGTTGGGGGGCATGCTGACCATTCAGGTGAATCAAATATTGTCCAAGTTCTCTTAATTGTGAAGCAGGAATTGGGCGATTATTCACAAAAGCTTTTGAACGTCCTTCAAGATTAATCATACGCCGTAAAATACATTCGGATGGATTATCTTCATCAAGCAATTCATGCTCAGCTAGCCAGAGATAAGCGGGGCTAGTTGGCTGCATTGAGAAAGTAGCCGTGATATCCGCTTTGTCTGCACCGTTACGAATCATTGAACTTTCTGAACGGTAACCAAGACATAAGCCGAGTGCATCAATTGCAATAGATTTCCCTGCACCGGTTTCACCGGTAATCACCGACATTCCTTCATTGAGCTCAAGGATAAGATGGCGAACAATCGCAAAATTATTGATAGTAAGTTGAGTAAGCATAAAAACTGGATAATAAAACACTGATTAAACATATAGTATAATTGTTTTATTATCCAGTAAAGCACTTTTGCAAAATTTTTATTATTTTCTAGCGCTTGTTTAAAATCCCTTCAGCACAAGCAAATGCTGACGACCATGCCCATTGAAAATTATACCCACCAAGCCAACCGGTGACATCAAGCACTTCACCAATGAAATAAAGCCCTTGTACATTTTTTGCTTCCATCGTTTTTGATGAAATAAAATCCGTATCTACACCTCCTTTCGTTACTTCTGCAGTACGATAGCCTTCTGTACCATTTGGTAAAAATTGCCAGCGATGGATTAATTGCTCAAGGTATTGCAGATCGGCATTAGAAAGCTGTGCGATTACTTGATCGTTTAGCATTTTTTGCGCTAACCACAATTCCACTAATTTTTTCGGTAAATAGCGAGACAAGACTGTTTTTAGCTGTAATTTCGGCGAAGATTGACGAAGTTCTTGCAAAATATCAATAATATTTTCATTCGGTAATAGATCTATTTCAACCATATCTCCCATTTCCCAATAATTGGAAATCTGCAAAATGGCAGGCCCTGAAAGCCCTCGGTGAGTAAAGAGCATCTGGTTACTAAAACTTTTGTGCCTAGTACTGGCTGTAATAGGTAAGGAAACCCCTGATAAATTCGAAAATACTTTATCACTCTCTTTCCACGTAAAAGGCACTAGACTGGCTCTTGGCGGGATAACCGAGATACCAAATTGTTCGGCAATTTTATAACCAAAAGGGCTTGCACCTAATGCCGGCATTGAAAGCCCACCTGTGGCAATAACGAGATTCTCCGTTTGAAATTGCTCACAAGCGGTTTGAATTTCAAAAAATTTTGCATTTTTTTGGATATTTCCAACCGCTTGGCGCAATAAAATCTCTACGCCACCTTTTTCACATTCCGCCTCTAGCATCTCAACAATCTGTTGCGCACCTTCATCACAAAATAGCTGGCCAAGTTCTTTTTCGTGATAGGTAATGCCATAACTGACCACCAGCGAAATAAAATCCCAGTTGGTATAACGAGAGAGTGCTGATTTTACAAAATGGCGGTTTTGGCTCAAATAATGATTAGAACCTACCTCTAGATTAGTAAAATTACAAAAACCTCCACCCGACATCAAAATTTTACGACCGATCTTTTTGCCGTTATCCAACACTAGTACTGATTTACCGCCCTGCCCGAGTTGGGCTGCACAAAATAAGCCTGCTGCCCCTGCTCCGATAACCACTGCATCGTATTGTTTCATATTGTTCCTTTCGATAAAATTCAAATTTTCTGTCTATTTTATACTGATTATGCTCTCACGCCGTTATTTAATTTTAATCAACCTGTTTTATGTGTTGGGCATAGGCTTAAATATCGTGCTATTACGTTTTTTAAGTCAACATATTGAGCCACTTAATAATAATGGAATCCGATTTTTAGCCGGCGGTATCGTATTGAGCCTGTTTGCTATTTGGCAGTATCCCACGCAATTGCGGCTATTGCTTACTCAGCCGAAAAATATACTAATGAGCATACTCGTTGGTCTCATGCTGGCAGCTAATATGTATTTTTGGCTCAAAGGCACTCAATTAACCAATGCCGTAACTGCATCACTATTTGGTGTGCTGGCGATGCCATTTGGCGTATTAATTGCCGCACTTTTTTATCCAGATGAAAGACAAAAAACCCGCAACAAAGGTTTCTGGTTGGGTTCTGCTTTAACTATTCTCGGGGCTTTTGGCTTTATCTGGTATGGCAACTCCTTAACTATTGATGAAGGGTTCACGCTGGGATCGCTATTTTTATTTCTCTCAATTTGTATTCGAAACACACAAAACTTAATCGTAAAATCGGCAAGATCAGTCAGTATGTTTGCCTTTAGCTGCTTTACCTCACTCTCTGCCTCATTTTCAAGTCTATTTTTAAGTATGCAAAATTCGACATTAAGCGAACTCCATTCGCTGCCTGTTTGGCTTATTGTATTACTGATTGCGGCGGGTATTTACGCTGTTTTTGCAGCAATGGCGCTAGCTTTTAATATTATTCAACAACAGGGCTTAATTACCTACCAAGTGCTAGAACTGCTTATCCCCGTCACCACCGCAATTGCGGCGTATTTTATTTTAGGTGAAGCGATTCATTTTATTCAGCTTGTTTTTGCAATCATTGTGATCATTGGAGCAAGTTGTGCCTTAGGCATAATAAAAGTAAGTCGTCATAAAGTAGCGGCCTCAGCAAAATCAGCGTAAAATAACGACATTTTTACTCTCAGAAACAGAATTATGGCATTCACTTCTCCTTTTAATACCATTGCAATTGTGGGTAAACCGCGCCACAACGCGGCTTTTGAAACCCATCTGTCGGTTTATAATTGGCTAAAAGACCATCGTTATAATGTGATGCTTGATGCTCAAGTGGCAAAGATTTGCGATATTCCCCATGGCTACAGTATTGAACAAATTGGAGAGCAAGCAGATTTGGTCATAGTGATTGGGGGCGATGGAAATATGCTTGGCATGGCTCGCCGTCTTGCCAAATATAATGTGCCATTGATCGGGATCAATCGCGGCAATCTAGGTTTTTTAACCGATATTGCTCCGCAAACCGCCTTCGAACAGCTACACAGTTGCCTAAGACGGCAAGAGTTCTTTATTGAAGAACGTTTCTTACTGCAAGCTAAAATTGAACGTAACGGCAAAATTATTGAATCCAACAATGCCTTAAATGAAATTGTGGTACATTCTAGCCAAATTGCCAAAACCATTGATTTTGAAGTCAGTATTGATGGTAAGTTTGCTTTTTCTCAGCGTTCTGATGGTTTAATTATCGCAACACCAACTGGCTCAACCGCATATTCGCTTTCTGCTGGCGGCCCTATTTTAACCCCGAATTTAAATGCGATTGCGCTGGTGCCAATGAATCCACACAGTTTAGCTTCTCGCCCGTTAGTCGTGAGCGGAGACAGTCTGATTTCTCTGCGTTTTGCTCGCTATAATCAGCCTAATTTGATGCTCTCTTGCGATAGCCAAGAACTTTTTCCCTTTGATGTAGATGACCGCATTATTGTGAAAAAAAGCCCTGCTCCGCTGAAATTATTACACTTAAAAGACTATAACTATTTTACAGTGTTAGGTTCCAAGCTTGGCTGGTTAAGCAAATTATTCTAACAAGCGCACGTTTTTGCAAATTTTTTTGCAAATTTTACCGCTTGCCCCTTGAAATCATTTTACACGCCCTTAAATACTCGCTCGTTGCGCCATTTAAAGGGCGTAAAATTTTTAATTATTTAGGAGAAACACAATGAATATTCGTCCTTTACACGACAAAGTGATCTTAAAACGTGAAGAAATTGAAACTAAATCTGCAGGCGGTATTGTACTGACTGGTTCAGCAGCACAAAAATCTAACCGTGGTAAAGTCTTAGCGGTAGGTAACGGTCGCACATTAGATAACGGCACTGTGTTACCACTCAATGTGAAAGTGGGTGATGTGGTGATTTTCAATGATTTCGCTGCAAAAGAAGAAAAAATTGATGGCGAAGAAGTGTTGATTATTTCGGAAGATAACATTCTAGCGATTGTAGAATAATGGAATGGGGCGAATGTAATTCGCCCCTACGATGTTTTATAAATAAATTTTATTCATTCACAAATATGTAGGGGCGTATTGCATACGCCCTCAAAATAAGGAACAAAAAAATGGCAGCAAAAGACGTTAAATTTGGCAATGATGCTCGTGTAAAAATGTTAAACGGCGTGAACATTCTTGCAGACGCAGTAAAAGTAACCTTAGGTCCAAAAGGCCGTAACGTGGTGTTAGATAAATCTTTCGGCGCACCAACTATTACCAAAGACGGTGTATCTGTGGCTCGTGAAATTGAGTTAGAAGATAAATTTGAAAATATGGGCGCACAAATGGTAAAAGAAGTTGCGAGCAAAGCAAACGATGCAGCTGGCGATGGTACCACTACTGCAACTGTACTTGCACAAGCTATCGTAAACGAAGGTTTAAAAGCAGTTGCCGCAGGTATGAACCCAATGGATTTAAAACGTGGGATTGATAAAGCGGTTTCTGCGGTAGTGGAAGAGTTAAAAGCGATTTCTAAACCATGTGAAAGCTCAAAAGAGATTGAGCAAGTCGGTACAATTTCTGCAAACTCTGATGAAACTGTAGGTAAATTGATTGCTCAAGCGATGGAAAAAGTGGGCAAAGAAGGTGTGATTACCGTTGAAGATGGTACAGGCTTAGAAGATGCGTTAGATGTAGTTGAAGGTATGCAATTTGACCGTGGCTATCTTTCTCCATACTTCATCAACAAACCTGAAAATGGCACAGTGGAATTAGAAAATCCATATATTTTATTAGTAGATAAAAAAATCTCTAACATTCGTGAAGTATTAGCGGTGTTAGAAGCGGTAGCAAAAGCAGGTAAACCATTACTTATTATCGCAGAAGATATTGAAGGCGAAGCATTAGCAACCTTAGTGGTGAATACGATGCGTGGTATCGTGAAAGTGGCTGCGGTGAAAGCACCAGGCTTTGGTGATCGCCGTAAAGCAATGTTACAAGATATTGCGATTTTAACCGCAGGTACCGTAATTTCTGAAGAGATCGGTATGGAGCTTGAAAAAGCAACCCTTGAAGAGCTAGGTCAAGCAAAACGTGTGGTGATCAGCAAAGACAATACCACTATCATTGATGGTATCGGTGATGAAGCACAAATTAAAGGTCGTATTGCCCAAATTCGCCAACAAATTGAAGATTCAACCTCTGACTACGACAAAGAGAAATTGCAAGAGCGTGTAGCGAAACTCGCTGGCGGTGTGGCGGTAATCAAAGTGGGTGCAGCAACCGAAGTTGAAATGAAAGAGAAAAAAGACCGTGTTGATGATGCCCTTCACGCAACTCGTGCCGCAGTAGAAGAAGGTATCGTCCCTGGTGGTGGTGTGGCATTAGTGCGTGCAGCAACTAAAGTTGCTCAAACATTAAAAGGCGACAACGAAGAGCAAAATGTGGGGATCAAATTAGCCCTTCGTGCGATGGAAGCTCCACTTCGTCAAATCGTGACCAATGCGGGTGAAGAAGCGTCAGTTGTGGCTCGTAACGTCAAAGACGGTAGCGGTAACTACGGCTATAATGCAGGCACAGAGCAATATGGCGATATGTTAGAAATGGGTATCTTAGATCCAACCAAAGTAACTCGTTCTGCATTACAATTTGCAGCATCTATTGCAGGCTTAATGATCACGACTGAATGTATGATCACCGACTTACCAAAAGATGAAAAAGCAGACCTTGCTGCTGGTATGGGCGGTATGGGTGGAATGGGCGGAATGATGTAATTCCCTTTTACCCCCTAAACAAAATGCCACGAGATTAAATCTCGTGGCATTTTTTAGCTCAATTTAAATGGAACAATACGTTGCTCAATATGCCTATCGCCATTAATTTGTTTCATTAACATTTCAACCGCCCAGTGACCAGCGGTCTGATAACCAAAGTCTAAACAAATCATATCAGGTATAAGATATTGCAGCAGCTCATTTTTGCCAATACAAGCAAGCGGGACTTTTTGTTCATTTTTTTGCAAAAATTTTAATGCCCCTATAGCTAAGCTACTACTCGCACATACAATGGCATCCACTTCTTGCTCAAATAATTTTGTAATATTCTGATAGCCACTTTCTGCGCTTAACTCACCTAGGACGGAATTGCTCTCCATACAATGCTTTTGACAAAAACGTTGATAGCTTGCATTACGCAATTTTCCAGTTGTTTCATCATTCGCATTGACACCTAGGTAACCGATATGACGATACCCCTTTTGATAAAATTCAGTAAGTAAATAACTTACCGCATTCTCATCGTCATATAAAATTGCCGAGTAACCAGGATACTGCCTTGCAATTGTTACAAGACTCGATTTCCACAATTTTAACGCATCCTGGTTTAGCCCTGAAAAACCAAATAATATTACACCATCCACTTGTCTTTGCCGAAATACTTGTAAATGACGCTTAACTAACTCTTCTTGAAACTGGCTCTCGACAATCAGGGGGGTAATATTCTGTAAATGTAACTCTTGTAGAATCTTACTCAACGTTTGAGATTCAGAAGTTGAATTCAAGCGAGTCACAATAATACCCACCACGCGTTCTGAAATACCACGCATAGCGCGTGCACTACGGTTAGGCTGAAATCCTAGTCGATCAATAGTTTCTTGCACGCGTAGGCGAGTTTCCTCTTTCACATTTGGATCTTTATTCAAAACTCGTGAAACTGTTGATTTCCCAACTTTACAAATCTGGGCTATATCGTTAATGGTATATTTCATTTGTCATTAATATTCAAAGGCGCATCAAATGGTGGCAATATCTCAATCTCAGGATTAGGATACTTTGTATCTGAATGTTGCTCGCTCCCTTTCGTATCCTGATTATTTTCAATTAGACTATGGTGAATCATTTCTGATGACACAACATTTGTCTCCAAACCCAGACTCTCTGGCACAATTGCGTTTTCTTTCGTTTCAACCGGAGCTGAAACTAACGTTTTTGGCACATCTTTTAATAAAGTACGTCCAATTTCAACTCGCGGATCTAGCCAAACAGATACTACCGCATTATTAAAGTCTTGATTAAACTCTTCTGGAATAACTTGATCATTTAAAATGAAATAACCGCGATCTTCCAAGGCTATGTAGCTTAGCCGATCATCAGTACGAATATTCGGCATAATTTTTCTTAAACGTTCAACAACACTGTCTTGTTCAGGCAATGTAATACCAAGGTTTGACCAAGAACGTGCCAGAGAAATTGCAAAATCACGTCCTTCCACAGGCTTAGCATATTTTAACGTCAGCATAAGTGGGCGAGAGCCCTCTACATATCCCCCATCCTCTGAAAAAAGGGCGATATTATAGATCTTAAAAGGCCCCCAGATATAATCTGCATCACTTATCTTTAGCCATTGTGCAACCGACTGTGCTGAAAGAAAAACAGAGAGCAAAATAAAAAAACGACGTATCATTCTATTCACATAATACAAAGCAAAATATGTACATTATAGCGCTAAAACAAAATAATCCCCATGCAATAAAGAATAAATTGTGATCGAGTTCAAAAATTTAATATTTTATACTTATGAAATGAAATGAAAATGTTAATATTATTAACAGAATTTAACCATGAAGGAGTAACTATGTTTCCTGAATATCGTGATTTAATCACACAATTAAAAACTAAAGACGCTCATTTCGCCAAACTGTTTGATAAACACAACGAACTCGATCAACAGATTAAGAATATGGAAGCACAGATTGAACTTGCAACAGCAGCTGAGATTGAGGTTCTCAAGAAAGAGAAGTTGCAATTAAAAGATGAACTGTATGCTATTTTGAAGAAAAAATCTGACTAGCTGACAAACAAAAAACCCGACATAACGTCGGGTTTTCTATGAATTATTCAGCAGTAACGTTGATTGTTACAACTGCATTCACTTCTGGGTGTAAGTGTAATTTCACTTCGTGTTCACCGATAGTACGTAACGCACCTTCGCCTAAACGAACTTCAGATTTAACCACTTCAACACCTGCTGCTGATACTGCATCTGCAATATCGCGAGCGCCAACAGAACCGAATAAACGACCGTCATCACCTGCTTTTGAAGTGATAACAACTGCTGCAAGATTAGCAATTGCTGCTGCACGAGTTTGCGCTGCTGCAAGAGCTTCTGCTGCTTTCGCTTCTAATTCCGCACGACGAGCTTCAAAGTGAGCAATGTTTGCCGCAGTTGCCATCACTGCTTTACCTTGTGGGATTAAGAAGTTACGAGCAAAACCTGCTTTAACAGTTACTTGATCGCCCACAGTACCTAAGTGAGCTACTTTATCTAATAAAATTACTTGCATTGTACTCTCTCCTGATTATTGGTGGTTATCAGTGTATGGAAGTAACGCAAGGTAGCGTGCACGTTTGATTGCACGAGCTAATTGACGTTGATACTTCGCACGAGTACCAGTGATACGGCTTGGAACAATTTTGCCGCTCTCAGAAATGTAGTTCTTTAATGTCGCGATGTCTTTGTAATCGATTTCAACAACATTTTCCGCTGTGAAACGGCAGAACTTACGACGACGGAAATAACGTGCCATTTGGCTTCTCCTAATCTATAAATTCAATCTGTTCGGTGTGTAACACTAATTGGTTTAAACCATTAAAATCTTTGTGAGTGTGGATAAATCCTTTCACTCGTACTTTCACACCGACTGTTAATTGTTGGGTTATACCACTAAATTGATTGCCTGCCAAAACCACTTGGATTTTGCACCACGCTTGGCGTTCTAAATTCACTTCTTGCTGTTTAGAACGATGTTCTAAATAAAAAGAATAAGTGGGAATGCCAATCGGGCTTCGGCTCTGTTTAATACTTGTAGCAACTGTGCCACTTAGGATTAAACAGTTATCAATCGGCGAATTATTCGCCTGCTTCTTCTGTTGCAACTTCTGCAACCACTTCTGCTGCTTTACGCTCTTCTTTAGCTTTTGCCATTGGAGATGCTTCGGTTACTGCAGCTTTAGTGTGAACGATTAAGTTACGAAGAACCGCATCGTTATAACGGAAGTTAGTTTCTAACTCATCGATTACGCTTTGTGGCGCTTCTACATTCATTAACACATAGTGTGCTTTGTGAAGTTTGTTGATTGGGTATGCTAATTGACGACGACCCCAATCTTCTAAACGGTGTACCTGACCGCCTGCTTCTTTAACCGCAGCAGTATAACGTTCGATCATACCTGGTACTTGTTCGCTTTGGTCCGGGTGAACCATAAAAACGATTTCGTAGTGACGCATTATTGATCCTTACGGGTTAATAGCCCCCAACATGCCAGTCACCAGCTTTGGAAGCAAGGATTAAAAGGAAAAATGTGACTGAAGGCACGCATTATACGCAGCCAAAAACTTTTTGCAATCAAAAAATAAACAAGCGGGTAATTTTGCAAAATTTTTTACAAAACTAACCGCTTGCTAGAAGTATTTATTAGCTAAGCAAACCTAACTGCCACAAGATAAATAACAGGGTGAAGCCTGTGAGATAAATCAAACCTATAATCGCTAACCAGAATAGCCCACCTTGTACTTTATGCTCGCCTTTTAAAACCAACGATAAGTTCAACCATGCAAAAATTGGTGTGGAAACAAATGAAGCAATCATGGCAAATTTAAGCATTGCAGCAACATCACTCATAAAAAAAGCAATCACAATTAAGCCTGAGGCCGCTGCAAAAGTGTACCAAATGTTTAATTGACGAACAGGTGTTTCTGCTTTATTGCTTAATAAACGTAATGCCTCTGCATTAGCACGAGAATAGCCATCGATGACAGTAATTGTTGTACCAAACATACACATAAAGGCAATTAATGCAATCAATAAACGAGACCAATCCCCAATTGCATAAGCATACATATTAATAAGTTGAGCGATATATTTTACACCCGCTTGCTCCACCTGCTCGCCTGTGCCATATTGAATCAATGCACCTAACGCTAAGAACACCAATGCTAATAATGCTGTGCCAATAAAACCTACATTAAAATCAAATAAGCCATCTTGATAGCTCACTTTTTGAATACGACGTTTCGCGACAGACCACATCGAAGTAATTGCGGAAATCTCAATTGGCGCAGGCATCCACCCCATTAGCGCAACAATAAAACCTAGCGAAGCTAAATTCCACGGCGATGGATCAATAAAATCAGGCGCCCGAACTGAACCTTTAAAGGCCGCAATGATCACGGCTGTTACGGTAGAAATGGTCAATGCGATCATGATCCATTTTGAAAGGCGATCTAAAAAACGGTATTGCCCAAGCAAAATCATTCCCCAAGTAAGCGCGATAATCACCGTGCTTGCCACAGGAATACTCAAACCGAGATCAGGCATCAAGAAACTTAAAATCGCGGCAGTAACAATTCCTACTCCTGCGGTATTGACAACTGTTGCAAATACATTGAGGAAAAAGAAAACCAGTAAATAAAATGTCCCTTTTTCTTTATAACCTTCTAATAATGTTTTATTGGTGGCGAGAGTATACTGCACACCAAAACGGAAAAATGGATATTTGAAAAGATTGGCTAGAATAATGATGATAGCCAACTGCCACCCATAAATTGCACCAGATTGGGTTGAAGCAATAATGTGTGATCCTCCAACTGCGGCAGATGCCATTAAAATCCCTGGCCCCACCGCGGCAAATTTGCTTGCCCATGAAGAAGCTGATTCTACTTGTTGTGTCATATCTGTTCCTGTTTATTTGTTAAAAATCTGTATAAGTTTACTCATAAATAGAAAATAATCTCAACCCCAAGATAAAAATAAAATAAAGAAAAACACTAAAAACAGCCTATATTTTCACCTTGAGAAAAAATAAAATTTCAATAAAAACACATAATAAAGGATTTAAAACCAAACAAATGACAATTGTCATTTTAAAGTAGGGAGAAAGGAGAAAAAAATGGTAGATTGATTTTTTGTAAACAACAGGCGATAAAATAATCTTATCGCCTGCAATTAAGCGCTTATTTTTGAATCAAATAACGCAAAGTTGCGCCATCTTGCTCAATACTTAACATGGTATAGCCGTGATTTTTGGCATCAACGGGAATGTTATTGATAGATTGTGCGCAGTCACTTAACACCTCTAAAATTTCCCCTTCTTTTAAAGTAGGCATAATTTCAAGGGTTGCAATCGCTGGATAGGGGCAAGGTTCACCTAGCATATCTAGCGTATAATCTGGGGTGATTTCAGAAGGGTGTTTATCAAGTTGTTGAACAACAGTCATAGCCATAATGTTTTCCTTTTGTATGTAATGTTAGTATTAGCAACCGCAAGATGGTGTATTGCGAGTTTGTTTTGCTTTGGCAATAAAGCGTTTTTCCCACCAAACGATGAAAATTAAGCAAGCAATCATTAAGCCATAGTTAATCAATAGCCCACCAATATCACCAAAGGATTTGAGTAAATTGATTTTGTCATAATCTAAGGCAAGCGCAGGAGCAATATCGTCCCACCAAGCGGCTAAAATTGTTGAGCCAATCACATTGCCTAATCCCACCCACCAAAAATGGACTTGCCCTTCCATTGCTCGGTACATCCAGCCAGTTTCACAGCCGCCTGCTAACACAATTCCAAAACCAAAAAGCAAACCGCCTAAAATAGCATTCGGGCCAGCCCACATAATTTTCGGGTTCGCACCCATTTGAATGTAGCTAAATACGCAGATTGTGCCGATAAGCATACCGTAGATAATCGCTTTGCCCATATAAGCACGTCCAGTTGCCCAGAGATCACGAAATGCGGAAGTAAAACAAATTTGTGCACGTTCAATTAACAAGCCAAAGCCCAAGCCAAATAACATGGCAAAACCCAGCTTGATACTCACCGCTTGCATCACATAAATTGAAGCAACTGCCCAAAGCACAAAAATTAACATACCAAACCAAAAACGGCGTTGAGCTTGCTTAGAATCGGTTTTTTCCACTTTCCCTGCCCCTTTTTTTAATTTAAGCGGTGGACGGAAAATAGGAAGTAACGTAACTTTTACGCCGATATAAGAGCCAATTGCAGTGGTAACGGTAAAAAACCAAGCGTGCATTGAGAATTGAGGAATGCCGGTGAATAGCGAAGCAAGATTACAGCCCATTGCGAGTCTTGCACCAAAGCCAGCAAGAATACCGCCAATCACCGCTTGCACAATGCGGATTTTATTTTGGGGCAGACGAATTTTCATATTGTTTGCCCAAAGTGCCGCTGCGATACAACCAGCAAACATTCCTAAAATCATAAGCCCATCAATACGGGTAAAAATGTTTCCTTCTAAGCCGATAATTTTAAAATATCCCCAATCAGAAATATCTACGCCAATGGCTTGCAAAAAATGCCCGCCCCAACGCGTAAATTCCCCCGTTACCGCCCAATATGTGCCAGTTAATCCAAAATAATATGCTGATAGAATCCCCGCGGCTATTACAGCAGCAGTTGGATTCCAGAATTTGATAAGATAGTCTTGTTTAAATTGAAGCCAAATCTCTTTCATAAAAATGCCCTATAAACCTTATAAAGGAGGATGAAAAGAAATTTGCAAGAGAGGTATAACAATGAAAATTAGAAATTTGTTCATTTCCTATACACAAAACTTGCGATATAACGAAATGCAAAAATGCAGATAAATTGTACGCGGGAAAATTAGAATTGTAAAATTTTCGTAAAATACAGGCGCTTGATTATGCTAAAATACCGCCATTTTTAGGCTATGTAATAAGGATTAGTAAGCAAGAGATAAAATGAGACATCATATGTTTTTTGATTCATTTCTCTAAAAATCTCTTTCCCCCCTTTTTAGAGAGATATGGGATCAAGCAATACCTTGCCTAGCAAATTGATTCTAAAGTAAAGACTTTTAGAAAAACACAACCGTATTGAAACCATCTCTAATAGGATATCATTTTCTAATACTAGGAATATTGTATGCAAAAATTACTCTTTATCATCCATTCAGCCCCATACGGCAACGAATCTTTCTTTAGTGGCTTACGTTTAGCCTTGCAAATTCAGGAAACCAAACAAGCTGAAATCAAAATTTTCTTAATGTCTGATGCAGTCAGCGGCGGACTGGCAAAACAAAATCCTGCGGAGGGTTATCATCTACAGCAAATGTTAGAAATTCTTACCGCTCAAGGAGCAGGTATTAAACTGTGTAAAACCTGTACCAACGCACGCGGTATAACGGAATTACCCCTTGCAGAAGGCGTGGAAATCGGTACGTTAGTCGAGCTTGCTGATTGGACACTTTGGGCAGATAAGGTGCTAAATTTCTAATGCTGCGTTTCCTTATTATTTTGCACATTTTGCTCGCTTTTCTACCGCTTGCCCAAGCGGATGAACGCCAACTTCAATGCCGAGTCGTTGCTATCGCTGATGGCGATACGCTTACTTGTTTACATGAGCGTAATCAATTAAAAATACGCCTACAATATATTGATGCACCTGAAAGTGGGCAAGCCTATGGTCAAAAATCCAAACAGGCACTTGCCAGCATGGTGTTTAAAAAGCAAGTTCGTTTGCAAATTTCAGGCTATGATCGCTATAACCGTTTACTTGCAGTGGTATGGGACGGCAAGCGAAATATCAACCTTGCACTTGTCGAACAAGGAATGGCGTGGGCATATCGCCAGACCAGAGACGAATACCGTTATGCCCAACAGACTGCACAGCAAAAACGTTTAGGGCTTTGGCAAGATAAACATCCGATCGAGCCTATCGAATGGCGGGCTAACCAGAAATCAAGCGGTCAAATTTTGCCGAACAATCGCCAAACTGCACCGATTGTCATCAATAACGTAAATTGTCATGTAAAAAAAAGCTGCTCACAGTTTAATGATTACACCACCGCACTTCTCCATTTTCGGCAATGTGGCTGGCAAGAGCTCGATGGTAATAACGATGGTATTCCGTGTAATAAACTCTATCGTAAGGCACAACAACGATGATCCAACAATTTCGCCAACATTTTCCCTTTTTTACAGAACACCAAGAGTGGACTTATCTTGATTCTGCGGCAACTACGCTCAAGCCACAAGTATTGATTGATAGCACTGGCGAGTTTTATCGTTCAGCAGGCTCGGTGCATCGTAGCCAGTACGATTTGCCACAAACACAGGCTTTTGAGCAAGCTCGCCAATTAGTCGCTGCACGCTTTCAGCTTGCTGATCCTCGTTGCGTGATTTGGACAAGTGGCACAACCCATTCGCTAAATTTAGTGGCACAAGGTTTGGCATCTCAACTCAATACGAACGATGAAATTATTATTTCTGTTGCCGAACATCACGCCAATTTTATTCCGTGGCAACAGCTTGCCCTGCAAACAGGAGCAAAATTAATTGTGCTGCCGTTAGATGAGCAATATCAGATCGCGCCACAGACACTACGTCAGGCACTTTCTGAGCGTACAAAAATTGTAGCGTTTAATTTGGTTTCAAATGTAACCGGTATTCGCCAGCCTGCCGAAACATTGATCCCAATCATTCGGCAGTATAGTTCAGCCAAAATAGTCTTGGATCTCGCTCAAGCAGTTTGTACGGAACAAGTCGATGTGCAACAGCTTGATGCGGATTTTTACGCTTTCTCAGCACATAAAATCTATGGCCCAACAGGGGTTGGAGTATTGATGGGTAAAAAAGAAAGTTTAAATGAGCTTCGCCCACTCTTTTTCGGTGGAAAAATGTTGCAAGATATCAGTGAAAGCCATTTAAGCCTTGCAGAACTACCCTATCGTTTAGAAGCAGGCACTCCCAACATTGCTGGCATTATTGGCTTTGGCGAGGTATTGAAATGGTTGGAAAACTGGGATTTTAGATCGCTCAATCATAGGCTCTATCAACTTGGCGAACAGCTCTACAAGCGGTTAAATAGCATCGAAAATTTGCAAATTTTAGGGGATAATCCGAAACGCACAACCTTCAGTTTTCAGATTAAAGGGCAACACCATGCCGATATTGCCGCGCTGTTAAATGAACAAAAAGTCGCCATTCGTGTAGGTGAGCATTGTGCAAAGCCCTATTTACGTTATCTCAACAAAAGTGGCACATTACGCGTTTCTTTAGCTCACTATAATACGGCAGAGGATGTTGAGCATTTGATCACCGCACTAAATACGGCTTTGGCTATCTTATGCGAAGTATAAAAAACGTTTCAATTTGGGGGTTAGGCTGGCTTGGCTTACCCCTTGCTGAACATCTACAACAACAGGGCTGGCAAGTTAAAGGCACAAAACGCAAAGTTGAACATTGCTCGATTGAAAATTATTCTTTCGATCTTAACCAATTTGCTATCAGTGATGAACTCTATGCGGTATTGCAAAGTGAAGCGATGATTATCACTTTACCGCCGAATACCACCACGCCCGAAAAATATCGAGAAGGTATTCAACGTTTAGTGAGAAAAGCACAACAGCACGGGCTAGCGCATTTAATTTTTATTAGTTCTACTTCTGTGTTACCGATGCAAACAGGGCAATTTGATGAAAATACGCCAATAGCACCTTCATTATTAGCTGATTTAGAACAGTGGCTACTTTCACAACCGATACATTGTGATATTTTACGTTTGGCTGGATTAGTCGGAAAACAACGCCACCCTGTTTACTATTTGGCAGGCAAACAGCAGTTGAGCGGGGCAAATCAGCCGGTGAATTTAGTGCATTTAGAGGATGCCATTCAAGCGATTACCCTATTACTAGAAAAGCCGAACGGGGCGAGAATTTTTCATCTTTGTGCGCCAGAGCATCCAACCCGACAAGCGTATTACTGCGATATGGCTCAGCAACTTCAGCTACCTACTTTGCATTTTTTACCAGAAAAAGACCCGCTTGAGCGCATTATCCTTGCAGATAAAATTTGTTATACGCTTGGTTTTCAGTATCGCTACCGCTCGCCTTATGATTTCAAACATGAAAACAGATCAAAAAAAGCGTGATTTACCACATTTTTTGCTAGAACAAAAAACACTTATGCGTTAATCTTCGCACCGTTTTCGATTTATTTTAAACTTTAAAATTAATAGGTAAATTTATGATTAAAAAAATTGCTGTGCTAACCAGTGGTGGTGATGCGCCAGGTATGAATGCCGCGATCCGCGGTGTGGTTCGTGCTGCATTAAGCGAAGGCTTAGATGTATGTGGTGTACAAGATGGCTATTTTGGCTTATTTCACAATAAAATTATCCCTCTTGAACGCCGTTCTGTATCAGAAATTATCAACCGCGGAGGAACATTCTTGGGCTCCGCGCGTTTCCCACAGTTCCGCGATCCAGAAGTACGCAAACAGTGTGTAGCAAATTTGAAATCACATGGCATTGATGCTTTAGTCGTTATCGGTGGTGATGGTTCTTATATGGGAGCGAAATTACTCACTGAAGAACATGGTATTGCCTGTATCGGTTTACCAGGAACAATTGATAACGATGTAGCAGGTACCGATTACACCATTGGTTACCAAACTGCACTAGAGACTGCGCTAGATGCCATTGACCGTTTACGTGATACTTCAACTTCACACCAACGCATTTCAATTGTAGAAATTATGGGGCGTCACTGTGGCGATCTCACTATTAGCGCGGCATTAGCTGGTGGCTGTGAATACATCATTGTGCCTGAAAATGGCTTAGATAAAGAATCACTCATGCGCCATATTGATGAAGGATTCCAAAAAGGCAAACGCCATGCCATTATTGCGATCACAGAATTAATGACCGATGTACACGCACTGGCAAAAGAAATTGAAGCACGTTTTGGACACGAGACCCGTGCAACAGTGTTAGGACATATCCAACGTGGCGGAGCACCTTGTGCATTTGACCGCATTTTAGCTTCTCGCATGGGGGTTTACGCTGTAGAACTCTTAATGCAAGGACATAAAGGTCGCTGTGTGGGGATCCAAAAAGAACAATTGGTTCATCACGATATTATTGATGCAATTAATAATATGCGCCGTCCTTTCAAAAAAGAAATTTTCGAAACCGCAAGAAAATTATTCTAATCAAGCTAACAAAAAATGCAGACTTATGTCTGCATTTTTTTATCTGTTCAAACTAGCATTCCATTGCTAAAACATATTGCTCTCAATTATTGACGAAACACCTTCACATTCGCAAAACCTTGCTCTTTTAAATACAAGGCTTGTAATTTACTCATTACCCCTCGTTGGCAATAAAGCAAATAATTTTTGCTTTGATCTAACGAACCGAAATTATTTGAGAGTTTGTAGAACGGCATTATTTGCACATTCACACCGTTTAATTCAAATGGATTTTCATCGGTCTCTTCGGGGCTACGAATATCCAAAATCACATCGTTTTCGCCAATTTCTGAGGTGGTATCTACTGAAATGACTTCTTGCTCGGTTTGTTGAGCAATATCACGAATATCAAGATATTGGGCATTTTGTACCGCTTGATCCAAAATCGTAAAATCAAAATGACTTTCTTCTTGCAAAATTTTGCTTTCTACCGCTTTTACCGTTGGATTTTTAGAAATCACGCCACAAAATTCTGGCATAGATTTGGCAATATCGTCCGTCCCAATTTCTTTGGCAATGTTGATAATTTGCTCTTTATCGTGGGTAATTAATGGACGCAACACTAAGGCATCCGCTGCTTTATCAATTAAGCGTAAATTCGTAAGCGTTTGGCTGGAAACTTGTCCGAGTGCTTCACCTGTTACAATCGCTTGAATATCAAAACGTTCGGCAACTTTGCTGGCAGCACGCACCATCATTCGTTTTAGCACTACGCCCATTTGCCCGTTATCCACTTTCTCTAAAATTTCTCCGACCACGCCTTCAAAATTGATCGCCACAAAACGGACTTTGTGTGATGAGCTATAACGCTGCCAGATATGATATGCCATCTGTTTCACACCAATTTCGTGTGCTGCACCGCCTAAATTAAAGAAACAGTAGTGGGTGCGAGAACCACGACGAATCAGCATATAACTTGATACGCCTGAATCAAAACCGCCAGAAATCAGTGAAAGCACATCTTCTTGTGTGCCGATTGGATAACCGCCTAGCCCTTCGTGGCGAGCTTTAATCAGCAACATTTTGTCATGATCAATTTCAATCCGAACGGTTACATCAGGATTTTTCAAACGAACGCTGGCACTTTCCACTCGTTGATTTAAACCACCGCCTACATAGCGTTCAATATCAAGGGAGCGAAACTCATGTTTCCCCTTACGTTTAGCACGCACGCTAAATGTTTTGCCTGCAATCTCATCTTTCACTGCTGCATAAGTTTGCTCAAAAATATCATGCAAATCCGTAAATGGCGTTTCTTCCACTTCTAAAATATGGTGAATACCCGGTGTACGTTTCAGCAGATCCAACACAAGCGGTGCTTCGTCAGGATTTTTTGCACGCACTTCAATGCAATCCCAAAAACGAACGACTGAAATCTCTTCAGTTTCACGCAGCAACACATTGCGGATATTCGAGGTAAGAATTTTAATAAAGCGTTTCTTCACCGAATCGCTTTTAATCATAATTTCAGGGAAAAGTTTAATGATAAATTTCATAATAAAAATCAAAAAATAAAAATAACAAGCGGTGCGATTTTACCAAATTTTTGCAAAAAATCGGGAAAATCGCACCGCTTGATTTAACAGAAATTAACGGCGGTATTTACCTGCCATCGCTTGATATACTGCATTTTCATTTCTTAGAATACTGTATTTCGCATCTAATAATGAAAGCAGTGAAGAGCGTTCAGTATTAATCGCATTTACCCATTCACGGAATTCTGATACACCTTGGTCATAACGGTTTTTATAGTAGCCAGTGATTTTCTTGTCATACTCATATTTTTTCTGCAAGTTACTATAACCGTGACGAGATTGTTGGTAAGCGTAATAGTAGTTGTCTATCTCATTTAGGGCTGATGTGATAGTTTGCTCATAGTTAAGTTTCACAAGCTTATAGCTTTCTTCCGAAAGATGAATATTATTTTGCACACGGTTCCAATCTAAAAACGGTAGGCTAAATGAAATGCTTCCTCCCGCTAATGGATTTTCACCGATGTTGCCAATATTACGCGCTGCACTAGTTAAACTACCACCAAGGGTAATCGTTGGAAACCAGCTATTTTCCATGGCTCTTAAGCTTTTAAACGAACCTTGCAATCGTTGCAATGCAGCAATAACATCGGGACGATTCGCGATCGCAGAGACTGGCACATTTGTATTTACCCCCTGTAATTTCACGCCTAGGATACTTGGGTAGCGCACATTCAGTGGTTCATTGGGTTTTACATTCAACAAATTCCGTAACGTTTGTTCGGTCGCCTTTTGTGCTGTCTGTAAGCTAATAAGCGTGCTTCTTGCACCTAGAGTAGCTTGAGTAGCTTGATCAACACTTAAACTATCAATTGCGCCAGCATTCAATTTATTATTCATAATTTTGCTGATCTGCTCGTAGTTTTTGATCGTCTGCTGAGTCACATTGATGGCATCTTTATAGTACGCCAAATTATAGTAGCTACTGATTACACCATTGATTATAGATAAGCGTGCAGCCTGCAAGTCTTCCTGAGTCGCTTTATGCTCCCATTCAGCTGCACTCGCCGCATCTTTTAAACGCCCCCAGAGATCAATAGTATAACTTAAATTAAATCCAAGATTATTACCGATGTTTGACGCGCCTGTTGAATTAACATTATGGCTTGCTGAACCAACACCTTTAGAAACCGAAGAAGATGCAGAACCACTAAAAGTTGGAACTAAATCTGCACCAACTAAATTGGCATTATAGTAAGCTCGGTTTACTGCGATTGCAGCTTTAGCCAAATCAATATTATTGGCTAATGCGCGTTCAATTAAACGATTAAGTTGCTGATCGTTATAGCCTAGCCACCACTGCTCTGTAACATGATATTGTCGTGTAATATCTTCATACTGCTGATAAGTTGCCTGCGCATGTTCAAGAGTTCCATCTTGTGTCATTTTTCCAGAACTACAAGCGGCAAGCGCAACAGCTAAAGCAATAGCAGAAAGCGATTTAGATAATTGCATTTTAAAATATCCTTATAAAAAACGATGGCGCGTATTTTAGCCAAATACGCTCCGTTAGACTAGCGAAAAATGAACGAACGTTCATTTTGCAAAAAATTGCCAACTTACGACCGCTTGTTAATCTGCTAATAATTGCTCAATCAACACCTTATGGCGTATAGCCTGACTAGTTTGCTTTAACCGTTCCGCAGCTAAAATACATTTCAATTCGCTTAATGCGCTTTTAAAATTATCATTAATAATCACATAATCAAATTCATTATAGTGACTCATTTCTGATACTGCTTTTTCCATTCTAGCTGCGATGATTTCTATAGAATCCTGTCCGCGCCCGATAAGCCGCTTTTCTAATTCTGCTCGGCTTGGCGGTAAAATAAAAATGGTTTTTACATTGGGCAACTTTTCGCGAATTTGGCGCGCACCTTGCCAATCAATATCAAGAAAAACATCAATCCCTTGTTCCAAACTACGCTCAATCATCGGGAGTGAGGTACCGTAATAATTACCAAATACTTCCGCCCATTCTAAAAAATGCCCTTTTTCAATTAACGCTTTAAATTCTGCGTGATCGGTAAAGTAATAATGTACGCCATTCTCTTCACCAGGACGAGGATTGCGCGTGGTATGTGAAATAGAAAGTTGTACTTCACTACGCGGTAAATCCGCAAGCAATGCATTGATTAAAGAAGATTTTCCGGCACCACTTGGTGCAGAAATAATATAAAGATTACCTAAATTCATAATAACAATATCGTAGGAACGTATATTATACGTCCGTTTACACATAGGGCGTATGGCATACGCCCCTACAATGAAGAAAGGACACCATTGTGTCCTTCAAAAATTACTGTTTCGCTAATGGTGGCACAAAAGTGATGCCTAAATCCCAAGGCTGTTCAATCCACGTTTCTTGTGGAATATCCACGACATAATCATCAACCAAGTCAGCACCTAATGGCTTAGCAAATACAGTAACAAATTTTGCATTTGGGTACATTTCACGAATTGCACGAGCCGTATTCCCTGTATCCACTAAATCATCCACGACAATAAAGCCTTCACCGCCATTAGCTGGCTGACTAGCGTGTAACACATTCAGCTCACCTTGATTATCGTGATCGTAACTAGCAATACAAACTGTTTCTACATGGCGAATGCTTAATTCACGAGCCAATACTGCAGCAGGGAATAAACCACCACGGCTAACTGCAATAATGCCTTTCCATTGTGTTGCTGGTAACAAACGCTCCGCTAATTTACGGGCATGCATATGGAACATATCCCACGTTACCACATATTTTTCATTTGTATATTTTTCGCTCATAACATTCACCTAAAAGAGTAATAAAATTGCTGAATAAAAAAATTGCCGAATGATAACCTAAAAATGGCTTTCGTGCTATGATTTACCCCTTAATTTTTCATACAAGCGGTCGATTTTGCAGATTTTTCTGCCAATTTAACCGCTCGCTACTCATAAGGAAAAAAACAATGTCAGAAATTCAAACACTACAACCTCACCTGCTTTGGAAATGGTTTGATCAAATTTGCGCGATCCCTCACCCCTCTTACCATGAACAGCAATTGGCTGAATTTATTCTTGATTGGGCAAAAGGCAAAGGTCTTTTTGCTGAAAGAGATAACGCCGGTAATATTTTAATTCGCAAACCGGCAACAAAAGGCATGGAAAATCGCAAAACTGTTGCACTGCAAGCTCATTTAGATATGGTACCACAAGCCAATGAGGGCACAATTCACGATTTCACCAAAGATCCGATTAAGCCTTATATTGACGGCGAATGGGTGAAAGCAAAAGGCACAACTCTTGGGGCTGATAATGGCATCGGACTAGCATCTTGCCTTGCGGTATTAGATAGTGATGATTTAGCCCATCCAGAAATTGAAGCATTGCTTACTATGACCGAAGAAGCAGGAATGGAAGGCGTTCTTGCCTTGAAACCAAATTGGTTGAAAGCAGAAATGTTGATCAACACCGATACCGAAGATAATGGTGAAATCTATATCGGCTGTGCAGGGGGAGAAGATGCCGATCTACAGCTGCCCGTTCAACTTCAAGCAAACTCTTTTGATCGCACACTACAAATTAATCTCAAAGGTTTAAATGGCGGACATTCTGGCTGTGATATTCATACTAGCCGTGTAAATGCAATCAAACTCTTAGCACGTTTTCTAGCCGCATTAAATGCCGAAGTGCCGTTCCAAATTACTCATATCAGAGGAGGCACAGTTCGCAATGCGATTCCAAGAGAAGCAAGCGTAACGCTAAGTTATTTTGCAGAAAATCAGGCAAAACTCACCGCTTGTATTGAGCGAATTAGCCAAGAATTAAAAACAGAATTGCAATATGCCGAACCAAATATGCAATTTGAACTAAATGAATGCGAAACCCCAACTCAAATTTTTGATCAAGCCACCAGCCAAAATGTGATCCGCTTCTTAAACGTGTTACCAAACGGCATTATTCGTAATAGTGATGTGGTAAAAAATGTAGTAGAAACATCATTGAGCATCGGGATTTTAGAAACAAAAGCCGACTGCGTACAAGCAAATATCTTAATTCGCTCATTAGTGGAAAGTGGCAAAGCAGATGTGCGTGGAAAATTAACCTCACTTGCCGAACTTGTCGGGGCAAAAGCCACATTCTCTGGCAACTATCCTGGTTGGGAACCCGATCCAAACTCAGCCATTACCCCGCTCACGAAAAAAATCTACGATGAAGTACTGGGCTATGAATCTAAAATTAAAGTCATTCACGCAGGGCTAGAATGTGGATTGATTAAAAAAGTTTACCCTGATTTAGATGTGGTTTCTATTGGACCAACTATCAGAAACGCCCACTCGCCAGACGAAAAAGTGCATATTCCAGCTGTGCAAATTTACTGGGAATTGCTAACAAAATTGTTAGAACAAGTACCGAATAAATAATTTAAAAGGCTAGAGGATAATTGATCTGCCCCCCAAAAGTTGGACTAAAAAACCAACAGATTAAGGTGCAGATTTTTTATGACTAAATACAACCAATCTTTCAAACAACAAGTCATCGAGTTTTATCTTCAAAATGGTAAAAATCGGTCACTGGCTCGTCAATATTTTCAGCTTACAGATACGACATTACGACATTGGATTCAGCAATATAATCATAATGGCATCAATGGGTTAGCTGTTTGTCAAACTAAACAGGTTTACTCACCTGAATTCAAATTATCCGTGATACAAGCGGTCAAAAATGGGCAATTTTCTGCAGAATCTGCCTGTCTTTATTTTGGTATCGCCAACTCGGGGAGTATTAGCCAATGGTTGCAAGTCTTTGATAAACAAGGTATAAACGCGCTGTTACCTAAACTCAAAGGGCGTCCGCCAATGAAACCAAAATACCCCAAAATGCCTCCGCCGCCTAAAACCGAAGAAGAACGCTTGCGTTATCGTATTTTAGAGTTAGAAGCGGAGGTTGCTGTCCTAAAAAAGTTGCAGGAACTCAACCAAGCAAAAATGCGGAAAAAGCAGGTCTCGTAAAAGCCTTACGAATGCAATTTCCTTTGGAAATTTTGGCTATCGTCGTATCACTTTTTTATTGAAAAAAATCTGGACAATCAATCACAAAAAAGTCCAAGCGATAATGCAAAAATTGAGATTAAAAGGGAAATGCAAGCGCAGAAAATACCGTTCATATCAAGGCGAAGTCGGCAAAATTACGGCTAATCTCTTAAAACAACATTTCTTTGCGGCTCAGCCAAATGAGAAATAGGTGACAGATGTGACTGAGTTCAAATGTGCAGAAGGTAAGCTCTATTTATCGCCGAGCAAAGATTTATTTAATGGTGAAATTATCGCCTATGATTTAGCAGAAAGCCCTAATTTTGAACAGATTACTCGAATGATAAATCAAGCAATAGCAAGGCTGAACGGCGAAAAACCGATGTTACATTCCGCTCAAGGCTGGCAGTATCAGATGCCGGGTTTTCAAGCAATTTGCAAACAGAATGGCATAATTCAAAGTATGTCAAGAAAGGGAAATTGTTTGGATAATGGGGCAATGGAGAGTTTTTTCGGACGGCTGAAAACGGAATGTTACTTTGACAAGCGGTTTGAAACGCTGGCTGAACTTAAGCAAACTATTCACGATTACATTCACTACTACAATAATGAGCGTATTCAAGTGAAACTAAAAGGACTAAGTCCTGTGGCGTACAGAACTCAGTCCTTGAATTAAATGAGTCTAACTTTTTGGGGGTAGATCAGATAATCTAGCCTTACTTTTTATAGTGATAAATCTTTAACTTCTGTTTCAGTTGTCACTTTCTTCACAGCCTCAATGCCTTTTTGACAAGACTGCTTACTTGAATATCCTTCACCACCAGTTGCGATCACTTGATGATTACCCGCTTTTAAGCGCCAACGAAATTCGCCTCGTACATCTTTGTAAATTTCAAAATACATTTTAGTACCCTCTTGTATAAAGACTAAGCAAAAGTGCTTAGAGCTACTAGCTTATAAACAAGGGAGGAAAAAAGCAAGAGTTGCGTAATCTTTATTTGTAACCCTTTTAAATTCCTGAATGCTCCTTTTTCCTAGCAAAGTAAAGCTTTTGCTGTTCAGAAAGATAAATTACAAAAGTTAAAATTTGGCTTCTACAAAATTATCTTTTTAACTGTTTGACATATGTTTCAATTAAATCGCCTGTTTTCACTTGCAGCATAGATGCACAACGGGATTTTACCTGCTTAATTACAGCATTAACTTGATCTAGATTTCGTTTGCCATATTGTTTAACTAAATTTTCCTGTAATTGTTCATAGTTTATATAGGGACATTCTGCGGCATCCTCCAAACTAACATCTGCTACTCGATATATAGGAAATGAATATATAAACCCATTTCCAAATTCAGCAATCTAAAATTGCTTCCATTGAATTAAAAGCAAATTGATTCCCATAAAAATAATTCTTTTGTAATATGATAGCAAAATCAGAAATAGGCAGCTTTACAATATCTTCATAACTAGAAATAGGATTTTTAGCCGCACAATATTCCTCTTCTTTCTTTTGGAACATTTCTCTTATTCGCTCAGCCTCTTGGCGATATGCGATAACTTCGGGTTTATTGCTACTCCCCTTACGGGAAGAAGGCTCGGGAAATGGGTTAAGGGTTTTCCTATACTCTGCTAAAATAGCCATTGCTTCTGAAGCCTGCAAACTATTCTCTCTACCACAGCCCAAAAACTTCATCAACTCAGGTGGATAAGGTGTATCTACATTAGCAAATACAGCAGGATTTAAAAAAAAGAACATTGAAAAGAAAAAATTAATTTCTTCATAATAAGCTCCTAAATAAAATTACGTTTTAGATAATCAACAAGGCATTTAGCCTCACATTTATTCAATTCATCATAATAATCTTTAAGATATTCTGATAACTCTGATTTTTTAATCCAAATAGGTGCTATTTTATATTGCTGCGCAAATTCTTTAACCACATCAACCGTTTTATCCCTTACATGAGATGGCGTAACAATAAGATCACATTTCGCTTTTCTAAATGCCTCTAAATTATTGCTTACTGTTTGTTCATCATCACCATCTAAAGCAATTCCTATCTGAACGCCATTAACAGAAATAACAACAGAACGACATTCGTCCAAAATAAGTTCAGGCTGAAGAAAATGAATAACATTTTCTAACATCGTAGTTTTACCACGATTTGCAGCAGCATAAATAACAACAAGCTCCATAACTCTCATTCTCCTATATTTCTGTTATATTTTGATAGGCATTGATTTATTCTAGTTGTGTAGCAAGTAGAATAATAGGATTATCCTATTTGCTGATTATTATTTATTCACTTGCATAAAAACCAACTTTTGCAAATTTCAGGCATAAAAAAACTGCTTGTATTCTCTTCTTGAATACAAACTGTAGGCTAAGATTTTGCGGACGCATCGCATCCCTACACTTGGAATTTTTACACTCCGGCTAGAATTGCTCATTTGTAGGGGAATACATCGTACGCCCAAATGGAACATTATTAAACAAGCGGTTTGTTTCTTCTAAAAATCTGCAAAGGTGTAGCGAATACGTAGCAGATACAATAAAACATTTCGGATAAACTCAAAACATCCATAAGCAAAAACCCCAAGCCTTGCGACTTGGGGTTCCTTAAATTAAACCCTGATGTTGCCCTACTCTCACATGGGGAAACCCCACACTACCATCGGCGTTACTGCGTTTCACTTCTGAGTTCGGTATGGAGTCAGGTGGGA